>CAVQWX010000004.1:0-539297 GCA_963717765.1 uncultured Actinomycetes bacterium | reverse complement strand
ACGTGTCCTACCCACGGACGTTGTGAACGCGGCTGATCGGTGGCCGGTCTCCGAGTGAGCTGTGCGGCCGTCGCCGGTTGTAGTAGTCGAGCCAGTGTGGCAGAGCGGCGTTGCGGTGTCGATGGGTGCGGTGGGCGAGACCGTAGGCCCACTCGCGGGCCATCGTCTGGTGGAAGCGTTCAACCTTGCCGTTCGTTCGCGGCCGATACGGCTGAGTGGTGAGGTGGCGGATGCCCTGGCGGGCGAGCAGCTCGGCCAGTGAGCGGTTGCGGACATAGCTGAAGCCGTTGTCGGTCATCAGCCGTTTGGCGACGATCCCTCGCTCGGCGAAGAAGGCGAGCGCCCGCTCGACGAAGGCGGTCACCGTGGCTGCCTTGTCGTCATCGTGCAGCTCGACGTAGGCGATCCGCGAGTGGTCGTCGACGATCGCGTGCGCGTAGTCGTACCCGACCCTCGTCTCCGGGCGCATCCACTGTCGGCCGCGCTGGGAGCGGTCGCCGGTGAAGCGGTGTCCGGGCCGCAGGAAGCGCGCGTAGCGGCTGACGTCCATGTGCAGCAGGTCTCCCGGGCAGGGCCACTCGTCGCGGTTGGCCGGCTCCCGCGCGGGTGTGCGCGGCCGCGAGATCCCCGCACGCTTCAGCACCTTCCACACGGTCGAGTGGGCGAAGCCGGTCGCCCCGGCAACCAGGCGCGGCCCCCACCCGGTTCGGCGCCGGCACTCGCAGATCGTCTCGGCGAGCTCGCCCGAGAGCTGCCGGGGCGATCGGTGCGGCCTGCTCGAGCGATCGAACAGGCAGGCCAAGCTCGCCCGTGCCTCCTCGCCCGCCTCCAGCCAGCGGTGCCACCAGCGGTGTGCCGTCGCGGGCGAGACACTGAACGCGGCCGCGGCCGCCTTCAGCGACATCCCCTCGCCGATCGCGCATACCAGCGCGTAGCGGCCAGCCAGTCCGAGCTTGGCGTTACGGTGAAACGTCATCCGAGCCCTCCTTTGGGCGTAGGCCCGGGAAGACCCACAGCCTCAAAGGAGGGCCGGATATCACCTCAACCGTTCACAACCTATGTGGGCGGGACAGCTACGCGGGCCGCCCGGACCGGTATCGCGCGCGTGCCGAAAGCGTCAAGAGGTCCGTGCTGAAGCGGGCGCGGCGACGCCGCTACATGATCACCGGGACCGTGCCGCCGTCCGCGCTCCAAGCGGCGCCGGTCACGTATGACGAGCGCGGCGAACACAGGAAGACGATGACCGCCGCGATCTCCGCGGGCTCGGCCATCCGGCCGAGAGGACGTCCGGCGCCAACCGCCTCCAACACTTCCTCCCGCGACTTCCCGGTCTGCTCCGCCTGTTGGTCCGCTAGCCGCCCGGGTGCGAGCCATGTCTCGCTCAGCGTCGGCCCGGGCGCGATCGCGTTGCAGCGAATCCCGTCCTTCGCGTACAGATCGGCGACCAGCCGCGACAGCGACAGCACGGCTGCCTTCGTCACGGTGTAGTTCGGCATCCCCGTCGAGGGGCGCTTGCCGGCCGTCGAGGACACGTTCACGATCACGCCGTCTCTCCGTTCCCGCATCCCCGGGAGCACCGACTGAATCGTGCGAACGAAGCTCATCACGTTCAGCTGCCACATATCTTCCCACTGATCCTCGGACAGCTGGTCGAACTTGGCGAGATACGAGTCCCCCACGTTGTTCACGAGGACGTCGACACGGCCGAGCTGCTCTTCGGTGCGGCGGATGAGCTCACCGGGAACGGTGGGATCGCCCAGATCGGCGGACACGTGCAGCGCCTCACCGACTCCGGGCGCTTCCTCGCGGCGCGAGCAGGTCACCACCCGCGCACCCTCAGCCACGAGCATGCGCGCGGCCTCCAACCCGACCCCGGCGGTCGAGCCCGTGAGGACGCAGACGCGGTCGCGAAGCCCCAGATCCATGGCTCGTTACCCTAGATGGTTGATGCCACGATCTCACGCGTCCGGCTGCGCGATCTGGCACGCCTGGGCCGCTCCGGCCCGGCTACGGCCGGCGGAGCCGGCCTCCACCGTGCCTGCGCTTCGCCGCGTCGGCCGCTCACCGATGCTCCCGGCAACGGCAAGCGTCCGGAGCAGCGCTCCAGACGTGCCAGCTCGCGCCCCGGAGCAGGCGATCCCATGGCATCAACCATCTCGCCCGACGTGACCGAGCTCATCGTCGTCCGCCACGGAGAGACCGACTGGAACCGGGACGGCCGCTACCAGGGCCACGCCGATCCACCGCTGAACGACGCCGGACGCGAGCAGGCGCGAGAGCTCGCCCGCGCGCTGGCGGACCAGCCGCTAGACGCCGCGTACACGAGCGATCTCCGGCGGGCCGCCGAGACCGCTCGAATCATCGTTGACGGCCGTGAGGTGCAGCTTGTCGAGGACCCCGGCCTGCGAGAGATCGACGTCGGCTCCTGGTCCGGACTGACCCGCGCCGAGATCGACGAGCGGTTCCCCGGAGCTGATGAGCATGACGGCGAATCCCGGGACGACCACCTCGCACGGGTGCTGGCTGCAGTCGCGAAAATCGCGCGCCGGCACCCCGCCGAGCGGGTGCTGATCGTCTCCCACGGCGGCTCGATCCGGACGCTCCGCCGGCATGCTCTTCAGGTCGGGTTCGTGCCGCGAGTGGACAACTGCACTGTGTACAGGCTGGCCTTCGAGGACGGCTCACTGCGCGAGATAGACTGACCCGGTGGAGGACTACACCAGCAAGTACAAGGGAGAGCGTGTCGAGGTCGCGCTGTTCGGGGGCGACTATCAGGAGGGCGTTCTCACCGCGTACTGCTTCGTCGACGAGGTGGCGCACATCGAGCTCAACGGCCACATCCTCGTCCCTCTACAGAACATCGCGTCCCTCCACTGTTCCAGCCGCTGCGACGCTCCCGAGCCGGATTGGCCCCCACGCGGGCTGACCGAGGACGAACGCGAAGACGAGTCCTAGCCGCCTCCTCGTCGCCCGGAACCTGCTCAAGGTCTGGGCGCTCTTCCTGGTGATCTGTGCCCTGCTCGGCGGGCTCGGGTGGGTACTCAACGGCTACGGGCTCTGTGTGATCTTCGTTTTCGCCGGTCTGCTGATCGCCGCAGGGATGTGGTGGTACGCGGATCGAGCCGTGCTCGGGCTCGTACGGGCGAGGGAGCTCGCGCTCGCCGAGGGCGCCGGGCTGTACTCGACCCTCGACCGGCTCGCGGCTCAGGCAGGCGTGGCCACGCCGCGCCTGTACCTCATGGTGGACGGCCTGCCGCGGGCATGCGCCGCCGGACGTGGGCCTCGCAACTCCGCGATCGCGGTGAGCCGCGGACTGCTGCAGGCCATGCCCCTTTCGGAGCTCGAAGGAGTGCTCGCGCACGAATTGGCACACATCCGGCACAGAGATGTCTTCGTCCAGTCTGTCGCCGTCGCCACCGCCGCGGCGATCGTCGAGGCAAGCCGGATCGGCGGCTGGTTCAGGCAGTGGCTGCTGTTCGTCCTCGGCCCTGTTGCGTCCGCGTTCGTCCATCTCCTCCTCTCGCCGAAGCGCGAGTTCGACGCCGACCGGGCCGGCTCACTGCTGCTCGGGTCGCCTCACCCGTTGGCGGCAGCGCTCGTCCGTCTGGACAAGGCGAGCGACCTCGTCCAGTTCGAGGGCAGTCCCGTTGCGGAGCCAGTGTACATCGTCAATCCGTTCGAGCAGCAGGGCCTTGCCGGTCTCTTTTCCACGCATCCTCCCGTCGAGGAGCGCGTGAAGCGCCTGCGGGAGCTCGAGCGCGACGCGCCCGTCCTGGCGGCATAGAAAAGGGCCGCTCTCGCGGCCCTTGGAAGTTAATTCGGCGGCGTCCTACTCTCCCGGGAGGTTGCCCTCCGAGTACCATCGGCGCTGGCGGGCTTAACTGCTCTGTTCGGAATGGGAAGAGGTGTTGCCCCGCCGCTATGACCACCGAAAGTTGTGAAAGCGGCGCCGAGTTGGCGCACCTTCAAAACTCCATAGCGAACAACTAACGTGTTCAAAATCAAGACCTCGGGCAATTAGTACGGGTGCGCTGAACGCGTCGCCGCGCTTACACGTCCCGCCTATCAACGTGGTGGTCTCCCACGGCCCTTACTCCCTCGAGGGGATGGGAAGCCTTATCTCGAGGTGGGCTTCCCGCTTAGATGCTTTCAGCGGTTATCCCATCCGGACGTAGCTAATCAGCAGCGCCGTTGGCACGACGACTGATACACCAGAGGTCCGTTCATCTCGGTCCTCTCGTACTAGAGACGACTCCTCTCAAGCTTCCAGCGCCCATGGTGGATAGGGACCGAACTGTCTCACGACGTTCTGAACCCAGCTCGCGTACCGCTTTAATGGGCGAACAGCCCAACCCTTGGGACCTACTCCGGCCCCAGGATGCGACGAGCCGACATCGAGGTGCCAAACCCTTCCGTCGATGTGGACTCTTGGGAAGGATAAGCCTGTTATCCCCGGCGTACCTTTTATCCGTTGAGCGACGGCAATTCCACTCTCTACCGCCGGATCACTAAGGCCTGCTTTCGCACCTGCTCGACATGTCTGTCTCGCAGTCAAGCTCCCTTATGCCTTTACACTCTGCGCACGATTTCCAACCGTGCTGAGGGAACCTTTGCGCGCCTCCGTTACATTTTGGGAGGCGACCGCCCCAGTCAAACTGCCCACCTGACGCTGTTCCCGACCCGGATCACGGTATCGGGTTAGAAGCCCAGAACACGAAGGGTGGTATCCCAAGATTGGCTCCACGACGACTGGCGTCGCCGCTTCAAAGCCTCCCACCTATCCTGGACAACGTACCCCAGACTCCAACGTCAAGCTGCAGTAAAGGTGCACGGGGTCTTTCCGTCCAACCACGGGTACTCGGCATCTTCACCGAGACTACAGTTTCACCGGATCCCTCGTTGAGACAGCGCCCAAGTCGTTACGCCATTCGTGCAGGTCGGAACTTACCCGACAAGGAATTTCGCTCTGAGTCTTACTCAGTTTGTTCCCTGAGCGAATTGCGACTTCCTTTGGATCGCAATTCCTGCATGTCGCCATGCAGAGGGGACCATCTCATCATCCAGTGTCCTGGATGTCTGGCGTATGGTCTCTGAGGATTCTGATCAGTTCGTGTCTGGGCTTGCGGTGATTCATCGTCTCTGTTATCTGAGCGATCTCCACGAGACCCTCACGGGTCAGATGTCGACCGCTCCCGACGATTGCCATGCATCGTGCGAACTTCTCGAAGTCGTACTGCTTCGAGGTGCGTAGCGGATGCTGCTGAAAGAACGGGATGATCCGCTCCAGCAGCTCGCTACGCCGTCCGACGATGTACTGGCAGAGGTGTTCTCGATGGTTGTCGTGCCGCTCGGCCACGTACACCCGCCCCACGCCGAAGAACTGACGTAGCTCTTCGAGGCAATGGCGACTGCTCGCGCCTTGGGTCACGACGAACCGGTGGAACACCTGGTAGCCGGCTGCGTAGCCTTTACGACTCCCACGGCTTGCTTGCCGCACGAAGCCGATGGAGAAGCATCCCTCTCCGTCTACGAAGCCGATTACCCAGCCACGAAACTCGACCAGCCTTTCCTGCTGATTGTCCGCATCACCCGACACGTTGTCACCATGGTAAACGTCACATCGGACGTCACTTGGTAGCGCGGGATACCCGGAGTTTCCAGCATATGGCCAGATGCGCACCGCGCTGTTACCAGCGCGGGGGGCAGCGATTTACCTTAGGACGGTTATAGTTACCGCCGCCGTTTACCGGGGCTTAGATTCAAAGCTTCGCCCGAAGGCTAACCTCTCCTCGTAACCTTCCGGCACCGGGCAGGCGTCAGCCCCTATACGTCGTCTTTCGACTTCGCAGAGACCTGTGTTTTTGTTAAACAGTCGCTTGGGCCGTTTCACTGCGGCCCCCTCGAGCTCGAGCGGGTAAACCGCTCTCACCCTACCGGGGCGCCCCTTCTCCCGAAGTTACGGGGCCATTTTGCCGAGTTCCTTAACGAGGGTTCTTCCGATCGCCTTGGTATTCTCTACCTGCCCACCTGTGTCGGTTTAGGTACGGGCACGTTCCACCTGCCTAGACGCTTTTCTCGGAGGCATGGCTTTTGGAACTTCGGTCTCCGCTAGGAGACCTCGGCGTCCCGTCTCAGGCTCAATGGGCCGCGGATTTACCTACGGCCCGCCCTACGCGGTTGCCCCAGGACGACCATCGCCTGGGATCCCATAGCCTACCCCGTCCCGCCTTCGGTCATAACGGTGAAGACGTGGTACAGGAATATCAACCTGTTGTCCATCGCCTACGCCTTTCGGCCTCGGCTTAGGTCCCGACTAACCCTGAGCAGATTAGCTTTACTCAGGAACCCTTGGGCATTCGGCGGAGGAGTTTCTCACTCCTCTTTCGTTACTCGTGCCAGCATTCTCACTTCCCACGCCTCCACGGCTGGCTTCCGCCGCCGCTTCGCCGGCATGGGAACGCTCCCCTACCACTCCATGCAAAAGCATGAAGTCCGTGGCTTCGGCTCCTGACTTGAGCCCCGTTACATTATCCGCGCCCGGCCACTTGACCAGTGAGCTGTTACGCACTCTTTAAATGGTGGCTGCTTCTAAGCCAACATCCTGGTTGTCTGGGCAACCGAACATCGTTTCCCACTTAGTCAGGAATTAGGGGCCTTAGCCGACGGTCTGGGCTGTTTCCCTCTCGAGCATGAAGTTTATCCCCCACACTCTGACTGCCATGCTCTGGAATACCGGCATTCGGAGTTTGCCTGAGTTCGGTAAGCTGGTAGGCCCCCTAGCCCAAACAGTGCTCTACAACCGGTATTGAACGCATGACGCTATACCTAAATATATTTCGGGGAGAACCAGATATCTCTGAGTTTGATTAGCCTTTCACTCCGACCCACAGGTCATCCGCTCAGTTTTCATCCTAAGTCGGTTCGGTCCTCCACGGGGTCTTACCCCCGCTTCAACCTGCCCATGGGTAGATCACTCAGTTTCGGGTCTACCTCCAACGACTGAATCGCCCTATTCAGACTCGCTTTCGCTACGGCTCCGTTTCCTTAACCTTGCCGTTGAAGAGTAACTCGCTGGCTCATTATGCAAAAGGCACGCCGTCACAGCCTGCGAAGGCTGCTCCGACCGCTTGTAGGCACACGGTTTCAGGTACTATTTCACTCCCCTTCCGGGGTACTTTTCACCTTTCCCTCACGGTACTAGTTCACTATCGGTCGCTGAGGAGTACTTAGCCTTACGGGGTGGTCCCCGCAAATTCCGACCGGGTTTCCCGTGCCCGGCCGTACTCAGGTGCCTGTCAAGGAAGGTCATACGTCTTCGCCTACGAGACTATTACTCTCTGTGGTGCGATTTTCCAGTCGCTTCGACTGACGTACGACTTTGTAACTTCCCGACCCGCCGGCAGACGGATCAAGACAGGCCCTACAACCCCTGCGTGACAACGGCTGCCGCCTGTCACACCACGCAGGTTTGGGCTCTTCCCCTTTCGCTCGCCACTACTCAGGGAGTCGAGGTTTCTTTCCTTTCCTCGGGCTACTAAGATGTTTCAGTTCGCCCGCTTACCGTTGCTCGCCCTATGTGTTCAGGCGAGAACACGCGCGCATTACCACGCGTAGGTTTCCCCATTCGGAAATCCCGGGATCAAAGGTTGGTCAGCACCTCCTCCGGGCTTATCGCAGCCACCCACGTCCTTCATCGGCTCTCAGCGCCAAGGCATCCACCGTGTGCCCTTATTCTCTTGATCGAAAAGAACACGTTTTGTTGTCGCTATGGAGTTTTCAAGGTGCGCGCGGGCCGGCGCCCACAGAAACCGTCCTCAGGGACGGTCTTTCAAAACTCAGCAGCGACGCAGCAATGTCTTCCGGCTGCTTGCCATCAGACATCGCTCAGTCGAGGTCGACATGGTGCTTCCTAGAGAAGCTCCCTAGAAAGGAGGTGATCCAGCCGCAGCTTCCGCTACGGCTACCTTGTTACGACTTCACCCCAGTCACTGATCCCACCTTCGACGGCTCCCTCCCTTGCGGGTTAGGACACCGGCTTCGGGTGTTACCGGCTTCCGTGGTGTGACGGGCGGTGTGTACAAGGCCCGGGAACGTATTCACCGCGGCGTTGCTGATCCGCGATTACTAGCAACTCCGCCTTCATGGAGGCGAGTTTCAGCCTCCAATCCGAACCGGGACCGGCTTTTTGGGATTCGCTCCCCCTCGCGGGTTTGCAGCCCTTTGTACCGGCCAATGTAGCACGTGTGTAGCCCAAGGCGTAAGGGGCATGATGACTTGACATCATCCCCACCTTCCTCCGATTTGTCACCGGCAGTCTCCCATGAGTCCCCGACATTACTCGCTGGCAACATGGGACAGGGGTTGCGCTCGTTGCGGGACTTAACCCAACACCTCACGGCACGAGCTGACGACAGCCATGCACCACCTGTGCACTAGCCCCGAAGGGCTACCGAATTTCTCCGGTATTCCAGTGCATGTCAAGCCTTGGTAAGGTTCTTCGCGTTGCGTCGAATTAAACCACATGCTCCGCTGCTTGTGCGGGCCCCCGTCAATTCCTTTGAGTTTTAGCCTTGCGGCCGTACTCCCCAGGCGGGGTGCTTAATGCGTTAGCTTCGGCACGGAAGGAGTCGACACCTCCCACACCTAGCACCCATCGTTTACGGCGTGGACTACCAGGGTATCTAATCCTGTTCGCTCCCCACGCTTTCGCGTCTCAGCGTCAGTACCGTCCCAGAGAGCCGCCTTCGCCACGGGTGTTCTTCCTGATATCTGCGCATTTCACCGCTACACCAGGAATTCCACTCTCCTCTTCCGGACTCTAGCCAGAGGGTTTCTGCCGACGTCTCGAGGTTGAGCCTCGAGTTTTCACAGCAGACCTACCTGGCCGCCTACACGCGCTTTACGCCCAATAAATCCGGACAACGCTTGCCCCCTACGTATTACCGCGGCTGCTGGCACGTAGTTAGCCGGGGCTTCTTCTGGAGGTACCGTCACCCTCTGGGCTATTAACCCGAGTGGCTTCGTCCCTCCTGAAAGCGGTTTACAACCCGAAGGCCTTCTTCCCGCACGCGGCGTCGCTGCGTCAGGCTTTCGCCCATTGCGCAAGATTCCCCACTGCTGCCTCCCGTAGGAGTCTGGGCCGTGTCTCAGTCCCAGTGTGGCTGATCGTCCTCTCAGACCAGCTACGGATCGTCGCCTTGGTGAGCCGTTACCTCACCAACAAGCTAATCCGCCGCGGGCTCCTCCTCGGCCAGAGGCCGAAGCTACCTTTTCTCACGAACCCGAGGGCTCGAGAGGCTATCCGGCATTAATCCGGGTTTCCCCGGGCTATTCCGGTGCCGAGGGCAGATTACCCACGTGTTACTCACCCGTTCGCCACTTTCCCCAGCCCCGAAGGACTGGTTCTCGTTCGACTTGCATGTGTTAAGCGCGCCGCCAGCGTTCGTCCTGAGCCAGGATCAAACTCTCCGTGAAAAGTGGTTGCCGGACTAGCCGGCAAGCCTGTTCCACTTTGAGCTTGTGCTCAAAGGTCACGCCCCGAAGGGCATGACGGGTTCTTAAGCCTCCGACCGCGCAGCCCGCTGTTGCACAATGTGGGCTGTGCGCCGAAGGTCTCGACGTTTTTGCACGCTGCTGAGTTTTCAAAGACCATCGCCTGTCGAGGCGGCGTAAAAAAGCCTCCAACTCGCGTCGGAGGCCTCCAGATCAACCGGTACTGCGTCGTATCCGTCTGGTCTGAGAGGGCGCTCCTCTGGTCGGGTTGCGGGACTCTTTTACGCAGCCTCTCGCGAGGCGAAGGCCATCATAGCAACAATCGCCGGCCGCGGTCAGGCGGCGCGGAAGCGCAGGAAGCGGCGCTTTCCCGCTTGAACAAGCCGTCCCTCGAGCCGCTCGCGCGGAAGGTCGAGCTCCTCGACGGGCTCGCCTTCGATACGGACTCCGCCCTGGGCGATCAGCCGGCGGGCCTCGCTCGTCGACCCGAGCCCGAAGCGCTCGACGAGCAGGGCCGGAAGGTGGATCACGTCTCCTCCCGGCAGCTCCGCCTCTTCGACGTCCTCCGGCGGCTTCCCCTCGCGCACGACACGCGTGAAATGCGCCTCCGCGCCGGCTGCCGCCTCCTCCCCGTGCCACTGCTCGACGATCGCGCGCGCAAGCGCGAGCTTCGACTCCATCGGATCGCCTGCAGGAGCCTCCCGGCCCAGCGTGAGCCGCCACCATTGTTCGAGAGCCTCGTCCGGAAGGGACATCACCTTGCCGAACATCGAGTCCGGCTCCTCTTCGATCCCGATGTAGTTCCCCTCCGACTTGGCCATCTTCTTCGCGCCGTCCGTACCGACGAGCAGCTCGTAGGTCACGACGGCCTGCGGGTCGCGGCCGTAGTGCTGCATGACGTCGCGGCCCATGAGCAGGTTGTAGAGCTGGTCGGTGCCGCCGACCTCGACGTCGGCCTCGATCGCTACCGAGTCGTAGCCCTGCGCAAATGGGTAGAGCAACTCGGAGACGGAGATGGGATTGCCGGCGGCGAAGCGTTCGGCGAAGTCGTTGCGCTCGAGGAGGCGTGCCACCGTCCCCGTCCGCGTCAGGCGCACGAGCTCGGCGTAGTCGAGCTTCGCCAGCCACTCGCCGTTGAAGCGGATCTCCGTGCGGTCGCGGTCGAGAATGCGGAAGGCCTGCTCGGCGAAGAGCTCGGCGTTTCGGTCGAGCATCTCGTCCGGGAGCACCCGCCGTTCCTTGGAGCGGCCGGACGGATCGCCGATCCGCGCCGTGTAGTCGCCCACGATGAGGACGGCGATGTGGCCTGCGTCCTGGAACGCGCGCAGGCGGCGCAACACGAACGCGAAGCCGAGGTGGATGTCCGGCCCGGTCGGGTCGATCCCGAGCTTCGCGCGCAGGGGGCGCCCGAGCGCGAGCTTGCGCTCCAGCTCGCCCTCCGGGAGGACGTCGACCGAGTGTTGGAGAAAGTCCGCGTTCAGGCGGACGATTCTAGGAGGCCCGGGCGGGGCCTCGCACCCCGGCGGCACCGGCTAGGTTCCGCCCGGGCCTCCTCTAAAAGTAGTAAGGCGCCAGTCCCTGCGCGCCCAGCGCGTACCAGATCCCGAAGGCGAGGCTCGCGATGCCGAGCAGCGGTACAACGCGATGGAAACCGCGCTGCACGGCGGGCCGCGAGAGCGTAGCCCCGAACCCGGCGGACAGGAGCGCCATCGAAACCGCGGTGAAGAAGGCGAAGATCCCGAGCGCGACGACCGCGATCGCATGACTGTGGATGGTCGCCAGCAGCAGGATGCCGACGCCGGCGCTACCGCCGATCCCGTGTACGAGGCCGATGCCGTACGCGCCCATTGGCGTTCGGGCGCGCCGGGCGCGGTGCGGATGGCCGTCGCCGCTGTGGACGTGACCATGGGTATGAACGCTCCCGTCGTGCGCGTGCATGTGCACGTGGAACAGGCCTCGCCGCCACCGCACCAGCAGCCAGACCGCAAGCCCGACGATCATGATCCCGACCAAGGTCTCAGCTCCTTCCTGGACGGCCTCCGGCAGGTAGGACTTGAACAGGACGATCGGCAGGCCGAGAGCGAAAAGCGAGGTCGCATGACCGGCCCCCCACGCCGAACCGAGCCCGAGTGCGCGCCGCATGCCCTGGTCCTTCTTCCCGGCGATGAGCGCGGTGACTGCGGCGAGATGGTCCGGGTCGGTCGCGTGACGCAGACCGAGGAGAACGGCGACGACCACGACGATCAGGAGCGTCGCTCCGTCAGAGAAGGAAGAGATCCATTCGTCGAGCCCGAACATCAGACGACTCCCGGCAGGGCGCGTACGGTCATGACGAGACCGAGCACGAGTATGACCGCAGCGCTTAGCGCAGGTAGCGCTCGCACCACGCGTCCCTCGAGCCGCAGACGCCCTGCCAGCCTCTTGGCCGAGACGGCCAACAATCCGATTCCAGTCATGGCGGCGGCCAGGCCCATGCTGAAAGCGAGGATCAGCACGAGCCCGTAGCCGACGCGGTGGAGCGAGATCGCCGCGAGCAGCACGACGAGCGCGGTCGGACACGGGATCAGGCCGCCGGAGATCCCGACTCCGAGCAAGCCGCGCATGGACAGCTGATGGTCGTGGTCGTGGCTGTGGCCATGGTGGTGGTGGTGGTGTCCGTGCGCGTGCATCCGCCGGTGGCGGAGGCGGGCGCGCAGGACTCCGCAGCCGACGACGACGACGAGCAGTGCCGAAGCGAGGTTGAGCCACGGGTAGAGCTGCTCGGGGAAGATGAACGCGGACAACGCCAGCGTCACGAGGCCGAGGGCGAAGACGCCGATCGTGTGGGTGACCGTGACCGTCAGGCCGAGGAAGGCGGCGTGCTTGGGCGTCCCCCGCGTTCCCACGAGATAGGCGGCGACTATCGACTTGCCGTGGCCGGGACTGAGCGCGTGCACCGCGCCCCAGAAGAACGCGAGCAGGAGCGCGAGCGCGACGAAGCCGGCGCTCAGCTTCTCCTTGGCTATGAGGCCGGCGAACCCGCCGTCGCCGCCCTGGTGGACCGTCACGCGCGAGTCGAGCGCCTTCCCGGACGAGAGCTCGGGTGCGACACCCGAGCCGGTTCCGGGGTCGACCTCGAGACGCGCTGAGCGGACGTCGAGCGGGCTGGACAGCTGGTCTTTGGGGTATGCGCGCAACTCGTCGCTCACGGATCGGGCAGGCGCGGAGGTGGACAGCACGCTGGCACCCGAGTCGTGCTGGACGACGACCTCCTTCCAGCCGATCCGGCTGGGGAAGGTCCCGTCGCGGTACTCGAGACGATGGGTCCCGGGGCGGAGGGGCGGCGAGGCGTACACCGATTCGAACCTCGTCGTGCGCAGCCCGGCGACCCCGGGCGGAAAGGCGAGGGCATGCCGGCGCGGCCGCAAGCGAACGGCATGCCCGTCGACGCGCAGGGAGATCCCGCGGTCGATCCTGGGGAGAAGCTCGGCCGCAGTCGGCTTCTGCTGGAACGTCGGGATCTCAGCCAGGTCGAGAACGTAGAGCAGATAGACGCGGTCACCCGATGCCACGACGCGGCTGTAGTGGTTGGTCGTGAAGTTGCCCAGCGGGTGCGCGGCCGCGACCGCCGGCAGCGCCAAGCCGGCGAGCAGCGCGAGCGCGAGGAACGCGCGCTTCACCGGGCGAGCCGCCGCGCGGTCGGCGCCCACAGGAGCGAGAAGTGCGGGTTGAGCGCGAGCGCACGGCGGAACCATGAGCGCGCGCTCGCGGCATGGCCGAGGCAGTGCTCGATCATGCCGCGGTGGAAGAACTTGAGCGCGTCCCGGGTGCCGAGCCTGAGCGCGTGCTTCGACCAGGGAAGCGCCTCGGCGCAGCGGCCGTTCCGCTCCAGGGCCCAGCCGAGCACGTCGGCGCCGTCGATGCTGGGCCGCTCGCGCTGCGCGGAGCGGGCAAGCGCCAGCGACGGCTCGAGTTGGATGCCGTGGTCGACCCTGAAGAGGGCGATCTCGAGGTCCGTGCGGACTCCGTTCGCCGCGAGGAGTCGCCGGATCGCGTCCATCAGCGCGTATTCGCCCGCCGCGCCCGTTCGGTTCCCCGCGCTGCGATACAGGTCGCCGAGCGTCGAGACGAACTGCGGAAGTGGGATGCGAGCCACGGCGCGTTTCTCGAGGCGGACCGCCGCAGGGAGGTGTCCGCGTGCGGCGCGCACTAGTGCGAGCGCGTCGAGCGCGTAGACGTAGTTGGGGAAGGCGGCGAGCGCAAGCCTGTACTCGTGCTCGGCCTGGCCGATCTGCCCCATCGTCCAGTAGAGCTTCCCGAGCTGGACGCGAGCCCACGCCTGAGGCTCGGGCTCGCCGCCGGCCGCGTTCACGGCTGCGCGCATGGGCACGAGCGCCGCGCGCGGATGGCCGAGGAGCTCGCGCGCATAGGAAACACGTGTGTACGCGGCGAGCCCGGGATGGAGCGTCGTCATCCGGTCGAACGAGTCGAATGCCTCGCCGTAACGGCCGAGCTCGACGAGCGCGTCCCCGACGACGCCGTACGAGCGGGACTGAATCGCGTTCGGCACGCCCGCGGCCGCCCCGTGAGCGATGGCACGCCGTCCCCACGCGAGCCCTTCGCGGAAGAGGTGGCGCGAGAGCGCCAGCGATCCTAGGCCGCTCTCGGTGAGGGGGCTCGCCGGGGCCAGCCCGAGCGCGTCGTTTAGGACGCCGTCCGCCTTGGAGTAATAGGAGGGGTCGCCTGTCTCACGGGCGCGCTGCTCGTACTCGAGGCCAAGGAGCGTGAGCGAGCCGGCGTCGTCGGGCTGGGCGCGGAGCCCGGCCTGAAGCTTGCGAATCGTGGCCGCCGTGTTGCGGGCGGCAGGGAGCGGCGGGACGACTCCCGAGAGCGGCGCCGCGGCCGCATCCGCGGGCTGCGACGGCGCGGCAGGAGACTCGGAGAGGATCCCGCCGAACAGGGCAGAGCCCGCCGCGACACAGATCACGACGAGCGCGAGGAGGAGCCTGCGCGGACGCAGGCTCCTCCCGATCGTGCTCGTGCTCCGGCTCATCCCAGCGGTCGGTTGAGATGGATCCGGTTCCGCCCGTCCCACGGCGATGCCTCGAACGGGAACGCGGCGGGTAGGGGCTTGTCGTTGACGTTGATGCCGTCGGCAGCATGGGCGTTGATGTAGTTCGCGCCGCCGACGACTCGGGTGGCGATGTCGGTCACATCGTCGATGGGGCGGCGGCCGTTCGGCCATGCCGCCGCATCGGGTGTCGCGTTGCCGTTGGCGTCGTGCGCCAACGGGCCGAGCCGCTTCTGACTCGCGAGCGGCGTAGGCGGTGTGTGCAGGTCGAGCCGGAGGAGATCCGAGTACCCGCCCTGACCGCCGTAGGTCAGAAGGAGGTCGCGGAGATCCGTCCGGTTCGTCGTGGCCGCCGGGACGCCGAACACGAGTTGCAACGCGAGCGCGAGCCGTGGGTTCAAGTAGTAGTCGAGGAACCCGCTCTCGCTGTTCGGCTGGTTCTGGTCTACCGTGTTCCACTGGTCCTTGCTCGGCGTGCCGATGATCACCTCGTTGACGAGCGGGTTCGCCAGACGTTCCACCTGCTCGATCTGGCCGCCTACCGAACGTCCCCGCGACGTGAACAGCGGCCGGTACGTGTCGGCCACTCCGCCGATCTTCGGGGTCTGTGTGTCGGTTGCGCCCTTCCCGTCCGCGGTCAGCATCGAAGCGGGAATCTCGAGCGCGATCTCCTGGATGTTGAACCCGGAGAGCATGTCCACGCCGAAGGCGTTCGCTCCGTCGTTCGCATCCTGGGCGTTCGTCTCGATCGGCAGCGGCGACAGGCCGAGGTTCAGCGTGTCGAACAGGCCGCCGAGGTCGATGTAGAACGGGTCGTCACGCTGTCCGGCGAACGCGCGGATGCCGTTGCCCAGGTCATAAGTCCCCTGCGCGGCGAGCGCGTTGTAGTCGGGCATCGTGCGCGGCCCCACGTTCGAGGGAACCGCGATCAGGTTGCTCCCGAGCTCGGTGCGCCGGAAGCCTCCTTGGATCATCGAGACCGAGTAGGTCTGGCGTAGGCCGAGGCCTTCCGATCCCGGGCCGTCCAGCTTGGTGATCGGGGGGAGCGCCACGTTGTTCAGCGGCAGTCCCAGTGCCGCTGTGTCGCCTCGGATCTGACTCTTGAACTTGAACTCGAAGACGACGTCGTTCGCACGTCCGTTCTGATCGTTGTCGATCCGGAACCGGTAGGTGACGTTCGGATCGAAGTTGTAGTAATTCGGGCCGGAGCTCGGCTCCTCACCCGGATTGGTGTCCATGATCAGGACGACGTTGCCCTCGTGCCCGGGCTCGTAGCTTCGGAACATGAAGAAGTCCGAAATGTCGGCTGGGGCATCGAGGGAGATGAGCGGCGCCTCGCGGTGACTCGCGGCCAGAGCGGCTCCCGGCCCCGACCCGCGTCCGACCGCGAGCACCAGAGCGCACGAGCCGGCCACGAGCAACGCTAGGACCGGCAGCTTTCTTCGCATAATCGTTCTCCTCTCTGAGGGGTGACTTCCGACCCGCGTTGTTCGCAGCGCCCCCTCGTTCGGTTCGCCGAACCGACGGCAGCCGGTGACCGAAGTAGATTGGTGCACCTGACCCACCTCTCGGACGAAGCCCTGGTCGCTCTCCTCGAGCGCGGCCAAGAGGACGCGCTGGCGGAGCTGTACGACCGCTACGGCCAGGTTGCGTACTCCCTCTCGTACCGGATGCTCCGGAACGAGACGCTGGCCGAGGACGCGGTGCAGGACGCGTTTCTCACCGTGTGGAGGAACGCGGCGAAGTTCGTCCCGGAGCGGGCGAAGGCGAGCACATGGTTGCTGACGATCGTCCACCGCCGCGCGGTCGACCTCGTGCGGCGGGAGGAGCGGCGCCGGACAGAGCCGTTCATCACCGGCTCGGAGCCGGTCGCCGACGAGGGATCGGCCGCGGACGCGGCGTGGCTGCGACTGCAAAGGGAACGCGTCCAGGAGGCTCTCCGCCGCCTCCCGGACGAGCAGCGCGAGGCGCTGGAGCTCGCGTACTACGGCGGCTTCACCCAGTCGGAGCTGGCGGAGAGGCTCGGCCAGCCGCTGGGTACTATCAAGAGCAGGATGTTCGCCGGGCTCGCGCGGCTGCGCGAGCTTCTCGGTGACGTTCGCATCGAGGAAGGAACATGGGACCCGAGGCAATCCACGACCTGACGTCCGCCTATGCCCTGGACGCGCTCGACGCCGACGAGGCGCACGAGTTCGAGGAGCACATGCGCCACTGTGCGCAGTGCCAGAGCGAGCTCGCCGACCTGCAGGAGGCAACCGCCGTACTCGCGTACGCGGCGCCTCCCGCCGCGGCCGCGCCGGCGCTGCGCGGGCGCATCCTCGAGCAGGCTCGAGCGGAGCGCTCGAATGTCATCCCGTTCCCGCAGGCGCAGGCCCAGCCGCGGCGCCGGACGACCTGGATCCTCGGCGCCGCCGCCGCCGCCGCCGCGGCCGTGGCGATCGGCCTCGGCATCTGGGCCGCGACGCTGCACAACGACCTGAGCGCCGAGCGCTCGGCGCACAGCCGCCTCGCACAGGCGCTCGCGATCGCGGCGTCGCCGGGGAGCACGCACGTCGACCTGACCGGCGCGAACGGCTCGCTCGCGGTCGCCCCGTCGGGCCGGGGCGTGCTCGTCATCCCCGACCTCGGGAAGGCTCCGGCCGGCAAGACCTACGAAGCCTGGGTGATCCGAGGCTCGAAGCCGTTTCCCGCGGGGCTGTTCCGCGGCGGCGGCAGCACGGTCGTCCCCCTCTCGCGGCTCGTGTCCCCCGGCTCCGTCGTCGCCGTGACCGTGGAGCCGAAGGGCGGCGTTCCGATGCCCACGACGACGCCGTTCATCACCGCCAAGCTCAGTTAGTCGCCTACCCTTACGTTCCGTGCGGTTGTGGAAACGGAAGGACAAGCCCGGGAAGCCCCGGCGCAAGATCCGCAAGCTTCGCCTCTTCACCCTCATCCTCGTCTTCGGGATCCTGGGTTTCGGGGCGTTCGTCTTCGGAGTCGTAACGGCGATCGCCGAGGAGGTCCCGAAGCTCGACCCGTCGTACCAGCAGCGGATCTCGAAGAACAGCTACGTCTACTCCGCGGACGGGAAGCGCGTGCTGGCGGTGATCCGCGGCGCGGAAAGCCGCGTGATCGTCCCCTCCCGCGACATCGCGCCGGTCATGAAGCAGGCGATCGTCTCGATCGAGGACCGCCGCTTCTTCGAGCACGGCGGCGTCGACATACGGGCTATCTTCCGCGCCGTCTGGGCTGACGTCACGAGCGGGAACGTCGTGCAGGGCGGATCGACGATCACGCAGCAGTTCATCAAGAACGCCTACGTGCACAGCGCTCCCTCGATCAGCCGCAAGCTCAAGGAGGCCGCGCTGGCATGGCAGCTGGAGCAGCGCTGGTCGAAGGACCGGATCCTGACCGCGTACCTGAACACGATCTACTTCGGCAACGGCGCGTACGGGATTCAGCAGGCGGCGCAGACCTACTTCCAGCACAGCGCGAAGGTCCTGACCCTGCCCGAGGCGGCGCTCCTCGCCGGCATCCCGCAGGACCCGACGCTCTACGACCCGGTCACGAACCCCAAGGAGGCAGCGGGACGGCGGGGTGAGGTGCTCCGCGCCATGTACCAGCAGGGTGACATCACCGCGGATGAGCTCCATGTCGCGAACAGCGCCGCGCTCCCACCGCCGGACTCCGTTCACCTGCCCGGGACGACGGGGCCGGCGCAGTACTTCGTCAACTACATCAAGCAACAGCTGGTCGACCGCTGCGGCTCGAGCCAGGTCTTCGGGGGCGGGCTGAAGGTGACCACGACGATCGACCTCGGCCTGCAGCAGCTCGCCCAGCAGGCGATCTCGAAGTGGCTGACGAGCCCGGGGAGCCCGTCGGCGGCGCTCGTGGCAATCGACCCGCGCAACGGCGAGGTCAAGGCCATGATCGGCGGGAACAACTTTCGCAAGAGCCAGTTCAACCTCGCCG
This sequence comes from uncultured Actinomycetes bacterium, assembly GCA_963717765.1. Classification (GTDB taxonomy): domain Bacteria; phylum Actinomycetota; class Thermoleophilia; order Gaiellales; family Gaiellaceae; genus JACDER01. Next base: position 520,804 of record CAVQWX010000004.1, on the reverse strand, counting down.
TGCAGGGCGAGCGTCAGCCGGGCTCGTCCTTCAAGCCCTTCGTTCTCGCGACCGCCCTCGAAGACGGGATCTCGCCGGTCACCGAGTTCGAGTCGAAGCCGGTCCAGATCTACACCGGAGACCGCATCTGGGTCGTTCACAACTACGAGGGCTCGTACATCGGACGCGCGAGCCTCGCGACCGCGACCACGTACTCCGACAACTCGATCTACGCGCAGCTGACCGACCTGGTCGGCCCGGGCTCGGTTGCGAAGACCGCGCACGAGATGGGCATCACCAGCCCGCTCAAGCACTACCTCTCGATCGGGTTGGGCGCGCAGGCGGTGAACCCGCTGGAGATGGCACGGGCCTACTCCACCTTCGCGAACGGCGGGTACCGGATCGACGGCGCGATCACCGGCAATCACGCGCGCGCGATCGTCGGGATCGGCGGGGACGCCTCGGGCGGCTGCAGCGGCGACAACAAGGCGGTCGCGAAGCGCACCATCAGCCCGACCACCGCGAAGATCGTGAACTCCCTTCTTCAGAGCGTCGTCACCCAGGGGACGGGCGTGCGCGCCCAGCTCGCGGACGGTCGCCCGGTCGCCGGCAAGACGGGGACGACGGAGAACTACGGCGACGCTTGGTTCGTCGGGTACACGCCCCAGCTGGTGACCGCGGTTTGGGTCGGTTACCCGGACAACCTGAGACCGATGCTCAACCAGTTCAACGGAACTCCGGTCGCCGGAGGGACGTTTCCCGCGCTCATCTGGAAGGCGTTCATGGAGCGCGCGCTGAAGCACCTCGAGGATCCGCCCGCGTACTTCCAGCCGGCGCCTTCCGAATGGGGCTCGTCCGCGGACGTGCTCAACCGCAACGGCTCGGTCGCCGCCGACAACGGCTTCTGCCGCAACCCGATCTCGGTCGTGTACCTCCCGGGCGAGTCGCCCAAGAAGACGGCGGATTGCAAGCCGAACGAAGTGGCCGTGCCGAATGTCGTCGGGAGACCGGTCGGCCTCGCGAAGGCACGACTCTCGTACCAGCCGCTCAACGCGAAGATCGTTTACAAGCCGCTAAACCCGCGGCAACGCCCGGGGATCGTCCTGCGGCAGTATCCGAGCGGCGGGACGCTCTCCTCCCACGACACGGTCACTCTCTTCCTCGGCAAGGCACTGCACGGGATCGTCCCCTCCGTGACCGGGCTCAGGATCGAGAGCGCTCGCTCGAAGCTCGAGGACGCGAAGCTGCTCCCGCGCGTGGTCAAAGAAGTGCCACGGCACCGGCGTGTGGGGCGCGTGCTGTTCCAGGCTCCCCGCGGAGGCGTCGCCGCCTCGCCCGGGATGGAGATCAGGCTGATCGTGGGCGCACCGACCGGCTGAGGTACCGCGAGCCCGCGAGGACGTAGCGCCAGGGCCGGTCGGCCGCCTGCGTGATCCCGATCCGTGCGCCGGTGGCGATCTCCGGCTCCTTCGTGCGCGGCAGCAGCTCGAAGGGCGGCTCGTCCAGCGCCAGGCCGTCGTGCTCGCGCGTGATCGCGAGCGCCTGGCAGAGCCGCCCCGGCCCGGCGCAGAGCAACCGCTCGTCCTCCAGCCCGCGCCGGCGGCGCATCTCGTCCAGTCCTCGCCCGGGCTCCAGGGCGCGGACCAGCACCGCGCTCGCGACCTCTTCCGGCTCGCACACGAAGTTGAGGCACCAGTGAATGCCGTAGGACCGGTACACGTACGCGTGTCCGGGCGGGCCGAACATCGAGGCGTTGCGCCTCGTCTTCCCGCGGAAGCCGTGGGCGGCCGGGTCCTCGTGGTCGTACGCCTCGACCTCGACGATCGTCCCCCCTACTCCGTCGACGAGGAGCGTTACCCCGATCACGTCGGGGGCGACCTCGTGCACCGAGCGCGCAAAGAACTCACGCGGGAGCCGCGTCACGCGCCTCCTTGGCGTCGTAGCGGATGAACGCCGGGAAGAGCGCCGCGATCACCAGCGTCCCGAGCACGCACAGAATCCCGCCGGACACGATCGAGAAACGCAGGCTCGTCAGAGAGGCCACGACGCCGGCCTCGAGGTTTCCCAGGGCAGGCGTGGAGGCGACCTGCGCGAACTCGATTCCCGACACCCTCCCCCGCATCCGGTCCGGCGTGACGCTGAAGAGGATCGTCTGGCGCATCACGGCGCTCACGTTGTCGGCCGCGCCGGCGCCGGCGAGAAGCAGGAGCGCGAGCCAGAGCGAGTCGGCGAACCCGAAGGCGACGATGAAGACGCCCCAGAAGCCGGCTGCGACCGCGACCACGAGCCCTTGCCGGCGTACATGTCCCATCCACCCCGACAGGAGCGACGCGACGAGGGCGCCCGCGTACGGCGCGGCGTAGAGCGCGCCGACGAGCCCGGCTCCGCCGCCGAACTTCTTGGCGAGCGCCGGGAAGAGCGCGCGCGGCATGCCGAAGACCATCGCGTTCGAGTCGGTCAGGAACATCCCCAGCAGGACCCTTTTACTCACGACGAAGCGAAAGCCCTCCCGGATCGACCTGAGGCTCGGCCGCTCGGCGTCGGGGGCCGGCGCCAGTTTCGGCAGCATCCAGATCGACCACAGCGAGGCGACGAACGTGCCCGCGTCCAGCCAGTACGCGCCCGCGAGCCCGAGGAGGGCGATCAGGACACCCCCGACCGCGGGACCGCCGACCGAAGTCGTGCTCGAGTAGACGCTCTCGATCGCGTTCGCGGCGGCGAGCTCTTCGGGCTCGACCAGGCGCGGGATCACCGTCGTCATCCCGGCGACGCCGAACGAGAAGATGCACATCGAGAGCGTCGCCAGCACGTACAACGCCCACACCCGCGGCTGGTCGAGCGAGGCGTTCAGCGCGAGGCCGGCGCTGACGACGGCCAGGAGCGCCTCGGTCCACAGGAGCAGCCTTCGCCGGTCGATCGCGTCGGCGATCGCGCCGCCCACGATCGTCAGCGTCAGCAGCGGAATGAGCTCGCACACCGAGAGAAGGCCGACCTGGAGTGTCGAGCCCGTCAGCTCGTAGAGCTGAAAAGGCGCCGCGACCGCGGAGATCTCGCTGCCGAACGTCGAGATCGTCTGGCCGACGAAGAGCCGCCGGAAGGGCGGGTGCCGCCGCAGCGGCCCGATGTCGATAGCCATGCGCCGCCAGCCCTTGGGGGGCAGCCTGACTTCCGAGGGTTCCAAGTGGCGCTAGAAGAGTTGCTCGGTCCCGGCGTCGCGCGCCGTCGACTCGAGAAGCCGGCGCGCGCGACGGCTCAGGTCGCCGAGGTCGACGCGGCCGGACTCGGCCTGCTGCACGAGCCGGCTCGCGAGGTCGAGGGCATCGTCCACGAGCGCGACGCTCGCACCCGCGTCGGAGCCCATGTCGTCCAGGATCGTCCGCTCGGTGCGCGAGGCGACAATCGGGTCGGCCACGCCCTCGATCCACACCCGAGTCCTCCGGCCGTCGCCGCGTTCGTCGCCGCGCAGCGGCTCGAGCGCGTAGATCTTGTCCGCGCGCGCGTACTTGCCGAAGCCCAGGAAGACCATCTTCGGCTGTCCGTCGGCCATGCGCCGATTATCGCTGCTTGACTGTCGCGATGCGGCGCGCGCTCGTTCTCTACGCCGGCGCCTGCCTGGCGCTATTCCTGGCCGTCTTCCTCTTCGCGTTCCACACGTCCCGCGGCGGGCGCTGGGACGCGGAGATCCTCCGCGCTGCGACAGCGGGGAGGGACATTCCGACGGTGCAGTCGGCGAGCGAGGGGCTGATCGAGACGATTTCGATCGGCTCCCTCGTCCTGCTCGGCGGCGGCCTCGTCGTGGTCGCGCTACTGCTCGGCCGGGGCCGTGCGGCCTTCGGCGCGCTCATCGTTCTGGGCGGTGCCAACGCCACCACGCAGTTGCTGAAGCACGTCGGCGGCCACGACCTCTTTCCGAGCGGGCACGCGACCGTCGCCATGTCGCTCGCCCTGGCCGCCGTCATCGTGGCGCCGCCGTCGTGGAAGCTCCTCGCGGGCCTGCTGGGCGCGATCTATGCGGCCGGTGTGGGCGTGTCACTCGTGATCCAGGCGGCGCACAACCCGAGCGATGTCGCGGCCGGCTACCTGATGGCCGGCGGCTGGGCCGGAGTCGTCGGCGCTCTCCTCCCCGAGCGTCCGTCTCGGCCAAGGAGGGGATCGCGCCGCGCCGGCCTCGTCATCGCCGGGCTCGCGGTGCTTGGCTTCGCCGTCGCGGTTGCCGTCGCCGTCGCCGAGCATCCCGGCATCGTCGTGCGGGTGGAGAACCGGACGAAGCTCGTGTTCGCACTCACCGTGCTGGCTGGGCTCGCGCTCGCGGTGGCAGTCGGTTTCGCCGCGATTCAGGCGATCGCGCTGCGGAGCGCGTCAACGACGCGTTCCTGATCCTCGGGATCGATCGCCGAGTGGAAGGGCAGCGCCAGCGTCTTCCGGCTCGTCTCCTCCGCGACCGGGAACATCCACTCGCGGAACCCGTACCGCTCGCGCATGTATGTCTGGAGGTGGATGCAGGGCAGGTACGGCCGGGACTGGATTCCCTGGTCCTCCAGGACGGTGATGAGGCGGTCGCGGTCGATGCCGGAGGCGAGCTTGACCACGTAGACGAACCAGGAGCGGCGATGGTTCGCGTCGTCCGCGAGAAGCGTCGACACGCCGTCCACTCCATCGAGCAACCGCGCGTATCGATCCGCGGCTGCGGCGCGCATGCCCAGTATCTCGTCCAGCTTCTCCAGCTGGACGACGCCGATCGCCGCGTGGATGTCGCTCAGCCGGTAGTTGAACCCGAAGCGGGAGTGGTCCAGCCAGCCGTCGGTGTCGGCTCTTCCCTGGTTGCGCAGGCTCACCAGGAGCTCGAGCTCCTCGGCGGAGCCGGTCGTGACGATGCCGCCCTCCCCCGTCGTCATCTGCTTGTTGGGATAGAAGCCGAAGACGGCCATGTGCCCGTGGGATCCGATCTTGCGCCCCTTGTACTCGGCGCCGAGCGCCTCGCACGAGTCCTCGATGAAGACGAGGCCGTGCCGATCCGCGATCGCGCGCAGCTCGTCCAGCTCGCACGGGTAGCCGAAGATGTCCACGGCCATGATGGCCCGCGTCTTGGGCGTGACGGCAGCCTCGACGGCCGCGGGATCGAGGTTGAACGTAGCCGCGTCGATGTCCGCGAAGACCGGGTGCGCGCCCTCGTACATGAAGCAGTTCGCCGAGGCGACGAAGGAGTACGGGGACGTGATCACCTCGTCGTCCGGGCCGATCCCGGCGATCCGGCACGCGAGGTGGAGGCCCGTCGTTCCGCTCGAGACCGCGGCCGCGTACGGCGCTCCCACGCGCTCGGCGAATATCCCTTCGAAGCGCGGGACGACCGGACCGAGTGAGAGATGCCGGGAGCGCAGTACTTCGAGCACCTCCCTCGCTTCGCTCTCGCCCAGATAGGGCCGCGAAAGCGGGATCGTTCTTGTCGCCTGGATCACGCCTCTGCGGGCGCGCGCGTGGAGTACTCGAGCCAGTGCGACCAGCGTTCGCTGCGGCCTCGCACCGTGTCGAAGAAGGCCGACTGGATCTCGCGCGTGATCGGCCCGGGCGGGCCGATCTCCTGGTCGTCGACCGAGCGCACGGGAGTCACTTCCGCCGCCGTCCCCGTCATGAACATCTCGTCCGCCAGATACAGGTCGGTGCGGATGAGGCTCGTCTGCTCGACGCGGTAACCGAGATCCTGCGCGATCTGGATGACGGTGTCGCGCGTCACGCCCGGCAGGATGGAAGCAGAGAGATCGGGCGTGTAGATCACGCCGTCCTTGACGGTGAAGACGTTCTCGCCCGAGCCGTCGGCAATGTGCCCGTGGTCGGTCATCAGGATCGCCTCGTCGTAGCCGGCGCGGGTTGCCTCGAGCACGGCGAGCATGGAGTTCAGGTAGACGCCGGTGGCCTTGGACACGTGGGGGACGGTGTTCATGTCCACCCGCTGCCAGGAGGAGATCTTCGCGCGGATGCCGTTGTGCAGTCCCTCGTCGCCGAGATAGGCGCCCCAGGGGAAGCTCATGATCACGACGTCGACGGGATGGTCCGGCCCCGGGTTGACGCCGAGCTCGGAGTAGCCGTAGAAGGCGATGGGCCGCACGTAGCACTCCGGCAGCCCGTTGATCCCGATCAGCTCGTGGCAGACGTCGCGGAGCTCCTCCACCGAATAGGGGAGTTTCATGTACAGGATCTTTGCGGAGTCCTTGAGCCGCTTGAGGTGCTCTGTCAGGCGGAAAACGGCCGTGCCCTTGGGCGTTTCGTAGGCGCGAATCCCCTCGAACACCCCGGAGCCGTAGTGAAGCCCGTGGGCGCCGACGTGGATGCGCGCGTCCGCCCAGTCGACGTACTCACCGTTCATCCAGATCTTCTCTGTCGGCTGCACCGCGGAAAGAATCTTATCTGGAGGCGTCGTCGGACACGTCCGCGGTCTCGGCGCGGCTGAGCCGGACGAGCTCCGACGGCGGCATCGAAGCAAGGTGCCTATCTGAGCCGGCGCCCACCCAGAGGCGTTCGTACCGGAGCAGGCGCGGGTCGATCAGGATGCGATCGACCTGCGGCAGGGGGAACGGCGCGACGGCTCCCGCCTCGAATCCTGTGACCTCGAGCACCCGGACGGGGCCCGCCACCTTCGCGCGCTCGGCGCCGACGGCGGACGCGATCTTGCGCGGGTCGCCGCGCCGGTCGCCGGGGACGAGCGCCACCATCGGGCGCCCGTCGCAGTCGAGGACGAGAGACTTGACGATCTGCGCCAGGCTGCAGCCGACGGCGTTCGCCGCGTCCACCGCGGTGCGCGTCTCCTCCGGGAACTCCTCGATCCGCACCTCGGCGCCGGTTTCGCGCGCGAATCGCGCGACGCGCTCGACCTCCTCCGGCCAGCTTGTCATCGTTCGTCGCCCAGTGCGAGTGCGATAGCTTCGTCCAGAGTCAGCGACCTGCCAGCGGCGCTCTCGCCCTCGAACCGCTCCGCGAGGTTAGCGCGGATCGTGCGTGCGGCTTCCTCGACCAGCCCTCGCTCGAACTCCAGGGACAGAGGTTGCCCGGCCTCGTCACCGAGCCTCTCGGCTGCGGCCAGGAGCCGCGCGGCAGTCCCGGGGTCGGCCTCGGTCCGCACGACCGCCATCGCCGCGAGACCTTCGACGGTCAGCGCCGGCGAATCGAGCTCCATCGCCGTCCGCAGGGCGCGCCCGAGGATGGGTTGCGCGGCCGCACGATCGCCGGCGGCGATGTACGTGTAGGCCAGGGCTATCTCAGCGTTTGCCGTTTCCCAGCGTCTGCCCAGGCGGCTGAAGATCTCGATGGCCTGCTCGAACGTCGCCTGCGCTTCCTCGAACTTCTCCTCGGCCTCGAGCGTCTGGGCGAGGAGGTAGCTCACCCAGCCCCGTCCTGGATCGTTGCCGAGCTCTTGCAGGAGCCGCTCGCACTCGCGCAGCTGACGCCGCCGCTCGTCCAGGTCGGGCTCGTCGAAGCTGAGAACGCGAAGCGCCCACTCGATCTGGCGCTTGTCGTCTCGCGCTCGGGCGGAAGCAAGACTCTCGCGGGCATACACCCTCGCGAGCTCGCGCTGATTGCTGTTCGCGGCCGCGAGCGCGGCCGCTCCGAGCACCTCGGAGCGCAGCCACGGGTCGACGTCAGGCGCCCGCTCGAGAGCGGCGGCAAGCCAGCCGTGGAGCTCCTTCATGCTCGCACGCGTCCATAGGGCCCAGAATGCGCCCGTGACGAGGCGGAGCTCGCGCTCCACGTCGCCGGTCTCATCGAGCCACGCCCGCGCACGCCGGAAGTTGTCGAGCTCGCGATGCAACAAACGGGTCTCGTCCGGGTCGTCGTCCGGCGCGTTTCCGGAGGCCTGCCGGCCGAGCGACACCATGTAGTCGGCATGGGCATCCGCGAGCGCGTCCGCCTCTCCTCTTTCATCCAGGCGCCCCCGGGCGTACTCGCGAACGGTCTCCAGCAGCGCGAAGCGCAGCTCGTCGTCGTCGGCCCGCTGGGTCAGGAGGCTCTTCTCGACCAGCGAGCCGAGCCCGTCGATCGACGCGTTGCACACGGCTTCCGCGGCCTCGAGCGTGAATCCCCCGGCAAAGACGGAGAGTCGTGCGAACAGCTCCTGCTCCTCGGGCTCGAGCATTCCGAAGCTCCAGTCGATCGCGGCCCGCAGCGTCCGGTGGCGCGCGGGCGAGTCCCGGGTACCGCCGGTCAGGACCGGAAGACGCTGATCGAGCCGTTCGAGCAGCTTCGGAGGCGGGAGCAGCTTCACCCGGGCCGCCGCCAGCTCGATGGCGAGCGGGAGGTCGTCCAGGCGCGCGCAGATCTCCGCGACTGCGTTTCGGTTGCCGTCGAGCGCGAAGTCCGGCCGCACCGCACGGGCACGCTCGGCAAACAGCTCGACGGCGGCGTCAGCCGGCAGCGGCGGCACCGGGTACTCCTGCTCGCCGGACACGCGGAGGGCGACACGGCTGGTCGCGAGCATCTTGGAGCGCGGCGCGACCGCGAGCCACCCGCTCAGATCCGGGGCCGCCTCCACCACACGCTCGACGTTGTCGAGGAGGAGGAGCAGGCGCTTGCCGGCGAGGTAGTCCGCGACTGCCTCGCCGAGCGACACGCCGCCCCGCTCCCTCAGACCGAGCGCCTGGGCGACCGTCGGCACGACCAGCGCGGAATCCTCGACCTCAGCGAGATCGACGAAGAAGACCCCGTGCTCGTACTCCTCCAGCACCTCGCCTGCGAGCTCGAGCGCAAGCCGCGTCTTGCCGGTTCCTCCGGGGCCGGTGAGCGTGAGCAGGCGCGCGCGGCCGAGCAGCTCGCGTAGCTCACGGAGCTCACCTTCGCGGCCGATCAGCGGTGCGGACTGGACGGGAAGGTTCGTGAGCCGCTCGTCGAGCGTCCGCGGCGGGGGGAAGTCCGACCGGAGTCCTTCGGCAACGAGCTGGTGGAGCCGCTGCGCCCGGACGAGATCCTTCAGGCGGTGCTCCCCGAGATCGCGGAGAAGCGCCGGCTCGACGAGCGCGGCCGTCGACGCGGAGACGAGCACCTGGCCGCCGTGGGCGGCCGCGGCGATCCGGGCCGCCCGGTGCACGTCCCCGCCGACATACCCCTCCTCCGCAACAAGCGGCGTGCCCGTGTGCACTCCCATGCGGACTCGGACCGGGCCTTCCGCCAGGGCACGCTGGACGTCTATCGCGGCGTCGAGCGCCTCGGGTGCCGTCGGGAACGCCACGAAGAAGGCATCGCCCTGGGTGTCGACCTCGATGCCGCCGCGGCTTTCGCAGGCCCGGCGCACGACGCGGCGATGGTCCGCCAGCGCCCTGGCGTACCGCTCGGCGCCGAGGTCATCCAGCAGTCTCGTCGAACCTTCGATGTCGCTGAAGAGGAAGGTGATGGTGCCGGTCGGAAGCTCCCGAGCCACCGCCCTATTTCATCAGTACACGAAGGGGAGGAGGCGATAGCGGACACGACGCCGGTAGATCTCGTACGCGGGGAAGCGCTCCTCCAGGTAGCGCTCCTCCACGCGCACCTTGCCGGCCCACAGGACGGCGAGCGCGCCGGTGAGCGCGAGCCCGGTCCAGCTGTGGAAGAGGGACGCGCCGGCGAGGAGGAGCAGCGCGCCCAGATAGGTGGGGTTCCGGACGATCCGGAAGGGCCCGTGCGTGACGAGCTCCGCACCCTCCTTCGGGCGGGGCTGGATGGTGAAGGACCGCCCCATCGCCACTCGCGCGGTCACGAGGAGCATGAGGCCCGTGGCGAGCAGCACACCGCCGACCACCCGAGCCGCCGTCCCCTCAACCCACGGCGGAAAGAACCACGAGACCACGACCGCAGACATCAGCGCCGTCTGGGCGACGACCCAGATCACTTCAGCGAGACGAAGCGGACGTCGTCGAACCCTCCGCCGTGCAAGCGCTCGCGCAGCTCCGGCGGCGCGGCCGAGTCGATCGAGAGCGCCATCAGCGCCTTGCCGCCGCGGCGGCTGCGCGACACGGCCATGTTGGCGATGTTGACGCCCGCCTCGCCGAACAGGGTCCCGACACGGCCGATCACACCGGGCACGTCGTCGTAGCGGAAGAAGACCATGAGCGGCGACAGCTCGATGTCGACCTGAAAACCGAGCGCGGCCACCAGCCAGCGGCGGTCGTCACGGCCGATCAGGGTGCCGGCGACCTTTACTTCATCCCCGTTCGTCCGTACCGAGACGCGGATCAGGTTGGTGAAGTCGCGGGCCGAGCGCCGCTTCTCCTCGGACACGTCGACGCCGAGCTCCTCGGCCACGACGGGCGCGTTCACGTAGTTGACCTGCCTGTCGACCCGACCCTGGAAGGCGCCGTTCAGCGCCGCCACCGTCAGCAGGCGCGTGTCGTATGAGGAGAGCGCGCCGTAGTAGGTCAGGGCGACGTGATCGGCGCGGCCGCCGGCGAGCTCCATCGCGAGTCTCCCGAGCGCCGATGCGAGCGGGATGTACGGCCCGAGCAGCTCGAGGTCCTCGGAGCGGATCACGGGGATGTTGACCGCGTTCGTCACCAGCTCTCCCTCGAGCGCGGCCGCCACCTGCTGGGCGACGATCACGCCGGCCCGGTCCTGCGCCTCCTCGGTGGAGGCGGCGAGATGCGGCGTGACGACGACGTTGTCCAGCTCGAGCAACGGGCCGGAGTACGGCTCGGCGGAGAAGACGTCCAGGGCTGCTCCGGCGACGTGGCCCGAGCGAAGCGCGTGTTCCAGCGCGGCCTCGTCCAGCAGCTCGCCTCGCGCCGCGTTGACGATGCGTGCGCCTGGCTTCATGCGCGCGAACGCCTCCGCGCCGACCGCGCCGCGCGTCTGCGGCGTGAGCGGAAGGTGCAGGGTGACGAAGTCAGCCTGCGCGAGGACGTCGTCCTGTGAATCGGCGCGCTCGACGCCCAATTCCCGGAACCGTTCCTTCGACACGAAGGGGTCGTAGGCGACCACGCGCATCTGCAGGCCGGCGGCTCGCCGCGCGACCTGCTGACCGATGCGGCCGAAGCCGAGCACGCCCAGCGTCTTGTCCGCCAGCTCGAGCCCGCCGTAGCGGGAGCGCTCCCAGCGCCCCTCCTTCAGAGCGGCGTGCGCCTGCGGGATGTTCCGCGAGAGTGCGAGCAGCAGGCCGATCGCGTGCTCGGCCGCGGAGATGACGGTGGACTCGGGCGCGTTGGCGACCACGATCCCGCGGCGCGTGGCGGCCTCGACGTCGACGTTGTCCACCCCCACGCCCGCGCGCCCGATCACCTTCAGCCGGTCGGCCCGCTCGATCAGGTCGGAAGTCAGCTTCGTCGCCGAGCGGATGATGATCGCGTCGTACTCGCCGATCCTCTCGGCGAGATCACCGTTCGCGTCGACGTCGACGTCGAACCGCTCTCGCAGGAGCTCGACTCCGGCGTCGGCGATCTTCTCGCGGACGAGGACCCTGCGGCTCACGCCGGCACTCCCGCGAGCCGTTCGGCGACAGCCACGATGCGGACGACCTCGGCACCGAAGGCCGCGTCGCAGGGGTCGGTCACACCCGTCTCGACCGCGGAGACGAGGGCCGAAACCGCGCGCGCATACGGCGCCCGGTAGTCCAGGTCGAGTGGCGCCTCGACGAATCCCGCTTCGCCCCAGAGCTCCAGGCGGAGGCGCCCCGCCGCCGCGGGAGTGGTCAGGCTCGCGGTGACGTCGCTCACGGCGCCGCCGTCGTGCCGGAAGACGACGTGAACGGTGTCGCGCGGGCCGCGTGCGGCGAGGACGTCCTCGACCGGACCGAGCGCAGGGATGAGGACGGCAGCGTGGTGCGGGACGAGATCCCACAGGGCGCCGTGCTCTTGGCGCCAGCGAGAGTGCGAAAAGGGGCTCTCGGGCGCGAGGGCCGAGTTGAGAAACAGGGCCGACCCGCCGTCCCACGTGGACGGGCCGACAACATCGGCCAGCCACGTCTCGACCTCGTCGCGGAAGCGCAGCAGGAAGAACACCACCGACGCGACGCCCGCGTCCGCGACCGTCTCGGCAACGCGATCCGCCGCATCGGTCGACAGGGCGAGCGGCTTCTCCAGCAGCAGGTGGCGCTCGGCCTCGGCCGCCCGCACGGCAAGCTCCGCCTGAACGTCCGGAGGCACCGCCACCGACACCGCGTCGACCTGTTCGAGGAGCGCCTCGAGCTCCGCCTCGGCCGCGACGCCGTGCCGTGCCGCGAGAGCGGCCGCCTTGGCCGGGTCGCGTCCCCAGATCCCCACGAGCTCCGCGTCAGGGTGCGCCGCGAGGCCCGTGGCATGGCAAACGTCCGCCCAGTAACCGGTGCCGAGGACGCCGAAGCGGAGCACGACTCAGACCGCGGTGTGCTCGAACACTTCCAGGGCGCGCCCGACTGCGATGCCGCGCTCGATGTCGGCGCCCAGCTCCGCGAGCGCCAGCTCGATCCCGGCGAGTGCCGTGGTGATGTCGAAGATGTCGTAGTAGCCGATGTGGCCGATGCGGAATATCCGCCCCTTGAGCGGTCCCTGGCCGGGCGCGAGCGTGATCCCGAAACGGTCGCGGATCGTGGCGACGAGCTCGCCCGAGTCGATGCCGTCGGGCGCGTTCACGGCGGTGACGACGGCCGACCGGTCCTCGTCCGGCGAGAACAGCTCGAGCCCCATCGCCTTCACTCCCTCGCGGCAGGCGCGACCGAGGCGGACGTGCCGCTCGAAGGCAGACTCCAAGCCCTCACCCAGGATCAGCCCGAGCGCGACGTTCAGCCCGCCGACGAGCGAGACCGCCGGAGTGAAAGCGGCGTCGAACTTGGACTGCGCCTCGCGCACGGGCGCCCAGTCGAAGTAGTAACGCGGAAGGCTCGCCTGCTCCGTGCGCTCCCACGCCGCCTCGGAGACGGAGACGACGGCCAGGCCCGGCGGAGTCATGAGCGCTTTCTGCGAGCCGGAGACGACGATGTCCACGTCCCATGCGTCCGTCTCGAGCGGGATCGCGCCCAGGCTCGAGATCGCGTCGCAGACGACGAGCGCATCGCCCGAGGCAGCGGACAGGGCCTGCACGTCGGCGACGACGCCGGTCGAGGTCTCGGACTGCGTCAGGAGGACGACAGTGGCCCCGGTCTCGTCCAGCCGCTCGCGCAGGTCGTCCGCCGAGGGAGTCTCTCCCCACTCGTACCGGAGCTCCAGCACGTCGCAGCCGTAGGCGCGCGCGATCTCGCCGAAGCGCTCCCCGAAGTAGCCGGCCGAGACCACGAGGACGCGCTCGCCGGGCGAGCACACGTTGGCGATCGCGGACTCCATCCCGCCGGTCCCCGAGCAGGTGTAGACGAGCACGTCGTTGCGCGTCTGGAAGACCTCGCCGAGGCGGTGCAGCAGAGCCTCGAAGAGCTCGCGGTAGTCGCGAGCGCGGTGGTGGATTACGGGCGCGGAGAGCGCGGCCAGCACCTGCGGAGGCGCGGGCGTCGGCCCCGGTGTCATGAGGTACCGCTTCTCGGGCACGTGGGTCGAGCCTAACGGAGGCGGCGGGCGGCGTTCGAGGTGTTCGCTAGCGCGGACGATGGCGCGAGAAGCTGATGACCTGCTGGAAGGTGGGCCGGTTAGTCCAGCGCATCGTCTTGCCCAGCAGGCCTGGGACGAAGCGGATCCGCTCGGCGGTCGCGTCCGCGCGCCAGGCTCCCGGATTCGATCCCTGTGCGGCCTGCAGCTGGTCGCCCGCCTGGTCGATCGCGGCCCACAACGACGACGCGCATGCCGACTGGACGCCGGCACCGCAGTAGAAGGGAGTCGACGCGGAGAGGTCGTCTTTCACGTACCCGTACCACCCGGAGTCGAAGGACGAGCCGTGACTGCTGGGATTGTCGCTGCGTGGGATGAGGTCCGCGAGGCCATCGGTCAGCGGGCCGAGCCGCGGGGACATGACGGCGTCCGCGAGATACGGCCACGCGGCGTCCATGACCGCGGCGCCCGGGTCGTCGATCTTGCCGTCCTGGTCGCCGTCCAGCCGGCTCGCGCCGCGGTTCAGCCACGCGTCCACGATCGCGATCATCTGCGTGTCACGCCCGGTCACGATCGGAGGGTGAGTTTGGTGCTCGAGCATCGCCCTGATCGTGGGCCACACGAGCACGGTTCGGAGGTCCTGCGTCGCGGCCTGGTTCATCGCGCCGACGGTGCTGGCGACGTTCTGCTTCTTGTACCGCGCGAGGGCGGCCTGCAGGAGCTGCACCCGCTGTACCGAGCCCCACGACCACTCGTCGTCGGGCGCCGAGTAGTCCTTCGCCGGACGGTTGTTCCAGCCGAGGATGTAGCCCGCCGGCCGGATTCATGCCGCGGGCGTGCGCGGCCAGCGGCTCGAAGCCCTGCCAGTCGTAGTTCCCTGTGCCGATCGTCGGAAGGCCGATGTCCACGCCGGGCGCACGCTTCGGCAGCCGGCCGGCGGAGAAGTACGCGATGTCGCGGTTGTCCGCGTACACCCAGTTGAAGGAGAACTCCTCCTGGTTCATCGCCTGGAAGAAGCTCTTCGCCGAGGTCACCTTGTTCGTGTCCAGGTCGGCGAAGGCCAGGGCGCTGGCCAGCTCGCGGCCGTACGTGGCGCGCTCGTGCGAGATCGCCACCTTCGTCCCGCCCACGGTCGCGTAGCCGATTACCGGGCCGTGCACGGTCGTGTGGAAGACCAGCTGCTGGTCGGGAGTGCCGTCCCGGCCCTTGAGGAGGCCTGCGTCGAACGTCCCCATGGCGCGGCACTCGCCCTTGTACAGGTAGTGCAGATCGTCCCCGCCGCACAGCGTCTCGACGAACGAGTCGACGACGTCCGAGTGGGACGACATGGCACTCCAGGCGTAGTCCTTGCCTCGCCCGACGACGACGTAGCCGATGCCCGGGAAGGAGGCCCCGCGCGTGTCGATCCCGCCGCCGTGCATGTCGAGCTCGAGCAGGAACTCGGGCCAGTAGTAGCCCACCTGCGGGCCGGCTACGAAGATCGGGTGCTTCGTGATCGACTTCTTCGCTCCGACGAGCAGCGCGTTGCTCATGCTCAGCGGGCGGTGCTTGGCGAGCTTCGGCCCGCCCGGCTCGAACGGCTGGAAGCTCCCGTCGTCCACCACTGCGTTTCCGGGCATGGCCGAGCCGGACGCCTCGCCGTACGAGAACGTGCCCGGCACGGAGACCGGCGAATCCGGGTCCTTGACCTGGCGCAGACGGTCCCAGACCTGGCGTCCCTCGGCCGGGCCCATCTTCTTCTCCAACGCGTCCAGGAACTCCGCGCGCCGCGTCTCGTCCCCGCCCGCGACCCCGAAGATCCCGCCGATCAGCGCCGCCGAGGCGACGAAGTCGTTCCGGTTCCAGGGCGGGATCTGTAGGCCGCTCTTCTGGATGTAGGCGTTCACGCCGGCGACGAATGCGTCGATGTCCGCGATGATCCTGCGTCCCTTGGCCCCCGCGTCCTCGAGGACCTTGTACTGCGAGGCGAGGAAATCCTCCGCCTGCCGGCTGGGGATGAAGATCCGACCGGACAGGGCCAGGCTGAACGCGTCCAGGCCGGGCACGTCCAGGGCGGCGATGCGGGAGGGCCCCCGGACGAGTTGCATGAGCAGGTTGCGGTCCTCGGCGGTGACGAATCCCGAGCCGAACATCACGTCCGCGCGCGTCTTGCCGGTGATGTGGGCGACGTCCCACTTGTCGCGGACGATCTTCAGCCCTTTCCGGCCGGTGTCCTCGACTCGCTGCGCCTTGCCCTGCAGGCCGAACGTCTCGGGCTTGAAGAAGCGGTGCACGTTCGTCGGGCTGACCGCATTCCAGAGCGGCGTCAACCCGTCGTAGAGGGCGAGCTGGTCGGTCGAGTTCGGGCCGCTGTCGGCGCTCTCGCCCGGCGGGAGGACGTTGAGCGCCGTCGACGCGAAGTCCCGCGGCTTCTTCGCGCTCGAGGATGCGGATACGAGCGCCGGCACGAGGAGCGCAACCAGCGTGACGGAGATGAGGAGCGGACGCAGCTTCACCGGAAGGGTGCGAGCCTACAACTTGCCGGTCGTCGCGAACACTGCGACCCTTGGGACATGTCCAGATTGGGCATGTTCGCTGCGGCCGGCGTCCTCGCGGTCACCGGATCCGGATCGGCCACCGTCTCGTACGTCGTCGACGGCGACACGATCGCGCTCCGGGACGGGCCGCATGTCCGCCTCGTCCAGATCGACACGCCGGAGGTCGGGACGGGCGAGTGCTACTCCCGGCGCGCGGCCAAGGATCTGCGCAAGCTCGTGCCCGCGGGCGCGCGCGTGGGGCTCGAGGCCGACCCGAAGCTCGACTCGATCGACCGCTACGGGCGCCTGCTGCGCTACGTCTTCCACCGCGGGATCAACGTCAACCTGCGGCTGGTGGAACAGGGCGACGCCACGGTGTGGTTCTACGGCGGCGACCGCGGGCGCTACGCCTCGCGGCTCCTCGCCGCCGCGCGCCGCGCGCGGGCCGAAAAGCGAGGTCTGTGGGGAGCGTGCAACGCGGTGTGGAACCCGTACGGGCCGGCGACGACTCGGCCCGAGCACGTCGGCCATCTCCCGCACCGCAAGTGCGACCCGGCTTACCCGACCGTCTGCATCCCGCCTCCGCCGCCCGACCTGGACTGCGCGGACATCCCGTACAAGCATTTCAAGGTGCTGCCGCCGGACCCGCACCATTTCGACGGCGACCACGACGGAGTCGGCTGCGAGAACTAACAGTTCCCTTGCATTGAGCCCGGAACGCGTGGCTACCATCGACCGCTGATTCGGCTGCCCACCGACGGGGGTCACGAAGTTTGGGCGGTCGTAACTGTGGCAATCACGCATCCTTGTGCCTGCGGTCGTACTCATACTGCTGGTCCTTCTGGGCCTGTTCGCTCCCTCTGCCGGCGCGCAGGAGGGGCAGCGCGCGGTCCCTTACGACGGCTACCTCGTCTCCTCGACCCGCTCCTACCGGCACGAGACCTGGCGCTGGGAGAAGCTGATGGGCAAGCGCCCGACGCCGGCCGGGAAGGGCCATCTCGACCCGAGCCATGCATACCGGCGTTGGGTCAACCGGCTGTGGAGGGACCGCGCCGCCGCCGCACGCCATAGGGCCTCCCACCCGGCCCGCTATCGCGAGTGGATGTGCATCCACGGCTACGAGGGCGGGTGGCGCCTCATCGACGGGCCCTATTACGGCGGCCTGCAGATGAACATGGAGTTC
Organism: uncultured Actinomycetes bacterium; assembly: GCA_963717765.1. Classification (GTDB taxonomy): domain Bacteria; phylum Actinomycetota; class Thermoleophilia; order Gaiellales; family Gaiellaceae; genus JACDER01. The sequence continues at coordinate 503,684 of CAVQWX010000004.1, read as the reverse complement.
CAGCAGATGTACGGCCCGGAGCTCCTCAGGAGCAAGGGGACCGCGAATCACTGGACGCCGCTCGAGCAGATCTGGGTGGCCGAGCGCGCATACCGCGAGCTTGGCTACCAGCCGTGGCCGAACACGGCCCGCATGTGCGGGCTGCTGTAGTCGCGCTCGCCGCTCACGAAATCGCCAGCGTCGCCCTCGAGGGCTATCTGCGGATCGGGGACGCGCGCCTCGCCATGCGCGTGAGCTCGACGACGAAGACACTCTCCCTTGCAACAACGCCGGGAGCTTGATCGCCGCCGTCGGCCCTCCGCTCAAACCGCGGATCTCGCTCTCGTCCCCGACGTCCCTCCGCAAGTGAGCGCCGAGCAGCCCGCGACCTTCAAGGTGCAGGTCACGAACCATGGTCCGAACGAGGCGCACGATGTAGGAGCGCTTTTCGTCGTCTCCACCAAAGTCACTCCCATAGCGATCGATCTGGTCTCGCTTTCGGCCGCGAGGTGAGTGCGCCGGGCTCGGTTGCGATATCGGGACCTTGACTGCAGGCGAGACGGTCACGCTCACGCTCGTCGTGGTCTTCCACGGAACAGGCACGTTCTCGGTGGGAGGGATCACGAGCGGGCGCGACGACGCTACGACCCGGCCTGTACGAGGATGCAGCGCCCGCGTCGAGCAACGGCTCCAGCGTGGAAACGGTCGTCGGAAGCCCGGCTCAGGCCTTGAGCTTTTCGCGCAGCCGTTCGTTGACCACGCGGGGATTCGCCTTGCCGCGCGTCTTCTTCATGACCTGCCCCACGAGGAAGCCGAGCAGCCCCTCCTTGCCAGCGCGGTACGCAGCCGCCTGCTCCACGTTGGCGGCGAGGACCTGGTCGATCACCGAGTCGAGCTCCGCCTCGTCGGCGATGAGCGTCTCGCCGAGGTAGGGCTCGGCCTCGAAGCCCTCGCCTCCGCTTTCGGCCAGCGCCTTCGTGAAGGCCTCGCGCGGGATGCGGTCGCGCGCCTCGATCAGCTTGCCGAGCTCGTCGCCGTCGACCGCGGCCGGGTCGACGCCCGCCGCCGCCAGCTCGTTCATCACGACGTTCGCCACCGGACGGCGGTCGCCGGGCGTCCGCTCGTAGAGCCTGTCCCGGCCGCTCGTCACGAGACCCTCGGCGAGCCCGAAGTCGAGCTCCGCCTCGAGGCGGCGAATTCGCGCGCTCGGCAGCTCGCCGAGCTCCCTTCCCGCACGCTCGACCATTTCCGCCGGCGGGTCGAGGGGGACGAGGTCGGGCTCGGGGAAGTAGCGATAGTCCTGCGCCTCCTCCTTCGAACGCAGCGGCGCCGCGTGCTCCTGCCCGGGCACGAAGTGGAGCGTCTCCTGCTCGACCTGCCCGCCCGCCTCGTAGATCCCGATCTGCCGCCCGATCTCGCGCTCGATCCCCTGCGCGGCGAAGTTGAACGAGTTGAGGTTCTTGAGCTCGGTGCGCGTGCGCAGCTCCTCCGAGCCCTCGGGCCGGACGGAGACGTTGATGTCGAAGCGCATCGAGCCCTCCTGCATCTCCGCGTCCGAGATGCCCAGCTCCCGCACGCTCTGGCGCAGCAGCTGCAAGAAGCGCTTCGTCTGCTCCGCAGAGCGGAGGTCCGGCTCGGTGACGATCTCGACCAGCGGCGTGCCGGAGCGGTTGAAGTCGACGAGCGTCCGGTCCGCCCCGTGGATGCGCCCCGTGCCGCCGCCCATGTGCACGTTCTTGGCCGCGTCCTCCTCGAGGTGCGCGCGGACGATCCCGATCTCGGTGTCCCCATCGGCCCCCGGGACGAGGAAAGAACCGCTTATGCAGAGAGGCTCGTCGTATTGGGAGATCTGATAGCCCTTGGGGTTGTCCGGATAGAAATAGTTCTTGCGGTGGAAGACGGCGTGATCGGCGATGTCGCAGCCGAGCGCGAGGCCGAGCTTGATCGTCCACTCGATCGCCTTCTCGTTCGGCACCGGGAGGGTCCCGGGATGCGCGAGGCAGACGGGGCAGGTCTGCGTGTTCGGCGGCGCGCCGAAGCCGACCGGGCAGCGGCAGAACATCTTCGTCTTCGTCTTGAGATGGACGTGGATCTCGCAGCCGATGACCGACTCCCAGCTCATGCGGCCAGCCTCGGGGGGACGAAGTCGAACTGGAGCGCCTGTTCGAGCGCGTGCCCGGCGCGGAAGAGCACGTTCTCGGAGAACTGCTGCCCGATCAGCTGGAGTCCCACCGGCAGCCCCTCGGACAGGCCGCACGGAATGGACAGCCCCGGCAGCCCGGCCATGTTGGGCGGGATCGCGAGCACGTCGGACAGGTACATCGCGAGCGGGTTTTCGGTCTTGGCGCCGAGCGGGAACGCGACCGTCGGCGACGTCGGCGAGACGAGCACGTCGAAGCGCCCGAGTGCGGCGGCGAACTCCTGCCGGATGACCGTGCGCACCTTCTGCGCCTGGGCGTAGTACGCGTCGTAGTACCCGGACGACAGGGCGTACGTGCCGAGCATGATCCGCCGCTTGGGCTCGTCCCCGAACCCGGTGTCGCGGGTCTGCTCGTACAGCTCGCGGATCCCGTCCGGCGAGACTCGCAGCCCGTAGCGGACGCCGTCGTAGCGAGCCAGGTTCGAGGAGGCTTCCGACGGAGCGATCAGGTAGTAGCAGGGCAGCCCGAACTCGACCGAGCGCGGGAGCTGGCACTCCCCCACCTCCGCGCCGAGCTCGCGGCAGAGCTCGATCGCCGCGTTCACCGATTCGGAGACACCCGGCTCGATCCCCTCCGCCTCGTTCAGCTCCTTCGGGACGCCGACGCGCAGGCCGCGCAGGTTCTCCGTCTCCGGAATCTCGACCGGATGCGGGAGGTCGACCGTGGTGGTGTCGTTCGGGTCACGGCCGGCCACCACCGAGTAGAGGAACGCGCAGTCGCCGACCGTCTTCGCGATCGGGCCGATCTGGTCGAGGCTGGAGGCGAAGGCGACGATGCCGTAGCGCGAGACGGTCCCGTACGTCGGGCGCAGGCCGACGACGCCGCAGAGCGCGGCGGGCTGCTTCACGGAGCCGCCCGTGTCCGAGCCGAGCGCCCACGGCGCCAGGCCGGCCGCGACGGCCGCCGCCGAGCCTCCCGACGAGCCACCCGGGACCCGCCCGGGATCCCAGGGGTTTCGCGTCGGCCCGTACGCTGAGTTCTCGGTGGACGAGCCCATCGCGAACTCGTCCATGTTCGTCTTGCCGATCGTGCGCAGTCCGCGCGCGGCGCACCGTTCGGCGACCGTCGCGTCGTAGACCGGCTTGAAGCCCTCGAGGATCTTGGAGCCGGCGGTCGTCTCGACGCCGCGCGTCGAGATCACGTCCTTGAACGCGATCGGCACGCCTTCTCCGGGCGAGTCGTCGCACACGCGGAGGAAGCAGTTCAGCTCCGGGTCGCGCTCGTCGATCGCGGCCCGGTACGCGGCGAAGATCTCGTCCGAGGAGGCCTCTCCCGTTTCGAGAAGGTCGTTGACCTCCTTCGCGGACATCCGGAGCGTGTCGATCATGCCGCGGGCACCCGGAAGTAGCCGTCCTCGCGGTCGGGCGCGTTTTCGAGCGCCTCCTCCAGCGGGAGCGAGGGCCGAACCTCGTCCTCGGCCCACACGTTGGAGAGGTCGAGCGGATGCGCCGTCGGCTCGACCCCGGACAGGTCGAGCTCGGAGACCTTTCCGACGGCCTCCAGGATCGCCGAGAGCTGCTCCTGGAACTTCGCGATCTCGTCCTCCGTAAGCGCGAGCCGCGCGAGCCGCGCGACGTGCAGCACTTCGTCTCCTGTTATCGCCATGCGTTCATCCTTCCAGAAGCATCGAAACAATCTTGGGCTCGCACCGGTGACCGGCGAAGCCGGGCTTCGCCCGGCGTTAGCCGCACCTCCGCCGGCCTTGCCTCAAACGCAAAAGAAGGGGGCCAACGGGGGAAACCTGGTTTCCCCCGTTAACTGCGAAGGGCCCTCGCGGGCCCTTCGCTCACATTGTCTCGCGAGAGACCCTAGACCGGCTGGACGTTCGCCGCCTGGAGGCCCTTGGTGCCCTCCACGACGTCGAACTCGACCCGCTGGCCTTCGGTCAGAGACTTGTAGCCCTCACCGGCGATCGCGGTGAAATGGACGAACACGTCGTCCTCACCCTCGCGCTCGATGAAACCGTAGCCCTTCTCGTTCGAGAACCACTTCACGGTGCCCTGAGCCAAAAAAAACCCTCCTTGCTACAACAACGACGGCCCGGGCACCGAGCCGCCGACACTTACAGTTACCGAAATCACCATAACAGCTATCAGCCGTCACGCCGGAGGCGCGCGGCGCGAACTGCGTTCTGCAACACCATCGCGATAGTCATCGGCCCGACGCCGCCCGGCACGGGCGTCATGTAGGCGGCGCGCTCGATCGCTCGCGCCTCGACGTCGCCGAACAGCCCCTCGTCGGTGCGGTTCATCCCGACGTCGATCACGGTCGAGCCCTCCTTGACCATGTCCGCCGAGATCAGGTGGAGGACGCCCGTTGCGGCTACGAGGATGTCGGCGGCGAGTGTCTCCCGCGCGAGGTCGGTGGTACGCGAGTGGCAAATCGTGACGGTCGCGTTCGCCTGGAGCAGGAGCTGCGCGACCGGCTTGCCGACGATGTTCGAGCGGCCGACGACGACTGCGCGCTTCCCCTCCGGGTCGATGCCGTACTCCTCGAGCAGGCGCATGATCCCGAGCGGCGTCGCTCCCACGAGGCGCGGCCGTCCGAGCGCGAGCAGTCCGGCGCTGACCGGGTGGAGGCCGTCCACGTCCTTGGCCGGGTCGACCGCCTCGATGGTCGCCGTCTCGTCCAGCTGCGGCGGAAGCGGCGACTGGACGAGCAGGCCGTCGATCTCGTCGTCGGCATTCAGCTCGGCCACGACGGCGAGGAGCTCCTCCTGGGAAATGTCCGCGGCGAGCCGCTTGTCCACCGCGGTGATGCCGGCCTCGCGGGCAGCCTTCTGCTTGAGCGTGATGTAGATGTCGGAGGCCGGATCGTCGCCGACGAGGACGGTGGCGAGGCCCACGCCGCCGAGCCGGCGCACGTCCTCGGCCACCTGCTCGCGCACGCGCGCGGCAAGCGCCTTGCCGTCCATTAGCGTCGCGCTCAAGAAGGGATGTGCACGTCGCTGACGTCGATGCCGAGCGAGGAGGCCATCTTCACGCCCTCCTCCAGATCCTCGCGCAGCCGCTCGGCGTCGCGCGACGCCATCATCCCGCCGATCCACTCGCGCGCCTTCGGTCGCCACATCACGTGCTTGGCGAAGATCGGCAGCATCTCGTTCGCCACCTTGACCAGCTGGCCGTGCACCTTCTTGCCCGACTCCTCCAGCAGCACCCGCTCGTACGCGACGCCCGAGCGGTGATGGATGCCGTCGTCGATCGTGAGCTTGTTGCACAGCTCGGCGAGCACCGTGCCGGGCGCCGAGCGCGAGATCAGCCGGAAGCGAGGGATGATCAGCCGCTCGAAGAAGACCTGCATGAGGAAGACCTTCTCCTCCAGCGAATCGAGCTCGAGGAACATGTGCGCGAGCTGGTCGAGATAGGGGTCGCGTTCGGTTGCCCCGCCCGTCTCGGCGATCAGCTTGAGCCACGCCTCGGTGTGGCGCGACTCGTCCTGCACCATTGTCGTGTAGTAGAGCTTCGCCTCGAAGTGGCGTGCGCCGACGAGGAGCTGCGAGGCCATCTCGACGGCGAAGACGTCAGCCTGGTACTGCTGGGTGATGACCGAGCGCCACAGGTCGAGCCGGCGCGTCTTCTTCTCCCGCGAGCCTTTCGTCGTCTCCGGGACCGGGGGGACGTCGCCCCAGGACAGGTCCCTGACCTCCCATTCGGCCTTCTTGGCGAGCTCGTAGTAGCGGAGGACACCCTCGTGCTCGGTGCTCGGAGGCGGGGCTGCGGACTCGGGCTCGACTGTGGTCGTCACGCCGAGAGTGTATTTGCGCTTTCGGCACGCTTTAGCGCAAAATCGAAGCCTACGATGGACGCATGGCGATGGAGCGATCGCGCTGGACTGACGAGCGCCTCGACGACCTCGCGGAGCGCGTTGTGAGGCACGACGCTCTCCCGGAAAAGATCGACGATCTCGGTCGCGACCTCTCTAAGCAGATCGCCGACCTGCGAAACGAGCTCGGCAACCAGATCAACGACGTGCGAAACGACCTCGGCGGCCAGATCACCGACGTGCGCAACGACCTCGGCGGCCAGATCACCGACGTGCGCAAGGACCTCGGCGGGCAGATCACCGACATGCGGCGCGAGCTGTACAGCACGCGCTGGACCGTCGTCGGGATCTGGCTCGGGCTTGCCGCGATCTTCATAGAGATAGCGCTCCGGTCGTAAGCTCCCCCGCGTGAGCACGCCGCGCTGGCCCCGCAAGAACGATCCCGAATCGATCCGAGCCCGCCAGGACGAGCTCCGGGGGAGCGCCGAGGACGGCGAGGTCTTCTGGGACGACCTGCAGCCGTTCGCGAACGCGACCGAGGCGCTCACGGGCGTTGCCGTGGTCCCGGTCGCGGTCGTCGGGCCGCTACGCATCGCGCTCGCCGAGTACGAGCTGACGGAGCCGGAAGGCAAGGTCGAGGAACGCTCGCGCGCGCAGGAGGACGTCTTCGTCCCGCTGGCCAATACAGAGGGCGGGCTCGCAATCTCGCTCCATCGCGGCGCTCGCGCCGTGACCGAGTCCGGCGAGCTCCGCACTTACGTCCTGCGCGACCGCATGACCCGCGCGAGCGCCTTCCTCTTCGAGAGCACCGGCGCGGCAGTCGTGTTCGCCGGCTGGATCGAAGGGCAGGCCGGCGAGATGCAGGCCTGGCTGGAGGGCGTGCCGCTCGAGGGTCTCTCCCGCTTCGCCCGGCTGCGCGAGATCGAGACGCACGTCGTCGGCTCGATGTGCCACGTGATGTACGCCTTCACGACCGGCGACGCCGTCGGCCTCAACATGGTCACGCGGAACAGCTACGCGCTGAACCAGGCCTTCGTTCCCGAACGCGCCCCCGTCCAGCCCGTGCGGACGATGCTCGAGGGGAACATGGGCGGCGACAAGAAGCCCTCGCACCGCTACTTCGAGCGCGGCGGGCACGGGAAGACCGTGATCGCCGAGACCACGCTGACGGAGGACGCGATCCGCCGCGTCCTCCGCACCACTCCGGAGGATGTGCTCGACCTCGCCTACATCGGGACCCACGGCGCCGTTGCGTCGGGGATGCAGTCCGTCGCCTTCACGCCCGCGACGGCCGTCGCCGCGCTCTTCACCGCCACCGGCCAGGACATCGGCATGGTCGGGACGAGCTCCATGGCGCATGTGGCCGCACGGCGGATCGAGGGCGGAGTGAACGTGTCGATCCGCCTGCCGGGCCTGGAGGTGGCGACGGTGGGAGGAGGGACGACGCTTCCCTACGCGCGCTCGTGGCTCTCGCTTCTCGGCTGCGCCGGCCCCGGCAAGGTCTACCGCTTCGCCCAGATCGTCGCGGCGGCGACGCTCGCACTGGAGATCTCGGCCTCCGCGGCGATGGCCACCGCAGGCTCACGTGAGTTCTTCAAGGCGCACCACGAGCGCGGCGGCCTGAGGTAGGTCAACCGGTCTCGGCGAGCGCGTCGTGTCCCGGCGCGACGATGAACCTGTTTTCGTCTCGGGCGCGTTCGTACTCAGCGTCCGGTACGTCCAGCACCAGCATGCACCCGGGGTCTGCGCACTCGCAGATGACCGGGCGCTGTCCCTCGAAGGTCAGAGCCTCGAAGCGCTCGCGCAGGCGCTCGTTCGCAGCGCGGAAAACCGCTTGAACCCCGCCCGCTTGTTCTGCCATCGTACGAGCTTCTAGCCCGGTAGACCAGTCCTCAAACCCGGGGGTCGGCCTTCCGCGCCAGCTCGGCGGGCTCTCCGGGAAGCTTCTCGACCACCACGAAGGTTGCGTGGGTCGCGACGATCCGCTCGATGCTCTCGTCGACGTGCCCTTCCAGGACGCCGAAGCGTGCGCCGTTCGCGCGGATGGACTCGTACTCGGCCCGGGTCATCTCGAACCGCGCCATGCAGTCGATCCGGCCGCACTCGCAGAAGAACTCCTCGCGGTCCTTCGCAGGGGCGCCGACGACCGCGGTATCGAGCCGGTCGTCCAGCTCCTTGAGGCGCTCGTTGAGGTTCCGGAAAAGCGTCTCGTTTCGAAGTCGCTGGGCGTCACGGCTCATGCGGCTAGTTTCGCACGATTCGAGAGGCGCCGAGCGGATTCGAACCGCTGTACGAGGCTTTGCAGGCCTCTGCCTAACCACTCGGCCACGGCGCCGCGCGTCAGCGAGTGTAGATGGCTGATGCCATGAGACCGCCTGCTCCGGGGCGCGAGCTGGTGCGTCTGGGGCGCCGCGCGGACGCTTGCCGATGCCGGGAGCATCGGTGAGCGGCCGACGCGGCGAAGCGCAGGCACGGTGGAGGCCGGCTCCGCCGGCCGGATCCGGGCCGGAGCGGCCCAGGCGTGCCAGATCGCGCAGCCGGACGCGCGAGATCGCGGCATCAGCCATCTGGCCCTGCCCTACTTGAGCGTCGCGACTACGGCCTTGCTGGTCGCGCGGTTGAAGCGCCGATCGGTCAAGACCGCGCGCACCTGCACCTTTCCGTGCACCCTTGCAGGCACGCGTACGACCGCGACCGCCCGGCCGCTTCCCTTGCCGCCGCTGCCGTGCGTGCGCGCGACCACCTTCCCGGCGCGGCGCACCTCGACGAACCACGCGGACGCGTTCGCGCCACGCGGCAGCATGTCGCCGGTGACCGTGATGACGTGCCCACGGACGGCGAGCCTGGTGATCGCAGTCCGCGAGGCACGGTCGCAGGCGTCGCCCTTGCCGTTCTTGTTCCAGTCCGTCTGAGACGGATTCGAGACCCCGGGGCAGTTGTCCTTGGCATTCGGCGCTCCGTCACGGTCGGTGTCGGGGAGGCTCGAGAGGGCGTAGTTCCCGTCGCCCGCTTCCGCCGTCACGACGACGTAGTAGGTGCCCGGCGTCGTCGGCGTGAACGCGATGTGGGGATTGGTCGCGGCAGTGGACGTGCGGGCGAGCGAGCTGCCCCCCTCGATCGTCGTCGTCCCAGGCGGATAGAGCGAGAGATTGAAGAAGGCGCCGCTCGAGTGCAGCTGGAAGACGACCCCGGTTCCCGCGGCGAGCTGGACGACGAAGACGTCGCGTTCGTCCGTGCTCACGCCCGCCGATCCGTTCGCGCTCCCTGGAAAGGGGAGCAGTGTCGCTCCGGACGGCTGGTCGTCGAGCTCCACCTGCGAGAGGAACCCGCGCGCGATCAACAGGTTGAGAAGGAACGTCCGGTTGGCTCCTGCGTTCAGTTGCCGGTCGGCGAAGAGGAGCGCGAGCGAGGCGTCCCGGAAACCGGACTCGGCCGCGTAGCTGAACTGAGACTGGACGATGAGAAGGTCGGCGGCTCTCCCGCCCAGCTGCTTGCGCACCGTCCACAGCAGGTTCGACCAGGCCTGCCCTACGCAATGGATCTCGTGACCGCCACACTCCTGGACGGCCTGGTCGACCGTCCACTGGTTGTCGACCCGGCGCAGGCACGGAATCGGGTCGTCGCTGACCGCGGACGTGTCCCACTCGGCGAAGCAGGTGTTGAACACGTCCGCGTTCCCTTCGTTCGCCGACATCGCTGCCTGCCAGTAGTCGCCGAATCCCTCGCCGAGCGTGCCGCCCTCCGTCGTCCCTCCGAACCCCTGCACCTCGCTGTCCTGGATCGCATGACCGTACTCATGCGAGATGACGTCCCCGTCCTGCGCGTCGTCGACGCCCCCGGTTCCGAAGTTGAGGCTCCCGGTCGAGGGGCTGTAGAAGGAATTGTCCGCGGTGTCGAACGTGGGATTCACCTGAATCGGCCGGTGGACGACGTTCGAGAACCCGAGGTTCTGCAGGTACCGCTGCATCCGGTCGATGTGAAAATAGGCCATGGCGCCGTCGAAGAATCGCGCGTTGGTTGACCGCTTTGCTGACGCGAGGCTCGGGCAGGAGGTCGCGCCGACATTGACGCTCACCCAGGAGCCGCGGAGGCAGGCACCGGGGGCGAGGTCCAGGAGCGTCACACTGCGATACAGCGCGTCCAGCGTGGGTGTGTCGGCGTTGTCGTTGATGTTGTTGTTGTCGTCTTCCTGCGGGAGACCCGCGCGCGAGCCCTGCTCGACCACCGGATTGGGGTCGAAGACGAGCGCGGGGGTCGTCGCATCCTTGACCAGGTTGCGAAGGCGGACGAGCGCGCCGCTGCGCGCGTCCACGAGCACCTCGAAGTCGGCGAGGGGGCTGGCCGAGGGCAGGACGACGCGCCAGGCCGTCCGGCGCAGGAGCGGCAGGATCACGCGGCCGGCCTGGGCCGGCGCGCGCAGCGCGTGCACGTGCGCGAACGAGAGTGCGCGGCGGATCGCGGCGGTCTTCGAGATGCGCGCGGGCGCCGGCCGTGCGACCGGTCCCCAGGTGTGATCGATGAGTAGCGGCTCGCCCTCCACGCCGAGGCTGAGCGTCGCCTCGGATCCCAGAACCGGGATGCCGTCCACGCGCTGTTGCACGTGGACGAAGGTCGTCCCGAGGCTCCGCCGCTCCGCCGTCTGGCGCAGCTGGGCGAGCGGCGCGCGGGCGGCGCTGAGCCCTGACGCGACGCGGGGCGAGAAGCTCTGCGCGTACGAGGACGCGCTGAGCACGGCCGCACCCGCGGCGACGACCCCGATCGCAGCGAGCAGGCGGCGCACCACCGCCCATTGTGCCCGCTCGAGGGAGAAACGGGTTAACTTGAGCCGATGAGCAGGGGAGAGCATCCGCATTCCGCGCTCGCAGGGAGGATCGAGGAGCTGGGAGAGCAGGTGGAGTCCGTCAGCCGCCGTCTGGCCGCCCTCGACCTGCCGCACTCGTCCGAGGACGAGAGCCTGGCCGGGGCCGCGCCGGCACTCCGGGCCGCCGCCGCCGACCTTTCTCGGGTGCACGAGGAGCTCGTGGGCGAGGTGGGAGCGCTGCGCGAGCAGCTCGAGCAGGAGCGCGTCCGTTATCGCGACCTGTTCGAATGGGCCCCGGAGGCGTACGTGGTGACCGACTCGGATGGTGTCATCCTCGAGACCAACCGGGCAGGTGAGGAGCTCTTCGGATATGCGGACGGCATGCTCCGGGACGCCCCGATGGAGCGCTTGGTCACGGACTCCGAGCGCCCGGCGTTCAGGGCCATGCTGAGCCGCATCCAGATGCTGGAGGTCGTCGGCGACTGGGAGCTCGAGCTGGTACGCCGCGACAGGTCGGCCTTCCCCGCGGCTGTGACGATCGCCCGGATGCGCGACCTCGGCGGGCGCGTGGGAACGATGCGCTGGCTGATCAGGGACGTGACGGAGCGCAAGAGCGCCGAGCAGCACATCGTCTCGGCCAACATCCGGCTCGACCGCCGTTTCCGGGAGCGAACGGAGGAGCTCGAGACGGTGGGACGGGAAAAGGACGAGGCCCTGGCCCGACTCGAGGCCGTCGTCGACCAGCTTCCCGCCGCGATCGTCATCGCCGACGCCGAATCGCGCAGAGTGGTCGCAGCAAACGAGCACGCGGCCCGGCTCGTGCGCCAGGTGGCTGGCGACGTCAACACGCTCGATACGTGGCTGACCGTCGGCTTTCATCCTGACGGCCGGCCCTTCCTCGCGGACGAGCGGCCGCTGATGCGCGCGCTCACCGGCGGGGAGGCGGTGACCGGCCAGGAGATCGAATTCAGGCGGCTCGACGGGAGGAGCGTCCTCTACGAGACCAGCGCGGTGCCGATCCGGAACCCCGAGGGAGAGGTCGTGGGGGCGGTCGCCGCGTATTGGGACCTGACCGAGCGCGTACGGCTGGCCCGAGCGGAGCGCGAGTTCGTCACGAACGCGGCGCACGAGCTGCGGACACCGCTGGCGGCGCTCGCGAGCGCGGTCGAGGTGCTGCAGTCCGGCGCCAAGGAAGACCCCGACCAGCGCGAGCGCTTCCTCGCTCACGTCGAGCAGCAGTCGGAGCGCCTGCAACGTCTCGTGCGCTCACTCCTGCTGCTCGCGCGCGTCCAGACACTCCAGGAGAAGCCGGAACGCGAGCCGATTCCCGTCTCCTCGCTGCTCGGGTGGATCGCGCAGCTCCGGCCGGCCGACCGCGTCCGAATCGAACACCGGTGCCCTCCCGGGACACGGGTCCTTGCGAACCGCGAGCTGGCGGAGCAGGCGCTCCTCAACCTCGTCTCGAACGCGGCCAAGCACGCCCCCGACGGGGAGATCGTGCTGAGCGGGCAAACCGACAACGGCCGGGTCGCTCTCGAGGTCGCGGATTCAGGGCCGGGGATGACGGGCGAGCAGGCGCGGCGTGCGGCAGAGCGTTTCTATCGCGGAAACGAAGACGTGGAGGGCTTCGGCCTCGGCCTCTCCATCGTGCAGCAGACTGCGGAGGCACTGGACGGCGAGCTCCGGCTGGAAAGTGACGGCGCAGGAACCCGGGCGCGGCTTCTCCTACCATTGGCCGGGGACGATGGCTGAGTCCGTACTCGTGGTGGAGGACGAGGTGGCAATCGCCGACGCGGTTGCCTACGCGCTCGAAGGGGAGGGCTTCGAGGTGGACCGGGCCGGGGACGGCGAAGAGGCGCTCGCACGGGCGCGGGACAAGGAGTACGAGCTGATCGTCCTCGACCTGCGCCTGCCCAAGGTGAACGGGATCGAGGTCACGCGCATCCTCCGCGGCGAGAGCATCGTCCCCATCCTCATGCTGACCGCGAAGGACAGCGAGGTCGACCGAGTGGTCGGGCTCGAGGTCGGCGCCGACGACTACGTCACCAAGCCGTTCTCGATGGCGGAGCTGATCAGCCGGGTGCGCGCGATCCTGCGCCGGCGCCAGCTCGACCGGCTCTCGGGCGATCCGGTGAGGCGCGTCGGCGGGCTCCGGCTCGACCTCGTCCGCCACGAGGTCCGCGTCGACGACGAGAACGTGCGGCTGACCCCGTCCGAGTTTCGCCTCCTCACCTTCCTCGCCGAGGAGCCCGAGCGCGTTTACTCCCGCAGGGAGATCATGCAGCACCTCTGGCAGAGCGAATACGTCGGGGACGAACGCGCCACCGACATGCACGTCTCGAACCTGCGCAGGAAGATCGAGCGTGACCCGGACAACCCGGAGCGTGTCGTGACGGTGCGCGGGATCGGGTACAAGCTCGTCCCGGCGTAACGTCAAGAATTCTCTACGAAGATCTCAAAGAACGTTCATTCGCCTGTCCCTACGATCGAAGGGATGGCCACGTCGGAAGCCGCAACCGGCGAGTTCGTTCGCGAAGCGCGTCCGATCGGAGAGCACGCGTACCTCATCTCGCTCGCCGGCGACTTCGACCTGCACTCCGGCCCGGAGTTCGAGCGCCGCGTCCTCGAAGCCCTCGGCCGCAGCGCGACCGATCTGCTGATCGACCTCTCCGAGGTCTCGTTCATCGACTCCACGACCATCGGCATCCTCATGAGGACGCGCAAGCGGCTCGCGCCACTCGGCGGCCGCGTCCTCGTCGTCACCTCTGACCGGAACATCCTGCGGCTATTCGAGATCACTGCCCTCGACCGGATGTTCGAGATCTACCCACGCCGGACCGACGCTCTCGAGGAGATCAATGGCCACGCAGGAAGCTGAGCGCGTCGAGGCGGCTCCGCGGCCGCGCCCCCTGCGACTGGTTTTCTTCCGCTCGGACACCTCGGGTCGCTGCCGCCGGGTCGAGGGCTTCGTCGCCCAGGTTCTCCAGCGCCGGCGCAACCACGAGACCTTCGCGCTCGTACCCGTCTCCCAGGAGAAGCAGCCGGAACTGTTCGAACGCTTCGGGATCGACAAGGTACCCACGCTCGTAGTGGTCGAGGGCAACGCCGTACGGCGCAGGCTGGAGCTCCCGCGCGGCTGCCGCGAGATCGAGACGTTCCTCGCACCCTGGCTCAGGTGAGCCGGGCCAAATCTTCTTCAGCGTTCACGTTCACGAGCTGAGCGGGCTCGAGCTCGACCGTCACCGCCTCCAGCTCGTCGAGCGCGGCCGCGAGCGTGAGCTCTCCCTCGAGCAGGCGGCGCTCGAGCACGGATAGGGCGCTCTTGCGGAAAGCACCCGGGAGCGGACCGGTCGGAGGGACGGCCGCGTCCCGGCAGGCGGCCGCCAGCCCCCGCAGCGCCTCCGCGCGCAGAAGAGGCATGTCCACCGGGACGGCCACGCACACGTCGTGCGCGGCGGCACGCAGCCCCGCGACGACGCCTGCGATCGGCGCGCGAACCACGAAGCCGTCGTCGAGGAGCGGGAACGGAAGGTCGAGGCCGTCCGCCTGCTTTCCCACCGCTATCCGCTCGTCGCAGGCCTCTCCGAGCAGGCGCCAGGCGCGGGCCGCGAGGGTCTCGCCCGCCAGTTCCGCCAGCGCCTTCGGGCTGCCGAACCGGCGACTTGCCCCGCCGACGAGTAGGAGGCCGGTGAGCACGGAGGAACACTAAATCCTCGGCCGGGGGCGGCGACCCCTCCACGGTTTCGCCGCCCTCGACCGGTTGGCCCAGTTAGCACAGAGCACGGGAGCTCGACGTACTCCCGGGAGTGTCTCAGCCCAGGCGGGCTGGTGAATCACGATTCCTCAAGCCTTTCGTAACGATTCGCTGACTCTCCAGGCAAGTGCCCCGGCCCCGGCGGCGGCGGCTCCGACCGCGGCGGCGCGCAGTGCTCTGGTCTTCGCTGGAGCCTCGGGGCGGCGCTCGTAGTAGCCGCGCTCCGGCCAGGCGCCCGGCGGCCCCTCGCTTCCATGCTCCCTGGCCAGCTTCACGACCTGCGCGACGTGCAGCGCCCGGCGCCCGGTGTCGCCCTGCTCGATCTGCGTCTTGCAGGAGAACCCGTCCGCCACGACGAGCGTGGTCGGGTCGAGCTCGCGCACCTTGGGCAGAAGCCCGTGCTCCCCGGCCCGCATCGAGATGTCGTGATGTTCCGCTTCGAAGCCCCACGAGCCGGCGAGGCCGCAGCAGCCGGCCTTGACCGTCTCGACCTCCACGCCCATCTTGCGCAGCAGCTCGAGCTCTGGGTCGATCCCTCCCGTCGCCTTGTGGTGGCAATGCCCCCATACGAAGGCGTGGCGCTCGAGCGGAGGCGGCTCGATCTCGAACGTCTCGAAGAACTCGGCGAAGTGGTGGACGTTGCGCGCGAGCCGCGCGGCGTCGTCGTCGTGCGGGAGCAGCTTTCCGAGCTCCTCCTTGAAGACGGCGACGCAGCTCGGCTCCAGCCCGACGATGGGAACATCCTCGCGATACCACCCGCGCAGCAGGTCGAGGTTCCGCCGCAGGTAGCGCTCGGCGAGGTCGAGGAAGCCGTAGTCGTACAGCGGCCGGCCGCAGCAGACGTGACCCTCCGGGATGACGACCTGCCATCCCGCGTCCTCGATCGCCTCGACCGCCGCCACGCCAACGTCCGTGTGGAAGTGGTTGTTGAACGTGTCCGGGTAGAGGACGACCTTGCGCCCGCTCCGGTTGCGGGTTCCGCCGCGCTGCCGGAACCAGCGCTGGAGCGTGAGCGGCGCGAACGTCGGCGTGTTACGGCGCTGCGACATGCCGGCGGCCGCCTTGAACAGTGGAGTGCGGCCGAGCAGGTTCACGAGGCCGGGCATGAGCGAGGCGGCGCGGGCGGCCTGGTCGATCAGCCCGAACGCATACGCATGACGAGGCCGGAGCCGGCGCTTGTAATGGTGGTAGAGGAACTCGGCTTTGTACGTTGGCATGTCCACGTTGACCGGGCAGTCGTGCGTGCAGCCCTTGCACGAAAGGCAGAGATCGAGCGCCTCCATGACCTCTTCCGACTGCCAGCCGTCTTGGACGACCTCGCCCTCTAGCATCTCGAAGAGCAGGCGAGCGCGGCCACGCGTCGTGTGCATCTCGTCGCGGGTGACGACGAAGGACGGGCACATGACGTCGTCTCCGTCCGGCTGCCTGCACTTACCGACGCCGACGCAGCGCACGGTGGCGTGCGCAAAGTCGCCGTGGTCGTCGGCGTACGCGAACTTGACCGGCGGACGCCAGGGCTCGTAGTCCGCTCCCAGCTTCAGGTTCTCGTCGAGCCGGTAGGGGTCGACGACCTTGCCCGGGTTCATCTTCCAGTCGGGATCCCAGATGCGCTTGAACTCGCGGAACGCGTCGACGATCTCCTCGCCGAACTGCTTCGGCAGCAGCTCCGCCCGCGCCTGGCCGTCCCCGTGCTCTCCCGAGAGCGAGCCGCCGTAGGAAACGACGAGGTCGGCCGCCTCCTCCACGAACCGGCGGTACTTCTCGACTCCCTCACTGGAGCGAAGGTCGAAGTCGGTCGAGGTGTGGATGCACCCCTGGCCGATGTGGCCGTACAGCGAACCGTGGTAGTCGTACTTCTTCTCGAGCTTCTTCAGGTCGCGCAGGTAGTCGCCGCAGCGCTCAGGAGGAACGGCCGAGTCCTCCCAGCCGGCCCAGTAGTCCCGCCCGTCCGGCGGGAAGGTGGTCGCGCCGAGACCGCCCTCGCGCGTCAGCCACAGCCCCGCCTCCTGCTTGGGATCCTCGACGATCGTGATCTCGTCGGCCGCGGCGCCGTGCTTCCGCGCATCGGCGGCAAAGGCCCGCGCGGCCTCGTCGGCCGCGTGCTGGTCGTCGGCGCCGAACTCGACGAAGAGCCAGCCACCGTCACGGTCGTGCGCGGGGAGCTTCGACAGCTCGGTCACGTGCATCTTCTGCTCCATCTCGTCCTCGTAGAGGACGTTGTCCATCGCCTCGAGCCCGATCGGCCGGTGCTCGAGGATCCACGGCACCTGGTCGGCGGCCGTGCAGACGTCGTCGTATGCGACCACGACGAGCGCACGCTTGAGCATGGCGGGCGTGAGGTAGAGCCGGGCCTGCAAGACGGTGGCGCACGTCCCCTCCGTCCCGACAAGAACTCGCGCCAGGTTGAACCCGTTCTCGGGCAGGAGCTCGTCGAGGTTGTAGCCCGACACGCGGCGCGGCAGCTTCTCGGGGCTGGGAAAGCGCTCGCGGACGAGCGGCGCGTGCCGGTCGATCAGGTCGCGCAGCCCTCGGTAGATCTCGGCCCGGCGGCCCCCTTCGGCGAGGGCGCGCTCGAAGTCTGCGTCGCTCGTCTCCCCCACCCACATGCGCACTCCGTCGTGGGTGACGATCTCGAGCGAGTGGACGTTGTCCGAGGTGCGCGGCCCCTGACCGTAGAACTGCGACTGCACCGAGTGCGTCCCGCATGAGTTGTTTCCGACGTTCCCGCCGATCGAGCAGTACGCATGCGTGGACGGATCCGGACCGAAGATCCAGTTCCACTTGCCGGTGTGCTCGTTCAGCTTCTCGTTGATGGCGCCCGGACGGCAGACGACGGTGTGGTCGGTCATATCCGGATCGTCGAAGTCGTCCAGGTACTTGGTGAAGTCGATGACGACCGCGTGGTTGACCGTCTCGCCCGAGAGGCTCGTGCCGCACCCGCGCGGAAGGATCGGCGCCCGGTGGTCGTGGCAGACACGGTGGACGGCAACGACATCGTCCAGCGTGCGCGGGATCACGACGCCGATCGGCGGCTGCCGGTAGTTGGACGCATCCGTCGCGTACAGGGCGCGCGTTGCGGTGTCGAAGCGGACTTCGCCCTCGACCTCCTTGCGCAGGTCGGCGGCCAGCCCGATGCGGTCGATCTGCTCCACGGCGGCCATGCCGCCGCGGAAGCGCGTGTCGACGCGTGCCGGGATCTTCATGCTCATGCGACGCGGTGCCGGTCGGCGTCCTTGCGCTTCAGCTCGAGGCCGTGGCCCGATCGTGAGCGATCGGGCCGGAGGTGGCCGTCCCGCGGGTCGAGCACGCCGTCGAAGAGCAGCGACTCGACGCGGACATGGTCGTGGAAGTACTCGAGGTGGCGGAGGTTGGGCACGGCGCAAAGCGCGTGCGCCGACAGCTGCGGTGCGCAGTGTCCCGACACGTCCAGTGCGTGCGCGGCGGCCAGGGCGCTCAGCTGCAGGAAGCCGGTGATGCCTCCACAGCGCGTGATGTCGAGCTGCAGGCAGTCGACGGCGCCGGTCAGGTTGACCGCGTCCCGTGGGACGAACACGTATTCGCCGGCGGCGATGTCCAGGCCGGCCGGCCCGCGTTCGCGGACGAGTCGGAGTCCCTCGAGGTCGGCGGAGCTGACGGGCTCCTCGAACCAGGACACGCCCCAGTCGGCCCGGTAGCGCACCGCCCACTCGAGCGCCTGCTTCGGCGAGAACGCTCCATTCGCGTCGACGTAGAGCTCGGGCTCCTCGCCGATCCCCTGGCGCGCTGCGTCGAGCCTCGCCGCATCCTCGCCAGGGTCGCGCCCGACCTTGAGCTTGACGCGCGGGATGCCCGCCTCCACCCAGTCACTCAGTTGCTCCCGCAGCCTCCCGAGGGAGTAGTTGCAAAACCCGCCCGAGCCGTAGACGGGAACGGCGTCGTGCGCGCGGTCGAGCGCGTCCACAAGTGGGACGCCGAGCAGCCGCGCCTTCAGGTCCCACAGAGCCGTGTCGACCGCCGAGACAGCCATGAAGCCGAGACCGGGACGACCGGCGTTGCGGATCGCCGCGCCCATGAGCGTCCACGTGTCCCGTACGGACAAGGGGTCTGACCCCTCTACGCAGATCGCGAGATTCGACACCACAAATCGTGCGATCGAAGCGTCCCCGTACGTGTAGCCGAGCCCCGTCTCGCCGCCGGCCTCGACCTCGACGACGACGATCGTGGTCGAGTCCCACTCCAGCGTTCCGTCGGCCTCGGGGCCGTCGGTGGGGATCTCGTACGCCGAGGTCGCGACCCGCTCGACCTCGGCCCGTGCCGGGGCGAGGGCGGGCATCTACGACGGTAGCTTCTGCTTGAGCTCTGCGAGCTTGCCTTTGAGCGACTTCTCCATGATCCCGCCCGCGTCCTCGTCACCGCCGATCAGAGCCATGCCCATCTTCTTGGCCATGTCGAGCTTGATGTGCGGGGGCAGCGGGGGCACGTTGCGGTCGACGACCACCTCGAGCACGCACGGCCGGCCGGCGTTGAGCGCCTCGTGCCACGCGCCGGACACCTTGTCACCGTCGTCGCAGCGGATGCCGGCGAGGCCGATCAGTTCCGCGTAGCGGGCGGCGGGGAAGTCCGGGATCTGCTGCGAGCCCGCAAAGCGGGGATCGCCCGAGAGGACGCGCTGCTCCCAGGTCACCTGGTTCAGGTCCTGGTTGTTGAAGACGCAGAAGACGAGCGCCGGATGCTCCTTCCAGTTCTGCTCCCAGTACTTCTTCACGGTCAGGAGCTCGTTCATCCCGTTCATCTGGAAGGCCCCGTCGCCCACGAAGGCGATCACCGGCCGCTGCGGGAATGCGAACTTGGCCGCGATCGCGTAGGGCACGCCGTCGCCCATGGTCGCCAGCGTGCCCGAGAGCGAGGCCAGGTTGCCTTTCTTCACCTTGAGCTGCCGCGCGAACCAGTTCGTGGACGAGCCTGAGTCCGCGCACAGGATCGCGTCCGCAGGCAGATGCGCGTTCAGCTCCCAGACGACCCGCTGCGGGTTCATCGGGTCGGCGTCCTGCATCGACACCTCCTCGACGATCTCCCACCAGTCGCGCACGTTCCCCTCGATCTCCTCCCGCCACGAGCGGTCCTCCTTGCGCTCGAGCAGCGGGATCAGCTCCTTCAGCGTCGCCTTGGCGTCGCCGACAAGCGGCACGTCGAGCGGATAGCGGATGCCGATCATCCGGGCGTCGACGTCGATCTCGACGGCCTTCGCCTGCCCCTCTTGGGGCAGCCATTCCGAGTACGGGAAGCTCGTCCCGACCATGAAGAGCGTGTCGCAGCCCATCATCATCTCGTAGGACGGCTTCGATCCGAGCAGGCCGATCGACCCGGTGACGAAGGGCAGGTCGTCCGGGAGGACGGCCTTGCCGAGCAGCGCTTTCGCCACGCCCGCCCCGAGCAGCTCAGCCGTTTCCACGACCTCGTCGGCGGCGCCCCGCGCGCCCTGTCCGATCAGCATCGCGACCTTCTCTCCCTCGTTCAGGATGTCCGCCGCGCGCTGGAGATCGACCGGCTCGGGAACGATGCGAGGCGTCGAGTATCCGACGGAGGAGTAGACAGCGCCGTGCGTGCGCGGAGGCTCCGCGGCCTCCTCCTCCTGAACGTCCGCGGGGAAGATGATGGTGGCGACGCCGCGCTGCGCGAGAGCCGTCCGGATGCCGCGGTCGATCAGGTGCCGCGCCTGCGCGGGATGCATGCACTCGTACACGAACTCGGACACGTCCTTGAAGAGCGTCTGCAGGTCCACCTCCTGCTGGTAGTGCGCGCCGAGCGAGATCCGCTTCTGCTGGCCGATCAGCGCCAGGACCGGCGCGTGGTCGAGCTTGGCGTCGTAGAGCCCGTTCAGCAGGTGGATGGCGCCGGGGCCGGAGGTGGCGATGCACACGCCGATCTCGCCGGTGAACTTGGCGTGCGCGCACGCCATGAACGCGGCCATTTCCTCGTGCCGGACCTGAGTGAACTCGGGGTCGCCTTCGGCGCGGTCGAACGCGCCGAGGAACGAGTTGATGCCGTCTCCGGGATAGCCGTAGACGCGGTGCACGCCCCATTCGGTGAGGCGCTCGAGCACGAAATCGGATACCAGCTGTGCCATGGGAACTCCTTTCAGCTTCGAATCGCGGAGACGCCGGCCGCCGCGGCGGCGGCCACGCCTAGGCCGGCGAGCACCACGAGCCCGCGATGCTTCGCGAACAGGTACTGGACGCTGCTGCTGCGAGCCCGGTCGTCGAACGGCCCGTGCGCTCCGCGGTCCTCCTCCACGGGCTCGAACAGGTTGTCGTGCCCCTCCGGATCGAGCGGCTCGTCGGTCTGCTGCGCGTCGTAGCCGTTCCGAGCGAGGTAGCGGTCGACAAGCCAGGGTGCGACCTTCTCCCCGACGATCGTCTTCACCGTCGGGTAGCCGACGTAGATCTCGCGCCGCCCGTTGTAGGCGCAGAAATGGATGGCGTCGGCGGCGAGCTCGGGCTGATAGATGGGCGGCACCGGCTGCGTCTGCTTGGGAAGCTTCGTCCGTCCCCACGTGAACTGGGGCGTGTTCAGCCCGGGGAGTTGCACCATCCCTATGTGGACGTTCGACCCGTTGTGGAGCAGCTCGGTGATGACCGATTCGGTGAATCCCTTGATCGCGTGCTTGGCGCCGCAGTAGGCGGACTGGAGGGGGATCCCGCGGTAGGCGAGGGCGGAGCTGACCTGGACGATCGAGCCGCGGTCGCGCGGAAGCATGCGCTTCAGAGCGGCGCGCGTCCCCCACACCGTCCCGAGATAGGTCACGTGGGACGCGCGCTCGAACTCCTCCGGCTCGATGTCGGTGAACTCGGCGTAGACGGTCACCATCGCGTCGTTCACCCATACGTCGATCGGCCCGAAGGCCTCCTCGACCGCCGAGGCCGCGGCGTCGACCGCGGCCGGGTCTGCGACATCGCACGGCAGGACGAGCGCCTCTCCCCCGCGCTCCTCGACCTCGCGCTTCGCGTGCTCGAGCCCGGGCCGGCCGCGTGCGATCAACCCGATCCTGGCCCCGTCCTCGGCAAACTTGCGCACCGTCGCGCGGCCGACGCCTGCGGATGCACCGGTGACGACGACGACATCGCTCACGACTCCTCCAGGTCCTGGACCGCGCCGGCGGCGTCGATGAGCGCGAGATGCGTGAGCGCCTGCGGGACGTTGCCGAGCAGCTCGCCGGATTCCGGGTCGATCTCCTCGGAAAAGAGGCCGACGTCGTTCGAGAGCGCGACCGCGTCGTCCATGAGCGACCTTGCATCCTCGAGGCGCCCGGCTCGTGCGAGAGCCTGCACGAGCCAGAAAGAGCAGGCGAGGAAGGCTCCTTCCAGCTCTTGCGTACCGCTGTAGCGGTAGACGAACGGCCCCTCTGCGAGCTCCTCCTGGACGGCGGCGATCGTGCCGGCGATCCGCTGGCCCCGAGGATCGGCGAACCCGCTCCGGGCGGCGAGGAGCACGCTCGCGTCGAGCTTGTCCGTCCCCGCGTAGAACGTGTAGCTGTTGCGGCGGTCCGACCAGCAACGCGTCTCCACGAAGTCACGGACCTGCTCGCGCTCGCGCCTCCAGAGGTCGCTGTCGTCACCGGGTATCGCCCCGCGCTCGGCAAGCTTGAGGGCGCGGTCGAGTGCGACCCAGCAGCCCATCTTCGAGATCGTGTACTGCTGCAGGTCGTCGAGCTCCCAGATGCCGGAGTCCTCGTTACGCCAGATCCGGCCGGCGAAGCTCGCCACCTCGGCGATCCTGAGCCCGACCTCCGGGCCCAGGTCGTGGCCGTCCCGGACGTACAGCCAGACGGTCTCGAGCAGGTCGCCGTAGCAGCCGAGCTGGATCTGCGGCGCAGCGGTGTTGCCCTTGCGCACGGGCCGCGATCCGCGGTAACCGGGAAGCTGGAGCTCCACGCAGTCGGTGGGCACCCGGCCCTCGAGGTCGTACAGGACGTTGAGGCGCGGATGGGTGCACTTCACCGCGTCCAACAGCCAGCGCAGGGCGGAATGCACGAGCTCGAGGCGCCCGATGCGCAGTAGCGCGTCCAGCGCGAACGCGGAGTCACGGACCCAGCAGAAGCGGTAATCCCAGTTGCGGTCGCCGCCGATCTTCTCCGGCAGGGAGGTCGTCGCCGCCGCCGCCATGGCGCCGGTCGGCGAGTGAGTCAGGAGCTTCAGCGCGAACGCGCTGCGCAGCACCTCGTCCGCCCAGGGACCGTCGTACTCGTGGCGCTCGACCCAGCGTTTCCACCACGAGACAGTCGAGTGCAGGCGCTGCTCGACGTCGTCGCGGACGGGCGTCGGGAGCGGTCCGTCGACGCAGTAGACGAGGGCGAAGAGCGCGCTGTCGCCGTTCGCGAGCTCGAAGCTGCCCGCGCCGGCGTTCCAGGTGTGCAGCCGGAAGCGTCCCTCGGCGTGCGGCGCAGGACGGAACTGCCACTCCACCTCGACGCTCCCTGTCGCACATTCCACCGAGCGCACGAGCTCGAGCCAGGGGAGCAGCTCGCCGTCGTCGACCGTGAATGCGTCCGTGACCGTGAGGACGCCCGTCGGCGTCTCGAAGGTCGTCTCGAGGACATTCGTCTCCGGCAGGTAGCGGCGCGTGACGGTTGCCTCGCCGGAGGGCGCGAGGCGGAAGCTGTGCCCACTTTCGGCGTCGAGGAGCGCAGCCAGGAGAGGCTCCCCCGCGATGTTCGGGAGGGCGAGCCAATCGATCGCGCCGTCGGCGGCGACGAGCGCAAGCGTCCGCCCGTCCCCGATGACGGCGTAGTCCGCGATGGGCGCGTAGCCGTCGACCCGCGCCGGCGTCCGCGCGTTGTCGTGCAGAAGCCGCTCGGCGATCATTCGCATTCCGAAACTGTTCCCTGGGCTGATTTCGCAGAAACGTGACCTACGCGCCCGCGGCTTCGAGCTCGTCGCTGGTCCGCAGCCTGCGTCCCGGCCAGCTGCCGACCGTGCCGAAGAGCGAGATGAGCGCCGGGACGAGGAACGACCGGACAATGAACGAGTCGATGAGGATGCCCACCGCCATCGCGAACGCGAGCTCGGCGAAGGAGCGCAGAGGGACGAGCGCGAGCAGCGCGAAGCTTCCGGCCAGAACGAGGCCGGCCACGGTGATCGCGCGGGCCGCCCGCGGGGCGGCGGTCGCGACCGCCTGGCGCAGCGGCTGCTCTCGCGCCTCCTCCCAGATCCGGCCGGCGACGAAGACGTTGTAGTCCGATCCGAGCGCCACGAGCAGCACCGCGGTCGCGAACGGGACGAAGTACGTGATGCTCGGATAGCCGAGCAGGCCCTGGAATACATACGCTGTAAGTCCGAGGGTGGCCGCCAGGGCGAGGACGCTGGCCGCCAGCAGGTACAGCGGCGCGATCACCGCGCGCAGGAAGAACGCGAGCAGCAGAAAGTCCACCAGCACCACCACAAGCGCGACGCGGGCCAGGTCGTTTAGAACGGCGTCGATCGTGTCCCCCGCGAGCGCGGTCGCACCGCCCACCTCGATGTGGGGAGCGGACAGGCCCGCTTGCCGCACGAGATCCGGCAACCGGCCTTCGAGCGACCTCAGGTCGTTGATCGCGGGTGCCTCGAAGGGGTCGGACGAGAGGACGACCGCGTAGCGAGCCGCGTCGCCCGAGCTGGTGACGGCGAGCCCCCGCCGATGCAACGCGCCCTCCTCGCGCGGCCCGAGCACGCCGGCGATACCCGGCTGCCTCCCGATCAGTTGCTCGAGCCGGTCGAGGCCGCCGCGATCGGCGCCGATCGCGGTCCGCTCGAGCACGATCTCCGTCGGGCCGAGGATCCCGGGCGCGAAGCCCTTGCCCGCTGCCTTCGCGGCGCGGGCCGCCTCCGACCCGGACGGGAGGCCTCCGATGAGGCCGAACCCGAGATCGAGACGGGCGAGACCGCTGGCCGCCGCGCCGAGCCCCGCGACGCACACGAGCACGATCAGCAGGGCGAGCGGCCGCGCGGTCGACCAGAAGGCGGCCCGCTCACGCAACGAGCGCCGCCCTGGCCGCTCGGGCGCGACCCGTGCGAGCTTCGGCCAGAAGAGCGTCCGGCCGGAGAGCGCAATCACGGCCGGCATGAACGTGACCGACACGATGACGCCGATGAGGGCCGTGAGCGCGAGGCCGGGTCCGAAGGCCCGCATGAAGCCCAGCCGTGCGACGAGCAGGGCGGCGGTGCCGGCGGCCACGGTGAGGCCGGCGACGAGAATCGTAGGGGTGTACTCCGCCGCCACCGCACGTGCGGCACTCAGCGGCTCTTCGCCCTCCTGCAGCCGGCGGCGCTGTCCGGAGAGGTAGAAGATCGCGTAGTCGGTCGAGATCCCGAGCAGCAGCACGACGAGGAGCGGTTCGATCTCGCTCGGGATCAATATGCCGGTGCGCTCGCTGATCCAGCCCAGGAGCCGGATGTCCACCAGGTACGAGAGCCCTCCCGCGCACAGCACGAGGAGCGCCGGCAGCGGCGAGAGGAAGTTGATCCCGACGAGCAGCAAAATCAGCACCGCGGTCGCGGCGGCGACGATCGGAAGCGCGTCCTGAACCGCGTGGTATGCCGTGATCCTCGCGGGGCCGGCGCCGGTGACGCCGGCTAGGCCTTCCTCGGGCGGGATGTGCTTGGCGAAGGTGTGGGCGAGGTCGTCCCGCGTCTCGAAGCCGTAGCGCGGCGGGAAGTACAGGTACGTAAGGGCGGTCGTTCCGCGCTCGCGCGACGCCGGCAGGAGCCCCAGCGTGTTGAGGATCGGTACCGCCACCGAAATGCTGAGGAGGTCGCGATAGCCACGCTGATCGATCCGGAGAGCCCGCGTGACCACATGCGCTTGCTCGGCCTTCGTCAGCCCGGCCGGGTTGCGCTGGACCACCATCGTGTCCGGTGTAATGGGCGAGCCGAAGAGCTGGGCCGAGCGCGCCTCTTCCCGCAGCGCCGGCGAGCTCTTGGCGACGAGGTCGGACAGGGCGCCGCCGTTCGAGCGGTGCAGCTGTGGCAGCCAGAGCACCGCCGCGACGGCGGCCGCTATCCAGCCGGCGACGATCGCGTAGCGGAAGCTGACGACCGTCCACGCGAGCGCGCGCATGCGGAGGTCGTCCCCGTCCCCAGGCGGGCGCTAAACGTCAGTCAGCGATGTCTTGCGGCCTGAAGCCCGGCTTCTTGCGCACGACTGCGTACCCGCCGTGCTCGGCGACGATCTCTTCGATCTCCGGGTTGTCGTGCCCGTGCGCAACCACGAACTGGTCGTCCCGCGCGTGCACTTCCGCGAACTCCGTCAGCGTCATCCGGACCAGGTCGTCGCAGTCGGGCCGCCCGCACGAGCAGAGATATTCGCTCGTCTCGTCTCCGCCCGCGAGCCCGCGAATCTCGAGATCCGACGTCTTCTCCGCGATCCGCTCGTTCACCTCACGCAACACGACCTCGTTCTCAGCGATTCGCTCGGGGGCGGCTTCCGGCATCCCGTCAAGTGTAGGAGCTAACGGGCGGAAAATCCATGCGAAGTTCCCGCTTCAGCATTGTCGACGATCCTTGACAGCACCGCTGTCAGTCAGATACGGAGCGGTCTAGCTCGGCCAGCCCGGCGCGCAGCAACTCCCGCTCGTCCTCGAGCCGGACGAAGCAGTCGGCGAGCCTCCGCTCGCCCTCGGCCGCCAGGCGAATCTCGCTCACCCGTCCGTCGAGGTCGGATCGCGTCACCGACACGAGCCCGGCGTCGACCGCGCGGCTGACGAGCTCCGTGACCGTGCTCTGGGCGAGGTAGAGCCGCTTGCACAGCTCGCCTACCGTCGTCTGCTCGCTCCCGTGCGGCGCTCCCTTGACGAGCAGGAGCAGCAAGTACTGGCGCGGCGTGAGCCGGCTCTCGCGCGCGGCCATCTCGGTCATGCGGAAGAAGCGGCGCAGCGCCACACGGAACTCGGCCACCCGAATGGCATCTTCGACCGTTGGCACGTCGGAACGCAGAACAGACACAATATCGCTCAGCGATCCGGCCTAGAATTGCCTGTGGACGTCCTGCAGCTTCCAGCCCTTTTGAGAGAGCTCCCGACAGAGCGGACGCATCTCCTCGCGAATCTCGGCCGCATCCGGCGCGAGGTCGGGCCGGTGACGCCGGAGCTGGCCGACGCTCTGGCGGATGCGATGAACCTTCGGCGCGGGGACGTCCACGAGGTCGCCTCGTTCTACTCCTACCTGCGCGTCCCGATCGAGACGCCGCGCGTCTGCCGAGGGCCCGTCTGCGACTGCGCCGGCGCGGTCGTCGGGCGGGATGAGCTGGAAGTCGCCTGCCTCGGACACTGCGACCTCGCCCCGGCGCGGCTCGAGGGCGAGGAGATCGCCGGTGGCGTCACTCACGCTGCGAACAGCTTCCTGCTCGAACCGGACGAGCTGCGCGACGTGCCGGAGCTCGATCCCAGCGAGCTGGTCGAGATGCTGCGCAATTCGGGCCTGACGGGCATGGGCGGCGCGGGCTTCCCCGCGTGGCGGAAGTGGGAGGCCGTCCGCGCCGAGCCAGCGCCGCGTGTGGTCATCGTCAACGCCGACGAGGGCGAGCCCGGCACCTTCAAAGACCGCTACCTGATGGAGCTGCGGCCGCACCTCGTGCTCGAGGGGCTCGAGCTCGCGATGCGGTTCTGCGAAACCGATCACGCGTACGTCTATCTGCGGGAGGAATACGCGAACGCCCGTGCCCGGCTGCAGGCGGCGATCGACGAACGCGGCCCGGCGGTGGAGATAGTGGTCGGCGCAGGCTCGTACGTCTGCGGCGAGGAGTCCGCGATGCTCGAGTCGATGGAGGGCCGCCGCGGCATGCCGCGGCTGCGTCCTCCGTACCCGGCCCAGTACGGCTACCTCGGCCTCCCCACGCTCATCTCGAACGTCGAGACGTTCGCCCATGTCGCGCGAATCACCCGTCGTGAATGGGCCCCCAGCCGGCTCTGGTCCGTATCCGGTGCGGTCGAGCGGCCCGGCTGCTACGACGCGCCTCTTGACGTGACAGCGCGGCAGTTGATCGACGACTACGCCGGCGGCGGCACCGCCGAGATCGGAGCGATCGTCCCGGGCGGCGCCGCGAGCGGGATCCTCCCGCCGGCGGCGCTCGACGTGCCGCTCACGCGCGAAGCGCTGGCGGAGTGGGGCTGCGGCCCCGGCTCGGCGGGCTTCCAGGTCTTTCCCTCCTCGTATCCGGTGCAGCGCCTCCTGGCCGAGACGATGCGCTTCTTTGCGGAAGAGTCCTGCCAGAAGTGCACGCCCTGCCGCATCGGCAACCGCGCACTCCATCATGTGTTCGCAGGAGAGCTGGCGATGACCCAGGAGAAGATGGACGAATGGATGGAGGCCCTCGAGCAGACGTCGATCTGCGGGCTGGGACAGGCGTCCCCGATTCCCGTACGAGCAGCACTCGCACACTGGCCGGAGGAGGTTTAGTGCAGCTGACCGTCGACGGTCGGCAGATTCAGGCGGAGGAGGGCGAGCTCCTGGTCCACGCCCTCGCCCGGCACGGCATCTTCGTTCCAACCCTCTGCCACGACGCGAAGCTCGATCCCTACGGCGGCTGCCGGGTCTGCGTGGTCGAGGTCGAGGGAGCGCCGCGACCGGTGCCCTCGTGCGCGACCCACGTCGCCGAGGGAATGGCCGTCTCCACCAACGGACGCACGGGAAAGCTCCGGCGGACCCTCACCGAGATGCTCCTGACCGAGCACCTGAACGCCAATCCGGCTGGAAGGCCGAACGAGCTCGTCGGCCTGGCGGAGGAGCTCGGCGCCGAAGCGCCGTTCGTCCTCCCGGACGCGAAGCGCGAGCCCTACGAGGACCGGAACCGGCTGATGGGCTACGACCCGGACGCGTGCATCCTCTGCAACCGCTGTGTTCGGTACACGCAGGAGGTCATGCAGTGCTCCGCACTCTCCCTGGAAGGCCGCGGGGCCGAGGCGCGCATCGTCCCCACCTGGGACCGCTCCTGGCTCGATACCGAGTGCGAGCTGTGCGGGGGCTGCCTCTCCGTCTGCCCGACCGGGGCGATCTACGAGAAGTTCGAGGAGGGCGCGCCGGCGGGCCGCGAGGCGCAGCTGGACAAGGTCAAGACCACGTGTACGTTCTGCGGCGTCGGCTGCCAGGTCGACCTCAACGTCGACCGCGAGCAGAACCGGATCGTCAAGGTCACGTCCGATCCGCGCTACCTCCCGAACGAGGGCGACCTCTGCGTCAAGGGGCGGTTCGCCTTCAACTTCGTGCACCACCCCGACCGCCTGACCGAGCCGCTCGTTCGCGGCGAGGACGGCGAGCTGTACGAGACGACCTGGGAGCACGCGCTCCGGGTCGCGGCCGAGGGCCTGCAGGGGGTGAGTGACCGGCATGGCCCGGAGTCGATAGGCGTTCTTTCCTCGGCGCGGCTGACGATGGAGGAGAACTTCCTCATCCAGAAGCTCGCACGAACGGCGATCGGCACGAACTCGGTCCACTCCTGCGAGGCCACCTGACACGCTCCGACTCTTTACGGCCTGGTCAGGTCGTTGGGCAGAGGAGCTAGCACCAACTCGATCCCGGAGATCGACGACGACCGTTTCCTGCTCGTCATCGGCTCGAACACGACCGAGGCACACCCTGTGCTGGCTTTGCGAATGAAGCGCGCCGTCCGGGACGGGGCGAAGCTCGTCGTCGCCGATCCGCGCAAGATCTGGCTGACCAAGATCGCGACGCGGCACCTGCAGCTGCGGCCGGGGACGGACGTTTGGCTGCTGAACGCACTCATGCACGTCATCCTCGAAGAGGGGCTACAGGACGAGGAGTACATCCGCGCGCACACGGTCGACTTCGACTCCGTCCGCGAGGTCGTCTCCCGCTACACGCCTGAAGACGCGGAGCGCGTCACCGGCGTTCCCGCCGAGGACATCCGCGCCACCGCCCGCGAGTACGCGGCCGAGAAGCACGCGGCCGTGTTCTACACGCTCGGGATCACCGAGCACGCGTGCGCGGTGGACAACGTCTGGTCACTCTCCAACCTCGTGCTCATGACCGGCCACCTGGGGTACGAGTCCACCGGCCTGAACGCGCTCCGGGGGCAGAACAACGTCCAGGGGCTGAACGACGCAGGCGCGAATCCCTCGTACTTCCCCGGCTATCAGTCGCTGACCGACCCGGACATCCGCGCGAAGTTCGCCGCGCGCTGGGGCGTCGAGACGCCGGAGACGCTCGGCTATCGCCTCGACCAGATGATGTCCGGGCTGCACGACGGCCGGATCAAGGCGCTGTATCTCGTCGGCGAGAACCCGGCGCAGACCGAGCCCAACGCCCGGCACGTCGAGGAAGGGCTCGCACACCTGGAATTCATGGTCGCCCAGGACCTGTTCCTGAACGAGTCGACGCGCGATCACGCGAACGTCGTCTTTCCCGCCTCGTCGTTCGCCGAGAAAGACGGCACGTTCACGAACACCGAGCGCCGGGTGAACCGGGTGCGGAAAGCGCTCGACTCCCCGGGGAACGCTCGCGAGGACTGGCGCATCGTGGTCGCTTTCGCGAACGCCCTGGGCGCGGGCTGGGAGTACGAGAGCGCCGAGCAGGCGTGGGACGAGTTCGCCGACCTCGCGCCCAACTGGTCGGGCATCCGGTACGACCGAATCGAGGAACAGGGGATCCAGTGGCCGTGCCCCGACCGGGACCATCCGGGCTCTCGCTTTCTCCATTCCCCCCATCCCGAAAATGTGAACGGCAAGGGCAAGTTCTTCCCGGTCGAGTTTCAACCTCCGATCGAGCAGCCGGATTCGGAGTACCCCTTCGTCCTCTCCACCGGCAGAACGCTCTACCACTACAACTCGGCGGGGATGACCATGCGGGAGCCGGGCGTGACCGACAAGCAGCAGGAACCGTTCTTCGAGATCTCGGCCGAGGACGCGTCGAGCCTCGGGCTCGCCGATGGCGATCCGGCGCGACTCGTCTCCCGTCGCGGCTCGCTCGAGGCCCAGGCCCGCGTGACCGAACGCGTCTATCCGGGGCTCGTATGGATGGCCCTCCACTTCGCCCAGGCGAAGGTGAACTGGCTGACGCACGACGTCGGCGACTCCCTGATCGGGACGCCCGAGTACAAGGTGTCGGCGGTTCGCATCGAGCGTGCCTAATCTGGGTCAGCCATTGATCCACGTGGAGGAGTGCGAGTCCACGCAGCTCCTGATCGAGCCTGACGCCACCGAGGGGACGGTGGCCGTGGCGGACTTCCAGTCGGCGGGGCGTGGCCGCCTCGGCCGTCGCTGGGAGGCCCCACCACGAACTGCAATTCACGCCTCGATCGCACTACGCCCGCCGCCGGGCCGCCCGCCGCAGGAGCTCACCCTGGTCGGCGCCGCCGCGGCGGCGGACGCGGTCGAGGTCGCCACCGACCTCTTCGTCCAGATCAAGTGGCCGAACGACGTGATGCTCAACCGGCGGAAGGTCGCGGGCGTGCTGGGCGAGCTCCGAGACGGCATGGTCGTCCTCGGGATCGGGATCAACGTGAACCAGACTCGAGAGCAGCTGCCGGAAGCCCGCCGGCCGGCCGGCTCGCTGCGCACGATCACCGGCCGCGAGCACGACCGCGAAGCCCTCCTCGCGACGCTGCTCGCGCGGCTCGAACACCACTACGACGCCTGGCGCGGCGGCGGGCTCGCGGCCCTGTATCAGGACCTGGGCGCGCGCGACTTCCTGCGCGGCCGCCGAGTCACGGTGGACGGGCTCACCGGAACCGCCCTGGGGATGGACCGGGCCGGCCGGCTCGTGCTCGACGTGGGCGGCGAGCAACGGCTGGTCGAGAGCGGCGAGGTCTCCTACTCCTGAGGCTGGGCCTCGGGCCAGTCGAAGGCCCGTTTCGGCTCGACGGAGATGGCGGCCGCCGACGCCACGTCCCGCGGGTATGTTCGCAACGCTCGGAAGAGCAGGTAGGCGCTGGCGAGCAGTGGCACGAGCATGACGACGAACGTCCACTGCAGGCCCGAGCGCCCGCCTCCGAAGACGTGGTCGGAGACGGCACCGAACAGAAGCGGCGCGAGCGCCTGGGCGAGGCCGCGCAGGAACGTCCGCACCGCCTCCGCGCGGCCCCAGAGGTAGGGCGGCATGATGTCGAGGCGGGCCGCGTCGAGCGGCGGGTTCTGCGCCGAGAGGAGCAGCACCGCGAAGATCAGCCAGAGGACGGCGTGGGAGGCCGACCGTGAGAAGAGCGCCGGGACGAACACCGCCACCGCCAGCGCTCCCGAGATCGCGCTGACCATGATCCGCCCGTTCAGGTAGCCGCGGCGCAGGAGCCGGTCGCCGAGGGCGCCGCCCGCCAGCACGCCGCCGATCGCTCCTAGCCCGACGACGAGCAGCAGGAGGTTCGCGACAGCCTGGTTGATGTCGTACTGCTGCTTGGCGAACTGGGAGCCGAACGTCTGGACGCCGGCGAGAAAGTAGTACCCGCACGCGCTCGAGACGATCAGGATCACGTTGGTTCGCACGGAGAGCACGTGCTTCACGGCCTCCCACAGGTTCATCCGCTGCGGGTCCGGGTGCGCGGTCAGCTCCGGGTCGGGCACGATCCCCCGCTCCTCCGCGAGCCGCTGCGCGTCGGTCTGGCTCGGCTCCCCTTCGCCCGGCTCGGGCGCCTGCTCGGCGCCGCGCGTCCCCGGCTCGGCCAGGAGCACGCCGTGGCCACCGCGCTCCGGCTCCGGCAAACGGAAGACGAGGAAGGCGAGGGCGAATGCGGGCAGCGCGAGGATGACGAATGCCGCACGCCAGGACAGTGTCGCGATGTCGCCCGTGACCGCGAAGCCGAACCCGGCCCCCAGGAGCTCGCCCGCGAGGATGAAGCCGTAGATTCGCCCGCGTTCGGCCGCGTGGAAGTAGTCGCCGATCAGGGAGGCGACGAGCGGGCCTGCGGCCGCCGTCACGGCGCCGAGAAAGACGCGTGCGAGCAGCAGCTCGCCGAAGTCCCCGACGGCCGAGCTCCAGAGCATCGCCGCGCCCCACAGGACGATCACGGCCCCGAGCGTCCACGTGCGCCGGATGCGGTCGGCGAGGACGCCGAAGGGCAGCGTGGCCAGCGCCGCCACGAGCGACGTTACGGCTACGAGCAGGCCGATGTCGGTGTTCGAGATGTGCAGGCCGTTCCGCAGCTCGGTCGCGGACGCGCCCACCGTCGACGCATCGGCGGCGCTGAGCCCGAGGATGCAGGCGAGGATGAGGACGACGCGTGCGCGCTGGGCTCCTCCCAGCTGGTGTGAGAGGTGGCGCTTCGTCCCGCCCATTAGGCCTCGCCCGGCCCGGCGGAGCAGCCCTGGCTCCGGTCTCTGCTCTTCGGTCACGGATGTATGTAAGCGCTAGATCGGTGTCTACGCTGCTGCTCAGGCCGGCGCTTCAGCGCGCTTGCGCCGCTGCTCGACCGCATCGCCCTTCTGCAGCTCCTCGCACACCCGCTTCGTCAGGAAGAAGGCGAAGACCGGGCCGACGAAGACGAACACCCGGTAGACCGTGATCTGCCACTCGTACGAGAGCCCGAGCAGGACGAAGACCCGGTCGGACGCGCCGGCCAGGAAGATCACGAAGACCCAGGTGAAGAGCGCTGAGCCGAATGCCGTCCGCAGCGGCGCGTCGCGCGGCCGGTCCAGGAGGTTGTGGAAGCCGTGATCTCCGGTGAACCGCCGCTCGAGCGCGGGCCACGCGAGCAGGATCCCGAAGACGATGAGCGGGAAGAGGACGCCGCCCCAGAACGGGTTCGGGATCAGCGTGTAGTTGCCGATCGTGACGTCGAAGCTCGGGATCATCCGTAAGGCGCCGATCAGCCATCCCAGGTACCAGTCCGGCTGCGCGGCGTTCGTCGCCGCGTCGACGTGGTACGGCCCCCAGAGCCAGACGGGGTTGATCTGCACGAGCCCGCCGAGCAGGAACAGGACGCCCGCGACGGCGAAGAACAGGCCGAGCGAGCGCGGCGCCTGGCCGGGGAACGTGGGAATGCCCACGACCTTCCGCTCGGTCTCCTTCTTCCGGCGGAACTGCGTGTGGTGCCGCGCCGCGACCAGGAAGAGGTGCAGGCCGAGCAGCGACGCGATGAGGAGCGGGAACACGAGGACGTGCCCGATGTACATGCGCGACCAGAACTGCGGGATCCCGGGAAACGGCGCTCCCCATACGAGCTGCGCGATCTCGGCGCCGATGAACGGGATCGACATCGCCACCGAGTAGCCGATCGCAAGCCCCATCCCCGAGAGCAGGTCGTCCACCAGGGAGTAGCCGAGGTACCCCTCGAGCAGGGCGAGCCCGAGCATCGCGATCCCGATGTAGTACGTGAGATCGCGCGGCTTGCGGAACGCGCCGGTGAAGAAGACCCGGAGCATGTGCAGCACGATCGCGGCCACGAACACGTCCGCTGCCCAGTGGTGCGTCTGGCGCATGAGCAGGCCCGACTTCACCTCGAAGCTCATGTGGACGACCGAGCGGTACGCCTCCGACATCTGCGCACCGCGCAGCGGGAGGTACGGGCCCTGGTACACGACCTGGTGGACGCTCGGCTCGAAGAAGAAGGTCAGGTAGACGCCGGTGCCGACAAGGACGACGAAGGCGTAGAGCGCGACCTCGCCGAGCAGGAACGACCAGTGGTCGGGGAAGACGTAGCGCATGGCCTTGCGGATGAACGGCGCAGTGCCGCTGCGCTGGTCGAGGAAGCGGACGATGCCGCGGATCACGTGGCCGGTCCTCTCCTAACGCCCCACCAGGCCGGACCGACGGCGCCGGAGAAGTTGCCGGCGGCGCGCAGGTTTCCGGCCCCGTCCACGTAGAGCGGCAGCTGCGGGAGCGGCCGCCCGGCCGGCCCGTAGATCACCTCGGCGCCGCGCGCGACGTCGAAGGTCGAATAGTGGCACGGGCACACGAGCGCCGGCTTGGGCTCGACCGGCGGGAAGAGCGGCGTCCGGTAGAGGTTGATGGCGCAGCCGGCGTGCGTGCAGATCTTCGAGTACGCGAGGATGCCGTGCGGGGCCCAGCCGTCGCGACCGGCCGGCAGCTGAAGGTCGGCAGGGCGCAGGCGTATCAGCACAACCGGGCTCGCGAAACTCTCGCGGTCGGCCCCTTCCGGATACGCCGTGTAGAAGTCCTTCATCTCGATGTCCGCGGCGCGCCAGGGCCTCCCCGACTGGTCGACGAGCCGCCGGCCGCGACGCCAGGGCGTGTCGTAGAACGCGCTCGTGTCGAGAACGGGACCGAGCGAGAGGGCCGGGACGGCGAGGGCGGCGCCGAGCGCGCCGCCGGCAGTCAGCGCCGCGGCGGTAACGAGCCGCTTGCGGGTAAACCGGCTCCCGCTCTCCTCGACGATCTCCGCGACCTTGTCCACCTCGGACACGTGCTCGACCGGGTAGTCCTCCTCGAGCTCCTCGGTCACGACCAGCCTCCTCGCGGCGACCATGCAGGCGACGGCGAGGAAAACCAACGAGAGACCGAGGCCGAGCCCGAGGTACTGCGTCTGGTGCGGAATCCCGTCCAGCGCGTACGCCGCGATGAAGCCGGCGGCGCACAGCGCGGCCGCCAGGAGGAGCGCGACGAACCACAGCTCGGCGCCGGGACTGGGAGCTCCGGCGGCGACGATCCGCTCCCTTCTCCGGCGCGCGCGGCTTCCTCTTCATCAGCCCGAGCAGGAAGACGAGCCCCGCGATCAGCCAGCGCTTCACCGCTTGAGCCTCCTGCCGAGGAGGAGGCAGACGGCGACGAGGGCGGCGGCGGCGATCAGCCACGCGACGAGGCCTTCGGGGATGGGCCCGACATGCCCGAGGCTCCAGCCGCCCGGGTCCTCAGGCGACTTCGCATACTGGACGTAAGCGATGATCGAATCGAGCTGCGCATCCGAGATCGCGTTCCTCGAGAAGCGCGGCATCACGTAGGGGCCGATGCGCACCGCCTCGGCGATCTGCGTCGGCGTCGCATCTTGCAGCGGCGGCGCCTCCGCTCCCGTCAGATAGCCGCCCTGAGCCACCACCTGGTGGCAGCCGGCGCAGTGGTGTGTGAAGAGCTGAAGCCCCACGTTGACCTTTCCCCGCTCCGGGTGCGGGTCCGGGATCGCCGGGCCGTGGCCGAGTGAGCCGACGTAGGCGACGAGCGCCCGGATCTGCTTCTCGTTCAGGAGGACGGGCCCCCGCTGGGGCTGCTCGCCGAGCCGGCCCAGAGGCATGCGCCCGGTGCGCAGGTAGAAGTCCGGCGCCAGCTCGCCCACGCCGCGCAGCGACGGCCCCCTCCCCACCTCGGCCCCCGACACGCTCTCCACCGGCTCGCGCACGAAGCCCGAACCGTTCGCGCCGTGGCAGATCGCGCAGTTCCCCGCGTAGAGCTGATAGCCGAGCACGCGGAGGAGCGTGGACGGCGGCGCGCCGGCGTCCACGATCCCGAACGGAAGCGGCAGGCTTCCCGCCGCGGCCGCCGGCAGCGCGAGCGCGATAACGAGCAGCGGAAGGAGGAGACGCGCCCTCATGCCGCCGTGCACGGGGAGTGGTAGATGGCCCCGATCCCGCTGAGCAGGATCGCCACGATGAAGAGGACGTTCCCGATGATCGCCGCGGCGGCGAAGAAGTTGCGCCTCCCCCACGGCGGCGGGTCGTCGTGCTCGAGATCCCGCGTCCGGCGGAAGACCGCGATCGCCGCCGCCTCCGCGGCGAGGGCGACCGTGATCCCGAGGGCCATGAGCCCGATCTGCCACGCGTCGAAGTCAACGTGCCAGACGAAGTTGGCCGCTCCGCAGCGCGCCTCCCCCACGCCCCACCCGAGGACGAACTGGACGACCCAGATCAGGAACGCGCCGAACAGGCCGAACCACTGCAGGAACTCCATCCCCCTGGTGCGGCCCGCGACCGTCATGCGGCGGACAGCTCCACGGCGACGACCAGCAGGCCGAGCGCATTGACGACGTGCCAGTACAGGACGGTCGACTCCAGTCCGTTCAGCCGGTAGCGCGTCAGTCCCTGGAGCAGCCGCGCGAGGAGGAAGGCCTCGAGCAGGATCCCGAGGAGCACGTGGAAGTGGTGCGCCCCGAGCATGAGGTAGTAGACGGAGCCGTAGGCCTCCTGGCTCGGCCCGAACTTCTGCAGGTCGTCCTCGAAGAGCCGTATCTGCATGGCGAAGTAGCCGAGCTGGACGACGAGTGGGAGCGCGAGCAGCCACCACGCTCTCCGCAGGCGACCCGCGCGCGCGGCTCGCCAGGAAAGCGCGAGCGGGAGACTGGTCGCCGCGAGCACGAGCGCGAGGACGATCGGCACGGCGACCTCCGGCTTCGGGAAGCCGGGCGGGGGCCACTGCGCGTGCTGGAAGCGGATGTAGAAGTAGCTCCCGAAGATCAGCCCGAAGAGCGTCGCCTCGGTCGCGATGAACAGCAGCATCCCCCACCAGCCATTGGATCGCGCGATGGGCCGCGGGACGCTCAGCTCAGACATGCTGCCCCTCCGGTTCCTGGCAGTGCCACGCGGCGACGCAGAGCAGCAGCGGGAGGAGGCAGAAACCCGCGACCGCGTAGTGCGAGATCAGGACCATCACCAGCAGGAGCGCGGCGAAGAGCGCTACGAGGATCGGCCACGGGGACTCCGAGGGCATATCGACTACCTCGTCGAAGACACCGTCGCGCACAGTGGAGGTCGGCGTCTCGTGATCCGACTCGAAAGTCATCTCTCCGAGCTCGAGCTTGCGCGCGTCGGTGCGCCTGTCGTCCTCGTCCCAGTTCGGGTACGCGCTGGAGACGGTCGGGATGACGGCGAAGTTGTAATGCGGCGGCGGGGACGGCACCGTCCATTCGAGCGTCCCGCCGTGGAACGGGTCCGGGCCGGCCGGCGCCCCCCGGAACCGGCTGTACACGAGGTTGGCGAAGATCGCCACGAGCCCCCCGGCCAGGAGGAACGCTCCGATCGTCTCGCTCAGGTTGTACGCATCCCACCCCAGCCCGGGTGCGTACGTGTACACGCGGCGCGGCATCCCGAGCAGCCCGACGAGGTGCATGGGGAAGAACGTCAGCGCCGTTCCGGCGAAGGTGAGCCAGAACGAGGCCTTCGCCCACCGCTCGTGGTACATCCGCCCGGTTACCTTCGGGAACCAGTAGTACAGCCCGCCCAGGATCGGGAAGACGGCGGCGCCGAAGATGATGAAGTGGAAGTGCGCGACTACGAAGTACGTGTCCGTCGTCGCCTGGTCGAACGGGATGGCGGCGAACATGATCCCGGAGAGCCCGCCGATCACGAAGAAGACGATGAAGCCGCCGATGAAGAGCAGCGGCGCGCGGAACTCCGGTCTCCCCGCGTTCACCGTGAGGGTCCAGGCGAAGACCTGGATCGTGCTCGGGATTACCACCATCATGCTCGCCGCCGCGAAGAAGATGAGGGTGACCTCCGGCAGCCCGGTCGCGAACATGTGATGCGCCCACACGCCGAAGCCGATGAACGCGACCAGCAGCTCGGCGAGCGCCACGAGCGGGAACGCGAGCATCTTCCGCTTCGCGAACGTCGGGATGATCGATGTCGCGATCCCGAACGCGGGTAACACGATGATGTACACCTCGGGGTGCCCGAAGAACCAGAACAGGTGCTGCCATAAGAGCGGGTCGCCCCCGTGGGCCGGGTTGAAGAACTGGAAGCCGAGCTTGCGCGAGAGCTCGACCATGACGAGGTCGAGGGTGAGGGACGGCAGGGCGAAGATCAGCGCGAGCGAGACTGCCAGCATCGCGAAGCAGAAGAGGGGCATCCGGTTCAGCGACATGCCCGGCGCGCGCAGCTTGAAGATGGTCGTGATGAAGTTGATCGACGCGATCGTGCTCGAGACGCCGTTCAGGATCAGCCCGAGCGCGTAGAAGTCCACGTTCGGCCCCGGGCTGTAGTGCTTGAGCGCGAGCGGGACGTAGTTGAACCAGCCGCCGTTCGGCCCGCTTCCCATGGCCAGTCCCGCGTAGATGAAGAGGCCCGAGGAAAGGAAGAGCCAGTAGCTGAGCGCGTTCAGCCGCGGGAAGGCCATGTCCCGCGCGCCGATCATCAGCGGAACGAGGTAGTTCCCGAAGGCTCCCGTCGTCATCGGGATGACGAACAGGAAGATCATCGTCACGCCGTGCGTGGTGAAGAGCTGGTTGAAGGTGTCCGGGCCGACGACGTGCTCGTGCGGGCGAGCGAGCTGCGTGCGGATGAGCAGCGCCTCGATCCCGCCCGCGCCGAAGAACGCGAGCGTCGTGAAGAGGTAGAGGATCCCGATCCGCTTGTGGTCGACGGTGGTGAGCCAGCCGATCAGGCCGGGCCTCTCCTCCCAGAGCTGCTCCAGCCGCCCGACGCGCGGATGCTCGGGGGCACGGACGTCGACCGCCATTACCTGAGCGACTCCAGGTACGCGACGACGGCATCCAGATCCGCCTTGCCCAGGTGCAGGTCGGGCATCTTCGATCCCGGCTTGACCGACTGCGGGTCGTCGATCCAGCGGCGCATGTTCTCCGGCGTGTTCGTCAGGACGAGGCCCGCCAGGTCCTGCCGCTCGCCCACGTGCGTCAGGTCCGGTCCGATGTGGCCGTCCGCATTCGTCCCGCGGATCGTGTGGCAACCCGAGCACGTGTGCGACAGGAACACCAGCCGCCCGCGCTTTTCCTGCACCGTCGCCGGCTCGCGCGCCGGCTCGGCCTCATGCGCGAGCCACGCGCGGAACCGCGCCGGTGGGTCGGCGTAGACGTTCAGGGACATGTTGGCGTGCTGCAGGCCGCAGAACTCGACGCACTGCCCGCGGTAGACCCCGGGCTCGGAAGCATCGAGCAGCACGGTGTTGGGGCTGCCGGGGATCAGGTCGATCTTCCTGTTCAGCCTCGGCACCCAGAAGCTGTGGATCACGTCGGCTGTCCGCCCCGCGACGAGCACGCGGACCCCGGCCGGGATGTGGATGTCGTTGGCGGTGACAGCGTCGGTGCCCGGGTAGCGGGCCTCCCAGAACCACTGGTGACCGACGATCTGCATCCTTCGCTGCGTCGTGGAAGGGTCGGGGGCGGCCGTCGACTTGATCACGAACAGGTCCGACCAGATGAAGAGCGCCGAGAGCAGGATGATCGGCATCACGACGCCGAGCCCGATCACGAGTCCCGTCCCCGCTTTCTCTCCGCCACCGAAGGGCAGGCCGCCCCTCCTCCGTTGCACCCAGCCGAGCGTGAGCAGGCCGACGATGAGCGCGAAGCCGGCCCAGGCGACGGCCAGCATGATCCAGAACAGCTTCGAGATCTCGTGCTGCTGCGGGCTGGCAGGCGACAGCGTGCTCTGCCCGCCCCCGCACGCCGTGAGCCCCAGAACGGCGAGCGCGACGAGGACGACGTACACCCGGCGGACGCGACCCATCCGGGCCGTCAGCCTAAGTGGCTAGTGGAGGATCCGGCCGGACTTCGAGTAAACGTTGAAAGTGCCGCCCCTGACGAACCCACAGAGCGTCACTCCCCGATTCACCGCCAGTTGAACCGCGAGCGTCGAGGGTGCTCCGACGGCGACCACGACGGGACAGCCTGCGACGACCGCCTTCTGCACGAGCTCGAACGAGAGGCGTCCGCTGACACACAGCACCGAGCGGGAGAGCGGGAGGCGGCCGTCGGTCAAGGCCCAGCCGACGACCTTGTCCATTGCGTTGTGGCGGCCGACGTCCTCGCGCAGGCAGAGAAGCTCACCCTTGTCGTCGAACAGGCCCGTCGCATGCAGCCCGCCGGTCGCCTCGAAGCCCGCCTGCTCGGCGCGTAGCCGCTCCGGGAGCGCCTGGACGAGCGCGGCGGGGATGCGCAACTCGCTCTCGACCGGCGGCGCCTCGACCGCGACGGCCTCGAGCGCGCCCTTTCCGCAGACGCCGCACGAGGACGAGGTGTAGAAGCTCCGCCGCAGCCCGCTCGCGTCGAAGCCGGGCGCATCCACCTCGACCGTGTTGGCCGCGAGGTCGTCGGGCAGGCGCGCCGCGGTCGCCGGAATCCCCTCCGAGAGGCAGAAGCCGAGGGCGAGCTCCTCGTCGTGCCCCGGAGTGCGCATGGTCACCGCGACCGCCTCGCCGTTCACGCGGATCTCGAGCGGCTCCTCGACCGCGATCCGGTCAGGCCCGGACGACCCTTGCGGCAGCCGCACGACCTGGAGCTCCGAGGTCGACTGCGGCGGAGGCGCGGACCGGGTCACCCGGATGTTGTAACCGACCCCGGGCCGCTCGGACGTAATCTTCCGCGCGCGTGTCGCTCGCCCTGCAGATCGTCATCAGCGGCCTCGCCGCGGGCGGGGTGTACGGCGTCGTCGCGATCGCCTACACGCTCATCTACCGCTTGACCGGCGTCGTCCACTTCGCGCTCGGAGAGCTCATCGCGCTCGCGGTGTTCGTGACGCTGCTCGTGGCCGCGGGGACGGGCCCGGTGACGCAGACGAGCGTGGGCGGCGGCCGCTTCGCGCTCGCGATCGTCGTGGGCCTCGGCGTGTGCGTGATCGCTGGGACGGCCACGTATGCGCTGGCGATAAAGCCGTACCTCGACCGCGGCTCGACCATCGGCTGGGTCGCGGTCACGGTCGCGATCGCCTTCGCCATCCGCGCGATCCTGGGCGCCGCCTTCGCCCAGCCGAGCTACGTCTTCCCCGATCCGTTCCCGTTCCGCGACGCGGGCCGCGGCGGCGTGATCACGATCGCCGGCGCCTCGATCCAGGTGCGGGCGTTCTTCGTGCTCGCGCTCGCCGTCGCGCTCGCGCTCGTCGCGACGTGGGTGCTCGAGCGGACGCGGACCGGACGCGGGCTGCAGGCAATCGCCTCCGATCCGGAGGGCGCGCACGTCGTCGGCATACCTGTGAGCCGGCTCGTCGCCGGAGCGTTCGGCGCCGTGGGCGGGCTGGCCGCGATCGCCGCGATCGCGGCAGCCCCGAGCGCGCCGTTTGATGTCGATACCGGAACTCTGCTTGGCGTACAGGGGCTGGTCGCCGCGGTCGTCGTACGCTTCGCGACCCCGTGGCTCGCATTCGCCGCCGGCCTCGCGCTCGGGCTGGTGGAAGCTGCGATCGCGAGCGCGGACATCTCCGGCTACCACCTCGGGCCCGAATACCGCGAGGTGCTCCCGATCGCAGTCGCGCTCATCGTCGTCGCCTTCCAGGGACGGACACGGGAGCCCGAGCTCGAATGACCGAGGCCGTGGCCCAGGCTAGGCGTGCCTTCGCGGGCGCCGCGCACGACATTCGCCACGCGTGGCGCCTGCCGGCCACGCTGGCGGCGCTGGGCGTCGCGCTTGCCTTTGTCGTTCCCCCGCTCGTGGCCGACCCGCTCCAGCTCCAGGATCTCGCCGGCTGGCTCTATCTCGCTCTGG
Organism: uncultured Actinomycetes bacterium; assembly: GCA_963717765.1. Lineage (GTDB taxonomy): Bacteria > Actinomycetota > Thermoleophilia > Gaiellales > Gaiellaceae > JACDER01. The sequence continues at coordinate 461,920 of CAVQWX010000004.1, read as the reverse complement.
CCGCCACGGGGCTCGCCTTCGCGCTCGGTCTCGGCGGGATGCCGTCGCTCTGCCAGGGCGCGTTCATGGCGATCGGAGCTTTTACCGCGGCCCTGCTGCGGACACGGACCGGCGCCGGCTTCGTCGAGTCGGCACTGGCCGGACTGGCGCTGACGACGCTGGCCGGCATCGGGCTCGGGTTCGGCTTCGTGCGGCTGGGACGCGTGCCGTTCGCGGTCGCCACATGGCTCTTCGCCTGGCTCGTCGCGCTCGGGCTCGCTGCGTTCCCTTCCATCGGAGGTGGTGCCGCGGGAATCGCAATCCCGGGCGCCGGGCCCGGGGAGACGGGTCACTACATCCTGGCGCTCCTCCTGGTCGTCCTCGCGTGTCTCGCGCTGTGGGCGGTCTCGCGCGGAGCGCCCGGCCTGGCGCTCTCGGCGCTTCGGCAGCGGAGCGCGGCCGCGCTCGCGCTCGGCGTACGCGTCACGCGCCTGCGCCTCGGCGCGTTCGTCGTTTCCGCCGCACTCGGGGGGCTCGCCGGTTCCCTGAGCGTGCAGCTGCAGGGCATCGCCGATCCGAACGGGTACGACCCGTTTCTGTCCTTCAAGCTCCTCGCCGCCGTGCTGCTCGGCGGGATGACGAGCGCGATCGGCGCCGTCGCCGGGCTCGCCGGCCTGTCGGGACTGACGCAGCTCTCCCACTGGATCGGGAACCTCGAGGGGCTGTCCGCGGCGCGCTTCGACCCGATGCTGTTCGCAATCCTCGTCCTCATCGTGCTCGGCTTCGGCGGCGCCGGGATCGTGCCGTGGGCGCAGCGGCTGCTCGGGCTCGACCGCTCGCGGCCGGCGACGGCGGGCGCGGTGGCCGCACCGGTGCCCCGTAGCGGCGCGACCCTGTCCGCCGAAGGCGTCCGGAAGCGCTTCGGCGGGGTCGTCGCGCTCGACGGTCTCGAGCTCGAGGCGCAGCCCGAGGCGATCGTCGCACTCATCGGCCCGAACGGGTCGGGGAAGACGACCGCGCTCCGCATCCTCTCCGGCACGCTCCATCCCGACGGAGGCCGGGTCGAGCTCGGGGGCCACGAGCTGAACGGCGACGGCATCGCCGAACGCGTCGAGCGGGGGATCGTGCGCACGCTGCAGCGGACGGCGGTGTTCGAGGACATGACCGCACTCGAGAACGTGCTCGCCGGTGCGGGCGTCCGACGGCACTTCGGGGGGGCGCTGCGGACGGTGCTCGCGACGCCGAAGTCGCGAGCGGAGGACCGCGAGCTACGGTCCCGCGCGCTTGCCACGCTCGAGCGGGTCGAGCTCACGGACACAGCCGGCCGCGGGGCGGGAACACTCTCCGCCTCCGAGCAGCGCCGCCTCATGCTCGCCTCCGCGCTCGCCACGGGCCCGCGCATCCTTCTGCTCGACGAGATCTCTGCCGGCGGGACGGCGGACGACGTGCGGCGCCTGGCCCGCATCCTCGAGCGGCTCCGGTCGGAAGGGCTCGCGATCGTGCTCGTCGAGCACAATCTCAGGCTCGTGCGCGATGTCGCCTCGAGCGTGGTCGTGCTCGACTACGGCAAGACGATCGCCGCGGGAAGGCCGGCCGAGGTCGCCGCGCTACCGCAGGTACAAGCGGCCTATCTGGGCAGGCACCGCCTCTAAACTCGGCCCGATGCGGCGCGCTTTAATCCTCCCTGTCGTGCTCGCCGCACTGGCGGCCGGTTGCGGCGGTTCCAAGTCCGAGAACCAGACGCTCACGATCGGGGTCAACGCCTCGTTTTCGAAGACGCCCTACCTGGCCGACACGATCGCGAACGGCACCAAGCTCGCCGTGCTCGAGCTGCCGAACGGCAACTCGTTCACTGCGGGAGGCCACGACTACACCGTCAAGGTGGTCAAGTACGACACGGGCGGCTCACCGGTCACCGCGGTCGCGAACATGCGCAGGGCGGTTGCGGCGCACGCGGTCGCGATCCTGGACGAGGGGACGGGCGTCGACGCGTCCTGGGAGATCGCGAACAGGGCGAACATCCCGATCGGGATCGTCTACCAGGGCGGCCTCGATCTGGTCGACCCCGCCAAGAGGCCCAACGTCTTCCGCATCGCTCCCACCGACCACGGCGTCGCCTTCCGGCTCGCCGAGTACCTGATCCCCAAGGGACTGAAGGTCGCGCTCCTGCACGACGATTCCGGCTACGGCCAGCAGGGCGCGCGGGCGATCGACGAGGCGTTCTCCTCGAATCCGGAAAACGTGGCGACGCGGCTGACGCTCCCCTCGGCGGCGACCGATCTCGCGCCGCAGCTGCTCGCCGCAAAGCGCTCGGGAGCCACAGCGGTGCTCGTCTGGGCACAGGCGCCGGTGATCGCCAAGGCGCTCATCGCGGCGCGGAGCGCCGGCTGGAACGTCCCGTTCTACACGCCCGGCGCGGGCGCCGACCCGGTCGTGCGCCAGACACTCGCCGACCATCCGGATTGGGTGGACGGGCTCACGTTCGCCTCCGGCAGGCTGACCGCCGAGGAAGGGCCGGCCCCGTTCACGGCGTTCGCCAACAAGTACCGGACCGCGTTCGGAGAGGAGAAGGTCGGCGTGAAGACGTCCCAGGGCTTCGACGTCGTGCAGCCTCCGGAATACGCGATGTACGCCTACGACTTCACGCGGGTGCTGATCGCGGCGATCCAGCATGCAGGCGGCGCGAGCGACCGGGCCAAGCTCCTGCAGTCGATGAACGAGGTGACGATCGCCGGCGCGAACGGCGACGAGCGGGGCTTCAACGTGAAGAGCCACGAGGGGGTGGTGGACGACGACGTCTACTTCGCCCGCTTCCACGACATGACCTACGCGCCGGTGGACGACGACCCGCTTTCGAAGACGCTGCCTCCGATCCCCCAGACCGGGCAGTGAGGCGCGCGCTTCTCGGCGCCGTCCTCCTTTTCCTCGCTCCGGTCCCGGCCGCCGAGGCGGCGCGGCTCGTCCTCTTCCCGACGCCGCTGACGCAGATCACTCCGACCCCGCCCTTTCCGCCGCCGAGCACCGCGCTCCCGAACCTGTACCGGCCACCCGTGACGAGCCACGAGGTGATCAGGGTCGGTATCGACGGGAACGGCGAGGTCGTGTCCGTGAACGCGACGCAGCGACTGGTTCTGCACAGGACAGGGGACTACCGGCTGACCGTCCCGGCCCCGGTGAGCAACGTCGTCCCGGCGGCGGGCAGCGAGTCGACCCCGGGCCTGCGCACCGGCGCGGTTCTCTGGGCGGGCTTCTCGCCCGGCCACAAGGTGCTTTCGGCGAACGCGACGCTCGACCCCGCTGCCGCGTCCCGCTTCCTCCCCCTGCGCGTCGCGGCCTCGGGCGGCTCCGTCCGGCTCGAAAACGCGACAACGACCACGTACACGACGTTCACCGCGCACGGAGACCCGACCCAGCTCTCCCAGGTGCTGGACGCTCTGCGAAAGGACCCGCAGGGACGGCAGCTGGGCCAGGGAAGCTACGTCAAGGTGACCGGGCCGGTGCGAGACCTCCGCGTCCGCGTGTATGCGCCACTCGAAGTCCGTGGCCGTATCGGCGGACGTGAGGTCTCGCTGCTCCTCGGAGCTGAGCCGCGGACGATCGGCGTCACCGGCCCGGCGTCGGTCGCGCTTTCGGTCGAGCCGGTTCCGCCCGCATCGCTTCGGGAAACCGCGCGCAAACCGGACTGGAACGCAACGCTCCGAACGTCGCTCACGCTCGCGCGGGTCCGCCAGTACCTGTCCTTCCTCGCGAACCCGGATCCGCTCGGGCAGCTCGAGGCGCGCTACCTGTACCGGACGGTCGCCGCCCCCGGGCCGCCGCCCGCGCCGCCCGCACCGCAGGACGAGGGACTAGCGGCCTGGCTCATCGCCGTGATTGCCGCCGGCTCGGTGGCCGCCGCGGGCGGCCTGGCCGTCCTCTGGGCGAACTCCTGAGCCTCGGATGTGACGATACGCGCTGCCGGGCCGCCGATTGGTGGATGCGAGGCAAGGACGCAGGGAGCGTTCGTCGGCGGAGGCTACGGGCGGGCGCGACCGAGGACGCAGCATTGCGCCGCCCAGCGCGACCCCGGCGGCACGTGGCTCGTCGCTTTCGAGGCTCATCAAGCCTACGAGGCCGCGCGGCGCGGACTACCCGGCCGCACCAGCCGCCGCAGCGCATGCGCGGCGGCCGGCTCGGCGAGCGCGATCCCTGCGAGCATGACCGCGCAGCCCGTCCAGCCCACCCAGCCCAGGTGCTCGGAGAGGAGCGCGACCCCGAACAGCGCGGCAAACGGCGCCTCGAGCGTGAAGATCAGCGCAGCGCGGGCGGCGGTCGTCCGGGCCTGCACCCACGTCGCGACCAGGTAGCCGAGTGCACCCGCGAACACACCGGTGACGGCGATCGCATACCAGGCCTGTGCCGTGTCCGGAAGCTCGATCTCTCCCGTCACGGCGGCGACGGCGAGGAACACGCCGAAGGTGACGGACATCTGCAAGAACGTGAGGACGCGCGGGTCGTAGCGCGGCGCGAAACGCTCCATGGCGGCGATCTGCAGCGCCTGCGCGAGGGCATTGCCGAGGACGAGGAGGTTGCCGAGCACCGATCCCTGCGGGACGCCGAACAGGAGGAGTAGTCCCGCGAGCGCGAGGACGACACCGATCCATCCCGCAGGCGGGACGCGCGTCCCGAAGGCGGCAAGCGCGATGAGCGGGGTGAAAACGACGTACAGCCCGGTGATGAAGCCGGTGCTCGCGACGGTCGTGAGCTCGAGGCCTGCCGTCTGGAGCCCGTATGCGAGGGCGAGCATGAGTCCGAGCCCGAGGCCGGCGAGGACGCCCGCGCGCGGGGTGTTCCGCAAGGGCCGCCAGGCGAACGGGCCCAACACGGCGCTCGAGACGAAAAACCGCGCTGCGAGGAAGGAGAACAGCGGGAACGTCTCGAGCGCCTGCTGGACGGGGACGAACGTGTATCCCCAGACCGCCGTGACGAGGACGAGGGCGAGCGTGGGCGCGACCATCCGCACCGCCCGATCGTATGATCGACAGTGAGGGGCCGCAGCGGCGTCCGCGTCCCCCCGCGTCGGCCTCAGGGAAGGCCTTTAGGCCGGTCGATTCGTGATGTGGACGTAGGTCTTTTCGTCGTCGCCGCACTCGTTGCGCATCGCGACCTGACCTGTCCTGCCTTCTCCCTTCCACGAGATCTCGGAGTCGTTCGGCGCTTCGACCTCGTCGAACAGAATGTCGTAGCCCGACGCCTCGAGCTCCTTCTGGAACTCCTCATGCGCCTCCTCGACGTCACCGTTGAAGTAGCCCTCGACGACCTGCGTCGGTCCGACTTCAGACTCCTGCGTGTACACGAGCTTGTCCTCCTCTATCTGGGGGAAGCTCGGCGGTAGCTTCGACGTCACGTCGATCGCGCTGCCGTCACACGCCCCCTGCACCTGCTTGCTGAGATCCGAATCCTCGTCTCCTCCTCCGCCCCCGCCGCAGCCCGCCGCCAAGCCGGCCGTGAGCAGCACAAGAGCCAGCGCCACCTTCCGCATGTGGATACTCCTTCCCTGAGGGTCCTGACGGCGGAGACCCTACTCGGGAGCCTCGCGAAATAGCTACGAAAGTTGCGCGCAGGATGGGCGCAGAAACGGCCTTGCCAGGGCGGAAAGTGTGATCCGCCCACGCATCTGCGGTAGACGCGCGCTCGAAGATCGTTTACGCTCGAACGAGAACCGACGCTGGCCACGAAAGGAGCGTTCGATGGGGAGTGAACATCCGAAGGCGCGACGGGACGGCCGTCGGCAGGCAGGCGGGTTCGAACCTCTACTCACATCAGGATGGGAGATCTCAATGCGGCAGTCAACCGAAAGCTCGGCACGGAACGAGGACTCGGCTCAAACAAATTCGTCACGCGCCGGGCGTAGGCGTGGCCTCCGATCCTTCGTCGTCGTCTGCATAGTGCTCGGCGCGGCACTGGGCTTGGCGTCCAGTGCGGGTGCGGCCACGATCGCGTCGACCGGTCCGCTGACGTCGATCACCATCAGCCCCGATCTGAACTGCGCCGTCAACCACACCGGCGACACCAGTCCGGAATGGTACGGCAGCACGGCTTGCGGCACGCTCGCGGTCGACATGTCGACCTCGACGCTCTACGGCCCGGCGAGCATCCCCGCCGGGGGCGGCGCGTCCCCGAGGACGGCGTTTACTCCGATCAGCCAGACCGGCCCCACGGGAACGGGCACGAGCGGCGATCCCTACCGGATCGTGACGGTGGCGGGACTTGGAACGAGTGGGCTCACGATCACCCAGAACGACACGTATGTCGTCGGGCAGGAGTCGTACACCACCGACGTGCAGATCTCGAACGCGAATGCCACGCCGAGGCCGGTCCGGCTGTACGCGGGCGGGGACTGCTACCTGCAGAACTCCGACTCAGGGTACGGGCGCGTCGACGGCAACGCGGTCGCGTGCACGACAGGCACGGCTCCCGGCAGCCGGATCGAGCAGCTGTACCCGCTGACGTCCGGCAGCAGCTACTTGGAGGCCGGTTACAGCACGGTCTGGGCGCAGATGGGCGCACAGGCCGCAGCGCCGAACACGTGCACGTGCGCCACCTTCCTGGACAACGGGATCATGCTCAGCTGGGACGTGACGGTACCGGCGTCAGGCTCGGTCACCGTTTCCCACCTGACGACCTTCTCGCCACTGGGGATCGTGCCGCTGTCGACGACCAAGACCGCTGACTCTGCGTCGGTGGACCCGGGTGCGGCCGACGGCTACACGATCACGATCCACAACGCGAACTCGGACGCGGTGGTCGTGAACACGATCACGGACACGCTGCCGGCCGGGTTCACCTACACGCCGGGCTCGACGACGGGCGCGACCACCTCGGATCCCACGGTGTCGGGTCAGAACCTCACGTGGAACGGCCCGTTCAACGATCCGGCGGGCGGCGACGTCACCTTGCATTTCGGGGTCACCGTGTCGAGCACGCCCGGGACCTACTACAACAACGCGGGAGGCAGCGCCGAAACCTCCGCTGTTGCGCAGACCGGCGACACCGCTCCGGTCCAGGTGGGCGGTCCGACCGCCGTCCAGATGCGGTCCTTCACCGCCACTCCGGCCGCAAGAGGCATTCTGCTGCGCTGGAGGACGGGCTCGGAAGTCGAGCTAGTCGGCTTCAACGTCTTTCGTCAGAAGGGGGCGCAAGCGCGCAAGGTCAAGCTCAACCGCTCGCTCGTCCGTGCAAAAGGCGCAGTTGCCGGCGCCAAATACTCGTGGCTCGACCGGAGTGCGAAGAGAGGCGGGCGCTACTGGCTCCAGGCCGTGAACGCAGACGGGTCGCGCAGCTGGTTCGGAGGCGTACACTCGGCGGGTGGCTGACGCAGGCAACGCGGTCGCGCTACCGCGGCTTCGTTGGAGCTCGACCTGACTCGAGGCGATCGACCGCCTCGGGTGGGCGGTGGGCGTCTCGATCACCTGTTACGGCACTCGCGTAGGCATCCGCGCGAGTGATCCAGACGCGCTGCCTGCGCTTCTGGACCGGCTGCCGCCGGGATGGCAGGCAAAGCCGATGCGGACGGTCGAGCGTCTCTACTCGCTCGTCGTCGGCGGCAACCGCGAGGGCGGTATTCGGCGTCTCAACGTGCTCTACGGCAACGCCGAGCTGCTCGCCCGCAGTCGCGGGCTCGACGAGGCACTCGAGACGTTCGCGGCGGACGTTCAGCTTCATATCGCCGAGCGGGCTGCGCGACGGGTCTTCGTCCACGCAGGCGTCGTCGGCTGGGGCGGCCGCGCAATCGTGCTGCCGGGCCGAAGCTTCTCGGGGAAGACGACTCTCGTTCTGGAGCTCGTGCGCGCAGGGGCGACCTACTACTCGGACGACTACGCGGTCTTCGACGCGCGCGGGCGCGTGCACCCCTTCCCGAGACATCTGTCGATTCGGGAGAACGGCGCACACGTGCAGGAGCGACACCCGGTCGAGGCGCTCGGCGGCGTCGCCGGCGAGCTGCCGCTTCCGGTCGGGCTCGTCGCCGTAACCGAGTACGACGCCGGTGTGGCGGGATGGCGTCCGCGACGGCTCTCGGCCGGCCACGGCGTGCTCGAGCTCCTCGGGCACACCGTCGCGGCTCGGCGAAAGCCTGAAGCCGCACTCGCCACGCTCGAGCGCGTCACCGGAACTGCGCTGGTCCTCAAGGGGCGGCGCGGCGAGGCAAAACGTGTAGCGGCGCGCATCCTGGAGCGAGCGTCGTGACGAACTGGCAGTCCCGCGCCGTTGTCGTGCCGGTAGCCCTGTTCACAACGTCCCTGGTGCTCGCGACCGCGGCAGCGCCGGCTCGGGCTCCTGCACGGGCGGCCTCGGTGGAGAGGGTCGCGCCGATGCAGCGGCAATGGTCGCTCGCCGCGTCCGGCGCAGTGAAGCTCGAGGTCCGGAGGGACGGCTGGTATCGCGTTACGCGCTCCCGGCTTGCCCGGTCGGGCACGAAGCTTTCATCGTCCCGCAGCCCTCGGCTCTTCGCGGACGGCAAGGAGGTCCCGATCCACGTGAGCGCCGGCGCGATCGAGTTCTACGGCCTTGCTCGCGACACTCCGTCGACCGACACGCGCACCTACTGGCTCGTCGACGGAGCGGCGCGCGGCTCACGCATCCCCGTCACGTCCGCAGGGTCTGAGCGCCGCTCGGGCTTCGCGCGAAGCTTTCCGTTCACGCTCGACACGAAGTTCAGGACGATCTACTCGACGCTGCCGAACGGGGAGCGGCAGAACTACTTCGGCGACCAGATCTACTCGAGCCCTACGACCCTCCACGTCACGGTGCAGAACCTGGCGCCGGGATCCGGGTCCCTCGACGTGGTCGTCCAGGGCCTGACCAGGCGAAGCCACAGCGTCCAGGTCGTGCTGAACGGCGCGGCGCTCGGAACGATGACCCTTTCCGACCAGGCGAATGTCTCCCACCGTTTCCGGCTCCCGCGGGGCCTGCTCCGCGAGGGTAAGAACTCGCTGACGCTGACGTCGACCGGCGGTCCGACGGATGTCAGCTTCATCGACACGGTCGAGCTCATATATCCGCGGCAGTACCGCGCCGGGCGCGGGGAGCTACGGTTCTCGGTCCCCGCGCGCGCGGCGGCGAAGGTCACGGGTTTCAGCCGTCGGAACGTGATCCTCGTCGACGTCACTCGACCCCGCTCACCCCGGCTTCTGCAACCGACCGTGAGTCGCACGCAGGACGGGTACGCCGCCGTTGTGGCGCCGGCGCAACACGCCCGCCGCCTCCTGGCTCTGACGAAGCCTCTCGCGCCCGCGCGGGTCGTACGCGACCGCCCTTCCAGCTGGCACCGAAGCGGCGGCGCCGACCTCGTCATCATCGGCTATCACGCCTTCCTGCCGCAGCTCGCGCGACTGCGGCGCTACCACGAGCAGCAGGGAATGAAGGTCGCCCTCGTGGACGTCGAGGACCTCTATGACGAGTTCAGCTTCGGGGCGCACGGCCCGGACGCGATCAAGGCGTTTCTCGCCCGCGCGCGGCAGCGATGGCGGCCGGCGCCGCGCTACGTCATCCTGGCCGGCGACGCGACGTCGGACCCGCGCAACTACCTCCGTGACCCGGCGCGCGACTTCGTCCCGACGAAGACCGTCGACACTCGGTACCTGGAGACCGCGTCCGACGACTGGTTCGCCGACTTCGACGGAGACGGCGTGCCGGAGATGGCGGTGGGACGGCTGCCGGTGCGAACTGCCGCGGAGGCCGCCACGGTCGTCGACAAGATCATCGGGTATGAGGAGGCCCCGGCTCCGGCGTCCCGGGAGGCGCTGCTCGTCTCCGACAACGGATTCGAGGCGGCGACTGATTTGCTGCGCCCCCTCCTGCCGCCGGCCACAACGGCCGTGACGGTCAACCGGAGCGACGGACCGACGGATGCAGCTGTCCACGATCGCATACTGAACGCGTTGAACCGTGGCCCCTCGTTCGTGAACTACTACGGCCACGGTGCCGTCGACATCTGGACCGGAGCCGATCTGCTCAAGTCAGCCGATGCGACGTCGCTACGAAATGCCGGCGGCCTCTCGCTCTTCATGATGATGACGTGCCTCAACGGCTACTTCATCGAGCCGAGGACGCAGAGCCTGGCGGAAGCCCTGTTGAGGGCGCCCCATGGCGGCGCATTCGCAGTCTGGGCGTCGTCCGGCCTCACGGTGCCGGCCGACCAGATCCGGGCGAACGAGGAGCTCGTCCGCCAGCTCGCTGCAACTCAGTCGCCACGGCTGGGCGACGCAATGGTCCGCACCAAGTCCGTCATCACGGACCCGGACGTTCGCCGGACCTGGATCCTCTTCGGCGATCCGCTCACACATCTGCGGTAGACGCACGCTTGAAGATCGTTTACGCTCCGAGGAGAACCGATGGCGGCCACGAAAGGAGCGTTCGATGCGGGGGAGTGGACATCCGAAGGCGCGGCGGGACGGCCTCGTCGTACGCGAGCTTCCCGACGAGCTCCTGATCTATGACACCGAGACGCACGAGGCGCACTGCCTGAACGAGACGGCAGCGTTCGTGTGGAAGCAATGTGACGGCACGACGAGCGTGTCGGAGATCGCAAGCCGCCTGAGCGAGGAGACCAAGACGGAGGTCGACGACGAGCTCGTCTGGGTCGCGCTCGAGGACTTGTGGAAGCGGCAGCTCCTGGCCGGTGAGCCCGCCGGCGCCGACGAGGCAATGATGTCCCGCTCACAGGCGCTTCGCCGCACGGGGCTCGTCGCGGCGGTCGTGGCGGTGCCGGCTGTGATCTCGATGGTCGCCCCGACCGCGGCGCATGCGGCAACGTGCATCCCATCGGGGCAGGTGTGCAGTCCGGGCGAGCTCTGTTGCCCCAATACAGCGTGCCCGAACAGCAAGATCTGCCCGTAACGGGATAGACCCTGACGAGCACACGCCCGCCCCGGCCGGCTCGCGGGCGGCTGATTGCCGACGCGCTCCGCGGCGGCTGGCGGGAGAACCCTCCGCCGTCCTCGCTGTCCGCTGACGACCTCGCCGAGATCGCTCCGCTGCTGCTCGATACGGGCGGCGGGGCGGTTGCCTGGTGGCGGATTCGCGACTCAGCCGTCGCCGACTCACCCGTAGGCGACCAGCTCCGGGACGCCTACCGCCTGCACGCGCTCCAAGCGGCGGTCCACGAGCTCGAGCTCGCCCAGGTCGTGCGCGTGCTCGCGACGTCGGGCATCGAAGCTCTGATCGTCAAGGGCTGGACGGCAGCGCGGCTGTACGCCGAGCCCGGCCTTCGCCCGTACGGCGACATCGACGTCTGCGTCGCACCGGAACAGCACAGCGCCGCCCAGGCGGCGCTCGCCGAACCGGCGCCGCCCGTCAACGTCGATCTTCACCGCGGTCTGGCCGTCAACCGCCGGGTGATACCCGACCTACCGAGCTTCGAGGAGGCTCTGGAACGGGCAGGGCGTGTCCGACTCGAAGACGTCGAAGTGCCCATCCTCGCACCGGAAGACCACGTGGCGCTGCTCTGCGTCCACCTGCTCAGTCACGGCGTCTGGCGGCCGTTGTGGCTCTGCGACGTCGCAGCCGCCGTCGAGTCGTTGCCGGACGATTTCGACTGGGATCGCTGCCTCGGTCGGAGCCGGCGGCTCGCGACGTGGGTCGGCGCGACGCTGACACTCGCCGAGCAGCTGCTCGAAGCTCGGCCCAGACGCACTCCGCTCCTGCAAGATCCCACGCCGGGTTGGCTCGAGCCGGCGGTCCTGAAGCAGTGGTCCTCGCCGCGATCTCTCTACCCGGGTGACCTGGTCGGGTTGCCGGCCGGGCGGTATCTCCGGCCCGCCCGGGCACTGCGTGTCCTGCGGGCGAACTGGGTGAACCCGATCCAGGCGGCGATGTTCCCGGGGGCATCTTTGACCGCCCGGCCACGGCTGTCGTTTCAGCTCCGCTTCGTCGCCTGGAAGGCCGTGCGCTTGTTCCGGGGCTTCTCGCGCGAACCCCCCCTTCGGGCCAATGGCTCGGTGTTGTAGATCGTCGGGACCGGGTAGAGGATCCTCGACCGCACAGCGATTCGTTCGAGGAAGTGAATGACGATGTGGGCAACGGTCAGAAGATACGAGGGCGTCACCGAACCAGATGAGGCGGGACGGAGCGTAGCCGAGGGCTCCGTGCCGCTGATCAGCGGGATGCGCGGATTCGTGGCCTACTACTGGTTCGATGCCGGAGGCGGCGTGATGGCTTCCACCAGCATCTTCGATGACCGCTCCCACGAGGAGGAGTCCAACGAGAAGGCCGCGTCATGGGTGCACGAGAACCTTGTCCGAGGCGCGTCCCAATCCGCCCACGATCACGGCGGGTCACGTCGTAGCCCAGGCCTGAGCGCCCTAGACTCGCGCCGTGGCGGAGGCACAGCTTCAGGACGCCGGTTCAGGACTCGCACCCGCCACAGCGGGCTGGTTCGTCGTGAACGTGCGCGCTGCCGAGTGGTGGTCGTCGGACAGCAGGGGTGCGGCGTGCAACTTCGAGAGCGAGTACGGCGACCCGCAGGTCCAGTTCGAACAGCTCGGAATCAACCTCACCGTGCTGGAGCCGGGACAGCCCGGCGTCTATCACGCGGAGGCGAACCAAGAGGCGTTCCTCGTTCTGTCGGGGGAGTGCACGCTGCTCGTCGAGGGCGAGGAGCGGCGGCTTCGGTCTTGGGACTTCTTCCACTCGCCCCCCTGGACGGACCACGCCTTCGTCGGCGCGGGCGACGGGCCATGCGTGATCCTGATGGCCGGTAGGCGGTCAAGCCCGGAGGTGCGGTACCCCGTGTCCGAGCTCGCAGCGCGCTACGGAGCGGGCGCGGACGAAGAGACGTCCGACGTAGAGCAGAGGTATGCGAACGTCGAGTGGTTCCGGCGAGAGCGGCCGCCGTACTGGGATCACCTCCCCTGGGCATAGCGCCAGCTAGAGCCGACTCGCGCGCACCCAGCGCGCGGAGAAGATCACCTTCGCCGCCGACGATGGACGCCCCTGGCTGTGCCGGTGAGCGCGAGCTAAACGGCACGCCCACAACTCGCCCGCCTTCTCCGCGCCCCGCCTCGGCGGGCGCTGGCGCTTCTAGGCCCGAAGGCACGTCGTCTAGACGTTTGGCCCTCTAAGTGCGATGCTCGCGGCTAAACACTTGCGGCTCAACGACTACGAGGAGGCTCCTACATGGAGGTTCGCTTCAAGCTCACCAAATACCGCGTGGCCATTGCCGCGCTCTTCGTGCTGGCAGGCGTTGGTCTGGGCAACCTGCTCAGCCCACTGGTCGGAAGCGCCCTGGCCACGGTCGGGACGGTCTCGAACATCTCCGACCACTCGGCGTCGGCCTTCTTCGCCAAGGTCAGCTCCGACGGGAAACTGGCTGTTGGCGACGGTGCCGGCCTCGCGGCCAGAACGATCGCTCGTCTCTGTTGCGCCCGCCGCACCGTGGCACTCAAACGTGGGAATCGACACTAACGGCGGCTTTCTCGCAGGGCCGAGCGCGACGCCAATCAACCTCACGAGCCTTACGCTATCCACCACCGACCCGAACCCGGTCTCGGCCATTATCAGCGCGTACTACGTGGCGAGTAGCGCCACCTCCTGTTCGACTACGTCCTTCGACCAGCAGCTTTGGTCGGTGGTCACCCTGGGAGACGGTGTGACCCTGGTCTCGTTCACCTTTCCCACGCCGTTGCAATACAAGCCACCGGCGAACAAGAAGGCGTGCGTCTGGGCGTCAGCGTCAACGAACCTCGCCGTGGTAGCGAACGCGGTCGGCTTCTACGGCGGCTGACGACCAGCAATCGAGCAGGCGTGCCCGGAAGGGTGCGCCTGCTCCCGCTCAGAGCATCGCGCCCGTCCCACGAAGTTAGGTCACGTCCGGGCTTATAGGCTCGGAGTGATGGATGTTCGTCCCGTCGATCCGCGCGACGTTGAGGTCGAAAACGACGAACCGACGTATCGAGCGACCGTGTGGCGACCGCTCAGCAACGGGTGGTCGGCCTCGACTTACGACATCACGGGTGCGCGCGACGTTCACGAGGTCATCGACTGGGCGGAGGAGGAAGCGGGACGCAAGCCGGACTCGCGCTACACGCTATGGCTGAAGGTCTACCCGCCGGTGAGTGAGTTGACCCTGCTCAACCTGACGGGCGTCGATCCGACTCGATCGCAGTTGTAGAACTCGACACGTGACAACGTTCATCGTTGCGCCGCGAACCTGACCTCATCGGTGTCATTCCCCGCAGTAGCCCAACCGGCCACGCGCTCCCCACCCGCCTTGCGGACGACCCGGTACAGGTTTCCGGGGTCGAGTGGCTGGCTGTCCCCGTTCCAGAACACCAGCGCATCTTCGGGTTCGGCAGGCAGGCTGCTTTCGGCCTGATTTCGTTGCCCCGTGGACGCTCGCGTTTCCGAAAGGTTTCCAATCCGCTCCGTCGCCGCCTCGACGGGCAACAGTGCGCACGGAAGAAAGCCCCCGTTTCCAGCGGGGCTTCTTTAGGAGCGGATGATGGGACTCGAACCCACGACCTTCTGCATGGCAAGCAGACGCTCTAGCCAACTGAGCTACATCCGCGCGGGCGCGAATTATAGCCGCGCCTCTCGGGCTTACTGGTCCGTGCAATGATTCCTGGCGACATGCGCCGTCTGGCTCTGGCCGCTCTCCTCCTCGCCGTCGGCGGAGTGCTCGCCGGGCCGGCATCGTCTTCCGCGCAGGCGCCCCAGCTCACCTGCAAGTACGGCTCCAAGTATGTGACGAAGATCGTCCACGGGCACAAGAAGCGCGTGAAGGTATGCAAGAAGAAACCCAAGCCGAAACCGCCGCCGGCGAAGCCGAAGGCCGACCTGCAGCTGACGATGAGCTCGACGCTCCACCAGGCGACGGCCGGAAATCACGTCTTCTACACGGTGCTTGCGCAGAACAAAGGTCCGCAGATCGCCGACGCCACGACGATCACGATGGACCTCCCGCCCGGGAAAGCGGAGCTGTACGGATACGGAGGCAGCGGCGAGCCGAGCGACTGCACGGTCACGGCGAGCGCTACCGGTAACCACACTGGAGTGCAAGTTCGGCCAGCTCGACGTCGAATCGGACGAGTTTTTCGGAGGCAAGCGCATATGCCTATGTCACCGTCCAGCTGGAGCCGAGCCAGCCTGGCGACTACACCGTCACGGGCCAGGTGACGTCGTCGACCACGCTCGACCCGAGCCCGCAGGACGCGAGAACGACCGCCCCCCTCCGCGTGCTCCCCGGTCCGCCGGCCGCGGACCTGAGCATCGTGCTCGAGTCACCGCCACAGGCGCAGTCGATACCGGGCGGCTACGACCAGACGATCAGCGTCACGAACCACGGGCCGAGCGAGGCGACCGACGTCCTCGTGACGGCTCTCCTCCCGCAGGGAGCGAGCGCGACCCCACCCGCGCTCGCGTTCGTCCAGCCGACGGACCTTCTGACGCTCATCTCCTCTCAGTGCTCGCCGTTCGCGTACGGGTTCTACTCGAGCGCCCTCGCCTGCTTCACCTCAGTGGGGAGCGGCGAGACGAAGACGGCCACTCTGCATGTGGAGCCATCGATCCATTCACCCGCGCAGCTGAGGACGGACGCCGTGGTGGCGTCCTACACGCGCGACTCGAACCTGGCGAACAACCGTGCGTCCGCAGAGGCGACCGTCAACCCCTTCACCCCGGCGGCGGGCGTCGACCTACGGTTGTCGCTCGATCCGCTGACCGAGCTCGCGGCGGGCAAGCCGCTGAACCTTTCATTCCGCTTCGCAAACCTCGGGCTCGAGGGCGCGGACGACATCACCGTCGACGCAACCGTCTCCCCGTCGGTCGAGATGCTCGGGCTCAGTCTGAACGTCGCCAGTGAAGGATTCGGATGCGCAAGCACGTCGGAGTCGAGCAGCTGCACCTTCGGCGAGCTCGAGAGCGACTCACGCGGCGCCGGCGCGATATTCGCGCCGTCGATAGCCGCGGGCACGTACACCGCCACGGTGACCATCACGTCCCCCGACCTGAGCGCTCCGGTCAGGGCGACGCAGACCTTCGTGGTCAAGTAGCGGCTTCGCCGTCCAGCGCTTCGTTTACGAGCCGGTCGGCAAGCTCGTTGTGCTCGCGCCGCACGGCCGTGTAGCGGATCGAGCGGATCCGGTCGGCGAGCCCGTTGGCTTCTTCCCAGAGCAGGCGGAGCCCGAGGCTCTTCACCTTGTACTCGCCACGCATCTGCTTGACGAGCAGCTCAGAGTCGGAGATGACCTCCAAGTCCTCCACGCCGAGCTCGACCGCCTTCACGAGCCCGGCGACGAGCGCGCTGTACTCGGCCACGTTGTTGGTCGTGATCCCGATCGCCTCCCCGCGTGCGTCGAGCACGTGCCCGTCCTCGCTTTCGAGGACGTAGCCGTACGCCGCCCGCCCGGGGTTGCCCCTGGCGCCGCCGTCCGTGAAGAGCCGAGCCTTCACGTTCGCCCCCTCCAGAGCTCTTCCACATCCTCACTTTCACATAGCCGCGTTAGGCTCGCGGTGTGGAGCAGGCGCGGGAACAACAGCACGTCCAGGGGCACATCCTGCTCCGGACGAAGTTCGACCTCGGGATCGCGGTCCTGCTCGGGCTCACCGTCATGGCCATCGCGTGGGGCGCCTACCGCGCCGAGGTGAGCAGCAAGGACGCCGAGCACTACTTCAACCGCTCGGAGGAGACGCTCGTCACGGCGCACAAGCTCGAGCTGCAGGGCGACCAGGAGGTCTCGACCTACGAGCAGCTGTTCCTGGAGTACGAGCAGGCAAAAGTAGAAGGGAGGGCGAAGGCGGTGGCGTATTTGCGCCGCCGCCTCATAACGCCCGACTTGATGGGCGCGATCACGTGGTGGGAGCGGGAGCCGTCGGTGACGCGTCCGCCCACGCCGTTCGTCGACGCGAACCCGCGCTACCACAACGTCTACTACGACCGCGGGACGCGGCTGGAAGGGCAAGCCGCCGTGTACCTGGACAAAGCACAGAAGGCCGAGGAGCGCACGATCGACTACACGATCGTGAGCGTCGTGCTCACGGTCGGGCTCTTCCTCCTCGGCCTCTGCACGCAGCTCGCCACGCGGTGGGTGCGCTACGGGCTCCTCGGCTCCGGGGCGCTGATCCTGCTCGCGTCGATCGCGCGCTTCATCGATCTGCGTACGTAGCGTCCACGCGGCGGATCCAGCGATCCGCCGAGCCGACGTCGATCCACTCGAGCTTGATCCGCTTGTGCCCGGCGGCGAGCGCGACCCGCTCGACGTTCGTCGAGAACGGGATGCGGTAGACGCTGAGCACCTACTCGGTGACGTCTATTTGTGCTCGCTGGAGCTTGCCCGAGTAGTCGACGTAGACCGACTTCCACTCGGTGAACACGTCCAGTGCGGCCTGGCCCGCCTCGCGGTGGCCGTTGCCCGTGTCCTTCGTACCCCCGAATGGAAGATGCACCTCGGCTCCGATCGTCCCGGCGTTCACGTACGTGATGCCTGTGTCGAGGTCGCGGATTGCGCGGAACGCCCGGTTCACGTCGCCCGTGAAGATCGAGGACGAGAGCCCGTACTTGACTCCGTTCGCGACCCGGATCGAATCCTCGAACGAGTCGACGGGGATGAGGGCGGTCGTCGGCCCGAAGATCTCCTCCTGCGCAATGCGCATGTTCGGCTCGACGTCGCCGAAGATGGTGGGACGGTAGAAGTTGCCGTCGCCCAGGCCGTTCCCCGACGCGATCTCGCCGCCGGTCAGGAGCGTCGCGCCCTCCTCGCGGCCGATCGCGGTGTATGACGCGACCTTATCCAGCGCGCTGCGGTTGATGAGCGGGCCGACGTCCGTGTCCTCCTCCCAGCCCGGCCCGAGCCGCATCTTCTCCGCTGCAGCGACGAGCTTGGACTGGAGCGAGTCGTAGACGGCGCGGTGGACGATCACGCGGCTCGCGGCCGTGCAACGCTGGCCGGTGGTGCCGAAGGCCGACCAGATGATCCCGTCCGTCGCCAGGTCGAGGTCAGCGTCGTCCATGACGATGATGGCGTTCTTCCCACCGAGCTCGAGATGGACGTGCTTGAGGTTCTCGGCCGCGTCGCGCATGACCTGGACGCCTGTCTCGCGCGATCCGGTGATGGTGATGACCGGGACGTCCGGATGCTGCACGATCCGGTGCCCGACCGCGCCGCCCCCGCCGTGGACGACGTTGACGGCCCCCGCCGGGATGCCGGCCTCCACGAGCAGCTCGACGAAGCGCTCGCCCAGCGCCGGGGTGTCCGTCGCGGGCTTGAAGACGATCGTGTTCCCGCACACGAGCGCGGGGACGATCTTCCAGGACGGGATGGCGATCGGGAAGTTCCACGGCGTGATCACGCCGATGACGCCGACCGGCATGCGCACGCTCATGTTGAACTTGTCCGGCAGCTCCGACGGCGTGGTCTGCCCGAACAGCCGCCGCCCCTCGCCGCCCATGTAGTAGCTCATGTCGATCGCTTCCTGGACGTCGCCGCCGGCCTCCGCGAGCACCTTTCCCATCTCGTGGCTCATGAGGTCGGTGAGCTCGGCCTTGTGTTCGGTCAGGAGCTGCGCGAAGCGGAAGATGATCTCGCCGCGCCGCGGCGCGGGAACGAGGCGCCAGCTCTCGAAGGCGGCCTTCGCGGCCTCGACGGCGCGGTCGACGTCCTCCGGCCCGGACTTGGGGAAGGCGCCGATTGTCTTGCCGTTCGCCGGGTTCGTGCTCTCGAAGGTCTCGCCGGAGGCGGCGTCCACCCACTCGCCGCCGATGAAGTTCTTGTACGTCTTGGTGCCCAGAACCGACATGCGTTTGAGTCTAGTCGCGCCTTTGGTATGTGTCCCAAGATACGAGGGGACTGACCCCTCACTTGACAGCGACCCGGCGACGATCCCGCTTGGTTGAGCGACTCGCCGCTCTCGGTTGGACCAACGCTACCGGTCCATGGAAAACCGGGGTCTGACCCCGGTGTGTCAAGAGTGTGCCGCAGCTGTAAGAAGAGTGATTAGCCCACGATGCGGAACGAGAGGGCTCTCGAGACGGCCTTGTCGCCGGCGTCGTTCTCGACGCTGAGGCGGACTGAATAGCGGCCCAGCTTCAGCGTCCGTCCTGTCGACAGCTGCCCCGTGAACCGCAGCGTGTGCCGGCCGGGGGTCGCTGCGAGCGCAAGCGTCCCGATCCCGCGGCCGGCGCGCAAGAACTGGAGCGATCCCGTCACCGCCTGGTCGACCCGGAACGTGTACGCCGTCCCGACCGGGACGCGCCTCCGGACGCTCGCGCTCTCGCGCCACGTGCTCGCCGACTGCGTGAACGTCGAGATGACGGGATTCGTCGACTCGATCGTCGCGCTCAGGAGCAGACGCTGGTCGATGACGACATGACTCGGCTGGTCGGTCTGGCCGACCTCCAGCGCGGGCTGGAAGTAGGACGTGACGTCGAGCGGATCACCGGAGTCGTGCGCGAAGATCAGCGCGCTCGAGTCGTTGTCGAGCCCGATCACGTCTCCTTTCTGGACGGGCACGAGGATCTTGAACGTGTTCAGACCGAGGGCGAGGCGTATGTGCGGGCTCGTCTTCACGCTGAGGAAGGTGCCGCCTTCGCCGCCGCGCAGCACGTGCAGCGCTACCGTCCCGCCGGCGCTCCCGGACTTCACCGAAAAGCCTGTCACCGTCCCGCTGAAGGGCGCCACGAGCGCCGGCGCGATCCCTGCCACCGAAGGGATGTAGGTGCAGGTGATCCCGGCGGCGCAAATGTTCCCGTCCGCCGTCCCGTCCGTGTTTCCGAGCGTGACGGCGAACATGGCCCTGCCCGGCGCTGAGGCCGCGGCCGGGACGAGCACGAGCACCGCCAGCATGACCCCGAGCGCGCGCACTACCCGTACGCCGTGGGAACGTCGGTGAAGTGCTGCGCATGCCAGGACGACTCGAACGCGGGCGCGCGCCGGCCGCCGACGACGACCAGCGTCGTGCCGGGCTCGGCGGCGACTGCGCTGCGCCGGACCGCCGGGTCCGTGATGGCGACGACCGTTCCGGCGGCGGCCAGCTGCTCCTGTCCGTCGATGGTGAAGCGCGCGCTGCCGGCCGTCACGAGGTAGAGCTCCTCCTGCTCGCTGTCCGCCTCGTCGTGGTCACCGATCAGTGACCCTTCGGCCTCGGGCGCGGTATAGACGTTGGCGCCGAATGCCGTGAACCCGAAGTGATGCTGGAGCGGATACCAGAGCGGGTCGCCAGGCTCCTCCTCCGGGACGAGCGAGATCTCGTCGAGTCGCTTCACCCAGTAGCCGGCCATCGAAGGGGACGAGTCTAGCCGCGCCTCTACACTCGTCTCGATGACCTCCACCGTCCGCGGCAGCTGCCTGTGCGGCGGCGTCCAATTCGAGGTGACGCTGCCGTTCACCGACGCGAACTTCTGCCACTGCTCGCGCTGCCGGAAGCACTCCGGATCGGAGGCGAGCGCGACGGCGCGTGTGCCGCGCGAGCGGTTCGAGCTGCTGAGCGGCGAGGAGCTCATCCGCGTGTACGAGCCGGACGACGGCGCCGTCAAGGCGTTCTGCACGGTCTGCGGCTCGAGCCTCTTCGGCCGCCGCTGGCCCGAGGGAGACGAGATCGCGATCCGCCTCGGGACGATCGACGGGGACCCTGAGTTCCGTCCGCAGCTCCACTCGTTCGTCGACTCGAAGCCGGCGTGGAGCGAGATTCCGGAGGACGGGCTGCCGCGCTACCCGGAGGGCTACACCGCTTAGAGCCGGGCGATCTGCGGGACGAGGCGGCCATCGTCCTCGAGCCGCGCGTTCCACTCCATGAAGCTGTGCTCGAGCTCGCCGAGCTCGTGGCCGCGCTCCTCCAGCCGGACCGGCTGGCCGGAGTCGAGCGTGACCCGGTACTGGTACCAGGAGAGATCCCAGGCGATCGTGATCACGACCTCGTGGTTGACGCCGGAGAGAGGGACGACGCTCGCCTTCGGCGGGCCGAGGCTCTTCGCGATGCCGGCGATCGTTCGGCGGAACGCGCTGGCGTTGAAGAGGTCGGCGGCCTCGACGATCGCCAGCTCGTGCTCGGACAGCCGGCGGAGGATGGGCTCCGATGCGACCGGCTCCTCGGGGGCAGGCCGTCTGCGCTCGAAGAGCGATCCGAGGCCCAGCTTCTTGCGCCGTCGGCGCTCCGGCGGGACGATCGGGGTCGTCGGGCTCCCCTCCTTGATCCAGCCGCTCTCGACCGCGACCTCCTGGCACAGGAGGCAGACGTCGACGTAATCGGAGCCGGAGCCGTCCGGCGCGTAGCGCACAGGCCGCTCCCCGGTCAGCAGCGAGCGCCCGCAGACAGCGCAGATGCGCGTCTCGACGTTGCTCGAAATCTGCATCTCAGCAGGCACTTTAGTGCACCGTCCGCTGCGCATAGTGATGCTCTGGCGCGCAAAAAGCGCCGCCGGCCAAGGACGCAGGGAGCGTGCGTAGCCGGAGGCTACGGACGCGACTGAGGACGCCGGCCGACGCTGCTTTGCAGCCGGCAGAGCGCGCTATGTGCGGCGGGCGGTGCACCTAAACTTTGACTTCCTCCTTCTCCTTCTTGGCGTCGGCGATCAGCTTCTGCGCGATGTGCGACGGCACTTCCTCGTAGCGCAGGAAATGCATGTGGTAGTCGCCGCGTCCGCCGGTCAGCGAGGTGAGCGTCTGTGAGTACGTGAGGATCTCGGCCATCGGCACCTCGGCCTTGATGTTCGTCATCCCGCCGGCGGGCTCCATTCCGTGCAGACGGCCGCGGCGGGAGTTGAGGTCGCCGTTGACGGCGCCGACGCTGTCATCGGGGACACTGACCTCGACCTCCATGATCGGCTCGAGCAGCACCGGGTCGGCCTTCTCGTAGGCCTGCTTGAAGGCCATCGAGCCGGCGATCTTGAACGCCATCTCCGAGGAGTCGACTTGGTGGTGCGAGCCGTCCACGAGCAGGACGCGCACTCCCTGCACCGGCGCTCCTGCGAGCTCCCCGTGCAGCATCGCCTCCTGGATCCCCTTGTCCACGGCCGGCCGGAAGCTCTGCGGGATGACGCCGCCGACGATCTTGTCGACGAACTCGTATCCCTCGTGGCCCGGTATCGGCTCGAGCACGATCTGGCAGTCACCGAACTGGCCGCGTCCTCCGGTCTGCTTCTTGTACCGGCCCTGCGCCTTCGACTCGCGCCGGATCGTCTCCAGGTAGGGGACGCGCGGCTGGTGCAGCTCGACGTCGACGCCGAAGCGGCGCTGAAGCCGGTCGACGGCGACCTCGACGTGCATTTGGCTCATCCCGGAGACGAGCTGCTCGCCCGTCTGCGGGTCGCGGCGGAGGACGAGCGTCGGATCCTCCTCGGTCAGCCGGCGCAGCGAGGTGGCCATCTTCTCCTCGTCGCCCTTGGCCTTCGGGGTGATCGCGAAGCTCATCACGGCCTCGGGGAAGGCAATCTTCGGCACGTCGACCTCGCGCTCTACGTCGAGCAGCAGGTCGCCCGTCATCGTCTCCTTGAGCTTGGCGACCGCGCCGATATCGCCGCTGACGAGGTCACTGACCTGGGTGTGCTCCTTGCCCTGCATCTCCAGCAGCTGGCCGATTCGCTCCTTGTTGTGCGAGCGCTCATTGACCACCGCGGAGTCGGCCTTGAGCGTCCCGCCGAAGACGCGGAAGACGTTGATGCGGCCGGCGAACGGGTCGGCGATCGTCTTGAAGACGAACGCCCCGGTGCCGTCGCCGACGTCGATCGGCGACTCCTTCTTGGCCGGAGAGGGGACGCCCTCGACCAGCAGGTCGAGGAGTGCGGTCGTGCCGAGGTTCTTGGTGGCAACCCCGCAGGCGACCGGGAAGAGCTCGCCGCGCGTGACCGCGTCCTTGAGCGCGTGCGCCACCTCGTCCGCCGTCAGCTCCTGGCCGTCGAGGTAGCGCTCCATGAGGCCCTCGTCCGTCTCCACGACCGCGTCGAGCAGCTTCTCGCGGTACTCGGCGACCTGGTCGGCCAGCTCGTCCGGGATCGGGCCCGGCTTGCTCTCGTGCTCGCCCTCGGGGCTCGTGTACGAGGTCATGTGCAGGAGGTCGACGATCCCAGTCAGCTCATGCTCGGAGCCGATCGGCAGATGGATCGCGACGCACTGTGAGGAGAGCTGCGACTGGAGCGCCTCGAGAGCCCTGAGGAAGCTCGCGCGCTCGCGGTCGAGCATGTTCACGAAGAGGACGCGGGAGAGGCCGAGCTCGTCCGCGCGCTGCCAGACGCGGCTCGTGTTCACCTCCACCCCCATCACGCCGCTCAGGACGATCAGAGCGCCCTCGACGACGCGCATCGTCGCGATCGTGTCCCCCTGAAAGCCCGGGTCGCCCGGAGTGTCGACCAGGTTGATCTTGCGGTCCTGCCAGTTGGCATGCGTCACGGAGGCGGCCAGGGACATGCGGCGCTTGTGCTCGTCGTCGTCCCAGTCCGCCACCGTCGTGCCTCCCTCGACCGTGCCGAGCCTGTTCACGGCACCGCTCTGGAAGAGCATCGCCTCGACGAGCGAGGTCTTTCCGGTGCCGCGATGGCCGGTGACGGCGACATTTCGGATCTTGGCGGGGTCGGATACGGGCATTCGGCTCTCCTCGGCGTCTTTGGGGGGATTGGCAGGTGATGTTATCGCCGCACGAACGCTCTCAGGCTGAGGGTTCCCAGCCAGATCGCGAGCACGACGGCGGCGGCGCAGACGATCCAGAGCCCGGCGTGATCCTGCGCGGCGCGCCCGGCCGCGTACGCGATGCCGGCGAACGCCGCGGTCAGGAGCAGGAAGAGCGCGCCGAGCGCGGCCCGCTGCTGGGGCGCCGCCATCCTGTGGGGACTACTCGTCGGGGAGCGACTCTTCGCGCTCGCCCTCGTCCTCGCCGTAGCCCTTGTGCTCCTGCTCCTCGCGGAGTACGTCGCCCTCGTGCTCGAGGAACTCCTCCCGCTCCTCGGCCTGCTGCTCTTCGTTCTCTGTCATGGGACGGATGATGCACGAAGAGGCACGACTACAATTCAGAGCACCGGTCTTAGCGCGGGGGAAACCCTGTTTCCCCCGCGAGCCCCCTTCTTCAGCGCCCGTCGCCGCGTGCGCCGTTCTTGGCTGCGCGCGGGCAAAGCCCGGCTCCGCCCAGCGGCGCCCTCGAAGGTCAGACAGGAGGCGACTACAATTCTCGGCTCGAACCGAGGGGCGTAGCTCAATTGGCAGAGCACCGGTCTCCAAAACCGGGGGTTGCAGGTTCGAGTCCTGCCGCCCCTGTTGGCTTGAAGAAGCGGAATCCCGCTATCCGAACAAGATTCCGACTGTTACGTCCATCGGCTCGTTCTCCGCTCTGGTTGTTCGTCCCAGAGAGGTTCTTGACGACCGTCGAAGCAAAATCGAGGGCCGGGCCCAGACGTCGACGGCCGTCGGGGCGCGCACTGCGCGCCGACGGCCGTCGCGAGGTTGCCGTTCCTACTTCGTTGCCGGCTCGGATGGAGCCTGAGCCGGCGGCGGGGCCTTCGAGGTAGGCGGCGCCACGGATGAATCCGTCACCGGGGTGTCCGTCGAGGACGGCCCGGTCGGAAGCGCAGAGGCGTCGCTGCTGGGTACCGTAGGCGCGGTGTTCATGCGGTCCGTCTCGTAGCCCTTGCGAAGCGCCGTGACCCGCCACGAGAAGCTGAAGTTGCCCTTGCCATGGTTGAGTTCTCGCACCTCGAAGCCCTTCGAGGTCTCGTTGCCAACGCCCAGGCCGGTCGTCTCGAAGGAGAGCGGCGTGACGATGACCATGTACGGCTTGCTCAGGTTGACAGTCTCGGCGAAGAGCGAGTCGAGCGTGACGATCGCACGGCCGTTGCTGAGGGTGGCCATGCCCTGGTCGCTGAAGAAGTTCTGTGTGGCCTCCTCGGCGTACATCAGGCGGTCGCCGCCGGTCGTTTGGACGAGTGCAGACTTCGTGCCGGTGGCGGTGTAGCTGCCGTTGATCCGCACGTTGCCGTCGAAGATCGCGGCGTAGTGGTCTTTGGCCTTGTTGGGGTTGACGGCACGCAGCGCGGTGATGCCGCCCGTCGTCACGTAGATGCCCGTGCCCTTCGTGGAGCTGAAGTATCCGCCGTAGGTGTTCGCACCGCCCCCCGTCGCCGAGCCGCGAACGCCCGTGAAGTTGGCGGACGTCCCAAAGAGACCGTTGCAGTTGGCGCAGGTACCGAACACGCCCGAGTTGGTGGCCGACGCGCTGCCGAGTGAGCTCAGGCTCTCGTAGCCGTACACGCCGGCGACGTTGGCCGCACCGGTGCTCCCGGTGCTGCTGCCGTAGACCCCGCTGCCCCCGCTGGACGAGCCAACGATTCCGTACCCGTTGCCGCCGACGTCGCCCCAGACGCCGTAGAAGGACGAACCGGAGCCCTTCGCGTAGACAGCGTTACCGCTGCCTCCAGTCGACGTCGCGTACACCCCGTTCCCCGAAGACGTCGCATACACACCGGTGGTGGAGCCGGCCCCGTACACGCCGTTGGACTTGCCACCGCTCGCTGAGTTGCTGGCGGAAAAGTAGCCGCCGTACGAGGTGCCGCTGGCTGCGGTGGAACCACCTGACCCCTGGACACCGCGGCTGTCCGAGCCGGTGGGGTTAGAGGCTGAGCCATACACCCCGATACCCGTACCTATCCCCTGGACGCCCCAGCAGGCGGTGCCGTTTGGACACGACGAATAGAGCGTGGTTGCGCTGAGGCCCGAGGCAAAGAAGGACCAGGGGTTGCCGGCCGCGGTCGTGTTGAACTTCGTCGCACTACCGCCGCTGTTCGTCGTGTCGCCCAGCAAGTAGTAGGCAGCAGCCTGACCCGGCGCCTGGCCTCGGTCAGAGGTGGCCGGTCCAGCACTGGACGGCATCGCCGAGCCGCTGACGGCCAGGCCTGAACCGACCCAGGTGAGTGCGGCCACTGTGCCGCAGATCGCTACGTACTTCTTCATTTTCAGTTCCTCCTGCCTTGGTTGCCGCGTGGGGGCGTAGCGTGGCCGCTGCACGCGTACGCGCCTTATGGTTTGACACGGTATCGCCCTGTGGCTGCAAATACAACGGGCGGGGCGCGCGCTGGGGCAGCTAGCGCGCCAGGTGCGGGTGCTGGCCAACGCGCGTTACGGCCACCTCACGCCCGGCAACGAAGCCGAGGCGGGACGCGGATCGCAAAGCGCCGATGAATTTTCGGTGCGCTGCCGGTCTCTACTGCGTACGGATCCGTATGCGCGGGTCCGCTGAGACCCCGGATCGACAGGAGCCCTCAATGACGCAGCCGGTGACCGAGCTCGACGCGCGCTTCAGCGACCCGGCCGCGGTCGCGGCCGACTGGGATCAGACTCGCCGGACGCTCGAAGACGCCCAGTTGTTCTGGATCACGACCGTCCGAGCGGACGGTCGGCCGCATGCGACGCCACTCGTCGCTGTGTGGCTCGATGACGCGATCCATTTCGCGACCGGCTTCGGCGAGCAGAAGGCCGTGAACCTGAGAACCAACCAGAACGTGATCCTGATGACCGGTTGCAACGAATGGGAGCGAGGGCTCGACGTCGTGGTGGAGGGCGAGGCCGTCCAAGTGATCGACGAGAGTGTCCTCAAACGGCTCGCAGAGACGTGGGAGACGAAGTGGGACGGCCGCTGGCGCTACGAAGTGCACGAGGGCGGATTTCGGCACGAGGCAAACGCCGACGCGATCCTCGTGTTCTCGGTGAAGCCGGCCAAAGTCCTCGCGTTCGCCAAGGGCACCTTCGGCCAGACGCGCCACCGGTTCAAGCAGGAATAGCCTGGCTCTCCACCGCGTACGGATCCGTAAGCGGCGGGAACGTTGTTCTCGCCTACACCCACGAATTCAGGAGGCAACTTGAAGCTTCTTCTTACGTCCGCCGGCATCAAGAACCCGAGCATCCACGGCGCACTGGTCGACCTGCTGGGCAAGCCGACCGCCGAGTGCGACGCCCTCTGCATTCCCACGGCGTTGTACGGGCACCCGATGGCGGGTCCCCGCCAGGCGTGGCGGTGCATCAGCGGGCAGGAGACTGGCACGCCCACGGTCGGACTGGGCTGGAAGTCGATGGGAGTGCTGGAGCTCACCGCCCTGCCGAGCCTCGACGCGGAACAGTGGGTCCCGCTGGTCCGCGAGACGGATGTCCTGCTCGTCGAGGGCGGCGATGCGACGTACCTGTGCCACTGGATGCGGCAGAGCGGACTGGCGGACCTCCTCGATACGCTGCCCGAGACGGTCTGGGTTGGGGTGAGCGCCGGAAGCATGGTGATGACCCCCCGGATCGGTGACGACTTCGTGATGTGGCCGTCGGCGACAGACGACCGCACCCTAGGGATCGTCGACTTCTCGATCTTCCCGCACCTCGATAACCCTGACCTGCCGTGGAACACGATGGCCACCGCACAGGAATGGGCGGCCAGCTTGTCAGGCCCGGCGTACGCGATCGACGACGAGACCGCCTTCAAGGTGGTCGACGGTACCGTCGAGGTCATCTCCGAGGGGCACTGGAAACTGCTCACGCCCGAGGGCTGAGACCTGGGCTTGTGCCCTCCCCCTCGACCCTGCCGAGGTGGGGTAAATGCTGTGACGGAAGAGCTGGCGAGGGTGTTGTTCGGCCGCGAGTTGCCCCCGACGTTGCCCCCACCAGAACGGGGAGGGCGAGCCGCTCTCGCCGAAGAGGGTAAGCGGCGCGGGGTTTGTCGACGTTCAGCACGCTAGCGTTTACGTGGTGACACGAGGTAGAACCGAGACAAGGGCGATACAGATCGAAGCGTCCCCTCCAGAGTCGAGCGTGACGATGCCGCGGCAGGGAGACGAAACGGCGGATCTCGAGGCGCTCCTGGAGAGTCTCGGCGGCGAGGTCGTTGAGCTGGTCACGGCGCCGCGCGGCCTCGGGGTCGCAGTTGGAGAACCCGTGATCTACGACGAGGACGAGCAATCGGCCCTTGCGCCGGGCGTGGTCGTGCTCGCTGTTACGGTTCGACCCGGGACGCCTCAAGCATCGAAGCTGCTGCTGGACGCCGAGCGGGCCGGGGCGAGCGCCGTCGTCTTCAAGCGCGGGACCGATCACTCGGGCCTGAGTCGGGCGGAGGCGTCCGCTGGTGTGGCGGTCCTCTCCGTGCCCGAGGAGATGACCTGGACGCAGCTGCATGGGTTCCTCTTGAACGCACGCCGGTTCTCGGCGCAGATCGACGGCGGCGGCGGGATCGCCGGCGTGCCGATCGGGGATCTGTTCGCACTCGCGAACGCGATTGCCGGGATGGTGGGAGGAGCGGTGACGATCGAGGATCCGGCCCGCCGCGTTCTCGCCTTCTCGACGCTCGGCGACCAGCCGATCGACGCCGCGCGCCGTCGCTCGATCCTCGGTCGGCAGGTTCCCGACTCGCCGGGGATGCGGAAGCTCTACCGCCGCGTGCTCGAGACGGACGGCGTGATGAGCGCCGACCGAGACACGCTGGTTGAGCTTCTCGAAGGCGGGCTCGAAGAGGTCGAGGAACTCGATCCACGCTCGGCGGTGGCGATCCGCGCTGGCGGCCGGATGATTGGGTCGATCTGGATCGACCACCCGGTCGCTCCTCTTGGCAAAGAGGCCCTGCATGCCTTGACGGAGGCGGCGCGGATCGCGGCACCACATGTGATTCAGGCGCGAGCGGCTCGGGATGTCGAGCGTCGGATCCGCGGCGAAATGCTCCTGGCCGTGCTCGAAGGACGAGCCTCGGCTGAGGAGAACGCAATGCGGCTCGGATTCGCAGCCAATGCACGCTTCACCGTGATCGCATTTTCTGCCGGGGCGGTGGCGGAGGAGATCGACCAGTTCGAGCGAGAACGGCTCGTCGACCTGGTCGGCGTGTACTGCGAGGCGCTGCATGGTCAATGCGCCGCGATCGCGATCGGCGAGAACGTGTACGCGCTCTTGCAGGTGGACGATGGACCAGAGCGAGAGCGCGTGGTCCGCGTGGCCCGGGAGACGCAGGGTCCTGCCGGAGCGCGAGTCGGCGGCGGCGTCTTCACGGCCGTCAGCTCGACAGTCGACAGCCTCCGGGAGGTGGCTGCTGCGAGACGGGAGGCAGAGCGCGTCCTCGAGGTGCTTCGTTCCGGTCGGGTCCCGCAAACGCTCGCAACGATCGAAGACGTACGCAGCCAGGTCGTGCTGCTGGAGCTGAAGGAGCTCGCGCTTCAACACCCGAGCCTGATGCGCGGAAAGCTGACACGGGTCATCGAGCACGACGCCCAGCACGGGACCCAGTACGCGCTGACGCTGCGGGCATACCTCGACGCGATGGGCGACGTTGTCGGGGCCGCGGCGGGGATCTCGGTGCACCCGAACACGTTTCGCTACCGCCTTCGGCGCGTCAGCGAGCTCTTTGACATCGACTTGAGGAACGCCGAAGAGCGTCTGGTGCTCGAGCTGCAGTTGCGGCTGCTAGGCGACGACGCCCTGTGACAGAGGACGCGTTGGCCGCTCGGTCGTGAGCGAGGTCGTGAGCTCGTCAAGGACCTCCGGGATCGGCGTCACACCGAGCCCCGGGCCCCGCGGAACCTCGAGCCGGCCATCGCGAAGGACGAAGGGCTCGGTGACGTCCTGCGCGTAGTAGCGGCCCGAGGCTGATGTGTCTCCGGGCAGTGTGAAGTTGGGGAGAGCCGCCAGGGCGACATTGGCTGCACGGCCAAGCCCCGTTTCGAGCATGCCGCCGCACCAGACCGGCACGCCATTCGCTTCGCAGACGTCGTGGACGCGGCGGGCCTCGAGATAGCCGCCGACACGGCCAGCCTTGATGTTGACGATCCGGCATGCGCCGAGGGCGATGGCGTCGCCGGCTGATCGAGACGAGGTGATCGACTCGTCC
The DNA here is from genome assembly GCA_963717765.1 of uncultured Actinomycetes bacterium. Classification (GTDB taxonomy): domain Bacteria; phylum Actinomycetota; class Thermoleophilia; order Gaiellales; family Gaiellaceae; genus JACDER01. The sequence continues at coordinate 432,145 of CAVQWX010000004.1, read as the reverse complement.
AGACAGATCGGCGTCCTGAGGAGACGCGCCAGCTCGGCATGTCCTCGGACGTCGTCTTCAGGCAGCGGCTGTTCGATCAGAAGCAGGTCGAACCGGTCGAGCTCCGCCAGCCGCCGGGCGTCGGCAAGGGTGTAGGCAGTGTTGGCGTCGACTTGCAAGAGAATCCTCGGGAAGCGTTCCCGAACGGCGCCGACGGCCTCGACGTCATGGCCGGGCTCGATCTTGAGCTTGATGCGGCGGTAGCCCTCGGAGAGGTAACCGCCGACGACCTCGACCAGTTCGGCCGGATCCTCGTGGATGCCGACCGAGACTCCGCAGTCGACCTCGGTGCGGACTGCTCCCAGGTATTCGGCCAGCGAGACACCGGCCGCTCGCAGCTCGGAATCGAGGACGGCCATCTCGAGCGCCGCCTTTGCCATCGGATGACCGTGAATCGGACGGAGGATCTCCGCGACTTGGTCGGCGGCGAGGTCACCGGCCTCGAACAGCCGCGGCAGCAGGTGGCGGCGGATGACGTCCTCGGCCCCTTCGACGTACTCGGCAGAGTAGAGCGGCCGCGACATGGCCACGCACTCGCCCCAACCCTCGGCATCGCTGCCGATCACGCGGACGAGGAGGATGTCGCGATGGTGCTCGACGCCGAACGACACTCTGAACGGCGCGATCATCGGAATGCTGATACGTCGAAGGTCGACTGCCTCGATCTTCATCGGGTCAGGAGGAGCCAGCCGTCACGCGTGATCGCCTCGCCCCGGTATCCGTCGGCGAGGGCGCTGCCAACCGCCATTCGAACCGCTTCGCGCCACGCATCCGCCTGACCGGGATCGCCGCTCCGGAGGCCGACGATGTCGTCGGGGATCGAAACGAGAAGCGTTGCTGCGCTAGCGGGCGTGGCGACCGGAAAGCCGTCGGTGCCGGGGGCGACGATGACCGCTCCAGGCCTCACCACTGGCTCGAGCGGAGGCTGGTCGGCGGCTTCGACTGCACGAGGCGATGCGAGCTCCCAGTGCAGCAGCACACGGTCGCTCTCGCCTGCGCCGTTGACGCCATCGAGCAACGGACCGTAGAAGTCCGGGTAGTAGTCGACGATTGTCGCGCCGAGCTTGCACAGGTTGAAGTAAAGGTTGCGGCGCACGAGCGGATCTGCCGTCCAGCGGATGCTCGATGTGCCGCGCGCAAGCGCCCAGGATCGTTGGAACTGCTTCAGGGCGTATCCGAGCGATTTGTTCTGCAGTCGCGGGTCGACGCCCGTGATGTGGGAGTGCAAGTACAAGTGGTCGTCGTCCTGGCCGAAGAAGCCGATCGATACCCCGACGAGCTCCGCCTCGCTGAAGGCGCCCGCGACGAAGTTGCCGGCGTGTGAGAGCGCACGGAGAAGCGCCGCCGGTGCCTTCGGGTCGTCGTCGCTCCAAATGTGAGCGATAAGGCGTGAGGCCGCCTCGAACTCGGCGATGGAGTCGAGCAGCCGAATTTCGACGCCGGCATTGTCAGCGGCCGACGACGCTGTCGCGCCCGCGCTCGCGGCGAGCTCGGGCGAGAGCTTGCTCGTTGCGGTCTGTAGATCGGTCACCCCAGATCGATGGTTCCATGGGCGCCGTTCCTGCGGAATGGTTGGTACGGACAACACTTTCAGTTGGAACTGGTTCGAAGCTCCGAAGGTCGAACGCTGCGAAACCCCGCAGAATGCACGCCAGTGCCGATCCAGCCGGGCCGTGGAACGGAATCTCCAGCCGTCGAGCTGTCGCCCTCGTTGGTCGGCGCGCTCCGCCGGCGCCTGCCCGAAATGCTCGAGGCCGTCGAAGCGCTTGTGGTTACCGAGTCGCCCAGTGCCGACCCGGAGGCCTGCGAGTCTTGCGCTTCCGTCGCCGACGGTCTCGCCCTCCAGATCATTGGTCGATCGGGCGAACGGGTGATCGTCGACGGTCGCACGCACTTGCGCTGGCGCTTCGGCCAACAGACGCGCGTGCTGCTCGTCGGGCACCTGGACACCGTCTGGCCGATCGGCACAGGGGCGCGCTGGCCGTTCAGCGTCCACGGTAACCGAGCCTCGGGGCCTGGCATCTTCGACATGAAGGCTGGTGTCGTACAGCTGCTCTTCGGCCTGGCAGCGGTCGGCGAACGCCGCGGGCTCGAGGGTGTGACCGTCGTGCTGACGACGGACGAAGAAATCGGCTCGCCGAGCTCCCGTGGTCTACTTGCCGAGGAGGCGAGCCGCGCACGGGCGGCGCTCATCGCCGAGCCGAGCTTCGACGGAGCGCTGAAGACGGAGCGAAAGGGCGTGGCGCTCTACCGCGTCGAGACCGTCGGACGCGCGGCTCATGCCGGGCTGAACCCCGAACAGGGAATCAACGCGGCTCTGGAGGTCGTCCGGCAGGTGCTCGCGCTCGCTGAGCTCGGCGAGCCCTCCTCGGGCACGACGGTCACTCCGAGCCTCATTTCCGCGGGAACAGCGGCGAATACCGTTCCGGCCTCCGCCGTAGCGCACTTCGACGTGCGCTTCGCCACTCGCGAGGAGGGGGAACGGATTGCCGCGGCGTTCGCTGCCGTGCGTCCGCATGTCCCCGGCGCGACCACGAGAGTGGAGCAGGAGACGTTCGTGCCGCCCCTCGAACGGAGCTCCTCTCGCGAGCTGTTCGAGCTGGCGAAGCGCCTCCAGGGCGAGCTCGGGCTGCCTCCGCTACGCGAAGCGTCCGTCGGGGGCGGCTCCGACGGCAATCACATAGCCGCGCTCGGCGTACCCACCCTCGACGGGCTCGGGGCCGTCGGCGATCATGCCCACGGCGAAGGGGAGTTCGTGTTCGTGTCGGCGATCGCCGAGCGCGCGGCGCTGCTGGCGGCGCTCGTCCTGGTACTGCTCTCCGCATGAGCCGACGGCTCGTTGTGCGTGAGGCCGAGGATTGGCGCCGCTCTTTAGGCGTTGGAACGAAGCGCTGCTCAGTGCGGGCAGGACAGGCTATTGGCTGACCCCGGAGGAAGAGGAGGAGCCGACGTGAGCCGACGTCAGCACATCGAGGATCTGAACGACATCGCCGTTCCTGAGCAGCCGGCGCTCTCACCCGACGGGCAAGAGATCGTCTACGTGTTGCGGACGAGCGATGCGGCCGCCGACCGGAACATCACCGCGCTGTGGCGAGTTGGCAGCCGCAACGGCGATCCCCAGCGGCTCACGACCGGCGCGGCCGACTCTTCGCCCGCATGGTCGCCCGACGGCTCCTCGGTCGCCTTCCTCCGCGCCTGTGACGGGCCTGCGCAGATCTGGCTCCTCCCGGCCAAAGGAGGCGAGCCGAGGTCGCTCACCGAACTGTCGCTCGGTGCCGGGCGGCCAGTATGGAGCCCCGACGCCTCGCAGATCGCCTTCGCCGCGCCCGTCGATCTGCTGGCAACGCCGGGCGAGAGCGAAGATGAACGAGCGCACCGCGCGCACGCTCCACTCGTCGCCGAGCGCCTTGACTACCAGGCCGACGGTGTAGGGATCCGGCGGGGCGTCCGCATGCACCTGCATGTGGTCGAGGTCGAGACCGGGAAGTGCCGCCAGGTCACGAGCGGCGACTGGGACAGCGGCGATCCGGCCTGGGCGCCGGACGGGAAACAGCTCGGGTTTGCGGCTGCGATGGCGCCTGACCGCGACCTGGTCTTCAGCGCGCCGGTTTACGTCGTCCCGGCCGACGGGACGAGCGATCCACAACTGGTCGCGTTCGCCGACTCAGCTGCCGTCGCCCTCTGCTGGACGCCGGACGGTTCCGGAGTTCTCGCCGTCGCACTGGACCCGGACAAGGGCCCGTCCGCGCACGCGCATCTCCTGCGCGTCCCGCTCGACGGTGGTGACCCGGTCGATCTCGCGGCGTCGCTCGACCGTAACGTCATGCCCGGCGGCCCCGGGTATCCGGGAGCCGTGCCTCAGGTTGCCGGCAATGGGCGTGACGTCGTGTTCTGCGTCCGGGAGCGGGGCGCCACGCATCTGTACTCCACCCCACTCGAAGGCGGCAAGCCGCGGCCACTCGTCTCCGACCCGGGCACCGTCGTCAGCGGAGCCTCCGTCGCCGGTTCGCAGACAGCGGTCGTACTGTCGACGCCAACGTCTTACGGGGAGGTCGCCGTCGTCGACCTGGACGGCGATGGGATAGAGATCCGCACCGCACACAGCCCCGATCCGACGGAGATCGAGCTCTTCACGCGTGAGGAGCGCGAGTTCACGATCTCGGATGGCACGGCCGTCCAAGGCTGGCTGGTGCGCGACCCTCGAGGCGCCCACGCCGCAGCCACTTCTGCTCGACATCCACGGTGGGCCTCACAACGCGTGGAACGGTGCCGCCGACCCCGTGCATCTCTACCACCAGGAGTTGGCGGCGCGAGGCTGGGCGGTGCTACTGGTGAACCCGCGCGGGAGCGACGGCTACGGCGAGGATTTCTACCGGGCTGCTCTCGAAGACTGGGGCGAGTCGGACGCGCGGGACTTCCTCGAGCCAATCGACGCCCTCGTCGCAGAAGGGCTCGCCGACCCGACTCGGCTGGCTGTCACCGGATACAGCTACGGCGGCTACATGACCTGTTACCTGACGAGCCGCGATGAGCGCTTCGCCGCGGCGGTCGCGGGTGGCGTCGTCAGCGACCTTGTGAGCATGGGCGGAACGTCCGACTACGCGCACCTGGTCTCGCAGTACGAACTCGGAGGCGAGCCGTGGGCGATAGGCGACCGGTACAGGGCGATGTCGCCGCTCTCTCGCGTGGAAAGCGTCGCCACGCCGACGCTCGTCTACCACGGCGAGGCCGACCGCAGGTGTCCCGTCGGCCAGGCCCAGCAGTGGCACACGGCACTACGAGAGCGAGGCGTGCCGACCACGCTCGTCCTCTACCCGGACGAAGGGCACCTGTTCATCCTCGACGGGCGGCCTTCGCACCGCCGCGACTTCAACCGCCGCGTCACCGATTGGCTGGAGCAGCATGCCGGCGCACGCGGCGCCCGGCGTTCGCCCCGGCTCGACGACGCGCACTGGCGGCGTCGGCTGGCGGTCCTGGCGGAACGCCACCGCGTGCCCGGTGCCGTCCTCGGCATCCTCCGCGTCGGCGACGGTGTGGACGAGACGTGCGTGGCGGCATATGGCCTTCTGAACAAGGAGACCGGCGTCGAGACGACGGAGGACTCCGTCTTCCAGATCGGCTCGATGACGAAGGTCTGGACGGCGACGCTCGTGATGCAGCTCGTCGACGAGGGGAAACTCGACCTCGACGCTCCTGTCATTGACGTGCTGCCTGAGCTGGAGCTCTCCGACCGGGACGTGGCCGCGCGGCTCACGATGCGCCACCTCCTCACGCACACGAGCGGCATCGACGGCGACGTCTTCACGGACACGGGCCGAGGCGACGACTGCCTCGAGCGCTACGCCGCGCTGCTCGGGGAGGCCGCCCAGAACCACCCGCTCGCGGCCACGTGGTCGTACTGCAACTCCGGCTTCGTCCTCGCGGGCCGCGTGATCGAGAAGCTCACGGGCGGCACGTGGGACGCCGCCATCAAGGAGCGTCTCGTCGGCCCGCTCGGGATGACGCACACCGGGACCCTCCCCGAGGAGGCGCTCCTGCACCGCGCCGCCGTTGGCCATGTGAGCGAGGACGGCGGCGAGCCCGAGAGGGCGGCCGCCTGGGCATTGCCGCGCGCACTCGGTCCGGCCGGCCTGGTGAACTCGACCCCAGCCGACGTGCTCGCGTTTGCACGCATGCATCTGGCCGGCGGTCTAGCTCCGGATGGCACCCGGATCTTGAGCGAGAGCGCCCTTTCGGCCATGACCGAGCATCAGGCGGACCTGCCCGACAAGTACACCCTGGGCGACTCGTGGGGGATCGGCTGGATCCGCTTTGGCTGGGACGGACGGCGCCTGATCGGTCACGACGGCAACACGCTCGGCCAGGCGGCGTTCCTGCGCCTCCTGCCTGACGAGGGGCTCGCGGTCACGCTCCTGACGAACGGAGGCAACACTCGTGATCTCTACGAGGATCTCTACCGCGAGATCTTCGGCGAGCTTGCGGGCGTCGAGATGCCGCATCCGCTCACGCCTCCGAGCGAGCCTGTCGAGGTGGACGTGGGCCCGCGCCTCGGGACCTACGAGCGCGCCGGAGCTCGACTGGAGGTGCTCGGCCCTGTGGACGAACCCGTGCTGCGCACCACGGTGACCGGCCCGATCGCCGCGCTCATATCTGAGCCGACCCACGAGTACCCCATGGTCGCGGTCGCCGAGGACCTGTTCGTCGTACGCGATCCCGACGCCCGGACCTGGACGCCGATGACCTTTTACGACCTACCTACCGGAGAGTCATACCTGCATTTCGGGGTGCGGGCGACGCCCAAAACTAACTGAGTCCCTGTTGTCGCGTCTCACCAAGAACTTGCAGGGCGTTTGTGGGTGAGCACGATGCCTGTGGCGCGGGTGCGGTCTAGTGTCGCCGGTACCCGTGGTGAAGCTCTCGCCACGACTCCAGGCTGGTTGGAGCTGGATCTTGACTAATCGAGTGGAGGACTGAAATGCGTAAGTTGCTAGCCGCTCTCCTGGCGGCATCCGCGGTAGGACTACTCGTCGTGGGACTGGTGGCGGCAGCGACGGCGGCCTCGAGCAAATCGTCGGCGAGTGTGAGTCGCACGAGCGCTGCACATGTCGCTGCCAACGGAACAGTCTCGATGGCGCTCCTCGGCGATCCGGGCAAGCTCGATCCGCAGCAGACCCTGCTGCAGCTGGCTCGGCAGGTCGCCGAGTTCAACTACGACACGCTCGTGCACCAGCTGCCCGGCGGCAAGATCGTCTCGGGGCTGGCGACGAAGTGGAAGGTGCTCTCGCTGACGAAGGTTCGCTTCACGCTGCGCTCCAGGGTCACCTGCACCGACGGGGCGAAGGTGACCGCCACACTGGTGAAGAGGAACTTGGACTACGTGGCCGACGCGAAGAACAACTCGCCGTTGCTCGGACTCTACGTTCCGGAGAACTCCACGACCGTCGCCAACAACAAGAAGCGGACGGTGACGGTCACGTTTCCGTCGGCGAATCCGTTCCCGCTTCAGGGACTCGGCTCGGTGCACATGATCTGCCCGAAGGGGCTCGCCAACAGGAACAGCCTTCTCAACGGCGCGGACGGCTCAGGCCCGTACAAGCTGGTGAAGGTTTCACCGGGCAGCAGGTACACGATGCAGCTGCGTAAGGGCTACAGGTGGGGTCCCAACGGCAGCACGAGCGCACGGATGCCGGCGAAGGTCGTCCTCAGAGTCGTCTCGAACGAGTCGACGGCCGCGAACCTGCTCCTCACCGGCGGGCTGAACATTGCGACCGTCACCGGACCCGACCGCGCGCGGCTCGAGAAGGCCAAGCTCTTCAAGAAGGTCATCGTCGCCGCTCCTGGAGAGATCTGGTTCAACGAGAACAAAGGACACCCCGCAGCCAACGCCGTCATCCGGAAGGGACTGGTTCAGGCGCTGCAGCTCGGACAGATCGGCAAGGTATTCACCTCGGGGCGTGGCGTAGCGATCAAGCAGTTGACCTTGCAGACGTTCACGCCATGCTCGGGGAACTCGGTCAAAGGGAACGTGCCGGCGCACAACTTGACGGCGGCGCGGAGGGCCCTTTCGAGCCATCCCAGCCTGAAGCTCCTCTACCCGACGGACGCAGGGTCGGGCTTCGCTCCCGCAATGACCCTCGCACAGGCGCAGCTCTCGGGCGCGGGCGCATCGGCGACGCTGGACGGCACGACGACACCGAACCTCCAGGCCAGGCTGTTCGGCACCGGCAACTGGGACGTCGCGCTCGTGCCGCTCGGCGTCAGCGCTCCGACGCAGCTCGTCTCGTTCCTCTCGGGGGCGACGCCGCCAAACGGAGTGAACTTCGCCGGGATCAGTAACGCCGCGTACGGGAGTCAGGTCGCCGCGGCGCTCAAGACGACCGGCGCAACTTCTTGCCGACACTGGCTGAATGCCGAGAAGGCGATCTTCAAGCAGGCCGACCTCGCCCCGACGATGTCTCTCACGATTCCGACCTTCGCCAAGGGCGCGAAGTTCGGTCTCGGCTCCGATGGGGTTTCGCCCACGACCCTGAGGTTGACGAAGAAGAAGTGACGTGACGGCCGCTCCGGCGTCCCTCGGGCTTCGAAGGCGGTGGTGGGCGGATCGACCGAGATCCGCCTACGTCGCCCGTCGCCTCGCGCGACTCGCAGTGTCTCTGGTGCTGCTGCTGACGGCCACGTTCGCGATGATCCACCTCGTCCCCGGCGACCCGGTCAGGGCCTCGCTGGGGACGACGGCCCCCGCGCGGCTGGTCAAGGCGCGACGTGCCGAGCTCGGTCTCGACAAGCCCCTCTGGCAGCAGTACGCGGACTACGTGGGCCGAGCCGTCCACGGCGACTTCGGAACGTCGCTGACCTCCGGCGAGCCGGTGAGCCTGGTCGTGCGGGTACGACTGCCGACCACGCTCCGGCTGGCCGGGCTTGCGTTCCTGTTCGCCGTGCTGGTCGGGGTTCCGCTCGGCGTCGTGAGTGCGGCTCTCACGCGTGACGGGCGCAAGCGCTACAGCGAGTTGGCCTTCACGACGGCCACAGGCGCTTTCGCCTCGATTCCCTCCTTCCTGCTTGCCGTGGGGCTCATCTACCTGTTCGCCATTCGGTGGAGGATCTTCCCGGTCGCAGGGGAGGAAGGCGTGTCGTCCTATGTGCTGCCGATCGCCGCGCTCGCGATCGGTCCCGCCGCTGCGCTCGCGCGCATCGTCCGGGTCGAAGGGTTGAAGGTCCTCGAGGAGGATTACATCCGGACCGCCCGTGGCAAGCGCCTTCCTGCGCGCCTGATCTATCTCCGGCATGCACTGCCGAACATGCTCACCGCGACCCTCACGATCTCGGGGTTGTTACTCGGCGGGCTGATCGCCGGCACCGTGCTCATCGAGAACGTGTTCGCCTGGACGGGCCTCGGGACCACGCTCGTCAACTCGGTGATCGCGAAGGATTTCCCGACGGTTCAGGCGGTTGCCCTCGTCTTCGGCGCCTTCATCCTGCTGATCAACTTCGTCGTCGACGTAGTGCTCGCCGTGATCAACCCGCAGTCGACGATCCTCGAGCAGTGAGCGGCCGCCGTTTCGTGCGCTGGCCCGACCTGTTCCGGTCGCCTGTCGGCATCGCCGCCGCGCTGATGGTCGGGGGATTTCTCCTGCTCGCTGTGATCGCACCGCCGATCTGGTCGCATGCCGCGTCGAAGATCGACGTGTTGGCAGCCTCGCAGGGATCGAGTGCTGCCCACCCACTGGGCACCGACTTGCTCGGCCGCGACATCCTGCATCGCGTCCTCGTGGCCACCCGGCTGTCGGTGCTGTTGGCGGTCATGGCCAGTCTGCTCGGCGCTGCGATCGGCGTGCCCCTCGGGGTGCTTCCGACGCTCCTCGGGCGCCGGCTCGGCAGGCTGATCACGGCCGCGATCAACCTCGCTGTCGCGTTTCCGACCCTGCTGCTGGCCATCTTCGTCGCCTCGATCGTCGGACTGGGAGCCCGGGGCGCGGTGATCGGGATCGCGGCGGCCGTGGCACCGTACTTCGCACGGCTCAGCCAGACGCTCGCGGCCTCGGTGGCCGGCGCCGATTACATCGCGGCGGCTCGCGTGCTCGGGATCGGGCGGCTGAGGCTCACGAGCCGGCATGTCCTTCCGAATGTGGCGGAGCCGCTGTTGCTGACGTTGATGCTGACGATGGGCGACGCACTCCTCGCACTGGCCGGGCTCAGCTTTCTCGGGCTCGGAGTGCAACCGCCCTCCTACGACTGGGGAGGCATGCTCACCGAGGGTCTCGACCGGATCTTCGTCACGCCGATCGTCGTCGTGGGGCCGGCGGTGGCGATCATCCTCGCCGCGCTCGCATTCAACCTGCTCGGCGAGACGCTCGCCAAGAAGGCGGCGAGGCGGGAAGGGAGGCTCCCGCGGCAATTGCCTGCACCGCCGGTCATTCCTGGGCCTGAACAGCGCGAGCGCGTCGAGGAGCCGGATGACGGTGGACAGGGGAAGGTGCTGGACGCGCGCGGCCTCACCGTGGCGTTCCCCGGCGGGTCGGTTCCCGTTCGCGACGTTTCGATCACCGTCGAGCCCGGCGAGATCGTGGGCATCGTCGGCGAGTCCGGGTCGGGCAAGAGCTTGACCGCGATGGCGATCGCGGAGCTCTTGCCCGCAAGGGCGCAGGCGACAGCCGAGCGACTCCTGCTATTCGGGCGCGACGTTCGTTCGCTGGGCAAGGCGGGCCGACGCGCGCTGCTCGGGCGCTCGCTCGCGATCGTCTACCAGGATCCGATGGCGTCGCTCAACCCGGCGCTGCGTGTCGGTCGCCAGCTCGGCGAGGTCGCCGAGGTGCACGAGGGGCTCTCCCGCCGCGAGGCGAGGAGGCGCAGCGTCGAGCGTCTGCGTTCGGTGCGAATCGGATCGCCCGAGCGGCGGGTCCGCAACTACCCGCACGAGCTCTCGGGAGGGATGCGTCAGCGAGTCATGATCGCCATGGGTCTGATGGGCAGCCCTCAGCTGATCATCGCCGACGAGCCCACCACGGCCCTCGACGTGACGGTCCAGCAGCAGATCCTCAAGCTCCTGGACGACGTCGGCACTTCGACCGGTGCGGCGGCGATCTTCATCTCGCACGACATCGCGGTCGTCTCGCAGCTGTGTCGCCGGGTGCTCGTGATGTACGCGGGACGGGTCGTCGAGGAGCTCGACGTCCCCACCCTGGTGCGCGGACCGGCCCATCCCTACACGGCAGCACTGCTGGCGTCGATCCCGACGATGGAGTCCGACCGAGAACGGCCACTCGTCTCGATCCCCGGTCGCGCAGTCGGCCCGTTCGACCAGTCACCCGGTTGCCCGTTCGCGCCACGCTGCCCCGTGGCGTCGGAGCGCTGCCGCATCGAGCGCCCGGTGCTGAGACCGCTGGCGAGCGACCACCGCGTCGCCTGCTGGCATCCGAACGCGGCGACTCCGCCAGATGGATCCGGCCGGAACGAGGGATCCGTGCGGGAAGATGCACTCGCGTGACCACACTCGAGACACGAGACCTGACCGTCCGGTTCGGGCGCGGCGTCTCGGCGCTCGTCGCGGTCGACGGGGTCGACCTGACGGTGCCTGAGCAGACGATCGTCGGCCTCGTCGGCGAGTCCGGCTCGGGCAAGTCGACCCTCGCTCGGGCGATCGTGGGGCTCGTTTCGATCTCCGGTGGACACGTGCTGCTCGACGGCGTCGCGCTGCGCCGCCGAAGCAGCGGACACGTCTCGGGGCTGAACCGCCGCGTGCAGATGGTCTTCCAGGATCCATTCGCCTCGCTCAACCCGCGGATGAACGTGGGCGCGGCGATCGCCGAAGCTGCCAGTAGTGGTCGGCGCGCGCCACGCGCAGTCCGCGCGAAGGAGGTGGCGGAACTGCTCGAGCGCGTCCACCTCGACCCGGCCGTGATGCGGGAGCTCCCGAGCCGCCTCTCCGGTGGCCAGCGACAGCGCGTGGCGATCGCACGGGCACTTGCGGTTCGCCCCGAAGTCCTTATCGCCGACGAGATCACCTCGTCGCTCGACGTCTCCGTGCAGAGCGCGGTCCTGAACCTGATGCGAGAGTTGCGCGCCGAGCTCGGCATCTCGATCCTCTTCGTCTCGCACAACCTGGCGACCGTGCGCTACATCAGCGACGCGCTGGCGGTGATGTACCTGGGGCGGCTGGTGGAGGCCGGGTCGACAGAGGCGGTGATCGCCCAGCCGCAGCATCCCTACACGAGGTCGTTGCTGGAGGCGGTGCCACTGCTCGGCGTCTCGATTCGCGAGGTGGGAATCTCGACTCTCGACGCGGTCGAACCGCCGGACCCACGCCACCCACCGAGCGGCTGCCATCTCCACCCCCGTTGTCCTGTCGGCCCGATGGTCGACCCGACGCGACAGATCTGTATCGAGGCGGACCCTCGTGAGGGAGCGGACGGGCGTGTGCACAAGGCGGCGTGTCACTTCGCGCCCAAGAAGCCGGGTGCGAACGGCGCGGCGCTCTTCGAACCGGCCCCACGTGAGCAGGGAGGGTTGGCGTCCTCTCGCTGAGCTCTTACACCCCGACCAACTGCCCGCGTGGCAAGGAGGCTTGATCATGGGAACGACGACGAAGGCTCTTACCTTGCAGGATCGGCTCGACGTCCTGCGCGAGCAACACGGTGTGCCCGCGGCTTCGGTCGCCGTCCTGCGAGGCGAAGGGATCGATGCCGCGGCCTCCGGGATCCTCAACCTCGCCACGGGGGTCGAGGCGACGGCCGACTCACTCTTCCAGATCGGCTCGATCACGAAGGTATGGACCGCGACCCTCGTCATGCAGCTCGTCGACGAGGGTGGGATCGACCTCGACGAGCCGGTGCGCCGGTATCTGCCGAACTTCCAGGTGGCCGACGACGCGGTGTCCGAAGTTGTGACGATTCGCCATCTGCTGACGCATACGAGCGGGATCGACGGCGATCACTTCGCCGACACCGGCCGCGGCGACGGCGCGCTTCGACGGTATGTGGAGACCTGCGCGGAGCTACCGCAGGTGCATCCGCTCGGCGCGACGATGTCGTACTGCAACACCGGCTACACGGTGCTCGGCCGCGTGCTCGAAGTCGTCACGGACACCGTCTGGGACGACCTGCTCCGCACGCGACTCATCGAACCGCTCGAGCTCACCCACACCGTGACGCTGCCCGAGGACGTTCTCCGCTTCCGGGCCGCGATCGGGCACATCCAGCCGCCGGGACAGGAGCTACGGCCCGCGCCTGGCTGGGGGCTGCCGCGTACGGCAGGGCCGGCCGGAGCGATCTGCTCGTCGGCGAGGGAGCTCCTCGCGTTCGCCGGGCTGCATCTCCGGAACGGGCTCGGACCCGATGGCGAGCGGCTGCTGAGCGAGGAGGCTGCGCGCGCGATGCGGGAACCGCAGGTCGAGGTGCCGACGGGCGGAATTGGTGAGTCCGAGGCCCACTGGGGCCTCGGCTGGTCGGTGTACACGTGGTCCGGGCGAACCTTGGTCGGGCACGACGGCGGGACGATCGGGCAGGCGGCCTTCCTGCGGGTCGTCCCCGACTCGGGCGCGGCTGTGGCGCTGCTGACGAACGGCGGCGATCCGCACGGGCTCTTCCGCGACCTCTGTGGCGAGCTCCTGGCCGACGTGGCCGGAGTCGAGCTTCCGGCCGAGCCGGTCCCGGCGGCATCGCCACCGGCAGTCGATGCGAAGCGCTATGCCGGTCTCTACCAACGGGCAGGAGCCTCAATCGAGGTCGTCTCGAGGGACGAAAGCCTTGTCGCGATCCTGACCGTCACCGGGCTCGGCTCGGAGATGACGCCTGAACCGCTCGAGCTGGGTCTCGTGCCTCTCGACCCCGAGCGGGAGGTCTTCCTCACGCAGTATCCGGCGCTCAAGGGCGCCTGGCTTCCGGTGCGTTTCACGACACTGGCGGACGGCCGCGGCTGTCTCCACATCGGTGGCCGGGCGACACCGCGAGCCGACTAGCGGCGCTTCGCGCGTCTCACCTGCGTGTGCAGGCCTGCGACGAGGGTCTCGAGGCTGAACGCCCACGCTTCCTCCGGCTCGGCCACGTCCTCCAATGCGTGCACATAAGGAAACTTGTCGGGAGCGAGGAGTTCGACCGAGGTCGATGCGGTCTCGCCACGGGCCGCGAGCGCCCGTTCGAGGCCGATCCCAAGCGCCACATACGCAGTCGCCTTGATCGCGCTGTATGCCTCGCCGGGGGGCAGGCCGGCGCGCGCGAAAATGGCCAGCGCGACTTCGAACGACGACATGGCGCGCTCGCCCTGTACCGGCCGGCGTTCCAGTGCCGCGAATGCCCCGGGATGAGCGACGGCGATCGCACTGACCGCAGCGACGAACTCACGCACCCACTCCTCCCAGTTCCGCGGGCGCCCGGGCAGGTCCGTCTCCGAGATGAGGAGCTCGATGATCCCGTCGACAATGGCGTCGCGCGTCGCCACGTGGTTGTAGAGCGACGTGACGTGGACGTCGAGCTCCGTGGCGAGCCGCCGGAGGGTCACGGCGTCGAGCCCCTCGCGGTCGGCTAGATCCCTGGCGGTTGCCACGATGCGATCTCTGCTGAGCGGTGGCACGCGCGGATCCTAGCCGACCTGCTTGACGTAGACCTACAATGTAGGTACAGTGACCTACACTGTAGGTAACCAAAGGGAGGACGACTATGTACAGCGAGACCGAACTCGAGGCGAGGCTTTCGGAGCTCATCGCCCAGCACGATGTGCCCGGTGCGCAGCTCGCTGTCCTCGACGGCGACGAGACCGTCGAGAGCGCCGCCGGCGTGCTCAGCCTCCGCACCGGGTGCCCAGCCACGGCCGATGCGCTGTTCCTGCCAGGCTCGATCGGCAAGCTGTATACGGCGACGCTGGTTCTCATGCTCGTCGAGGACGGGCGTCTGGATCTGGACACGCCGATCCGCGCGTACCTGCCGGAGTTCCGCGTGCAGGACGAGCAGGCTGCCGAGGTCGTCACGCCCCGGAACCTGCTCTCCCACACCAGTGGCTTCGACGGCGACCACTTCACCGATACCGGACGCGGCGACGACGCGTTGGCGCTCTACGTTGCCGGCTGCGCCGATCTGCCGCAGATCGCTCCGCCGGGCCTGATCTGGAGCTACAGCAACAGCGGCTACTCGATTCTCGGCCGGATCGTCGAGGTGCTCCACGGCGCAACGTTCGAAGACGTGCTCAGAGAGCGGATCTTCGAGCCGCTCGCCCTCGAGCACACGGTCTCGTTTGCAGACGAGGCGATTGTCCACCCAGTCTCCGTCGGCCACGATTACGACCAGGACGACCCGAAGCGGCTGGTTGTGAGCTCGCCGTGGGGCCTCGCGCGGGCGTTCGGACCGATGGGGTCGTCCGTCATCGCCAGCGCGGGGGACGTGCTCCGCTTCGTTCAACCTCACCTCGGCGGCCCAGCGCGAGAGGGCACTCAGCTGCTCGAGGCGAATCTCGTCTCGGCGATGCAGGAAGAACAGGTGCGCCTCGTCGACGATCTCTTGGGTCAAGCTTGGGGTCTCGGGTGGATCCTCGACCGTTGGGGCGAGATCGATGTGATCGGCCATGACGGAAACTCGATCGGACAGAACGCTTTCATGCGGGTCGCACCCGGCGAGCGGTTCGGCTTCTGCCTGCAGACCAATGTCGGGAGCGCGCTCCTGCTCTATCGCGAGGTGGCGAGCTGGCTCTTCGGCGAGCGCTTCGGCGTCGGGGTCGGCCCGACCCCGGACCCGGAGATGATCGACGAGAAGAGCGTTGCCGACCCTGCGCGTTACACCGGGCTCTACCAGCGTGAGGGGCTCCGCCTCGAGGTGGGCTCGGATGACTCCGCCCACTTGCTGGCAACGGTGACGCCGACACACGACGTAGCCCAGAGCCAGGGGTGGCCGCCGATGGTCGACCTCCCGCTGCACCCGACGGACCGGCCGGACACGTTCATGCTGCGTGTGCCGATTGCAGACGCAGACCTGCCTGCCGTCTTCTTCGCGCCGGAGGATCCAGGTGGCAAACCGACCTACCTCCACTACGGCGGCCGCGCGAAGCGCCGTGTCTCCGGCGGATAGGTTGTGGACCTCCCAATCCCGTCACCATTTCCGCCGCACCGGCAAACCGGTGGTAGTAAAAGGTCAGGGCTCTACCGATTCAGGTGTCGCCGAGACCTTCCCGGCAGCCAGCTTGGCACTCATCTTGACCGCCTTCACCGCACCGGTTGCGCCCGCCTGCAGCGTGAACCCGAACACGAGCAGGATGACGCCGAGTGGGAACAGGACATGCGACCCGAGCAACAGGATGCCGATCCGACCGAGCAAGTACGGCGGGGTGCAGACGAGCGCTCCGAGCGCGCCGCCGACCACAGCCGCCGTGAGCTTGTCGCGCCGAGATCCCGTCGGTCGTACGCCGACGATACGGGCCGGCACGCTCACATAGGTCAACATCATCACGCCCACGACGATTCCCAGCGAGAGGGCGAACCAGGGCGAGCCCCAGCGAGGAACGACTACAGCGGAGATCCCCAGTGCCACACCGACGATCACCCCGACCCCGAGTACGACGCCCACATGACCGCGGGCGAGCGCGAAGCCCGAGCGGATCCTCGGCTTCCCAGGAAGGGAGATCGCAAAAGCGAAGACGGCATTGAGGAAGAAGCTGGCCACGCTCACGAGCGCGACCCCAGCGACAAGCGCGACCGCCGCCCACCCGTACCAACTCTGGAACTCCTTGCCCTTCACCAAGTGCAACTTCAGGTCGAGCATCGCGATCCAGATCCACATCGCCGGCAGAACCTGAACGAGCGTCAGCCGCCAGTTCGAGAACAGAAGTCTCAGCCCGTGGAAGAGCATCACGAACGCGCCGAGCGCGAACACCAGGGGAGCGAAGATCCGTCGAGACTGGCTCAACGCGACCACGGCACGCTCGACGGCGGATTCGTCGCCCTCCTGAATGGCCCGCACGAGCGCGCGCCCTTTGGCGGCTAGCACCTTGCGACGCGACGGTCGGGGATCCTCCGCGCCGGATCGATCCGCCCTGGTCCTCGTCACCAGCCTGCGGAGCGAAGCCGAGTGTCCTCGGGCTCTCCCATGTCTCGTCGCCCGGTGTCCCGTCAAGGTTCGCAAGGTCTCCGAGCGTACTCGTCACACTGCAGTTATGGCCGAGTATTGGACCCCTCCGCTGAAGCTCGAGGAAACTGACGGACGCTGCCGTCTCTCGCTGGGAGGATTGGCCTATGGGGATGGACGAACACTTCAGGAGGCAGCAGACGACCTGCTCGCACGGCTGCTCCACCTCGCCGCCAGCTTTCGCGCCTCGGGCTTCAGGCAGTCGCCCGAGGGGCCTCAACTGAGCCACGCGTCGCTCGATTTCATCTGGGAAATCGGCGAGCGTGCCGCGCGTGGCGAGGATGTCCGTCAGCGCGTCTTCGGCTCGATCGACGCGCCAGACGACGATACGTAGCTACTGGCGTGCCATCGCGATGCGCAGTCGCTCCTCGGGTGTGATCAGGTGGTCGAGGTCCTCGGCGGCCTCGTCGAGGTCGATCTGCACCCAGTTGACCGTGCCGGTGAAGCGGCTCTCGTCCGAGGTGTAGTCGTCGCTGACCGGCGTGGCGGTGTCGGAGCCGACGTCGCAGGTCTCGTCGGCCGAGAAGACCATCGGCACCGTCGCCTCGACGCGGCCCTCGCCGACCTTGTCGCCGTCGACGTAGAGCGTGACCGTGCCGCCCTTGCCGAGCCCGCCGCCGTCGTAGGCGAACTCCATCCGCACCTGGTGCTTCGCCGGCCGGAATCGCCGTCGTCGCCCGCGACGTGGAACTGCCGGAGCCCGAACAGGTTGTAGCAGTACTTCGGCTTGCCGTCCTTGAGGTAGACGGCTCCAGCCGCCGAACGCGCCGCCCTGGGCGACGATCACGCCGTCGTGCGCCGCCCTCCGGGACCTCGAGCTCGGCGGTGACGGAGTGCGACTTGTTCTTGACGTTGAGCACCGAGTTCTCGCTCAGCCGCCCCATGCCGCCGAAGAGGAGCTGCGAGTTGCCGCTGATCAGCGCGGGCCGGCCGGCGAGGTCGGAGTTGAAGCGCTCGACGCGGCGGTCGTCGAGCGGCAGCACGTTGTACTTGCGCGCCTCGATCAGGAACAGCGCGCTTGCAGCTCGCGCGAGCTTCTCCGGGCTGCTCGGCGGCGAGGTCGTGCGCCTGGGTCCAGTCGCTGTTCGTGTCGTAGAGCTCCCACGAGTCGTCGTCGAACGGCGGCAGCGGCTCCATCGACTCCCACGGGGTGGAGTGGCGCGTGACGGCCGTCCAGCCGTGGTGGTAGATGCCGCGGTTGCAGAACATCTCGAAGTACTGCGTCTCGCGCCGCTCCGCCGCGCCGGCGTCGTCGAAGGCGTAGCGCATGCTCACGCCCTCGATCGGGCTCTGCTGGACGCCGTGCACGAACGTCGGCTCGGGCAGCCCAGCCGCCTCGAGCACCGTCGGCGCGACGTCGATCACGTGGTGGAACTGGTTGCGGACCTCGCCCTTCGCCTCGATGCCGTTCGGCCAGTGCACGATCGTGCCGTTGCGCGTCCCGCCCCAGTGCGAGGCGACCTGCTTCGTCCACTGGTACGGCGTGTCCATCGCGTGCGCCCAGCCGACGGCGTAGTGGTTGTACGCCTCCGGTGTGCCGAAGTCGTCGATGCTTCGAGGCCATGAACTCGGTCGTCTCGAGCGCCGGCCGCGCCGTTGAGGACGATCATCTCGTTGAAGCATGCCGTTGAGGCGTGCCCTCGGCGGACGCGCCGTTGTCGCCGATGATGTAGTAGACCAGCGTGTCGTCGAGGATCTCGAGGTCGTCGAGCGCGTCGATGAGCCGGCCGACGTGGTGGTCGGTGTGCTCGAGGAAGCCGGCGTACACCTCCATCTGGCGGGCGAGCACGGGCTTCAGGTCGTCCGGGCATGTCGTCCCACGCCGGGATCTCCTCGTGGCCGCGCGGTCAGCTCGGCGTCGGGCGGGATCACGCCGAGCTCCTTCTGCCGGGCGAACGTCTCCTCGCGCAGCTTGTCCCAGCCCTGGTCGAACTTGCCCTTGTACTTCGCCGACCACTCCGCCGGCACGTGGTGCGGGGCGTGCGTCGCGCCGGGCGCGAAGTAGGCGAAGAACGGCTTGTCCGGCATCAGCGCCTTCTGCTGGCGGATCCACGTCGATCGCCTGGTCGGTCATGTCCTCGGTGAAGTGGTAGCCCTCCTCCGGCGTCCGGTCCGGCTCGACCGGCGTCGGTGCCCTCGTACAGCGCCGGGTAGTACTGGTTCGTCTCGCCGCCGATGAAGCCGTAGAAGTACTCGAAGCCGCCGCCGCCGGTCGGCCAGGAGTCGAACGGGCCCATCGGGCTCGTCTCCCACACCGGCACCTCGTGGCACTTGCCGAACTGCGCCGTGGAGTAGCCGTTCAGCTTCAGCGTCTCGCGCAAGCGGCGCGCACGTGTTCGGCCGGATCGAGTTGTACCCCGGCGCCGAGGTCGCGATCTCGGTGATTCCGCCCATCCCGACCGTGTGGTGGTTGCGGCCCGACAGCAGCGCCGCGCGCGTCGGCGAGCAGAGCGCCGTCGTGTGGAAACGGTTGAACTTCAGGCCGTCCGCCGCCAGTCGCTCCGCGGTCGGCGTCTGGCACGGCCCGCCGAACGCGCTCGACGCAGCCGAACCCCGCATCGTCGATCAGCACGATCAGGACGTTCGGCGCCCCGGCCGGCGGCCGCAGCGGCTCGATCGGCGGGAACGTGGCATTCGGATCCTTTGCATCCTCGTAGACGGGGCCGTCGTACGGACGATCCGGGATGGGCAGGACGTCACGTTCCACGCTGGTGGGCTCAGACACTGCGCTCGTTCTCCTCTCTACGCTTTGGAGCAGACTCAGTCAGGGGGACGAACAATGTCGTGGCGTCGTGTGAGGCGACAATCACCCATTCGGGAGGATCGCTCAGCCAGCGCTGGCCGATCCCTCGCGAATCACGCAGCGAAAGCCGATGTGCCCTGTCGAGGTGTCGATCGTCTCGCCCTGGCGGGCGGCGGGGCGATAGCGCAGGCAGTAGTTCGGCGCGCACAGATGCGAGCCGCCCTTGATCACCTTGCGAGGGAAGCGCTCGCCGTGCGTCTGTGGTGACTGCGGAGCGCAACATGATCGCTCGCCGTGGCCGGACGACAGGGCGAACCACTCGTCGGTCCACTCCCAGACGTTCCCGGCCGTGTCATACAGGCCGTAGCCATTCGGTGGATACGTCCCGACGGGCGAGGTGCGTTCATGGCGGTCGAGCAGCAGGTTCTGCCAGGGGAACTCGCCCTGCCATGTGTTCGCCATCATCCTGCCCTTCGGGGCGAACTCGTCTCCCCACGTGAAGATCGCTCCGTCGAGGCCGCCGCGGGCCGCGTACTCCCATTCTGCCTCGGTCGGCAGCGACTTCCCCGCCCAGTCGGCGTACGCGGTTGCATCGGCGTGTGCGACGTGCGTGACCGGGTGACGCTCGCGTCCGCCGACGGTGCTGTCCGGTCCCTCGGGGTGACGCCAGTCCGCACCGGGCTCCCACGACCACCAGTTGCGGTAGTCATCGAGCGGGACTGGGCCGGCGGTCTTGTGGAACACGAGCGACCCGGCGACGAGCAGCTCGGGGTCGGCGTTCGGATAGTCCTCTGCGGCGGGCCGATGCTCAGCCGCGGTTACGTAGCCGGTTGCTTTCACGAATCGCCGAAACTCGGACACGGTCACCGGATGTCGATCGATCCAGAACCCGTCGACCGAGACCTCGCGCACCGGCGCTTCCTCGGGGTAGAAGCCCTCGGCACCCATCCGGAACGTCCCGCCGGATAGCTCGACCATGTCCTTCGTGTTCATGTGCCGGCTCGACGTTCGGGAACGGCCATCTGCCGAAGTCTGCCGCTTGGCGATCCGATCCAGTACTCGATGGCCGCCGGCCTCGGCGGCGCCACGGTTTGACGACCGTACACGGCTCGGCCTTTAATCCCTGTGATCGCGATGCGCACGACGAGTCTGCCGACCGGAACGGTCACGTTCCTGTTCACCGACATGGAGGGGTCGACTCGACTTCTGAAGCGGCTCGGCGAGAGCTACGGCGAGCTCCTCGCCGAGCACCGGCGGATCCTTCGCGCGGCGGGGCGAGAACATCACGGAGAGGAGGTCGACAACCAGGGGGACTCGTTCCTCTTTGCCTTCCGCCGCGCAGATGAGGCCGCGCGGGCGGCGATCGACGCGCAGCGCGCGCTCTCGACCAACGAGTGGCCGGACGCGAGCGACGTGCGTGTCCGGATGGGGATACATACCGCGGAACCGAGCGCGTCCGACGAGGGCTACTACGGTCTCGGCGTCCACCGTGCTGCCCGGATCATGGCGGCCGCGCACGGAGGGCAGATACTCGTCTCCCTCGCGGCTTCATCCGTCCTCGAGGACGCCGACCTCGACGGCGCCCACCTGCGCGAGCTCGGCGAGTACTGGTTGAAGGATCTCGACCGAACCGAACGTCTGTACCAGCTCGAGGCGGCGGGGCTGCGAACCACTTTCCCGACTCTCGCCGGCCAACGAGCCCCGTTGTCCGCCGACCCGCCCCCCAACGATGCGCCGGCGGACCAGCGCGAGGCGGCGCGCGTTCTCTGGGGTGCTTGCGACCCGCTCTTCACGCCGCGTCCGCGTCACGCAGACGGCCCGAGGTCGGCTCGTACTCGTCACGGGTGAAGCGGGGGTCGGCAAGACATCGGTGCTGCGACGGTTCTCGTCTTCGAGCGACTCGGTCCTGGAGCGCCGACATCGCGTCAGCCGCGTTCGCTCGGGCCGCTCGTCGACGTCGCCGAGAGCGTCGGCGGCGAGCTGCTCCCCGTCGTGGAGGACGGCGCGAAGCCGCAGGCGGTCGCCGCCGCGTTGATGCGCAGCCTTTCGTCACGGACTCCGACCGCGCTCGTCCTCGAGGATCTCCACTGGGCGGACGAGGCGACGCTCGACGTCATCGCGCTCCTCGCTCGCAAGATCGAGACGATCCCGGCCCTGGCCGTCCTGACGTACAGGGACGATGAGCTCGATCGGCGGCATCCGCTCCGCATCGTCCTCGGTGGGTTCGCCAGGGGACGCTCGTTGCGCCGTATCAACCTGAGCCCGCTGTCACGAGACGCCGTCGCGGAGCTCGCCGGGCAGCACGGGATCGACGCCGACGAGCTTTATCGCAGAACCGGCGGCAATCCGTTCTTCGCGACAGAGGCGCTTGCCGCAGGCGACGCGGACGTTCCGATGACGGTTCGTGAAGCAGTGCTCGCGCGTGCAGCGAGCCTCTCGTCCGAAGCGGAAGCGTTGCTCGAGGCCGCCGCGATAGCGCCGCCTCACGTACCGCTCTGGCTGCTCGAAGCGCTGAGCGAGGGCGAGGTCGAGGGACTCGACGAATGCCTGACGTCCGGGATGCTCGTCCACGGCGTCGAGGGCGTCGGCTTCCGGCACGAGCTCGCTCGCCTCGCCGTCGAGGAGTCACTTTCCCCGACGCGACGACTCGCACTGCACCGGGCCGCGCTCGCTGCGCTGGCCGAGCCTCCGACCGGGCCACCGGACCTCGAGCGGCTCGCGCACCACGCCGAAGGCTCCGGAGACGCTGTCGCAGTGCTTCGCTACGCGCCGGCAGCCGGCGACCGGGCCGTCGCGCTCGGCGCTCATCGCGAGGCGGCGGCGCAATACGGACGCGCGCTCCGCTTTGCGGCGAGCCTGGAGCCGCGCGAGCGCGCGGAGCTTCTGCACAAGTACTCGTTCGAGTGCTACCTGACGGATCAGCAGGAGGAAGCCTTCGGCGCTCTCGAGCAAGCGGCAGCGGCGTTTCGCGAGATCGGCGACCCGCTCGGGGAGGGCGACTCCCTGCGAAGGCTTGGCGACATTCTCTGGTGTCCCGGACGGACGACCGAAGCCGAAGAGACATCCCTTCGTGCAATCACCATCCTCGACCAGCTCGAACCGGGGCGGGAGCTTGCGCTGGCGTACGGGATCCGCGCGGCGCTCCGAAAGGACGCGGGCGACGTCGAGAGCGCGCTCGTGTATGCCTCGCAGGAGGATGCACTCGGGGAACGCATCGGTGACGTGTCGGCCCGCGTCCACGCGCTGAACACCGTCGGCACGGCGGAAATCCTGGCGGGCCGCCCCGGTGGGCGCGAGAAGCTCGAGCGAAGTCTCGCGCTGAGTGACGAGTTCGACCTCCCCGAGCAGGCCGGCAGGGCGTTCATGCACCTTGGGCAGGCTGCTGCGCTACTCCGACGGTACGACCTGGCCGATCGCCACCTCGAAAACGGCCTGAGGTACACCGGTGAGCGCGGCAGGATTCTGACGGAGAGCTACCTCCATGCCTACGGCGCGAAGATCGCCCTGGACCGCGGCCGCTGGAGCGACGCGGAAGAGCTCTGCACTCTTGTCTTCCAGCGGCAGCTCACGTCGATATTCCCTCGCGTGCTTGCGCTCGTGGTTCGGGGGCTGCTGCAAGCGCGGCGAGGTGAACCCGAAGGGGATGTCCTTCTCGCCGAGGCGCTCGAACTCGCCGAGCCGTCAGGAGAGGTGCTGCGGATTGCGCCGGTCGCGCTCGCGCAGGCCGAGGCGGCCTGGCTCAGTGGTGACGACGACCGGATCGTCCTCGCCACGGACCCGGTCTTCCGGGACGCGGTCGAGCAGGGAGCCCCGTGGCCGCTCACGGAGCTCGCCTTCTGGCGCTGGCGCGCTGGGCTCGACCCGCCGCCGCTACCCGACCCGGGGCATCCATACGCCCTTCAGATCGCCGGCGACTGGGCGCACGCCGCCGCGCGCTGAACGGAGATCGGCTGTCCCTACGAAGCCGCGCTCGCGCTCGCCGATGCCCACGACGAGAACCCGCTTCGCCGCGCGCTCGCCGAGCTAGAGCGGCTCGGGGCTCAGGTGGCTGCCCGGCGAGTCGAGACACGATTGCGCGCGAGCAGCGCCGCGAGCTAGCCCCCGTCCGGCACGCTCATGCGGTTGGCGGAGGTTCAGGGTGTTCCGCGCGCGCTCCCTGCTCCTGGAGCCCGAACCAGATCCAGTCTCGGTTGCGACCCTCGCTCGGCGCCTGGAGAGTCTCGAAAGGTCGTCAGCAGAGAACCAAGCAACTCTCGCTGAGCTGCTTGAGATCGTTCGAGTTGGATCACAACCTTCCAGAGGCGAGCAAGGGTGATGTCGATCGTTCCGTTATCGGCCTCGGCGTCGCCGGCCGAGCGGCCCCGGCGCGCAGGGCCAGCGGTGTGCCGTTTCTCATGCCCGTTCGCACTCGCTGCATCGCGGCTGCGAAGGAAGGAAGGAGGCCCGGCAGAGTCGAGCTCCGGCATTTGTTGTCCTCTCAGGTAAGTCTTCCGCAGTACTAGCCTCCGAGTTATACCTGAGGCCGGGCTTCCCGTGCGTTACGCGACGGTCGTGATGACGGGGGTCCCTTTGGTCGTCAGGAGCTTTCGCGCCACGACGGCGAAGCGGAGCATCCCCGGCTTCAACCTCGTGACTTTGACCGTGACCGACGTCTTCGTACGCGTTTTCTTCAGCTTCGGAGTCCTGCCTTTCTCGCGGACGCCGACGACATCGAACCGCGAGCCGAGCGGCACGCCGGCACGAATCGTGACCGAGCCTGCTACCCGTACCGTGACCTGCTCCCTCTCCCCCTTGCGCGCGAACACGTGCGGCACCATCAGAGGCACGGCCGGCAGCCCCTCCGTGCACGCGTTGCGTGAAACGACGGCCTGGAGCGCGTTGGCCGAGACCTGCCGCTGCGGTGCCGTGAACGGAACGCCGCGCGAGACCGACAGTGACGCACGCAGCTCCCGCAGTTCGAAGCAAGACGTAACGTCGGCGGTCGTCATTGGCCCGAGAATGCGATCGACGTACGAGAAAAACGGGCTCGCGGGCGGTATGCCGCCGTGCAGGATCGACCTCACCGTGTCGAGTTGGGTCACGAATGGCGGCGTCAGCACGAACCCGTGGATTTCGCCCCCGACCCGGCCATTTCCGCCGATGTCGCCAACGTCGTCGATCGAGCTGAACTCGAGCAGGCTCGAGAACGCCGAGCCCGTGGGGTTCAGCGACCCGCCGGTGACCGGAGGGGAGCTGGGCAGCCGGAAAAGAAACGGAAAGCCGGCGCCTTTGGCGTCAGACCCATGCACGACAACGTTGTCGGCGTCGTTCAGAGATTCGGCGCTCGCATCCCGCATGCCGGTCGGCGTCAGGTTGCGGTAGGTGTGGCCGTCCCAGTAGAAGGCAGCGTCTCTCCCGCCGCCGCGCCCGAGAAACGTGCCGGCTGCGTGGCGGAAGAGGTTGCCGCCCGAAACTTCGGCGCCGGCGAAGCTGGTCGGAGCCGGGCCGAACGGGACGAACGTCGAATACGGCGGCTGCCACATTCCGGGGACGATCGAGCTCCCCCGCCGGTCGCCGAACACGTCCCCCTGGAAGTTGAAGGCGGCCATGTTTCCCGCGCCGATGTTGCGCATGCCGGCGCTCGAGCTCCAGACGAACGCATTGTCACCGGGGAGCAGGCCACCGATCACGTCTCCGGATACGCCGATGTCGTTACCGAAGCTCCGCCGGCCGGAGGGACCGAGATCGCGCATGCCGACGCCCGGCGTGAAGACGAACGCATGGGCAGCTCCCGAGGCGGTCTGCGACCACCCCGTGACCAGGCCGGCGTCATTGAGCGCAACCGCGAACGTGTTCCGGCCGCCGAGACTGCCGATATCGACGAGGCCGCCCTTGGGGGAGTAGAAGAACCCGCGGTAGGCGAAGGTCGAAGCGGATTCGTCTGTCATCACTCCTGTCGCCTGGCCGGCGAGGTTGACGTCGCGCGTGTAGCTCATGTTTCCGTGCAGCGGCTTCAGTTCGGTGATCGTGTAGCCCGGTGCAGCAGCGGCCGGGCCGGCAGCCACCAGGGCGAGGGCTATCGCAAGATGCACACGTCGCAGCTTCGACCCCATCCCATGATTATCGCTGCGTTCTTGCCTTCTCCGTCAGGAGGAGCCCCGCCAGCCGGGCGTATCCGACCGGCGGGGCCCATCCGCGATTACGACGTGGGTGCGCAGTACGCGATTCCCCTTGTCTGCTGACCCCTCGGGGAATCGTCGGGCGTGCTGCATGGGTGTTACAGCCGTTTAACGTGTCGAGGCCTCTCGGCCTCGACACAGCGAGTGAGGCCAATCTCAGTGCGACATCGTTCCCTTGACGTTGCCGACGTTCAGCAATCCGACCTGCCCCTGATCGACCGCGGCGAACGCGTGAGACACGAACGGGTACAGGCCCGGCTTGTCGATCTTGACGTCGAAGACCCCGCCGCCACCTGCCGGCACGGCGACCGTCTGCACGTTCCGCAGTGGCACCGAAGTCAGTCCCGCGTCCACCCAGGCCCGGTTGAGGAGCGTGCCGACGATGTGGAAGTCGGTGTCGAGCGACGGGCCGGCGTCGACGACCCAGAACCGCACGGTCTGGCCGGGGTCGGCGGTCAGCGGGTGCATTACGTACTGCCCCGCGTAGCCGTTGAACGTCATCCAGTCCGGCTGGCGCGCGTGCGCCTTCGTCATGTTGTACTGAGCCGCCTTGTTCAATCCGTTCGAATCGAGGTACCACTCGCTTGCCACCAGGACGTAGTTCTTGTCCACCTTCGGGAGCACCCCGGGCTTCGGATCGACCACGATCGCCCCGTACATCCCGTTTGCGATGTGCATGAGCACCGGCTTGGTGCCGCAGTGGTACATGAACACGCCTGGATCGTTCGCCTTGAAGCTGAAGTGGAACGACTCGCCCGCGTTGACGTCCTTGAAGGAGACGTTCGGGGCCACCCGGGCGGCATGGAAATCGATCGAGTGCGGGATCGCGCCCTTGTTCGTGAGGGTGATGTCGACCGTCTGTCCCTGGCGGACGTGGATCACAGGCCCGGGAGCTCCGCCGGCCCATGCCCAGGCTGCGTACTTGATGCCGGGCGCGATCTGGATCGTCACGTCCTTGAGAGTGAGGTGGTAGTGGGCGACGGGGCCGGCCTGGGCCGCCGGGAGCTGGGCCGGAAACGCGGCGCGGCTCATCGCGAGATCCATGGCGTTGGCCGGGGCGGCGGCGGCATAGCTCGTCAGGTCGCCCATGTTGGCCGCGGTGTGACCGCCGGAGGCCGGCATCGCGTGAGCGGCCGCACGGTTGGCCGCGTCCCTGGCCTCGTGCGCGTCGGACCACATGAAGACCGCTACGAAGGCGAGAACGACCACGAGCAGACCGAGCAGCACGGAGGCCACGGCGAACAGCGGGCTCATGCCCTCCGACCTCTCGAATGCGGGCTGGTATCGGGTGTGCGGCGTCGTGCTCATCCTGCGCTCCTTCGTTGCGGTCTATTCGGTCGAAGCCGACAGTACGTCGGCGGGATCCGACCCGAAAGGCGACCATCCCGCAGACCTGCTGCGGTTTGTTACGCATGCCGACCCGACGGAAAAGGCCGCCTTTCGGCGGCCTTTCCTTTGTCGTCCGGTGAGTCGACGGCTAGGACGTCGGCGCCGGATGCTTGTGGAACGTCGGCTTGCGGGCTGTGACGAGGGACTCCCGATTCCGGAGCGCTCCTCCCACCGCGAGGATCCCGAATCCGAAGCCGGAGATCAGCAGCGTGATCCCGACCATGAGGCCGAACAGCGAGATCTGATCCGCCATGTAGCTGGCGTTGAGCGCCGTCGTCAGCGCGGTCGCGGTGACCCAGAGGTTCCTAGCGGGGTTCGAGACGGGTTGCTGCGTCTTGGGATCGACGGCGGCGTACGCCGGATCGTCCGTACCGCCTCCCACTGCCAGTTGGGCCTTCGGCGTGTCGGGCTTGGCCTGGAAGCGTCCCATCTGTGCGTACGTGAAGCCGCCCGTCGCCTCGAGCGTGTGGATACGCATGTACTGCGCGAACGTGCGTGCCCTGCTCCCGGAGTCGATGGTCTTGCCGGCGACACTGCTCGTCGGCAGTGCGATCGACTCGGGCAGCCGTGCCTTCTTCGCCTCGGCGGCGATAGCCGACGGCGTCATGTCGGGCGTGCCGACGATGTACTCCTGCTTGAGGCTGTTGCCGACCGTGTTGTGGCCGTTGACGCTCATCACCATTGTGGTGATCCCGAGCGCGATAAGAACGGCTGCGGCAATCACTCCGCCTAGCTCGAAAATCTTGCGCATCCTCTCCACCTCCCTGGTGGCTCGCCGTTCTTCGCTGTGGACGGCGACGTCGATTGATTGCGCCGAAGTCTGGGCCTGTGCGGCCTTGCTGCCATCTGCGGCGCGCCGCACATGTCTTGCGGGAAATCGCGGATCCGCTCTCCGCAGAGCCGCGGATGTGAGCCGTCCGGCGGGCGGGCACCCTCAGCTGCATGGCCAAGCGAAAGGCACGTCCTAGCGGCTCAGAGCGAGGGCCCAGGCTACGGGAAAGCCGCAGAGAAGTTCAGCGTCCACTCCGATGGAGGCACTGCGTCGGTGGCGCATGCTGGCCCTAGCCCAAAACAAAGGAGAGTCAGCATGAACGCCCGTCCTCTATGCGCGCTGCACCTGTCCGTCGGCGAAAGCGAGGAGTGCCCGGGCGATGGCTGCGCCTTCTGGGAGGAGGGAGGCGCGGCCGTCGACCCCGGGTGCGTGCTCGAGCGGGTGCGGTTCGAGCTCGAGTCGCGGCCGGATGTTGCCCGCTGGCTGCTGAACCTTCGGTACGACTTCGAGGACGCGCGGTCTGCCGAGGAGATGCGGCGGATCAGAGGCAGCCTGAACCAGGTTCTGCCGCCGGGCTTGCACGAGTGAGCGTTTAATCACCGGCGTGCAGGACGTCTCGCTGCAGCCACGTCTGCGAATGCTGTTCGAGTCGGGCATCGCGCTCACGTCGGAGCTCTCACTCGACGCCGTGCTGCAGAGGCTCGCGGAGACTGCAGCGCAGCTCACCGACGCCGAGTACGCCGCCCTCGGTGTGGTCGATCCGGCCGGTCGCGAGCTGGAGCGGTTCATCGTTCACGGGATCGACGACGAGACCGCGCGCGAGATCGGCAATCCACCGCGCGGACGCGGCATCCTCGGCATCCTGATCAGCGACGCGAAACCGCTGCGTTTGCACGACCTGACGCAGGACCCGCGCTCGGTCGGCTTTCCACCAGGGCACCCGCCGATGCGAACGTTCCTCGGCGTGCCGATCCTCCTCCGCGGCGTCGTCTTCGGGAACCTGTACCTGACCGAGAAGCGCGGCGGCGGCGACTTCACCGGCGAGGACGAGGAACTGGTCAGGCTTCTCGCCGCCCAGGCGGCCGTCGCCATCGAAAACGCGCGACTGTACGAAACGGCGACCCGCTGGTCGCGGCAGCTCGAATACCTGAACGAGGTGGGAGCCGCTCTGGTCGGGGAGCTCGACCTCGCCGCCCTGCTGGAGCTCGTCGCAGCTCGGCTACGCGAGCTGGTGGACGCCCGCCTCGTCCTCATCGCCCTGCCGGCGGACGCCGGCCTTCGGGTGATCACGGCCGACGGCGACGGCGAGGAGGAGGTGCTCGGGATCACATTCGACTTCGACCAATCCAAGGCGGGGCGCGTTTTCCAGAGGAAACGTTCCGAACGCGTCGACGCGATCGTCGACGACCCGGAGACCGACCAGCAGATCGCCAGGAAGATCGGCATGGCGACGGCGCTCTACGTACCGCTTGTCCTGCGCGACCGGCCGATCGGGCTCCTCCAGGCAGTCGACAAGCTCCGGTCCGACCACCGCTTCACCGCGGACGACCAGCGCCTGGCCGAGGTATTCGCCTCTCGTGCGGCGGTTGCGGTCGACCTCTCCGAGCGTGTGACGCGCGACGCGCTCACCCGCGCCGTCGATGCGCAGGAGCTGGAGCGGCGCCGGCTCGCTCGCGAGCTGCACGACGAGATCGGCCAGGACCTCACGTCCCTGCTGCTCAAGCTGCGGGCCCTCGAGGGGGCAGAGAGCCTCGAGGACGTGAGAGCGGCCGTGGCTACCGTCCGCGAGGGCGTGGTGACGGCGCTGCAGGACGTGCGGCGGCTCGCGGTCGAGCTCAGGCCGAAGGCGCTCGACGACTTCGGCCTCGTGCCGGCGCTCGAGCGTCTCGTCGACACCTTCATGCAGGAAACCGACATCGAGGTCAAGCTGACCGACGCCCTCGGAGGCAAGCGGCTCCCACCGGCTGGGGAAACGGCGCTGTACCGCATCGTGCAGGAGGCGCTGACGAACATCGTCAAACACGCGCAGGCACGCCGTGTGAGCATCCTGCTTACGCTGATGGACCATGGCGCCGCGGCTGTGATCGAGGACGACGGGCTCGGGTTCGACCCGGCGGCCGAGCACGAGGGCCTCGGCCTGCTCGGAATCCGCGAGCGGCTACAGCTGCTCGGCGGCCGGCTCACGATCGAGTCGAGCGGTACGAGCGGAACCACTCTGCGCGCTGAGGTGCCGGTGTGAGCGAGATCAGAGTCGTGATCGTCGACGACCACGCCGTCGTGCGCAGCGGGCTCAAGCTCCTGCTCGACGCGGAAGAAGACATCGAGGTCGTCGGAGAGGCCGGCAACCTCCAGGAAGCGGTCTTCCGCACGCGCGCGCTGAAACCCGACGTCGTGCTCATGGACGTCGTCATGCCTGGTGCGAGCGGGATCGAGGCGACTCCTGCAGTCCTCAAGGAGCATTCGGCCGCCCGCGTGCTCGTGCTCTCCATGCAGGACGACCCGACCTACGTGCGCGAGGCCTTCGCGGCCGGAGCGAGCGGCTATGTGCTGAAGGAAGCGGCCGACGAAGAGGTCGTCGGCGCGATCCGCGATGTCGCCGGCGGGGGCCGGTACGTCCATCCGGCGCTCGGCGCTCGACTCGTCGCCGCCGACGCGGAGGAGCGTGCACGCTCCGAAGCCGATCCCCTCACCGAGCGTGAACGGGAGGTCCTTCGCCTGCTCGCGCTCGGACACACGAATCAGGAGATAGCCAAGTCGCTCTTCCTGTCCGTCCGGACCGTCGAGACCCACCGGGCGCACATCATGCAGAAGCTCCGGCTCAGCACGAGGGCGGAGCTCGTGCACTACGCGATGGAGCAGGGACTGCTCGAGCCGCAGGACTAGCGGTCAGCCGGATTCGGCGGCATGGAGGACGAGCACCGGGATCGGGCTCGTCTGGAGCACATGGTGGCTAACGCTTCCGAGCAAGAGCGAGCGCAGCTCGCCCCGCCCTCGTGTGCCCATCACGATCAGGTCGTGGCCACCGGTCGCAGCTTGCTCGAGGATCGCCTCCGCCGGTGATCCCTGGACGACGACCTTTTCGACGTCGAGGTCGCCCCCGGCGCGCTCGATCAACTCGTCGAGCATGCGGGTGTGCTCCCTTCGGCTCTGCTCGTGCACGCTTTCCAGACTCTCGGCAGGGACGATTGCGCCGTACCCGCCGACGAACACCCACGGAGCGATATCCGGGAACGTGGTCACGGCGGTCAGGGACGCCCCTGTGCTCCGCGCGAGATCCACAGACTCCTCGAATGCGCGCTCTGCGTGCTTGGAACCGTCCACTGCGACAAGGATGTTTTTGAACATGTGTCAGCGTCGTCCGGAGTCGTTGCCCTCCTGGCTGCCCGCGATGACGCGTGCCAGGTCGAGCGTGGAGATGACGCCGAGCGGTGTCTGTGCGCCGGGATCGACGACGACGAGATGCGAGATCCCGTACTCACGCATCAGTTGAGCCGCCCGGCGCAGCGGTGCGCCGGCCTCGATCGTCACCGCTGGAGTTCCCGCGGCCGTTCCCGCTGTCCAGGCGGCTGCATCGTGATCGAACGCGGAGCTGACGAGGTCGAGGTCGGAAACGATGCCCCAGGGCTTCTCGTCGTCGGGGCCTTCCAGGACGATCACACAGTGGATCGAGTACCTCGCCATGAGCGCCGCCGCGGCCTCGAGGGAAGCATCCTCCGCACACGTGAACACGCCTGCGTGCATCGCGTGCTCCACTGTCACCTGGTCGAGATCCGGGGCTGGCGCTGTCATGCGAGTATCGTCGCCTCAGGGTCGGCTCGCGGCATCGGCAGGACCCCCCGCTCCGGGTGCGGCTTTCCCGCAAAGACGATCCGTCCACGTCCCGATGGCGAATGGGCCGGCCGGAGGCATCCTTGCCGTCTTATGTCGCGCAGCTATGCGATCGCCTGGCAGGAGCCCATAGGCCCGCTTCGGTCGGGCAAGCTCGAGCTACGTGCGAGCGGCCTCAGGCTGGAAGGGCGGAACGGAACCGGACCGGTGGCGACCCTCATCCCTTACGACGAGCTGCTCGATCTGAGAGCCGCGCCAGGGCAGGAACGTCTCGGCGGACGGCCGACCCTCGTGCTCGGCCGTCGCGGAGCCGGCGACATCCGGCTCGCGAGCGTGGGAGCACCGGGAGTAATCTCAGAGATCGTCGACCAGGTGGGAGCCATGAAGACCGGAACCGCGAACACCGCCGACCGCGTAGCCGTCGTCGTGCCTTTGCGCAAGGGCAAGCGCGACAAGGTCAAACGCCTGCTCGATCAGCGCCCGCCGTTCGATCCCGCGAAGATGGGCCTCGAAAGCCACGAGGTCTTCCTCAGCGACGACGAGGCGGTCTTCGTCTTCAACGCGACTCCGGGGTTCAGCATCCAGCAACTGCTCGCAGACTCCAGAGTGTGGGCGTCGGCCGCTTCCTGGCACGACGTGGTCGGCGGGACACCCCGAATCGCACGGGCGTTCTTCGCCTGGGAGGCGGTCGCTCCCTGCGACGACCTTTCCTTCGAGCCCACTCCCGGGCCCGGAGACAGCGAAGGTGGCGACATCTACTCCCCGTAGAGCGGCGCGCGTCAGCGTTTTCGGTCGAACACCACGAGCACACTCAGGTGCTCGTAGCCCGTGAATCTGTGGTCGGCGCCCGCGGGGACGAAGACGGCGTCCCCGTCACGAAGATCGGTCTGTTCGCCCTCGACCTCGAGGCGGCCGGATCCGTCCAGCACGATGTACACCTCGTCGTCATCGTGCGGCTGCTGGCGGTCAGGCTCGGGCGCGACCAGCACGTAGACGCCGATCTCGAGCCCGGGAGACTCGTGCACGACCTCGTACCCCCCACTCCCGGACGCCAGGCGCTGCTGGACGCTGCGGATCTCGAACGAATGCATGGCCCTAACCTAACCGCCTTTGCTCCGGCCTCGCATCACCAGGTCTTGGAGCTCCGAGCCGCAACTGCGCCGATGCGGTCGCTCGGATCGGGTGCCGAGTAATCGTCCAGGCGATGGCTGAGGGCGGCACCGGGCTGCTCGCCGGCGTGACCCAGGATCCGCTCTTCGGGCCGCTCGTTGCCTTTGGGCCGGGTGGGACGATGGCCCAGCTGATCGGTCGACGCCGGTTTCCGGTCGCGCCGCTGACGGACGTGGACGCCCGGGAGCTTCGTCTCGACCGGCAAAGCAGGGAAACTCGTCCGCGGCTACCGCGGTGCGCCTGCCGCGCGACCAGGACGGCGCTCGACCGATCTTCTCCACCGGCTCTCGCGGCCAGGCAAGAGCCACCCGGAGACGGTCCGGGTCACGCCTCAACCGCGGTGCCGCCCTCGCCATCGCCCGGAGGATGTGTTGCGGTCGATGCGCGCATACGCATTCGTGCGCAGGAGCGGCGGTCGGAGAGACCGAGAGCCACCCCGCCCGTCTCGGTCTTGTGGACGCCGGGAACCGCGGTCTTGACCGCAACCGGGAAGCCGAGGTCGGGCGCGGCGGCGACCGCTTCTTCGAGGGAGCCGACTACGCGCTCGGGGACGAGCGGAATGCCGTACGCCTCCAGAACCGATCGCGCGTCCTCGGGAGTAAGCCAAATGTCGGGCGAGGTCGAGTGCGCCCTGCTGATGACCGACTCCGCGTGCTCCCGGGCGATTCCCGCGATCGGCGGAATCACGCCCGCGGGTCGCCTGAGCCACTCGGCTCGCGCGGCGGCGAGGCCGAGCGCCCGTGCGGCCGCATCGGGTTCGGCAAAGGCGCTCACTCTGCGAGGATCTTCGAGGCGCTCGCGCGGCATGCCCCCTTCGCTGATCATGACCGTGAGGACCGGCTTTTCTTTCATGTTCGACCGCTCCACAGCCCGCTCGATCGCAGCGGCGACTTCATCCGCGCCGGCCGTCACCGTCGGGACGAAGTTGACGATCAGCGCGTCGACGCGGTTGTCGGCCAGGACGTGCGGGATGGCGTCCTCGTAAGTCTTGCCCGTCGCAGAGCCGAGCATGTCGATCGGGTTGGCGAGGCTGGCTTCGCGGGCGAATGAACGGCTCTGCCAGACGAGGCCCGATGTGCGGGGCTCCGTGGAAGCGCTGGTAGAAGCTCCGCTCGGAGAGGCGGGAGAAGAACTCGAGCACGGCCTCGACGTCCGTCGCATGCGGCGGGCGCAAACGCAACGTCCTGCCGTCACGCAGAAGGACGTCGTGGACGTCGACCATGGTGTCGACTCCCTTCACGCCTGAAAATGTACGCCTGAACGATCCAGGGGCATCCGTGCGATGACGGAGGCCAATCGCGGCTTCTCCGCAGGGTCGATCCGCCCGGCCACCGATGCCCGAGACGCCTTCGGCTGCGACCGTCTCCAAATGACATGGGAGGTGTGACGTGCTGAAACGAATGTTGATCGCAACCGATGGATCCGAGGCAAGCCGTGAAGCGGTGACGGAGGGAGTCGCGCTTGCGCGCGAGCTCGACGCACGCGTGCTCTTCGTCTACGTGAAGCCGGCTCCGTCGAACCTATTCGGAGCGCCGTACTACCAGCGCAAGCTGACCGGTGAGACCGCCGAGGCACGCAGGGCTGTTGGAGAGGCGATGCAGGTCGCGCTCGAGGAGGGAGTCGACGCCGACTGGGAGATTCTCGAGGGCGACGCGGCTGGCAAGATCGTGGGCCTGGCCAGGGAGCGAGAGGCGGATCTGATCGTGGTCGGCTCGCATGGTCGCGGCGCGATTGCCGGAGCGGTAGTCGGGAGCGTTTCCCGTGAGGTGGTCCACGACGCCGATCGACCGGTTCTGGTCGCGCGGCCACACGCGGCCGTCACGGTGTGAGTGTCTGGCTCGTTTTTGCCGTAGCGCTGGGAACCGCGCTCGCGACCGGGCTGGGAGCGATTCCGTTTCTGTTCGTCAGAGCACGGACACACTCCTGGCTCGGTCTCGGCGACGCTCTCGCCGCCGGAATGATGCTCGCGGCCAGCGTCGCGCTGCTCTACGAAGGAGCCCTCGAAGGAGCTGCGCTCACGGTGCTTGGCGTCGTCGGCGGAGCCCTGTTCATGGCCGGCACGCGCATGGTCTTCGCACACCGCAAACGGCTGGCCTTCGCGACCCTGCGCGGTGCCGCCGCGCTCGAGGCCGCGACATTCGTCGCCGCGATGACTGTGCATTCGGTCACCGAGGGCGTCGGCGTCGGTGTTTCTTTCGGTAAGGGCCCGACGCTCGGTGTCCTGATCGCGATTGCGATCGCAGTGCACAACATCCCGGAGGGATTCGCCGTGAGCCTGGTGATGGTGCCTCGAGGAGCCGGCGTGGGTCGCGCAGCGATGTGGAGCATCGTGACCAGCCTTCCGCAGCCACTTGTCGCCGTGCCCGCGTTTCTGTTCGTCGAGCAGTTCCGGTCGCTCCTCCCGCTCGGTCTGGGATTCGCCGGAGGGGCGATGCTCTGGTTGGTCGCGACGAGACTCCTCCCGGACGCACTCCACGAGACCTCCGCTCGACGTGTCGGTGTGATGGCGGGAGCCGCAGCTGCCCTGATGCTCGCCCTGCAGGCGCTCCTGCTGGGTCTCTGACTTGGCTACCGCTGCGTCAGCAGCGCGCCGAGATCGTGGGTGGTCAGGTCACAGCCGCTCACGTCGCCGCCCCTTTCCACGCCGATCACGAGTGCCACGCCGGCCGCTCGCGCGGCGCGCACTCCGACGCCTGTCGTCTCGAACGAGGCGGTTCTATCCGGCGGAACGCTGAGGAGGCTGCAGGCCTCGAGCACCGTGTCTGGGGCGGGCCTGCCGTCGAGCTCTCCTGCCCTCATCGAGCGGCCGTCGACGCATGCCTCGACGAGGTGGCTCAAGCCGGCGCGCTCGACCATCTCCGGCGTGTTGAGGCTGGCCGAGACGACCGCGCGACGGATGCCGAGCGTGCTTACGGCCTCGAGGTAGCTGCGTGCGGTCTCGAAGGCCGCGATCCCCTCATGATCGAGCCGGGCACGGAGTGCTTGATTCTTGCGCGCGGCGATCGCAGCGACCGTTTCCATCCCGGGTGGATCGTCAGGCTTTCCCTCGGACAGGCTCAGACCCCGCGCGGCGAGGAAGCTGTGCAGACCCTGAAGGCGCGGCCTTC
Organism: uncultured Actinomycetes bacterium; assembly: GCA_963717765.1. GTDB lineage: Bacteria > Actinomycetota > Thermoleophilia > Gaiellales > Gaiellaceae > JACDER01. The sequence goes on along the minus strand of CAVQWX010000004.1, from coordinate 396,338 downwards.
CCGCGAGGTGATCTTCGTAGTCGCGTCGGTGGTCGAACGGAACGAACACGCGCGGGTGGGAATGGGCGAGAAGGAGAGGGTCGAGGGCATCGGCCCAGGCCTCGGCATGTAGGGCGTCGCTCGTCGTCAGCACGCCGTCGAGATCGAAAACGCACGCATCAATCTCCTCCGGCAGGCTCAGCATCGCGCGCGTGTGCCTGGGAGTTGCGAGCCAGCGGATCAACGAGCCCTGGCGATGCTGCTCGTGCGCGAGGTGGCGCAGCAGCGCCACGACCTCCGCCCGCTCCTGTTCGAGCTTCTGGCTGCGGACGGCGAGATAGTCGGGCTTCAGATAGAGGCGGGCCGCATCGACCGAAGCGTGCCCTGCGTCGAGGGCCTTGCACCAGTCGGCCGTGAGCGCGTCGACGTCGGGCGGTGAAGGCGCGGTGTTCGCGTCACTCCTACGGGCGAGCACTTGCGCCTTCACCATGCGCCCTCGGTCACACGACCGCGGCGACCGGCGCGGCGACGGCCTCGACAGCCAGCGCTGCCGGCTCGGCCTCCAGGACGACCTTGAGCGCCCCTGTTTCCTCAGGCGCGGCGAACGTGTCGTACGCGGCCATCGTCTCGGCAAGCGGGAAGCGATGGGTCGCGAACCGCTCCGCGTCGAGGCGCCCCTCGGCGATCAACCGTAGGAGCCGCGGCGTCGTCACGGTGTCCACGAGCCCCGTCGTCACTGTCACGTCGCGAATCCACAGACGCTCCAGGTGGAATGCAGCTTCGTGGCCGTGTACACCGATGTTCGCCACCCGTCCACCCGGGCGGATCAGCTCCGTGCACAGCTCGAACGTCTCCGGAACGCCAACGGCCTCCATCGCCACGTCGGCGCCGAGCCCGTCGGTCAGGGCCAGCACGGCCTCGACGGCATCTTCGCGTCCGTTGTTCACGGCGGTGTCTGCACCGAACTCGAGCGCTCGCGCGAGACGAGCATCCGCGAGATCGATCGCGATGATCCGGCTCGGGGTATAGAGCTGCGCCGTCAGGATGGCGGCGAGACCGATCGGCCCCGCGCCGACGATCGCAACGGTGTCCGCCGGCTTGACGCCGCCGTTCAAGACGCCGACCTCGAACGCCGTAGGAAGGATGTCGGCGAGGAAGAGCACCTGTTCGTCCGTGAGCTCGTCCGGGACCTTGTAGACGGATGTCTCCGCAAACGGGACTCGGGCGAACTCGGCCTGAAGGCCGTCGATCAGGTGGCCGAAGATCCAACCACCGCCTCCGGTGCAGAGCCCGTAATGGCCCTCGCGGCAGAACGCGCAGCGACCGCACGAGGTGATGCAGGAGATCAGGACGCGATCGTCAGGTGCCAGCGTGGTCACACCGGCGCCGACCTCCACGACCGTCCCGACGGCTTCGTGGCCCAGGACCGTCCCGGGCGTTACTTCCGGAACATCGCCCTTCAGGATGTGCAGGTCGGTCCCGCAGATCGTGGAGGAATCGATCTTCACGATGATGTCTGTCTGCGCCTCGATCGAAGGATCGGGCTTCGTCGCCCAACTCCGCCGGCCGGGCCCCTCATAGATCAGGCCTTTCATCCCTCCTCCTTTCCCAACAGGGGCGCGCACTGCGCGCGCCTTTCACGCAACTGTCGGGGCCGAAAGGAGAGCGCGCATCGGTGGCCCCTCTGAGCGGCGGCTCGGGTTTTCCGCAATCGCTCCAGGTCAGTCGGCTGCTACGCGCAAGGTTTGCCGAAGCGTTTTCGGGTCGAAGCGATAGAGCCCCGCGGTCGTCGCGACCCAGACGGCGTGCGCGCGGACTACGACTGCGTCTGCGGTACCCCGCACGGCCACTTCACCGGTGCGGTGGCCGTTGCTCGAGTCGAAGCGGAGGAGCTTCGAACGGAGCGCCCGGAGGAGAGCGCCCACAACGACCCGTGCCCCACGGCGACGTCGTGCTGGAAGCCGCCGAGGCCGAGGCGCCCGGTTCGTAGCACGCGAACCTTCCCGGTCCGCTCGTCGACGCGCAGCACCGAGCTCATTCGAGGGAGCCAGACGGCCCCGCCGCCGGTGGCGACATCCGCGAGCGCCGACGGCACGACGCGGTGCAGGCGGCCGGCGGGATCGATCCGCAGCAGCCACTTCCCCGTGGAGATCCAGCAGCCCGCGTCGTCCGCAGCCATGCGCCCCGCCGCGGGGATGCGCCAGGTGCGCAGCACCCGCGCACCACTAAGGGCCGACGAACCAGACCGCCGGCAATGGCAAGGTCCACCATGCGGCGGGACGAGAGTGCGTCACTCTCGAACTACGGAGTCGGCAGGCCTTCGAGCGCGCGTTCGCCTTACGAGACCGCGATCGTGTCCAGAATGCGGACGGCGGTTTCCTTCTCCGTGTCCCCAGCCTTCGGGCCCAGGACGACGTGGATCTGGAAGAGCCTGCTGCCCTCGCGGAAATGGACGACGTAGCTTGGCCCAAGGCACTCGAACCCCGTGAGGTGGCCAAGCTCGAAGTGCGCTGGACGCGGAGGGAAGTCGTTCTTTCGAACGCCTGCGAGCGCAGGGCGGTCGTACTCCCAGCCGAACAGGAAGACTCCTCTGTCGGGCAGCCGGTCGAGAGCCTCCTTCGGCGCGCAGCCGTCCGCGCCGGCCCTCCCATGAGGGAGCGGGTACGAGGCAACCGCCAGAACCTGTACCGGAGACGTGACCGGCGTGAGCGCATTACGTGTCGCGTCCCAGCCGGACGGGTAGCGGACGCTCACGCCGTCGTCGCGGAACGTCTTCCAGTTCGTCGACGATGCGCAGCCGGCGGCGAGTAGCACGACGAGACAGAGAAACGCGCGGCGCACGTTCGGGATACGCGCGGGCTCCCGCGCGAGGTCCCACCCACGAGACAATTGCGTAGAGGACGACGCGGCCCTACGCCGGCGTCGGCAGGCCTTCGAGCGCGCGCTGAGCGCGCACGATCTCGGCGTCCTCGAGCGCAACGTCCTCGAGGTTGCCGGCGAAATAGTTGTCGTAGGCCGCCATGTCGAAGTGACCGTGGCCGGAGAGGTTGAAGAGGATCGTCCGCTCCTCGCCCGCCTCGTCGGCCTCGCGCGCGACCTCGAGTGCGCCGTAGATCGCGTGCGCCGACTCGGGCGCGGGGATGATCCCCTCGGTGCGCGCGAAGCGGACGGCCGCGTCGAAGACGTCGCTCTGGAGGTAGGCCTGCGCGCGGATCAGCCCGTCGAGGAGGAGCTGCGAGATGAGCGGCGCGACGCCGTGGTAGCGCAGCCCGCCGGCGTGAATCGGGGCGGGGATGAAATCGTGGCCGAGCGTGTGCATGGCGACGAGCGGCGTCAGCTTTCCCGTGTCGCCGAAGTCGTAGGCGAAGAGCCCGCGCGTCAGCGTCGGGCACGCCGCCGGCTCGCAGGCGAGCACGTCGATGTCACGTCCCGCGATCTTCTCGCGCAGGAACGGAAAGGCGAGGCCGGCGAAGTTCGAGCCGCCGCCGACGCAGCCGATGACGGCGTCCGGAAAGGCGCCGGCCAGCTCCATCTGCTTGAGCGCCTCCTGGCCGATCACGGTCTGGTGCATGAGCACGTGGTTGAGGACGCTGCCGAGGGAGTACGCGGTGTCCTCTCGCCCGGCCGCGTCCTCCACCGCCTCCGAGATCGCGATGCCGAGGCTGCCGGGCGAGTCCGGATGCTCCGCGAGGACGGCGCGGCCCGACTGCGTGTCCTCGGACGGGCTCGGGACGATCTCCGCGCCCCAGGCCTGGATGAGCGAACGGCGGAACGGCTTCTGGTCGTACGAGATCCTGACCATGTAGACCTTGCACTCGAGACCGATCAGCTGGCAGGCGAACGCGAGCGCGCTCCCCCACTGGCCCGCGCCTGTCTCGGTCGAGAGCCGCGTCCGCCCCTCCTTCTTGTTGTAGAAGGCCTGCGCGACGGCCGTGTTCGGCTTGTGGCTTCCCGGCGGGCTGACCCCCTCGTACTTGTAGAAGATCCGCGAGCGCGTGCCCACGGCCCGCTCCAAACGGTGCGCGCGATACAGCGGCGTGGGCCGCCAGAGCCGGTAGATGTCGAGGACTTCCTCCGGGATCGCGACGTCCGGCTCCTCGCTCACCTCCTGCTGGATGAGCGCCATGGGGAAGAGCGGCGCCAGATCGTCCGGCCCGACCGGCTCGCCCGTGCCGGGATGCAGCACCGGCTGGGGCGGGTTCGGCATGTCGGCGCGGACGTTGTACCAGCGCCTCGGCAGCTGCGACTCGTCGAGCAGGTACTTCGTCTGCCCCACGACCGAAGCATAAGTGAGAGGATCGGCCACATGGAGCCCAGGAACATCGACCAGGTCGACCTGCTCGAGCTTACCTCGAGCTCAACGCCCGACGCACAGTGGGTCGGCGGCTACTTCGCCTACGGGGGCGAAGGGACGGAGAAGTCCACCGTCGTCTATTTCGCCGTCCCGCCGGGCAAGCGGCTGGGCCGCCACACGGACACCGCCGAGGAGACGCAGTTCGTCGTCGCGGGGAGCGGCGACCTGCTGCTGGACGACGGGCCGAAGCCCGTGCGCGCCGGTGACGTCGTCGTGCTCACCGAGGGGACGGCCCACGACCTCCACAACACAGGCTCGGAGGACCTGCGCGTCATCGGGTTCTTCGCCGCGCCCGGCGTCGAGCAGCACTGGACGGAGGAGGTCTGGCAGCCCGGTGATCTCTGCGTCACGGGGACGCCGAACACGCCCGCCGGCGCGGGCTCGTCCTGAATCGCCACCCTGAAGTAGTTGTAGACGAACACATGTTCGCCTATCATCGGAGGCGTGCAGCTCGCCTTCGACTCCGCCGACCGGCTCGTGGAGCTGCTCGAGGAGCGCGGGGCGCCGGTGGCGGCCTCGGACGCCGCGCGCTCGCTCTTCGCCCTCCGCTCCGTCTCGGAGGGACTCGCGCGCTCGCTCCTCGACGACCTCGTCACCGGCGATGCCCGGGTGCGCTGGATCGGCCCGGCGGTCGGGCTTGCGCGCCCCGATGTCGATCCGCTGCTGGAGGACGCCGACTATGTCGTCTTCGACCTCGAGACGACCGGGCTCGGCATCGGCGCGCGTATCTGTGAGATCGGCGCCGTCCGGATCAGCGGCCTCGAGCAGGCCGGCACGTTCCAGACGCTCGTCGACCCTTGCGCGGAGCTTCCCGCCGAGATCACTGCGCTGACCGGCATCCGCCAGGCGGACCTGCGGGGAGCGCCCTCCGCAGCCACGGCTGTCCGCCGCTTCATGGACTTCGCGGGGGAGGCGGTCCTCGTCGCGCACAACGCGCGGTTCGACCGCTCGTTTCTCGACCGCGACCTGGACCGGATGACCGGACGACGGCTGGCCGCTCCCGTGCTCGACACGCTGGCGCTTGCGCGCACGCTTCTGGCCGGACGCGTGCAGCGGACGGGGCTCGCCTCGCTCTCGTACTTCTTCGGAACAGCGGCGCGGCCGTGCCATCGCGCGCTCCCGGACGCGGAGGCGACCGGGGAGATCCTCCTGGCCCTCATCGGGCTCGCGCAGGAGCGTGGCGCACGCACCGTTTCGGATCTCTACGACCTGGCTGCGCCGCGCAAGCGCAAGGTGTACGACAAGCGCTCACTCGCACACGGCGCGCCGCCGCGGCCGGGCGTCTACCGCTTCTGCGCCGGCGAGCAGGTGCTCTACGTCGGCCGCGCCCGCGACCTACGGGCGCGCCTGCGCTCCTACTTCCGCTCCGAGCGGCAGCGACCCTCGGTCGAGGCCGCGCTGGGCGCCGTCGACCGGATCGAGTGGGACGTGCTCGGCTCGGAGCTGGAGGCCGGGCTGGAGGAGCTCCGCCTCATCCGCGAGCTGCGCCCACCGGCGAACGCGCGGCAGTCGCGTCCCGACCGGTACGTCTATCTGCGGCGGCGGGGGGACGGGATCGTGGTTTCGAAGACACCGGGCGAGCTCGGGCCGATCAGGAGCCGCCGCCAGGCCGAGCTTGCAGCGCGGGCGCTCGCGGGCGCCTCGGACGCGGAGCTCGACGACCTGCTCGGCCTCGGCAGCCCTCTCCCCCGCCTGCGCGCGAAGCTGCGCGACCTGTCCGACGCGCTGCGCTACGAGGATGCCGCCCGTCTGCGCGACCGCATCGCCGCGCTCGAGCGGCTCATCAGCCACCTTCGCCGGATCGAGCGTCTGCGCGCGCTCGAGCTGTGCCTGCTCGCCCCTGCAGTCGAGCCCGGAATGCGGCGCGCCTTCTTCCTCTCAGACGGACGCATCCAGGCGGTTCGGACGGTGCCTCCGGGCGGCGGCGCCTTCCTGGAGCTCGAGGCCGGCGTGGCCGCCGCGCGCGCGGGGCTGCTCGAGTTGGACGCCGAATCGGTGGACGAGCTGCTGCTGGTCGGATCGTTCCTCCGGCGCCCTCCGGCCGAGCTCGAGGTCCGGCCGCTCACTGCCTGCGCGGACCGCCGCGCTGCCTGATCGGTCTTACCTTTTCTTCACAGGGAACCAAGGTACGGTGGCTGCGTGCGAAAGGCGATCCTCCTCGTGCTGCTCCCGGCAGCCTTCTTCGCCGTCCAGCCCGCGCAGGCCGCCGGCCCGCTGCAGACCGCGATCTACGTCCAGAACGGGGACATCCCGTCCGACGACGCGTCCGCAACCGTCTTCTTCAGGCGGATCAAGCAGACGGGCGCGACCGCCGTCCGGCTGACGGTTTCATGGCGGGACATCGCTCCGGCAACGCTGCCCAGCGAGTTCCACCCCAAGGATCCGGCCGACACGGCGTACAACTGGACGTATCCCGACCGGGCGATATCGCTCTCGATCGCGAACGGGCTCACGCCGCTGGTGGACATCCTGAATGCGCCCTCGTGGGCCGGCGCGAAGAAGGTGAGCGCCCCGGCGCTCGGCGAATTCGCGACCGCGATCACCTCCCGCTACAACGGATCGTTCGAAGGGCTCCCGCACGTCAAGTACTGGATGATCTGGAACGAGCCGAACCTGTCGGTCTACCTGGCGCCGCAGGTGTCCGGGAAGACGCTCGTCGGCGCGGTGCGATACCGGAGCATGGTCAACGCCTTCGCCTCGGCGGCCCACGCGGTACGCCGTGACAACATGGTCGTCGCCGGCCTGGTCGCACCGTTCACGTTCCGGAAAGATCCCGGGCCGCTCAAGTTCATGAAGGCGGTGCTCTCCGGGCGGACGGAGTTCGACATCTGGGCGGTGCATCCGTACACGTCCGGCGGCCCGCGGCACCACGCGGTGAAGTCGACCGACGTGTCGCTCGGCGACCTGCCCAAGGCGCGGAGGTTGCTCGACGCCGCGGTGCGGGCGCGCCGTGTCGTGTCGACGCACCCGGTGCAACTGTGGGTCACCGAGTTCAGCTGGGACTCGAAGCCGCCCGATTCGCACGGCGTCCCGCTTGGCCTGGAAGCGCAATGGGTTTCGGAGGCGCTCTTCCGAGTCTGGAAGGCCGGCGTGAGCATGTTCACCTGGTTCTTGCTCAAGGACGATCCGAGCAGCTCGCCGTACCAGTCGGGCCTCTTCTTCGGCAACGGCAAGGCAAAGCCGGCGCTCACCGCCTTTCGCTTCCCGTTCGTGGCGCTGCGGCGCTCGAAGAGCGTCTACGTGTGGGGACGCACGCCCGGCGGGATCCCCGCGACCGCGGTGATCGAACGGAAGAGCGGAGGCGGCTGGAGACGGGTGGCGCAGTTGAAGACGAACGGCGTCGGCATCTTCTCGCGCACCCTGCCGTTGAAGCTCCCGGCTTCAGCGTTCATGCGTGCCCGCATCTCGAACGCGAAGTCGATCGCCTTCCCGCTTCGGCTGCCGCCGGACCTGTTCGTGAACCCCTTCGGGTCGTAGCGGCCCGGATCAGTACCAGGCGGTCTTGACGCTCTTCCAGACGGGTGTCGCGCTGCCCCTGGCGAACCGGATCCGCCAGAGTCTCGCCTGCTTGCGTGGCTGCCCGATCAGCCCGCCGCCGCCGCTACAGCCGTAGGTCATCACCCTTCCGCGGATCAGCTTGGTCACGCCGGTGTAAACCCGGCAGTCCTTTCCGTCGATCGTCTGGATCCCCCACGGTGAGCCTGCGGTCGCAGGCCCCTTCGGGTTGCCGAAGCGGTAGGGCAGCCGCGACTCGAGCTTGATCTCGACCGCGCGGCGCACCCAGGGGAACGAGGTCGGGCACACGACGACGCCGCCGGCCAGGTTCGGCTTCGAGAAGCACGGGTCGTAGATGTGGTTCGACGTGTGGCAGCGCCACGCGTCCGCGCGGCGGAGGCCGATGGCGCCGCCCCAGCAGCTGCCCGAGGCTCTGTGGACGACCCGCAGCGCCGGCTTGCCCTTCTTGAACGCGACGAAGGATTTGACGGCCGTTGCTGGTGGCGGAGGCGGAGGTGGTGGTGGTGGTGGTGGTGGTGGCGGTGGTGGTGGAGGCGGCGGCGGCGGCGGAGGCGGCGGAGGCGGAGGCGGAGGCGGCGGCGGCGGAGGCGGTGGCGGCGGAGGCGGAGGCGGTGGCGGCGGCGGCGGAGGCGGCGGCGGCGGAGGCGGCGGCGGCGGAGGCGGAGGCGGCGGAGGCGGCGGCGGAGGCGGCGGCGGCGGAGGCGGAGGCGGCGGCGGCGGAGGCGGAGGCGGCGGCGGCGGAGGCGGAGGCGGCGGAGGCGGAGGCGGAGGCGGCGGCGGCGGAGGCGGCGGAGGCGGAGGCGGAGGCGGCGGAGGCGGCGGAGGCGGAGGCGGAGGAGGCGGAGGAGGAGGAGGAGGAGGAGGAGGAGGAGGAGGAGGCGGTGGGGGCGAGATGCCGCTGTCGTCGTAGCCGCCGAAGTCCTGCGTCCAGTAGACGACGCTATTGGAATCCATCGCGGCGGAGATCCCGGATACGACGTAGCCTCCGTACTCGATGTTCGCCCTATGACCGGGCGAATTGAGCCAGAGTTGCACGATCTGAGCAGGGCCGTAATAGGGATAACTGGCGTAAGCGATGTTTTCGCCGACGGCCGCGTTGTACGTGTAACCGCAATCGAAGATTCGTCCGAAGGCGTCGCGCGTCACCGGCGGCGCAGGATCTGAGTGGCCGAAGTACTGGTACTCGGCCATGTGCAGCGACTTCCAGTTCGCGGAGGCCGTCAGCGTCGGCGACGTCTTGAGGGCTCCGAGCCCCATGGCCTCCCGGTGGGTGTTGATCAGAGCAAGCGCAGCAGACGCGAGATCGGGCCGCAGCGTCCCCCACCCCGCGCCGGGCGTGCAGTTGCTGATGGCAGCGCTGGCGGGCGCGGACGTGGCCGCGTGCGTCGACCCGGGAATCGCAACGGCCGCCAGAGCGGCCACAAAGACGAGGAGCTTGACCCCTTTCCCTCCCATCGCAGCTCCCGAGGGTAGCGGGAAGACCGGTTACTCTCAACGGACATGGCGCAGGCTGCGCAGGAATCCGACGTCTTCCAGCAGCGCCGCGCGCGCATGTCAGAGCTCGTCGCCGAGCTGCACGAGCGCACAGCGCAGGTGGCCGCGGGCGGCGGGGAGCGCGCGATCGAGCGGCACCGCTCGCGCGGCAAGCTCCTGGCCAGGGAACGGATCGACCGTCTCGTCGATCCCGACTCGGCCTTCCTCGAGCTGAACGCGCTCGCGGCCTGGGACGTGTATGACAACCAGGCCCCGTCCGCGGGGATCGTCACCGGTGTCGGCGTCGTCGAGGGCCGCGAGTGCGTGATCGTGGCCAACGATGCGACGGTGAAAGGCGGCACGTACTTCCCGCTGACGGTGAAGAAGCACCTGCGCGCGCAGGAGGTCGCCGAGCAGAACCGGCTGCCCTGCATCTACTTGGTCGACTCGGGCGGCGCCTTCCTCCCGCTGCAGGACGAGGTCTTCCCCGACCGCGACCACTTCGGGCGGATCTTCTACAACCAGGCGCAGATGTCCGCTCAGGGCATCCCGCAGATCGCCGTCGTCGTCGGCTCTTGCACCGCGGGGGGCGCGTACGTCCCGGCCATGAGCGACGAGACCGTGATCGTGCGCGGGACGGGCACGATCTTCATCGGCGGACCGCCGCTGGTGAAGGCTGCGACCGGGCAGGAGGTGAGCGCGGAGGAGCTTGGCGGCGCCGACGTTCACACGCGCCGGTCGGGCGTCGCCGACCACTACGCGACCTCCGACGAGCACGCTTTGGCGATCGCCCGCACGATCGTCCGCGATCTGCACCTGCGCAAGCCCGCGCCGCCGTGGGACGTCACCGACTCGGAGCCGTCCGCCGCAGACCCTTCGGAGCTCTACGGCTTCATCCCCGAGGACTTCCGCCACCAGGCCGACCCGCGCGAGCTCATCGCGCGCATCGTGGACGGCAGCCGTTTCGACGAGTTCAAGCAGCTGTACGGCGAGACGCTCGTGTGCGGCTGGGCACGGATCGAGGGATTCCCCGTCGGGATCCTCGCGAACAACGGCGTCCTCTTCGCCGAGTCGTCGCAGAAGGGCGCGCACTTCATCGAGCTCGCGTGCAAGCGGAAGGTGCCGCTCGTCTACCTCCAGAACATCACCGGCTTCATGGTCGGGAAGGATTACGAGACCGGCGGGATCGCGCGCGACGGCGCCAAGCTCGTGATGGCGACCGCGAATGCGCAGGTGCCGAAGTTCACGGTGGTCACGGGCGGCTCGTTCGGCGCCGGCAACTACGCGATGTGCGGGAGGGCGTACAGCCCGCGCCAGCTGTGGATGTGGCCGAATGCGCGCATCTCGGTCATGGGGGGCGAGCAGGCCGCGACGGTGCTGACCATGGTCGGGGACGCCGATCCCGACGGGGTGCGGGCCAAGTACGAGCAGGAAGGGAACCCGTATTACTCCAGCGCGCGGCTATGGGACGACGGCATCATCGATCCGCTGGACACACGCCGCGTCCTCGCGCTCGGGATCTCGGCGGCGCTCAATGCGCCCATCCCGGAGACGACGTTCGGCGTATTTCGAATGTAGGAAGCCGGGCTCGCGCGGCGAATTCGTTGCCGCCGTGCGACTGTGGCCCAAAAAGCCGCCCCGGGAAGAGCACGCCCCGCCGCCTCCGCCTCCTCCGAAGCGTCCGCAGAGCGGCGACGATCTCCGCAAGGCGTTCCTGCAGAAGCTCGAGTCGCGCGACGAAGAGCCGCCGCAGTAGGCTGTCGGCGTGGCGTACAGCTACGTCGACGTCGAATCGCTCGAGGGCGAAGGGCCGGGAGGCGCCGTCCGCAAAGTTCGGCGGGAGCTCGGAGCACAGGCCTTCGGCTTCAACTACTTCACGCTCCCGCCGGGCGTCGAGGGCCGCGAGCACGACCACGCCGAGCAGAATCAGGAGGAGGTCTACTTCGTCGTCCGCGGCGGGGGCGTCATGCGGATCGACGGCGAGGAGATCCAGCTGAAGCCCGGACGGTTCGTCCGCGTCGACCCTTCCTCGACGCGCATGCCGGTCGCCGGCGACCAGGGCCTCGAGTTCGTCACCTTCGGGGCACCGATCGGGGGCGGCTACGAGGCTCCCTCGTGGGGATAATGGCGCCCATGCAGACAATCGAGCTGACAGACGACGAGCTGAAGATCATCCACAACGCCCTCCGGTCGTATCTCGAGGACTTCGGCCACGACGAGGCGGACATCCTGCGCGCCGTCAAGGCGCTGCTCGCGAAGCTGCCGTCGGGCGAGAACTACTTCGAAGAGTGACCGTCCGCCTGCTCCTCTGGAGCCTCGCGGATTCGAAGACGACGCTCGACGAGTTGCGGGCGCAGCTTCCCGAGCTTCCCGAGGGCGACGCGTGGATCTCTGACGAGCCCACCGAGCGGTTCGGGCTCATCTCCTTCTCCGGCGAGGTTCCGCCGGAGATCCGCGAGCTGATCGGGAAAGATCCCGAGATCGGCGAGGAGTTCGAGCTAGAGGACTAGCGTCTCGGGGAACGTCGCGTCACCGGCGAATCGCTCGAGCCGGTACGGAGAGAGATCGACGCTCGTCGCAAGGTGGAGTACCTCCTCTGCCACCGCACGGCCCACGGCAGGCGACTGCATGAATCCGTGGCCGGAGAACCCGCACGCGGCGTAGAGCCCGTCCCCCACCCACCCGATGATCGGATGCGCGTCCGGCGTCATGTCGTAGAGGCCGGCCCAGGCGCGCACGACCGGCGCTCCGGCGGCCGGCGGGTAGCGATGGGCGAGGAGTAAGCGTTTCTCCTCGACGATCGCATCGTCCACGACCTCGTCGGGGCGCCAGCGCGGCGCCGGCTCGGGCATGGCGAGCCGGAGGGTCTGGCCGCGCCGGCGGAAGTGGAAGCCGTTCTCCTCCTCAATCACCATTGGCAGGTCGGCCGGCAGCCGCTCGACCGGGCCGACGTCCACCAGCTGCCGGCAGAGCGGTCGCACGGGCAGGTCCGGCACGAGCTCCGCCGACGCAGCCCCTGTCGCGACGACCAGTACGTCGTGCGGGACGGATCGGGCGTCGGTGTGCTCGCGCACCTCCACCCCGCCCTCGGCCGCGCGACGGACGAGCTCGCGCGCGACCTCCCCCGGCTCTGCGACGCCGTCCTCGCGGCAGATGACCGCGGCCAGGACGTCGTCGGCACGCAGGCCGCACACCGAGGCCGGATCCACGTCCTCCACGGGCACGCCGAGCCCTCGTTGCAGCTCGGCGCGCTGCAGGAGCCGGTCCCGCCCCTCTTCGGTCGTCGCGAGGAACAGGTAGCCGACAGGCTCGAAGAGCGGCGCACCGAGCTCGCGGAAGAGCGGGACGCTCGCGCGGACGAGCGCGACCTCCGCCGGCGTCGAGAACTGCTGGCGGACGCCGCCCATCGCCTTGCCGGTGGCCCCCGAGGCGATCTCCGCACGGTCGGCGAGAACCACGTCGCGGGCTCCGAGCAGCGCAAGGTGGTACACGATGCTCGCGCCGACCGCGCCGGCGCCCGCTACGACAATTCGTCCAGCCACGCGTCCAGCTCCCGCCGCTCGTCGTCGGTCAGCTGCCGGAGCGGGGCGCGGACGTCTTCCCGGATGGGCACGCCTCGCCGCTGCAGCACCCGCTTCAGCGCCGCATGGCGCGGATAGCGCTCGATCGTGTCACGGATCTCCGCCAGCCGCGGATCGACGGCAGCGACCCTTTCGGGAAACGCTGTTGCGAGCGCCGAGACAGCTCCGACCGCACCTTCCTCCAGCCCGCGCGCGATGAACGCCTCCGGCCCGACGAAGACGTCGAGGCCGAGGTCGAGGTAGCGCGCGAACCCTTCGTACGGCGTGTCCGAGACCTTGAGCCCGGCAAGGTTCGGTGCCTCCTCGCCGAGGCGCTGCAGAACGGCCGGCGGCACCGCGTACCCGCTCGCACGCTCGAACTCGTACACATAGAACGGAAGCGGCGCGCAGGCGCGCGCTGCGGCAGAAAAGTGCGCGAGCAGGGCTCGGTCATCGAGTTGGAAGTACGGCGGCCCGATCACGGCGACTCCGGCGGCACCGAGCGAGGCCGCATGCCCCGCCAGCTCGACGGTGGCGGCAGTCGTCTGCGCGCCGGCATGGACGATCACGTCGAGCGGTCCCGCGACGAAGAGCTCGGAGACGCGCCTCCGCTCCTCGACCGAGAGGAGGATCCCCTCACCCGTCGTCCCGAGCGCGAGCAGACCGTCGAGCCCGGCGGCCGCGAGGAACTCGACCAGAGGGCCGAAAGCGTCCTCGTCAAGGGACGCGCCGCCGTCCTTCAGCGGCGTTGCGGCGGCGGCGAGCGTCCGGTGAGTCATGACGGAAACGTAAAAGATCCGTCAACGATGCAACTTCGGTGGTGCGGCGGCCGTCTGACCGGGTAACAGAGCAGGCGACAAGGGGGTCAAACATGAATCGTCCTGCCAGCCATTTCCGAACGTTGCTCGTAGCGGGTTTCTCCGTTCTCCTACTGGCCGTTTTCCCGACGGCCGGAGGAGGCTCTCCCGGCCGAGCCCAAGCTGCGCCCGCCAACACTGCACCGCCAACGATCACGGGCGAGCGGCGGGAAGGAAGCACGCTTCATGCACAGCCGGGATCCTGGTCGGGAACCCAGCCGCTGACGTTCACCTACCAGTGGACGCGGTGCAATCGAGGCGGCGGATCCTGTTCCGCGATATCCGGAGCAACTCGCGATCACTACCGGCTCACGGGGGCCGACATCGGCCACACGATCCGGGTCCGCGTCCACGCCAAGAACAGTGACGGCACGGCCGCGGCCACCTCGAAGCCGACGCGCGTCGTCCTCGTTGCCGGAGCCGGGGCCCGGCCGGCGAGCACCGAGCCGCCCATCGTCGCGGGAACGCCCGTCACCGGACAGACGCTCACGGCGTCGCCGGGAACGTGGACCGGGCGGCAGCCAATCGCCTTCTCGTACCAGTGGCAGCGCTGCTCCTCCGTCGGCGGCGGCTGCACGGCCATCGGCGGCGCCACCGCAGCGACGTACGCGCTGGCGGACGCCGACCTCGGTCACACGCTGAGGGTGGTCGTCACTGCGAGGAACAGCGCAGGGTCGGCCAAGCGCACGTCCGTCCCGACCGCGGTGGTCTCTGCGCAGCCGACCGGCCCCGCCGGGCAGATCAGGCTCCCGAACGGGAAGGTCTCGATCCCGATCTCGAGCGTGTCGCTGCCTGCGCGGCTGATCATCAACCAGGTGCGCTTCAGCCCGAATCCGGTGCGGTCGAAGACCGCCCCGATCCAGGTCCGCGTGCATATCTCGGACACGCGCGGCTTTTACGTCCGCGACGCGCTCGTCTTCGTCCGGTCGACTCCGCTCGTGACGACGGCGCCGCCCGAGACGCCGACCGGGCTCGACGGCTGGGTGACGCTCACGACGACGCCTCGGCTGGACTTCCCGCTGAAGGAAGGCTTCAGCGTGCAGTTCTTCGTGCGCGCCCGCAGGGCCGGCGAGAACCTCCTGGCGGGCGTCTCGTCACGGCGGCTCGCGCAGGTGGCGACGGTCCCGCCGGGCTGACGGTGGATTCGTATGCTGCGCGCGTGAGCGGGCTGCGCACAGGGCGGGACGGGCCGGTCTACAAGGTCACGCTGGCCCGTCCCGACCGCCGTAACGCGTTCGACGCGGCGCTCATCGCCGAGCTGACCGAGGCGTTCACGCTGGTCGGCGACGCGCGGGCTGTCGTCCTCTCGGGCGAAGGCCCCGCCTTCTGCGCCGGGGCCGACGTCGAGTGGCAGCGCTCCTCGATCGACCTGTCCTACGACGAGAACGTCGAGGACGCGATGCGGCTGTACGAGATGTGCGAGGCGATCGACACCTGCCCGGCGCCGGTGATCGCGCGCGTGCACGGCTACGCGCTAGGCGGCGGCAGCGGGCTGGTGGCGTGCGCGGACGTCGCCGTCGCCGCCCCAGACGCCCTACTCGGCTTCTCCGAGGTGCGGCTCGGGATCATTCCCGCCGTCATCTCGCCGTTCGTGCTGCCGAAGATCGGCGCACATGCGCGGCGCTACTTCCTGACCGGCGAGCGCTTCGACGCCGACGAGGCACTCCGGATCGGGCTGGTGCACGAGGTCTCGGACGATCCGGACGCCGTCATCGACGAGCTTCTTAGCGCGATCCTGAGCGGCGGCCCCGACGCGATCCGCGCCGCGAAGCTCCTGATCCGGCAACGTCCAATCGGTGTCGAGACCGCTCGAATCGCGGCCGAGCGGCGGACGAGCGACGAGGGACAGGAGGGGCTGCGCGCCTTCCTCGACAAGCGCCGCGCAACCTTCCTGGAGACGCGGGACTAGGACTCGAACGGGTCCCGAGTCTCGATCACTGAGAAACGCCTGTAGTCGCGATCGTGGGTCCAGATGGTTCGCACGCCGTTCTCGACCATCAGTGCCACTACGTGGGCATCCGGGACGAGATTCCCGCGCGCGTCTGCCTCGTCGGCCACACCGCGGTAGGAGCTCCAGAACCGGTCCTGCTCGCCGGCAGTCTGAACATGCGGCAGTGCGAGTAGCGCTTCCATGTTCGCGGCGGCGTCTGCCGGAGCGAGCGGCCGCGCGAAGATGGCCGGGTGCGTGGCAATCCGCAGATACGCCATGACCGTCGGCCAGAACAGGTAGACGAGCTCCTCGCCACTCGCGATGCGGTCGAGAAAGCTCCGAGCCCGCGCGTGGTACCTACTGCTCTCGTCGGACGCGTAGAGAAGGACGTTTGCGTCGCACGTGAAGCTCACCGTTCGTCGAGCGCGCGGCGTACGGCCTCGGGATCGTCGAGATCGACGCGCGCATCCATTCGGCTCGACCTCCACCTGAGCTTGTGCGGCGCCACCGCGTCCCCCTCTCGCAGCGCGGCGGCGAGTAACTCGGAGACCAACCGGCCGAGCGTCTTGCCCTCACGCCGTTTGCGCTCCTTCAGCCGTCGGAGCACGGCGCCGTCGATGTCGATTGTGGTGCGTGGCATATGCGTGATGCTATCAGAAGATGCATCAGGTGCGTCAGACGCAAACGCACCTGGAGGCTACGCTCCCCATGATGGCCGGCTTCGACATCCGTGCGCTCCTGGCCGAGCACGAGGGCCAGGACTACGACCTCTACGCGCAGACGATCAACCCGCAGTTCGTGCAGATGCTGCGGACGATCGGCTACGACCGGCTGTGGAGCCGCGCCCAGGGCGCCTACATCTTCGACTCGGACGGCCGCCGCTTCCTGGACATGAACGGCGGCTTCGGGATGTTCAACGCCGGCCGCAACAATCCCCGCATCCGCCGGGCGCTCCAGGACGTCCTCGACCTGGACACGCCCGGCTCCGTGCAGCTCGGCGTGAGCCTCCTCCCCGGCCTCCTTGGCCGCGAGCTGCTCAAGCGGATGCCCGAGCGGATCGAGCATTGCCTGTTCACCAACTCGGGAACGGAAGCCGTCGAGGCGGCGCTCAAGCTCGGCCGGGCCGCCGCCGGCCGCTCGCGCGTCCTCTCCGCGAGCAAGGGCTTCCACGGCCTCACGCTCGGCTCGCTGTCCGCAAACGGCGGGGCCGAGTGGTCGGAGCGCTTCGGCCCGCTCCTCCCCGAGTTCGACCAGGTGCCCTGGAACGACCTGGACGCGCTCGAGGAAGAGCTGAAACAGGAGAACGTCGCTCTCTTCGTCGTCGAGCCCGTGCAGGGCAAGGGCGTGAACCTCCCTGCACCGGGCTACCTGGAGGGAGCGCAGGACCTGTGCCGCCGCTACGGGACGTACTTCGCCCTGGACGAGGTGCAGACCGGCTTCGGCCGCACCGGGAAGATGTTCGCCCTCGAGCACTGGGGCCTGGAGCCCGACATCGTCACTGTCTCGAAGTCGCTCTCGGGCGGCTACATCCCGGTCGGCGCATGCCTGATGAGCAAGGAGGTCTACGACAGCGTCTTCGACTCGCTCGAGCACGCCGTGAGCCACGGCTCGACCTTCGCCCCGAACGACCTGGCCATGGCGGCCGGCCTCGCGACGCTGCACGAGCTGGACGAGCAGGGCCTCGTGGAGCGCTCGGCCAAGCTCGGGAACCTCTCTGCTCGAGCGCACCGAGCCGTTCGTCGAGCGCTACGACGTGGTGCAGGAGGTTCGCGGACTCGGTCTCATGTGGGCGATCGAGTTCCAGGAGCCCAAGGGAGGCAGCCGGACCTGGCGGATGCTCGAGCGCAGGCAGCCCGGGATCTTCAGCCAGCTGGTCGCCGTGCCGCTGTTCTCGGAGCACGCGATCCTGATCCAGACGGCGGGCCATCACATGAACGTGCTCAAGGGCATCCCGTCGCTGACGGTGACCGAGGCCGACATCGAGTACTTCGCGTCGGCGCTCGAGCAGACACTCCAGCGGGCGCAGAAGATCCCGGCGGCGATGATGCGCTTCGCGCTCAAGGCGGCGCGCGCCGGCCGGAAGCACACACCCGCCCTCGTGCGTTGATCCGCAAGCTGCTCGTCGCAAACCGCGGCGAGATCGCGCTCCGTGTCTTCCGCGCCTGCCGGGAGTTGGGAATCTCCACCGTCGCCGTCGTCGCGCCGAACGACACCGGCTCGTTGCACGCGCGCTCGGCGGACGAGACGATCGAGGTGCTCAGCTACCTCTTCTCGGAGGAGCAGATCCGCGCCGCGAAACAGGCGGGCGCGGACGCGATCCACCCCGGGTACGGATTCCTGGCGGAGAGTCCCGATTTCGCTGAGGCGGTCGAAGCGGCCGGGCTCGTATTCGTCGGGCCGTCGCCGGAGGCGCTGCGCGCGGGCGGGGACAAGCTGGAGTCGAAGCGGATCGCGGCGGAGGCAGGCGTTCCCGTGGTGCCGACCGGGGAGCCGGAAGAGGTCGGGTTCCCGCTGATCGTCAAGGCTGCGGCCGGCGGCGGCGGGCGCGGGATGCGTGTCGTCCGCTCCCGGGGAGAGCTGGAGGAGGCGCTCGAGGCAGCGCAGCGCGAGGCCAAGGCGGCCTTCGGCGACGACCGCGTCTTCTGCGAGCGCTACGTCGAGCGGCCGCGCCACGTCGAGATCCAGCTCCTCGCGGACGGACAGGGCACGGTCGTCGCGCTGGGCGAGCGCGAGTGCTCGATCCAGCGACGCCACCAGAAGGTGCTGGAGGAGTCTCCCGTCCTCTCGGCCGAGCTGCGCGGGCGGATGTCCGCCGCGGCGGTGACCTTCGCGCGCGCGATCGGCTACCGCAGTGCGGGCACCGCTGAGTTCATGCTCGACGGGGACGATTTCTTCTTCCTGGAGCTGAACGGCCGCATCCAGGTCGAGCATCCCGTCACCGAAGCGGTCACCGGCGTGGATCTCGTCCAGGAGCAGATCCGAATCGCGCAAGGCGAGCGGATCGATGCGGCCGCGCCGAGGCTCGCGGGCCACGCCGTCGAGGTGCGGCTCTATGCGGAGGACCCGGAGACCTTCTTCCCCCAGACAGGCCGGATCGAGCGGCTGCGGCTTCCGGAGACGATCCGCGTGGACGCGGGCGTCGAGGAGGGAGACCAGGTCGGCGTCGGGTACGACCCGATGATCGCCAAGCTGATCGCGCACGGGCAGACCCGGGACGAGTCGTTCGCGCGGCTCAGGCAGGCGCTGGACGACACCGAGGTCGAGGGCCTGACCACGAACCTGCCCTTCCTGCGCTGGCTCGTTCGGCACCCGGTCGTGCGCGCCGGCCGGGCGACGACCGCCTTCCTGACCGAGTACCCGCCGCTCTCGCGCGCGCCGGAGCGGCTTCCAGACCGCGCCTGGCGCGGGCCGTGGCGGCTCAACCTGGCGCCTCCGGCTCCCACACCTGTCCCGAGCACCGACGTGGCGCACGACCACGGCGCGGGACTCGAACAGAGCACGATCACCGCACCGATGCCCGGAACGGTGATCCGCGTCCTCGTCGCGGAGGGAGAGACCGTTCAGCCCCGACAGCCGCTTCTCGTGCTCGAGGCGATGAAGATGGAGACGCAGCTGACGTCGCCGTACGAGGCCGTCGTGCAGAAGGTGCACGTCTCCGAGGGCGACCGCGTGGAAGGAGGCGCGCTACTGCTGGAGCTGGAGGAGTGACGCCCGCGTCCGCTCGATGAGCGGAACGACGCCCTTGCGCTCGAAGAGGGCGAGCGCGACTTGGAGCGCTTCGACGCTCTCCTCGTTGCGCTCCACGAGCCGGAGGACTCCGGCGAGGTAGAGGTACGCCTCTCCCGTCGCCACCAGCATGTCCGTCGCTTCCGCGATCTCGACGGCCTCCCGCGCGAGCCGTTCCGCTTCGGCGTGCTCTCCGCGCAGTGCGAGCACGTTCGCCCTGACGTCGCGCCAGACGACCTGCGTGATCGCATCGTCACTGGCGCCGAGCTCACGCGCGCGTCCGGCGGAGCGCTCGGCCTCCTCGAGGCGTCCAAGCCGCAGGTAGGCCTCACCGAGCATCCCAACAGCCGTCGACAACCACGCCCGGTCGCCCATCTCCTCGAGGAGGCGACAACCCTCCTCGCCGAACTCGGCGGCCACACTTGGCTCGCCCGCGAGCAGCTCAGCCTCAGGAATCTGATGGCTCAGGAGGAGCGCGTAATGGACGCTCCTGCCTCGCTCGGACAACTCGTCGCGAAGCTCCCGACTGATGAGGCGCGCCTCCTCCATTCGACCCAGCATCGCAAGCGCCGTCGCGCGATTGCCGCGGAGGCTGACGAAGCGAAGACCGCGTTCCTCCTGCTCGTCCAGCCAGGCGAGGATCTCAGTGACCGGCGTGCCGCCGAAGATGCGACTCGATCCGAGGGGGGGCAACAGCCCGAACTCGAGGTGAGTGAGACCGGCGCGGCGGGCATGGATGACCGCCTGCTCCATCGCTCGCACTTCGTCGTCCATACGGGCAAGCATGTGCCCGACCATCCCGCGCGCGAAGTAGACGAGGTAGAGCGCCACCTCGTCCCGCTCGGCCTCGAACACAGGCAGTGCCCGGTCAATCAGGGCAGCAAGCTCTTCAGTCGCGCCCTCAGGTTCGAGGAAGAGACGCGTGAACCCCACCCACAACCGGCCGCAGAGCTCGACCGTTTGGTTGCCGGACGCCGCACCGCGCTCGGCGAGCGACTCGGCCAACGCCTTCGACTCGGCCATCCTCCCCGAGCCGAAGAGAGAGTCGACGATGTCGATCTCGAGAGCGAGGTCGAACGTGTCCGTCGGGACGAGGGCGAGTGCCCGCCGGAAGAGGTTGACCGCCGCGGGCTGGTCGGTTCGCACCATCGCTCTGCGCCCTGCCGTGGTCAGATGGAGGACGGCCGCCGCATCGAGGGTGGGCTCGGAGGGCAGCCCGAGCTCCGTCCGGTACCTGCTCGCCTGTTCCAGGTGGTACCCGACGATCTCGTCGAGCTCGACGAGGTCTGCGCCGTGCTCCTCAAGCCAGAGCGCGAAGCGGCCGTGGAGATCCGCCCGCGTCGCCTTCGGCAATGCGTCGTACGCGGCGTCGCGGATGAGGAGGTGGCGGAACTTGAAGGCGTCGTCGCCGCGCAGCATCGGCTTGTCGGGCCGCACGAACTCCTTCCGCACGAGCCCCATCAGCCTCCGCCGCACCTCAGGCTCGTCCGGCGCCAGCGCCTCGACCGCGCGGCGATGGAAGACCTGGCCCTCGACCGCCCCGCGCTCGAGCACCACACGTTCGTTCGTGTCCAGCTGATCGATTCTCGCGGCGAGGAGCGCCTGGATCGTTGGGGGCACGGTCACGTCGCCGTCTCCAGCGTCGCGCACCATCGCGAGCATCTCTTCGACGAAGAGCGGATTGCCTTCAGCGGCCTGGCGAATGCGGGCCTGGAGATCTGCGCCGACGGGTGCGAGACGCTCGATCAGCTCGTCCGTTTCCTCGGCCGAGAGTGGTTCGAGGAGGACAGTCGTCGCATTCAGCTTCCCCCCGGCCCAGCCCTCGCGGCGGTCGAGCAGATCCGGCCGAGCGATGCACAGGAGAAGGATCGGAGCAACACGACTCCAGTCCGCGACGTGCTCGACTAGGTCGAGGAGCGCCGGCTCCGCCCAGTGCAGGTCGTCGAAGACGCAGACGAGCGGAGCCTGTTCCGCGGCCCGCTCGAGCGTCTTGCGAACGGCCCACGCGATCTCGTCAGGCGTCGTCGGCGCCTGTGACTCGCCCATCAGCGAACAAATGGCCGCCGCGGCCGAGTCCTCCTCGGGTCGGACACCTAGCTGCGTCAGCGCCTCGACCACCGGCCAGTAGGTGATGCCGTCGCCGTACGACAGACAGCGGCCGCGCACGACCCGCGCATCGACGCTGTGCAGAAACTCGTGGGTCAGTCGCGACTTGCCCACTCCGGCCACGCCAAGGATCGTGAACAGGTGGCAGGCGCGGTCGGCCACGACACCGGCGAACGCGCCTTCGAGGAGCCGACGCTGACGCGCGCGCCCGATCATCGGGGCCTCGTGCCGGCGAGTCAGCTCTCCGGTGACCGCCTCCAGCCGGTGCGCCGTGACGGGCTCCTCCTTGCCCTTCAGCTCGAGCTGCTCGATCGGCTCCGCTTCGATCATGTCCCGCACGAGAGCGAGTGTCTTCTCGCCGATCAGGATCTCGCCCGGCTGCGCTGCCTGCTCGAGGCGCGCGGCCACGTTGACGGCGTCGCCGGTCGCGAGCCGCTCCTCTGTCCCCGTCACGACCTCGCCGGTGTTGACGCCGATGCGGGCCTGCACGCCCAGCTCGGGCAGCGCGTCGCGCATCTCCACGGCGGCGCGGCAGGCGCGGAGCGCGTCGTCCTCGTGCACCTGCGGGACGCCGAAGACGGCCATGACCGCATCGCCGATGAACTTCTCCACCGTCCCCCCGTGCGACTCCACGATCCCTTTCATCCGCTCGAAGTAGCGGGCGAGCACGGCCCGTAGCGCCTCCGGGTCGGTGGACTCTCCGAGCGCGGTCGAGCCGGTCACGTCGCAGAAGAGGACGGTGACCGTCTTGCGCTGCTCGCGTGTAGCCGGAGCAGCCTCGAGCGGGGAGCCGCAGGCGTTGCAAAAGCGGGCGCCCTCGGGATTGGCCTGCCCGCAGCTAGGACACGCGGGCACGGAGCTCCTCCAGCTTGGGCTTCACCTGCGCGACCATGGCCAGGTTCTTCTTGCGCCCGTAGCGGTCGAGTGCCTGCTCGAGCGCCTGTGCGGCTTCGTCGGTGCGGCCGGCGGCGACGAACACCTCGGCGAGGTCGGTGTACGCGTCGCCCTGGTAGTTGAGCGCGTCCGTCCCTTCGGCCACCTCGACGGCCTCATGCGACAGGTTTTCAGCGTCCGCATGCTCACCCCGGTTGGCGTGAACGAGGGCCTGTGCCTGCCTCCACACCATCTGCGTCGACGCATCGTTCTTGTCGCCCAGTTCGCGCCCTACCTGGGCGAGCGGCTCGGCCTCGTCGTGGCGTCCAAGCATGCAGAGGAAGCGGCCGCGCGTCGGCGCGTACGTGGAAAGGTGGCCACGGTCCCCACGTGCCTCGAGGCCCTCGCAGTGCAGGCGGAGGTAGTGCGCCGCCGCCTCGTAGTCACCGGCAAACCTCGCTATTTCCGCGAGATGATCTGAGCCATCGAGCTGGCCGAGTTGGCCGAGTTGCTTGCTCGCCTCCTGCGCCGCCGACCAGATCTCGTTGGAGTGACCAAGCATGGCCAACAGTTCCCCGCGGCTAAGCACGAGCAGGGGATGGGAGACATCGGAGTAGACATCATCGAGGGTTCGGAGAGCCTCGTCCGCCGGACGCGGTCCGATCAGGAGCGGTCCTCCCAGGCCTACCCATGGATCGGGTCGACCGGCTAGCCGAGAGTGCCGAAGTTGTTGCTCCCTCGCCAGTCCCCATTCCTCGAAGCGGCCGCGCATGTTCGCCGCCTGCCCGAGCACAAACCAGACGCGTGCGAGCGCGGCATGGTCTTGTGCCTCTTCCAATAACGGGAGCGCCTCCTGAGCGGCAGTCTCCCACTCGTCGATCGGAGGATCGGCAGAAAACTCGACGCGGTAGTCGACGGCAACGACGTGGGCAACCGCCTCCGCGGCCCAATCGCCCCTCCGGCGCGCGCGCGCCGCAGCGGCATCCGCGATGTCGGCAGCTGCACGGGGAGAGAACTGAGCCTCGGCGAAGTCGAGCTCGAGCTGTACGTCCAGTCGACCTGGTCGGGTCAGCTCGAGCGCTCGCTGCAGGAGAGGAGTGGCGGCGCGGCGGTCCCCGCGCCAGAGCGCGCGCCGGCCCGCCGCGCTCAGGCGCTCTGCGGCCCGGCCGGCGAGGGCAGGGTCGGACTGACCAAGCTCCGTCTTGTAGCGGGCGGCCTGGTCGAGATGGTGTCCAAGAATCTCGTCCAGCTCCACAATGTCGGCACGACGTTCTTCGAGCCACGCAGCGAAACACTCGTGCAGCTCGGCCCTGGTCGCCTTCGGCAGCGCGTCATAGGCCGCATCCCTGATCAGAAGGTGGCGGAAGCGGAACGCCTCGTCACCAGGAATCAGGGTCTTGTCGGGCCGGACGAGCTCTTTGCGGACGAGCGAGACGAGCCGTTGCGGCAGCTGCGGTTCGTTGGGTGCCAACGCCTGCACGGCACCTCGGTGGAAAACTCTTCCCTCGACCGCGCCAGACTCGAGCACGCTCCGTTCGGAGGAGTCGAGCTGGTCGAGCCTGGCCACCAGCAGCGCCTGGATCGTCGGCGGAACGATGATCTGGCCGTCACCGGCCTCGCGGACGAGCGCCAGCATCTCCTCGACGAAGAGCGGATTGCCCTCAGCGGCATCGCGGACGCGCGCGCGAAGCTCCGGTTCGGCGCCGCCCAGCACCTCGAGGAGCGCATCAGTCTCGTCTGCCGAGAGCGGCTCGAGCAGGACGGTCGTGGAGTTCAGCTTCCCACCGCCCCATGAGGATCGCCTGTCGAGAAGCTCGGGACGGGCCATGCACAGGAGTAGCAGCGGCGCCTCCCGGGAGAGGTCGGCAACGTGCTCGATCAGGTCGAGGAACGTCTCCTCGCCCCAGTGGATGTCGTCGAAGACGCACACGAGCGGCTGCTCAGCTGCCTGCTCCTCGAGCAGCTTGCGGAAGGCCCACGCGATTTCCTCCGCCGTTGTCCCCTCCTCGGTCTCGCCCAGGAGCGAGCGGAGTGGCGCGGCGGCGGGACCGGCAGGTAAAGCGCTCAAGTGCCTGAGCACCTCGACTACCGGCCAGTACGTGATTCCTTCCCCATACGACAGGCAGCGGCCGCGCAGGACCCGCGCATCGAGGCCGTCGAGGAACTCGTAGGCGAGCCGGGACTTGCCCACCCCAGCCGTTCCCAGGACGGTGAAGAGCTGGCAGGACCGGTCGTGGACGGCCTGCTCGTAGGCGGAGCGAAGCCTAGTGAGCTCGCGCTCGCGCCCCACCATGCGTACGTCGTGGCGACGGGATAGCTCGCCGGTCACGGCCAGGAGACGGAAGGCTGGGACGGCCTCCGACTTGCCCTTGAGCTCGACGGGAGAGACTGCATCGGCCTCGACCCCGTCGCGGGCGAGGGCGAGCGTGTCTTGGCCGAGCAGGATCTCACCGGGTCTGGCTGCCTGCTCGAGTCTCGCTGCGACGTTTACCGCATCGCCGGTGGCCAGGCGCTCTTCGGTTCCGGTCACGACCTCGCCCGTGTTCAGGCCGATTCTGGCTTGGAGTCCCAGTTCCGGGAGGGCGTCGCGCATCTCGACGGCCGCGCGGCAGGCCCGGAGCGCGTCGTCCTCATGCACCTGCGGAACGCCGAAGACGGCCATCACCGCGTCGCCGATGAACTTCTCCACCGTGCCGCCGTGCGATTCGAGGATGCCCTTCATGCGCTCGAAGTAGCGGGCGAGCACGGCCCGCAGCGCCTCCGGATCTGTCGACTCGCCGAGCGCGGTCGAGCCAGTGACGTCGCAGAAGAGAACGGTGACGGTCTTGCGCTGCTCGCGCGGTACGCGTCCGGTCTCTAGTGCCGCTCCACACGCTTCGCAGAACCTCGCCTTCTCGCTGTTCTCATGGCCACAGCTGGCGCAAACGGGCATATTCGAAGGCTAGACCGCGGCCTGGCGAATGACAACGCGTCAGCGGTGCGACCGCAGAAGCCGGTAGCGCGCCCGGTCGTCCAGTGGATCGATCCGGCGAATGCCCTTCACGCCGTCGAACCCGTCGTCGGCGGAAACGATCACCGGGATTCCGTTCTCCAGACACGTGGCAACGTGAACCCGGTCGTTCGCGCCGAGCCTCGGAGCCTCGACCGCGAGCGCTCGGCGAAAGATCTCGTCCGTCACGGGAAGGAGCGGGCTCAGAAGCTGATACGCCGACTCGGCGAGACCCAGTATCGACCCAGCCTTTCCGGAGAGCTCGAGATGCCACACCTCTTCGAGAACAGCGGTCGATGAGCGCCCCCGGCTTGGTTCCTCGCTGAGCGCACCGACGACCTCCAGGCAGGCGTCGCGGTGCCCGGAAGTGCCCGCGCTGTAAATGAGGACGTTCGCATCGATGAAGAACGTCATCTCTGCGGGAGTTCCGGGAGATTGGCCTCCCGCTCTTCCGCGACGAGGTCATTGAGCTCCTCGGGCGTCAGAAAGACATCGCTGTGCATGCTCCGGATCCGCTCGAGAGCGGCGTGTCGCTCCTCGGGGGTCGGGCCGGCGATTTGCGCATCCACCGCATCCCGGATGACGCTTGCCACCGATGTCCCGCGTCGCTTGGCCTCCTGCTCCAGCCGACGCCGCTGGTTCTTGCTGACGAGGAGCTGGATCCTTTCGCTGTACATGAGCTAAGCATACACAACTAACAGAGCAACTTTACTCCGTCGCCAGGCCCGTCCGAGCAGTCGCCAGACGCTGCATGACGACCGAGTCGGCAGCCTCCGCGCTGGGGGCATGTCCCGTGACGGAGCCGATGAACTCGTCCCGTTCGAGCGCGTAGAGATCCACCTCGGCGGCGGCTTTCACCGTCGCGGTCCGCGGCACGTCACGCAGGAGGGCAATCTCGCCGAAATGGTCACCCGGGCCGAGCGTCCGGACCGGCTCACCGTCGACGGTCACCTCGAGCTGACCCGCGCGGATCACATAGAACCGGTCGCCCGGCTCGCCTTCGCGCACGACGACGTCGCCGGCGGAGACGTGCAGCGGAATGAGCTCGTGGGCGAGGTGCTCAAGCTCGGCGGGTGGGAGCGGAGCGAAGATCGGGATGTCCCGCAACAGCTCGAGCTCCTCCTTCGGCGGCTGGAACGCCTTGTCGATCGCGATCAGGCGCGGCCACGCCAGGATGGCGAGCACCGGTAGGAAAGCGCCGGACACGATCAACGCTCCACGCGTACCCAACCCATTCACGAGCGCCGGAGCGAGGATCGCGCCGACGCCCATGGCCGCATAGAGCAGGCTCTCGACCACGCCGAAGACCCGGCCGAGGATCTCATCCGGCACGGCGCGCTGGAGCAGCGTCGGAGCTGCGACCTCCACGATGGTGTCCCCCACGCCCACGAGGGCGAAGAGGACGAGCGACGTTGCCTTGCCGGGGAAGACGCCGACGAGGATGAGCGGCGCGCCCCAGAGCAGCGTCCCGATGGCGAAGTCGGAGGCGAGCCGCTGCCGCGCGACGAGGAGGACCGCGAACGCGGCGCCGACGAGCCCGCCGACCCCGAACGCCGAGTTGAGGTAGCCGACGCCTGCGCTCCCGAAGTGCAAGAGCTGGATCGAGGCGACGACGACCAGGACACCCAGCGCGCCCGCGACCAGCGTCTGAGCGCAGTACAACCCCATGATCAGGCGCAGCCGCGGCTCCCGGGCGATGGTCGTGAAGCCGACGAGCGCCTCCTCCACGACCCTGTGCTCGGCCGCCGCCTCGCGTGCGCGTGCCGGCGGCGGGTCCGCGCGGATGCGGGCGACCTGAAACGCGGAGAGCAGGAAGGTTCCGGCCGTGATCGCGAACAGCGTCTCGACGTTGGTCACACCGAGGAGCACCCCTCCGAGCGCCGGGCCGAGGAAGAGGCCGACGGCGGCGATGGTGCTCATGGTGACGTTGGCGGCGGTGAGCTCCTCCGGCGTGCGCGAGATCGACGGGAGGAGAGCCGACTGAGCCGGCCGGAAGGTGGTCGAGAGGACGTTCACCAGCGCCGCCAGGCCGTAGATGACGGCCGGCGGCCCGTCGAACGAGACGACGAGCACCGCGCCCACGAGCACGATCGCGCGGCTGATGTCGGCGAACAACATCACGCGCTCGCGCCGGAACCGATCGGTGAGGACGGCCGCGAACGGCGCCGTGATTGCGCCCGAGAGGACGCGGATCAGCGCGACGATCCCGACCGCGCTCGCCCCTCCCTGGTCGTACGCGAACACTGCCACGCCGACCACGTACATCCACTTTCCGGTCTCGGAACCGGCCCAGGCCAGCTCCACGCGGCGCAGATTCGGGTTGCCGAAAACTTCCCGAAATGCGCTCAGGGACTCGCGAAGCCGCTCCCGCACCGGTCGAGAATTGCATCTTTTCCGGCCAACAGGGAAGATTTGGGGTAAGCCGCTCGTCTAGTGGGCCGGATACCCGCACAGGCGGCCACCGAAAGGAGGAATCGTGACGGAGCAGCAGGATCGGTTCGAGAGCACAGAGCCCAAGGACGATGACGTCGAGGGCCATCGCCTCAAGGACGACCCAGAGCGTTCGAAGGACGACCCCGAGCGGAACGCCGGCGAGCCCGACGTCGAAGCTCACCGGAACATGGATCGGAACATGGATCGGAACATGGACCGCAACGTCGACCGCAACGTCGATCGCAACATCGACTAGGGCGAAACGGAAGAGTTCTGAGCGGGGCGGCGCAAGCCGCCCTTCTCATTTCAGGAGATCTTCCAGCGCCTGCATGAGCGCCAGGGCCGAGTCGCGGCGCTTTCCCTCGAGGCCGTCGAGTGCGGCAGCGAGCCGCGCTGCTGCGGCGACGTCGGCGTCTGCGCCATCGAGGACGCTCTTCGCAGTCCGCGCGCGCAGCAGGAGGTCGAGGGCGATCGCGGCCTGGTTCGCGAACATGCCGAGCACGTCCATCTCGCCCAGGCTGAAGGTGGTCTGCCGGTCGAGCACCTGGAGCACCCCGAGCGCGCGCTCTTCGTGGAGCACTGGGACGGCCATGAGCCCCTTCGG
Organism: uncultured Actinomycetes bacterium; assembly: GCA_963717765.1. Lineage (GTDB taxonomy): Bacteria > Actinomycetota > Thermoleophilia > Gaiellales > Gaiellaceae > JACDER01. Next base: position 367,938 of record CAVQWX010000004.1, on the reverse strand, counting down.
TACGTAGCCGGTTCGCTCGGCGACGTCCTTCGCGTGCCGCGGGTCGCTCTGAACGTCCTCGATCACGATCGGCTGCCTCGTGGTGAGGACCCAGCCGGCAATGCCCTGGCCGGACGGCATCCGCATCCCCAGCAGCCCGCGGTCCTCCTCGCGCGCGACCGCCTCGACCACGAGCTCGTCCGACTGCTCGTCAAGCAGCCAGATCGACGAGCCCTTGGCGCTGAAGATCGCCCGGGCAACCTGGACGATCGACCGGAGGAGCTCGGCGTACGACTCCTCCGAGCCGGCTACTCCGGCCGCGACCGCCGCTCGGAATCGGCCCTCACTCATCGAGCCCTCCCACGTTCGTCGCGGTCAGATACAGCACGTTCTTGAGCTGAAACGCGGTCAAATCCGGATGCGCGCCCAGGATGAGCGCGCAGATGCCCGAGATGTGCGGCGTGGCGAAGCTGTTGCCGGTCACGCGCAGCTCGCCGCCGTCCAGCCAGGCGACGTCGATGCCGACGCCGCGGGCGAAGAACTCCACCGGCGGATCGGGGTTGTAGTAGTAGGCGAGGGGATCGGCCCCCTCGTGACTGCCGACCGAGATGACCGACGAGAACCGCCACGGATAGCTCTCCACCGGCATGTTGTGCGCCGAGGCGACGAGGACGGTGCGCTTGAAGTATGCGCTGTCGGCCAGCTCGTGCAGGAGACCCGCGAACTGCTGCTTGGTGGTGGAGAGGCTCATGTTGATCACGTCGAAGCCCTGTTCGATCGCCCAGCGCAGGCCGGCCAGCAGGACAGGCCCGCTGCCGGTGTAGCCCGCGCCGAGCACGCGCACGCTGACGAGGCTCGAGTTCGGCGCGAGCGCGCGGACGATTCCGGCGCAGGCGGTCCCGTGCCCGCAGAGGTCGCCCTCCTCGTCCTCGGTGACCACGGTCTCGTCGTCCTCGCCCACCGCGATCGCGACCGCACGGTCGACCTCGCCGACCAGCGGGTGGCCGCGCTCGATCCCGCTGTCGAGGATGCACACGGCGACGCCCGCCCCCTGCGAGTCGCCGAACGCCCACTCGCGCGTGACTCGCTCGGGCCAGCGGCGCGGGAGCGCGATCGAGTCGACGGCGTCGGCCGGAAGGCTCCACGCCGGAATCGGCTCACGCTCCGCCTCCTCCAATGGCGACTAGAACAGTTTCTGGAGCTTCATGGCCGCACCCATGTCGCCCTTGATCTTCAGCTTGCCGGTCATGTAGGCCGTGGTCGGGTTCTGCTCCCCGCTGGCCAGCTTTTGGAACGTCTCCTCCGAGGCCGCGATCGTCACATCCGGCTCGGCGTCGGCGCCCTGAGTGACGTTGACGGCGCCGTCCCGGACGTCCACCGTCCACGTCCCGGCTCCCTCGACGTCGAATCGATACGTGTTGTTGACGCCGGCGATCTTGTCCGGGTCGGCCCGGGACGGAAGCCCCTCGAAGAATTCGGTCACGCTTTGCGCCATCTGGGTGATCCCTCCTTGGATTCGAGAGATTCGAGCCTAACTCACGACGAACTCGGGCTCGATACGTGTCCGCTCCCGGCCGGCCGGGAGCAAGAGCGTCAGCGCGAGCGCGACCAGAGGCGACGCCGCGCACACATAGAGCGCGCTGCGGAGGTCGACCGTGTCGGCGAGCGCGCCGAGCGCGACGGCTGCGATCCCGCCAAGCCCGATCGAGAGACCGATGACGAGACCCGAGGCCATCCCGACACGGCGCGGCAGGTACTCCTGTCCCATCACCATCGTCACGCCGAACGTCCCCATCACGCAGGAGCCGATCAGACCGAGCGCGACCGCGCCGGGGGCCCCGCCGACGACCACGAAGACGAGGACGAGCGGTGCCGTCAGAATCGAGCTCAGGGCCAGGATCGGCCGGCGCCCGAACCGGTCCGCCATCGGCCCGAGAATGAGCGTTCCGATACCGCCCGTGATCAGCATGAGCGACAGAAGGTGATTGCCGTACGCCTTCGAATGGCCGAGCGAGACCTCCCAGAGCGGGACGAACGTGATCAGCCCGAACCAGGTGACGCTGCGGAACGCGACGGCGCCGAGGAGGAGCGACATCGGTCGCCACCGGTCCTCTCCGGCCGTTCTCGCGCGCGCTGCCGCCGACGGGACGAAGCCGCCGAGGTAGCGCGAGACGACGAGGAGGAGTGCGGCGATCGCCAGACACGGGACGGCGAGCAGCAGGCCGCCGCGCAGGCCGAAGGCGAGCACGATCGGCGTGGCGACGAGCGGGCCGAGCGCGTAGCCGATGTTCCCGCCGATCGAGAAGAGCGCCATCCCGCTCGCCCGTCGGTTGCCGCTGACGAACGCGGCGAACTTCGAGCCTTCAGGGTGGTACGCGGCCACGCCCACGCCGGAGACGACCACGAGAGCAGCGACCAGCCAGTAGCTCGGGGCGTCGGCGGCGAGGGCGATCCCGATCCCCGCGAGCGCGACGCCTGCAGGGAGCAGCCACATCGCTCCCTTGCGGTCGGACCAGAGGCCGAAGAGGGGCTGGATCACCGAGGAAGAGACCGTCGAGGACAGCATCAGCGTCGCCGCGAGCACGTAGTTGAGCGAGAAGCGCTCGACCAGGAAGGGGAGCAGCGCCGGCAGCGAACCGTTCGCGAAGTCCGTGGCGAGGTGACCGGCGGACAGCGCCGCCATCGCTCTCCGGTCGACCCTGTCCCTCATGCCCTCAGGCTACTGTGCGCGGATGCGCGGCCAGCGCCAGGCCAGAAGGCGGCAAGTGCGAAGACGCCGCGTCGCGGCAGCGGCCGTCGCCGGGGTCGTCGTGGCCGGTGCCGTCGCAGGCGTGCTGACCGCCTTCGGCGGGACCGGAGGCACGCAGGAGACGCGGCAGAAGCCCCCGGCGGGCCACGTCGAGCGCATGCCGGCTGCACACACCAAGGGGCCGAGCAAGGAGGCGGCCGCCGTCAAGCGGTTCGTCAAGCTCGGCCGTCCGCTCTGGTGCGGCGGCCACAAGGGCCGCTACGTCGCTCTCACCTTCGACGACGGGCCCGGCCCGTACACGACGCGGTACGCGTTCAAGATCTTCAAGCAGTTCGACGTGCGCGTGACGTGGTTCCTCGTCGGCCGCCTTCTCTCGAGCTATCCCGGCGTGGCGCGGCGCGAGCTCGCGTACGGCCCGCTCGGGGACCACACGTGGACGCATGCGTACCTTCCGGGGCTGAGCTTCGGGCAGGTCGCGCAGGAGATCGCGTCCGCCCAGAACGCGATCGAGAAGGCGAGTCGTCGGCCGGTGACGCTCTTCCGCCCGCCCTACGGCGCCCGCGACGCGAGGGTTGACGCCGAGTCGAAGTCGCTCGGGATGCTCCAGGTGCTTTGGAGCATCGACAGCCTCGATTCGCAGGGGGCGGACTGGAACGGGATCACGAGGGAGGTCCTCAACAACGTTCGCACCGGGTCGATCATCCTCTTCCACGAGAACCGCGGCCAGACGATCCGCGCGCTCAAGTTCAACATCCTCCCCGCGCTGCGCAAGCGCGGGTTCAAGACCGTGACGATCCCGCAGATGCTGGTGCTGAACCCGCCGAGCCTCAAGCAGCTCAAGGCCGGGCCTGCGGGCTGCTGACGGACCTGTCCGAAAGGGACAATCCGACCGGGACAATAGGGTGCGGCCCGATGCGCCTGCTGGTCGCTCGTTGCGAAGTCCGCTACACCGGTCGCCTGACTGCCCTTCTGCCGGAGGCGATGCGGCTGCTCATCCTGAAGGCCGACGGCTCCGTTCTGGTACACGACGACGCCGGCGGCATCAAGCCGCTCAACTGGATGACCGGCCCGACGCACATCGAGGAGCTCGGCGACGTGCTCTTCGTCCGCAAGCCGAAGACGGAGGACATGCTCGAGATCCGGCTCGCCGAGATCCTGAGCGACGTCGCGCACGACATGGGCGAGTCGGCGGCGCTGCAGAAGGACGGCGTCGAGCGCGACCTGCAGCTCGAGCTCGCCGCCGCGCCGACGGCGCTCGGTGAGGAGCTGAGGCTCGTGCAGCGCGAGTGGATGACCGAGGTCGGGCCGGTCGACCTGATGTGCCGCGACGAGGACGGCGGGTGGGTGGCCGTCGAGATCAAGCGGATGGGGACGATCGACGCGGTCGAGCAGCTGACGCGCTACCTCGGCTTCATCCGCAAAGACCCGGCGAAGTCCGCGTGCCGCGGCATCCTCGCCGCACAGAGGATGAAGCAGCAGGCGATCGCGCTGGCGGAGTCACGCGGGATCCGCTGCGTCGAGGTCGACCTTGCCGTTCTGCGAGGAGAGCGCGAGCCCGACCTCACGCTCTTTCAGTAGGCGCTGAGTTACGCGGCTTTCTTCCCGTACAGCTGGATGAGCGCGTGATTCAACTCGCGCTGGCACTCGGCGATGTCGAGGCGGTTGCGCTCCAGATCGGACCAGCGCTGGGGGTGATCGCGCAACTCCTGCCGCTCGGCCACCAGCGCTGAGATTCTCCGCAGGATGTGGTCTACTCGGGTAGCTGTGTCCATGACCTTGTTCTGACGGTACCCATGGCGAAAAGTTGTACCGCGCGGCACCCTAGGAAAACGGTCGGATAGCATCGCTCCGCGATGGGAGAGATCCACGTCCTTGTTGCGGCGCCGGGTGAGGTCGAGGCAGACGTCCTCGCCGTAGCCGTTCCCGAGCCCGCCACCCTCACGGGCCCGGCGGCCACCCTCGACGGCGAGCTCGACGGGCAGCTGAGTGATCTCGTCGACTCGGGCGAGATCAGGGGGAATCGCGACTCCGCCACCATCGTCCACGCAGGCGCGGGCGGGGCGAAGCGCGTCGCGGTCGCGGGCCTGGGGAAGCCGGAGGAGCTGAATGCCGACTCGGTGCGGACCGCCGCGGCGGCGCTCGCGCGACGCGCCTCCTTCGGCGGCACGATCGCCTGGCAGCTCGACGATTCGCTACCGGTCGACCTGCCCGACCAGGCTCGTGCGGTCGTTGACGGCGTGATCCTCGGCTCGTACGACCCGGGGCAATGGAAGTCGAAAAAGCCGGAGCGGCGCGAGATCGAGCGGCTCGTCCTCGTCACCGACGCCGACCTGGCCTCGCAGGCGGACCGCGCGCAGCGAGTCGCGACCTGGACGAATCGCGCGCGCGACCTCTCGAACATGCCTCCCAATGAGCTCACTCCCGAGCGGCTGGCCGAGATCGCCCGGGAGATCTCCACTGAGGTCAGCGGACTGACCGTCGAGGCCTTCGGCCTGGAGCAGGCACGCGAGCTGGGAATGGGAGCCTTCAGCGCAGTCGCCCAGGGCGCCGAGAACCCGGCGCAGATGATCGTCATGCGTTACGAACCGGAGGACGCCGCGGGCGACGTGGTCCTCGGACTGGTCGGCAAGGCGATCACCTTCGACACGGGCGGGATCTCGATCAAGCCCTCCGAGTTCATGGAGGAGATGAAGCACGACATGTCCGGCGGCGCCGCGGTCGTGGCCGCGATGGGAGCGATCGCCGACCTGGGCCTTCCAGTGCGTACGCTCGCAGTGGTCGCGGCGACCGAGAACATGCCGGACGGGGGCGCCTACCGTCCCGGCGACATCCTCACGGCGAGCAACGGCAAGACGATCGAGGTGATCACGACCGACGCCGAGGGACGGCTCGTCCTCGCCGACGCGCTCGTGCACGCGCGCGGCCTCGGAGCGACGCATGTCCTCGACCTTGCCACGCTGACGGGAGCGATGGTCGTCGCGCTCGGGGACATCTACGCCGGCGTCTTCTCCAACGACGACGAGTGGCGGGAGCGGATCATCGCGGCCGGCGCGGCCACCGGCGACCGCGTATGGCCCATGCCCATGGATCCCCGGTACCGCCGCATGATCGACTCGACCTACGCCGACATGCGCAACGCCGGGCGCGCCCGCATGGCCGGCGGGCAGGCGGGCGCCGAGCTCCTGAAGGAGTTCGCCGGCGACGGCCCGTGGGCGCATCTCGACATTGCCGGGCCGGCCGCGCTCCGCCTCGGACGCGGCGACTACCTCTCACAGCCGGGCGGCACCGGATACGGCGTCCGGCTCATGGCCGAGCTCGCGTCCTCCCTGGCTTGAACTTCGACCTCCCCGAAGAGCACCAGCTCCTGCGCAGCACCGTGCGCGAGTTCGCGACGGAGCGCGTCGCGCCGCTCGCGGCCGAGCTCGACCGCGAGCACCGCTTCCCGTACGAGCTCGTCGAAGAGATGGCCGGGCTCGGGCTGATGGGCATCCCCATCCCGGAAGAGCACGGCGGTGCCGGCTCGGACACGCTCTCGTACGCCATCGCGATCGAGGAGCTGACGCGGATCGATTCCTCCGTGGCGATCACGGTCGCGGCGCACACGTCGCTCGGCACGATGCCGATCCTGCTCTTCGGCAACGACGAGCAGAAGCAGGAATGGCTGCCCGACCTCGCGTCAGGCCGCAAACTCGCAGCGTTCGGGCTGACCGAGCCCGACGCGGGATCGGACGCGGGCGCCACGCGCACGCGCGCCGAGCAGCGCGACAGCTCGTGGGTCGTGAACGGATCGAAGATCTTCATCACCAATGCGGGCACGGACATCACTGCCTGCGTCACGATCACCGCCCGCACCGGCGACGACGAGATCTCCAACCTTATCGTTGCGAACGGCACCACTGGCTACGAGATCTCGGCGCCGATGGAGAAGCTCGGCTGGCGGGCCTCTGACACACGCGAGCTGTCCTTCCGCGACTGTTCGGTGCCGGAGGGAAACCTGCTCGGCGATCGCGGTAAAGGTTTCCAGCAGTTCCTCGAGATCCTCGACGGGGGCCGGATCTCGGTCGCGGCCATGGGGCTCGGCCTCGCCCAGGGCGCGTACGACCTCGCCTACGCGTATGCGAAGGAGCGGAAACAGTTCGGCCGGCCGATCTCGTCGTTCCAGGCCATCCAGTTCCAGCTGGCGGACATGGCGGTCGAGATCGAGGCGGCCCGGCAGCTCGTCTACAAGTCAGCCTGGCTCAAGGACCAGGACCGGGCCTTCGCCGAGTCCGCCGCGATGGCGAAGCTGTACACCGGCGAGCTCTCACACCGCGTCGTGAACCAGGCGCTGCAGATCCACGGCGGCTACGGCTTCATGGAGGAGTTCTCGATCTCGCGGCTGTACCGCGACCAGAAGATCCTGGAGATCGGCGAGGGCACGAACGAGGTGCAGCGCATGGTGATCGCGAAACACCTCGGGCTTTAGCGCGGCGGCCTGATCTTCGGCCCAGAGTTGAACCCGGTGTAGGCGTTGTGCATGAAGTGCGCCGCGGCGGTCATCTGTAGCGACAGCGGCCGAAGCGTCCCCGCTTCGAAGTCGATCGTGAACCAAGCGGGCACCGAGCGCGCGAGAAGGGAGACGGTCACGACGCGTCGCCCGTCCAGCGTCCCCGTGCGGAGGACGTGAGCGTTCGTGGTCTGTAGGCCCCAGATCGGGGACGGCATCCGTGTAGGCGTCGTGGTCGACTCGATCCAGGCGGAGGAGGGCTTCGTCCGGTCCCAGCGGCGTGAGCCGATGGCGATCCCGGCCGCTCCACCGGGGATGCGATACGCGAACCGGTCAGGCGCGCTTTCCTGCCAGCGCGCGAAGACCTCAATGCCGGGCGCGGAAGCGAGCCGCTGCGCATAGGCGATGCTCCTCAGGTTCCGGTACGTCCTGTTCGCCCGGCGGACGAGTGCGGTGGCGTCCGGGGCCGGCCAGCGACCGGGGAGCTGGAATTCGACGGTTCGACCGGCCACGTCCACGTCGACCGCTCGAGGCCCCGTCTTCGGCAGAACCGCTGAATAGCAGCCCGAGCCGCAAGGCGTACCCGCGCGCCTGGCGTTGCCGCGGCGGAAGCTCACATCCAAGCCGTCGTTACCCACGTTGTCGGGATCGACGATCGTCGCGATCATCTTGTCTCCGCCCTTGGCCGGCTGCGCGGCGAGTGCGACGGCCAGCCTGCCGTCCTGTCTCGCCTGCACGACGGCATTGCGGGGCGGCAACCGGGGTCGTCCCTTCGCGGGGGGGATGGTTATCGAGGAGGAACCCGACCCGCCGGCGCAGCCGGCGCCGGCGAGGAGCACGCAGATGCCCGCAAGCGCGGGAAGCATCCACGTAGCCGGCCGCCTCCGGGGCCACCATCCTCCACCCCACTGCGATCGTATCGTCGAACTCCGTACGCGTCTGTGCCGGCTTTGTGCCGATCGAGCATGAGAACTGGGCAAATCCATCTGTGACACATTCACTGTAGGGGCGCGTTCGGTTTCCGGAACCGGCGTCGCGTCCGGGCTACCGCGTAGATAATGCTCACCGTGCTGTTCGAGCAGTACGTCGAAGAAGGGCTCGGCTGCGCGTCATACCTGATTGGTGACGAGCAGACCGGCGAAGCCGTCGTGGTCGATCCGGCCTACGCCGTCGAGCAGTACCTGGAGACGGCCGAGAGCAAGGGCGTCCGCCTGACACGCGTCCTCGAGACGCACACGCACGCCGACCACCTTTCCGGCCACGGGCGGCTCGCGCTGGAGCAGGGCGTCCCGATCGCTGTCCACCCCGAGGCTGACCCCGCGTACCCGTTCGAGCCGCTCGAGCACGGAGCGGAGATCGAGGTGGGACAGGTGGCGCTGCGCGTGATCCATACACCGGGACACCGGCCGGAGCACTGCTGCTTCGCCGTGATCGACCGTTCGCGCGCGGACGAGCCCTGGCTCGTCCTGACCGGCGACTCGCTGCTCGTCGGCGACACCGCGCGGCCTGATCTCGCGGTCGAGGCCAAAGAGGGCGCCGAGAGCCTCTTCCACAGCCTGCGGCGCCTGCTCGAGCTGCCGGACGGAGTCGAGCTCTTCCCAGGCCACGTCGCAGGCTCGCTCTGCGGCGCGGGGATGAGCTCCAAGGCCTCGTCCACGATCGGCTTCGAGCGCCGCTTCAATACCTCGCTCGCCCACACCGAACTCGCAGACTTCATCGCGGAGTCGGCCGCCTCCAGCGGGACGCCGCGGCCGCCCAACATGGAGCGGATCGTCGAGCTGAACCGCGGGCTGTTCGTCGCCGCCCGGCCACCGCTCACGCGCCTTTCCTCGGCGGAGGGAGCGACCATCCTGGACGTTCGCCGCGCGGACGATTTCGCGCGCGGCCACCTCCCAGGCGCGATCAACATCCCGACGGCCGGCTCGTTCGCGACCAAGGCCGGGTTCGTCCTGGGCGGCGACGAGCGAGTCGCGCTGTACGCGGGCTCGGAGGACGAGGCGCGACTCGGGGCGCGCGGGCTGCATGCTGTCGGCCTTTTCGGCGTCGCCGGCTACCTCACCGGTGGTGAAACGAGCGAGCGCCTCGAGCCGCTGACGCTGGACGACCTGGAGAAGATGCTCGGCAACGGCGGCGTGTCGCTCGTGGACGTCCGCGAGAAGGACGAGCGCGACCACGGCTACATCCCCGAGAGCCTGCACATCCCCTACCGGCGGATGAGAGCCTGCGCGGACGAGCTGCGCGGCAACGGCCCGGTGGTGACGATCTGCGAGACGGGCTCGCGTGCGAGCACCGCGGCCAGCATCCTCGTCGCCGCAGGGATCGACGCGAGGCCGGTGCTGGGCGAAGGTGTTGCGGAGTGGCGTCAGCGCGGCGGGCAGTGCGTCGAGTTCAGGCGCTGCGGCTCGTAGCCAGCAGCGCCTCGGCTTCGGCGATGTAGCGCTTCGCGCCCACAGAGCGGTAGAACTCGAGCGCGCGCCCCACCTCCGGCTCGCTGCCGGACTTGAGCCGCACATAGGCGGCTTCGGGCAACGCTTCCATCCTGTCGAGCACCGCCGCTGCACCCGGTAGGTCACCCGCGGCGTAGGCGCGAGCTGCGTCGGCCCACGGCGTCGGTGCCTTGAGGGTCCCGAGCACCTCCTCCAGCTCGCCCGGGCGACGAAGCGCCGCGACCACGTACGCGAGCTCGAGCAGCCAGAACGCGGAAGAAACCACCGGGTGCGCGCGCCAGTCCTCCATCAGCTCGGTCACCGCTGAGGCGGCGTCGTCGAGCAGGCCGGCCTCAGCGTGGATCCACGCGAACGAGGCGAGCCCAGTGTGCAGGAGCTGCGGGTTCTTCGCGAGCCGAGCGAGATCGCGTGTCCGGCGCATGTCTTCGAGCGCTCCATCCACGTCGCCGCGTGCAAGCCGGATCCTGGCGCGGATCGTCCGGTTGGCTCCTTCCATGAACGTGGTGAGCAGCCCGTCCTCGACCTTCCGTTCGAGCTCGTCCACCTGCCGTGCGGCTTCGTCCCATGCGCCTTCGTAGTAGAGGTACGTGGCGCGTTCGGGCCCGATCCAGTCGCCGTACCAGACGCTCCCGAACCGCAGTGCCTCCGCGGCTGCCTCGTCGAGGGTCCCCCGCGCCTGGACGATTCGGCCGTAGTCGAGCTGGCAGCTGGCCAGGTTGCCGAGCGAGCGGATCACGTCGACGGAATTGGACTCACGGGCGACCTCGATGCTGCGCTCCTGGTCCTCGATACCGCCGAGATCCCCTCGTGAGATGCGGGTGATCCCGATGGTGCTGAGCGCGTTCGCGCGGATGTCGTCCAGCCCGAGGTCATCCGCGATCGCGAGTGCGGCCCGGCCCGCCTCCAAGGCCTCGTCGGATCGCCCCGCCAGCGAGTAGGACAGAGCCATCCAGTGCAGAACGAACGCCTTCGATCGCGACGGCGGCGCGTCCTCGATCAGCCTCTGCGCGCGATCGATGTTGTCCCACAACAGGTCCTGCTTGCCGCGATTCGTCTCGGTCACCCCGGCCAGGACGGCCGCCTCAGCCGCCAGCTCGCGCTCGCCCACCGCAAGGAGTGCCTCGTAGGCCCGTTCGTAGTCGCCCGTCTCCACTCCCCCTCCATGCACCTTTGCCGACACGAGCCGGTAGAGCAAGCGAGCCCGGTCTCCCTGATCGGCCTCCGGCCAGAGGGCGAGCGCGGCGCTGTAAAACTGCCTGGCCGGCGGGAACGCGTTCAGGGCCACCGCGCGGTCGCCCGCCTCCCGGAGCGCGAACCGAGCACGCTCCGCGATCTCGGCCGTGTCCCGTCCCGCGTTGCGCGCCAGCTCGAGGGCGGACAGGTAGTGGTGCGCGATCATCTCCGCCCGGTCCTCGGCGCGGTCGGCCGGGAGCGACTCGAGCCACTCTGCCGCGAGACGGTGCTTGTCGGCGCGATTCGCGCGCGGGATCTGGCCGTAGGCGACGTCGCGGGTGAGGAGATGGAGGAACGTGAACTGCGTCTCGCCGGCGACCGCCGAACGGCGCTCGTAGCGCAGGAAGTCCTTGCGGCGAAGTGCGTGGAGGCATTCCTCGACCGAGACACGAGGCCGCTGGGAGATCGTTTCGAGCGCTCCGGTCCAGACGACCTTCCCGAGTACCGACGCGTTCTGGATGAGCTCCTTCTCCTCGAGGGAGAGCACGTCGAGCCGCGCCGCGATGATCCCCTGGATCGACTCGGGCAGCGGCAGGTCGCCGTTCGCCGCGAGGGTGAGCGTGCCGCCGTCGCGGCGGAGCAGGCCGCGGTCGGAGAGCATCCGCACGAACTCCTGCGCGTAGAGCGGGTTCCCTCCGGCCCGGGCGAGAAGCGTTGTCTGGGTTTCGGCCGGCAGCACCGCCTGCTCGAGCAGTGCGGCGATCAACCGGGCCGTGTCGTTTTCGGAGAGCGCGGCGAGCTGGGCGGTCGCCGCATTGAGCTTTCCGCCACCCCAGCCCGGCCGCCGCTCGAGCAGCTCGGGGCGGGCGGTTGCGACGATCAGCAGCGGGAGCCCGCTCGTCCACTCCATCAGGTGGTCGATGAAGTCGAGGACGCCGTCGTCGGCCCATTGGAGATCCTCGAAAACGAGCACGAGCGGGCTCTCCTCCGCGACGGCCTCGAAGAAGCGGCGCCACGCCGCGAAGGCCTCGGTCCTCCGGTCGCCGACGAGCTCGTCGCCGGCCGCGAGCCCAACCAGCGGCCGGAGCTGTCGCACGACCCAATCTGCCTCGGCCGCCTCCGGCAGGAAGCTCCGCACTGCATGCTCGAGCTTCTCGGACGCGACCTCGGCCGAGTCGCTCTCCAGGATGCCCGCCTGCGCCTTGGCCATCTCGCCCAGAGACCAGAACGTGACGCCCTCCCCATACGGAAGCGAGCGACCCTGCCGCCAGGCAATCAGCTCATCGTCCTCGTCGACGGCGCGGGAAAGCTCGTAGACCAGCCGCGACTTGCCGATTCCGGGGACGCCGACCAGAGTGACCAGCTGCGGCTCGCGCTCGTTGCGCGCGCGGGCGAGCGCGCCGAGCAGGAGGTCGAGCTCGCGCTCCCGGCCGACCAGCGGCGTCTCGACGTCCTCGGTGATGTCCACGCCATACCGGGCGCGGGTCTCGACCGCCCGGTAGACGGGGACCGGCTCGCGCTTCCCCTTGGCCACCACGGGCTCCGCTTTCTCGAAGACGATCGCCCGTTCGGTCGCCCGGTAGGTTGTCGCGTCCACGAGGATGCCGTTGACCTCCGCCGCCGACTGGAGGCGGGCGGCCGTGTTCACCACGTCGCCGGAGGCCATCCCCTGGCCCGACTCGGGGCGCGCGTCCAGCGAGACGAGCGCCTCGCCCGTCGTGATGCCGATCCGCACCTCGAGCTCGCCTGCCTCCTCCGCCCAGTCGCGGATCACGAGCGCGGCGCGAACGGCCCGCTCGGGATCGTCCTCGTGCGCGACCGGCGCGCCGAACAGCGCCATGACCGCGTCGCCGATGAACTTCTCGACGGTGCCGCCGAAGCGTTCCAGCTCGGTGCCGACGTGACCGTGGTAGCCGCGCAGCACGGCCGCCACATCCTCGGGATCCGCCGCCTCAGAACGAGAAGTGAAGCCGACCAGGTCGCAGAAGAGCACGGTGACGACCTTGCGTTCTTCCCGCACCGCGCTCATGCGATCGCCGCCAGCGTCGCCTCGCCAGCTCGTACGTACCGGGCCGCGCCGACAGAGCGGTAGAAGTCGATCGCCGTGCGCACCTCTGGGTCGATTCCCGATAGGAGACGCATGTAGGCCTCGTCCGGCCGGTTGCCGATCTCGCGAAACACCTCGGCGGCGGCGGCGGGATCGCCGGCCGCGTATGCCCTGGCGGCGCGGAGCCATGGAAAGTGGAGCTTGACCCGGCCCAGCGCCTGCTCCAGGTCGTCCAAGCGGCCGAGCGGAACGAGCACGTACGCGAGATCGAGCAGCCATTCGGCCGTCCCGAGCATCGTCCCCTGGCTCCAGTCCTCGAGCAGCTCGTCGGCCGCCCGCACGGCCTCGTCGAGCAGTCCGAGCCGCGACCGCACCACGGCGTAGGTACCCAAAGCGGGGTGAAGCACCTGCGCGTCCTTTGCCCGGCGCGCGAGCTCGAGCGACCTGACGGTCTCCCAGAGCGCCGCCTCCGGGGCGTCGCGGGCGAGGAGCATCAGCGCCCGATAGGCGCGGACGGCCGCCTCCATGAAGCTCGGGGAACCGCTGGTTTCGAACTCCTCGGTCATCTGCTCCGCGAGCTCGAGGGCGTCTTCCCAGCGCCCGTCGTAGTACCGGTAGATGAGCCCTTCACCGTCGAGCCACGAGATGTAGATGCCGCGACCGAGCCTGACCGCGCCTGCTCGAGCTTCCTCGATGATCTCGGCGGCCCGCGCGATCTCGCCGAGATCCTTCAAGCAGCTCGCGTAGTTTCCGAGCGAACGGACGACGTCCGGCGAGTTGGCGGCGCGCGCGATCTCGATGCTTTCCTCCGCGTCGGCGAGACCTCCGAGGTCGCCGGTGGTGAAGCGCGTGAACCCCATCGTCGTGAGCGCGTTCGCGCGCAGCTCGTCGAGGCCGAGGACCTCCGCCATCGCGATCGTCTCCCGCCCGAGGACGATCGCCTCGTCGATCTGATCGGCGAGTGCGAGCGAGCGCGACAGCCAGTGGAGGACGAGCGCTTTCGAATGCGACACCGGAGCGTCCCGCACGAGCTCGTGCGCACGGCGGAGATGGGCGAAGGCGCGTTCCTGGTCTCCCTGCTCCCAGGCGGTTCGCCCGATCAGGACCTCCGCCTCGGCCGCTAGTTCGTGCTCGCCGGCCTCCAGCAGCGCATCCCGCGCCTGGAAGAAGCTCTCGTCCAGAGCGCGTCCGTACGACCTCGCATAGGCGAGCCTCAGCAGGAGCCGGGGGCGCTCGGGGTCGTCCTCCGGCCACAGCTCGAGCGCCGCCGAGAAGAACCGCGCGGCTTGCTCGACCGCGATCAGGGCGAATGCTCGCTCGCCGGCTTCGCGAAAGGCCAACCGTGCAGGGGCAGCGACGGCCGAGACGTCCTGTCCCGCGCTGCGCCCGAACTCGAGCGCCGACAGATAGTGGTGAGCGAGCATCTCGGCCCGGTCCTCGGCCCGGTCGGCCGGGAGCGACTCGAGCCACTCCGCGGCGCGCCTGTGCCGCTCGGCGCGGGCCGCCCGCGGGATCTGGCCGTAGGCGACGTCGCGCATCAGCTGGTGGAGGAATGAGTACTGCGTCTCGCCGGCGACCGAAGACTGGCGCTCGCTCCGGATGAACTCCTTGCGCCGCAGGGCATGCAGCCGCTCCTCGACTACCGGGCGCGGCAGCTTCGCGACGGCGGCAAGGGCGCCCTCCCAGATGACCTTGCCGAGCACGGACGCGTTCTGCACAAGCTCCTTCTCCTCCTGGGGAAGAGCGTCCAGCCGCGCCGCGATCACACCCTGGACCGACTCCGGCAGCGGCAGGTGAACGCCCTGCTCGAGTCCCCATCCGGAGCCCTCGCGGCGCAGATAGCGGCGGTCGATCAGCATCCGGACGAACTCCTGCGCATAGAGCGGGTTGCCACCCGAGCGCGCGAGCAGGACGGCCTGCGTCTCTGCCGGAAGCACCGCCTGCTCGAGCAGCGCCGAGATGAGCCGCGCCGTGTCGTCCTCGGACAGGGCCTGGAGCTGGACGGTGGCGGCGTTGACCTTCCCTCCGGCCCACGCCGTCCGTCGCTCCAGCAGCTCGGGTCGCGCGGTAGCCACGACGAAGACCGGCAGGTCGCTCACCCACTCGACCAGGTAGTCGATGAAATCGAGCAGGCCGTCGTCGGCCCACTGGATGTCCTCGAACACGAGAATGAGCGGGCTGCGCTCGGCCAGTGCCTCGAAGAAGCGGCGCCAGGCGGCAAACGACTCGCTGCGCTGATCCTCGCTCAGCTCCTGGTCCGAGCCGAGACCGACGAGCGGCTGCAGCCGCCGGACGACCCAGTCCGCATCCGCGGCATCGTCGAGCGCGGTGCGAACGCCGAGATCGAGCTTTTCCGTAGCCACCTGCGCCGAATCGGTTTCGAGGATCCCGGCGTGAGCCTTGATCATCTCGCTCAGAGCCCAGTACGTCACTCCCTCGCCGTACGGGAGCGAGCGTCCCTGGCGCCAGAAGATCAAGTCGGGAATGCGTTCGCCGGCGAGGAAGAGCTCGTAGACCAGCCGCGACTTGCCGATCCCGGGCACGCCGACGAGGGTCACCAACTGCGGCTGCTGGTCGGCCCGCACGCGTGCAAAGGCGTCTACCAGGAAGTCGAGCTCCTTCTCCCGGCCGAAGAGCGGCGTCTCCAGCTGCTGGACGACGTCGACCCCGAAGCGCGCCCGCGCCTCATCCGGCTCCCAGACCCGGATCGGCTCGGCCTTTCCCTTCGCCTCGATCAGGCCTTCGTCGCCGAAGTTGATCGCACGTTCGGTCGCTCGGAAGGTCGTCTCGTCCACGAGGATGCCGTTGACGGGCGCCGCGGCCTGCAGCCGCGCGGCCGTGTTCACGACATCACCGGAAGCCATCCCCTGTCCCGCTTCCGGACGGGCGTCGAGCGAGACGAGCGCCTCGCCGGTGGTGATCCCGATCCGCACCTCGAGCTCTCGCTGCTCCTCGGCCCACTCACGGATCGCGAGCGCCGCGCGAACGGCCCGTTCTGCGTCGTCCTCGTGCGCGACCGGCGCGCCGAAGAGTGCCATGACTGCGTCGCCGATGAACTTCTCGACAGTGCCGCCGAAGCGCTCGAGCTCGGAGCGCAGCCGCTCGTGGTACGGGCCGAGGATCGCCTCGACGTCCTCGGGGTCGAGCGACTCCGCGCGCGAGGTGAAGCCGACCAGGTCGGCGAAGAGCACCGTCACGACCTTGCGCTCGCGGCGTGCGCTCATTGCACCCGCTCGACCGGGTAGCCGTGCGTCTCCAGCGCCGTCACGAGCTCCGCGCAGTGCGCCTGGTCGCGCATCATCAGTGTCAGCTCGATCTCGCTCTCGGTCACCGGCATGTCCATGCCCTCGCGGTGGTGCTCGACGGAGAGGACATTCCCCATCTCCTCGGCCACGAGCGAGAGGAGCTTGATCAGCTCGCCCGGCCGGTCCGGCAGGCGCGTGCGCAGGACGAGATAGCGCCCGGAGAGCGAGAGCCCGTGCCGCATGACCGAGATCAGCAACGTCGGGTCGATGTTTCCGCCCGAGAGGACCGCGACGACCGGCCCTTCACCGCCCACGCGGTCGGCGAGCAGGGCGGCGACAGGCGCCGCACCCGCACCCTCGACCACGAGCTTCGTCCGCTCGAGCAGGAGGACGATCGCCTGGCTGATCTCCTCGTCGGTGACGATGACGATGTCGTCCAGGGCCTCGCGCAGAATCGAGGAGGTCAGCTCGCCCGGATGCTTCACCGCGATGCCCTCCGCGATCGTGAAGCCGCCGACCTCACCGCCGGCGAGAGGCGCGAACGCTGCCGTCTGCACGCCCACCAGGCGCGCGTTGGGCTTCACCGCCCTGATGGCAAGCGCGATGCCGGAGGCGAGCCCGCCTCCGCCGATCGGGATGATCACCGTCTCGAGGTCGGGAACCTGCTCCAGGAGCTCGAGACCGATCGTCCCCTGTCCCGCGATCACCTGCTTGTCCTCGAAGGCGTGGAGGAACGTGGCGTCCTCGGACTCGGCGTGGTCGACCGCGGCGGCGAGCGCCTCCTCGAACGTCTCGCCGTGCAGGTGTGTCCGGGCCCCGTAGTTCCGGGTCGCCTCGATCTTCGCCATCGGCGTGTGCTGCGGCATGAAGATGCGCGCGAGCGCCCCGGCCTCGCGCGCCGCCCAGGCCACGGCCTGGCCGTGGTTTCCGGCGCTCGCCGTGACGACGCCGGCGGCGTGCTCCTCGGGGGTCAGGAGCGCGATCTTGTTGACCGCTCCGCGGACCTTGAAGGCGCCTGTTCGCTGGAGGTTCTCCGCCTTCAGGTGCACGGGCCGGCCGGTCAGGCGGGAGAACGTCTCCGAGCTGTAGACCGGCGTGACCCGCGCGATCCCTGCGATCCGGCGCTGCGCAGCCTGGATCTCTTCGAGGCTAGGTGCCGTTTTCGCCGTCAACGTGGAACACCTTCTGGAGTATCTCCCGCACCGCTGTCAAGGGGTCGAGAGAGCGCGACTGGACGGCGTCCAGGACGCGGCGCAGCTCGGGATCGTCCTCCACCGCGTGCTCGAGGTGGAGCTTGGCTCGGCCCGACGCGACCGCGAACACCTCGCCGGCCAGGTTCCTCCGCCGCCGCTCCTCGAGCAGCCCTTCGCCCTCGAGGTGCGCGCGGTGCGCCTCGACCTTCTCCCAGAGCTCGGGGACGTTCTCGTCGCGCGCCGCCTCGGTCAGCACGATCGGCGGGCGCCAGGATCGCTCACGGTCGAGCGAGAGGATCGAGCGCACCTCGTTCAGCATCGTCTTCGCGGCCGGGTGGTCCATCTTGTTGATCGCGATCACGTCCGGAATCTCCATGATCCCCGCCTTCAGCGCCTGGACGGAATCGCCCGAGCCGGGCATGAGCACGAGCACAACGGTGTCCGCGATCCCGATGACCTCCACCTCGCTCTGCCCGGCGCCGACCGTCTCGACGAACAGCAGGTCCTTGCCTGCCGCGTCCAGCACGAGCATCGCCTGGAGGGTCGTCTCGGCAACGCCGCCCAGGTGGCCACGTGTGCCCATCGAGCGGATGAAGACCTCGGGGTCGAGAAAGTGCTCGGCGAGCCGGATGCGGTCGCCCAGCAACGCGCCCTTCGAGAACGGGCTGGAGGGATCGACGGAGATGACCCCGACGGTGCGCTGCTCGGCCCGGACATGGCGGATGAGCGAGGCGATCAGCGTGGACTTGCCCACGCCCGGTGGGCCGGTGATCCCGATCGTGTATGCCTGTCCGGTGTCCGGATAGAGGTCGCGCACGAGCTGATAGGCGAGCGGATCGGAGTTCTCGACGAGCGTGATCGCGCGGGCGAGCGCGCGCCTGTCACCGGAGCGCACTCCCGCGGCGAGCGTCTCGCCCGTCCATTCGCGGCGCTTGGCCATGCCTAAGACTCTAAAGTGGCGCCTCTCCCAGATCATTTGCTACTATGTGATAGCGAATGGAACCAGAGGAGGCGCCGGCTGATGCCTCGACTCTCATCTACCTCGCCAAGGCGGACGCGTTCGAGACAGCTGCTGAGTGCATCAGAACGATCGCGGTCGCCCCGTCTGTATGGAGGGAATCGGTCGAAGAAGGCATCCGTATCGGTGCACCAGACGTTGGCGCCATCCAGCGGGCGGCGACTCGAGGCACACTT
This sequence comes from uncultured Actinomycetes bacterium, assembly GCA_963717765.1. Classification (GTDB taxonomy): domain Bacteria; phylum Actinomycetota; class Thermoleophilia; order Gaiellales; family Gaiellaceae; genus JACDER01. Next base: position 349,425 of record CAVQWX010000004.1, on the reverse strand, counting down.
CGCCGGATCGGCCTCTCACGAGCTACGCGAAGTCGCGCGGAGGCCTTTCGCGCCTCGTATCGCTTGGGCTTGGGTGAGAGCGAGGTCCTCGCGGTCGGCGTCGAAACCGGATGGGCGATCGTCGACGAAGGTCGGGCGTCCCGAGTCGCCAGGGGTCTAGGAATCAAGGCTTTGTCGACACTGTTCCTTCCGGTCTTGGGCTACCGCCAAGGGCACATTGATGCAGATTCGGCGATTGAGCTGCTCCGGCGAGTGGCCGTTGCCGCGAACGCTTCGACTGAAGCGGTCCAAGCAATTGAACGACATCTCGGAGGGATGGTCAATGAAGACTGAGCAGGTCAACATCCGACTAGAACCCGATCTTCTCGCTGCACTTGAACGTGTGGCCCGGGAGGAATCGCTCGACCGCGGGATCGTGATCCGCCGCCTCCTCGAGCGTTCGATTGAGCAGTGGGAGCTCGAACGGGCTGTTCGTGAATACCAGAGTGGCGAGATGTCGCTCGGGCGCGCCGCTGAGGAGGCAGGAATCACGCAGTGGGAGCTTCTCGATTTGGTTCGCACGGCTGGAGTCGCGTATCCGCTGAGCGGTCGGAACGTCGAGGAGCGGTTGCACGAGCTTTTCCCTAAGGGACATCGCAGCTGCGAAGAGTGGCTAGGCCAGTCGATCGAGACGCTCGAGGATATTCCGCCCCAGCCGGGTGGCATCCTCCTCGTCGGCATCAATCCTGCGCCCGTTTCCGTCGCAGCCGGCCACTACTACCAGGGCCGCATCGGAACCCGGTTGTGGCGACGACTGGAGCGGCTCGGCTTGCTCGTGGATCCGGAGCCGGGAGCAGAAGACGACGCCTTTGCGCGGTCCGGCCATGGGCTCACCGACCTCGTCAAGCGCCCGAGCACGTCGAGCCGGGAGGTCTCGAGAGATGAGCTCGCTGCCGGTGTCGAGAGCTTGATTGCAAAGGTCAGAGCTTGGAAGCCTGGGATGATCCTATTCGCGTTCGCCGAGCCTGGTCGTCAGCTGCTGGGAGCCTCGACTCGGCCAGGACGCGGTTCGGACTTCGAGGGGGCTCGGACATTTCTTCTCTCCGGGCCGTACGCCTCAGCCGAGGAAACCCAGCGCATCGATCATGAATTGTTGAACACTCTTGGAGGAACAGCCGAGCAGTCGTCCACACAAGCGGCACAGAGCCAAGTCATCACCGAGAATGACCTCGCCCGAGGGCAGGTTCGGTTACCCTCGGATGGGAAGCGTTTTTTCCCTGCGGAACGGAGCGATGTCGAAGTCATTGTTCGAGGCCGAAGAGTCGCGTGCTTCTATGACCCGCGACTTGGACCGGATCGCGAACGATCCGCTGTTCTTCGTGTCGGGGGAGTGCTTCGAGAACTGGTGGCGCCGGGAGAGAGGCTACGGGTCTCTCGCGGATTGGGGGGGGTACCCCAACTCGATTAGGCGCTCGGCGCGTGCGCCAGAACCTTGCCGAGGGCCTCCGCGAAGAACTCGTTCTCCTCGGGCGTCCCGACAGTCACGCGGATCGCCCCCGGAGCTCCGAAGGCGCCCATCGGCCTCACGATCACGCCCTCGCGCAGCAGCTGCTCGAAGAACGCCGTCGCGTCGTCGCCGACCTCGAAGAAGAGGAAGTTCGTCACCGAGGGCGACGCGGGATCGAAGCCATGCTCACGCAGCACCCGCTCCAGCTGTGCGAGACCATCCGCGTTGACGCGGCGGCGCCGGTTCACCTCCTCGGGCGAGTCCAGGCTCGCGAGCGCGGCCGCCTGGGCCTGCTGGTTGACGTCGAACGCACGGCGCACCTTGCTCAGCGCGGTCACGAGCTCCGGAGCGCCGACGCCGTAGCCGACCCGCAGCCCCGCCAGTCCGTACATCTTCGAGAACGTCCGCAGGACGAGGACGGCGTGCCCGGCCTTCGCGTACTCCTGGATGCCGTCCGGATACTCGGGGTCGTCGAGGTACTCGAAGTAGGCCTCGTCGAGCACGGTCAGGACGTGGCCCGGAACCCGGTCGAAGTACGAGTCGAGCTCGGCGCGCGTGTTCATCGTCCCGGTCGGGTTGTTCGGATTGCAGAGGAAGACGAGCTTGGTCTTCGGGCCCACGGCCTCGAGGATCGCCTCGAGGTCGTAGCGGTGGTCGACGAGCGGGACTGTTTTCGGAACCGCCCCGAGCTTCAGCGCGTCGATCACGTAGCTCGCGAACGACGGCCAGCCGCAGACCATCTCGTCGCCGGGATCGAGCGTCGCCTGCGAGACGCAGTCAATCAGCCCGTCCGCGCCCGCTCCGACCGCAACCTCCTCGAAGCGGACGCCGTGGCGGTCGGCAAGGGCGGCGCGCAACAGGTAGGAGCCCCCATCCGGGTAGCGGTTCGACTCATGGGCGGTGCGCTCGATGGCCTCGAGCGCGGCGGGAAACGGAGGGAACGGGCCCTCGTTCGAGGCGAGCTTGACCACTCGCTCGAGCCCGAGCTCGCGCTGGACCTCCTCGACGGGCTTCCCCGGCTCGTAGGCCCTGACGCTCGCGAGCGCGCGGCGAACGACGCCCTCGGGAACACGCGCCGCGCCTGCCACTACTCGCTGCTGCTGTCCGACGGGTCAGGCGGGTAGCTGTCGCTTTGGCCGCGCTTGCGCTTGACGAGCGCGGTCACTCCCGCCGCCGCAGCGGCGCCGGCGAGGGCCTTCCCGGCCTTTTTCTTCTTGGACGTCTTCTTCGCGGTCGGATTCGGGAGCGCCTTCTTCGCCTTCTGGTACTTGGCGATCCCCTTGGCGGCCTTCCACGTGGCCCAGCCGAGCATCGCGTTTCGCCTCGTCAGTATCTTCATCGGTCTCCTTTCGTTAGGCCTTCGTGGCCGCCCTCTTCCGCGCCCCGACATGGATCGGGCGACCGAGCGCGACGAGGCCGGCCTCCTTGATGGCCTCGGAGAGCGTCGGGTGCGGCGCCATGCCGTCCGCGACCGTCTCGACCGTTGCCTCGGCATCGAGCGCGACGACTCCGGCCTCGACCAGGTCGGTCACGTGCGGGCCGACCATGACGAGCCCCAGGAGCTCGCCGTAGCGGGTTTCGTGGATCGACTTGACCCAGCCGACCGTCTCGTCCTGCATGACCGCGCGCGCGTTCGCAACCCAGGGGAACCTGCCGACGGCGACGTCGTCGCCGTACTGCTCGCGCGCCTCCGCCTCGGTGAGGCCGACGCCCGCGATCTCCGGATCGGTGTAGATCGGGCGCGGCACGCCGCGGTTGTCGACCACGGCGTCGTGTCCCATCGCGTTCTCGGCCGCGACCTCGCCTTCGCGGAACGCCGTGTGCGCGAGCTGCCAGTAGCCGGCGCAGTCGCCCACGGCGTAGATGTGCGGAACGGTCGTGCGGCGATGCTCGTCCGCTGCGATGCCGTTGCGCCGGTCGAGCTCGACGCCGATGTCCTCCAGGCCGAGCCCCTCGACGAGCGGGCCCCGGCCGACCGAGACGAGCATGAGGTCGGCTTCGACAGTCTCGCCCTCGCCGAAATGGACGGTGAGCGCGCCGCCGGACTCCTCGACCTTCTTGCACTGCTTCTCCAGCTGGAGGGTGATCCCGCGCTTGCCGAATTGCTTGGCGAGCTCCTTGGACGCATCCGCGTCCTCCTGTGGGATCAGGCCCGGGAGCATCTCGATGATCGTCACATCCGAGCCGAAACGGCTGAAGATCGAGGCGAACTCGCAGCCGATGATGCCCCCACCGAGGACGACGAGCCGGCGCGGAACCTCGGTCTGGGCAAGGAGCGCGGTCGAGTCGACGCACAGCTCCGAGTCGAGCCCCTCGATGGGCGGGCGAAGCGGGAACGAGCCTGTCGCCACGACCGCGGACTTGAAGGTGACGTCCTCCCCGCCCTGCACGGCGATCGTGTTCGCGTCCTTGAACCGCCCCTCGCCCTTCACCCACTCGACGCCGTTCGCCTTGAACAGCGTGGCGACGCCCTGGGTCATCTGGCGCGATACGGCGGACTTCCACTCGTTCGCCTTCGCGAAGTCGAGCTGCGGCTCGCTCACATTCACGCCCAGCTTGGAGAAGCTCTCCTCTGCCGCCTTCAGGAAGAACGCGGTCTGGACCCAAGCCTTCGTCGGGATGCAGCCGACGCGCAGACAGGTGCCGCCGAGCTCCGGCTCCTTCTCGATGCAGACGGTCCTCGCGCCCAGCTGCGCGGCCCGGATGGCGGCCGTATAGCCGCCAGGCCCGCCTCCTAGTACCGCGACGTCGCATTCCATGATTCGATCCTATCCACCGAGGAGCTTTTGAAGACTCCACGCGTCAAGCTCGTCCCGCCTCGATTGCCGGCATCGCACGTCCGCCGCCCGGCGCTCGAATCCCTGCTCGAGGAGGCGGAGCGACGCCGTCTGACGTTGATCGTCGCAGGTGCGGGCTTCGGCAAGTCGACGCTGGCCGCCTCGGTCGCGATCGAGCGGGGCTGGTCCTGGTACCGGGCCGACGGGGCTGACATCTCTCCACCAATGTTCGCGCAGGGGTTCAGCGACGCGCTGCACCTGGAGTCGCCGACGGAGCCGTTCGCGGCCGGGGCCGCCGATGCGCTCGGAAACGCGCTTGCCCAGGCCCTCGACGAGAAGCTCCACGAGGACGTCGTCCTGGTTCTCGACGACGTCCATGAGCTGGGCGGCCGCCAGGAGTCGGCGCGCGTTCTCGAGACCCTCGTTCGCCTGGGGCCTCCGGAGCTCCATCTGGTGCTGTGCAGCCGAGAAGACCTGCCGTTTCCGATCGAGCGTCTACGTGGGCAGGGTCACGTTCTCGAAATCGACGCATCGATGCTTGCGTTTTCGTACGAGGAGACCAGCGGGGTCGTCGACTCCTTCGCGCAGGAGCTTGCGCCGCGGATTCAGGACCTGACCGCCGGCTGGCCGGTGGCCGTCCAGCTCGCCGCCGCCCTGCTGGAGGACCTGAGCGACGATGAACGCGCGGGCGCCGTGGACAAGCTCACGAGCGAACGGGGGCCGTTGTTCCGGTACCTCGCCGAAGAAGTCGTCGAGCGCGAGCCCCCGGAGCTCGTCCACCTGCTTCAAACCGCGGCGCTCTTCGAGACCTTCAGCGGCGACCTTTGCGAAGCGCTCGGCGTCGCCGAAGCGGTCGAGAGCCTCACGGAGCTCCAGCGGCGCGGTTTCGTCACGACGAGCGGTGACAGAGAAGACCTTCTACGCCTGCACGAACTGCTTCGCGACTTCCTTCGTGAGATCCGACCCCTCGAGGACTCCGAGCGCCGTGCCGCGCTCCTCGTGGGCGCAAGGTGGTTCGAGAAACGCGGGTTGGTCCCGGAAGCGCTCGGCGCATGGGCCGACGTCGACGAGCCGCAGGAGATCGTCCGCCTCCTCCGTGAACACAGACAGGCCCTCTTCCTGGGAGGTCGCGGCGACGCGATCATCGCGGCGGCTAACCGCTTCCCGGAGGCGCTGCTTGTCCCCGAGGTAAAGCGCTTGGTTGCCAACGCCGAGCACGTGCAGGGAAACCAGGCGACGGCGCTCCGGTACTTCTCAGAGCTCCTGGCCGTCGAGGGTGACTACTCTGGGCCCGGGTACAGGAGGGGGCTTGCGATCGACGACGCAGCCTTTCATCTTGCCGACTACGAGTGCCAAGCCGGTGATGTTCGCAAGGCGGTCGAGCTGTTCCTGGGCCCGGGGCGTGGTCATCCGTTTAGCCTCGCCTTCGTTGCGGGCGCATACCTGGCGCTCGGCGACGTGCCGCAGGCCCGCGACTGCGCTACACGCGCCGTCGAGGAGACTCGCCGGTCCGGCGTCGCTACCGTCGAGGCCGAGGCGCACCTGAATCTGGGCGAGGTCTATCTGGCGGAGGGCGATCTTCCGTCCGCAGAAGCCGAGTTCGAAGCTTCGCTCAAGGGCTTCCTCCGGGCCGGCAATGTCCTAGGTGAGTGCTCGGCGCGGTATCGGTTCGGCGAGCTCGAGCTTGCGCGCGGAAGCTGCCGCGGAGCGCTGGCTGCAACCCTGGAGGCGCTGACGTTCGCCGAGCGGATCGGCTTCCCGCTGTTCGTGCGCCTGAGCCGCAGACTGAGGGGCGAGATCCTCCTCCTGGTCGGCCGGCTCGACGAAGCCGCCGCGGACTTCGCGGCGGCGGGGTTCCCGCTCGGCCTCGGAGACGTTCACCGCGAGCGTGGCGAGCTGGCGCAGGCCGGCGCAGCCTACGAGGCTGGGCTCGAGGCCGCCGAACGGTCGGGACAGCACGCGGAACGCGTGCGCGCGCTTGCGGGACTCGCGCGGGTTCTCGTCTCGGACGATCCTGAGGCTGCCGCGGCCAGGGCGAAAGGCGCAGTTCAGCTCGGCGGACAGTTACGCGTCCGCGCACTGCTCGCGCGCGGCTGGGTCGCGCTCGCTCTGGGCGATCGCGAGGCGGCATTGGAGACGGCATCCGAGGCGATGGGCGAGGCTCGCCGACGAAGCGATCGCCCGGGCGTCGCCGAGTCGCTCGAGTTGCGGGCCTTCTGTTCGGAGCCGCCCGAGCCCCGACAGCTCGAGGAGGCGCTCACGATCTGGAGCGATCTCGGCGCCGAGGTCGCCGCCGCCCGGGCCGAGCTCGCTCTTGCCCGGCTCGCCGGAAACCGGCTCGAGGCCGAGCGGGCCCGAGCGCGAGCTACGGCGCCTCGGCGTCGGCGAGACGGCCTCGCGGGCGGCCGGGCATTCTGATGGCGCTCGGTCCTGAGGAGCCGCCGCCGCTCGAGCTCCAGACCCTCGGCGGCTTTCGCGTGCTCCGCGAAGGCGTTCCCGGTATCCGCAGAACGCCTGGCAGTCGAAGAAGGCTCGAGACCTGCTCAAGCTCCTGGTCGCCCGGCGCGGGCGCCCTGTCTCGCGGGACGAGGCTGATCGAGGCCCTCTGGCCGGAAGAGGATCCGGCTCGAACAGGGAACCGGCTCTCTGTCGCGCTCAGCACGCTGCGGTCGGTACTCGACCCGCAGCCGCGAGTTCCCGCCCGGATCACTTCGTCGCGGCCGCAGACGGGGCGGTGCGGCTCATGCCGGACGAACGTCGAGCCTCGACGTCGAGGCCTTCCTCGAGACCGTCCGAGTCGGGGCTGACGAGCCTGGCGCTCCGGCCGCGACGAAGATGCGCTCGCGCTGCTGGAGACCGCCGAGGGTGCGTACACCGGCGACTTTCTCGAGGAAGATCGCTACGAAGACTGGGCGGAGCCGCTGCGGAGGGAGTCGCTGGCCGTATACATCGAGGTCCTGCGCGCGCTGGCTGAGGCGACCGGCGCGCCCAAGTACTTCCTACGGATCATCGAGCGCGATCGCCTACGACGAGCAAGCACATCTCGGGCTTGTCGGCGCGCTCGCCGCCGCAGGAGCCCACGGCGAAGCCCGGCGTGCCTACCGCTCTTACCTCATCGCGATGCAGGAGCTCGGCGCGGAGCCCGCGCCCTATCCCGAGGTCGGCGCGAGCCGGGAGCGCGCGCGAGCGTGAAGACTCCGCGCGTCAAGCTCGTCCCGCCGCGGCTGCCGGCCTCGCACGTCCGCCGCCCAGCGCTCGAGCGCCTGCTCGAGGAAGCGGAGCAACGCCGTCTGACGTTGATCGTTGCAGGTGCCGGGCTTCGGCAAATCGACGCTGGCCGCCTCTGTCGCGATCGAGCGGGCCTGGTCCTGGTACCGGGCCGACGGGGGTGACAGTTCGCCGCCATCCTTCGCGCAGGGACTCGGCGACGCGCTGCACCTGGAATTGCTCGACAGAGCCGTTCGCGGCCGGGGGCCGCCGAAGCGCTCGGAAATGCCCTGGCTCAGGCCCTCGACGAGCAGCTCCACCAGGACGTCGTCCTGGTCCTCGACGACGTCCACGAGCTAGGGGGCCGCCAGGAGTCGGCGCGCGTCCTCGAGACAGTCGTTCGCCTGGGGCCTCCGGAGCTCCATCTGGTGCTTTGCACCCGAGAGGACTTGCCGTTCCCGATCGAGCGTCTGCGCGGGCAGGGCGAGGTGTTCGAGATCGGCGCATCGATGCTGTCGTTCTCGAACGAGGAGACGATCGGGGTCGTCGGCTCAATCGCGCCGGAGCTTACGTCGCGGATTCAGGCCCTCACCAGCGGCTGGCCGGTGGCCGTCCAGCTCGCCGCTGTCCTGCTGGAAAGCCTTCCCGAGGACGAACGCGCCGGCGCCGTGGACAGGTTCACGAGCGAACGGGGCCCGTTGGTCCGGTACCTCACGGAAGAGGTCGTGGAGCGTGAGCCGCCGGAGCTCGTCCACCTTCTTCAGACGGTGGCGCTCTTCGGGAGCTTCAGCGGCGAGCTTTGCGCAGCGCTCGGCGTCGGCGAAGCGGTCGAAAGCCTCGCGGAGCTCGAGCGGCGCGGTTTCGTCACGACTAGCAGTGAGCGAGAGGACTTTCTTCGCCTACACGATGTGCTTCGTGACTTTCTTCGTGAGATCCGACCCCTCGCGGACACCGAGCGCCGCGCCGCACTCCTCCTGGGCGCAAGGTGGTTCGAGAGTCGTGGGTTGGTCCCGGAAGCGCTCGACGCATGGGCCGACGTCGACGAGCCGCAGGAGATCGCACGACTCCTCTGCGCCCGCGGAGCGGACCTCCACCACCGGGGTCGCGTTTTCGCGATCATCGATGCTGCAGCCGCTTTCCCGAGGTGCTGCTCGTCCCCGAGATCAAGTACTGGGTTGCCAATGCTCGAGTTGATCCGAGGAGACCAGGCCACGGCAGTTCGGTACTTCTCCGAGCTCCTGGCTGTCCGAGGCGACTACTCTGACGCTCGGGTTCAGGGCGGAGCTCGCGACGACGGCGCAGCCTTTCATCTTGCCGACTACGAGTGCCAAGCCGGTGATGTTCGCAAGGCGGTCGAGCTGTTCCTGGGCCCGGGGCGCGGTCATCCGCTCAGCCTCACCTTCGTCTCGGGCGCATATCTGGCGCTCGGCGAGCTGCCGCGGGCCCGCGACTGCGCCACCCGCGCCGTCGAGGAAGCTCGCCGGTCCGGCGTCGCTACCGTCGAGGCCGAGGCACACCTGAATCTGGGCGAGGTCTACCTGGCGGAGGGCGATCTACCGTCTGCAGCAGCCGAGTTCGAAGCTTCGCTCGAGGACTTCGTCCGGGCGGGCAACTTCCTCGGCCAGTGCTCGGCGCGGTATCGGTTCGGCGAGCTCGAGCTTGCGCGCGGGAACTGCGGGGACGCGCTGGCCGCAACCCTCGAAGCGCTGATGTTCGCCGAGCGGATCGGCTTCCCGCTGTTCGTGCGCCTGAGCCGCAGACTGAGGGGCGAGATCCTCCTCCTGGTCGGCCGGCTCGACGAAGCCGCCGCGGACTTCGCGGCGGCGGGGTTCCCGCTCGGCCTCGGAGACGTTCACCGCGAGCGTGGCGAGCTGGCGCAGGCCGGCGCAGCCTACGAGGCTGGGCTCGAGGCCGCCGAACGGTCGGGACAGCACGCGGAACGCGTGCGCGCGCTTGCGGGACTCGCGCGGGTTCTCGTCTCGGACGATCCTGAGGCTGCCGCGGCCAGGGCGAAAGGCGCAGTCCAGCTCGGCGGACAGTTACGCGTCCGCGCACTGCTCGCGCGCGGCTGGGTCGCGCTCGCTCTGGGCGATCGCGGAGGCGGCACTGGAGCCGGCATCCGAGGCGATGGGCGAGGCTCGCCGACGAAGCGACCGCCCGGGCGTCGCCGAGTCGCTCGAATTGCGTGCCTTCTGTTCGGAGCCGCCCGAGCCCCGACTGCTCGAGGAGGCGCTCACGATCTGGAGCGATCTCGGCGCCGAGGTCGCCGCCGCCCGGGCCGAGCTCGCTCTTGCTCGGCTCGCCGGAAACCGGCTCGAGGCCGAGCGGGCCCGGCGCGAGCTGCGAAGCCTCGGCGTCGGCGAGACGGCCTCGCGGGCGGCGGGCATTCTGATGGCGCTCGGTCCTGAGGAGGCGCCGCCGCTCGAGCTCCAGACACTCGGCGGCTTCCGCGTGCTCCGCAACGGGATCCCGGTGTCCCACGAGGCGTGGAAGTCGAAGAAGGCTAGAGACCTGCTCAAGCTCCTGGTCGCACGGCGCGGGCGCCCGGTCTCGCGAGACGAGGCGATCGAGACCCTCTGGCCCGAAGAGGACCCGGCTCGCACCGGCAACCGCCTCTCCGTCGCCCTGAGCACTCTCCGTTCAGTACTGGATCCGAACCACGAATTCCCGCCCGGTCACTTCGTCGCGGCCGAGAACGGCGTACTGCGACTCTTGCCGGAGAACGCCACCCTCGACGTCGACGCATTCCTCGCACAGTCCAAAACGGGGCTGACACTTGCGCGAACCGACCGGCACGAGGCTCTCGCGATGCTAGAGGCAGCCGAGGCGGCCTACACGGGCGACTTCCTCGAGGAGGACCGCTACGAAGACTGGGCAGAACCACTTCGGAACGAGTCGCGGGCCTCCTACGTCGAAGTCCTCCGGACGCTCGCCGCGGAGACGCGCCTTCCGAAGTACTTCTTCCGCATCATCGAGCGCGATGCCTTCGACGAAGGAGCACATCTGGGACTTGTCACCGCATTGGAAGCCGAAGGAGCGCACGGCGAAGCGCGCCGCGCTTACCGAACGTACCTCTCGCGCATGCAGGAGATCGGCGCCGAGCCGGCGCCGTTTCCCGAGGTCGGTTCGTCGAGCGGGGAGCGCGCGCGAACGTGAAGACTCCGCGCGTCAAGCTCGTCCCGCCACGGCTGCCGGCCTCGCACGTCCACCGGCCGGCTCTCGAGCGCCTGCTCGACGAAGCGGAGAGACGCCGGCTCACGTCGATCGTCGCCGGCCCGGGATTCGGAAAGTCGACGCTCGCCGCGTCGGTCGCGACCGAGCGCGGCTGGCGCTGGTACCTCGTGGACGGCGGTGACCGCTCCCTGACCTCGTTCACGCGCGGGCTCGCCGACGCCTTCGAGCTCGAGGTGGCGCAGAACACCCTTGCCGGGAGCGAGGACAGCTCGCGGGCGGATGCGCTCGCGAACGTCCTCGCACAGCGGCTCGAAGAGGAGACCTCGAGCGACCAGGTGATCGTCCTCGACGACGTGCACGAGCTCGGGACGGGAGCCGCGGCCCGCCTGCTCGAGAGCCTCGTCCGGCAGGCGCCGCCCGAGCTTCACCTCGTCCTCGCTTCCAGAGACGAGCCGCCGTTCCCCATCGACCGCCTGCGCGGGCAGGGCCAGGTCCTCGACGTCGACGGGTCGATGCTCGCCTTCTCGGCCGACGAGGCCGGCGGGGTCGTCGGCCACGAGCTCGGCGACCCCATCCACGAGCTCACAGGCGGCTGGCCGGCCGCGGTCCAGCTGACAGCCGAGATGCTGCAGTCTGTCCCCGCGGAGGAGCGTGCCCGCGCGCTGGCGGAGCTCGGCGGACGCGGCGACCGCCTCGGCTCGTACCTCGCGCAGGAAGTGCTCGAACGCGAGCCGGAGGAGGTGCGCGCGTTGCTCCGCATCGCCGCCGAGTTCGACCGGTTCAACGCTGAGCTCTGCGAAGCGATCGGCGCCGCGCCGCCCGCGGAGCTGCTCTCCGGGCTCCAGCGACGTGGGCTGATAGCGGTCCGCACCGGTCCCGGCGGATGGCTGACGCTGCACGCCGTCCTGCGCGACTTCGTGCTCGAGCACATGCCGATCGACAAGAAGACGTTGCGCGAGGTCCACGTGTCCGCCGCGAGCTGGTTCGCATCGCAAGAGCTCTATCGGGAAGCTCTTGCCTCGCTGAAGACGGCGGAAGATCCGGTGCGAATCGCGAACTTCTTCAAAGAACACTGGCGCCCGCTGATCGAGCGCGGCTTCGCGGACGCGGTGGTCGATGCGGCTCAGCTCGTCCCGGACGAGCTCATCGACGAGCCGAACTTGAACAACGTCGGTCGGTGCTACGCCCTCCTGGGCATGGAGCAGGAGGCTCTGCGGTGCTTCTCGGCCCTAACGGCGGGAACGAAGCGCGCCTTCCAGATCGCCGACATACACATGCAGTGGGGCCGGTCGGCGGAGGCCTTCGACGTTCTCATCGCTGCTATGGAGGCCGAGGGCGCAGATGTCTCGGACGGGTACCTGTGGACCTATGTCGCTTTCCTCGCGCCGACCCTCGGCGAGCTGGAGATCGGCGAGCGCGCGGCGCAGCACGCACTCGAGCAGGCCGAGTCACTCGGCGATTTGGGACACCAGGCGGACGCACACGCCGCGGTTGGCGACATCGCGCAGGCGCGCGGCGACGTCGAGGAAGCCGAGCGGCACTACCGCGCCGCGCGCGATATCGCGGAACGAGCACGCAACCTGCTCGCCCTCTGCTCGGTCCAGATCAAGACTGCGCGCTTCTGGACCGTCCAGGGCCGCTATGCGGAGGCCCAGGCGATGAACGAAGCCGCCACCGAGCTTGCCGACCAGATCGGCTTCGCCCAGATGCGAAGCGAGGGGCGACACGTGCGGGCCCGGCTGTACGCCCGCCTGGGCCGGTTCGACGAAGCGGCCACCGAAGTAGCCGAGGCACTGGCCCTGGACGAGCGTGCCATCCGGTCCTGGTCATGGAACCACGTCGCGCAAGGCGACTTCTACATCGAGCGGGGTGAGAGCGCACGGGCGCGTGTCGCCTACCACGAGGCGTTGGAGCGGTCAGATCCGCGGCAAGTCAGGCTCCGGTCGATCGCCCTCGGAGGGCTTGCACAAACGTTCGTCGACGACGACCTGGAACGAGCCGCCGACCTCGCATCCGAGGCCGTCGAGCTCAGCGTGAACGAGCGCCCCGACCTGCTCCTCACCGCTGGCTGGATCGCCCTTCGACGCGGAGACCTCGAGCACGCGGCGGCCCTCGCGGACGAGGCGGAGGAGGACGCAACGCGCCGCAAGGCCCGCCCACTACTCGCCGAGTCGCTCGAGCTGCGCGCCTTCTGCTCCGGGGCACCCGACACGGCCCTGCTCGAGGATGCGCTCGAGCTGCGCCGTGGGCTCGGCGAACCGGTCGCGGCCGCGCGTATCGAGCTCGCGCTCGCGCGTATTTCCGGCGAGAGCCTGGATGCGGAGCGAATCGAGCGCGAGCTGGGAAGGCTCGGGTGCCGCGACACGAAGGGTCGCGCCGTAGGCGTGTTGATGGCCGCGGGCGCGGCCGAACCGAGTCGGCTCGCGCTGCAGACGCTCGGCGGCTTCCGCGTCCTCCGAGACGGCCAGCCGATCCCGCCGGAGGCGTGGAAGTCGAAGAAAGCACGCGATCTCCTGAAGATGCTTGTCGCGCGGCGCGGAAAGCCCGTGTCACGGGACCAAGCGATCGAGGCGCTCTGGCCGGACGAGGATCCCGGCGTGACGGGTAACCGGCTCTCCGTCGCGCTCAGCACGCTGCGCTCGGTTCTCGACCCGGAGCGGGCTCTCAGCCAGGATCACTACATACTCGCGTCGGACGGCGCCTTGAGGCTTTCACTGGATGCGGTCGAGCTCGACGTCGAGTCGTTCCTCCACGGGGCCGAGTCGGGGCTCCGCGGATGGCGAACAGACCCACTGCAGGACGCGGTTCCGCAGCTCGAGATCGCCGAGGAGGCGTACGCCGGCGATTTCCTCGAAGAGGACCGCTACGAGGACTGGGCCGAGCCACTGCGGAACGAAGCACGCGCGGTATACGTGGACGTCCTTCGCGCTCTCGCCGAGGCCACCCGCGCCGGAAAGTACTACCTGCGCATCATCGAGCGCGATCCCTACGACGAGCGGGCGCACCTCGGGCTGGTCATCGCACTCGAAGCCGCCGGGTCGCACGGCGAAGCCCGGCGCGCCTACCGCTCCTATGTGGAGCGCATGCGGGAGATCGGCGCGGAGCCCACATCCTTTTCACCTGAGGCTTTAAGCGCGGATTAAGGCCACTGGAAGGCCGCTCCGGAACATCCCTCGTGTCAATCGAGCGAGGAGGAAGAGATGTTCCGTATCTGGTTGTCCATCGCAGTCGCAGGAGTCGCACTCGCAGCCGTCGGCGCCGCCCAGGCGGACCGCGGCGTGCGCCCCGCCGAGCCCGCCGGGAAGTACATGGCCGGGATCGTCGAGCAAAAGATCACGAACGAGTACGACCTGGCCTGGCAGTCGCTGTACCCGCCGCATCAGCGGGTCGCGAGCCTCGACGCCTACGTCGCCTGCGAGAGCCTGACGCCGGCGGCAGGCCCCCTCGTCGCGATCAAGGTGCTGCGCACGTTCGACGAGCGCATCCGCGTCGCGGGCTTGCAGCGCAAGCTGATGACGCGCGCGGTGCGCGTCCGTGTCAAGGTCGTATCGCCGTACACCACCCCGTTCCCGGTCACGATCGAGCAGACGTTCCACGCAATCGCAGTCAAGGGACAGTGGAAGTGGATCCTGAGCGCAGACCAGTACGCGTACTACAGCGAGGGAACGTGCCCTTACTCCTGAGCGGAGCCTCAGCTAGGCTCGGGTCCTGGCGGAGGCCGAGCTGGAGAACGAGATCCTCAGGAAGCACGTCGAGCCGTCCGCGGAGTTCACCACCGCGACCGGGCTGGCCGAGCGGCTGCTCGGGAACATCGAAGGCGTCGTGCGCGGCAAGCGGGACGAGGTCAGCCTCGTCCTCTGCGCCCTCTTCTGCCGTGGCCACGTGCTGCTCGAGGACGTGCCGGGGACGGCGAAGACCGTGCTCGCCCGCGCGATCGCGACGTCCATCGAAGGTGCGCACTCGTCGCGCGTCCAGTGCACCCCCGACCTCCAGCCCACCGACCTCACCGGGCTCTCGATCTACAACCAGAAGGAGCGCGAGTTCGAGTTCCAGGCCGGGCCGATCTTCGCCGGGGTCGTCCTGGTCGACGAGATCAATCGCGCCATGCCGCGCACCCAGTCGGCGCTCCTCGAGGCGATGGCCGAGCGCCAGATCACGGTGGACGGTGAGTCGCACCCGCTCCCGGACCCGTTTCTCATCCTCGCGACGCAGAACCCGCTCGACCACGAGGGGACGTTCCCGCTGCCCGAGGCCCAGCTCGACCGGTTCTTCCTCAAGACGACACTCGGGTACCCGGACCTGGACGACGAGCTGCGCATCGTCCAGGCCCAGCTCCACGGCCACCCGCTCGATTCGCTCAGGCCCGTCATCGACGTCGCCGACCTGCGCTGGATCCAGGCCGCGGTCGAGGGCGTGTACATCGACCCGATCATCCAGCGCTGGCTGATCGAGCTCGTCCGCGCGACGCGCCAGCTTGAGTTCGTAAACGTCGGCGCCTCCGTCCGAGGCTCGCTCGCGCTCGAGCGCGCGGCGCGAGCGCGGGCGCTCATGCACGGCCGGCCGTTCGTCGAGCCGGAGGACGTCGAGGCGCTCTTCTCCCCCGTCCTCGAGCACCGGGTGCTCGTGAACCTGTATCGGCTCGAAGCGGGCAACGGAGACGTGCCCGGGCGCCTCGACCTGACGCGGCGCTGCATCGAGCTCGTTCCGCGGCCAGGCCTGACGCTCGCGGACTGAGGTGGAAACCGAGCCGAGCTTCCCGCTGCTGAGCCGCCGGCGCGGCACCGGGCTGGTCGGAGGGACGCAGAGGAGCCTCCACCGGGGCGGCGGCTTCGAAATCGCGAGCTCGCGCCAGTACCGGCGCGGCGACAGCGTCCGCGCGATCGACTGGAAGGCCTCCGCGCGCATGTCCAGCGCGCGGCACGCGGACGAGTTCGTCGTCCGCGAGCACTTCGCCGAGGACCGGCCGCGCGTCGTGCTGCTCGTGGACCGGCGGCCGTCGATGGCGCTGTATCCGGCGGATTCGCCGTGGCTGCACAAGCCGGCCGCGGTCGCCGTGGCCGGCCGGATGATCGTGGAGAGCGCGCTTGCAGCGCAGGGCTTTCCCGGCTACCTCGATCTCGGCGGCGCCGACATTCTCCGCTGGCTGCCGCCGAACCGCCGTGAGAACGCCTCCCTCGTGCGCGAGCACGAGCTCGCACGCTCCGCGTTCACGGCGCCCGAGGACAACCTCGTCCTCGCCTTCCGCCATCTCGAGCGCTCGCGCACGCACGTCCCTCCCGGCTCCTTCGTATTCGTCCTGTCCGACTTCCTCGTCTCCCCTCCGCAGTCGGTATGGCGCGTCGGCCTCTCCCGCGGCTGGGATCTCGTCCCGGTCGTCGTCCAGGACGTCACCTGGGAGAGGTCGTTCCCCAACGTGGCCGGCTTCCTGCTCCCGGTGGCCGAGCCGGTACGGCTGACTCGGCGAGAGGTGCGCGAGCGGCGTGAGGCAAACGAGCGGCGTTTCGCCCAGCTGCTCGAGACGTTCAGCTCCCTCGAGATCGATCCGGTCGTCCTCGCGAGCGCGGAACCGCTGGACGTCCTCGACGCCTTCATGCGCTGGCACGAGCGCCGCCGGAGGCGGATGAGCCTGCGATGAAGCGGGCGCTCCCCCTCGTCGCGCTGGTGTTGCTGGCCGGGCTCGTCGCCGGCCTGGTGGTCGCACTCGTCCACGAGCCGGCCGGAACCCGCGGCGATCGCGCTGTGGTGGTTCGCACCGAGCTCACACCGCGGGAGGCGCAGTTCGGGGACACGGTGGTTGCAACCGTCGACGTCTCCGGCACCGATCCGTCGAACGTCCGCGTGCGCTCGGACTTCACTCCGTACGCGGTTGTCTCGACGGTCCGCCACGCCGGTGACGGGTCGGTGCGGATCGTGAGGCGGCTGCGCTGCCTCGAGGTGAGCTGCGTCCCACGCGGGGCCGTCAAGACGTTTCGGTTCGAACAGGCCCGCGTCTCGTACGGGCGGGGATCGACGACGCGCAAGTGGCCGGCGCTGCGCGTCCATTCGCTGATCACGAAGGCCGACGCCGCCGCTCCGGTTCTCCGCGTTCCAGCCTCCTGTCGCGGCCCCAGTCGAGTACCGGGTCTCGCCGGACGCGTCGGGATACCTGCTTCTGGCCCTGGCGGGGCTGCTGGGGGCGGCGGGCGTGTTTCTCCTGCTCGAGGTCGGCCTGCGCCGTGTCACGCCCACGCGCCGCCGCGTCCCGCCGCTGGAACAGGTGCTCGGCGAGCTCGCGGCGGCGAGCTCGAACGGCGACTCCGGCCGCCGCCGGCGCGCGCTGGAGGAGCTGGCGCTACAGCTCGAGACGGTCGACCAGCCGCTCAGCGCCGAGAGCCGCGTGCTGGCCTGGGGACCCGAGGAGCCGAAGCCGGAGGCGATCTCCGACCTCACTTCCCGCGTGCGGAAGGGCGTGCCTCGATGACGGCGCTGCTGTGGGCGGTCGTGGGCGCAGCGCTGCTCCTCGCCCTCGCCGTCCTCGTCCGGCGTGGGCGGCGCGAGCCCGCGCTCCAGCTCGCCGACGCCGGATCCCTCGGGGGCGCGCGCCGCCGGACGCGGCTCGTGTGGGTCTCCCTCCTCGGCGCAATCCTCGCGGTGCTCGTCGTCTTCGCGGTCCAGGCGCGCGCACAGCCGGAGGAGGCGCCGATCCTCAGCCCGGGGTCGAATGCGATCATCGTCATCGACCTCTCCGGCAGCGCGCTTCCGTCCTCCGAGGGCATCTCGCGCGTGCTGCTCGCCCTCACCCGAGACCCGCGCCGGCACCTCGGGCTCGTCCTCTTCTCCGACGCCGCCTACGAGGCGCTGCCGCCCTCGACGCCCGTGGAGGGGCTCGAGGGGTGGCTCCAGCTCTTCCGCACGGGGAAGGCCTGGGAGTACCCCTGGGCGCCGTCCTTCGCGAGCGGGACGATCATCTCCAGCGGTCTCGTGCTCGCGCGCAAGCTGCTGCGCCGCGACCACGTCGCCCATCCGCACGTCGTCTTGGTCAGCGACCTGTCCGATGCCGAGTCGGATCTGCAGAAGCTGGAGACGGTCATCGCCCAGTACCAGCGCGAGCGAATCGACCTGCGGGTCATCAGGGTCAGCCCGGACGCCACCCCGTCCACGGGGTCGCTCGGCAATGCGGCCTTCGTGGCGAGCGCCGCCGACCAGACGATCGATCCGACCCGAAGCGGTGGAAGAGAGGCACTCCCGATCCTGCTCGCGGCGCTCGTCGGGCTGCTCGGGCTGCTCGCAGCGGTCAACGAGCTCGCGCTCCATCCTCTGACCTGGAGGACGCAGGCGTGAGGCGACCACTGCTGCTGACGGCAGCGGGCGTAGCCGCGCTCCTCGTCGCGATCGCGTTCGCTCTTCTCGGCCGTGCCGTGCTGGCGGCGCCCGACCGCGTCGAAGCCGCACGCGCGGGCGGCACCCAGGAGGAGCGATCGCCGTTCGACCGGGCGGCGGACTGGCTCCTCGGCGTGGGAGATCCGGATCCATTCTTCGAGCTCGTGCGCACGTACCGACGCGCCGTCGCGGACACCTCGCTCACTAACGACTCGTCCACACCTGTGCGCCTCGGGACGCTCGCGCGACGCGTAGGCCCACGGACCGAGCAGGCGCAGGCACACGTCATGGTCGGGACAGTCTTCGCCCTCCCGGCCGGCAACGGGTCGATGAGCTTCACGCGCCTGCGGCAGATCGGGGGCGGACGCCTGCTCAACCAGGCGACGCAGGAGTTCCGGGCCGCAGCGCTTCTGGACGATCGCAACGAAGCGGCCAAGTACGACCTCGAGCTTGCGCTCACGGCGCAGAACCCCGCGTTCTCGGCGCTGTCCGGCCGCCGGCAGACACCGACGCAGCGCCCGCCGGGCCGCAATCGCCATCAGGGACAGGATGCGAAGCACCCGCGGACGAAGAAGAGGCTCAAGCAGGGCGGCGTGTACGGAAGCGGGAGCGGCTACTGATGTCGATCGAGCTCGCGACGCCCATCGCCGCGCTCGCCGGGCTGGCCGGGCTCGTTCCGCTGGCCGTTTGGCTCGTCCAGAGCCGGCGCGCAGGCGGCCTCCGCCGCGTCCTCGGGCTGTCCGAGCCCGCGGTTCCCGCCCGCAGCACGCGGCCGCTCGCCCTCGCGTGCGCCTTCGCACTGCTCGGCCTCGCGGCGGCGCAGCCGTTGCTGGTGCGCCAGCGCGAACGGCACGTGCGCACGGACGCCCAGATGCTCCTCGTCCTCGACAACTCGCGCTCGATGCTCGCGTCCTCGGGCCCACGCGCCCGTCCGCGCTTCCGGCGCGCCGCCCTTTTCGCGCGCAAGCTGCGCGCCGACCTGCCGGAGCTCCCAACCGGCGTGGCCGCGCTCAACAACCGCCTCCTCCCGTACCTCTTCCCGACGGTCGACGAACAGGCGTTTTCCTCGGTCGTCGCCCGCGCCTACGGCATCCAGAAGCCGCCGCCGGCGATCGATCCCGATCCCGTCGCGACCGCTTTCGACCAGCTGAACGAGGTCACGACGCAAACGTTCTTCTCACCGCGGGCAAGGAAGCGGGTGCTCGTCGTCCTCTCGGATGCGGAGACGCGCCCGTTCGACGCACGCGGCACGCTGGCCGCACTTCGCCGCGCGCGGACGACGCCGGTCGTCGTCCGTTTCTGGCATCCCGGCGAGCGGATCCCGCACGCGCTCTACCGGTCGACGCAGCCCGGCGCCCTCGCCCGGCTGCGGGCAGCAGGCTGGCCCGCCTATTCGGAGACGGAGCTGCCCGCCGTCGCCCGGCGCGTACGCGCCGCGATCGGCTCCGGCCCGACCGCGAACGTCGGCTACCGCCGCAGCGAGACCTCGATCGCGCCGGCGGTCGCGCTCGCCGCGCTCGCGCCGCTCCTGCTGGTCATCGTCCCCGCCGGCGTGCCGAGGAGACGCAGGATCTCTCCGACCTAGTGGTCTGACCGGCAACGTTCGCCTGGCCCCTGGCCCCCGATCACGCTGCGCCATGCGGCGTCCTCGGTCGCGGACGGGCTAACCAGCCCGCCCGCTCCCTGCGTCCTTGCCTGGCTTGGTGCTCGCGGCCCAGGAACCGGGCAACGTCACCGGCCAAACCACTAGTCGTTCAGGTCGGCCACCATGGTGGTCGTGCCGTTCCGTTCCCCAACCTTGCGGAACCCGAACTTCTCGTACAGCGCGATCGAAGGATTGTCCGGCTCGACGCTCAGGCTCAGCCGCGCGAAGCCGTCATCGCGCGCGCGGTCCATCAGCGCCTTGAGCAGTCTGTTGCCGTGGCCGCGCGCCCGCTTGCTCGGGACGACGGCAATGGACAGCTCCGGCGTTTCCTCGTCTACGAATCCGTAGCCCGGCTCGTCCGCCGTGAACAGCCGGTACCAGGCGGCGCCGACCGGCCACGCGTCCTCGATCGCGACCACCGAGGCGTCCCCGCGCCGTCCCCAGCCGAGCACGTAGCGCGAGACCGGCAGGTCCTCCATCTCGGGCGCGTTCTCGCGCCAGTAGTACGCATGGTGGAGCATGTCGCGCAGGAACGGGACGTCGTGCGGCCCGCCGCGGCGGATCACTGCAGCGCCGTCCGGTGCACTAAATCTCTTCTCCGAGCTGGATGCGGTTTCCGTCCGGGTCGTAGACGTCGACGATCCGCATGGTGTCGTGCAGCTCGAGGATGACTCCCACGTCGACCCCCTGCTCCCTGAGCCGCTCGGCGTCGGCCTTGATGTCGTCGACGTCGATCATCGCGACGCCGCCCTCTCCCTCGGGCTCGCCCGGGGCCAGACCGATCACCGTCCTGCCGCGCGAGAGCCGGACGAAGTCCTCAGCCACCTCGTCCACCGTGAACCCGAGCGGGCCGGCGTAGAAGGCCCGAGCTGCGTCGAGGTCACGGACGCGGTACCAGATCACAGCGCTAGCGCCGGGTCCTCCAAGAGCTCTTTGAGTGTCTGGAGGAATCCCGCGGCCGGCGCCCCGTCCACGGCGCGGTGGTCGAACGTCGCGACCACCGTCATCGTCGGCCGCACCGCCGGCCGGCCGTCCACCGCCACGACGCGGTCCTCGGTGGCACCGACTGCGACGATCGCGGCCTGCGGCGGATTCAGCACCGCCGTGAACGCCTCGACGGCGAACATCCCCAGGTTCGAGATCGTGAACGTCCCGCCCTCGAGGTCCTCGCGCGTGAGCTTCGCCTCGCGCGCGCGCCCGACCAGCTCGGCGCGCGCGGCGGAGATCTCTGCCAGCCGCAGCCGCTCGGCCGCCCGGATCACCGGCACGACCAGCCCCTGCGGAGCCGCGACGGCGATGCCGACGTTCGCGCTCGGGTGGAGGAGGATCGCCTCGTCCGTCCATTCCGCGTTGACCTCGCGGTGCTCCATCAGGGCGGCCGCGCTCACCTTCACGAGGAGGTCTGTCACGGTCACCTTCCGCTCGGCTTCCCGCAGCCGGTCGACGAGTGCGTTCGCGCGCGTCATGTCTACGGACGCCTGGAGGCTGAAGACCGGGATCGTCCACGCCTCCGTGAGCCGCTTGGCGATCGTGCGCCGGATGCTCGTGAGCTCGCGCCGCTCGGCCTCGCCGACTGCTACCGGCGCCGGCGGCGCGGCCGCGGGCGCCGCCTCGGCGCGCTCCACGTCCTCGGCGACGATCCGCCCTTCCGGCCCGGTTCCGCGGACGGTCGAGAGGTCGATTCCGCGCTCCCGCGCGATGCGCCGGGCGAGTGGGGACGCCTTGACGCGGCCGTCGCGCGAAGGAGCCGACTTCTCCGGCTCAGGTTCCGGAGCAGGAGGGGCCTTCGGCGCTTCCTTCACCGTGACCTTCTCGGCAGCCTCCGGCTCCGCGATAGCGAATTCCTCGCCTTGCTCACCGATCACGCCGATCGTCTTGCCGACCGGCACCTCGCCCTCCTCGATCGCGATCTTCAGCAGGGTGCCGGCAAAGTCGGACTCGACCTCCTGCGTCACCTTGTCCGTGTCGAGCTCGTACAGCGGCTCGCCCTTCTCGACCGGCTCGCCCTCGGACTTGAGCCACTTGACGATCGTGCCCGACTCCATCCCCTGCCCCAGCCGGGGCAGCTTGACCTCGTTAGCCATGAAGTCGCGCGCCACGGGCCTGGAGGATGGGGCCGGGAGAGTCATACTCGGCGAACGGTCCGCTGAATCGCCTCGAGCACGTCGGCCGCGTGCGGGACGACGTAGTTCTCCAGCACGGGTGCGAACGGGATGGGCGCAAACTTCGCACCCACGCGCTCGATCGGGGCGTCCAGGTAGTCGAAGGCTCCGTGCTGGACGACGGTCGCAACCTCGGCGCCGAACCCCATGTGCGCAACCGCCTCGTGCGCCACCACGCAGCGAGTCGTCTTCTCCACCGACGACACGATCGCCTCCTCGTCCAGCGGCAGCAGCGTGCGTGGGTCGACGACCTCGACGGAGATGCCCTGGGAGTCGGCCTCCTCCGCCGCCTTCAGCGACTCGTGCACGAGCCGTCCGGTGGCGACCACGGTGACATCCGTTCCCTCGAGGTGGACGCGCGCCTTCCCGATCGGAATCGGCTCCAGCTTCTCGGGCACCTCTTCCTTGATCCCGTACAGCGTCCGGTGCTCGAAGAAGAGGACCGGGTTGTCGTCGTAGATCGACGACCAGAGCAGCCCGCGGACGTCCGCCGGCGTGGACGGAAAGACGACCTTGAGGCCGGGGACGTGGACGAACCAGGCCTCGACCTGCTGCGCGTGCTGCGCGCCCGGAGACCAGCCCGCGCCGCCCTGCGTGCGCACCGTCAACGGCACCTTCAGCTGGCCGCCCGACATCGAGCGGTGCTTGGCCGCCTGGTTGACGATCTGCTCCATCGCGAGGGTGAGGAAGTCCTCGTACATGACCTCCACGACCGGCCGCATTCCCTGCATCGCCGCGCCGATCGAGGCGCCGACGATCGCCATCTCGGAGATGGGCGTGTTCCGCACGCGCTCAGGCCCGAACTCCTCGAGCATCCCCTGCGTGACTCCCATGGAGCCGCCCATCTCGGCGATGTCCTCGCCGAGGATGAAGACGTCCTGATCCTCGCGCATCGCCTGGGAGAGCGCATCCCGCACGGCCTCTCGGTATGAGAGCTCAAGCATCAAAGACACCGCCCCTAGGGACGCGAGGCTCAGGCATAGACGAACTTGAGGGCATCTTCGGGGTCAGGGTCGGTGCCGTTCCTCGCGAACTCGACCGAGCCCTCGACGATCTCGCGGATCTCCTCCTCCAGCGCGTCCAGCTCCTCGTCGGAGAGGTCGAGCTGTGGACGCGTGCGCTCCAGTGGGTCGTGCTCGCGCGCGTCCTCGATGTCCTCCTTCGAGCGGTACACCTGCGGGTCGCCGATGTAGTGGCCGTGCAGGCGGTGCGTGTCGCACAGGAAGAAGATCGGCGTTCCCTCCCGCACCCGCTCGACCGCGCGCACAGCCTCGCGGTAGACCGTCTCGACGTCCTGGCCGTCCAGGCGGACGGACTCCATCCCGAACGCGGCGGCACGCTGCGTGAGGTCTTCGATCGCGAGCTGCTGGCTGGCGGGCGTGGACTCCGCCCAGCGGTTGTTCTCGCACACGAAGAGGGCCGGAACCTGCCACAGCTGGGCGAGGTTCAGCGCCTCGTAGAACGTGCCGATGTTGGTCGCGCCGTCCCCGAAGAACGCGACCCCGACGCGCGGCTCGCCGCGCAGCTTGAACGCGAGGGCTGCGCCGACGATCGCGGGGATGCCTCCCCCTACGACCGCGTTCGCGCCCATGTTGCCGCGCTCGACGTCGTACAGGTGCATCGAGCCGCCGAAGCCGTGCGAGCAGCCCTCCTTCTTCCCGTACAGCTCGGCCATGATCGCCTCCGGCGGCGTCCCCTTCGCCAGCGTGTGGCCGTGCGCGCGGTGCGTGGACGCGATCACGTCGGTCTCCTCGAGCGCGCGGCAGACGCCGACGGCGACCGCCTCCTGCCCGATCGCGACGTGCAGGAAGCCCGGAAGATCGCCGGCGCGGAAGAGCTCCTCGACCTTCTCCTCGAAGCGCCGGATGAGGAGCATCTCGCGGTAGAACTCGCGCAGGATCTCCTTCGAAAGCGCGTCTCGCTGCTCCACTTTCGCCATCGGCCGGAGTGTACGCTCCGGCTCGTGGGACTCGCAGCGAAATGGCGGGAGATCGAGCACTCGCTCCCCTCCGGCTGGAAGGAGGCGCGACTCGTCCTCCATGCCGAGGGCAACACCCACGCCGGGCGCGCCGCGATGCTCCTCGCTCCCGCCAATCCCCTTCGGCACGGCTACGACGTCACGGTCTACACCGCTCCGCACGGCGCCGCGACCGCCCCCAAGGCGGTCGCCCGGCTACTGACGCGGCTCGACGAAGAAGGAGTCCTGGGCCGGCTCGAGCTCGCCGGCGTGGTCGAGGCCGAGGCCGCGGCGTCGAGGGGCGACGAGTGGCTGGCCGACGCGTGGGACCACGTGACCGCACATCTCCCGGAGGATTGGAGCGACCTGTACGCCCAGGTCGATCTCGACTCGAGCGACTACCTGGAGCCCGCGGCGCTGAGTCTGGCGCCCGTCAATCCCGCGCGTCACGACGACTCCGCGGGCTTCCGGTTCCGGTCCGCGCGGCGCTTCGGCTACGGCGCCTCGCCGCAGATGGTCAGGCGCTGCTTCCAGCGCCTGGACGAGAACGGCATCACCGGCTCGGTGCAGATCCTCTGGGCTCTTTCGGACACGAGGCCGGTCGGGACGCAGGGGCCTGTCTGGTACCTCGGAGGCCGCGCTGTATGAGCGACCCCGTCTCCTGGCTGCTGATCGAGCACGGCTGGAAGGTGTTCGGCGCGAATGGAAACGAGCTCGGCACGGTCCACGAGGTGACCGGCGACAGCGGGCAGGACATCTTCGACGGGCTGTCGATCTCGTCCGGCATGTTCGACAAGCCGCGCTACCTCCCCGCCGAGCGCATCACCCGGATCGAGGAAGGGGCCGTCTACGTCGACGCCGCCGACCTGTCCGAGCTGACGGAATACCAGGAGCCGGCGCCGAGCGAGAAGGTCCTGGCCGAGCCCACCTCGTGGTGGGAGCGCTTCAAGGCGCGGTTTTAGTTAGAGGCTTGATGTGAAATTAGGCCGGGCCGGATGACGCTCCAGACACGGCGCCGGATCAGCACGTTCGGCCGCGACCCGTAGCGCTGCTACGCGCCGCGACCGCCCGCACTGCCCGGCTTGGTCTGGAGCGCCCCCGACGGCGGCCGAATTTCCCATCAAACCTCTAGGCGACCCCAACTTCGTGTAGCGACGCGTCGACCGCGCGGTCGAACGCCCCGTAGAGCTTCTGGGCCGCGGCCCGTTCGGAGCCGAGGATGATCTCCGCCATGTGGATCGTCTCCTCGTCGCCGACCTTCCGCGCCACCCGCTTCAGCTCCTCGTAGCCGGCGATCTCCAGATGCTCGAATGCGTACGCGAAGGCGGCGAGCTTGCCGGACGTGTCGGGATGGAGCTGGAAGAACATGCCCCAGTTCAGCGCGCCGGCGCGCATCGCCGCGTCTTTGAGACCGGTTGTGTCCCCGCCGCGGGCGTCCAGCCGCTGCTCGACGAGCCCCTCGTGCTCGCGCGTCTCCTCGAGGTGCTGCTCGTAGATGTGAGCCAGATCGGGATCGCCGGAGAGCTGCGGCCCCTTCTGGAGCAGCTGCATCGCCTGCCCCTCGATGGCGTGGGCGTCCGCGAGGTACTTGTTCAGCTGCTCGTCGAGGTCGTCCCGGCCGACCTCCCGGAGCGATGCCTCGGCCGCGCGGTCGAAGTTCTCCTCGAGCCTCTTCGCCATGCGCTCCTCCTGATCGCGAATCTTTCGCGCCGTCTCGGCCGTTGCGGTGTCGCCGGCGCGCTCGGCCACGCGCCGCAGCAGCTCGTATGCGGCGAGCTCGAGGTGCTCGTACGAATAGGCGTGAGCCACGAGCTTGCCGGAGGTGTCCGGCTGCGCCTTGGCGAAGAGCAAGAAGCCCGCGCCGCCGACGCGCATCAGCAGGTCCTTGCGCCGCGAGGGATCGGAGTCGTGCTCCTCCAGTCGCGAGCGGACGAGACGCTCGTGCTCCTCCGTCTCGACCAGATGCTCGCGGAAGATCCCGGCGAGCTCCGGATCGCTCACCGCATCGGGAGCGCCGCGCAGCTGCTGCAGGGCTTGCTCCTCGATCGAGTGGGCGTCGGCAAGGTACTTGGTCAGCTGTTCGTCGATCGTGTCTGCCATCTCGTCTCCCTTCGGTATTCCGGTCTTGTTCCTGGCGGGCCGCCGGAGGAAACGTCAGTGCCGGCGCAGGTCGTGCAGCGCGAGACGGGCGGCCAGGTACCCGCACAGCCCGTGGACGCCGCCGCCGGGCGGCGTCGCCGCGGAGCAGAGATAGACCCCGCCGAGGGGCGTCCGGTAGGGGACGAGCCGGCGCGCCGGCCGGAACAGGAGCTGCCCGAGATCCATGGCGCCGTTGTTCAGGTCACCGCCCACGAGGTTCCGGTTGTGCCGTTCCAGGTCGGCCGGGCCGAGCGCGTGGCGGGTGAGGACGAGCTCGCCGAAGCCCGGAGCGAACCGCTCGACCTGGCCTTCGATCCGCTCGGTCATGTCCTCGGCCGAGCCGTTCGGGACGTGGCAGTACGCCCAGGCGGTCTGGCCCCGCGTGGGATCGAAGCGGCCCGGCTGCGAGAGGAGGACGAACGGTCGCTCGGAGGCACGACCCTCCCATGGATCCGCGCTCGGACCCCGCGATCTCGTCGAGCGTGCCGCCGAGATGGATGGTGCCGGCGCGGCCGGCTTCGGCCGCCGTCCACGGGATCGGCGCGGACAGCGCCCAGTCGAGCTTGAAGGCGCCCGGGCCGTGCCGGTAGCGGCGCAGCGCCGCGACGTAGCGGTCTGGCAGGCGCCGGCCGGCGATGCGGGCGAGCTCCCGCGGGGCGACGTCGGCGAGGACGAGATCCGCCCGAGGAAGCTCGTCCACCGGCGCCCCGGTCACCACCCGTCCGCCCAAGTCCTGCAGCCGCGCGATGAGCGCCTCGGTCAGCCTTGCCGCGCCACCGCGCGGAAACGGCCAGCCCACGGCGTGCCCCATCGTCAGCAGCGCGACCGCGAAGCCGGCGGACGGCCGTCGCTCCAGCGGCAGCATCGAATGGGCGGCGTTGCCGGCGAAGAGCGCCCGCGCCGGCTCTCCGGTGAAGCGCCCCCGCGCGAGCGCGGCGGCCTGGGAGAGCGCCGCGTGCAGCGGCGCCGGGCCGAGCCGCCGCAACGCTGCGACCGGCCGCAGGCGCGCGATGTCGAGCCACGCCCCCACGAACGGCCCGATCAGACGCCTGTAAGCGGCCGCATCCCGGCCGAGCGCGCCGGCGGTCTCCTCCAATGAGCGGTGGAGGGCGACGGCAGTGCCGTCGTCGAGCGGATGCGCGGCCGGAAGGCCCGGTTGCACCCACTCGACCTCGATGCCCTCGAAGGCGACCGAGGCCCGGGCGAGCGGATGGACGCCGGAGCAGACGTCATGCACGAACCCCGGGAGCGTCAGTGCCGCCGAGCGGACGCCGCCGCCAGCCTCGTCGGCGGCCTCCCGGACCTCGACGTCCAGCCCCGCTCGCGCCAGCTCGAGCGCGGCCGCGAGCCCGTTCGGCCCGGAGCCGATGACAACGGCCTTCTTCAGGCCTACTTGGTATCAGGCACGAGAGCCGGAGGCGGCTCGTCGTCCCATTCGGTGCTGCGCTCGAAGCCGCGCACCGCGTACCACAGCGACCAGATCACCAGGGCGATGATGAAGGGAATCCCGGTGACGAACTGGATGGCGACGAAGCCGCCGATGCTCCCCGTCCAGAGGACGAGCATGCGGATCCCGCTGCGTGCCAGCAGGTACACGCCCCAGACGACCGACTCGAAGCCGAAGACGCTCCGGTACGTGCGCGACTGCTTCACGAAGTCCGGGAACGGATACCAGGCGTCGGCGAAGACGCCCATCAGAGGGCGGCCGATTGCGGCGGACACGAGGTAGGCGACAGCCCAGACCGCGCTCACGATCACGGGCTGTGCCAGGTACACGACGGCGCTGTCCGCGATGAGCCCGACCACGCCCTGGATCACGACGAAGGCCGCAGAGACAAGCGCGAGGGCTCCCCGGCGGCCGTGCTTGCGCTCGTACACCTCGATCGCCAGCGCCACGACCGTGGCGATGACGATTCCAGCGGTGAGCCCCCAGAGCTCGTACCCCGCGTAGAAGCCGAGCACCGGCCCGAACAGCTCGCGCGCGAACCGCGGCGCGCCGGCGAGGAAGATTGAACGGAGATTCGGTTCGGGCAGACCCGGCTCGCGGGCACCCACGACTGTGCCGGGTTCTCGTTCGGTTGCCACGGTCATGCCGCCTCCTTCTTTCCAAGGCGCCGCTCCTGGCGCTTGCACCATTCGATGTTGAACTCCGCGTAGTCGATGCCGTACTGGAGGACGAGGCCGACGAACGGCGGATCGTCGCCGGGCCGCGCTTCGATCTCGCGCAGCAGCGCCAAGAACTGCTCGTGCCCTGCGCTGCGCATGCGCAACTGCTCGAGCGCCTGCTCGAGCGGGAGCACGTCCGCGAAGAACAGCTTGAGCAGATTCTCGTCGCGCATCTCCATGATCTCCGGCGGCCGGGCCGCCCATTCGGTCAAAGCACGCCTGCCTGCGGCGGTGAGCTCGAACTCCTTGCGCTTGCGGCCGCCGGTCGGCGCGAGCTTCCCCTTGACGAGGCCCGCGGCCTCGAGCCGGCTCAGCTCCGGGTAGATCTGGCCGTAGCTCGCGGCCCAGAAGAAGCGAGTGGAGCGGTCGACGATGCTCTTGATTTCGTAACCCGTGAGTGCCCCCAGGTTGAGCATCCCGAGGATGACGTAGGCGGTCGGCGAAAGTTTTCCGTCCTGCATGTCGCCGGACGATACATCATCTAGATATATCTGTCAACTATATTTCGCGGCGGAGCTCGCGCGCGATCGCCCTCGCCTCCCGCGGCCCTCGCGCAACCACGAGGCACGTGTCGTCCCCCGCCAGCGTCCCGAGGATGCGGTCGTCCTCCAGGCGGTCGAGCGCGCGCGCGACCGCCGGCGCCGTCCCGAGCTCACAGCGGACGATGACCAGGTTCTGGGCCGCGACGGCACGGCGGCCGAACTGGGAGAGCACCGACACCAGCGCCTCCCGCGGATCGCCGCGCGACGTTCCCTGCGGCAGCGCATAGCGCGGCTGGCCGAGCGGGTCGCGCACCTTCTGGATCCCGAGCTCGCGGATGTCCCGCGAGACCGTCGCCTGCGTGACCTTGCAGCCCGCCCGGTCGAGCGCGCCGAGCAGCTCGAGTTGCGTCCCGATCCTCCCGCTGGCGACGACGCTGGTCAGCAACCGCTGTCTCTCCTGCTTCGGAAGCGGACGTAGCCGTTGCATGAACGGAGAATAAATATTCGCCGCGGCCGTTTGAGGTTTGTTCGAGCCCGAGTCCCGGTAAGCTCGGAGTGAAATGTTGCGAAGACTGCTGTGGGCCGGTCTTTACACCGGTTTCGTCGCCGGCGCGGCCGCCGTCGCGCGCCTGGTCGCGACGAGAATCTGGAAGATGGCCACAGGCGAGGATCCGCCGAAGAAGCGATGACGAAGGCCGACCTCTTGTTCGAACGCGGCGCGGCATTCCTCGAGGAGCTGTCGCGCAAGGCGTCTGCTCAAGGCGGTCTCGCGGCGAAGCTGGCCGAGCCCCTGGGCGAAGACGCAGCCTTCCTCCGCAAGATTCAGCCGACCCTCGTCCTGGCCCGGCTGCGCGGCGAGCCCACGAACGGCCCTACGAACGGCCCCACGAACGGTAACGTCGCGCCGACGATGCAGCCCCCGCCCCCCGTGCCCGAGCCGGCGCCGGAGCCGAAGCCGCCGGAGCAGGAGAAGCCGAAGAAGAAAACGGGAGGCGGCGGCCTCAATCCCATCGCCGTCGCGGCGGGCGCATTCTTCGCAGGCATCCTCGTCGCCAAGCTCGTCGACTGGAGAGGAGATGCCCATCCAAGGTTCTGAGCCGGCCGGGCTCGGCGAGTCCGCCAAGCAGATCGCCGAGCACGCGAGCGCGCTCGCGCGGCTCGAGCTGCGCCTGGCCGCGCTCGAGCTCAGCCGGAAGGGGAAGGTCTTCGCCGTAGGAATCGCGCTCGCCCTCGCGGCGCTCCTCCTCCTGCTCTACGCCCTGGGATTCGGGCTCGCCGCGATCGCCGCCGCGATCCCGCTCGACACCTGGGCCTCGCTCCTGATCGTCACCGTGAGCCTCTTGATCGTCGTCGCGATCCTCGGATTCCTCGCCGTGTCGTCCTTCAAGAAGGCCACGCCGCCCGTGCCGAAGCAGGCGATCGAGGAGGCGAAGCTGACCACCGAGGCGATCAAGGCCGGACATGGCTGAGCCCGAGCCGCAGACGCCGGAGTCGGTCCGACGCGAGATCGAGCTCGAGCGCGAGCAGCTCGCCGGTGCGGTCGACTCGCTGCGGACGGCGGCCAGCTCGAGCGTCAACGTCCCGGTGCTGGCCGCGGCCGCGTTCGGCGCCGGGTTCTTCCTCGCGGGCGGGATCGGCGCCACCGTGCGGCTGATGTTCAGGCGCGGGCGCGAGCACCCGCGCGACTGAATCCTCGTAGCGCGCTCCGGAAAAGGGAGGCCACCCGGCGTGCTGCGGTCACGCCGGGCGGCTCTTCTCCTCCTCGCGGCTTATGAGGCCTTGAAGCTTCCCTTCATGACAGTCGGATGGGAATCGCAGCGAAAGCGGTACGTGCCTTTCTTGAACTTGACCTTCCAGGTCGCCTTCTGCTTCTTGCCGACAACGGTCTTCTTGTTCACGCCCTTGCCGGTGACGTGGAAGTTGTGGATGGCGGACTTGTCCGTGATGGCGATGGTGTAGGTCCTCCCGGCGTGCACCTTGCGGACGGTCTTGCCGGCGCCGTCCCTCAGCGAGATGGTGAAGCCGGGGCCAACCGTGCCCTTGAGCTTCGTCCCCTTCGCGAAGCCCTTCGCGGGCGGCGGACGGCGGCGGGCGGGGGCGGTTCGATCGTCGCGGTCCCCGCGGCGAAGTCGCCCTTCATCTGGGTTGGGTGGGCGTCGCACTTGAAGTTGTAGACGCCGTCGATGAACGTGACCGTCCAGGTCACCTCGCCCGTGTCCTCGACCGAGGTGGCCTCGTCCACGTTCGGGCCTTGGAGATGGAAGTTGTGCTCCACGCCCTGGTCGACGACGTGCACGTCGTACGTCCCGGGATCGAGATGCTTGACGTTGGCGCCGTTCGCGTCCTTGAGCGAAATGGTGAACCCCGGGCCGACGGAGGCCTGGAGCGTGGGATTGGCTGCGGCCGAGCCGGACGGCAGGAGGAACACGAGCATCGCCGTTGCCGCGGCCACGAGTGTCAGTGGGATCAGGAGTCGTCGCATAAACCCAGGGTACGCGGACCCGTACCGATCGGATTGTCTGTTTGTCTGTTCTAGACTCGCTTGGGTGCATCTAGGTAAGAACACCAAGATTGAGCTGATCAAGAACATCCCTCTCTTCGCGCGGCTATCGCGCAAGGAGCTGGCCGAGGTCGCTGCACTCGCCGACGAAATCGACTTTCCCGGCGACAAGGAGATCATCCGGGAGGGCGAGCGAGGGCGCGAGTTCTTCGTGCTGCTGGACGGCGGGGCGGACGTGATCCGCAGCGGTCACCGCATCGCGCACCTCGCGAAGGGCGACTTCGTCGGCGAGATCGCGGTCATCGCGCGCGTCCCACGGACGGCGACCGTGAGGACGACGGAGCCCACACGGATGCTCGTCGTCACCGATCAGGCGCTCAGGGGCCTGCTCCGCCGGATGCCCGACATGCAGCTGAAGGTGCTCCAGGCGGTCGCCGAGCGCCTGGTCGCCTCGCACTAGTCCACCTAGCCGGTTCGCAGCTCCGCGCCGAACCGCTCACGCAGGGCGTCTACGATGCGCTGCCGCAGGGCGGCCGCGTCCTCGTCCGAGAGCGTCCGCTCGGGCGACTGGAACTCGACGGAGAAGGCGAGCGACTTGCGCCCCTCCCCCACCTGCGGCCCGTGGTAGACGTCGAACACGCGCATCTCGCGAAGCTCAGGCCCGGCGGCCGCGCGCGAGACGTCCACGAGGTCGGCCGCCGGGACGTCCTCTGGGACGATGAAAGCGAGATCCTGGCGGACGGCCGGGAAGGTGTTGACGTCCGCGTAGCGGACGGGATCGCGCGCGTCGGCCAGGAGCAGCTCGAGGTCGAATTCGAAGGCGCCCCAGTTGCCGTCCAGGACGGCGGGATGGACCTCGCCGAAGACACCCGCCTCGGCGCGCGCCGCCTTGCCGGGATGGAGGAGCGCGTGCTCGCCGGGGGCGATGAGCGGCGTCGCCTTGAGCGCGCCGTAGATCGCCTCCACGACTCCCTTCACGGCCGAGAACCCTCCCTCGACGATCCCGGCCACGTGCAGCGGCTCGTCCGGTAGCTCGTTCCCCTTGGGCAGGTAGACGTGCGCGACCTCGAACAGGGCAATGTTCCGGTTCCCCACATCGGCGTTGCGGCGGGCGAAGTCGACGAGGCTGGGGAGCAGCTCGGTGCGGAGGACGGCGAGCTCGATCGAGATCGGCTCCTCGAGCGCGATTGCGTCCGGGTCGGCATCGTCGAGCCGCAGGGACGGCGTCACTGTCTCGTTGAAGCCGAGGCCGACGAGGACGTCCTCCAGCCGGCGGCGCAGGCGCTGCTCGCGGCTCAGCCGGCCCGTCATCGCGCGCCGGAGCGGCAACGTGAAGGGCACGTCGGCAAGGACGAAGCGGGCGACTTCCTCGACGAGGTCTATCTCGCGCGTCAGGTCGCGAGCGCGCCACGTCGGGACGCGGTAGGCGCTGCCCTCGAGCTCGCAGCCGAGACGTTCGAGGGTCTCCTCCTGCTCCCCGAAGGCGACCTCCATCCCGATCACCGCGTCCGCCTTCTCCGGACGGTACGGGACGAGCGGCCGGTCGGGCAGCTCGCCCTGGACGTCGGTGTGTCCCGTCCAGCGTGCGCCCGTAAGCTCGACAATGAGCTCGGTCGCCATCGCCGCGGCCTGCTCGGCCAGGTACGGGTCGACGCCCTTCTCCCAGCGATTGGAGCCCTCCGTGCGCAGCCGCATCCGCTCGGAGCTGCGCCAGATCCCGACCGGCTCGAAGTTCGCCGCTTCGAGCAGGACGCTCGTGGTCGAGTCGGATACCTCGGTCTCCTCGCCGCCCATGATCCCGGCCAGCGCGATCCCGCGCTTCGCGTCGGCGATGAGGAGATCGGTCGGATCGAGCTTGCGCAGCTCGTCGTCGAGCGTGCGGATCTCCTCGCCCGGGCGCGCCCGGCGAACGACCACGCGGCTCTCCGCCAGCGTCGAGAAGTCGAAGGCGTGCAGCGGGTTGCCGAGGGCGAGCATGACGTAGTTCGTCACGTCGACGACGTTCGAGATCGGGCGCATCCCGGCGGCCGTGAGCCGGGCGCGCATCCAGGGAGGCGAGAGGCCGATCTCGACGTCGCGGAAGAGGCGGCCGAGGTAGCGCGGGCAGCCCTCCAGATCCTCGATCCGGACGTCCACCGGTTCGTCGCCGACCTGCTCCGGATCGTTGCCCGGCGGCGGAGCGAGATCGAGGCGGAGCAGCGCGGCGATGTCGCGCGCCACGCCGTAGACCGAGAGGAGATCGACGCGGTTGTTCGTCACCTCCAAGCCGATGACCGTCTCACCGAGCGGAAGGACGTCGGAAAGGGGCGCGCCCGGCTCGCCGGCGGGGAGAACGAGGATTCCGCTGTGGTCAGGCCCGAGCTCCAGCTCGCGCTCCGAGAGGATCATCCCTTCGGAGACCTGGCCGCGGAGCTTGGCTCGCTCGAGCTTCGTCCCGCCCGGCAGCACCGCGCCGGGAAGCGCGACCGCGACGGTCGCGCCGGTGCTGAAGTTCCAGGCGCCGCAGACGATCTGGACGGGCTCCGCTTCGCCCACGTCCACGCGGCAGAGCTGCAGCCGGTCGGCGTTCGGATGCTTGCCGGCCTCGAGCACGTGGCCCACGCGGTAGAGCCCGAGGTTCCCGTCGACGTCGGGGACGCCGATCCGCTCGACGTTCTCCACGACCCCGATGGAGACGTCGATGCGCGAGACGAGGTCGTCGAGCGGCAGCTCCGGGCGGACGTACTCGTGCAGCCAGCTGAGCGGGATCTTCATGCCTAGAACTGCCTGAGGACTCGGAGGTCGTTTTCCCAGAACGGGCGGATCTCGGTGATGTCGTAGCGGAGCTGGGCCGCCCGCTCGAGGCCGCAGCCGAAAGCGAAGCCGCTCCACTCCTCCGGGTCGATCCCGACGTTCTCGAACACCTGCGGGTCGACCATCCCAGCGCCGCCGAGCTCGATCCAGCCGGTGAACTTGCACATGCGGCAGCCCTCGAAGCTGCAGTTCGGACAGGAGACATCCGGCTCGATGGACGGCTCGGTGAAGGGGAAGTTGTGCGTCCGGAAGCGCACCTCGCGGTCGTCGCCGAAGAGCACGCGCATGACGTGGAGAAGCGTCCCTTTGAGATCGGTGAGCGTGATGCCGCGGTCGACGGCGAGGCCTTCGAACTGGTGGAAGATGGGGAAGCGCGTGGGCGTGACCTCGTCGCGGCGGTAAACGCGGCCGATCGAGACCATGTAGATCGGGGGCTCCTTCGCCTCCATCGTGTGGATCTGCGACGGCGACGTCTCTGTGCGGAGCAGACGCTCCGGGTCGATGAAGAAGGTGTCGCGCGGCGAACGGGTCGGATGCGCCGGCGGGAACGCAAGCTGGTCGAAGTTGTAGTGCGGGGTCTCGACCTCGCGGTCGTCGACGATGTCGTAGCCGAGACCGAGGAACGCGTCCTCGACGAGCCGGCGGATGTGGGTCGTCGGATGGAGGGACCCGATCCGGCGCTCGTCGCCGGGAAGCGTGACGTCGACGCGCTCCTCACGGAGCCGGCGGTCGAGCTCGGCGCGCTCCAGCGCCCGCCGCCGCGCGTCGACCTCTGCCTCCAGACCTTCGCGGATCGGGTTCAGGAGCATCCCGGTCTCGCGGTCGCGGACGTCGCGGAGCGCCTGGGCGAGCTCGCTCTTGCGGCCCAGGTAGCGCACGCGCGCGTCCTCGAGCTCTTCGAGGGTCGAAGAGCCCGAAATCGCGCTCATAGCCTCAGATTCGAGGGCTTTGGCGTCCATCGAGCGAATGTATCATCGGCCCCTTCCAGCCAGCGATCGTTCCCCAGCCACCGAACCAATCGTGGGTGTGGGGCCACCAGCCTCCTCCCCACTGCGATCGTATCGAGGAAGAGCGCACACGTCTGTGCCGACAGAGCGCCGAAATAGCACACCGCCGCGCGGCTCCTACGACGCGATCGCGGGCCTGTACGACGCGTGGAGCCGCAGCGTCCGCGAGGACATCGACTTCTACGTGGACGAGGCGAAGCGCTCGGGAGGGCCGGTCCTCGAGCTCGGGGTTGGCACCGGCCGGATCGCCATCCCGATCGCGCAAGCGGGCGTGGTCGTGATCGGCGTCGACGCGTCGGAGGGAATGCTCGCCGTCGCGCGGGCGGCCGCCGCCGAGGCCGGCGTGAGCGAGCGCCTCGACCTGCGGCGCGGCGACATCCGCAAGCCGCCTGCCGGCACCGGAGCGCAGCTCGTGATCTGCCCCTTTCGCTCGCTCCTGCACCTCCAGTCCGACCCGGAGCGGATCTGCACCCTCACCGCAATTCACGATCTCCTCCCACCCGGCGGCCGCTTCGTCTTCGACGTCTTCACCCCGGCGCAGGACGACATCGACGACACCCACGGCCGCTGGCTGGAGCGCGAGCCGGGCATCTTCGAGCGCGCCGACTGGGACACGGCCACGCGCACGCTCACCCTCTCGGTCAGAGGCCCGTCAGGTGCCACCACCATGGCGCTCGCGTGGCTTTCCCCAGTGGAGTGGCGCATGCTGCTCGAGAAGAGCGGCTTCGAGATCGAGTCCTGCTTCGGCTGGTTCGACCGCCGGCCGTTCGCCGGCGGCGAGGACAGCATCTGGGTCGCCCTGCGCCCTACCGTTTAGGCTCCCGCTCGTGATCTGGATCATCATCGTCGTCGTCGCCGTCGTGGCGCTCATCCTGCTTTTCCTGGTCTGGATGTACAACAGGCTCGTCCGGCTGCGGAACAGGACGCAGAACGCGTGGGCGCAGGTCAACGTCCAGCTGCGCCGCCGCTACGACCTCATCCCCAACCTGGTGGAGTCGGTCAAAGGCTACGCAGCTCACGAGCGCGGGACGTTCGAAGAGGTGACGCGCGCTCGGACAGCCGCACAGCAAGCGCAGACCGTGCCGGAGCAGGCGCAGGCGGAGAATGCGCTGACCGCCGCGATCGGCCGTCTCTTCGCGGTGGCCGAGGCCTACCCCCAGCTGCGCGCGACGGAGAACTTCCAGCAGCTGCAGGAGCAGCTGAGCGACACGGAGCAGAAGATCGCGGTCTCGCGCCAGGTCTACAACGACACGGTCCTCACGTACAACAACGGGATCCAAACGGTGCCGACGAACATCGTGGCCGGCCTCTTCCACTTCGAGCCGCGCACGTTCTTCGAGATCGAGGATCCGGTACGGGAGGCACCACGCGTGCAGTTCTAACCGCGGCGGTCGCCGCGGTCGCGCTCGTCGTCGTCCCCGCCGCGCTCGCCAAGGAGTACACGCTTCCCGCGGCGCACGTCAGCGCACGGGTGACGCCGGCCGGAGCCGTGGACGTCACCGAGCGGCTCACGTTCTCCTTCGACGGCGACTTCACGGGTGCCTACCGTGACATTCCCATCCGGTCCGGCGAGACGATCGACCACGTCGGGGTAGCCGAGGGAGACGCGCTCTACGCCCCCGGAGCATCGGCCGAGCTCGGAAGCTCCGGCTCGCCCGGCACCTACGGCACGGCGCGCCTCTCGAACGCCCTGCGCATCGTGTGGCATTTCGACGCGTCCTTCGAGGACCGGACGTTCACGGTCGCGTACCGCATCAAGGGCCTTGCAGTCGCCTACGACGACGTCGTGGACGTCAACCTGAAGGTCTGGGGCGACCAGTGGCCGGTGGGGCTCGGGGAGCTGCACGCGTCGACCTTCCTCCCGCGGAGAACCACGCTCGGCCCGTCCTATCGCGTCTGGGGAGCGCCCGAGTACGTCCGCGGCGCCGTCGGCCGCACGCCCACCCACACCAAGCTGCTCGCGATCGAGATCCCCTCGAAGCAGTTCGTCGAACTGAGGACGGTCTTCCCCCGGCGGCTGCTCACGTCGACCTCGGGCGCGAAGGTCGTCCAAGGCGACGGCCTGCAGAACATCGTCGCGGAGCAGCGGCAATCGGCAGCCTCTTTCGAGTCCGACCGCCGCCAGATCCAGGACGCGAAGGATCACCCGGCGCGCACGTTCCTGATTTTGCTCGCGCTCGGAGTCGGCCCCGCTGTGCTCGTTCTGCTCGGCGTCTATCTCCTCTTCGGCCGCGAGCGCAAGACGACCTATGACCGCGAGTACGAGCAGGACCCGCCGACCGAGCTCGAGCCCGCGCTCGTGCCTCCGCTCCTGCGCGAGCGCTCGGGAGTCGGATCGAACGAGTTCACCGCCACGCTGTTCGACCTGATCCGGCGCGGGCGCTACAAGGCGACGCCGGTCACGACCGAGCATTCGACATGGGGCGGCCTGAAGAAACAGGACGTCGCCGATCTCGAGATCGCCAAGGCCAACGGGGCCAAGCTGACGTCCTTCGAGGACGACGTCGCCGAGGTCATCGACAGCATCGTCGCCGACAAGCCCGAGCGGCTCTCCAACTTCCGGGAGCGGATCACGGCCGACCGAACGGGGAACGCGGCGCGCTTCTCGTCCTTCAAGAAAGCCGTCGCGACGTCGATCGACCGTAGGAACTGGTACGACAACCGCGGCGCCTTCGTCATTGGTGCCGGCATCGCCGTCTTCGCCATCCTCGCCGTCGTGTTGCTGGCGATCGGCATCTCAGGGTTCCGGCCGGTCGCGCCGCGCTGGACGGACATCGTCCTGATCGCGCTCGGGGGATGCGCGGTCGTGAACGCCGTCCTCCTGCTCTTCGGGGCCGCCGGCGTGCGCATGTGGCGGCGACGCCGGCCGAAGGCCGAGGAGGAGGCCGAGCGCTGGGACGCCTTCCGCCGCTACCTGACCGACTTTCCGCGGCTCAAGGAGGCGCCGCCCGCGACGCTCGAGCTCTGGGAACGGTTCCTCGTCTACGGGATCGCGTTCGGGATCGCCGAGCGCGTGCTCCAGGGCGCGCAGCTGCACATGCCCGAGGAGCTGCACAACGCGAGCACGATCTACTGGATCAGCCCGTACGGCGACCTCGGCTCGGGGCCGAGCGCGCTGGGAATCAGCGATCTCAGCGCAGGCTTCGGGTCGGCGCTCACGCCCCCGTCGTCGAGCGGCTCCGGCGGCGGGTTCTCGGGCGGCGGCGGCGGGGGCGGCGGCGGGGGTGGAGGCGGAGCCTGGTAGCTATCGGGAGGGCTTGGCGAAAAGGCGGCGGACACCAACCCACCCCGCGACGATCCCGCCCATCACAAGACCGACGACATTCGTCGTGACGCAGGTCCGGCAGGCGTTGCAGCAGACCGCAGCTGCGGGGGCATGCTCGCCGTACTTCGCGGCCGTCTGCGAGACGCGCAGTGTCCAAACGTTGCGCACGGAACGAAGCTTATCCTCCTGGGTGGCGAGTGGAACGGCGGGCAAGTCCTACAAGGCGCGCCGTAGCTCATAGAGCGCGATCGCGCCCGCGAGAGCCACGTTCAGAGACTCGGCGCCTTCCTCCAACGGGATCGACGCGGTCGCGTCGCCGGCGTCGAGGATGTCTTCCGGGAGCCCGTGGCGCTCCGCGCCGAGGACGAAGGTGACGGGCTCGGACAGGTCCGTTTCGCGGAGCGGCGTTCCGCCGCGCGGAACCAGGGCGATGCGCCGCCCCGGCGCATCGCCGAAGCGCCCGGTCGGCACCCGAAACACGGACCCCATCGAAGCGCGCAGCGCTTTCGGCCCGGTCGGATCCGCGCAGCCTGCGGAGAGGTAGACGGCCGCGCCGAATCCGTCCGCTGCGCGGATGAGCGTGCCGACGTTCCCGGGATCGGCTACCCGCCACAGGGCCAGCCCGCGCGTGTTCTCGCGGGCGACGGGCAGGTCGGCGCGGCGGAAGACCGCCAGCACGCGCGGCGGATGCGCGAGAGTGGAGATGTCCGCCAGCAGGTCCGGCTCGGCGTCCTCGCCCGCGACGAGCAGGTCGACCGGCTCGGCCCCGGCGGCGATCCCCGCGTCCACGAGATCCTCCCCCTCGCACACGAACAGCCCGAGCCGCTCGCGCTGCCGCCGCGACTGGAGGCGCCGGATCAGCTTCAGCCGAGGGTTGGAGGACGATGTGATCACAGGCTTCGAGCGACGTTGAGAATCGCGAGGTAGCGCTTCGTCACGAGCCCTTCGGGCCGACCGTCGACCCGCCGGCGGATCCGCCGGAAGAGCTCGGCCCGTTCGCCGTCCGTCATCGACCGGTGGCCTGAGTAGGTGTCGAGCACCGCCAGGTACTCGCCGGCGGTGTAGGTGATGTCCCACTCGTAGCGCCGGATCTCTGGCGGCCGGAACAGCTCGCTCCCTTCGATCTCATCGCGCAGGTCAGCGACCTCTTCCGCGAGCGGCGGCGGGCGGTTGTCCGGGCTTGGAACGACCGCGTCGTAGTCCTCCTGCACATCGGCCCAGAAACCGTCGCCGCCCGGACGGACGATGTGATGCGTCTGGACGACCGCGAGCGCACCACCGGCCCGCAGCAGCCGGGCTGACTTGGCGAGACGAACGTCGGGATCGATCCAGTGGAACGAGGTGAAGGCGACGACCGCGTCGAAGCCCGCTACGGCGGGCTCCCAGCTCTCGAAGTTCGCGTTGACGATCTCGACGCTCGGGAAGGCGGCCAGGTTCCGGTGCGCCACCTCGGCCAACCGCCCTCCGAGCTCGACGGCAACGATCTCGTAGCCGCGTTCGGCCAGCGGCCGAGTCGCGTTTCCCGTGCCTGGGCCGACCTCGA
Source organism: uncultured Actinomycetes bacterium (assembly GCA_963717765.1). Taxonomy (GTDB): domain Bacteria; phylum Actinomycetota; class Thermoleophilia; order Gaiellales; family Gaiellaceae; genus JACDER01. Next base: position 309,763 of record CAVQWX010000004.1, on the reverse strand, counting down.
GGATGCGTCCCTGGGCGCGCAGCCCGGCCAGCTCGACGAGATCGCCGAACAGCTCGGGCGGGTACGTCGGCCGGGCGCGATCGTAGAGCTCCGGGACCTCCTCGAAGGTCGCCCGGAGCTCCTCTCGGCTCAAGCCTTCTCGAGCGCGGCCTTCGCCTGATCGGCGACGGCCGTGAACGCCGGCGGATCGCTGACGGCGAGGTCCGCGAGAACCTTGCGATCGAGCTCGATCTCCGCCTTGCGGAGGCCGGACATGAACTGGTTGTAGGAAAGGCCGTTCTGGCGGGCGGCCGCGTTGATGCGGATGATCCAGAGCGAGCGCATGCTCCGCTTGCGGTTCTTGCGGTCCCGGTACGCGTAGACGAGCGAGTGCTCGACCTGCTCCTTCGCGGCCTTGTAGCTCGAGTGCTTGAGCCCCCAGTACCCGCGCGCTTCGTGCAGCACCTTGCGGCGCTTCTTGCGCGCGGCGACGGAACGCTTGACTCGCGTCATCGCCTAGCCCCTCCCCAGGAGCTTCTTCACGGCCTTCTGGTCGCTAGGCGCGACCGACTCGTTCAGCCGCCCGCGCTTCCTCTTCCCCGGACGGCTCTTGATCAGATGGCCCGGAGGCGTCGTCCGGTGGCGGCGGCGGCGCAGGATCTTCCCCGCCCCGCTGACCTTGAACCGCTTCTTCGCTCCGCTGTGTGTCTTCTGTTTTGGCATCGGATTTCGTAACTCCCGCATTCTTGGTGGGCCCGAGCACCATGACCATGTTGCGACCGTCGAGGAGCGGCGGCGACTCGATCTGGCCGATCTCGGCGACCTCTTCCGCCAGCCGCAGCAAGAGGTCGCGCCCGCGCTCCGGGTGCGTCGTCTCGCGCCCGCGGAACATGATCGTGACCTTGACCTTGGCCCGCTGGTTGAGGAAGCGGACGACGTGCCCCTTCTTGGTCTCGTAGTCGTGTTGCCCGATCTTCGGCCTGAGCTTGATCTCCTTGACGTTGATTTGGGACTGGTGCTTCCGCGCGAGCTTCGCCTTCTGCTCCTGCTCGTAGCGGTACTTCCCGTAGTCCATGATCCGCGCAACCGGCGGGTCGGCTCCAGAGGCCACTTCCACGAGGTCGAGATCCTTGGAATGCGCGTAGTCCAGCGCCTCCTTGATCTCCTTCACCCCTACCTGCGAACCGTCCTCATCGATCAGCCTCACGCGTGAGGCACGAATCGAGTCGTTGACTCGAGCTTGCGGTACCGGGCGGACCGGCTCCGCATGCCGCCGAGGTCTCAAAGGGCTTTCACCAAGCTATTGCTTCCTCCTGTACGAACGACAAAACCGCTGCAGGCAGCGGTCCCGAAACCCTCGTCGTTCGACTCGGTTGAACCCCCACAGAGCGATGCTCGGGAGGTGAGGAACGGGATCGCTCCTGCTTGCTCAGGCACGCAGCTTAGCAAGAGGCGCGGGTCGCCTCGGGCAGCGGCGGGGTCCCCGCCCCGCGGCCGCGCCGACGACGAGTGTCGCGAGGGGGGAGACGGCGAGCGCCTTCACGGCTGCGGCGGCAGCGAAGCGAGAAACGCCTCCAAGCCTTGCGTCGCCTGCTCGCCGCCCCGCGCGCGCACCGCGAGCGACTCCTCCGACTCGCGGTCGCCGAAGACGATCACGTACGGGATCTTCTCCAACTCGGCCTCGCGGATCCGCTTGCCGACTGTCTCGTCCCGCTCGTCGACCTCGGCGCGGACACCGGCCTCCTGCAGCTTCTCCGCGATCGCGCCGGCCGCCTCGCGGTGCCCCTCCTGCACGGGCAGCACCCGCACCTGCACGGGTGCGAGCCAGTACGGAAAGTCCCCCGCGAAGTGCTCGATGAGGATGCCGATGAAGCGCTCGAACGAGCCGTACAGCGCGCGGTGCACGACGTACAGGTCGTGCTCGGCGTTGTCGGCGCCTACGTACTTGAGCCCGAAGCGCGAGGGCATCTGCGAGTCGAGCTGGATCGTCCCCATCTGCCATTTACGCCCGAGCGCGTCGTCCATGAACAGGTCGATCTTCGGCCCGTAGAAGGCGCCCTCACCCGGCGCGATCGTGTACGGGATCTCGTTCAGGCGCAGCGCTTCCTCGATGGCGGCTTCGTTGCGATCCCACTGCTCGTCCGTGCCGACCTTGTTGTCCGGCCGCGTCGCGAACTCGGCGCTCGCCTTCAGGTCGAAGAGCTCGTAGAGGTAGCGGGCCTGCTCGACACAGCTCGCGATCTCGTCCTGGATCTGCTCCTCCGTGCAGAAGATATGCGCGTCGTCCTGGGTGACGATGCGGACGCGCAGGAGCCCGTGCAGCGTGCCCGGCAACTCGTCCCGGTGCAGCGATGCCGCTTCGGAGTAGCGAAGCGGAAGCTCCTTGTAGCTCCTGGGCCGGCTGCCGAAGAGAAGCATGTGGCCCGGGCAGTTCATCGACTTGAGGGCGAAGTCCTGGCTACGCACGTCGACCCTGAACATCAGGTCTTCGTACTTGGGGAAGTGCCCCGAGGTCCAGAAGGTGTCGGCGTCCCACATGAGCGGGGTCCGTACCTCGAGGTAGCCGCGCTTCACGTTCTCCCGCGAGCGCAGACGTTCGAGCGTGTTCCAGAGGACAACGCCTTTGGGGTGCCACAGGGGCATGGCCGGCGCGTGCTTGGAGAAGTGGAACAGGTCGAGCTGCGGGCCGAGCCGGCGGTGGTCCCGCTTCTTCGCTTCCTCGAGGCGCTCGAGGTGCAGGTCGAGATCGGCCTGCGAATAGAAGGCCGTTCCATAGATCCGCGTCAGCTGCGGGTTCTTCTCGTCGCCGCGCCAGTACGCGCCCGCGAGACCGGTCAGCTTCAGCGCCTTGATCGGCTTGGAGTTCTGCAGGTGCGGGCCGCGGCAGAGGTCGGTGAAGTCGCCCTGCGTGTACAGCGAGATCGGCTCCTCGGCGTCGGCGACGAGCTCCAGCTTGTACGGCTCCTCCTCCTGCTCGAAGCGCCGGCGCGCCTCGTCGCGGGAGATCTCCTGGCGCTCCCACGAGCGGCCTTCGGAGAGCTCACGGCGCATCTCTTCCTCGATGCGGCCGAGATCCTCCTCCGTGATCGGCTCCGGGAACTGGAAGTCGTAGTAGAAGCCGTTCTCGATCGGCGGCCCGATCGCGATCTTGACCCCGGGATAGAGGCGGCGGACGGCCTCGGCGAGCAGGTGCGCGCTCGAGTGGCGCAGGACGGCGAGTGCGTCCGGATCGGACGTGTCGCGCGTGGTCAGGATCTGGATCTTTTCCCCGTCCTCGAGCGGTAGGCGCAGGTCCTTCACGTGCCCGTTCGAGCGCACGAGCACGGCCTGCTCGGCCAGCTTCGGGCCGATCGCGGCGGCCGCGTCGAGGCCGGTCGCGCCGTCGGCGAGTTCCATTTCGGAGCTATCGGGAAGAATCACGCGCATGTCTGAGGAGAATACGGCCCCGCGCGACGACGATCGCAACGAGCTCATCCCGAACGAGTCACCCGCTCCGGATCCCGAGGACGTCGATCCCGAGCGGGAGGACGACGATCCGGGCGCCGACTAGTTCCCGCCTACACAGTTGTGAACGGCTGAGGTGATATCCGGCCCTCCTTTGAGGCTGTGGGTCTTCCCGGACCTACGCCCAAAGGAGGGCTCGGATGTCGACTCACCGTAACGCCAAGCTCGGACTTGCTGGACGCTATGCGCTCGTCTCGGCGATCGCGGGCGGGTGACGCTGAGGGCGGCCGCGGCCGCCTTCAGCGTGTCGCCGGCGACCGCGCACCGCTGGTGGCACCGCTGGCTGGAAGCAGGCGAGGAAGCGCGGCGGACGCTGTCGTGCCTGTTCGACCGCTCGAGCCGTCCGCACCGCTCGCCCGCGGCAGCTGGCGCCTGAGCTCGCCGAGGCGATCTGCGAGTGTCGTCGCCGCACCGGCTGGGGACCGCGGCTGGTCGCGGGTGCGACCGGCTTCGCGCACTCGACGGTGTGGAAGGTGCTCTGCCGCGCCGGCATCTCGCGGCCGCCGAAGGCGGTCAAGGAGCCGGCCAACAGCTACGAGTGGCCCTGCCCCGGCGATCTGCTGCACATGGACACGAGCCGCTATGCCCGCTTCCTGCGCCCCGGTCACCGCGTCACCGGAGACCGCTCGCAGCGCGTTGCGCTGGACGCAAGGTCGACACGCGCGTCGGCTACGACTTCGCGCACGCGATCGTCGACGACCACTCCCGGCTCGCCTTCGTCGAGCTGCACCCCGACGAGAGGGCGGCGACCGTGACCGGCTTCGTCGAGCGGGCGCTCACCTTCTTCGCCGAGCACGGCATCGTCGCGAACAGGCTCATGACCGATAACGGCTTCAGCTACGTCAAGAACCGCTCTCTGGCCGACCTGCTCGCCCGCCAGCGCATCCGTCACCTCACCACCGAGCCGTACCGGCCACGCACGAACGGCAAGGTCGAACGCTTCCACCAGACGATGGCGCGCGAATGGGCCTATGGCCTCGCCTATCGCTCATCTCGACACCGCGCCGCCGCCCTGCCACACTGGCTCGACCACTACAACCGGACACGGCCACACAGCTCGATCGGCGACCGGCCACCGATCAGCCGCGTTCACAACGTCTGTGGGTAGGACAACTAGGCGAGCTCCATGAGCAGCCAGTCGGCCGTGTGCTCGTCGTCGGCCGAACGGCGCTCGACCGGCTCGAAGCCGGCGCGTTTCCACGCCTGGATCGCGCGCTCGTTCCAGAGGTAGGGGTCGACAGTGATCCGCGTCCAGCCTTCGTCGCGCAGCGCGGTCGCGAGCGCCCGGGCCGCATCCGGGCCGAGACCGCGGCCTCGCGCCCCCGGGATCAGGAACATGTCCAGCCCGCCTGCGTCTCCCTCGCGCCAGGCCTGCAGATAGCCGACCGGCCGTCCTTCCGTCTCCACGACGTAGGCGTCCACGTCCGGCCGCGCCAGCCGCGCGCGCATGTCGTCCGGCGTGAACGTCTCGCCGTCCCAGTACCGCGCGACGTCGGGATCCGCGTGCCAGGCGACGAGGAGCTCGATGTCGTCCTCGGTCGCCCGGCGGACCTCGGTCAGCGATCCACGTAGTCGAAGTCCCACTCGATGACCTCGCTCGACGAGCCGCCCACCGAGCGATAGAGCGCGTTCGCGGGCTCGTTGTCGGCGTCGGTGAGGACGAAGCCCTCCTCTGCGTCAGCCTGACCGGCCAGGCGGCGCATCAGCTCCCGCCGATGCCGCGCCCACGATGCCGCTCGTCGACCTCCACCTCGTAGACGAACAGCGTGGTCGGTGGCCCGTGCCGGCGCGGGAGCACGTAGCCGAACACGAAGCCGACCGGCTCGCCGTCCTCGAACGCGACCAGGAAGATCGTGCGCTCGTCGCTCAGCAGCTCGAAGCGCGGCGTGCGCGTCGCGAGCGCGCGCACGACGTCCTCGTCGCCGGGGCCGAGCCGGCGAATCTCCACCCCACCCAAGCTAGCGGGCGGCACGTGACGAGCGGCCATCCTGAACGGTGACGATGACGACCTCGTCACGCCCCTCGTCGAACGCATACACCACCACCATCCAGCGCCACGGGCCGAGGACGAAACGGAAGCCTTCCCACCGGCCGGTGAGGGCCGCGCCGAGGAATGGGAAATCCGCGAGCGGCCGAAGCGAGCGGCGTAACCGCTCCTTCGTATCAGCGGGAAGAGTGTGCGTGAGGATCAGACGCTCGAGGTCGTCGGCCGCTGCGGGGGCGACCACGATGCGCGCCATCGCTCAGAACTCGTCGAGCGGGAGAGCTTCGCCCGCCCCCGCCTGCTCGAGCCCCAACTGCGCCCGCTCGAGTGCACCCTCGATTCCGTCAAGCAGGTCGGCAACATGGCGCGGATCCGGATCGGCTTCGTCGATCGCCGTGGTCAAGAGCGACCGTGCGATCGTTCCTTCGTGCGTGTGCGTGCGTTCGGCCAGCCGGCGCAGCTTCTGGGCCGTTGGCCCGTCCAGGGTGACGTTGATCCGCATCGCCTGCATAGTACACGATTAGACACGGTTCGTGTACTATCAGCCACGATCGACGCGGCATCACGTCTCCGGCCTGCAAGACCTCACGGCTCTGGCGCTCAAGCGCCTGGTTCTGCCGGTACAGGGCCCTCGATCGCGGCGAGGGCCACGCCGCCTTCGTCGATCGTGGTGATGTGCTTGTCGTCCAGGTCGAGGCTGAAGGCCCTGTAGAAGTCCTGCGCGATCGGGCCGACGTGGCGGACGGTAGGCCCCGGTGGAGGTGTCGAGGAAGTGGCCGGACGTGATCGGCCGGCTGGACGTCGTGCCAAGCCGGACCCGCCCGCGGGTCATGAGGTTGGAGCGCCTCGTCGGCCGCCTCGTTGCCCCTCAGAAGTGCGTAGAGAAGGAGCGACGCCTTCGTCCCAGCGAGCGGGGCGCCGAGCCGGCGGCGCCCCTACCTCACAAGATCACGCCAGCGGTTATCGGTCGATCTCACCATCCGCCGCTTCAGCCGCGGTCGCCGCGCGGCGGCAGGCGCGGAGACTGGCCCTGCTGTTGCTGTGCCCGTTCCAGGTCTCGCATGTGCCGGTCGATGACCGCCTGCTTCTCGGCCTCTTCGTCGCGCTCCTTCGACTCGCGCCACGAGTCGCGGATCTTCTTCCAGAGTCCCATCAGTCATTCACCTCCACCGCGCCGCGCAGCTCAGCCGGCGCCTTAAGCCAGTACGACTCCCGCACCCACTCGAGTGCGGCCTCGAGCGACTCGTCGTCCGTGACCTCCGCCGTGACCCACCCGTAGCGCCCGACGTAGCGCGCGCGGCTGACGTACGGGAGCAAGTGCGCGATCTCGCGCTCCTCGGCGGTCAGCTTGACCGTGAGCAACACCGTGAGCCCATCTTCCGACATCGAGGCGAACATGCGGTTGTCCGCGACCTTGAAGACGGGGTGGCCCCACGGCTCGTCCTCGTACGTCTCCGGAAGCGAAAGCGCCAGCTCGCGGATGCGGTCGGCGAACGTCACGTCCTCATTCTCTCAGTCGCGCATCAGAACCGCGTACGAGGTCGCGTCCGGCTCGACGAACCTGACGAGCCGCGCGGCCTCGTCGCGCACCTCCCGAACGGCACCGCGCGGTAGCCGCTCGAACGGCTCCACCACGACCGTCGCCTTCTCGCCGGCGCGCTCCCAACGCCACGTTCCGGAAACGGCGCCGTCGACCAGGAAGGTGGCGAACGACTGCGGGCTCTTGGTGTTGAAGATGCGCTCGCGGTAGTGCTCGGGGAGGATCAACGTCCGGCGCGCGTGCACGAGGAGCGTGGCGTCCCACGTCGGAAGGAAGCGGACCGGTGCCCGGGCGCCGGCATCCGGCAGCGGTGACCGCGGGAGGTCGAGCAGCACCTTGCCCTCCTCGCTGCGAAAGCGCCGCAGCGTCAGGCGCTCGGACGCTTCCTTCATTCTCGTCACCGGCACGCCGGCCCAGTTCGCCGCCTCGTTCACCGTGCCCGGCCCGAAGCCGTCGAGGTAGCGGCGGAGCAGGTGCACGAGCCCCGCCTCCTCGCCGGCCTCTCGTCTCCCCATCCATTCCTCGGCCAGCTGAAAGAGATCGGCGCGCCGCCGCTCCCACGTCCCTGACGGGGGCACGCGGATGAGGTTCAGCCAGACGCCTTGCCAGAAGGTCGACCCGTGGGTGCGGAGAACCTCGTCGAGCTCCTTGCGCTGCCAGACGCGGCCGGCGAGCTCGGCGCGGAGCCGCTCGCGCACGGCGTCGATGTCGCCGACGGCGTTCTTGCCGTGCGAGCGCCGCCACCACGCTTCACGAGAAGGGCCGAGCCCGTCCGAGAACAGCCAGTAGTCCCGCGCGGAGACGACGTGGATGGTCGAGCGCATGAGCGTCCCCTGGATGACGCGCTTGCGTTCGAGCGCCCGAGTGAGCTGCTCGAGGTGGAACCGCTCCAGCCGCGTCCACAGCCCGATGTAGGCGGAGGGCGCGTACTGCGTCTGCAGCCCGCCCACCTGCTCGACCGCGCGCACGAGCGGCATCCGAGGGCGCTCGAGCAGCAGCTGGCGCGCAAGCAGCGCTCGGTTGAGCTCGCGCGTCGTGAGGACGCGCTCAGTCATCCTGACGTTCCTGGGCCGGCGCTCGCAAAGGAGGCAAGCGGTCCGGGCGCAGGACGGTACACCCAGTACGGACAAGCCCGGCCCGCGCGGCATCCTGCGGCGAGCGGCGGCAGTCGTCTGCGGAGCCGGGCTCCGCCCGGCGGGAGCAGACGACGGCCAGGGACGTCAGGCAGAGACGGTGAAGACCGGCGTCCCGAGCTGGACGTGGTCGAAGACCCACTCCGCGTCGGGAATCGCCATCCGGATGCAGCCGTGCGACTCCGAGTAGCCGAGCGACGCCGCGTCCGGCGTTCCGTGGATCCCGACGTACGGCGCGGACAGGCCCATCCACCGCGTCCCGAGCGGGTTGCCGGGCCCCGGCGGGATGGGCTTCGCGCCCTGCGCCCACTTCGAGTCCGGCGGCGGGACCCACCAGGGGTCGCGGCGCATGGTGACGATCTCCCACTGCCCGACCGGCGTCGGGTAGGCGGACTGGCCCGTGGCGACGCTGAACTCGTTGTCCAGGCTCTCGCCCTCGTAGAAGAGGAGCTGGTGGGACTTGATCTTGACCACGATGACCGGCCCGAAGCTCTCCGGCGTGACGCTGGGTTCTACTTGCTCGACGGCCAGCTCGATCGGCGTGCGGTGGAAGGACCGGAGCGTCGTGACGATCCGCCCCCTCATCATCCCCCGGTTCACGCTCAGCCCCGGCTGACCCGCGGCGATCACCGGCGCGAAGCCGGAAAGGCCCACCAGATAGGCGTCGGACGCCGGCTCCGAAAGCCGGTTATCGAGGCGCGCGACGTAGCCGTCCAGGCGCTTGTGGTTGAAGGACACCTGCAGCGGCACCTTCTTCGCGCCCCTGGCCTGGAGCGCACGCTGCACCGCGCGTCCGATCTGGGGGCGAGCACCGAGGGCGGCCGGGCGCGCGCGCCAGCTCTGCTTCCCGTAGGTGAAGAGGACCGCGCGTCTGTAGACGCGCTCGACGTGCACCCGCGCGGTCTCGGCGTTCATCCCGCCGACCGAGATCCCGCCGATCTTCACGCCCTGCTCGATCGGCGGCAGGGGATGGCCGCCGATCGGAGCGGCCGCTGCTGCAGCGATTGCTGCAATCGGTACGAAGACGAGAAAACGGCTCAATCAGGCGCCTTGCTGCTCTTTCCACAGGGAATCGTGGATTCTGTGGAAAACCGCCCGCCAACCCCGCGCGGGAACGCGAGTCTAGCCCCGCCGTAGCGCGGATTCAAGGGCCTCCCGTCACCAGCGGGTGGTGACAACCTTGGTCTCGGTGAAGAACCGCACTCCGTCCATGCCCGTGGCATGCAGATCGCCGTAGAAGGAGCCCTTCCAGCCGGCGAACGGGAAGAACGCCATCGAGGCCGGGACGGGAACGTTGATTCCGACCATTCCGGCGGTCACCTTGCGCCGAAACGCACGTGCGACCGCGCCGCTGCGCGTGAAGATCGCGCTGGCGTTGCCGAACTCGTTGCCGGCGATAGCCGCGAGCGCCTCGTCCAGCGAGTCGAGCCGCTCGAGCGCCAGGACCGGCCCGAAGATCTCCTCCTGCGCGACCCGCATCTCCGGCCGCACCAGATCGAGAATCGTGGGGCCGAGGAAGAAGCCGTCGCCGTCCTGCCTGCGTCCGTCCACGAGGATGCGCGCTCCTTCCTGCTCGCCCAGCCCGATGTAACCCGCGATCCGCTCTCGCGCCTGCGCGCTCGTGACCGGCGTGACCGTGCTCTCCGGGTCGAGGCCCGGCCCGACGCGGGCCTCGCGGGCCATCCCGGCCAGACGCTCGGACAGTTCGTCGCCGATGTCGCCCACGGCCACGCCGACCGCTCCGGCGAGACAACGCTGGCCGGCATTCGCGAACGCGGAGGAGAACATCCCCGTGGCAGCGAGGTCGAGGTCGGCGTCGGGCATGACGACGATGTGGTTCTTCGCCCCGGCGAGCGCCTGGACGCGCTTGCCCGCCGCGGCGGAGCGGGCGTAGACCGCGCGCGCGACCGGAGCGGAGCCGACGAACGAGACGGCGCGAATCAGCTCGTGGTCGCAGATCGCGTTCACCGCCTCCTCCCCGCCGTGGACGACGCTGAAGACGCCGGGAGGCGCGCCGGCCTCCTCGAACAGCTCGGCCAGGCGCATGGCGGAGAGCGGCGTACGCGGGGACGGCTTGAGGATGTAGGCGTTGCCCGAGGCGACAGCGATCGGCGCCGTCCAGAGCGGAACCATCACGGGGAAGTTGAAGGGCGTGATCGCGGCGACCACGCCGAGCGGGTGGCGGAAGAGCTCCGTGTCGACGCCGCGGCTGACCTGCTCCAGCGCGCCTCCCAGCATCAGCGTCGGCATCCCGGCCGCGAACTCGACCACGTCGATCCCGCGGCGCACCTCGCCACGCGCCTCGTCCAGCGACTTCCCGTTCTCCCGGACGACGAGCTTCGAGAGATCCTCGAAGTCGCGCTCGAGGAACGCCTGGAGGCGGAACATCAAGCGGGCTCGCTCCATCACCGGGACGTCCGCCCACTCCTCCGCGGCGGGCGCCGCGGCCCGCGCCGCCGCGTCGACCGCATCCGCTCCGGAGAGAGGCACCTGGGCTATCCGCTCGCCCGTCGCCGGGTCGAGGACGTCCTGCAGCTCGGCTCCGCCCGCCGGTGCCCGGCGCCCGCCGATCACATTCTCCACCGCTGAAGCTGCGATTCGGCGATTCTACGACGGTGAGCTGGCTCGGAGACAGCGCGGCCCTGGCGATCCTCAGCTTCGACGTCGACGCCGAGTCGCCGATCCTCGTCGAAGGCCGCCGCTACGCGGACGACTTGACGCTGATGAGCCACCAGGCCTACGGGCCCCAGGTCGCGGTTCCGCGCATCCTCGGTCTGCTCGAGGACTACTCGCTCCCCGCCACGTTCTTCGTCCCGGGCTACACGGCCGACCACTACCCCGAGTCGGTCGAGCGGATCGCCGCCGCCGGGCACGAGATCGCGCACCATGGCTACAGCCACCACAGCCCGCTGCGGATGGACGAAGCCGCGGAGCGTGCCGACCTCGAGCGCGCGCTCCAGGCACTCGAGCGGCTGGGTGTCAGGCCGGAGGGCTATCGCACGCCCAGCTGGGAGCCGAGCCTCCGCACGTTCGACCTGCTGGCCGAGCACGGCTTCGCCTACGACTCGAGCCTGATGGACGACGACAAGCCGTATCTGCTCGAGACGGCCGCCGGGACGCTGGCCGAGCTCCCGCCACACTGGAGCCTGGACGACTGGAACCAGTACGCGTACATGCCCGATCCGCGCAGTGGCCCGGGCACCGTCCATCCGCCGTCGCGCGCGATCGCGCTCTGGCAATCGGAGCTGGACGGGATGCGCCGGCACGGCTGCCTCTTCGTCCTCACAATGCACCCGTTCCTCAGCGGCCGGCCCGGCCGGGTCGAGGGGTTGCGCCGGCTGATCGAGCACGCGCTCGAGTGCGGCGACGTCGAGTTCGTCAGCTGCATCGAAGCGGCACGGCGGGCGGGGGCCGACGAAGATCTGCCGCGCCGCCCCGTCCGGCGGGTCGAGCCCGACCCGGAGATCTACCCCGACTGAACCCGGCGCGAGAACGCGCGGGTGACGGTCACGCCGTCGAAGGTGACGGAGACCGATCCGCGCAGCATCTTGCGAGCCGCCGAGGCAGGCACGCGCCACGAGCAGTCGGCGAGCCCGCTGCGGAAGCGCGCGGAGCGGACGCGCAGCCGCACGCCCGCCACCTTCGCTGTGCACTTGACTCCCCCACTCCGCACCTGGGCCCCCGTGTCGGTGCGGACGACGGCGATCCTCGCGTCGAGCAGCTTTCCCGCGCGCGACCGCTTCGGGATCGTCACGAAGCGCGTCACCTTGAGCCCGAGCGGCGGAGGCGGAGGAGGCGGGGGCGGAGGAGGAGGCGGTGGCGGCGGCGGAGCGATCGGGACGCAGGCGGAGAAGCACAACCGCCCGGAGCCGAACTGGTTGTTGCGTCCGGGTGTCCCGACGTGCGCCGTATCCGCCTCGAGGACCTTGATCAGCGCCCCTGGATTCCCCATGAGGCCCGGCTGCTGCTGCAGGACGAGCGCCGCGGCACCGGCGACCTCCGGCGTGGCGGCCGACGTCCCCAGGAAACCGCCGTTGCAGGTGCTGGCCAGCCCGAAAGTCTGAGTCGAAACCCCGTCGTAGGCTGCCAGGTCGGGCTTGATCCGCCCGTCGATCGTCGGACCCTGCGAGCTGTACGGACGGATGGCGTTGCCAAGCTGCCAGCACGTCGCGCCGACGGCGAGCACCCAGGGCGACTCGGCGGGCTCGGCCACGCTTCCCTGTGGGACGCTGTGCTCCAGCGTCCCGGTGGTGATGAAGAGATCGAAGCGGCTCGTCGCCGCCGGCGGGATCGCCTCGATCGTGATGTAGACGGACATCGGCGCCGCGCTCGTGTTGGCGTAGCAGGCCTGCTCGACCGGCGGGGCGAGCTGCCCCGGTCGCTGGATGTTCTTCGACAAGGCGAGCACCTTTCCGGTTCCCGTCTGCTGGATGTAGAGGTTGAAGTCCTGGTCCGTCTGCGGCCAGGCGTCCCAGGTGAGCGCTGCGCAGCCGGTCGTGTTGCCCGGGATGGTGAACGTGTTTCCTTCGTCGCCGCCGCCGAAGTCCTGGAAGACGCGCCCGGGCCGGTGGCTGTAGGGACCGCTCCAGTGGCTCTGGGCGTAGTTCCCTGCAGCGTTGACCCACAGAATCCCATGGTCGTAGGCGTTCTTGGCGGTGGCGTCGGGACTGACGACGTCGGTGCGGTTGTCGACGCCGTCGCCGCGTCCGCCCGCGAGCCAGGTGATGGAGTGGCTGATGATCGGGATGCCCTGGTTGATCACGTACTCGAGGGCGAGCTGGAGCGAGAGCTCGCTGTCGATGCAGAGGAGATAGAGCTGCGCAGCCGGCGCCATGTCGTGGACGAGCTCCGCCACCGCCGTTCCGTGCGAGGTTCCATCACACGGCCCGGAGAACGACTTGGAGACGGTGCTGGGCGGCAGGTCGCCGCTGTCCATCGCCGCCTGCGCGCCGACGAACCCGATGTCGATGACCGCGAGCTTGACTCCCTGTCCGTTCACGCCGGACGCATGCAGCCCCTCGACACCGCTTGCCGAGATCTCCTGGCCGGTGACCGCGGCGGGGACGTGCAGGAGGGGCCTGTCGACCGAGGCAACGCCCGAGCTCGAGGACAGCTTCTCGATGACACCGGCGGGGGCGCGAACCTGGACGAGGTTTCCAAGGCGCGCCTCGACCCGTCCTCCGAGCTGCCTGGCCTCGGCAGCGACGGCGGGCGCGTGGCCGGCCTTGGCGCGGAAGATCATGACCTGCCGCTGGACGGCAACGGCGGACGTCCCCGCGGACGGAAGGAACACGAGCAGCGCGAGGGCGCAGAGGAGGAACCTCACCGGACCGTTGTAGCAAGCCCGGAAGCGGGCACTATAGGGACATGGCGGACCGCGCCCGGCTGGTCGGGATCAATCACGTCGCGCTCGAGGTCGGCGACCTCGACGAGGCGCTCGAGTTCTACGGGCGCATCTTCGACGTGGAGGTGGAGTCGCGCATCCCCGGCATGGCCTTCGTCAGCATGGGCGACCAGTTCCTCGCGCTGGCTGAGGGACGGACGCAGGAGCGGGACGACGACCGGCATCTCGGCCTCGTCGTCGACGACAGGGAGGCCGCGCTGGCCGCGGCGCGCGAGGCGGGCGTCGAGCTCTTCGGAAGGGGCAACGACTTCCGCGATCCGTGGGGCAACTTCATCCAGGTGGTCGAGTACTCGCAGATCCAGTTCACGAAGGCTGCCGAAGTACTCGAAGGTATGAATCTGGGAGGCTTGACCAAATCCGAGGGCGCGCGAGAGGAATTGCGCCAAAAGGGTCTTGTCTGACCTCCGCCCGTGATGGTTCAATGGGGACCGTGAACGAGAAGATCAAGAAGGGGTGGTCGGCGACGGGCCACGGGCTCCGGCGTGTCTTCTGGCACAAGTGGCTGCTGATCGCCGCGATCGCAGTGCTCGTCGTCCTCGGTGGCCTCGCCGCCGCGGCCTACGGCTACGACCGCAGCCAGAGCGACATGATCGCCAAGGGCGTCCACGTCGGCGGGATTGCGGTCGGCGGGATGAGCGCCGACCAGGCGCGAGCCAAGCTGAACGCGAAGTTCAAAGTGCTGTCGCGGCCGATCATCCTCACGTACAAGGGTGGCCGCCTCGTGCTCACGGCGAAGCAGGCGCAGTTGCGCGTGGACGTGAACGCCCTGGTCGACCAGGCGCTCGCCGAGAGCCACCACGGCTGGTTCCTCGCCCGCGCGTGGCGCGAGCTCACTGGAGGCAGGGTCGAGGCCGGCCTCCGGCCCCACGTCACGTACTCCAAGGCCGCGATCAACCAGACGCTCGTCCGCATCCAGAACCGGGTCGAGCGCGAGCCGGTCAACGCATGGCTGAAGGCCAACTACAACGGCCTCCTGATTCACGGCGGCAAGAACGGCGCCGAGGTCAAGCTCGCGCTTCTGCGCTGGCAGATCCGCCACTCGCTGCTGAGCCGGCACGCGCGGCGCTGGTACAAGGTGCCGATGCGCTCGGTCACGCCCGAGGTGACGATCGCGACGCTGAAAGAGGATTACCCGTCCTACATCACGATCGACCGCGGGGACTTCACGCTGCGCGTCTACCAGAACCTCAAGCTCGCGAACAGCTACCCGATCGCCGTCGGCCAGCAGGGCCTGGAGACCCCGGCCGGCATTTACTCGGTGCAGGACAAGCAGGTCGATCCCTGGTGGCACGTGCCCAACAGCGCCTGGGCCGGCTCGCTCGCGGGGCAGGTCATCCCGCCCGGCCCCTCTGACCCCCTGAAGGCACGCTGGCTCGGGATCTACAACGGGGCAGGCATCCACGGCACGGAGGAGCTCTCGTCGCTCGGGTCGGCCGCCTCGCACGGCTGCGTGCGCATGGCCATCCCCGACGTGATCGATCTCTACGATCGCGTCGACGTCGGAACGCCGATCTACATCGGCAACTAGAACCCCGTTGCGCACCTACGACCTCGTCCGGGAGCTGCAGCTCACGGTCGACGAAGACGAGTTGACGGGCCTCTCGGCCGATGTGTCGAGCGGCTTCACCAGACGGACGACCATCATCCGCCTGCGCGGCGCGGGCCACGAGGGCAGGGGCGAGGACACCACCTACTCCGAGCCTGAACAGCTCGCCTTCCAGCAGGCCGGGTCGGTGCTCCCGGTCACCGGCACGCACACGATCGAGAGCTTCTCCGCCCTGTTCGAGGGGATGGACTCGCACCGCCGCTGGGCCGTCGAGAGCTCGGCCCTCGACCTCGCGCTCCGCCAGGCCGGCAGGCAGCTGTGGGAGGTGCTCGGACGCGAGCCGCGCCCGGTCACATTCGTCTCGTCGATGCGGCTCGGGTCGCCGCCGTCGATCGACCTCGTCCTCCGCCGGCTCGAGCTCTATCCCACGCTGCGCTTCAAGCTGGACCCGACGAGCGAGTGGGACGAGCCGCTCGTGGCCGAGCTCGCGGCAACCGGCGCGGTCGAATCGGTCGACCTCAAAGGCGCCTACAAGGGGACGGTGGTCGACCAACCGCCCGACCCGAGGCTGTACAAGCTGGTCGCCGAGGGATTCCCCGACGCGTGGATCGAGGATCCCGCGCTGACGCCCGAGACCGACCCGCTACTCGCGCCCTACCGCGACAGAATCACCTGGGACGCGCCCATCCACTCCGTGGCGGACATCGAGTCCCTCCCGTTCCCGCCGCGGACGATCAACATCAAGCCGTCGCGGTTCGGCAGCATCGAGGCGCTCTGCGACACCTACGACTACCTCGAGGAGCAGGGAATCGGCGCGTACGGCGGAGGACAGTTCGAGCTCGGCGTCGGACGCGTCCAGAACCAGTACCTGGCCTCGCTCTTCCATCCCGGCGCGCCCAACGACCTCGCGCCGACGGCGTACAACGAGAACGAGCTGCGGCCGGGCCTCCCCGAGAGCCCGCTCGCCCCGGAGCCGGCCGCCATCGGCTTCGACTGGGGCTAGCCGCCCAGGATCGTCTGGAGCCGGGCGGCATTCGTCGCCGCCTGCGAGATCCATCCTCCGCTCCCGTCGGCGCTGCGCCCGTTGTTGTTGAAGAGTACGAACGCCTGCTCGACGTCCTCGGCCAGCGCCCTCAGCGGTCCCGCGAGCTCACGTAGCTCCTCCTCCGAATAGAGGTAGTTGAAGCGCTCGGCCGCGCTCCCGCCGCGGACGTTCCAGGTCTCGGCGTTGCGGCCGTGCAGCCGCACATAGCCCGTTTGGGAGGTGCTCGCCCAGACGGTCGGCACCATGTTCTTCGCGCCGTGGATGCGCGGCGAGTCCGTCACGACGTGCGTCATGCCGTGTTCCTCGAGGAAGCCGAGCGTGTCGGCGCGGTGCTCTTCCTCGAGCCAGGAGTGATGGCGGAACTCGACCAGTGCTTCGTCCCCCTGCAGCTGGTCCTGCGCCCACTCGAGGTACTCGAACGAGACGGGCTTGTGGACGACGTAGGGCGGAAACTGCAGCAGGATCCCGCCGAGCTTGCCGGCGGCGCGCAACGGCTCGAGCGCGGCGTGAAAGCGGGAGAAGACCTCGGCACGGAACTCGCGGGGCGGACGCTCGACGCGGCCGCGCGCGTCCACGGGGACTCCTTCCCTGAGCTCGGGCGGCAGCTGCTCGAGCCGCACCGGATGCCGCGTCATCAGCGCGAAGGCCTTCACGTGCATGACGAAGCCGTCGGGCGTCCGCTCGGCCCAGCGCTGCACCATCTCCTCTGCGGGGAGCCGGTAGAAGGTCGAGTCCACCTCGACCATGTCGTAGTGCTGCGCGTACCAGGCAAGGCGGTCGCCCGGCTTGACCCCCTTCGGATACCAGTGCTTCGACAATGCCTCGTCCGCCCACGAGCAGGTTCCGATCCGGATGCGGCCTTCAGACATCCAGCACCGCGGAGCCGTGGATGCGGCCCGAGCGGACCGCGTCCAGCGCCTCGTTCGCCTGCTCCAGCGGAAACGACTGAACCTCCGTCCGCACGGGGACGCGCGGCGCGAGCTCCAGGAACTCCTCGCCGTCGCGGCGCGTCAGGTTCGCGACCGAGCGCACGGAGCGCTCGCCCCACAGCAGCTCGTACCGGAACCGAGGGATGTCGCTCATGTGGATGCCCGCGCAAACGACGACGCCACCCTTGGCGGTCGCGGCCAGAGCCGCCGGGATCAGCGCGCCGACGGGCGCGAAGACGATCGCGGCGTCCAGCGGCTCCGGCGGCGCCTCGGCCGAGCCGCCCGCCCAGTCGACGCCGAGCGAGCGCGCAAAGCGTTGTCCCTCCTCGTCGGCCGGCCGCGTGAAGGCAAACACGGTCCGGCCCTGATGCTTGGCGACCTGCGCGATGATGTGCGCGGAGGCGCCGAAGCCGTACAGGCCCAGGCGCTCGGCGTCGCCGGTCATGCCCAGCGAGCGGTATCCGATCAGCCCCGCGCAGAGGAGCGGCGCGGCCTGACGGTCGTCGTAGCCCACGGGGATCGGAAAGCAGAAGCGTTCGTCCGCGACGACGCGCTCGGCGTAGCCGCCGTCCAGCTGGTAGCCGGTGAAGCGCCCGCCGTCACACAGGTTCTCGCGGCCGGAACGGCAATAGCGGCAGGTGCCGTCCGTCCAGCCGAGCCAGGGGACGCCCACGCGGTCGCCGCTCTCGAAGCGCTCTCCCCCGCCCTCGACCGTCCCGACGATCTGGTGGCCGACGACGAGCGGGAGCTTCGGATCGGGGAGCTCGCCGTCGACGACGTGCAGGTCGGTGCGGCAGACGGCGCAGACGTGGACGCGGACGAGCACCTGGCCCGGGCCGGGCTCGGGATCGGGGAGCTCAGCCGGACGAAGCGGGCTCCGAGGCGCCTCCAGCAACATCGCGCGCACGAGGCGAATATACGACCGCAGCGAGCGTCACGAGGCAGGCGGCGCTCAGCAGGAGGTACGGGACGGCGTCGGAGGTGGCGTGTGCGAGCGCTCCTCCGCCGAGCGCGCCTATGGCCTGGCCCGGCGCCCAGGCGAGGTTGATCAGCGCGACTCCCCACGCGACGTCGACCCCGATCCGCTCCGCGCTCTCGGTCACGAACGACATCGCGGGCGTCCAGGAGATTCCGAAGGAGAGGGCGGAGAACACCGCGATGACCGCCAGCGCAGCCGCCACGTCCGGCCACGGAAGGATGGCGGTCGCCACGGCGGACGCGGCCAGGCCGGCCATCACCGGCAGGCGCTTCCCGCGCCGGTCCGTCACCCGCCCGATCAGCGGGGCCGCGCCGGCCTCCAGGGTGGTGGCGACGAGGTACACGGCGCCGATGGCGACCGCGCCGAGACCGAGGGCCGACAGGCGGAGAGGGACGAGCACGCCCTGCGCGCCGAACAGGAGCGCGGGGAGCGTGACCAACCAGAGGCCGCCGATGATCCTCCGGTTCGTCAGCGCGCGCTTGAGCCCGCCGGGGGACTGATCGGTGCGCACCGGCGGCGCCGGCGTCCTCAGCGCCAGGACGGCAACCACGAGGCACAGGCCCGCGATGCCGGCGAAGACCGGGCCCGTGCCGGCCACGGAGGCCAGCGCACCCGCGACCGGACCGAAGATCGCGCCCCCGATGGCCACGCCCAGGACGCTTCCGATCACCCGCCCGCGCCTGCCGCTCGGTGCCAGTGACACGAGCCACGAGAGGGCCGCCGTCCAGGCACAGGCGCTGCCGATCCCTTGCGTGAAGCGGGCGGTGTCGAGCAGCGGAATCGAGTCGCCGTATCCGAACACCACCGAGGTGACGGCGATGAGGCAGAGCGCGGTGATAGCGGTCGGCTTGACCCCGACGCGCGCCGCGAGGTAGCCGCTCGGGATCCCGCCCACGAGGACGCCGAGGGGATAGGCGGCGGCGAGCAGCCCTGCCCCCGCCTTCGTGAGGTCGAAGCGGTCCGCGTACTGCGGGAGGAGGGGCGTGAGCGCCGCGAAGAACAGCGTGTCCACGAACACGATCGCGCCGGTGATGAAGAGGACGCGTCGCATTCAGAGGCGGTAGAGCCCGAGGGCGTTCTCGCGCAAGATCGCGCGCCCGGCCTCGACTGCCCGGCCGGGCGGCAGCACCTCGGGCAGCACCTCTGCGAGCGCGTCGCGCCAGCGCTTGGCGCCGAGGAAGTACAGCTCGGGCGCCAGCGCCGCGTCGGACGCATAGAGCAGCTTCGACACCGGTGCCAGCTCGAGCGCCTGCCGGAGCATCTCCGACCCGCGCGAGACGTACGGGATCGTCAGCGAGAGGTCGAACCACACGTTCGCGTAGACGTGGGCGAGCCAGCCCGCCTCCCGCACGAACGGGTAGCAGTGAAGCAGGACGAACGGCGTGTCCTCGAACCGCTCGATCACCGGCTTGAGCCAGCCGGGATCGGCGAGCGGAAGCGAGAGGTCGCTGTCTCCGAAGCCGCAGTGCACCTGGACGGGGAGCGGGTCGCCCGTCTCCTCGTTGGCGTCGAGCACGCGCCACAGGCGATGATCCTCGGCGAGTTGCAGACCGCCGCGGTAGGCCGCGATCGTTTTCAGCGCGGCGAAGCCGTGCGTACGGGCGGAACCGACGTCGACCTCGGGGCGCGACCGCGTCTCGATGCGCAGGACGGGGCGTGAACGGCAGCCGGCCAGCTCGCCCATCGCCTGCCACCCGAATCCCTGTCCCGGCGCCGGAAAGCCGTCGTCGAGAAGTAGTAGCTCGGTGCCTGTGGCGCGCAACAGCGCGGACGCGTACTCCTCCGGCGTACGGGCCACGCGATACTCGAAGAGGGCGCGCTCCTCAGGCTCGCAACCGAGCTCAGCCGCCAGCTCGGCGATGGCGCGCCGGTACGAGACCGAGGTCGCCACGTGCGGCCACTGGCGCTCGTCCGTGCTCTCCGAGAAGAGGCCCCGGAACTCGTCGAGCGTCTCGGGATGCCCGGTGAGGACTCCGTGCGCGTGCTGGTCGACGAGGCCGATGCGGGCTAGTACTTCAGAAAGTGGCCCTGATGCTCGAATTCCTCGTCCTCCGCTGAATAGGCCTCCCATTCCGACCGCCGGACCGCGAGGTACGAGCGCAGGAGCGTCTCGCCGAGCGCGCCGCTGAGAACGCCGTCGGACTCGAGCGCGTCCAGCGCCTCGGACTGCGTCCGCGGAAGGCGGACGATCCCTCGCTCCTCCCGCTCCCGGTCGCTCAGGGTTGCCGGGTCGACGTCGATTGCCTCAGGCAGCTCGAGGCCGCGTTCCATCCCGTCGAGGCCCGCCGCGATGATCCCGCCGAGGGCCAGATAGGGGTTGCAGCTCGTGTCCGCGGCCTTGAGCTCCACATTGGTCGACGCCTCCTCCATTCCGCGGAAAACGGACGGAACCCGCAGCGGCGCCTCCCGGTTGTCGTAGCCCCAGCAGGTGTACGCCCCGGACCAGGTCTGCGGGGAGATGCGCCGGTAGGAGTTGAAGCTGGGCACCGTGAGGGCGCACAGGCCGGGGAGATGGGCGAGCAGGCCGGCGGTGAACGCGCGACCTTCATCCGAAAGCGGCGCCTCCGGTGCATAGAACCGGTTGCCGCCGCTGTCGCGGCCCCAGAGCGAAACGTGGATGTGACAGCCGTTTCCGGCCGCGTCCGGCCACGGCTTGGGAGCGAGCGACGCAGCGAGCCCGCGCGAGGCGGCCACACCGCGGATCGTCTCTCGGGTCAGGATCTGCGTGTCGGCCGCGAGCAGCGCCGGAGCGTGTCCGGTTGTCAGCTCCTGTTGGCCGGGCCCGAGCTCGGCGTAGTACTGGTCGACCGCGATGCCCTGCTGTTCGAGCGCCTCGACGAGCGCGTCCACGTACTCCTGGGAGGCCGTCATCCCGATGGTCGAGAAGCAGAGGCTCGAGTCGACCGGTCGCCATTTCCCTTCCTCCAGCCGGGCGAGCGTGAACTCGTTCTCGAACCCCGCGCGCAAGAGTGCCCCGCGGGCGTCGAGGGCGGCCTCCATCCGCTTGAGGAAAGAGCGCTGGCACACCGGCGCCGGGTTGCCGTCGAGACCGACCTGGTCGGTGAGGACGGCGCCCGTCCGAGGCGCGTACGGGAGGACGCGGAACGTGGTCGCGTCGGGGACGATGCGCAACTCGCCGACCGGTCCCATGCCCTCGACGGACTGGAGGCGGTCAAGCGAATTCATCGCCTCCATCGCAAGGGTGACGCCGATCCCGCTCTTCAGGCGCGCCTCGAGCCCGCCGAGCGCGGTCGCCTTGGCCCGAACGGTGCCGTCGTTGCCGCACCACAGGAAACGGACGAGCATCAGGCCGCGCTCCCGCGCGGTTCTCACGATGTCCATGGCGGAAAAATAGGCCCAGGCGGGCTACGGCGTCGGTGCCGCTAACGCTAACGCAGTCCTAGCTTCTGCGAGCACACGGGCCAGGCGACCCAGCCGTAGATCGAGAGCACTCGCTTCGCGACAGCGATCTGCTGTTCACGGGTCGCCTGGTTCGCGTACGCGGCGTAGGCGCCGCCGCCGTTCTCCGTCCAGGTCGACGGCGTGAACTGCAGCCCGCCGTAGAACCCGTCGCCGTTGTCCGCAGCCCAGTCTCCGTTCGCTTCGCATTGCGCGAGCGTGTCCCAGATGGTCGAGCCGGGGAAGCCGGGCGGAAGCGATGCCTGGAGGTCGAGCCGCTGCGCCTGGAGCGCGTGGCGGCGCTGCCTGCGCGAGACCTTGAACATCGTGGAGTGGGTCCGCTTCGCGAGCGCCTCGCGCAGAGCCCACGGGCGGGTGCTCGGCGACGGGGTCGAGAGCGCGCGGGCCACCGCTTGCTTGTTCAGCGAGGTCGCGCTCGAGATGTCCGAGGCGCGCAGCAGGATCGCTCCCGGCGGCGGCGCCGACGGAGCGGCGACTGCGGCGGACCAGCCCGTCAGGGTGGTCAGCGCCAGGTCGCTGGCGGTGAACTGGAGCCGCTGGAGACGCTGCCATGCGCGGAGGTACGGAGTCGGGTTGACCGCCCCGTCGTAGCCGTAGGCCAGCCGCGACGGCGGGTGGATCTCGAAGTGCAGGTGGGGAAGCGTCCCCACAGCGTCCCCGCTGTCGCCGACGAAGCCGAGGATCTGCCCGGCATGCACGCGCGCGCCGGCCACGGCGGCGGTCGAGAACGCCGCGAGGTACGAGTAGTAGTAGTAGTTGCCGTTGTCGTCACGAAGCCAGAGGCGGTTCCCGCCGAGCGGGCTCCAGCCGACGAGGAAGAGCGTCCCGTCCGTGGCCGCCAGCACCGGCGCGCCGAGCGGGGCGAAGAGCTCGTCCCCGTGATGCCACCCGCGCGGGCCGCGGACGCCGTACGTGTCCGTGTACGCGACCGGCCCGAAGACCGGGAAGACGTACACCCCCGCCCCGAGGGCGGGCGTGTCCGCCGTGGGCCCGCTGTGCAGCGGCTTGACGACGACCGGCTTGTGCGCCGGCTTGGACGGCTTCGCCGGCTTCGCCGGCTTCGGCTTCGGGGTTGCAACCGACCCCTTTCCGGCGTCGGGGACGGTGACCGTCGGGATGGGCTCCGTCGGAAGAGGCGGCGTGGTCGTCGTGGTCGTGGTGGTGGTGGTGGTGGTCGTCGTCGTGGTGGGAGTCGTCGTCGTGGTCGTCGTGGTGGGGGTCGTCGTGGTCGTCGTCGTGTCCGTCGGCGGCGGCTCCGTGGGCGTGCAGTCCGTTGTCACCGTCTGCGCGGGATCGCACGGAGTGGGCGCGGCGACGCCGCCGGGCGCGAGCAGCGCGGCCGTCGCGGCGCCTGCTGTCCCCAGCGCAAGTGCGATCAGCAGGCGGATTCCCGTCCGGCGCACGTTCGTCACGATAGACGGCTCGTCGGCTCTCCGCCAGCGATCCGAGTGCTTTTGTCACTACACTTTCGGGCGTATCTGCAGGCAAAACTAAGGGGTCAGAATGAAGGAAGGCACGGAATGAGCCGGCGGTTGGCCATTGCGCTCACGCTTACGGGAGTAGTAATGGTGTCCCTCGGCTTTACCTCGCTTGGCGGAGCCTCCGTGCGCGCGCTCAACGCGAAGGTCATCCCGAGGGTGAAGTACGCGCTGAACGCGGCGAAGGTCCGCGGTTTGAAGGTGTCCCGCAAGCCCCGCGCCGGCTACCTGTACCCGATTCCGAAGAGTGGCAAGTTCCCGCTGTCGATGATTCCCTTCGACACCACGAGCACCACGGGAGGGCCTCCCGGGCCCACTGGGCTTCCGGGCCTTGCCGGAGCGAAAGGCGCCAGCGGGGGTCGAGGCCCCCAGGGTGGACCCGGGCCGAGTGGCGCGCAAGGCTTTCCCGGCCCGTCAGGCGCTCCTGGGCCCAACGGCTCCACCGGCCCACCCGGCCCGAGCATCAGGCTTCCGCACATCGTCAGCTTCGAGAGCGACACCAACGCCAACAACTACAAGTCCGCCTCGATCGCGTGCCCGACGGGTGAGCGCGTCATCAGCGGAGGCGTCGCCGTCACGCCGGAAAGCACCGGCCGCGTGAAGATGGTCCGGAGCGTGCCCTATGTCTCCGGAGACGACAGTCAAGGGTGGTCGGGAGCTGCTGCAGAGGTCCGCGCACAGGCCGAGACCGACCCGGACGTCACGCCTGTCGACGAGCCGGATTCGTACGAATGGTCGCTCAGCGTCTACGCCACCTGCGTGAGGCTGAGCTGAATGGCGGTCACATTGGAAGAGATCAGGTTTTGCGAACGCAACAGCAGGGGGTCGAGATGAAACGAAGACAACGATTCGACCGGCGCCTTCCGATCGCGCTGGGCGTCGCCGGACTGGCCGTCGGCGTGCTCGGGTTCACGCCGATCGGCGAGGCTTCGGTACACGCGGTCACCGCCAAGATCCCTTCGAAGGCGAGGTACGCATTGAATGCGGGCGCAGTCGGAGGGGTAAAGGTGTCGCGCAAGCCCAGGGCGCGCCGTCTGTTCCCGCTCCCGGCCAACCACCTTCTTCCGCAGTCCGTCCTCCCGTACCAGATCGAGGTCGAAGGACCGCAGGGCGCGACAGGCCCGACGGGTCCAGTCGGGCCGAAGGGCGACACCGGTCCCGCCGGGCCGCAAGGGAACCCCGGCCCGCAGGGCCCGGGGGGGCCGCAGGGCGCGAGTGGGCCGGCCGGCGACCCGGGGCCGCCAGGGCCGGCCGGCGCGGGGATCAAGAATCCCCACATCGTCAGCTTCGAGACCGATTCGAACGGGGACAACTACAAGTCCGCGTCGATCGCGTGCCCGACCGGTGAGCGCGAGATCAGCGGCGGCGCCGCGGTCTCGCCGGAAAGCAGCGGCCGCGCGTTCGTCGTGAAGAGCGTTCCGTACATCTCCGGAAACGACAATCAGGGCTGGTCGGCCGCAGCCACCGAGGTTCGTGCGCAGGCCGAGACCGAGCCGGATGTCACGCCCGTCGACGAGCCGGACGGGTTTGGTTGGTCGTTGAGCGTCTACGCGCTCTGCGCGAAGGTCAACTAGCGCCTGATCGCACCTGGGAATCGGCCCCGCTGACCCCCGGGGCCGGTTTCCGTTCTTTCCCGGCCATCTTCTTACCGGCCTCGGTGAGCACGTCGCCGAGGATCCCGACCAGCTCGTCGATCTCGGCCGGGCCGGCCACGAGCGGCAGCGAGATCTGCACGACGGGGTCGCCGCGGTCGTCGGCGCGGCAGATCAGCCCGCGCCGGAACATCTCCGGCGAGAGGAAGCCGCGCAGCAGCACCTCACACTCCTCGTCGGTGAACGTCTCCTTCGTCTCCTTGTCGCGCACGAGCTCGAGCGCGTAGAACCAGCCCACACCGCGCAGGTCGCCGACGATGGGCAGCTCGAGGAGCGAGGCCAGACGGTCGCGCAGCATCGGCCCGTCCTGCTGGACGTGCTCGACCACGCGCTCCCGCTTCATGATCTCCAGGTTCTTGAGCGCGATCGCGCAGGCGACGGGATGGCCGCCGAAGGTGATCCCGTGCGTGTACGTCCGCGCCCCCTCCAGGAAGGGCTCCATGACGGCGTCGCGCGCGACCACGGCGCCGATGGACGCGTACGCGGAGGAGAGGCCCTTCGCGCACGTGACCAGATCCGGGCGGATGTCGTACAGGTCCGAGGCGAACCAGGCCCCGCAGCGGCCGAAGCCGGTGATCACCTCGTCGGCGCACAGCAGGATGCCGTGGCGGTCGCAGAGCTCCCGCACGCCCCGGAAGTAGCCTGCGGGCGGCGTGAAGGACCCGCCCGCGTTCTGGACGGGCTCCATGATCACCATCGCGATCGTGTCAGCCCCCTCGGAGTCGATCGTCTGCTCCAGATCGTCGAGCAGGAACGCGGTGAGCTCCTCTTCGGTCTCACCGTCGGGCCGGTGGTAGCGATTCGTGTTCCGCACGTGAAAGACGCCCGGGACGAGCGGCTCGAACGGCGCGCGGAGCGCGGGAACGCCGTTGATCGAGAGCGCGCCCATCGTCGTGCCGTGGTAGGCGACGTTGCGGGCGATCGCCTTCCAGCGCCGTTCCCCCCGCAGCGTGTGGTACTGGCGGGCGAGCTTCCAGGCAGACTCGACCGCCTCCGACCCGCCGGAGACGAAGAACACGCGGTTCAGGTCACCGGGGGCGAGCGACGCGACCTCCGCCGCCAGCTCGATCGCGCGCGGATGGGCGTACGACCAGTTCGTGTAGAAGGGCAACTCGCGCATCTGCTCGGCCGCCGCCTCGCCGATCTCCTCCCCGTAGCTGTAGCCGATCTGGACCGCGAACAGCCCCGCCAGCGCGTCGAGGTAGCGCTTGCCGTTCGCGTCGTACAGGTGGCAGCCCTCGCCGCGCACGATCACGGGCACCTCGCCGTCGCGATAGCCGCCCATGCGGGTGAAGTGCAGCCACAGGTGGTCCTTTGCGGCCTGCTGAAGCTCTTCCGCAGAAAACGTCGTCTGAACCGAGGTCATGCGCTCCTCCCGCGCCGGCTTTGAATGAGGACGCCGAACAGCATCGCAGCTAGTGCGACGACGAAGATCGCGGTACCGATCACGTTCACCTGCGCAGGGGCGCCGATTCGGGCGGCTCCCCAGACGAAAAGCGGGAACGTCACCTTCGATCCAGCGTTGAAGTACGTGACCACGAAGTCGTCTATGGAGATTGCGAAGCATAGGAGGAGCGAGGCGAGGACGGCCGGGGCGATGAGGGGCAGCGTCACCTTGCGGAACGTGGTCCACTCGTTGGCCCCGAGGTCCATGGCCGCTTCCTCGAGGTGCCTGTCGAATCCGATCAGGCGCGCCTTCACGGTCACCACGGCAAAGCTGATGCAGAACATGATGTGGGCGATCAGGATCGTCCAGAAGCCGAACACCACGTTCAGGTTCAGGAACAGCGTGAGCAGCGACGCGCCGAGGACGATCTCGGGTGTGGCCAGCGGAAGGAAGATGAGCATGTTGGTCGCGCCGCGGGCACGAAATCCGTAGCGGACGAGGGCGAGCGCGATCAGCGTCCCGAGCGCGGTCGCGACGAGGCTCGCGATCAGCGCGATCTCGAGCGAGAGAATGATCGCGCTGCGGATTCCCGGGACGCCGTCCCAGTAGCGCCAGTTGTCCCAGGTGAAGCCCTGCCAGGTGTAGTTGAAGCGGCCCACCGGATTGTTGAACGAGAAGACGACGACGACCGCGATCGGCAGCATCAGGTAGATGAAAAAGAGGATCGAGTACGCGGTCAGGACGTGGCGCCGGACGAACGACCACACGGTCGCGAGCGCGCTTCGGCGCGGGCGGGCGGAGACGGCGGTGGCCGAGCTCACGGCTCGGCCGACCCCGTGAGCTGCTCGGTGCCGACCGCCCGGGCGTAGATCAGGATCGCGATCAGGATCCCGCCCATCAGCACGAACGACATCGCGGCGGCCGCCGGATAGTCGTTCAGCTGCAGGAACTTCGACTGGATCACGTTCCCGATCATGTGGTTGTTCGGCGAGCCGAGCAGCTCCGCGTTGATGAAGTCGCCCGCGGCCGGGATGAACGTCAGCAGCGTCCCCGCGACGATCCCCGGCAGTGACAGCGGCAGCGTGACACGGACGAACGTCTTGAAGCTGTTCGCGTACAGGTCGTTCGCCGCCTCGATCATCCGCTTGTCGATCTGCTCGAGCGACACGTACAGCGGCAGCGCCATGAAGGGCAAGAAGTTGTAGGTGATCCCGCAGACGACGGCGACGGCCGTGGCGAGCAGGCGTCCGTTCTCACCGAGGAGGTGAAGGTCCCGCAGCGTGTTGGCGACGATCCCGTGGTCGGACAGGATCGACTCCCAGGCGAGCGTCCGGATCAGGTACGTGACGAAAAACGGCGCGACGATCCCCAGCAGCAGAAGGTTCTTCCAGCGGCCGCCGCGGAAAGCGATCCAGTAGGCGACGGGATAGCTGAGGACGAGCGCCAAGCCGGTGGCGATCGCCGCGTACTCGAGCGAGCGGAGGAACTCGTCGCCGTAGTTGCTGATCGCATCGCTGTAGTTGCTCCACGTCCAGGTGAACGCGTAGCCGACGTCGAGCGACCCCGACTCGAGCGACTGGTAGGCGAGGAAGCCGAGCGGGACGAGAAAGAAGGCGGCGAGCCACAGGACGCCCGGCGCGAGCAGCAGGTAGGGCGTGAGCCCTCGGTGGCGGTGGAGGAAACCCAAGCGCGTGCGCTAGAACGCGAGGTTGTTCCAGGCCTCCTCGTACTTCTGGTTCTTGAGCGCGGCCGGATCGAAGAGGTAGACGTTGTCCAGCATCTGCTGCGTCGGGAAGATCAGCGGATTGTTCGCCACTTCGGGGTTGGTCTTCAGCGCCTCATCCTTTGCCCCTATCACGGGCGTGATGTAGTAGATGCCGGTGATGTCCTTCTTGGGGTTGCCGCCCACCATGGGCCCCTGAACCTTCGGGTCGTACACGTAGTTCATGTACACGGAGGCGGTATAGGCGTCGCCGCCCGTCGGGATGAGCATGTTGTCCGTCCAGATATTGCCCCCGTCTTTGGCGATGTTCCAGTGGAGGTGGGTCTGTTGCTGAGGCCCGAGCTGCGGGATGTCGCCCGACCAGGACATGGCCGCGGCGAGGTCGCCCCGCGCGAGCGGCGGCGCGTAGTCATTGCCGGTGAACTGGCGGATCTGTCCGGAGTCCTTTGCCTTCTGGAGCCTGTCGAGAGCCCGGTTGAAGCTCGCATCGGTGACGTGCGTGGGGTCGTCACCGTTCGCGAGCATGACGCTGCACATGCAGTCCGCCATCTCGTTCAGCACGGTGATCTTCCCCTTCAGCTTCGAGTTGCCGAGGAGGTCGTCGATTGTCAGCACGGGATCGGTGAGCGTGTCGTTGTAGGCGATTCCGACGATGCCCGACTGCCACGGCAGGCTGTAGTCGCGGTCCGGGTCCCACGCCGGGTGGCGCTGCACCTCGACGAGGTTCTTGATGTTCGGAATCGCGCTCTTGTCCAGCTTCTCGACCCAGCCCTTCTCGACTAGAAGTGACGGCCACTTCGAGTTGTCGGTCATGACGATGATGTCGCGTTCGATCGATTGCCCTCGCGAGAGCGAAGGCTCGATCTTCGCGCCGAACGTCGGGTTGTCGTTGATGTCCTCCATGTAGTCGACGTGGACGCCGAATCTCCGTTCGAACTCGTCGAGGGAGGGATGCGTGTGAGTCTTGTTGTTGGTGTCTATGTAAAGGGTCCAGTTGGAGAATCGCAGGGTCTTCGCGAGCTGCTGCTTGCCGGTCGAGGTACCGGGCGCCGTCTTGCTGCCGGAGCCGCCGCAGGCGGCAAGGAGGCCGGGGATGGTCAGGAGCGAGGCGCCGGCGGCGCCTCGGCGGAGCAGTTGATCACGCGTCAGACGTTGGCTCATTCGTCCCCTCCTCGGGTTCGTCGTCCACGACAAAGCTCGCTTCTCGGTTCCAGCTCAACACCACGCGGTCGCCGGGTGCGGCCAGTGCGGCTTGAGGACCCGCATTCTGCACGTAGACGGACAGCTCGCCGGCTTCCGTCTCGACGATGTACTGGGTGGAGACGCCGATGTACGCGCGCTCCTTGACCTCGCCTCGGACGTGGTTCTCGCCGTCCTCTCCGAGCTGGATCTTCTCGGGCCTGATCCCGACCGCGACCGGCCCTGAGCGCCCGCCAAGCGCCTCGGGCGTCACGCGGATCTCGGTTCCGTCCAAGCGAACCGTCCCGTCCGGCGCCGCCGAGCCGCTGATGAGGTTCGAGACGCCGAGGAATCCGGCGACGAACTTCGTGGTCGGCCGTTCGTAGAGGTCGTCCGGCGTGCCGAGCTGCTCGATCCGGCCCGCGTTCATGACGGCAATCCGGTCGGCCATCGTCATCGCCTCCTCCTGGTCGTGCGTGACGTGGATGAAGGTGACCGCGACGTCGTGCTGGATCATCTTCAGCTCGAGCTGCATCTGCTTGCGCAGCTTGAGATCGAGCGCGCCGAGCGGCTCGTCCAGGAGCAGAACGCGCGGACGGTTGACGAGCGCGCGGGCCAGGGCGACACGCTGCTGCTGGCCGCCGGAGAGCTGCCGCGGCTTCCGCCTCTCGGTCCCGGAGAGCCCGACGATCTTCAGGATCTCGAGCACACGGCCGCGAACCTGGTCGCGCGCGACGCGACGGCGCTTGAGCCCGAACGCGACGTTCTCGAAGACGTCCAGGTGCGGGAAGAGCGCGTAGCTCTGGAAGACCGTGTTGACATCGCGCTTGTACGGCGGCAGCCCGGTCACCTCGCGGCCGCCGAGGTAGACGGTGCCGTCGTTCGGCTCCTCGAACCCGCCGATCATCCGCAGCGTCGTCGTCTTGCCGCAGCCGGACGGGCCGAGCATCGCGAAGAAGCTCCCGTGCTCGATCTCGAGGGAGACGTCGTCGACTGCGACGACGTCGTCGAAGCGCTTCGTGACCCCTTCGAGTCGAACGTCTGGCTCGGCCGGCTCTGTCAATCCACCTTCGCCATCACGTGCTTGATCTGGGTGTAGTCCTCCAGCGAGTACATCGAAAGGTCTTTCCCGTAGCCCGACTGCTTGTAGCCGCCGTGCGGCATCTCGGAGACGAGCGGGATGTGGTCGTTTATCCAGACCGTCCCGAACTGCAGCTTGCGGGCGGCGTTGAGCGCGCGGCCTATGTCCCGCGTCCACAC
Source organism: uncultured Actinomycetes bacterium (assembly GCA_963717765.1). Classification (GTDB taxonomy): domain Bacteria; phylum Actinomycetota; class Thermoleophilia; order Gaiellales; family Gaiellaceae; genus JACDER01. The sequence goes on along the minus strand of CAVQWX010000004.1, from coordinate 279,621 downwards.
CGATGCAGCCAGCCCGTACGGGACGTCGTTCGCCCACGCGATCGCCTGGTCGTCCTCAACAAAGCGTTGTACGGTGACTACGGGGCCGAAGACCTCGCGCTGGACGATCTCATCCTCCTGCCCGACGTCGACGACGACCGTCGGCTTGACGAAGAAGCCACGGTCTCCGTTCGTGCCGCCGCCGGTGAGGACGGTCGCGCCCTGCGCGCGGTCGAGGAAGCCGAGCACGCGCTCCTGCTGCGCCTGCGAGATCACCGGCCCCATCTCGACATCCTCGCTCTCCGCGGGATCCCCGACCTGGAGCGACTCGACCGCAGGGACGAGCTCCTCGAGCAGCTTGTCGTAGATCTTCGGCCCCGCCACGATCCGGGATGCGGCGGTGCAGTCCTGGCCCGAGTTCCAGTAGCCGCCGATCTTGATCCCCTCGGCCACCGCGGCCGGGTCGGCGTCGTCGAAGACGAGAACGGGGGCCTTGCCGCCAAGCTCGAGGTGCACGCGCTTGAGCGAGTCGGCCGCGGCCCGGGCGACCTCCTTCCCCGTGGCGACGTCGCCGGTCAGCGAGACGAGGCGGACGTCGGGGTGGCGGACGATTCCCGCGCCGACCGGCTCGCCGTCGCCGGTGATCACGTTGAGCACGCCCGCGGGGATCACGTCCTGCGCGAGCTGCATGAACCGGAGCGTCGCGAGCGGCGTCTGCTCGGACGGCTTCAGCACCTGGACGTTGCCGGCCGCGAGCGCCGGCGCGAGCTTCCAGATGGCCATCATCAGCGGGTAGTTCCACGGCGCGATCCCGCCCACGATCCCCAGCGGTTCGCGGCGGATCCACGAGGTGTAGCCGCGCATGTACTCGCCGCTCGAGCGGCCCTCCAGGATGCGCGCCGCGCCGGCGAAGAAGCGCAGGTTGTCGGACATGACCGGCGGCTCCTCGCGGGAGACCGCGATTGGCTTGCCGACGTTCACGGACTCGAGCTGCGCGAGCTCCTCCGCGTTCTCGTCGATCACGTCGGCGAGCTTGAGCAGGATCTCGGCGCGCTCGCCCGGGGTCGTCTCCAGCCACTCAGGCAGTGCCTTCTTGGCCGCTTCGACGGCTCGGTCGACGTCGGCCTGCGTCCCCTGCGGCACCTCGGCGATCGTCTCGCCGGTCGCGGGGTTCAGCACCTCCATCGTGCCGCCCTCGACGGCGCCGACCCACTCGCCGCCGACGAAGTTTTCGTAGGTCGAAGTCGTCACGCTCATCAAATCCTCCTTTGGGGCCTCTATCTTCGCCGAATCACGCCGGTGTCGCGCGTCAACCTCACCGACACGAGGACCGGGATGATCGTCAGCACGATCACCGCGAAGACCACAGCATTGACGATCGGAAGGTTCTGCCCCTGGCGCAGCTGGTCGAGGATCCAGATCGGGAGCGTCGTCTGCGCGCCGGCGGTGAACGTGGTCACGATCACCTCGTCGAACGAGAGCGCGAACGCGAGCAGGCCGCCCGAGACGAGCGCAGTCGCGATCGTCGGCCAGAGGACGTAGCGGAAGGTCTGCCACCCGTCCGCGCCGAGGTCCTGCGAGGCCTCGACGATCGACGGCGACGTCCGCCGCAGCCGCGCCAGCATGTTGTTGTAGACGACGACCACGCAGAACGTCGCGTGCCCGATCACGATCGACCAGATCGAGAACGGCACTCCCGCGAACACGTAGAAGGAGTTCAACGCCATCCCGGTGATGATCCCGGGGAGCGCGATCGGCAGAAGCAGCAGGAACGTGACCGACTCGCGGCCGAAGAACTTGAAGCGGCTGATGGCGAAGGAGACCATCGACCCGAGCACGAGCGCGATCCCCGTCGCGATCAGGCCGCACTTCAGCGACAGCCAGAGGGACGAGCGGACATCCGGGTCGTTCCACGCAGCGCTGAACCAGTGCGTCGTCCAGCTCGTGATCGGCCAGCTCTGGATGTTCGACTTGTTGAAGGCGTAGACGAGGATGGTCAGGATCGGGATCCAGAGGAAGAGGACGACGGCGATCGTCCAGATCCGCAGCCCGATCTGTGCGCCCTTCGTCTCGATCACAGCGCCTCGAAGGCGCCCAGCCGGCGCGCGATCACGAGATAGACGGCCATGACGAGGACCGGGATGGTCGCGAAGGCGGCCGCGAACGGGATGTTGGAGTTGACGCCGATGTAGCTCTCGACCACGTTGCCGATGAACTGGTTCTTGCCGCTGCCGATCAGGAGCGGCGTGATGAAGTCACCGAGGGTGAGGGAGAACGTGAAGATCGAGCCCGCGATGATCCCGGGCAGCGCGAGCGGCAACAGCACGCTCCTGAACGTGCGCCAGCCCTTCGCACCGAGGTCGCCCGAGGCTTCGAGGAAGTTGTCCGGCACGCGTTCGAGCGCGGCGTACACCGGGATGACCATGAACGGGAGCCAGATGTACGTGAAGACGATCAACATCCCCCAGTTCGTGTAGAGCAGGTTGACGTCCGGGAGCCCGATCTTGTTCAGCGTCCAGTTGAGCGCCCCGTCGTGGCCGAGGATCGTCCGCCACGCGTAGATGCGGACGAGGTAGCTCGACCACAGCGGCAGGAGGACCGCGATCAGCAGAAGCGTGCGTGTCTTCGGCTTCGCGACCCGCGCGAGGTAGTACGCGAGCGGGAAGGCGAGGATCGCGTCGAGAACCGTGACCGCGGCCGCGATTCCGATCGTCCGCCCGGCGATCCTGAGGTACGTCCCCCCGGAGTGGAGGATGTCGCTGAAGTTCTGGAGCGTCCAGTCGTGGACGATCTTGCCGGTGAACGCGTCCACCCGCCAGAAGGCCGAGATGAACAGCGCCACCAGCGCACCGACGTAGACGACGAGAAACGCGGCGATGGGCGGGACGAGGAGCACCAGCAGAACGAGCCACTTGTGCCGCCAGAACGCCGCGGAGACCCGAAGGCGGGCCCGTCGTAGCGACGAGCCCGCCGGGCTTACATCGACGGCAACGTCAGTCAAAACGGTGCTCTAGTGGGCCACTGGGTCGTCGCTGGCATAGGAGGCGAGGCCGCGGCGCGCAGGACAGTGCATCCCAGCACGGCCTGCGCGCCGCGGGCGACGCATCCTGCCGCCGGCGGCGGCCGGCGGCGGCGAAGCCGGGCTTCGCCCGGCGATAGCCGCCGCCGGCCGGTGGCTCACTAGCCGGTGACCTCGGTCCACGCTTTCTGCCATTCGTTGTAGTCCATGCAGTCCTTACTGCCGTTCCCACAGTCGGCGATCGGCGTCTTCCAGAACTTGATCGTGTCGTAGTAGGCGCTCGGCTCGTTCAGGTGGTACTTCGCGCACGAGTCGGCCTGGAGCTTGTTCATGAACGGGCACGCCTTCGGGTTGACCGGGGTCTCGCCGAACACGATCGCCTGCTGTGCCTGCACCTGCGGCGTGGACACGTACTTCATCCACATGTACGCGCAGTTCGGGTGCGGCGCCCGCTTGGCGATCATCCACGTGTCCGCCCAGCCCGTCACTCCCTGGCGCGGGATGATCTCCGTGACAGGCTCCTTGGCCGCCTGGAGCTGCAGTGTCTGGTACGGCCAGGAAGCGCCGACGTTGACATCTCCCTGCTTGAACGCCTGGATCTCGTCAGCCGCGTAGTTCCAGTACGTCTTCACGAGCGGCTTCTGCTGCTTCAGCAGGTCGATGGTGGCGTCGAACTGGTTCTTGTTCAGCTCGTACGGATCCGTGATGCCCAGGCTCGGCTTCGTCTTGGACAGGTACAGAGCCGCATCCGCGATCTGGATCGGGTTGTTCGGGACGGTGATCTGGCCCTTGAAGTCCGGGCTGTAGAGGATCGACCAGTCATTCGGCGCCGGCGTGACCTTCGCGGTGTTGTACAAGAGCGTGTTCGGGCCCCACTGGAGCGAAACGCCGTAGTGGACGCCGCCGACCGTGTTGTGCGCCGGCGACTGGAAGGCGGGGATGAAGTCCTTCCAGGCCGGGATCAGGTCGACGTTCACCGGCCGGACGTCGCCGCCGGCGATCAGCCGCAGGCTGGCGTCGCCGGAGGCCGAGACCATGTCGTACTGGCCGCCGCCCCCTCCGCCGCCGGTGCGCATGAGCGCGACCATCTGGTTGGACGAGCCGGCGTCCTTGCGCTTGATCATGCAGCCCGTCTGCTGCTCGAACTTGTCGGCGAAGCTCTTGTCGCTGTAGTAGGGCCACTCGATCAGGTTGAGCGCCCCTTCGCCCTTGCCGATCGACTGCGGCAGCCCCGACATGGACGTTTGCGTCTTCGAGTTCCCGCCGCCGCCACCGCCGCAGCCGGCCGCGAGGAACGCGGTCGCCGCGACGACCAGGATCCCCGCGCTCTGCAGGGTTACCCGTCTCCACTTGCGTCTCATTCGTGTGACTCCCTTCCCTCGATCGTGAACGTGTGCTCCGGCCGCCACTCGAGGTGAACGCGCCGGCCTTTCTCCTCGAGCACCTGCTGAGAGGTGGTCTCGAGGTTCTGGCGCATGACTGTCAGCTCTCCCCCCTGGTCCAGATCGACGATGTAGCGCGTGAACGCTCCGACATAGATGACGTCCTTGACCGTCCCGGTCTCGCCCGCGCCGCCGTCGCCGGCGGTCATCTCGATCTTCTCGGGACGGATGGTGAAGCGACGGCCGGAGCGTTCGAGCACGTTCGAGACGCCGACGAACCCGGCCACGAACTCGGTGAGCGGGTGCTCGTAGATCTCCTCGGGCGTTCCCACCTGCTCGATCCGCCCCTCGTTGAAGACGGCGATCCGGTCGCTCATGGTGAGCGCTTCTTCCTGGTCGTGCGTGACGTAGAGGAAGGTGATTCCGAGGCCTTGCTGGATCGACTTGAGCTCGATCTGCATCTGCTCGCGAAGCTTGAGGTCGAGCGCGCCGAGCGGCTCGTCGAGCAGCAGGACGCGCGGCGAGTTGACGATCGAGCGCGCGAGCGCGACGCGCTGGCGCTGGCCTCCCGAGAGCTGCACCGGCTTGCGCGGGCCGAAGTCTTCCAGCCGGACGAGGCGCAAAGCCTCCGCCGCGCGCTCGTCGCGGCCGGGGTTCTTGACGCCCTTCACCCGCAGCCCGTAGGCGACGTTCTGCAGGACGCTCATGTGCGGGAACAGGGCGTAGTCCTGGAACACCGTGTTCACGTCGCGCAGATAGGGCGGCGTCGAGCTGACGTCCTCTCCTCCGAGCTCGATCGAGCCCGAGTCGGGACGCTCGAAGCCGGCGATCAGCCGCAGCGTCGTCGTCTTGCCCGACCCGGAGGGGCCGAGCATGGTGAAGAACTCGCCCTGGCGGATCTCCAGGTCGACGCCGTCGACTGCGACGACCTCGCCGTAGGCCTTCCTGAGATCGGTGAGCCTGACGTCGGGAGCTGTCTCGCGTCCCGCAGCCGGGTCAGTCGCCGCCTGCGCCTGCGTCGCCAAGCGACTCCTCCAGGAGCTCGAACCCGCGGTCGAGCTCCTCGTTCGAGATCACGAGCGGGACGAGGATGCGTATGACGTTGCCGTACAGACCGCAGGAGAGGAGGACGAGCCCGCGCTCACGCGCCGCCTGCGTCGTGGCCTTGGCGAGCGCCGCGGCCGGCCGCTTCGTCTCCCGATCCTCGACGAGCTCGATCGCGCACATGGCGCCGAGGCCGCGCACTTCGCCGACGGCCTGCACCCGGCCGGCGATGGCCTCGAGCGCCGAGCGAATCCTCCGGCCCACCTCGTCGGCCCGCGCGCGGAAATCATCCGTCGCGACCTCGTCGAGGATGGCCAGCGCGGCCGCGCACGCAACCGGATTGCCGCCGAACGTGCCTCCGAGGCCGCCGGGATCGACGGCGTCCATCACCTCGGCCTTGCCCGTCACGCCCGCGAGCGGGAGCCCGCCGCCGATCGACTTCCCCGAGACGAGGAGGTCCGGCTCGACGTCGTAGTTCTCGATCCCCCACACCGGCCCCGTCCGGCCGACGCCCGCCTGCACTTCGTCGTCGACGTACAGGATCCCGTATGCGTCGCACAACCCCTGCAGCCGCGGCGGAAAGTCGAGCGGCATGGCGATGAAACCGCCCTCTCCCTGAACCGGCTCGAGCACGACGCAGGCGACCGACTTCGGATCGGCGTCGCGCGCGAAGAGCTCCTCCAAGCCGCGGATCGCGTCGTCGCTCGTGACACCGCGGTAGGGGTATGGGCCGGGCGCGCGGTAGACCTCCTCCGGCAGCGGGCCGAAGCCGCGCTTGTAGTCGGTCTTTCCCGTCATCGCGAGCGTCAGCAGCGTGCGCCCGTGGAAGCTGTTGCCGAACACGACCACGCCGGGGCGGCCGGTGGCGGCGCGGGCGATCTTGACCGCGTTCTCGACCGCCTCCGCTCCGGAGTTGACGAGCAGGCTGCGCTGCTCGCCCTCGCCGCAGGGGCTCAACTCCGCGAGACGCCGGCAGAGCTCGACGTACGGTTCGTACATCCCGACCATGGCGCACTGGTGGAGGTAGCGGTCGACCTGGTGGTGGATGGCGGCGACCGCGGGCGGAAAACCGTGGCCGAGGTTCTGGCAGGCCAGCCCGCCGGCGAAGTCGATGTACTCGCGCCCGTCCACGTCCACGATCCGCGCGCCCTCTGCGCGCGCGACGTAGAGGGGCGGCGTCGAGAGGCCGCGCGCGACGTAGCGTTCCCGTAGATCGGCAAGACGGTCGCTCTCGGTGCGCTGCTCCACTGCCACAGATAGACCCAACCAGAACTGAGAAGATTCGGCAACCATGATCGCCGTCGTCGGAGCGGCCGGGACGATCGGCCGCAAGGTGCTCGAATTCCTGGAGTCGTGGGAGGCGCCGGCGGCGGCGCGCGACTTCCGGCTCGAGGGGAACGAGCACGTGGATGCGCGCGACCCGGCGTCGCTCGAACGGGCGCTCGCCGGCGCGGCGGTCTGCGTCAACTGCGCGGACTACCGGCTGAACCTGGAGGTGATGGAAGGCGCTCTCGCAGCCGGCGCCCACTACGTCGACCTCGGGGGCCTCTTCCACATGACGCGGCGCCAGCTCGAGCTGGACGGACGATTCCGTGAGGCGGGGCTGACCGCGATCCTCGGGATGGGCTCGGCCCCCGGGAAGACGAACCTGCTCGCCCGAATGGTGGTCGAAAGGCTTCCGCGCGCACCATCCTCGCTCGAGATCTGGGCGGCCACGCGCGACCCTGCGGCGGCCGGCCATCCCCTGCCCATCACGTACTCCGCGCAGACCCTGCTGGACGAGCTGCAGTTGCGCCCGGTCGTGCTGCGCCAAGGCGAGCTCGTCGAGGTGGAACCCCTCTCTGGCGAGGCGCGGCGCGAACTGCCGGAGGTCGGCGAGGTCGACGGGATCTACACGCTGCACTCCGAGCTGGCGACGCTTCCCTCCTCGTTCCCCTGGCTGCGCGAGGCGAGCTTTCGCCTCAGCCTCTCCCCCGGACTCGTCGAGAAGTTGCTCGCGCTCGGCGACGAGCGGCCGGAGCCGTACGTGCAGTCGGCCGAGTCGGTGGCCGTTCACTTCGTCGAAGCGGACGGCGAGAGCGCGGCGGCGATCACGCGCGGCGGGAGCGCCCGCTCTACGGCGGAGCCGGCCGCACGGGCGGCCGCGGAGCTCGCGGCGGGGCGCATCTCCGCTCCGGGCGTGCATCCGCCGGAGGCAGCGGTGAACGATCCCGAGGGATTCCTCGGGATGCTCGACACCGAGCTCGTGTAGCTACGCCGCCGGCTGGCCGTTGCCGCTGCGCTGCGACGCGATCCACTGCTCCAGAACAGGCCCGCTCTCGGCGCTCACGATCACGGCGTAGCGCATGTGGTCGCCGCTGTGCTGGCCGCCGTGCCAGAGGAACTCGGAGTCGACGACCGCCTGCTGCGACTTCGGCAGCGGGATCCGCACCTCGGAGTCCTTGTCGAACTGCTCCTGCCGGACGACGAGCGAGCTCGAGGGATCGTCCGTCAGCTCGTGCCAGACGCGCACGACCCACCCCTCGGACTCCGGGTTGAGCTTGTTGTTCAGATCGAGGTGCAGCCCCCAGCGGCACTCGCGCATCGTGTTCTTCTGCATGCGCAGGAGCTGGACGCGGCCGAAGCGGGCGCCGATCGACTCCACCCACTTGACGATCGTCGGGCACTTCTCCGCGTTCGCCGTCCAGACGCCGTCCTTGTCGGGCTTGCCGTGCTCCCAGAACCCCTTCAGCTCCATCTCGCCCGTCGCCGACGTGATGGGCGCGAAGAACGTGTTCGGATCGCTGCCGTACGTCACATAGGTGAGGCTCTCCCACTCCTCCTTCGGAATCTCCGGGCCGGAGTACTTGTTCAGGCTGAGCCAGCCGCCGTTTTCCTCCAGGACGGGCATCCGGTAATGCGGGGTCTTCTCCTGCTTCAGGCTCGGCTTGCGGACGCCGGTCTTGTAGAGGATCTTCTTCGTGTACTCGTTCTTCAGGAGCGACGTGACTGAGGACATGTGTGCTCGCCTTTCGGGTGGGTTGCGTGCGCCAGCAGCAGCTTAGCCACGGGGCAGGCGCACCCCTCCTAAGGCGGGCCGGCCCGCTCCTGGTCGTCCTTCAGCGCCTGAAGTCCCTTCTCGAGCTCCGTCTGCAGCATGCTCTGGAACACCCGCCGAAGGAGCCGGGCTGCAACGCCCTCGAACGACTCGGCCGTCAAGACCCTCGTCCCGGTCTCTGTCGGCTCCAACGTCCATGAGTGCACCGCCTCGAGGCTCAGCGTCTTGCCGGTCCAGGCAACATGGCGAGGCGGGTCGATTGCCTGGAACGTCGACGTGATCGTGCCCGGGCCGGCTTTCCACCGAAAGACCGAGCCCACCTCGAGACCGCCTTTGAGCTTCACCTTCTTGACCTCGTGGTTCCACTCCGGCCAGCGCTCGACGTCGACCAGCCGCGCCCATACCCGCTCGCGCGGAGCCGCGATCTCGGTCTCTGCCTCGGCGATGACAGGTGCGGTGCGGTTGACGTCCACAGTCGCGGAGCCTATCGCCGGATTCGATACCCTCACTCGGCCAGGGCGGTTAGCTCAGTTGGGAGAGCACCAGCTCGACAAGCTGGGGGTCACTGGTTCGAGCCCAGTACCGCCCATTCAGGCGTTGTCAGGACTACAACGAAAAGTCCTGCTAACGCGTGGGTAGTGCTATTCCGATCGCTCCAGTTGTAAGACTGGGCATCGAACCCGACGGTGAGCGGATCAACGTTGCGGAAGGTCAAGGGATCCGATGTCGACTCTGTGGCGTTGACGGTCGAGTCGAGAGTCGAAGAGCCACACTTCTGCTGGTGTTATCTCGAAGCGTTGCCAGCCGCTCTCATCGGCGTCGTTGGTGACAGGTTGGCCTTGTCCACTGATCTGGAGCCCGAGGTTGCCGCCGGGTGGACCCGGGAACGCGTAGATGGCTGCCGACACTCGCTTGTCGCGGGCCATGTTGCGGACGTGCCGTGCGTCAGGCATTGAACTGAAAAAGAGATGAAGGCCGGGGCCCCACTGGTACTGCACGGGGCTTGTCCAGGTACCGCTGTCAGCGTCGACGGTAGACAAGGCCATGATCTCGGCGCGATCTAGCGCCTCCCTCAAAAGCCGCTGGAAATGTTCGCGGGTTATCTCTTGCCGGTAGTCGCGCCGTTGGCGGTTTGTCATTGCGGCTCAGTCGATGCGCCTGTTTCCGAGTTGGCTGACCATGGCCGGGTCGTGGTGACTGAAGAAGAGCGATTCGTTCTTGTCCATGCCCGCGATGCGCGCCATCTCGTCGTCGGTCAGCTCGAAGTCGAGGACGTCCAGGTTCTGCGCCATCCGCTCGCGTTTGACGGACTTTGGGATCACGACGATGTTGCGCTGAATGATCCAGCGTAGGACGACTTGCGCCACTGACTTTCCGTGAGCCTTGCCGATCTCGGTGAGCATCGGGTCGGAGAAGAGGTTGTTACGCCCCTCGGCGAACGGTCCCCACGACTCGTGCTGGACGCCTCGCTCGGTCATCACATCGTGGTCAGCCCCCCGCTGGAAGAAGGGGTGTGTCTCGATTTGGTTGACCGCGGGCGTTACTTCGTTGTGCTCGATGAGGTCGACCAGTCGGTCGGGGAAGAAGTTCGACACGCCGATCGCCCGGGCCAGTCGTTCCTCGCATGCAGCTTCCATCGCGCGCCACTCGCCGTAGTAGTCACCCAGCGGCTGATGGATCAGGTACAGGTCGACGTAGTCCAGACCGAGCCGACCTAATGAACGCTCAAGAGCCCGTCTGGTGTTGTCCTCGGCCGGATGCTCTTGAATCCAGAGCTTTGTTGTGACGAACAGCTCGTCACGTGGTACGCCGCTTTGCGTGATGGCGCGACCAACCGCTTCCTCGTTCATGTACGAAGCGGCGGTGTCGAGGTGCCGGTAGCCGACGCTCAGGGCGTCGACAACGGCCTGTTCCGTGTCCTCCTCGGGAATCTGGAAGACACCGAAGCCGAGGATGGGCATCTCCACGCCGTTATTGAGGATGACGTTTGGGATGTTGTTGCTCATGGTTAGGTCCTTTCTGTTGACGGCTCGTGCCGTCGCTTAGTTCGTGTTGAGGCTGGACGCGATTGCCGCCGAAGCGTGAGGGTGGCTGCGCCGGTTGCGCCGAGCAGGACGGCGGTCGCGATGTAGCTGACCCGCAGGCCTGCGAGGAACGCGGCGCTTGCGTTGACGATGGCGCCGAAGACGGCGACACCCAGCGATCCGCCCATTTGCCGGAATGTGTTGAGAACCCCGCTGCCGGTGCCCGCGAGGTTGGCGGGCAGGTTGTCGAAGATCAACGAGGCGATTGCGGGAACGGTGAAGGCTCCGCCGACTCCGACGAGGATCATGAGGCCGGCAATCGCGAGAACAGGAGCTTCGGCGGGAAGCAGCGCCAACCCGACGAGGCCTGCCATCATGCCGAGCTGGCCGCCGGCGATCGGGATGACATGGCCGAACCGCTTTACGACTCGAGCGACGAGCAGACTCGTCACCGCGACCAACGCCGTCATCGGAAGAAACAGCAAGCCGGTGACAAAGGCCGAGTACCCGCGTCCCTGCTGGAGATACAGGCTCTGGAGGAAGACGGTGCCGTAGAAGCCGGCCATCGTTACGAAGGCGACGCTCAGGGTGATGGCAACCGGGCGCGCCCGAAAAAGGGCAAGCGGAACCATCGGATGTCGGCTGCGCGTCTGGTCGAGCAAGAAGACGGCAAGTGCGGCGACTGACAGGACGAACGCAGCGACGACTCGTGCCGCGCTGAAGCCGATCGCGCCCCCTTCAATGCAGCCGTAGGTCAATGCGGCCAAGCCCAGGACGGCCGTGACTTGTCCCAGCCAGTCGAAATGGGCGATCTGGCGCGGTGAGTCGGCGACGCGAGCAAGCACGATGAGCGCGAGGAGTCCGACCGGGACGTTGATGAAGAAGATCAGCCGCCAGTTCGCCTGTACAAGCGCGCCGCCGACGATCGGACCCGCCGCCGCGGCGATCGAGCCGCCCAGGGCCCAGTAGCCAAGCGCACGTGCGCGCTCCCCGGCGTCGTCGTACTCCTCGCGAATGAGCGCCAAGGAGGTGGGCGTCACCAAGGCTGCTCCGATGCCTTGCACCATGCGCGCGATGACCAGGAACGGCAGCGACGGCGCAAGCCCGGACGCCACTGAGCCGCGACGAAGAGCACCATCCCGTAGCCGTACGCCCGACGACTTCCGATTCGATCGGACAGCGTGCCGCCGAAGAGCAGAAGCGCAGAAAACATCAACGTGTAGCCGGTCACTACCCACTGCAGACCGGCCAATCCGCCACCGAGGTCACTATGGATGGCCGGAAGCGCGACATTCGTAACCTGGGCATCTAGCGTGACAACCACACAGCCGAACATCGCAGCTGCCAGCGCTGCTCTTTTCGCGACAGAGTTAGCTGGTGATTTATTCATTATGTGCATCTCCATTACTGCGCTTTGTTCTCTGAAAGTCAGTTGAAAATGTCACTGCAATGGAGATCAGCGAGGGCGGTGAATCAAGGAAAGCAGGCATCAGCCGGCCGTGGCTGTCCCCGTCAAGGGGCTACTGGCAGTAGCTCTCAGCTTCCTTGTGGTAGCGCTACCGTGCCGATGTGGACGTCAAACGCGAACTCCGAGAGTTCCTCACATCGAGGCGGGCCCGCGTCACGCCCGAACAGGCTGGCCTCCGCACGTTCGGAAGTGGGACACGTCGCGTTCCTGGCCTACGCCGCGAAGAAGTTGCCTCGCTCGCGGGAGTCAGCATCGCCTACTACACGAAGCTCGAACGAGGGGACGCCTCAGGCGTCTCTGACACTGTTCTTGAGGCGCTGGCCCTGGCGCTACGGCTGGACGAGTCGGAACGTGCGCACCTCTTCGATCTCGCACGAGCCAGCCAACCAACCTCGCGGCCACGCCGCCGCCGCGCCTCGAAGCACATCCGTCCCGGCATCCAACAACTCCTCGACACCATCAGTGCCCCGGCCTTCGTACGCAACGGGCGGATGGACATCCTTGCCATGAATCAGCTCTGCCGCGCCCTCTACAGCGACCTGCTGTCCAACACCATGGAGCCGGCAAATACGGCGCGGTTCACGTTCCTCGACCCGCGGGCGCCGAGTTTTTTCGTCGACTGGGATCGTGCCGCGGACGACTCAGTCGCCGTCCTGCATCGAGAAGCGGTAAGAAACCCTCTTGACCGCGATCTCAGCGATCTGGTCGGCGAGCTCTCCACCCGAAGCGACGAATTCCGCACGCGGTGGGCTCAGCACGACGTCCGGTACCACGACACCGGGACCAAACGGTTCCACCACTCCGCAGTCGGCGCTCTCGAGCTGGGCTACGAAGGGATGACGCTGCTCGCTGACCCCGAGCTAAGCCTCTTCGTGTTCACGGCAGAGGTCGGTTCCAGATCAGAAGAGGCCCTGAATCTTCTCGCAAGCTGGGCGGCGACCGTCGAAGCAGACCGAATTGCCGCGCTTGCGCATCCCGAGGAAGCATGAGACGCTCGTAAGAGGTCTAGGGCTGGGCCAAGAGAGTCCTCAGGGCTTCCGGAGGGTTTGATAAATGCCCAGTTAGGCCCATCAGAAAGGCCCTGCATAAGGGCTGTTTCTGGTAAGCGTTTCACCCTAGGCAGTGACCCGGCCGCAGGCGGCGAATCGTGTGGTGTGGAGGGGTTGAGGCGGAGGCGGTCCTGGATGGCGGTCGTGAGGCGGCTGTCGCGTTGCTGGTGCGGGTCGGGGATCTGGTCGAGGCGAACCAGCGGCTCAAGGGGCGGGTGGCCGAGCTCGAGCGGCGCCTGAACCGGAGTTCCCGCACCTCGTCGCTGCCTCCGTCGCAGGATCCGCGGTCGGCGCCGCCGCGGCCACGCCGGCTGGGCTTCCCCGCGACGTGCCGCGCTCGGCGTTCGGGCCGCGGCTGCAAGCAGCCGTCGTGACGCTCGCCGTGCGCAACCGTGTCTCGCGCCGCGACACTACCGAGTTCGCGCGGGAGCTCTCCGGGGTCGAGCTGGCGACCGGGTCGGTCGACGCGATCATCCAACGCGCCGGGGAGCGCTAGCCGCGCCCCACACGCGGCTCGTCGACAGCGGCTGGGCTGCCGCCGCGAACAGGCCCGCGACGGCTCGCTGCTCGTGCTCTCCTGCTGGATGGTCTTCGTGCTCGGAGGATTCGGGGTGCAGAAGGCATCCGAGCACTGGCAGGCGGTCACCCCCGTCGGCAAACAGCACCCTCCGGCCGCCGCGTTCGACGTGCTCTTCTGGACCGCGGGACTCGGATCAGCGCTCGTTCTGGTCGGCGTCGCTCTCTCGTGCACGTTCGTCCGTCGAGGTGGCTGGACAACGGTGAGGGGCCCGATCATCCGCGCGACGCTGCTCAGCCTGCTTGCCGTCGCAGCAAAAGTCGGGCTCGTCCGCTGGGGGCACTCACTCATGCCCGCAGCCCGCTACGGCCGCGACGCCTTCTACAGTGTTGTGTTCGTCGCCTGGGTCCTGCTCATCGCCGCCGGCCTTGCGGCCTGGACCGCCGTTGCCAGCACAACCGCCCATCAACTCACCTGGCCGACGAGGATCCTCCGACTGGAGGTCCGCCTCGGTGTGGCCGTCACCGCCGCGATGGCCGTCATGACGATCGCAACCGCGATCTGGTGGGTGACACTCGCCCAAGCCGCGCCCTGGTTCTTCGACGGACACCCCGTTGGCTCCGACGCCTCAGCCCTCACCGCCAACGTCGCCGTCCCGACAGCACTCATGCTCTGCGCAGCCGCACTCCTGACCGGTGCAGTACGCGCCATCAAGGCACGCACACGTCACTGCTTAGCCGACGTAACCCCTCCCGCCCCGGGGTAGCGCGGGGTGTCTGACACCTTTATGTGTCAGACACCCGTTCGGTGGCGTGCGCGACTAATTTGCGTGACCTCAGCAGCGGTAGCTGCCGGTGAAAGGACGCGTTGCGCCGACCGGTTCTCTCCCTCTGAACGTGCCGCTGGAGTGTCCGTGCGCTGTGAGTTTGACGATGCTCAACTGGAGGTGGAATCGTCCTGAATAAGCGTAAACGGTTCCCGTTCCGATCGAGCCTGACAATTGGATGAGCGGCGCTCCCTCGTTGTTTGCCGAGGCGGCCACGCCATTGACCTGGGTTCCCACCGCGAGGATCAGGCCGCCTGACCAGATGCACCTGCCGCTTTTGAACGTGTACGACTTGCCTCCGATGTGCAGTGACGCGGTTGCGGGGCCGCAGTAAACGACCGCTTTGTGCCCTTTGATCGTTTTGGAGCGAAGTGCGCACTCAGATCGGGTCGTGGTGGCGTTCGCCACGGCTGAACAGACGCCAATCGCGGCGGCAAGTGCGACGAGCAACGCGACTTTCATCGTCTTTCCCTCCTTGTTCGCGGTCGTCGGCATCTCGATCTCTCAGCCGGTGGCGCGTGGTGAGACGGTGCAGGCGACGAGGTTGTGGGTGTCGATCAGGGTGCGAGGCCGAGGTGTTTGGCGTTTGGCGGTCTGGATCCTGGCGGCGGAGTCGAGTGGGAGCAGCTTGTTGTCGAGTCGGGCGGGGCGGCGTAGAGGAGCGGTTTGATCCCGGCCGGGGTGAGCGTGGATCGCGTGCGCGCTTGCGGATGCAGGCCCGGTCACGACGAGGTTGTGGACTCTTCCGTTGACCCAGACGCCGTCGGCAGGCGGGCCGGCGGGGCAGGCGCTGCGAACGCGGCCGCTAGGAGCAAGAGGACGAATCCTTTGGTCATCTGATCCCTGCTTTCTCGAACGGCCATGCCGTCCGCACTATTGAGTAGGGTTTAACCCTACACAATATGTCGCAGCCGCGCAAGCACAGCCGCTCGTATCGCTCACCCCGCCGCGAGGAGGCGGCGACGCAGACACGTCTCGCGATCATCAGGGCGGGGCAGCAGCTCTTCACGAGTCACGGCTGGGCGGGGACAACCATGCGCGCGCTGGCCGAGGCCGCCGGCGTATCCGTGAAGACGGTCGAGGCGCTATTTGGCACGAAGGCGGCGCTGCTCGAGGAGGTCGTTCGCTTTGCGATCCGGGGCGACCTGGAAAACGTTGAGATGCCTCAACGCGAGGCGGTGGCTCGCATGGAAGCTGCTCCGGACGCACGGACGATGCTCGAGCTGCACGCGGCGCATCTGCGCGCGGTGAATGAACGATCGGCGGGCCTCGCCTGGACAGTCGAGCAGGCGGTTTCGACCGATGCAGCGGTTGCTCGCCTCTGGGAGCAGATGAACAGAAATCGGACGTACGCCGTCGGTTGGGCCGCCTCGACCCTGCTCGTGAAGTCGGGCCGTCGCCCGCGCCTGCGCCGCCGACTGGTCGAGGCGACCTTTTGGGTCGCGCTCGACTGGGGCACCTACCGCACGCTTACGGCCCACGCTGGTCTTTCGGCTGCCGGCTACGAGGAATGGCTGTCCCGCTATTACGCGTCCGCGTTCCTGGCCAGCTAGTGCGGCCTCTCGTAATGCTGCACCTGGAATAGGCTCATGGGTCAGGCGGCGACCTTGGGCTCGGTCGTGGCCGCGGCAGTGCGGCGTTGGCGGTCCGCTGCCTCGTCGAGACCAGCTTCGACTGCTTCGACAACCGCTTCGAGCGCTGCCTTTCAGCCAGCGCCAACTCGCGCACAAGACCGACGGTGGACGCATCGAAACCTCCCCAAGTCGCATGCGTCGTGGATCTCAGGGTCGCGTTCGTGAGGGGCAGCGACGTCGGTCATGGGGTCCTGGTTCGTTGGAGCCGTGGCTTATCGCCGACCCCTCGCCGCGAGGCCGAACCGCGGCGCTTTTGTCACGGCCCCTGCGCGCCGGTGCCGCAGTGGCCGGGACGGTTGGCGCACACGGCCGCCGTCGCGTTGAATGGCGCCATGGCCGAATTCACCGCCGCAGTCGAGAACTACGACCGCTTCATGGGCCGCTATGCCACCGGGCTGGCGCCGAAGTTCGCCGATGCCGCCGGCGTGCGCGCCGGCATGCGGGTCCTCGACGTCGGCTGCGGCCCGGGCGCGCTCGCCGTCGAGCTCGCCGGGCGCGTCGGGGAGGACAACGTCGCCGCGATCGACCCCACCCCCCACTTCGCCGCTGCCTGCCGGGCACGCCTCCCGGGCGCGGACGTGCGCGAGGGCGTCGCCGAGTCGCTGCCCTGGGACGACGGCACCTTCGACGCGGCGATGTGCTCACTGGTCGTCGCCTGGATGAGCGACGCCGACCAGGGCATCGGGGAGATGGCGCGCGTGACGAAGCCCGGCGGCACCGTCGCCGCCGCGATGTGGGACATCCCCGGCGGCGGGCTGCAGATGGTCTCGCACTTCTGGCGCGCTGCGCGTGAGATCGACCCGAGCGTCGCCGACGAGCAGCCGCGCGCCGGCGTGCGCGAGGGCGACCTCGTCGAGCGGTTCGGCCGCGCCGGCCTGCAGGGCGTCACCGGCGGCACGCTCGAGACGAGCGTCGACTACGCCGACTTCGACGACTACTGGGAGCCGTTCACCGGCGCCGGCGGTCCCTCCACCGGCGCCTTCTACGCCTCGCTCGACGCTGCCGGCAAGGCGACCCTGCGCGACACCGTGCGCGCCTCCCTGCCCGAGGGCCCGTTCACGCTGCCGGCACGCGCCTGGCTCGCGCTGGGAACCGTTCCCGGGGGAGTTGGATAAGGAGGCTCTGCAGAGCCACTACCGCGAGATGTCAGCATGGCAACCTCCTCCCGCTTGAGCCCCGGAACGCGGCGCGTGCGGCCGAGCTCGCGAATTCCGGCTCGAGCGGGGGTGATACGCCCTCTCCGCGTCTTCAGGAACTCACTCACATCGCTTCGGTCCGACATCGACAGCACGATACGCCGCCCAGCGCCTGGGAAGGACGTACTGCCAGTACACGTCTCAACAGGTCCTTTCGCCTGGAGACAGCGGCGGCTCTCATCTGTGCCAGGCTACGAAAGGAACCTGCCTTGAGCGCATCAACCAAACAGTCCATCCCCACCGTGAAACTGAACAGCGGAGTCGAGATGCCGGTCTTGGGGTTCGGCGTCTTCCAGATCCCGCCCGACCAGACCGAGCAGGCTGTCGTCGAGGCCCTCGCTGCGGGCTACCGCTCGCTGGACACCGCGGCCTCATACGGAAACGAGGAAGCAGTCGGGACGGGGATCAAGGCATTCACCAGCCGTTCGGCGACTACGACGGGTCGTGGCGAGCGATGTCCGAGCTGAACCGTCAGGGGCTCGTACGAGCGATCGGCGTCTCGAACTTTTTCCCCGACCGCCTGGTCGACCTGATCGACCACAAACGAAGTCACTCCTGCAATCGACCAGATCGAGTGTCATCCCTTCTTCCAGCCCGTGTCTGGACGACGACCACGTCGCGCTGGATCAGCCAACGGAGAACGACCTGCGCGACGGATTTGCCGTGGGCGGCCCCGATCCCGGTCAGCATTGGATCGGAGAACAGGTTGTTCCGACCCTCGGCGAAGGGCGTCAGCTCGAAGTCGAAGACGTGCATGTTCTCGCGCATGCGCTCGGGCCGCACCGACTTCGAGGAGATGGCGCGTATAGCGTCGCTCGACCGTGGCGAGTCGTTGTTCTTCGACCACCGAGACCCCGAGATGGTCAGCCGGCTCGGGAGTCGTCGTGTCGACTGATGACGGCGCCGACCATCCAGGGCTCTTCCATCAAGCCTCAGGATTGGAGCTGGTCGTAGCCGAGAACACCGCCGCCCTTCGCGGCCGCTCCATTCGCTCGATCTCATCTTTCCTGCGCGCGCCCTCGGAGCGTTCGAGTCGGCCCTCTGCCCGGACGCGTCGCTGAGTCAGCACCGCAAGCCTTCGCTCCATCTTCTGAACCACGCCTCGGGCACGATCGAGCTCCGCGGCGCTGTCGGGAGCAGCGCCGGCCACCTCGAGCCGCCGGACACGATCCACAGCCTGCTCGAGCCGTTCGGCAGCGTTCCACTCCGCCTTGACGGCCCCGACCGCGCGTGTCCGCATCTGCTCCTTCCGCCCGCTTGCGCGACCAACCTTGAGCGTTTGTCGCGTCGGCGTGGCAGCCACCTTCTCGAACACGTGGAGATGACGCGTGCCGATACCGACCGGCGTCGTTTCGTGCACGGTGACCGGCCGCAAGCCGACCGCTCCGGCCACCTCCTCGGCTTCGGCCTCCTTCGCGGTCTCGCGCTTGGCTTTGCCGAAGATCACTGCGGTGCCGCCCAGCTCGAGCAGCGGTGCCGACAACCGCACCATCACCCTGAGCCGACCGAGTGCCCGGGCAGTGACGAGTTCCGCCCTCGTTGACTCTTCCGTCCAGCGTTGTGCGTACGTGTTGACGACCTCGACGTTCTTCAGATCCATGGCGTGAACCGCGCGCCCCAGGAAGGCGCATCGTGCTTCGTTCTGCTCAACGAGCGTGAAGCTCGCCTGTGGGAGCATCGACGCCAGCACGAGACCGGGGAACCCGAGACCACTGCCGATGTCAACAATCCGGCGGGCGCTGCGAACGACCGGAAGTTCGAGGGCCGCCGCGCAACTCGACAACCGGGTAGCAACGAGACCGTTGGTCGCGGGCCTGAGGGGAAGCACACCCTCACTCGGGTCAAGGACCATTGCCGCGAGGGTTCCGAGCGCCTCGGCCACGTCACTCGAGAGCCCGTAGTGCGCGACCAGGGAGTCGACGTGCGCGTTCAGGTCCGAGAAGTGGTCAGCCGCCTGAGTTGAGGAATCCATTTCCCTACCCTCTCGTCCCTCCTCGGTTTGTGCGGACTATTTCAAAGGCGGGGGACGCCGTCAACGCGCCCATCCAGAGTCGTGTATACTGAACTCAATGGTTCAGTATTCACCGACCATCGCCCGCGGGTTCGCGGCCCTCGCGGATCCGACCCGCCGCGCGATCCTCGAACGGCTCGGCAGCGGCAGCGCGACGATCAGCGAGCTCGCCGAGCCATTCGGCATGTCGCTCACCGGGATGAAGAAGCACGTCCGCCTGCTCGAGGAGGCGAACCTCGTCGCCACGCAGAAAGTCGGCCGGGCCCGCATATGCACACTGGTGCCATATGCCTTCGAGGGCATCAGCGCGTGGCTGCAGCGGCTCGACCGCTTCGCCCAGGTCGTCGAACGAACGAAAGGAGAACGATGAGCCCGACCACCAAGAAGAAAGGCACCAAGTCCGAGGGATTTTCGGCCGAGGAGAAGGCCGCGATGCGAGCTCGCGCCCGCGAGCTGAAGGCTGCCACGGACGGGGAGACCGCCGTGCAGGAAGCGCTCGCCAAGATGGCGGCATCCGACCGCGCCATGGGCAAGCGGATCCACGCGCTCGTCAAGAAGAGCGCTCCGGACCTGTCACCGAAAACGTGGTACGGGATGCCGGCGTACGCGAACAAGGACGGCAAGGTCGTCTGCTTCTTCCGCGACGCCGGGAAGTTCAAGGAGAGGTACGCGATGCTCGGCTTCAACGACAGCGCGAACCTCGACCAGGGCTCCATGTGGCCGATCGCATTCGCGCTCAAGAAGCTGACCAAAGCCGACGAGGCCACGATCGGCAAGCTCGTGAAGAAGGCGGTGGGCGGATGAGCAGCGCCACCACCGTAACCACCCCCAACGCGCTCGAGATCCGCGTCGAGCGGATCTTCGACGCGCCGCGCGCGCACGTCTACTCCGTGTGGACCGACCCGGCCCTGATCCCCGAATGGTGGAGCGACGGAACCGTCGTCGAGGAGATGGACGTCCGCCCCGGCGGCGGCTACCGCTTCCGAACCGCGTTCGGCGTCGTCGAAGGCGAGTTCCGCGAGGTCGAGCCGCCCGAGCGCCTGGTGCAGACGTTCCAGAACCACCTGCAGACGCTGGAGTTCGAGGACCTGGGCGAGCAGACGAAGCTGACCCAGACCATGCGCTTCGGGACGGCGGAGGAGCGCGACACCACGATGCAGTACGGCGTCGAGGAGGGCGCGAAGCAGGGGTTCGCGCGCATCGACGCGGTGCTGGAGAAGATCGTTTCCGGCAGGCCCTAGAAGATCTCCGGGCACCACGGGTGCCGGTCGGCGCGGAAGAGCGCCTCAGCCCGCGCTATGCCCCCGTCGCGCAATTCTTCGACCCGGCCGGCGCGCGCGAGGTCGGCGAACGTGAACCCGCCGAGGTAGACCGAGCCGAGCATGTCCACGGCCAGCCGGAGGTCGGGCTCGGCCTTCGTCTTCTCGGCACCGCCCGCGCTGACCTCCCAGCGACCCTCGTTCCAGGGGCAGAACTCGTCCGCCACGTCCAGGACGACCGGCTCGCCGGACCCGTACGTCCGGGCGGACAGCGCCTCCCCCACGTCGACGAGCCTGCACCAGATCGCCTCCATCGCCTGGTAGGCCATCCGGCGCGGCTCGGTGAGCAGCAGGAAGAGCGGGTGGTCGGGCGGCATGAAGCCCGCCTTGACCGTCTCGACCCAGTCTATGTCGAGGATGAAGCGCCAGATCTCGCGGGTCGCGGCCGGTGTCGCGCCGATGGCCTCCCGCACCTGGACGACCGAGCGAGAGACCATGTGCGCCATCTCGGACTCGATCGAATACAGCGCGTACCCCTCGGGCTCGCCGTCTATCTCGAGCACGACCATGAAGAGCTCGCCCTTCATCCAGGGGCCGGTGGACAGCTTTCGCGACTCCCACCATGCGCGCGTTCGGCTGAGCATCCCCACGTTCTCCGCGGCCACGCGATCGTAGATCGGCGGGAAGAGCTCGAGCGCCTCGTCGAGCTTGACCATGCGGGCGCGCCCTACTGAGGGAGGCGCGTCATAGAAGGACGCGCTGGCCCGTGGGAGCGAGATGTCGCCGGAGATCGACGCCGGCCCGTAGCCGTAGCGGCGGTAGATAGCGCCCTCCGAGGCGTAGAGCGTGGCGAGAGGCTCTCCCCACTGGTGGACGTCGTCGATCTCCTTGCGCATCAGACCGCGCAGGATCCCGCGGCGGCGGTGCGTCGGGAGTACGCCGACGGCCATCACGCCGGCCGTCGGGACTCGCGCGCCGCCGGGCACGGTCGTGTCGAACTTGTAGGCGCCGGCCCCACCGACGATCTCTCCGTCCTCGACCGCAACGTGCACGCGCTCGGCCGGTAGGACCTTGCCGAGCTTCTCGGCGTCCTCGTCGCTCGCGCCGCGCCCGAAGTAGTGCCAGATCGGCGTGAGCGCGGCCGCGAGCTCGTCCGGCTGACAGATTCGGAACTCGATGGCCATCGCGTGAGACGCTATCCGAATGGACGATCTGCGACAGGTCGCCGAGGAGTGCGCCGCCAGATGGAGTCTCGTGCTCGAGGAACCGCTGGAATCGGAGGCATCGCTCGTCATCCCGGCAGGTGACGCAGTGCTGAAAGTGAATGCCGACTGGCACTTCGAGGCCGAGTTCGAGGTGGACGCCCTGGCCCTCTACGAGGGCCGCGGCGCGGTTCGGCTGCTCGCGAGGGACGACCAGCGGCGCGCGCTCCTGATGGAGCGCTGCCGGCCGGGAACGCGCCTCTGGGACGAGGGGGGCGAGATCGCGGTCGCCTCCGAGCTCTTGCCGCGCCTCTCGCTCCAGCTCGACGGGCCGCATCCGTTCCGCACGCTGGCGGACGAGGCGGACCGCTGGCTGAACGAGCTACCCGAGCGCTACCCCCCGTCCGAGCTGCTGGACGCGGCGCTCGACGTATTCCGTACCGTCGACCGCGACGCTCGTCACCTCGTCAACCAGGATCTGCACGGCGGCAACGTCCTGCGCGCCGAGCGCGAGCGGTGGCTCGTGATCGACCCGAAACCGCTCGTCGGCGAGCGGGAGGTGGACGGCGTCGGGCTTCTGCGAAACGCCGACGACCCGCGCCCGTGGGTCGACGCGCTCGCCGAGCTCGGCTACGACCGCGAGCGCCTGTGGGGGTGGGGCTTCGCGCACGCCCTCGCCTGGGACGACGTGCCGCAGGCGCAAAGGATCTACGGAGCTAGGGAAGGATCTTCTCGACGCCGCTGACCTGGTCCAACCCGCGATCGATCCGGGCGCGGTCGAACCCAGGCCCGCCGCGGACTATGTCCTTCTGCCCGTCGCGGGCGAGGATCAAGTCGTTGCCGGCGCCGCCGTCGAGGAGGTCCTTTCCCGGGCCCCCTTCGATCACGTCGTTGCCTTTCAAGCCCAGCTCCCCGTCGTCTCCGGCGAACCCGCAGATGACGTCCGCGGCGCGCGTGGCGACCAAGGTGTCCACGGTGACCGTCCCCGTGAACGTGCAGGCTCGCCCGTTCGAGGTGCGCTTCACGGCGCCTGCCACAAGCCGGTGCTGGTTCGAGCCGTCGGTCTTCATCACCCAGAGATCGCCGCTGTAGATCCCGCGTCCACGGCTGCTGCCGAAGAAGATCGACTTGCCGTCGGCGGCGAAGGTCGGCGTGATGTCCTCGGCGGAACTGGTCGTCAGCCGCCGCAGGCCTGCCCCGTCGGAGCCCACCGAATAGACATCGGCGTTCTGATTGTCCTTCGCGCTGAAGAGGAGCGTCTTCCCATCCGGGGACCAGGCCGGAGTCCGGGAGGGGAGCAGCGAAACCATGTGCACATCGGTTCCGTCTGCGTTCATCACGGAGACGTGGTCGTCGCCGCCGGTGATGAAGGCGATCCTCGATCCGTCAGGCGACCAGGCCGGATCGGAGTCGTACCGGCCCGGAGTGAGCTGCTTCAGTCCGGATCCGTCGGGATCGATCACGTCGACATGGCCATCGGCTGCGAAGACGACCTGGTTTCGCGCGCCCGACCAGGAGGGGAAGGAGGCGCGCATGTACCCGTTACCGGCGTCGGTTGTCGTCAGCTGCCGCGAATTCGTGCCGTCCGCGTTCACCAGCATGAGCTCGGTGTGGACGTAGTCGTTGCCGTTCGCGGCATACGTGTGTGAGTACACGAGCCGGCTTCCGTCAGGAGCCCAGCTCGCCGACACAACACCGTCGAAATGGCCGAGCGCGGAGTTGGAAGGGCTCTGGAGCGCACCTTTCGTCACGGCGAGCGCGCCGCGACCGTTTACGCCTGCGACGTATAGAGACTGAAAGCGGACGAGGCGTGACGAGACGATTCCCTCCCGGAGGAAGGCGAGCCTCGTCCCATCGGGTGAGATCGAGGGGCCGAAGTCGGCATACGGCGCCTCCGGCGCGAACGCGCGCCGTGCGTCCGCGCCGGCCGCCGCCAGCACGAGCAGCGCTCCTGCAGCGATGAAAGCAACTCTCACAAGACCTTCTCGAGCGGAGCGTAGTCGAGCATCAGGCGCCGCTCCGTGCCATCGTCGGCGAAGCGGACGGTGACGACCCCACCGGGCTCGATGCGCGTGACGACCCCCTCCCCCAGCTTTCCGTGCCGGACGGAGTCGCCGGTCTGGAGCGACGGGACATCCGAGCGTGGCGTCACCTCCACCTGCGCGCCGTACCCGGCCCACGAGGCCGGCCGCAGCCGGTCACGCTCGACATGCCGCTCGGGCAACTCGTCCAGGAACCGCGACGCAAGGTTGTAGTTGCGCAACCCGTACAGGGCGCGGGCGGACGCGTGCAGCAGCGTGAGCAGCTCCTTCGCGCGCGTCATCCCGACGTAGCAGAGGCGGCGCTCCTCCTCGATGCCCTGTTCCTCGATGGATCTCGAGTGCGGGAAGATCTGCTCCTCCATCCCGATCATGAAGACGGCGCTGAACTCGAGCCCCTTGGCATTGTGGAGGGTCATCAGCGTGACGAGGCTCTGCTCCTCGCGCAGCGCGTCCTGGTCGGAGTAGAGCGAGATCTCCTGGAGGAAGTGCGACAGGCTCGCCTCCTCGGCGGAGACCTGGTACTCGCGGGCGACGCCGACGAGCTCCTGGAGGTTCTCGATCCGGCCCTGAGACTCGACCGTACGCTCCGCTTCGAGCGACTCGAGGTACCCGCTGCGCTCGAGGGCCTGCTCGACCAGCTCGGGAACGGTCAGCTCCTGCGCCTGGGCCTGCAGCGACTGCAGCACCGTGGCGAAGGCCTTGACCGCACGGAGCGGAGCGGCAGCCAGGCCGGCCTCGTCCGCATGCGTCAGCGCCTCGAAGAGTGTCAGCCCGTGGAGCTCGGCGTAGTTGCGCAGCCTGTCGAGCGACGCGTCCCCGATCCCGCGGCGCGGCCGGTTCGCGACCCGGTCGAGCGAGACCGCATCCGCCGGGTTGTCGATGACCTGCAGGTAGGCGATCAGATCCTTGATCTCCGCACGCTCGTAGAACTTCGGCCCGCCGATCACCTGGTAGGGCACCTGCTGGCGGACGAGGACGTCCTCCAGCACCCGGGACTGCGCGTTCGTCCGGTAGAAGACCGCGATCTCGCTCCCCGCGAGGCCCTGCTCGACGAGCTGCGGCGATCTGGGCGGCGACGAAGCGTGCCTCGGCGTGCTCGTCCTCGACCTCGATCACGCGCACCGGCTCCCCCTCCCCGAGCTCCGACCAGAGGTTCTTCGGCTTGCGCTCGCGGTTGTGCGAGATGACGTGGTTCGCCGATTCGAGGATGGAGTTGGTCGAGCGGTAGTTCTGCTCGAGCGCGATCGTCTGCGCCTCTGGAAAATCGCTTTCGAAATCGAGAATGTTTCTGATGTCTGCACTTCTGAATGAATATATGCTCTGATCGGGGTCGCCAACAGCAAAAACATTGCGGTGATTTCCGGACAGTAATTGCAGCAATCTGTACTGCGCGTGATTCGTGTCCTGGTACTCATCCACGAGGACGTAGCGGAACGCGTTCTGCCAGCGCTCGAGCGATTCGGGGAAGCGCTCGAGCACGTCCACCGTGAGCATGAGCAGGTCGTCGAAGTCGACGGCGTTCGAGCCGAACAGCCGCCGCTGGTACAGCTCGTACGCGTCGGCGACCGTCTGGTCGTAGAAGGAGGCCACGCGCGAGCGATACTCCTCCGGCCCGATGAGCTGGTTCTTTGCCTTGGAGATCTGCGCGTGGATGCCTCGCGGGACAAACCGCTTCGGGTCGCGCTCCAGCTCTTCTAGGACGAGCTTGACGAGCCGCACCTGGTCGGCTTGGTCGTAGATGGTGAAGTTCGAGCGGTAGCCGAGCTGCGGAGCTTCCCGCCGGAGGATGCGGCCGCACGCCGCGTGGAAGGTGAGGATCCAGAGCCCGCGCGCAGCGGGGCCGAGCAGTCTGTCGAGGCGGCTGCGCATCTCCCCCGCCGCCTTGTTCGTGAAGGTGATCGCGAGGATCTCCGAGGGTCTGATCCCGTGCGCGGCGATCAGGTGCGCGACGCGATGCGTGAGGACGCGCGTCTTGCCGGATCCCGCGCCGGCGATGACAAGTAGCGGCCCTTCGGCGTGCAGCACGGCCTCCCGCTGGGCGGGATTCAGGTCGGCCAGGTACTGCTCAGGGGAAAGGACCGCCACAGCCCTAGGCTAGCGCCGCACGAGGCTGGCGAGAACTGCGCCCACGAGCGCGGCGACGGACGCTGAACGCGATCCCGGCTGTCTTCAACCCGAAGGCCTCGGCAGCGAGCCCGACGCCGCACGACGGTGGTCGTCAGCTCGCCGAAGGAGTACCGCTCCTGGAAGAGCGGATAGAGCGGCGTCGGCAGCGTCGTCCCGAACATCGTCACCAGGAAGGCGAACGACAGGAGGACGAAGCCGGCCGTGCGGGACATCGCGGAACCGTACGTCCGGGCTCACGCTCACGATGCGACGGTGACCACCGCCCGCCTGGAGGCCTTCAGCGACGGCGTCTTCGCGATCGCGATCACGCTGCTCGTCCTGGAGCTCAGCGTCGATACCGCCACGCAGGATCTCGGCAAGCAGCTGCTCCACATCTGGCCGTCCTATCTCGCGTACGTGACGAGCTTCCTCACGATCGGGATCATCTGGGTGAACCACCACGTGCTGTTCAACTACGTCGACCACGTCGATCGAGGGCTCCTCTTCCTCAACACCCTGTTGCTCCTCGTCGTCGCGTTCACGCCTTTTCCGACGCGTCTGATCGCCGAGTTCCTGCGCGAGGACGAGAACGAGCGCACCGCTGCGCTCGCGTACGGCATCACGTTCGTGATCATGGCCGTGATCTTCCAGCTGCTTTGGCGCTGGATGGCGACCGGTCGCAGGCTCATCCGTCCCGAGATCCCGCAGGAGGAGATCGACGACATCACCCGCACGTTCTTGCCCGGTGTCCCGATCTACGCCGGCGCGACCCTCGTCGCCCTGGTCAGTCCGGTGGCGAGCATCGTCCTCTACCTCGCGATCGCGTTCTTCTACGCGCTCCCGCCCTCCCTGTACCGACGCAAGACCGCGTAACGTCCCCGGCGTGCGCCTCCTCACGTTCCTGGGACGTCGCTGGCAAAGGAGGCAAGCGAGCGGCGCGCAGGACAGTGCAGATCAGCACGGACAAGCGCCGCTCGCGCCGCATCCTGCCGCCAGCGGCGTCAACCTTCGGCGGAGCCCGGCTCCGCCGGGCGGTAGCCGAAGGTGGCCAGGGACGTGAGGATCCTCACGTTCCTGGGACGTCGCTGGAGCCCGGCTCCGCCGCGCGTTAGCCGAAGGTGGCCAGGGACGTGAGGGTTGCGCTGATGATCGAGGGGCAGGAGGGCGTGACCTGGGACGACTGGCTCGCGCTCGGCAGCTCCTGCGAGGAGAACGGCGTGGAGGCCCTGTTCCGCTCCGACCACTACAGCGGCTTCCTCGGCGGCGCCGACGGCTCGCTCGACGCCTGGGCGACGGTCAACGCGCTGGCCGCCCGCACAGAGACGTTGCGGCTCGGGACGCTGGTCTCCCCCGGAACCTTCCGCCATCCCTCGGTGCTGGCGCGGATGGCCGTCACGGCGGATCACATCTCCGGGGGGCGCATCACATTGGGGATGGGCGCCGGCTGGCACGACGCGGAGCACGAACAGTTCGGCTTCGAGTTCCGCACCGCGGCGTGGCGGGTCGAGCGCTTCGGCGAGCAACTCGAGATCGTCCATCGCCAGCTGAACGAGGACGAGCCGTTCGACTACGACGGGAAGCACTACACGCTGAAGAACTGCGACGCGCGGCCAAAGCCGGTGCAGCGTCCGTTCCCGATCCTCGTCGGCGGCGGCGCCAAGCGCGGGACGGCACGCCCCGCTGTCGGCTTCGCGTCCGAGTACAACACGACGACACCCACGCCCGGCGAGGCGCGCGAGCGACGGGCGCGGCTCGACGAATTCTGCGCCGAGGCCGGCCGCGATCCCGCCACCCTGCCGCTCTCGATGATGACGCTGTGCATCGTCGGTCGCGACCGTGCGGAGGTCGACGAGCGGCTGCGCGAGCTCGGGCGGGATCCGTGGAAGCCCGAAGCAAGCCTGATCGGCACCGTGGACGAGGTGGCCGAGCGGCTGCGCGTGTACGAGGACGCGGGGATAACACGCGTGATGTGTCAGCACCTCCTGCACCGCGACCTGGACATGGTCGAGATCCTGGGCCGCGAGCTCGCGCCCGCGGTCGCGTAGGCTCCACGCGTGGGCTACGCGTTCAGCTCGATCGACGAGCTCGGGGACGGCCCGGGCTTCCGCAGCGTTCGGCGCGCGCTCGGCGTGACGGCCTTCGGCGTCAACGCCATCGTTTTCCCGCCCGGCTTCCTCGGGTTCAACCACTTCCACAACACGCAGGACGAGCTCTACTTCGTCCACCGCGGCCGCGCCCGCGTCGAGGTTGGCGACGAGGTGCGCGAGCTGGGCCCAGGCGGCCTTCTCCACGTCGAGTCGACCACGCCTCGCCGCGTGTCCAACGCGTCGGAGGACGAGGAGCTGGTGCTGCTCGTCGTCGGCGGCTCGGGCGGCTACGTCGAGCGGGACGGAGAGATGGTCGATCCCGCCGACATCGAGCGGCGCCGCGCCTTCAGCTCCCGGTCGTAACCGCCTCGATCTCGGCCTCGAGCCACGCCGACGCTTTGGCCAGCGTCTCCTCGTCGGGGGATTTCACCACGACCTCGACGAGCGGCCCGTCGGGCCTGAACGACGGATACGAGCCGACGCGCACCTCGGGGTAGCGCTCGGCGACCTCGACCAGGAGCGGCGTGATCTCGCTCTCCCGCGTTTCGAAGGTCCGGCGCCAGCTCGCGATCGGCCGCTCGCGGCGTAGCTCGTCCTCGAGCGCCTCGAACATGGGCTTCATCTCCCCCGGCAGGCCCGGAAGCACGTAGACGTTCTCCAGCACGAACCCGGGGGCGCCGCCGTGCTCGATCTCGAGCGGCCGCGCGCCCTCGGGGAGGAGCGCCCAGCGCGCCGCGTAGTCGGGCGAACGCGCGAACCGAGCGCGAAGTCGCGCGGCTACCTCCGTGTGCTCCTGCTGCGGGAGGCCGAAGGCCGACGCGATCGCCTCCCGCGTCACGTCGTCCGGCGTCCCGCCGAGCCCGCCGGTGACCACGACGATGTCCGCCTCGCCCGCCTCGCGTCGCACGAGGCGGGCGACCGCCTCCACCTCGTCCGGCACGGCGGCGATCAGGCGCACGACGATCCCAAGCGCCTCGAGCCGCCGCGCGAGCCACGACGCGTTCGTGTTTTCGATGTCTCCCGAGACGACCTCGCTCCCGATGGTCACAATGGCCGCAGTCGGATGCCCGCGCACGAGCCGAGTATGGACGACCTCCTGGCGCGCCGGGCCTACGAGTGCAGGCTTACGCCGGACCGCGTGCTGGAGACCCTGGACGACGCGGAGGAGTTCCTGCGCGACCGCGGGCTCTTGACGCGGACGGCCGATTCGGCGCTACCGAGCCTCTTCGACGCGTGCCACGAGGAGCCCTACGCGCCCGACAAGCCCGGGTTCGGTCAGTGGCCGCGGACGAAGTATCCGTGGTTCGGCGGGCTCGGCGCGCGCGGCTACCCCGTCCTCGCCGTCCACCGCGGCAAGAACCTCCTCGTCACCGACCAGACCGCACGGCTGATCGACCCGATCGCGCGCGCCGAGATCCGGCGCATGGAGGCGGCGGACAAGGACTGGGCGCGCCTGCTCAGGCATCTCGTGGAGGCCGGCCCGTCCGAGCTGGAGGACCTTCAGCTCGAGCTCGAGCTGAAGCCGAAGGAGCTGAAGCTCCTGCGCGCGCCGCTCGAGCGCTGCGGCGCGGTTGTCTCGCGCAGCATCGTCTACGAGGAGCCGCACCGGCACACGAGCGTGCTGACGCGCTGGGACCAGCTCTATCCCGAGCCGGCCGCAGGCGGCGGGCTCGCCGACCTGGTTGTCGCGGCGGTCCGAGCCGCTGTCGTTGCGCCGGCCCGCGAGGTGCCGCGCTGGTTCTCGTGGCACTGGTACTGGGAGGACTCGATCCTGGAGGACGAGCGCCTCGTCCATGTGGACGGCTACGTCACTTCAGCGGAAACGGCTTCCGCGCGAGCGCCGGCAACACCTGCGAGGTGACCCAGACCGGAGTGACCGAGTACCGCTTCGAATAGCGGTAGCTTCCGTCGCGACGGCGCATGCCGGCGAGGAAGCGGAACGCCGCGCCGGGCGCCTTCTTTCCGGCGGCGACGAACGCCTGGATCGTCCAGGCCGTCGACTGGCTGTCCGAGGCGCGGCCCCGAACGAGAGCGAAGCCGCCATCCTCGCCCTGGAGCATCCGCAGGTAGGAGAGGCCGCGACGGATCGGCTTGCCCGTCACCCCCGCGGACCGGAGCGCCTGGATGGCGGCCGCCGTGTCGTTCGAGTCGGGCGCGCCGCGCGGATACCACGACCAACCCCCGGACGGCCGCTGCTGGCCCACCAGGTAGCGGACGGTCGCAGCCGGGACAGGCCGCCCTGCCGAACGGAGCGCGAGAATGCCCCAGATCGTCGAGTTGACGAGCGGGCCGATGCGACCGCTCTTGCCGACCGGCAGGTCGTAGGCATCGGTGTCGGCGCCGACCGCCTCGAGAGCGAGGATGCGCAGCTCGGTATCCGACACGTCCTGCGCATGCGCACGCTGAAGGTAGAGCTGCGCCTCGTTCCCAGGTTTCCGCCCGGCCGCGACGAGGCCGAGCACGGACCACGCGGTCAGCTCGAGTGACGACTTCCCGCCCCGCTCCGCGTAACCGCCGTCCGGCTGCTGGTGCGAAGCGACGTACGAGGCCGGCGAGACGCCGACGACGAGGGCGACCAGAACGGCCTTCAGGCCCATACGACCTCCGTGTGCAACCGCCGTCCGTACCGCTCCAGCATCCGCCGTAACTCCGGCCCCGCCACGAGCGCGATCACGAAGTTGCCCGCCGCGTGCGCGGCGTCGAACCACAGGCCCCGCGCCCACGTCGCCGCGAGCGCTTGCCAGGTGTGCGGGAAGAAAGCGAGCCAGCTCCAGACGTCCATGAAGGCGCTGAAGCCGAAGCCGAGCAGGCAGCAGAAGATCGCGAGGGACAGGCGGCTGCGGATGAGCGGCGCAGCGAGCGCGCCGGCCGCCCCGCACGCTCCCCAGGCGAGCATCTGCCACGGTGTCCAGGGCCCCTGACCGAGGAAGAAGTTCGAGACGAGCGCGGCCGTCGCACCGACGGCGATCCCCGCGCGGAGGCCGAGCGCGGCGCCCGCGACGACGACGATCACCGTCACCGGCTGAACACCCGGTACGGCGGCGAAGAGCACCCGCCCGGCCGCCGCGGCGGCCGCGAGGGTCGCGATCAGGGCCAGCTCCTTGGCCGAGCCCGGCCCGATCTCCAACCAGGCTGCGGCGCCCACGATCAGCGCGCTGGCCGCCAGGAGAAGCGAGAGGCCGGAGTGCGCGGGGTCGAGGGCGGTCCAGACACCGGCCGCGAAGGCGGCCGCCGCAGCCGCGAGGACGACGAACCGGGCGCTACGCATACACGGGCTCCTCGACGGCGAGCGAAACAGTGCGGTCGGCCACCTCGGCCGCGAAGACGAGATCGTGGGTGACGACGAGCGTCGCCCGGCTATCTGCCTGCTCCCGGAGGAGCGCAGCAAGCTCGCTCTTGCGCTCCGGATCGACGCCGCGGGTGGGCTCGTCCAGGATCAGCACGTCCGGCTCGGTGACCAGCACCGAAGCGAGCGCCAGCCGCTCCCGCTCCCCGCTGGACAGGTCGCGCGGGTGGCGAGCCTCGAAGCCGGCGAGGCCCACGGAGGCAAGGGCCGCGGTGGAGCGGGAGAGGTCGCCCGCGACGCCCAGCGCGACCTCCTCGTCGGCGCGGTCGCGGACGAGGTAGCGGCCCGGGTCCTGGGAGAGGTACGCGGCGCGGCCGTGGCGCTCGACATACCCCGCCGCAGGCTCGAGCAGCCCCGCGGCGACCTTCGCCAGTGTGGTTTTCCCGCTCCCGTTTCGCCCGACCAGCGCAACGACTTCGCCGCGCCGGAGCTCGAGCGCGGCGTCCTCGAGCACGGGCGGACTGCCCCGGTAGGCGAACGACACGCCCTCGAGCCGGCAGACCACTCGGCCGGTCGCACCAGCAGGCGCCGGCGCGGGATTCCGGTCGAGGTACGCCGGGCGGTTGCGCGCGAGCCAGCCGACCGCCTCTTCTCGAGCCGCGTCCAGGACGATCCGCCCCTCCTCGAAGAAGAGCACGCGGTCGCAGACGTCCAGTGGCCCCGCGGGCCGCTGCTCGGACAGGACGACGGCAACGCCGAGAGCGCACGCGAGACGGACGAGGGCATCCGCAGCCTCCGGGTCGAGCTGGGAGGTCGGCTCGTCGAGGAGCAGGAGCTCCGGCTCGAGTGCCAGCGCCGAGGCAAGGCAGATGCGCTGCAGCTCGCCGGCAGAGAGCTCGGCGATCCGCCGGCCGACGAGATGCTCCGCGCCGAGAGCCGCGAGCGCAGCGCGCGCGCGGGACGCGATGTCGGCCGCGGGAGCACCGACGTTTTCCAGCCCGAACTCGACCTCGTCCTCGACGCGGCCGAAGACGACCTGGTCCTCGGGATCCTGGAACACGGTCGCGACCCGCCCGGCCAGGTCGGCCGGCCGCGCGCGGCGCGTGTCGAGGCCGCAGACCTCGACCTCCCCCTCGAAGCGGCCGCCGTGGAAATGCGGAACGAGCCCCGCGAGCGCGCGCACGAGCGTGGACTTCCCGGAGCCGGACGGACCGAGCACGGCTACGAGCTCGCCCGGCGCGAGCTCGAGCGAGACATTCCGCAGCGCGGGCCCACGCCCCGGATAGGAGAAGGACAGGTTGCGGATCTCCGCTAGAGCCACAGCACCCCCGCGACGACGAGAGCCGCCGCCGCTGACAGCGCGAACCACTCGCGCGCGCCCCACGGCGGGCGTGCCGCCCGCGTCGACCCCGGGCGGCCGTACCCGCGCGCCTCCAGCGACTCCGCCAGGTTGTACGCGCGCTCCAGCGAGCCGGCCACCACCGGGGACAGCAGTCTCGCGTGCCCGCGCGCTCCCGCTACCGCGACCCCTCGCCCGCGTAGCGCCTCGATCAAGCCGGATGCGTCGCGTTCCAGCGTCGGGACGAGCCGCGTCGCGAGCACGACGACCAGGGTCGAGCGGCGCCCCGCGCGAACCGAGCGGAGCAGGCGGTCGTGGTCGATGAGCAGCGCATAGGCGGCGAAGGCGAGGGACACCGCCAGCAGCCGGAGCGCCGCGACGGCCCCATTCGAGAGCTCCTCGCGGGTGATGTCGAGGGTGCCGATCACCGGGATCGTGGGGCCGGTCCACAGCGGATGGCTGCCGATCGTCTCGACGAACGGCGTGATCAAGAACACCGAGAAGGCGGTGAGGGACGCGCCGGTCAGGTAGAGGAATCGGCGCCGGCCGGCGGGGGCCGCGAGGCAGATGCCGAGCAGCGCCGCGTCGATCACGGCCACCGAGACCCAGTGCTCCGCGAGCAGGCCCGCGGCGCCCATGGCCGCAAACAGGAGCGCCGCCGGCGCCGGTCTCACGGCACCTCGTATCTGAAGCGGACGGCGGACGGATCCCGGATCAGGCGGCGCGCGGTCTGAAGTCCGAGGGTCGCCGACACCCCCTGCGCCTTCAGCTCGGCGTGAAAGCCGCGCCCGGGGACGAGCTCGATGACGTTGCGCGGGCTTTTCCCGGATGACCCGATGAGGCTCAGGAGCCGGCCCGCGATCCGGGCGCTCCCGTTCACCACCGTCGTACCGTGGCGGAACGGCTCGGGAAACGCACCCACGACCACGGGCTGCTGCATCCTCTCCGCCCACGAGCGGTAGTCCCACCACTCGATGTCCCCCGCGTGCAGCCGGTACTCGGCCGCGCTGCGATCGGCCTCGATCCCGTTCACGAAGTAGAACCAGTCGCGCTGTGAGGACAGGCTCCCGTCGATGCCTGCGATCGACTGGACATAGCGGCCGCCGTACGTGGTCTCGATGTCCGCGACGCGGTCGAGGGCCTGCATCGCCGTCAGCCCCGCGGGCACGCGGCGGACGAGCAGGATATGCGCGCCCCGGTCACGCGTCACCCAGAGCGTCGCTCGTCCATGGTCCGCGGCCGTCCCGCCGCCGCACCCGACGAGTGCGACGGCGAGGGCCGCGAGACCGAGGAGTTGCTTCACGGAACCTGGTTCGACCGCACCGCTCCACGCAGCGTGGCGCGGACGAGGCCGTGGTGCCGTCCCACGCACCCGACCGCGGTCTGGGTCGCGCCCTGCGTCTTCACCGCGTGCCCGTCCACGTGGAGGACGGCACCGAGTGCGGCCGTCCTCGCCCCCTTGTCGTCCACGGAGGTCACGCGGTAGCAGTTGGGTTGTGCGCGCTGGAGCTCGAGCGTCTTCGGCCCTCCCTGGAGCCCGAAGAGAGCCCAGTACCAGAGCACCTTGTCGCCCGGCTCGAGCACATACTGGTCGGCGCCGACGGGTGGTGAGACGCCGTTCACCTTGTACGTCCACCCGCTCGACCCGAAGGCTGCGTAGTAACCCACCTGGTCGACGTAGGGGCCGAAGGACGTCTGCGCGACGTGGACGAAGAACTCACCCGCCTTGCCGGCGTGCGTGAGTGCATCGAGAGCGTTGGTCGCGCTCACGCGGGGGTCGGCCGGCCCGAAGATCGTCCGCGTCCAGCCTTCGACACGGATCTTGGCGAGAACGGTGGCGCCCGCGCTCGGAGCGCCGATGAGGATCGCTGCCGCGATCACGATGAGAGAGCGTCGAAACACGAATCCTCCTTCCGCGAGGGGTTCGGGTTGCGGCGACGCGGCAGGTCTTCTGACTCGGGGCGCCCTCCCGGACCGCCTTCCCGGCCATGGAGGCCAGTGGCATGTCGGAGCGGGAGCGTCTCCCCTCACAGCGGCGGGACCGTCCCGGACTTGCACCGGGTTCCCTTTCCGCTCGCCGTTATCTGGTGCGGCGACCCTATCATGGGCTGTCGAGTGTCCTTGAACCGGTTTCTGAAGCTGTGGGGCCCGGTCATCGTCTGGGCCGCGTTCATCTTCGCGCTCTCGTCGGTGCCCTCGCTCAACTCGGGGCTGGGGACCTGGGACGAGGTGCTGCGCAAGTGCGCGCACGTGACGGAGTACGCGATCCTGGGCTTCCTGCTGCTGCGCGCGATCGGCCGTGAGCTACCGGCGCTGCTGGTCGGGATCGCCTACGCCGCGACCGACGAGCTCCACCAGCACTTCGTCGCGGGACGGCACGGCTCGCCCGTGGACGTCCTGATCGACACCGTCGGCCTCCTCATCGGCATTGTGCTGGTCCAGCGCGTCTTTCTACAATCTAGGCGTGCCTGAGCGAAAAGACCTGTCCGACCGGCAGCTCGAAGCGATCCTCGAGCGACTCGACCGGCTGTGCGAGGAGATGCGCGTCCTGAACCGCCGCCTCGAGACTAGTGATCAGTTACTGCGCATCGCGCGCGAGCTCGCGACCTTGAACGAGTCGCTGCAGACGCTTGCCTACGCGGCACTCGGCCAGCAGGGCCCCCAGGTCAGGCGCCGCCGCTCAGCCTGACGCGAGGCGGTACAGCTTGCCGTCCAGCGTGACTGCGTAGAGCTCGCCGCGCGCGTCCTCGCCGAACGACGAAAGCTCCGGGAGCCGCTGCGACTCCCGGCGGACGCCGGTCGCCTTCCCCCCGGAGAGCCTGAAGGACCACATCCGCCCGTCGCAGTAGTCGCCGAAGAAGTAGCGGCCGCGTGCGCTAGGCGCGGCCTTGCCGCGGTAGACGAAACCGCCCGTCACCGAGCAGCCGAGCGAGTGGCCGTAGACGTACACGGGGCCCGTGAGCTTCCCCGCGGGGTTGAGCGGGTTGTCGGAATAGCGGGAGTTACCCTCGTACACGTTCCAGCCGAAGTTCTTCAACCCCTTGTCTCCTCTCGCCACGTAGTCCACCTCCTCCCACGAGCCCTGCCCGACGTCTCCGATGTACAGGTCGCCGTTCGCGCGGTCGAAGGAGAAGCGCCAGGGGTTGCGCAGTCCGTACGCGGCGATCTGCGGCCGCGCACCGCGTTTGGTCGCGTTGATCTTCAGCAGCTTCCCGAGCGGCACGGAGAGGTTCTGCGCCCGGTTGCCGGGGTCGCCGCCCGAGCCGCCGTCGCCCATCCCGATGTACAGGAGACCGTCCGGGCCGAACGCGAGCTGGCCGCCGTTGTGATTCGCGTAGGGCTGCCTGACGAACAGGAGCTGGCGCACCGTCGAGACGATCCCGGCCGTCCCGGCCTTGTTCGCGCGGAACTGGACGACGCGTGTGTCGCCGTTGATGTCCGTGTAGTCCACGTAGAAGAGGCGGTTCTTGGCGAAGCGCGGGTGAAAGGCGACCGAAAGCAGACCCTGCTCGCCGCCGCTCGTGACGCGCGAGCGGATGTCCAGGAACGGCCGCGCCTGCAACTTCCCCGAGACGAGCACGCGGATGACGCCGGGTTGCTCCACGACGTACAGCCGCTTCGGCTGGCTCTTGGTCGCGGCGATGTCGTCGGGTGAGTCGAGGCCGGAGCGGACGAGCTTCCAGTGGAAGGCGGCAGCATGCTCGTGCGAGGCGGACGCGCACGCTCCGCCGCTGAGGGCCACGACCCCGGCCACGATCGTCATGAGTTTCTTCACGGCACTCTGTAGGTGTTCAAGACGCCGAAAGTGAGGTGGGCGTTAGCATCGTCGCTGTAAGGGATTCGTTAGCCGCGCGAGATGAGGGCGCGGCGGAACTCGTCTTCCCGGCCGGGCTTGAGGATGGCCAGCACCCTGTCGCCCGGAAGGAGCTTCGTGGAACCGACTGCGATCTCGGACTGACCCTCGCGCGTCACCGAGATCAGCCGCGATTCCTGCGGCAGCTCGAGGCCGGAGACGGTCTTTCCCGCCGAGGGGGAGCTCTTCTCGATCTGCACCTCGACGATCTCGAGGTTCTCGTTGCGGAGCTCGAGCAGGTGGATGAGCCCGTGCTCGGGAACCTCGTGCTCGACGAGCGCGAGGATGGTCGAGGTCGCCGAGACGGTCGGAGAGATGCCGAGCAGGTCGAAGTGCTCCTGGTTGCGCGGATCGTTGACGCGGGCGATCACCTTGGGGACGCCGTACTTCTCCTTCGCGATCTGGCAGATGACGATGTTGTCCTCGTCGTCGCCGGTGACCCCGAGGACGAGGTCGGGCGGCCGCGCGATCCCGGCGCGCTCGAGGATGTAGATCTCGGTCGCGTCGCCCTGCTGCACCTGGTGCTCCAGTTCACCTTCAAGCTTCTCGAAGCGGTCCTGGCGCTGCTCGATCACGGTCACCTCGTGACCCATGCCGATCAGCGCTCGCGCCAGGTTCGCGCCGACCTTCCCGCCTCCTGCGACCAGGATGTACATCAGCTCGCGACGGGAGCGCGGTTCACTTCGCAGGAGCGGACGGCGTCGGTCAGCACCGAGATCGCGGTCGATGTCGGCGACACCGTCCGCAGCCCTCGGGTCGCGTAGAACTCCGCCCGCGCCGGGTCGAGGATGCGGACGACGACGCACTGGATGTCGAACCGCTTCTGGGCGACCTGGCCGATGACGAGGTTCGTGTTGTCGCCGTTCGTGGCGACGACCACGGCGTCGGCCTCCTGGATGCCGGCCGCCTCGAGAACGCCGACGTCGATGCCGTGCCCGACGATGAATCCGCCGGCCCAGTGCTCGCCGAGCCGCTGCAGGGCGTCCTCACGCTCGTCGATGACGGTGACGTCCCACCCGCTCCGGTCGAGCTGCCGGGCGACGCGGGAACCGACCCGGCCGCATCCAACGACAATCGCTTTCACGCGGCCAAATCTATCCCACGGCCTCCTCCTCGAGGACGCCCTGGGGATAGGCGACGACCATCACCTCGCACGGCGCCTTGCGCAGGACGTAGTCGACCGTGGGGCTGAAGAAGCGCGACTGCCGGCGCCAGCGCGGCGCCGAGCCCATGAGGACGAGGTCTGCATCGCTCCGTTTTGCCTCCTCGACGATCGCGCTCCCGAGGGCGCGGGCACGAACGATCTTGCCCTCGACCTCGACACCGTGCTCGCCGGCGATCTCGGTTGCCTCCTCGAGTGAGGCGGCGGCCTGCTCCTCTTCGTCCACGAGCGGCGCGTCGAGCGGCGCGTCGAGCGGCACCTTGATCACGTGCAGCGCCGTCAGCTTGGCGGACTCCTCCTCGGCCAGCTTGATCGCCGTCGCGAGTACCTCCTCCCCGATCGGGCCGAGCTTCATCGGCACCAGGATGTGGCTGTACAGCCCCTCGTCGTGGGGCTCGACGAGGTCGGCGACCGCCTCTTCCACGCTCGCGGTCATCGCCGACCCGCGGCGGCGACGGACGAGCACGAAGATTACCCCGCCGATCAGGAGCCAGATCGGCCCCGCAACGCGTGCCGTCGAGTGGGTGGCGAGCGTCCCGACCCAGATTGCGAAGGTGAGCGGCGCTCCGAGCAGGGCCACGAGCGGGACGGGGACGCCGCGGATGCGGACATTCAGAGGCGCGCGGTACGGACGCGCGAGATCGGGCTCGCGGAAGCGGAGCTTGATCACCGCGAGCTGCGCAGCGGTGAACGTTAGGAGGACGCCGAAGCTGTACAGGCCCGCGAGCGAGCGGACGGGAGAGCCGATCGAAACGGTGACGATCAGCATGAGGATCGCGATCCCGGCCACGCTCAGAATCGCCGCCGGCGAGATGAGCGACCGACGGTTGAGCCGCGCGAACGCGTGCGGCAGCATATCCCGCTTCCCGAGCGAGAACGCGAGGCGTCCCGCACCGGAGATCGACGTCGTCACCACCATGAGCAGGACGAGGACGCCCGAGGCGGCGACGAAGATCTTCACGCCGTCCGCGACCGTCGCGGGCAGCCCGGCATCCTTCAGCGCCGCCGCGATCCCGACCAGCGGAGCGTGCAGCCACGTCGTCCCCAGCTCGCCTCCGCCCGGGAACGCCGAGATCGCCACGACCCCTATGGCGACGGACACGACCACGGCAGCGCCGATCCCGCCGAAGAGGCTGCGGGGGAGGTTCTTACCCGGCTCGCGGGCCTCGGCGGCGAGGTTGGCGACGGTCTCGAGCCCGGTGTACGCGAGCATCGCCACCGGGATGGCGAATCCGATGGAGCTCCAGGTCGGCGCCGTCCCAAGGTCGACGCCTTTCCCGAACGCCTCCGAGCTGACGAGGTAGACGAAGCCCAGGACGATCAGGAGCAGTTGGGCGACGAGCGCAATCCCGGCCAGGCCAATCGCGAGCCGGTACAAGCTCGTACGGCGGACGAGCCGAACGGCGGCGACCGCCGCGATCACGCAGGCGCCGACGACAACGTCCCAGGGCTCGTGTCTGACGGCGTCCCACCCGACCGCGTCCCCGAAGTAATGCGGGACGAAGAGCGCCGCCAGCGCGATCACGATGAGGTAGTCGAGGAAGAGCGCCCAGCCCGTCATGAAGCCGAGGGGGTCGTTGAAGGCGCGGCGGACGAGGGTCGCGGCGCCGCCCGTCTCGGGGATCGCCGCCGTCCCCTCGGCGTACGAGAGCGCGACGAGCATGAAGACGATGCCGGCTGCCAGCAGCACCCACGGCGTGAAACCGAGCGCGTAGTAGGCAACCACGCCGAGGGCGAAGTAGAGGGACGAGGCGATCTCGCCGTACGCAACCGAGGCCAGCGGACGTGGCCCGAGTACGCGGCTGAGCCCCGGGAGCTTTTTTGCCATCAGCGAAAGCGCAGGCGCAGGACGCCCACGACGAGGACGATAGCTCCGAGGAGGATCCCGAGGCCGCCTCCGAGCAGCGCGGTACGCACCACGATTCCCACGCCCAGCGCGATGAGCAGGATCGAGAGGACGAGGGTGGCCGCCCCGTGGATCCTCATGCCGCCTTCCTCCCCGCGACAACGAGCACGCGCGCCGGGCTGTTCTTCAGCACGTAGGCGACCGCCGGCCCGAAGACAGAGCCGCGCATCCCCGGTCGCCTCGAAGCGCCGAGCACGACGAGCTCGGCGTTCCGCGCGCTCACCTCGTCGACGATCGCCGGCCCTGCGCTCCGGGCGCGCGCGAGGCGCGTGACGGCGTTCACCCCGTAGCTCTCCACCAACGCCTGCGCGTCGTCAAGCTCGCGATTCGCGCGCCGCTCGTCCTCCGGAATGCTCGCCTGGAGGTCGAGCTCGAGCGGAACGACGATGACACGCACGATCGCGATCGTCGCGCGCCGCTCGGCAGCGAGCCGCGCCGCCGCGATCAGCGCCTCCTCGGACTCGGCCGTGCGCAGGATCGGCACGACGATCGTCCGGTACTCGACGATGAGAGACGGCCCGAGGACGACCGCCGGCGCCACGACCGTCTCGGCCAGCGGGATCTTCAGGATGAGGCGCCGGTAGATCCAGTACGCGATGAACCCGGCGGCGAGCCAGCCCAGGCCGGCGTAGCGGGTGCTCGGCGTCTGGATCACGATCACCAGCCACGCGGCCAGGGTTCCGAACACGCCGAGCAGGGCGAAGAGCGGCCAGTCGATTCCCTTGATCCGCAGGTTCGGCCGGCCCTTGAAGACGAGCTCCACATCCGGATCTCGCACGCGGAGCGTGATCACGGCCAAGTGTGCGACCGTGAACGAGAGCATCGCGCCGAACGAGTACATCGTGGAGAGGAAGTCCACCTTCCCCGGTAGGAGCGTGATCATCGGGACGAGGCCCGCGAAGAAGATCAGGGAGATCCACGGCGTGCGGAACTTCGTGTGGATGCGGCGGAAGACCTCCGGCAGCTGGCGGTAGTGCGCCATCGAGTACGTGATGCGCGAGGCGCCGATCACACCCGCGTTCGTGCCGATGAAGAGGATCGTCGCCGCCAGAATCCCGACGTAGATCTTGAGCGTGTGGAGCAGCGTCGCGTTCGCGATGCCGAGGTTCTCGACGAGGCCCAGCACCGGGTCGTTCTGGAACCCCTCGGGCGGCGGGCAGGCGAGCTGGGTCTGATAGTGGCCGGAGATCCCTTTGCACGCGTGCTCGACACGGTGCACCGGGAGCGCCGTCACGGCGATCGCCGGCAGCGTGAAGTAGATGGCGAAGACGGCGATCACGGTCAGCAGGTACGCGCGCGGGACGTTCCGCGCCGGGTCGCGGGCCTCCTCCGCCAGGTTCGAGACGGTCTCGATCCCCGTGTAGGCGACCATCCCGATCGGGATCGCCAGCAGGAAGTTGCTCCAGGTCGGGGCGACGCCCCAGTGGATGTTCGAGACCAGCGTGTGCGGGCTGAAGATGAGCGCGAAGCCGATGATCACGAGCAGCAGCTGCGTGGCGAAGTCGATCACCGCAAGACCGATGTTCAGTCGCGCGGCCTCGCGCACGCCGATGATGTTGATCACCACGAGCAGGGCGATGACGACGGCGCCGACGATGATGTCCCACGGCGTCGTCTTCAGCGGCCCCCAGAAGATCGACAGGTAGTGCGGGACGAAGAACGCCGAGATGGCGATCGTGATGATGTAGTTGAGCATCTGGGCCCAGGCGGCCCCGAAGCTCACGACCTCGTTGAACGCGTGGCGGGCGAAGCTGGACGAGCCGCCGGCCTCGGGGAAGCGGACGGTGCCCTCCGCGTACGTCAGCGTCGTCGCCGCGAAGATGACGCCCGCGATGAGGAAGACGAGCGGGGTGAGCCCGAGCGCGAACGCGGCGGTGACGCCGAGCGCGTAGTAGATCGAGGAGCCGACGTTCCCGTAGACCGTGGCGAAGAGCGCGGGCGCCCCGAGGACGCGCTGGAGGCCATGCTGTTCACGGCGCCGTCGAGGCACGCCGGAACTCTATGGGGGTACCCTTTCGGCATGCGCGTGATCGGAGTCATCGCGCTGGGACTGGCGCTGAGCACCGCGGCCACGGCGGCCTCCGGCCGGCCGGCGGTTCGCGTCACCGACCTCACGCCCTTCACCGTCCACGGCTACCGCTTCGGTTCCGGGGAGCGCCTGCGCCTGGTGATCACGACGAAGCGCCGGATCGTGCGCACCCTGTCCGCGAGCGGCGGGGGCACGTTCGTCCTGAGGCTCCGCGCCCTTTCGGCCGGCCGCTGCGGCCAGTACGCCGTCCGCGTCTACGACTCGTCCGGGCTGCGCGCCGCCGTCAAGCGGCCGCCACAGAGCTGCGCAACTCCGCTCTCTCCGTAAGGACCCTAAAGAGAGGGCCGCTTGCGCGGCCCTCTCTCGGTCGGTCTGCCTGTCGGGACTCAGCTCCGCGGCAGGCGTAGCTGCCAGGCGCCCATGCCGTGCGTGGCGGCGTACAGCTTGCGGTCGGCCGGGATGATCGTGAGGCCTGCGACCTCGACCATCGGCAGCCCGCTGCCGGCCATCGTCCAGCTACCGGACGCAGCCGGAAGGGCAACGACTCCGAAGTCCGTCGAGGCGTACAGGTCGCCGCGGACGGAATCGAACACGAGGCCCGTGACCGGCAGGTCGGCCAGCGTGGTGCCGTCGAGGTTCGTCCACGACGCCCGGTTGGTGCCGGGATCGTACGTCACCGAGAACACGTGCCCCGGCTGCGCCGGCGTGTTGAAGTTGTACCCGGTATACGAGATCCAGGCGTGGTTCAGGTTGTTCGGATCGATGGCGATGGACGTGATCGAGCGCTGCGGGTCGTCCGTGGTGTTCAGCGTGTCGATCCGTGTCCAGCTGACTGCCGTCGGATCGGCGGCGTCGGCGTTGTGGGTTACGAACACGCGACCGGCGTTCGTGGAGGCCCAGATCGTCCCCGTGTCGACGGGGGTGCGGGCGATCCATGAGACGCAGCAGCCGCGGCGGCCGCCGAAGCTCGCCCCCGTCAGATCGCTCGGGCTCCCGATGCGGACGAAGTCACCGCAGCTCGGGTCTGCGCCCGAGTGAAAGAACTCGGGGCAGTTCGCCTTGAGGACCGTCGGGTCTCCGCCCCAGTCCTGGGTGCGCCACACGCTCTGCGAGCCTTCGTAGATCGTGTTCGCTGCCGCCGGATTCGGGTCGGCGATGATCGGGACGTAGAAGTTCGAGCCCTCAGGGCTCGACGCGATCGGCCCACTGATGATGTACCACTGCGTCGGCGCGCCGGCGTTGACGTTCGCGTCGTGGAACTGCCCGAAGAACGAGTTGAACCGCGTCTTCCCGACGTTGGCGTTCCAGCCGGACTGGCCGCCGTCGCCGTAGATGATCTGCGGCCAGGTGTCGCCGACACCCTGGAAGGTGCCGTTGTCCTGGGTGCCGCCCATGACCGAGCGGCTGTCCTGCGGGTTCACCGACAGGCTCTGGAACTGCAGCGTCGACAGGCCGGCGTTCAGGCTCGTCCAGGTGGTCGGGACCCTGGAGAGGAGCTCATGGCACTTCGCCATGCTGATCGGGCCGAGCGGCCGCGAATCGCAGTCGGACGACTGGTCAGCGAAGGCACCGGACGAGCGCATGAGGCCGCCGTCCGAGCCCTCGAACACCTGCGTCGTGTTGTTCGGGTTGACCACCAGCGAGTGCTGGTCAGGATGCAGCGCGTTTGCAGCCCACGGCCGCGGATCGCAGCAGTTCGCGGGATCCTTCGGCTGCATGGTGTTGTCCGCGGTCAGGTCGCTCCACGTCTGGCCGGCGTCCGTGGAGTACAGGACGGCACGGCCGTTGCTGGAGAATCCGTACTCGCCGTACTGGTACGAGCCGCCCAGATAGACCTGGTTCGGCTTGCCGCTGACGGCC
The DNA here is from genome assembly GCA_963717765.1 of uncultured Actinomycetes bacterium. Taxonomy (GTDB): domain Bacteria; phylum Actinomycetota; class Thermoleophilia; order Gaiellales; family Gaiellaceae; genus JACDER01. The sequence goes on along the minus strand of CAVQWX010000004.1, from coordinate 236,304 downwards.
ACGACGTAGTTGTCGTACCAGCACTGACCGGTGCAGTAGTCGCTGGTGCGGTTGGTCGTCAGGTCGACGAACACTGGCGTCGCGGCGGTTGCGTCGTCGGTCCGCCAGAAGCCCGCAGGAGGCTCACCGGCGCCCGGGCCTTGAGCGCCCTCGCCGACGTAGATGCGGGTGTTGCCGTTGGAGAGCTTCGTGACGGCGAACTCGGTCCGGTCGGTGTTGTCAGCCGGCACGAGCGGCGCCTTGATCTGCTGGAAGCTCACGCCGCCGTCCATCGAGCGCCAGAGGCCCTGCTGATAGGCCGAGGCGTAGATGATGTTGGAGTTACTGGGATCGATCGCGACCCTGCTGACGCCGCGGATGGTCCCGTTGCCGTCCCAGACGAAGGTGAACGTCTGGCCGCCGTCGGTCGAATGGTAGAGGCCGAACGGAGGCCGCGGCGGGGGCGGGTTGGAGGTCGCGTTGCCCGTGACCGAAGCGACGCCGCGAACGGCGCGCGTCGAGCTGACCCAGATGCTCTGCGGGTTGCCCGATTCGGTCGTGATCTCGCTGATGGCGCGGCCGGCGAACGCGTCGCCGGTGTAGTCGCCGTTGGCGACGCTGTTGGTGTGGGTGATCGACGGGAGGTGCGTCCACGTGTCGCCGCTGTCGCCGGACCTCCAGATGCCGAGGCCGGCCTCGGAGTCGCCGGACGCATGCGGCTCGCCCGTGCCGACGTAGAGCCTCTTGTCAGGCTCCCAGCGCATGACGCCGATCGCGTTCGATCCGAACGAGCCGGAGATGAACTGCCAGTCCTGCGTTCCCGCGGCCCCGAGGGCGTTGGTCGTGCGCCAGATGCCACCGCCGGCCGCGCCGACGAACAGCGTGCAGTTCTCCGCGGTGCAGGGCTGGCGGATGGCGAGCGCCGTGGTCCGCCCGGAGGCGGTGTAGTCGGCGCCGAAGAACGTCAGGACGTCCGGGTATTCCGCCTTCGTCGGACCGACCGACGTCCAGGGATTGACCCCGACATCGTTCGGGCCTAGGGTCGGCAGCGTCCCCTGGTACGTGGCGCTGAGGTGCTGGTACGAGCGCAACGCGTCGACCTGCGCCCCGAACGGAATGTCGTTCGCGGGATACGCCTTGTGCGCCCACTCCTCCGCGGCCGGTCGACCGACGTCAGGGCCCTCGCCGGGTGTGTCTTTGGCGGTAGCAGCCGCCGCGTCCGGATCACCCGCCTTCGCAAACCGGGTGAGGTCGGTTCTCGCGGTGGTGGAGCCCGAACCGTGCGTTGCAACCGCAACCGCGATTGCAGCACCTACGAGCAGAAGGGCCGCAGCGAACGCGAAACCCTTCCGCAGACTGAGTTGCTTCATCCTTCCTCCTCGCTTTGCGCCAATGCCGGCTCGCGGCCGAGCACCTCGCGCTTTGGATGAACCTGGGTCGAGGCCCTCTGCCTCGGGGACCGAGAAGAACTCGGCCAGACTGCGGCGGTGCCTGGCCTGAGGCGCGGAGGTCCCCGCTTCCCAGGCCTGGACGGAGCGGACGGAGACGGAAAGCGCGTCCGCCAACTCCTTCTGTGTGAGGTTCGCCGCTTCGCGCAGGGTCCGAAGGCGGCTTCCCGCCAGCGGCGCGGATCCGGACCTCGCTCTATTCCTATTTCGCTTGTTCTGCGTGTTCACTACGTCTGCCTGGATGCACGCAGGAATCCCGCAGCGGGATTCCTGGGTGAGCCGCCCCGGAGGTTAGCTCAGTTCAGGACGGTGTCAAGTTCTTGATTTACGAACTTGGGCGCGAAACGTTTTAGGTGTGAATCGACACGATCAGCGGAATGGCGAGGATCGCGACCACGTTCGCGATCTTGATCATGGGGTTGATCGCCGGGCCCGCGGTGTCCTTGTAGGGGTCGCCGACCGTGTCGCCGGTGACTGACGCGGCGTGCGCGTCCGAGCCCTTCCCACCAAAGGCTCCGTCCTCGATCAGCTTCTTCGCGTTGTCCCACGCGCCGCCGCCGGAGGTCATGGCGATGGCCAGGAAGAGGCCCGTCACGATCGTCCCGATCAGAAGCCCGCCGAGCATGCGCGCGTTGATGAGACCGACGATGATCGGGACAAGGACCGGGATCAATGCGGGCAGGAGCATGCTGCGGATCGCCGAGCCCGTCACGATGTCGATCGCGCGGCCGTACTCGGGCCGCGCGGTCCCCTCCATGATCCCGGGAATCTCGCGGAACTGGCGGCGCACCTCGGTCACCACCAGCCCGCCGACGCGCCCGACCGCCTGCATGGCGAGCGAGGCGAACAGGAAGGGCATCAAGCCGCCGATGAAGAGGCCCGCGATCACCCACGCGTCGCTCAAGTCGAAGGTCGTGGAGAGGCCCTGGTCGGAGAGCCCGTGCGTGTAGCTGTCGAAGAGAACGAGGGCGGCGAGTGCGGCCGACCCGATCGCGTACCCCTTCGTCACCGCCTTGGTCGTGTTGCCGACGGCGTCGAGCGGATCGGTGATCGCACGCACCGACTCGTCCAGCTCCGCCATCTCGGCGATGCCGCCGGCGTTATCAGTGACCGGCCCGTAGGCGTCGAGCGCCACGATCAGCCCCGTCATCGAGAGCTGCGCCATGACAGCGACGCCGATCCCGTACAGGCCCGCAAAATGGTTCGCGACCAGAATCCCGGCGGCGATCACGACGACCGGCAGGGCCGTCGACTGCATCCCGACCGCGAGCCCTTCGATGATGTTGGTCGCATGCCCGGTGCGTGAGGCGGACGCGATCGACTTCACGGGTGTCCAGCGCGTGCCCGTGTAGTACTCGGTGATCGCGACGAGCAGGAAGGTCACGATGAGCCCGACCAGCGACGAGATGTAGAGATCCCAGAAGCTGAACTGGCTCGAGTCGAAACTGAGGATGATCGGGATGAAGCCGATCGCGGACAGGATCGTCGCGGCCAGGACGGCCTTGTACAGCGCATTCATGATGTTCCCCGAGCGCCCGACGCGGGCGAACAGCGTGCCGATGATCGAGGCGAGGATGGACATTCCGCCGATCGCCAGCGGCAGCAGCTCGACCTTGGCGGCCGGGAACGTCGTGCTGGCGAGCAGCATCACGGCGACCGCGGTCACGGCATATGTCTCGAACAGGTCGGCGGCCATCCCTGCGCAGTCGCCGACGTTGTCGCCGACGTTGTCGGCGATGACGGCCGGGTTGCGCGGATCGTCCTCGGGGATGCCGGCCTCGATCTTCCCGACCAGGTCGGCACCGACGTCGGCGGCCTTTGTGTAGATGCCGCCGCCCAGACGGGCGAAGACGGAGATGAGCGAGCCTCCGAAGGCGAGACCCACGAGGTCGGTGATGGCCGAAGCCTGGGTGTGGCCGAGCCAGTCGGTCAGTACCCAGTAGTAACCGGCGACGCCGAGGAGCCCGAGCCCGACGACGAAGAGACCGGTGACCGAGCCCGCGCGGAAGGCGACGTTGAGCGCGGGCCGCAGGCCGTGCTTCGCGGCCTCGGCCGTGCGCACGTTCGCGCGAACCGCGACGAACATCCCGATGAAGCCGGCAGCGGCCGAGAGCGTCGCGCCGACGAGGAATCCGACCGCGGTCCCCCACCCGAGCTCGTTGTAGAAGCCGAGCAGGAGGAACGGGAAGATGGCCACGATCGCGATCGTCCGGTACTGGCGCTTCAGGTACGCTGCGGCGCCTTCCTGCACCGCCCGGGCGATCTCCTGCATCCGCTCCGACCCGGCAGGCAGGCGGAGCAGCCAGACCGCGAGGCCCACGCCGTAGGCAACGGCGATCGTTGCGCAAATGAGCGCGAAGAGGACGGCGTGTTCGTGGAACCAGCTCATCACAAAGTGAGCGCGGGTTTGGGTTTCCCGCGCGGCCGGTGTTGTATCAAAGTCTGGCTCCCCGCAGCGCCGTCGAGCATGTGTCGTCGGGCTGGGGGCCGATCTTGGGGATGACCGCGAGCAGCAGATTCCGCAGTCGCTCGTTGTTCTCGCGCAGCACCTGGACGACCAGGGCCGCCGAGACGGCCTCCTCGCCCGCGACCCCGACGTCGTAGTCCGTGACCATCGCGATAGTCGCGTAGCAGAGCTCGAGCTCGCGGGCCAGGTGGCACTCCGGATACGCCGTCATGTTGATGGCCTCCCAGCCCTCGGACTGGAACCAACGCGACTCGGCCCGCGTGGAGAACCGCGGGCCCTGGACGACGACCACAGTCCCCCCGTTACGAACGGGGACGCCGAGCTCGTCCGCCGTCTCCACGAGCAGGCGGCGCAGGTCGGGGCAGAACGGATCGGCAGCCGAGACGTGTGTCGTCTCCGGCCCGTCGTAGAAGGTGTCCGCGCGGCCGCGCGTACGGTCGACGTACTGGTCGCACACGACGAACGCGCCGCGCTCGAGCTCGCGCGTGAGCGCACCTGAGGCGCAGGGGCCGATGACGCGGCGGACGCCCGCCTCCCGGAGAGCCCACACGTTCGCGCGGAAGGGGACGCGGTGGGGCGGCAATTCGTGGTGGCGGCCGTGGCGCGGGAGGAACGCGACGGGCGTCCCCGCGACCTCGCCCACGGCAAGCGGCGCGGACGGCTTCCCGTACGGAGTGTCGATCTCGATCTCCTCGACGTCCTCGAGAAACGAGTAGAAGCCGGAGCCACCGAAGACGCCGATCACGAGCCCGACGAGGTGAAGTAGAAGCGCTTGCCGTCGCCTGACCAGGCTGGCGGGACGAGCTGGAAAGGGCCGTCGACGCCGGTGACGGCGTGGCCCTTGCCGGTCCTCGCGTCCCAGAGCTTCAGCGAGCCGCGCGAGTACGTCACGATCGAGCGCCCGCTCGGGGACCACGAGGGAGCCACGCCCATGCCGAGTGTGTGGGCCCGCCCGTTCGACACGGGCACGATCCGGGTCTTCCCACGGGGGATCGTGAAGGCGATCTTCTTTGCGTCCGGGGACCACGCAGGTGCGATTGGGTCCAGATCCTCCGGAACGTTTGTTGCGAGCCGGCGCAGATGTTGCCCGTCAGCGTCGACTATGCAGAGCGCTGGCCGATCCGACGGTGGCCAGCAGTAGAACGCGATCCGGCGCCCGTCGGGTGACCACGCCGGGGTCGTGACACCGAGCTTTACCCGCAGGCCATGCATAACGCTGCCCAGCGTCGCGACCGCGAGAGCGCCGGGCTGCTCGCAATGAGCCGTATTCGACTCGAAGGCGATCCTGCCGGAGCGCGGCGACCAGCTAGGGCTCAGAGCGTTCTCGTAACTCCCCACCAGCGCCCCGGTGCCCGCATCGCGGACGACGACCGACCAGCTCGCACACTCGGCACCAGGCACAAGGCGGAGGAGCGTATACGCGAGGTCCCGCCCGTTCGGTGACCACGTCGGGCCCAAGGCGAGCTCAAGCTCGCCCGACTCGAAACCGAGCGGCCGCTTGTCGGTTCCGTCGGAGCCCATCAGCCAGACGCGCCCGTCACTGTGGACGTAGGCGATCATTCTCCCGTTCGGCGACACGCTCGGCGACGTCGCGAGCGCCACCGGGTCGTCCGCCGTGAGATTTGTCCTCCCCTTGCCGTTCACGCCGACAACCCAGACGGCGAGCGTGTCCTGCGACATGGCGGCGCCGGCGGAGCCGCACACGAGAAACGCGGCTGCCAGCACCGCTGCTCTCAAGAGCTCTCGGAGACGGCCTTCGCGTATGCCAGCTGCATGTTCGCCGTCACCTGGTTGAAGTCGCGGACGACCTCCTCGGGGACCGCGTCGGCGAGGACCGGGATGAGCGCGCGCATCGCCTCGATCGCGAGCTTCGCCTGCTCGAGGTCGCGATTCTCCTCGCCGAGCCGACTGTAGCCCAGCGACGAGACCGTGTACAGCGTCTGCGTGAGCAGGTCCGAGACCTTGACCTTCTTGAGCTCCTCTTCGAGCTGCTGGATGAGCTTCTCGTCAGCTGACTCGCTCACTCACCTGCTCCCGCGTCTGCCGCACCTGCTCGGCGTAGATCTCCACCAGGCTCGCGCCTGCCTCGTGGCGGTCGATCTGTCGAACCGCCGCGTTCGTCTCCGGCGGGCGTATGAACGTGATCGCGCCCGTCTCCTCGGCCGCGGGGAGCGACCACTCGATCAGCTCCTCGATCGCGACACGCGTCGGGCGTACGCGACCGGAGGAGAGGTCGATCATCTCCCCGGCGAGCCCGAATCGGATCGCGCGCCAGAGGTTCTCCTCGACCATCCGGTGCGGGTAGTCCGGGAGCGGCTCGCCCTCGTCGACCGCGCGCGCGACTCGCACCGTGAGCGCATGCATCAAGGCGGCGAGCGAGCGGGCCTCTTCGAGATCGGGCTGGGCGTCGCAGATGCGGACCTCGACGGTGGGGAACGCGAGATGCGGCCGGACGCTCCACCAGATCTGCGTGTGCTCGTCGATCGACTTCGTGTCGTAGAGGAAGCGGACGAAGCCCTCGTACTCGTCCCAGCTCGCGAACGCATCGGGGACGCCGCAGCGGGGGAACATGCGCGTGAAGATCTCGGTGCGGGCGGAGTGGAGCCGCGTGGAGACGCCCTCGACGAAAGGCGAGCTCGCCGAGAGCGCGAGCAGCTCGGGCAGGTAGCTCCGTAGCGCGTTGTTGACCGCGATCGCCCGGTCCGGCCCTCGGATCGCCGTGTGGACGTGGATGCCGAAGCTGTTGTTCCGCCACACGACGTAGCCGAGGATCTGGTCGTTCCGGCGGTAGTGCGGCGTGTCGATGATTCGCTGGTCCTTCCAGGAGCTCCAGGGATGGGTTCCCGTCCCCCCGAGCGCGATCTCGAGCGAGTCCGCGAGCTCGTACAGCTGAGCGCGTCGCTCCCCCATCGCCTCCGCGGCCTCGGCAAAGTCCTCGCACCGGCCGGTGCGCACCTCGACCTCCGAGGCGATCAGCTCGCCGACCAGGTGCTCTTCGAGCTCCGTGCCCTTGGAGGCTTCCTGGAGATCCTCGAAGCGATTCGAGAGCTCGAGCGTCTCGGGATCGAGGACGGCGAACTCCTCCTCGACCGCCACGGTGAAGTCCGTCGCCGTCTCGAACTGCTCCCGCGCGAGGGCGATCTGCTCCTCAGGGCTCAGGCGCTGCGTGTCCCCCACGCGGAGAATCTAGTCGAACGGCTCCAGGAGCCTCCGCGCGACGCCTGCCCAAGACCAGCGCTCGACGGCAGTCTCGCGGGCAAGCCGCCCGAGCGCTTGCCTCTCCTCCCCTGGTAGCGCCAGCAGCTCGCTGAGCTTGTCCGCCAGCTCGACGGCGTTGCCACTCTTGAACGCGGCGAGGTGGCGGTGTTCCGGCGGGTACCGCTCCTCCAGCCCCGCCGCTACCTCCGCCAGGCCCGAGTGGCGAGCGACGAGCGGCGGGACGCCGGCGGCCGCGGCCTCGGCCGCGACCATGCCGAAGGCCTCGGGGAAGATCGACGGCACGACCTCGACGTCGCACAGCGGAAGCAGATGGACGAGGTGGCGGTGCTCGAGCGCGCCGGTGAAGAGGACGTTCGGCGGCGCGATCGCCTCCAGCTCTTCCCGGTAGTCGCCGAACCCCACGATCAGCCCGCGTGCGTCGAGGCCGCGCAGCGCTTCGAAGAGCACGTGGACGCCCTTGTTGTACAGGAGCTTCCCGACGTAGACGACGACGGGGCCGGGCTCCGCGAAGAACGCGGCGAGACGCTCCGCGTTGCCCTCGTACGGGAGGCGTTCCTCCCGGTTGCCGGGGTTGGGAGGGTCGCGGCGGCACTCGTCCAGCAGGCCGGCGAAGGCCTGCTCGCGCGGCTCCGGCCGAAACTTGTCGACGTCGACGCCCGGCGGAACCTCATGCACGTGCTCGACTGGGCCGACCACCTCGTGCAGGACCTCGCGGATGTGCTCCGAGCCGACGATGACGGCCCTCGCGCCCGCGAGCGACTCGCGCGCCCAGGCGGCCAGGTCGGGCCGGCCGCGGATCGCGTACTCGAGCTCCGACCCGTGCACCTTCACGATGTGCGGGATCCCGGTGACGGCGGCAACCGGCCCGCCCATCAGCGCGTGGTTGGCGAAGAGGAGATCGGCGGGCAGCAGCGCGCACAGCGCCGCGGCGTTCGCCTCGACATAGCGCTCGCGCTCGTCCGGCGTCCACTCGGTCAGCAGCTTCGGACGAAGGCCCTCGTAGCGGTCGAGGACGAACACCGGGAGCAGCCCGCCGGGAAGCTCGGGGCGAACAACCTGTGCCGTTCCGAGGTCGAAGCTCTCCGAATGCGGTTCCTGGGCCACGACCACGACGTCGTGTCCCTCGCGGCTCCACTCGCGGGCGAGCGCCCGGGTGTAGATGTTCGAGCCCGTGCCGCTCAGCAGGTAGCCGTGCCAGATGAGGATCCGCACGGGACGAGACTACTGGGGGCCAGTTCAGCTCAGGCCCAGGGGAGCGCGTCCCAGGAGGCCGGCTTCTCCATGCTGCGCTGGCCGAACGGCGCGTAGGCCTCCTCCGGGGACGGCGTGTCCTTCTCCGCCGCGGCCCCGTGCTTCTGCGCGATCTCGGCCGCGGGATAGAAGAGCTTTTCGTCCGGGAGACTGCGGGCGCCGACCATCAGGATCGTGCACGGCCGGTCGCCGGCGCCGACAAAGACGTGGTCGACGTCGGGCGGCATGTGCACGAAGTCCCAGGCCTTCAGCGGCCGCTCCTCGCCGTCGACGAGCAGCAGGCACTCGCCCGAGAGAACGAGGAAGTCCTCCTGCATGTTCTCCCGGTGGTACAGGCAGTTCGGCTGGCCGGGCTCGAGCACCCGGATGTTGATCCCGAGCTGCTCGAAGTCGCCGGGCTCCGGCTCGAACGACCCGGCGGACCCGAACTTCTCGTGCGTCCCCCAGCGGGCGTCGCGGACGTTTTTGACGAACCAGTCGCTCACGTCAGGTGGAAATAGAGGGCATACAGCAGGTCGACGGCCGGGTTCGAGGTGTGTACTGCCACGTCCTGCGGCACGTCGAGCAGAGCCTCCGAGTAGTTGAAGAGGATCTTCACGCCGGCGTCCACGAGGTCGTCCGCGGCCTTCTGGGCGTTCTCCGGGGGCACTGCGAGCACGCCGACGATGATGTTTTTCTCTCGGACGGTCTCCTTGAGGTTGCCGAAGTCGCTCACGACGGTGCCGTCCACCGTGCGACCCACCTTGTCCGGGTCGACGTCGAAGACGGCGGCGATGTTGATCCCGTGCTCGGCGAAGATCGTGGAGCTCGCAATCGCCTGTCCGAGCCGTCCCGCGCCGACGAGCGCGATGTTGTGCTGGCCCTGCGTGCGCAGGATCTTGCGGATCTCGTTGAGGAGCGCCTCGGTGCTGTAGCCGACGCCGCGCTTGCCGAACTTCCCGAAGGCGGACAGGTCGCGGCGGATCTGTGTCGCGTTGATGTTGGTGTAGTCCGACATCTCCTGCGAGGAGATGCGGTCCTTGCCCATCTTCCGCGCCTGTGTCAGGACCTGCAGGTACCTGCTGAGCCGGGCGGCGACTCCGACCGTGAGCCTCTCTCCCACTCCGGCAGCTTGTGTCGTTGCTTGTGACATCGCAACCATTGTGCCAGCGCGCTTCACTCCATGCGCCGGTTCCCTAGGAGCGCCGGGTTTGTGCGCCCAATTTGCGACGGAAGGCGTCTTCCGGAACGTAGTAGACAAAGGCCTGCGAGCCGTCGATCTCCACGACGGGAAGGAGCTCGCGGTAGCGCTTCTCGAGGTCGGGATCGCCCGAGATGTCGACCTCGCTCAGCTCGAAACCCACCTCCTCGCGCAGCCCGTCCAGGGTCGCACGGGCGCGCTCGCACAGGTGGCAGCCGGGCGCGTGGTAGAGGACGACGTTACGGATACAAGCCGCGCGTGGTGGTCGCCTCGCCAACGCGCTGGACGGCGAGGCCGTATGCGGCGAGGCGCATAGTCGTGTCCTTGCTCTCGCGTGTCGTCCACGTCTCGTTGAACGCGCGCGTGGTGATGTCGTTCAGCTTCGCGTTCACCTCTGCCTCCTTCCAGAAGTACTCCTGGAGGCCCTGGACCCACTCGAAGTACGAGACGACGACGCCGCCGGCATTGGCCAGGACGTCCGGGAGGATCAGAACGCCCTTGTCCTCCAGGATCTCGTCCGCGGCGGGGGTGACCGGCCCGTTCGCGCCCTCGCAGATCATCTTCGCCCGCACCTTCTCCGCGTTCTCCGAGGTGATCACCTGCTCGAGCGCGCACGGCGCGAGCAGCTCGACGTCCAGCAGGACGAGCTCCTCGTTCGTGATCTCCTCGACCCCGCGCAGGCCGGCGAGCGAGCCCGTCTCCTGCTTGTGGGCGATCGCGGCCGAGACGTCGAGCCCGTCCGGGTTGTAGATGCCTCCGCGCGAGTCCGACACGGCCACGACCTTGGCTCCGTCCTCGACCAGGAAGCGCGAAAGGTGCAGGCCGACGTTGCCGAAGCCCTGTACCGCCGCCGTCATCCCGTCGAACCGCTGACCCAGCTTCTGCACGGCCTGGCGGATGCAGTAGAGCGCGCCCCGCGCAGTCGCTTCCTCCCGGCCGAGCGAGCCTCCGATCATGATCGGCTTGCCGGTGACGACGCCGAGCACCGAATGGCCCTTGTTCATCGAGTACGTGTCGAAGATCCACGCCATCACGCTCGCGTCGGTGCCGACGTCGGGCGCGGGAATGTCCCGCTCCGGGCCGATCTCGTTGATGATCTCGCTGGTGAAGCGGCGGGTCATGCGCTCGAGCTCGGAGCGCGAGAGCTCCTTCGGATTGCAGACGACTCCACCCTTCGCGCCGCCGAAGGGAATGCCCATCAGCGCGCACTTCCACGTCATCCACATGGAAAGCGCCTTGACCTCGTCGAGCGTGACGTCCGGGTGGTAGCGGATGCCTCCCTTGGACGGGCCGCGCGCGATGTTGTGCGTGACGCGGTAGCCCTGGTAGACCTCCACCGACCCGTCGTCCATGCGCGTCGGGATCGACACCGCGACCGCCTTCTTGCATTGGCCGAGAACCTTCACCAGGTCGCCGGAGATGCCGAACACGTCGGCGACGAGCTGGAGCTGGCGTTGTGCCAGTTCGAACGGATTTTCCCGCAGATGACTCTGGGGCGCCTCGACGGTGGTCACGGCCCGGCGGAGTATACGCACGTCATCGTTCGATCCTGAGCTCCAACACGCGCCTGCTGGGCGGCCCCGGCGTGGTCGGGTAGGCGCGGATGACCAGACGGTAAAGGCCCGGCGCGAGGATCTGGCCGGTCGGTGCGCGCCCCGTGATCCCGAACGTGTAGGTGCCCGTCAGCTGGTCGCGAAGACGCGTGAGCAGCCCGAGGCGCTTCCCCTTGCTCGTCCACAGCGCGATCTCTATCCGGGAGACGGGCTCCACGTACGGGTGGTCGCCGACCCCTACGCGGCCAACCCGCTCGAGCGTCAGGACGGAGAAGGTCTCGGCCGGCTTGAATGCGGCGGGCGCGAGCTTCACCCGGCCGAGGAGGCTTCCGACGGGCAGGGGCGCGGCGATCCACGGGACGCGGATCGGGACGCCGCCCGCCGGCGTAATCGTGATCGCTCCCGACAAGGGACGAGGCAGCCGGTGGCCGACTCGGACGGCGACGTGGACGGTCGCGTACGCGCCGGGCGGAACCGTCAGGCGCCTGGGCGAGATCGAGAGCGAAAGCACCTCGCCGCGCAGGCCGCCCGCGACGCGCAGCCGGAGCTTGCGCGTGGAGACGTTGTGGATGCGGATCGTGCGCAGGACGTGGCCTGTCCCGCCGAACGGCGGGAGGGCAAGCGTGGCGGGATCGGCGGAGATCCGCCCGGCCGCCGCCTTCGAAAGGTCGGCGAGGCCGGCGCCCTGGGCGCTGATGGGCTCGCCCGCCAGCGAATGCGCCGTCCCCGTGAGGAGCCCGAGGAGGTCCCTGGCGCCGAGTGCGGGCCGCGCCTGGGCGAGGAGCGCCGCGGCGCCGGCGATGCTCGCGGCCGCGACGCTGGTCCCGTTTACCGTCCCGAACCGAGGAGTTCCGTCCGCGTTCGTCCCAGGCTCGGCCGTCGGAACGGTGACGCCAGGCGCCGCGAGCTCCGGCTTGACCGCACCGTCGTACGCGAGCCCGCGCGAGGAGAAATCGGCGATCCGCCGTCCCTCTGCGTTCGCCGCCGAGCGCGGCGTGCCGAGGCTGACCGACACGCGCTGCCCGGCGCCGAGCGCGGTCAGCATCCGGTTCGCCGCCTTCTGCGGGAAGACGACGACGGGGACGACGACGTTCTGGTCGAGCCCGAGCGCCCCGGCGGGTAGTCCCCGCCCGTAAAGGAGGACCGCGTACGCACCCGCGCGCGCGGCGTTCTCGACGGCAAGCTCGGACGACGCGCCGGCGGGGACGAGCGCGGCGCGGCCGGCGACCATGCTGCGGCCGGCGTCGTCGAAGAAGTCCTGGAGGACGACCGGGGTCGAGCCGCTCGTGTCGAGCCGCGGGGCCGCGACCTCGAGCTGCAGCGTCCGCTGCGGCGCGAAAGTGCCTGCGAGCGGGAGGGGACGGGACATCTGGATGTCGAGCCCGGACCGAACGGCGACCCGGACCTGCTCGGTCTCGCTGCGCAGGTCCGCTGCGCCGACCGTCAACGAGCCGTCCGCCCCGCCCGGGCCGGAGATCGACCCGAACGCGGGCCCGGCGGGCAGATCGTTCCCGGCCGGGGCGACGACCAGCGTGTCGAGCGCGAGCGCACCGTCGACGGCGCGGGACTCGGGCGCGTCGGAGAAGGAAATGTAGGGCTCCGCGAGGCCGACCACTGCGATCCGCGCCGCGTCGTGCGTGTCGCCATCCGCGTTCGGGTCGACGGCAGCCTCGAGGCCCGCGATGAGCTGGTCGCTGCGTCCGTAGACCGCCCAGCCGCCGTCGACGTCGCGTTGCCAGCCGGCGACGCGCACCGGGAAGATCGTCGCCCGCGGCGCGATTCCGCGCAGCCCGTACGGTCCCCCGCGCCCCGCGATGACTCCGGCCATCTCCGTTCCATGCCTCTCGATGTCATTCGGGTTGTCGGGGTTCGCCTTGGCGGTTGCGGCGCCGGCGCCGCTGACGACGTCCATTCCCGGTTCGAGGCTGCGGGCCACGTACGCGTGGTTCTGGTCGACCCCGGTGTCGAGGAGCGCAACAGTCACGCCGCGGCCGGTGGACCCACGCAGCCTGAGGCCCGGCGGACGCGCCGCGGCCCCGGACCGGCGCATCGCCTTCCTCACGTCGGCCGGCGCCAGCGTCGCCGGATAGCCGACGCGCACCGGGTAGACGCCGGCGACCTCCGGCGCCCGGTCGAGCAATGCGATGGCCGGCGAGTCGAGCTTGGCGGAGAAGCCGTTGAGGACGCGCGTGAACGTGTACTCGGTGCCGATCCGCACGCCCTGGAGCGCGACCCGCGAGAGCAGCTGTTTCTGCGCGGCCTCAGCCTGGGCCGTCCATCGCAGCTCCTGCTCCTCGCTCGCCGTTCCTCCCGCGGCCGCGACGTGCTGGGCAAGGGACGGGGCCTTGAGGACGACGATCTGCCACTGGGCCAGGTCGACCTTCGGGCGCCCTTCGCCCACGAGCCCGGTCCAGCTCGCTGCGGAGGCGGCGGCCGCCGGTTCGGTCTTCAGCCCGTCATGCGGGCGGAGCGCGAAAAGGAGGAGCAGCGTCGCCGCCAGCGCCACGATCGCGAGCGCTCCGATCTGGGACGGCTCACGCAGCCTCCCGGGAGGCGTAAGCATCGAGCGCAAGGTAGTCAGGATAGGGGACGGCGTCCACGTACCGGGCGGCTGAGGCGACCATCGCAGCGTTGTCCGTGCACAGCTCGAGCGGAGCGAAGACGGCTCCTTCGAGCGACGCGCGGAGCTCCGAGTTCGCGGCTACGCCGCCTACGACCGCGATCCGCTGCGCGCCGATCTGCTCCGCGGCCTCCAACGTGCGCTCGACGAGGGCCTGCACGACGGCGCGCTGGTACGAGGCGGCGAGGTCCGCTTTCCGCTCGCCGGCGGTGGCGCCCAGGTCGCGAACGGCGTACAGGAGCGCGGTCTTGACGCCGGAGAAGGAGAAGTCCAGGCCGGGGACGCGCGCGACGGGGAAGCTGAACGCGGTCGGGTCGCCGGCGAGCGCCAGCCGGTCGAGCGCCGGGCCGCCGGGGTAGCCGAGGCCGAGCAGTCGCGCGCCCTTGTCGAAAGCCTCGCCGGCGGCATCGTCGATCGTTCCTCCCAGGGTCGTGTGGGCCGCGTGGTCGCGAACGTCCAGGAGCAGCGTGTGACCGCCGCTGGCGAGCAGGCACAGGAAGGGCGGCTCGAGGGGATGGTCCCCGAGGTAGAGCGAAGCGACGTGAGCGTGCAGGTGGTCGACCGGGACGAGCGGCAGACGGCGGCCCCACGCCAGCGCCTTGGCTGCGCTCAGCCCGACGAGGAGCGCGCCGGCAAGCCCCGGCCCCCTTGTCACCGCGACCTGCTCGACGCGCTCGAGGGTCTCGCCTGCCTCGGCGAGTGCTTCGTCGACCGCCGGGACGACGAGCTCGAGGTGCCGTCGCGAGGCGACCTCGGGAACGACGCCGCCGAAGCGCGCGTGCAGCTCGGCCTGGGAGGAGACGACGTTGGAGAGGATGCGACCGTCCGTGGTCACCAGCGCGGCCGCGGTCTCGTCGCAGGAGGTCTCGATACCGAGGATCACAGCACGGGGGAACCCACGGTTCCCCCGTGGGCACCCTCCTTCCCGCCTTGCGGACGTCTGATCGCATCATTGGGCTTCGCCGAGCCAAGCCCGGCTACGCCCGCGTAACTCCGTCTCACGCTCCGACTCCTGACAGGCGGTCGCCGACCGGGTCCTTCCACATGATCAACGCGTCCTCGCGGTTGTCGGTGTAGTAGCCACGCCGCACACCGCGTCCCTTGAAGCCGAGCCGCTCGTACAGCCGGATCGCGCCCGCGTTCGAGACGCGCACCTCGAGCGTGTACCCGCGCCTGCCGTCGCGCGACGTCAGGTCGAAGAGCTCCGCTAGCAGCATCGTCGCGATTCGGCGGCGCTGGTGGACGGGGTCGACGGCGATGTTCATGACGTGCCACGCGTCGACGTAGCGGGCGATGATCAAGTACCCGAGCAGCGCGTCGGTCTCCTCGTCGAAGGCGCCGAGACAAATCGAGGAGGCCTTCGACAGCTCGCTTGCGAACATGGAGCGAGACCACGGAGTCGGATACGCGCGCTTCTCGATCTGTTCGATCGCGCCGAGGTCGCGCATCCGCAGCGGGCGGAAGAGCACGTTCACGCGGTGCTCCTCGCCACGGCGTCCGGCAGGCGGAGGTAGAGCGGCTCGACGGCGGCGGCATCCCCGAAGTCGCGCGCGAGGGCGGCGTGGTGCCGCGCCCACGGGACATGGAGCGGGCTGTCGTCCGGCGGAACGTCGGCGCCTTTCTCCTCCAGGATCTCGCGGTACCGAACGGCCCCGTCGCCCACGCAGAGGGCGCCCGGCTCGACTTCGAGCTCGGCGGGAGCGAGGCACTGCGGGCCGTCCACTAGCGCGAAGACCTCGCGCCGCCGCGCGTCGATCACGGGCACGGCGCCGGGGGCGCCGGCCGCGAGCGCGTCGAGCGTCGACACGCCGGCCACGGGGACTCCCAGCGCGAAGGAGACGCCGCGGGCCGCGGCGAGCCCGATCCGGATCCCCGTGAAGCTGCCGGGCCCGGTGCCGACGGCGAGGTGCGTGACGTAGGCATCCTCGAGCCCCGCCTCGCGGATGAGCTCGTCGGCGTCCGCGAGCACGCGGGAGGCTGCCGAGATTCGCTCGCCGAGCACCTCCCCGTCCTGGACGAGCGCGCTCGTCGCCCGGTCGGTCGCCGTGTCAAACGCCAGAATCAGCATCCTCGATCGCGATCGCCCTTCCATTCGCAATATGCCGCAAACGTACGCGCAGCCGGACGGGAGGGAGCGCGCCGGCCGCCGCTTCCGGCCACTCGACGAAGCACACCGCGCCGTCGAAGTACGGCTCGAGGTCACCCCATTCGGCAGCGGACACGCCCTCGAAACGGTAGAGGTCGAGGTGCGACACGTCGACCGATCCACGGTACCGATTGCCGATGGTGAAGGTGGGGCTCGTGACCCGCGCGGTTACCCCCAGCCTGCGAGCCGCGCCGCGCACGAACGTCGTCTTGCCGGAGCCGAGCTCGCCGGAGACGGTCACCACGTCCCCGGGCTTCAGCCGCTCGGCGACGCGTGCGGCGATCGCCTCCGTCTCCTCAGGAGAGGTCGTTTCGACTTCCACGGAGCCACGCTAGCGCGTGCCGTGACTGCGCTAGAACAGGCCGAGCTGGACGGCGGGCTCGGGCACGACCAGCGGCTCGAGCTCGACCGGCTCAGGCACGGCCTCGCGGCCGAGCAGGTCGGGCAAGCGCGAGAAGTCCTGCTCGAGCACGGTCAGCATCGCCGGCGTGTAGAGCGCGGCCGCAGGGTGGTAGAGCGGGTACAGGAGCACGTCGCGGCCGCCGAGCGTCGTGCGCTGCTCCTGGCCGTGGACACGAGTGATCCCGGTCTGCTTGCCGGAGAGGAGCTTGGTAGCGAAGTTGCCGAGCGTCGCCAC
Organism: uncultured Actinomycetes bacterium; assembly: GCA_963717765.1. Taxonomy (GTDB): domain Bacteria; phylum Actinomycetota; class Thermoleophilia; order Gaiellales; family Gaiellaceae; genus JACDER01. The sequence continues at coordinate 219,804 of CAVQWX010000004.1, read as the reverse complement.
GACCTTGGGCTCGATCAGGGCGATCTTCCTAAAGAGATGCGGCTCGCAGGACTGGATCTCGTCCGGCATCGGATCACGGTTGCCGGGAGGTCTGCACATCAGCGTGTTCGCGATATAGACGTCGGCGCGCGACAGTCCGATCCCGCCGAGCAGCCGGTCCAGCAGCTTTCCGGCCTGGCCGACGAAGGGGAAGCCCTGCTTGTCTTCGTGGAAGCCGGGCGCCTCGCCGACGAACATCAGGTCGGCCGCTGGGTTCCCCACGCCGAAGACGACCTGCGTCCGCGTCTCGGCAAGCCGGCAGCGCGTGCAGCCGGCGACCTGCGCCGCGTAGGCCTCTAGCTCAGTGTCCACTGGCGTGCTCTGGGAGGCCGCTGACGCGGTGAGGCCGGAGGGCACAGTGTGAGCAACACGGGACCGGAGAGCATCGCCACGCTCAGCGGCCTCAGTCGGCGGCGAAGCCGGGCTTTGCCCGGCTGGAGACGACGACGGCCAGTGCGCGTCAGCCGCAGCCACACGAACCGCCGCAACAACCTCCACCTGCCGCCGTCTGGCCGTAGCTGGGCTGCGCGGCGGTGCCGTGAGCCGCGAACACGGAGAACTGCCTGCGCACGTTCGAGGCCTCGCAGTCTGGGCAATCCGGATCCGGCTCCGAAACCCCGACGAGCTCCTCGAAGTGCGACTCGCACTCCATGCACACGTACTCGTAGATCGGCATCGCCTCGGCAGTGTAGTCGACCCTCCGGCGGGTACAGAGCCGGGTGACGATGAAGGACGCGCTGCTGCTCGTCGACGTGATCAACGACTTCCGACACGAGGACGGCGAGAAGCTGCTGGCGTCCTTCTGGGACGGTGACGGGCCGGGCCCGGTCCAGCGGGCGATCGCCGGTGGGGGCGGCGAGCTCGTTCGGCAGATCGCACCCACAGAGGAGGACAAGATGCCTGCGTGACCACCGATCCGGAGATCGAGGAGCTCGCGCTCCGGTACGCGCAGGAAATCGTGGGCGCCCGGGTCGAGCGCGGAGAGTAGACTTCTGCCAGCCCGGTATCCGCTACGGAACTGGAGCGAGATGAGAATCGAAAGCGTTCACGTGATCGGCTCCGGCCGCGTCGGCTCGGCCGTCTCCGCTCGGCTCGGCGAGCGCGGTGTCGAGCTGCGCGAGGACGGAGCGGAGCTCGTGTTGCTCTGCATCCCGGACGCGGCGATCCCCGAGGTGGCGCGGGAGTTCGAGCCTGGGCCGTGGATCGCGCACACGAGCGGCGGAACTCCGCTGTCCGCGCTCGACCCGCATACGCGGCGCTTCAGCGTCCACCCGCTGCAGACTTTCACGCTCGAGCGCGGGCCAGAGCAGCTCGACGGAGCCTGGGCCGCCGTCACCGGCGAGTCCGACGAAGCGCTCGAGCACGGCTTCGAGCTCGCCGAGACGCTTGGCCTGCAGCCCTTCGAGCTCGCCGACGCAGACCGGTCGCTCTACCACGCCGGAGCCGTGTTCGCCGCCACGTTCATGGTGACCCTCCACGACGCCGCCGCGGACCTGATGACCGCCGCCGGCGCGCCGCCGGAGGCGCTCGAGCCGCTCATGCGACGCACGATGGAGAACGGCTTCGTGCCGACCGGCCCCTTCATCCGGGGAGACCGCGGGACGATCGAACGACACCTGGCGGCGATCGACGAGCGCACGCCGGAGCTCGGGCGGCTGTACCGCGAGCTCGCCGAAACGACCGAGGCAATGCTGGTCCGATGAAGACCGTGCGCACGATCTCCGAGCTGCGCGCCGAGCTGGGCGAGGACCGGCCGGGCTTCGTGCCGACGATGGGGGCCTTCCACGAAGGGCACTTGTCGCTCATCCGCGCCGCGCGCGCCGAGAACGACCTCATCGTGGTGAGCCTATTCGTCAACCCGGCGCAGTTCGGGCAGGGGGAAGATCTTTCTCGCTATCCGCGCGACGAGACGCATGACTCGGCACAGGCGGAGGCCGAGGGAGCCGACTTCCTGTTCGCGCCGCCGCGGGACGAGCTCTACCCGCCGGGGTTCCAGACCTGGGTGGAGGTGGAGGAGGTGTCGAAGCCGCTCGAGGGCGCTGCCCGTCCCGGCCACTTCCGGGGCGTCGCCACCGTGTGCCTCAAGCTCTTCAACATCGTCCGGCCGCGCCGCGCGTACTTCGGTCAGAAGGACGCGCAGCAGGTCGCGGTGCTCAAGCGGATGGTGCGCGATCTCGATCTCGATCTAGAGATCCGCGTCCTCCCCACCGTGCGCGAGGAGGACGGGCTCGCGCTCTCCTCCCGCAACGCGTACCTCTCGCCCGAGGAGCGCCAGGCCGCGCTCGCGCTTCCGCGCGCGCTGCAGGCCCGCGACCGCTCGCTGCTGAACGGGCTGGAAGTCGACTACTTCGAAGAAGCCGACTTCGAGCCGCGCGTGCTTGCCGCGGCCGTTCGCGTCGGTACGACCCGGTTGATCGACAACGTCGTCCTCGAGAAAGGAGCACGGACATGAGCGCAGTCCCGAAGGGCAAGCTTCCGCTGCCGGAGCTTGCCGCGATGAAGCGGCGCGGCGACAGGATCGTGATGGTCACAGCCTACGACGCGCCGGGGGCGCGGTTCGCGGAGGACGCCGGCATCGATCTCATCCTCGTCGGGGACACGGCCGCGATGGTCGTGCTCGGGTACGACGGCACGACCGTTCCGGTGACGATGGACGAGATGGTCTTCCTCGCGCGCACGGTCGCCCGCGCCGCCCGGCGGCCCATCGTGGTCGGGGACATGCCTTTCGGCTCGTACCAGGTCTCCGACGAGGACGCCGTCCGCAACGCGATCCGCTTCTTCAAGGAGGCGCGGACGGACGCGGTCAAGCTCGAGGGCGCCGGGCCGTCGCTCACCCGCGTGCGCGCGATCGTCGGCGCCGGCATCCCGGTCATGGGGCACATCGGCCTGACGCCGCAGTCAGCCACGATGCTCGGCGGCTTCAAGACCCAGGGCAAGACCGCCGAGGCCGCGCGCGCGCTCGTCGAGGACGCGCTCGCGCTCGAGGACGCCGGCTGCTTCGCGGTCGTCCTCGAGGCCGTCCCGGCGCCGGTCGCGGCCGAGATCACCGAACGGCTCCACGTGCCGACCATCGGGATCGGCGCCGGCCGCGACTGCGACGGCCAGGTGCTCGTCTACCACGACCTGCTCGGCCTGACTGAGGGGCACCTCCCGCGTTTCGTCAAACGCTATGCCAACCTCTCGCGCGAGATCCGCGACGCGCTCGAGGCATACGCGGACGAGGTCCGCAAGGGCGTGTTCCCGGAGGACGAGCACACCTACGAGATGCCGGCCGGCGAGCTGGAGCTATTTCGTGGGGAGCACCGACCAGAGCGCGAGCACCAGCCCCACTAGCGCCACGGCGAAGATGCTCGCGCCGAAGGCGCGGAACCAGTCGAAGCGGAAGACGGTCCTGACGCCGTAGACAAGCAGGCCGATGGACCATACGGCGCCTGCGACACAGAGCCAGCGCAGGAACTCCCCGCCCACGCGCCCATCGGCTCCTCCCGATCTGAAGACGTCGCCGCCGTACACCGCCAGACGCAACGGCCAGACGAGCAGCAGCGTGAGGACGAGCGGGGTGAGCGAGAAGGCCAGCACATGGCGGCAGTGCTTCGCCCGCTCGTTGCCTCCCAGCGCGCGGATCCCGAGTGAGAGCGTCCAGCCGAGCACGTAGTAGCTGAAGAAGCCGTAGATGCTCCCGGCGAAGATCACGATGACAAGGACGTCGAGCGCGTCGAGCGCGTAGTCGTCGTAGAGGCGCCCGAAGGCCGGGGCGAGGAGGACGCCGGCGATCCCGCCCAGGAAGACCAGCGCGGTGGCCGGCTCGGAACGAGCGTCCTCGGCCTCCTGCGACTGGTCGCGGAGGGCGAGGAACACCGGACGCGGGTTCTGCAGCACCAGAACCGCGCGCAGCCACCAAGCGCGCTGGGAGTCGTGCGCGACTTCGGCCGTCGCCATGCGTCCCAGGTTACGCGCGCGCCGGAGACGCGGCGAGCAGCCCGTCGCAGAGCATCTCGACGACCGTCCGCTCGGCCAGCCGGACATCCTCCTCGGTGTCCGGCAGCTGACCCATGACCCAGCCCGTGAGGATCTCCTCGAGCGCGCCGTAGAAGATGAAGCTCGCGAAGCGCGGCTCGACGTCCGCGCGGAACTCGCCCGCCTGCTGGCCCTTCCGGATCACGCGCTCGAGCGCGGCAAACGCCTGCTCCGTCTCGCCGATCTCCTGCTGGAGGTGCGGGCTGCGCGTCACCTCGCGGACGAGGACGCGCACGATGTCCGGCGTGTCCCGCCAGGCGCGAAGCACGATCGCCGAGACCTTGCGCAGGGTTTCCCGCGCCGGCTCGTCCAGCGACTCGACGCCGCTGATCGCCTCGAGCATCAGCGTCCAGGTGTTGCTGAAGATCGTCTCGAGCAGCTCGTCCTTGGACTTGAAGTAGTGGTAGAGGAGGCCATGCGCGACGCCCGCCTCTTCGGCGATGTCGCCGACGCGGCTCGTGTGGTAGCCCTTGCGGGCGAAAACCCGGACGGCCGCATCCAGGATGAGTTGCCGCTTGTCCTCAGGCACGGCGGCTCATCGTAACCGCATGGAGAGATCCATCCATCGTGGACGGCGGTAGAGTTGTCGATGTCCGCCCCCGTGCTGCGCGCTCTCCCCATAACGATTCTCGGTGCCGCGATTCTCGTGGTCGCGGGCTGTGGCGGCGGGTCGAGCGGGTCGAGCGACGCGGGCGCGCCCGCGCAGGCGCCGGGTCTTTTCATGACGTCGCTGATCCGACAGAAGGCGACCGGACAGTACGACCTCGCCTGGAAGAGCCTCCACCCGCTGCACCAGCAGGTGGCCCCGCAGAAGGTCTACGTGCGCTGCGAGAACCTCACTGTTTTCCCGGGGCGGCTGATCAAGGTCTCCGTCGTTCGAATAAAGAACGAGCCGGTGCTGATCGCCGGCGAGAAGGATTCGGTGGCGAGCAAGGCCGTCACGCTCAGGGTCTCCGTCGACTCACCCGGAATCCCGCGGCCGGTGACCGTGAAGGACACCTACCACGTGATCCCCGTGGACGGCCGCTGGACCTGGATCCTGACGAAGGAGAACTTCCTGGAGTACAAGGCCGGGGTGTGTCCCGGCACGGCGACGCCGACGACGAAGGCTTAGCTCTTCCTAGGCGAAGAGCTTCCGGTCGCGGATCTTGTGGGGATCCGTGTAGTGGCGGTCCCACCACGGCTTGTCGCCCGCCTTGTGCGGCGACCGGGCAAGGACGAGCGGCTTCTTCGCCGTCGCCTTCTTCTGCGCGAGCCGGAAGCTGTAGTGGTCGAAGATCCTGAGCGCCTCCACCGTGAAGGAGACGGCGATGCGCCGGTTCCGGATGAGGAGCAGGTTTTCGCCGTTCTGGGTATCCGCAGGGTTCGAGAAGTTGTACGAGCCGAGGTAGACGCGGGCGGTCGGCTTGTCGAAGTCGATTACCACAAACTTGTGATGCATCCGGATCCCGCCCCCTCCTTTCGGCTCCTGCTTGAAGGGAGGCGGAGCGTCTTCGGTCAGCTCGGAGGGATAGACGGGCGAGACGTTGCCGTCGGGGTTCTGGAGGTCGAGGCCACCGACCTTGCGGTCCGAGATCCCATACGAGAAGCGGTCCGTCCGCTCCGAGACGGACTTGATCGCGTCCTGAATGGGACCGGGCGTCTGGTACAGAAATGCGAGCGAGTAGAAGAGCGAGGAGGTGGTGTGCTTCTCGATGTCCTCGGCGATCGTCGCGAGGAGCTCGTTCGAAGGGGCGTGCGGCGAGAAGGCGACCCGGGCGTCGATGCCGGCAAGGCCGAGGCTCCGCCACTTCGCCGAGTCGGTGTCGCCGAAGCTCGCCGGCGTCTCCCAGTAGCCGTCGAAAGCCGCGAGGAATGGTGCGATCGCCGCGCTGCCCTCCAGCACGACCGCGTGGTTCGACTGGACGAAGAACCCCCGCCAGCTGAAGTTCGTCGATCCGCACACGACGGTCTTGGTCTTCGGACCGTCAACCACGATCGTCTTGTTGTGCTGCAGCTTCTTCATCTTCTGCCGCTTCACGTTTTCGGTCCCGGCGGAGGCGGCGAGGCGAGCCTCGGCGGCCGTCTCCGCGGAGTCGGGCCCGCCGTGGTCGCCGCTGTTGTCGATGATCACCTTCACCCGGTCCCCCAGCTGCTCGAGCCGGGTCACGACCTCCGGCTCGTTCAGGTCGTACGCGACCACTCGCACCTGGGCCTTCTTCTCGGCGAGCGCCTGGTCGAGGACGGCGAGGATGGCGCTCCGCGCCTCGAACCCCATCCACGCCAGGGCTTCGGCTGCCTTCGGATGCGTCGGCGTGAAGGTGAGGCCGTCGGCGGCCTTGGCCGGCAGCAGCTTCGAGATCGGCCCGGCGGACTCATACCGATCCACGAAGGCCTGCGACGAGACGAACCCGCGCGTGAAGGCGACGTTCAACTTGCCCGGATACGTCTCGCGCCGCAGCTCGACCGCCGCCTCCTGAGGATCGCCGTAGCTGAGCTCGTCGAACGCGTTCATGAAGACCGGAGTGACCTGGTACTGGAACGCGCCGGCAAGGTCAGCGTTCCGCGGGAAGTGGACCCAGCGGAACATCTGGATCGGCGAAAGGTTCGTCTCCAGCGTGGTCGCGTTCACGCTGCCGTCCGGCGTGGGAAACGCCAGCCGGTTCTTCAAGAGGTAGTAGCGGTCGCCGCCCGGCTCCTTGTAGCCGATGGCGAAGCCCACGAAGTCCTCGGGCGGCTCGCCGCCGCGCCAGTTCATCGCGAGCAGGGCCATCCCGTCGCCGCGAAAGATCCTCAGCGTGAAAGGAGCCGAAGCGTTGTTTCCGCTGACCTGGAACTCGCTGGCCATGATCGTCGAACCTCTCGCGAACTAGACGGACCGAGTATCCAGGACCTTCCCTCGAGGGTCAAACGGGAGCTCGGCTACGCGGCGGCGGCGACCTTGGGCAGCACCTCGCGCAGGAAGCGGCCCGTGTACGAGCCTTCCGCGTCGGCGACTTCCTCAGGCGTGCCGACGGCGACGACCTCCCCACCGGCCTCGCCGCCCTCGGGCCCCAGGTCGACCACCCAGTCGGCCTGCTTGATCACGTCGAGGTTGTGCTCGATCACGAGCACCGTGTTGCCGGCGTCCACCAGCTTCTGCAGGACCTCGAGGAGCTTCTCCACGTCGGCGAAGTGCAGGCCGGTGGTCGGCTCGTCGAGGATGTAGAGGGTCCGCCCCGTCGCGACCTTGCTCAGCTCCTTGGCCAGCTTGACGCGCTGTGCCTCGCCGCCCGACAGCGTCGTCGCCGGCTGGCCGAGCTTGATGTAGTCGAGCCCGACGTCGTGGAGCGTCTGCAGCCGCCGGCGCAGCTTCGGGATCTTGGCGAAGAAGCGCAACGCCTCCTCGACCGACATCTCCAGCACGTCGGCGATCGACTTACCCTTGAAGCGCACCTCGAGGGTCTCGCGGTTGTACCGGCGTCCGTGACAGGTCTCGCACGGAACGTAGACGTCCGGTAGGAAGTGCATCTCGATCTTGATCGTCCCGTCGCCCTTGCACGTCTCGCAGCGGCCGCCGCGGACGTTGAAGGAGAACCGGCCCGGCTTGTACCCGCGCACCTTCGCCTCGGGGGTGAGCGAGTAGAGGTCGCGAATGGAGGTGAAGAGGTCGGTGTACGTGGCCGGGTTCGAGCGCGGCGTCCGCCCGATCGGCGACTGGTCGATGTCGATCACCTTGTCGTAGCACTCGATCCCGTCGACCGCGTCGTGCGCTCCGGGCTTCACCCGCATCCGGTGCAGCCGGTTCGCGAGCGCCTTGTAGACGATCTCGTTCACGAGCGTGGACTTGCCCGAGCCGGACACGCCGGTGACGCAGATCAGCTTCCCGACGGGGAACTCGACGTCGATGTCCTTCAGGTTGTGCATCGACGCGCCGCGTACGAAGAACGAGCCGTTGTCCTCCTCGCGCCGCTCGGGCACCGCGATCTGCCGCTTTCCAGAAAGGAACTGACCCGTGATCGACTCTCCCATCCTCGCGACCTTCTGGGCGGGCCCTTCCGCCACGACGTGGCCGCCGTGCTCGCCCGCCCCGGGCCCCATGTCCACGAGATGGTCGGCGGCACGCATCATCTGCTCGTCGTGCTCGACCACGAGCACGGTGTTGCCGAGGTCGCGCAGCCGCACGAGGGTCGCGATCAGCCTGGTCTGGTCGCGCTGGTGCAGCCCGATCGACGGCTCGTCGAGGATGTACAGGACGCCTACGAGCTGCGACCCGATCTGCGTCGCGAGCCGCAGGCGCTGGGCCTCACCGCCGGACAGTGTCGCCGCGGCGCGGTCGAGCTGGAGGTAGCCGACGCCGACATTGTCGAGGAACGTCAGCCGCTCACGGATCTCCTTGAGGATCCTCGCTCCGATCAGCCGCTCCACCTCGGTCAGCTCGAGCGAGTCCACGAACTCGATCGCGCGGGACACCGACATCTGCGTGAACTCGTGGATGTTCCGGTCGCCGACGGTCACCGCCAGCACCTCCGGCTTGAGCCGCGCGCCGCCGCACGCCGGGCACGGCCGGAAGCTCATGTACTCCTCGATCCGCTCCCGTTGCTGGGACGAGTCAGTTTCCTTGTAGCGCCGCTCCAGGCTGGGGACGATGCCCTCGAACGCCAGCATGTACGAGCGCTTGCGCCCCATCCGGTTGCGGTACTGGACGTAGACGCGTTCGCCGTTCGTCCCGTACAGGAACAGCTTCTGTTGCTCCTCCGGCAGCTCCGTCCATGGCTTGTCCAGGTCGATCTCGTACCGGTCGGCGATCGCCTGGATCACCGACTCGTAGAAGCTCGAGTTGCCGACCGACCACGGCACGAGCGCTCCTTCGCCGATCGACAGCGACGGATCGGGGACGAGCAGGTCGGGGTCGATCTCCTGCTGCGCGCCCAGCCCGGTGCAGCGCGGGCAGGCGCCGTGCGGCGAGTTGAAGGAGAAGATCCGCGGCTGGAGCTCCGGGAGCGAGACGCCGTGCTCGGGGCACGCGAAGTTCTCGCTGAACGTCAGCGGCTCGCCGTCCTCCACGTCGATCACGACCAGGCCGTCCGCAAGCGCGACCGCCGTTTCGATCGACTGCGCCAGACGCGTCCGCAGGTCGGGCTTCATCCGCAGCCGGTCGACGACGACCTCGATCGTGTGCTTGAACTTCTTGTCCAGCTCGATCGGCTCCTCGAGCAGCCGCTGCTCGCCGTCCACCTTCACGCGCGTGAAGCCGTCGCGGCGCAGCTCCTCGAGCACGTCCTTGTACTCGCCCTTGCGGTCGCGCACGACGGGCGCGTTCACCGTGAAGCGTGTCCCATCCTCGAGGCGCAGCACCTGGTCGACGATCTGCTCGAGGCTCTGGCCGGCGATCGGCCGCCCGCACACGGGGCAGTGCGGCCGGCCAACCCGCGCGTACAGCAGGCGCAGGTAGTCGTAGATCTCGGTGACCGTGCCGACCGTCGAGCGTGGGTTCCGCGAGGTCGTCTTCTGGTCGATCGAGATCGCCGGCGAGAGCCCGTCGATCGAGTCGACGTCGGGCTTCTCCATCATCTGCAGGAACTGGCGCGCGTACGCGGACAGGCTCTCGACGTACCGCCGCTGGCCCTCCGCGTAGATCGTGTCGAAGGCGAGACTCGACTTCCCGGAGCCCGAAAGCCCCGTGATGCACACAAGGGCGTGGCGGGGGAGACGGACGGTGACGTCCTTCAGGTTGTGCTCTCGGGCACCGTGAACGACCAGCTCTTCGCTTGGCATCAAGGTAAGTGTAGTGAGCGAACACATGTTCGTCCAGAGCCTTTCAGAGCCGCCGGACGGCACGCGGTTTCGCTGAGGTTCACGTGGGCAAGAACTCACGGAAATGAGGCAAACCGCCCGCCGAGCGCTCGTCGCGTCGACGATCTTCGTGGCCGTCGTCGTGCTCGCGCTTGCCCTCTGGAAGATCAAGCTGATTCTGGCGCTGCTCTTCTTCGGGCTCATCATCGCCGCGGCAATGAGACCCGGAGTCGACTTTCTCCACGACCGGGCGCGCATCCCGCGCATCGCGGGCGTCCTCCTCCACTACGCAGCCATCATCGTGGCCTTTTGCCTCCTGCTCTATTTCGTCGTGCCGACGGCCAAGGACCAGATCGCGAAAGCCGTTCCCACGTCCCAGGCCGAGCTCAACCGCCAGGCCAAGCACTCCAAGGGGATCAAGCACGAGATCCTGGTCGGAATACAGAAGCGGATCAAGAACCTGCCCTCGTTCGGCAAGATCGCCAACTCGGCCGTGGACATCGGGCTCCGGGCCTTCGAGATCGCCATCGGCATCTTCTTCGTCTTCGCGAGCGCGGCCTACTGGATCTTCGAGCGAGACCGCGCCGAGCGGGTGGTGCTGTCGCTCTTACCCAGGCCGCGCCGGAAGGTGGTGCGCGACACGTGGAATCTGATCGACCTGAAGCTCGGGGCCTTCGTCCGCGGACAGCTGGTGCTCGTCTGCTTCGTCGCGACGGTGCTGTCCTTCGGGTTCTGGCTGATCGGACTCGATTTCTGGCTGCTGGTCGGGATCTTCGCCGGGCTCGTGGAGTTGATTCCGGTCGTGGGCCCGCTCGCGGCCGGAGCGGTAGCGGTCGGTGTCGGGCTCACCCACTCATGGCAGACAGCGCTCGCGGCGGGACTGATCGTGCTCGGCGTCCGCCTGCTCGAGGACTACGTCGTGATTCCGAAGGTGTTGGGGGAAGCTGTCGGCTTGACGCCCTTGACGGTCCTCTTCTCGGTCGCAGCGGTCACGTGGATCTTCGGCGGCTTTGCGGTCATTCTCGCGATCCCGTTCGTCGCGGTCTTCGCCACGATCATCGACGTGCTCGTGTTCGAAAAGGACCCGGCCAAGGAGGAGGTGCCAACCGTTCTCTTCTCCCCGAAGGAGGCGGAGACCTAGTGGTCTGACCGGCAACGTCCGCCTGGCCCCTGGCCCACGATCACGCTACGCCGTGCGGCGTCCTCGGTCGCGGACGGGCTAACCAGCCCGCCCGCTCCCTGCGTCCTTGCCTGGCTTGGTGCTCGCGGCCCAGGAACCGGGCAACGTTACCGGCCAAACCACTAGGCCTTGCGCCAGCGGCCGAAGATGAGGCCGCCGAGGGTGAAGCCGAGGCCGAACGTCCCGATTGCGAAGGCGCCGATAGCGATGGACTTACGCCAGGTCGAGAGGCGCTGCCAACGCCCGATCGCTTCCTGCTCCTCCGTCGTGAGCGGCTCTCCACGGCGCTTCTTGCGCAGCGCCCCGCCCGCCCGGATGCCGAGATACAGGTCGTCGAAAACCTCTGCCGGCTCGTCTACCACGAGGACGAGTCTATAGCCTGCCCCGGTCGTGACCGCCCGCATTCTCCACGTCTCCGACCTGCATTTCGGAGCCGGGCCGGACGCCGCGATCGAGGCCGGGCTGGCGGCGCTCGTCGAGCGGATCGAGCCCGAGCTGATCGTCGCCAGCGGTGACCTCACGCACCGCGCAAAGCGCCATCAGCAGGAAGCTGCGGCTCGCTTCCTTCGCTCCCTGGGACCGCCCCTCCTGACCGTCCCCGGCAACCACGACATGCCCTGGACCGTACGGAGACTGACCGGCCCGTTCGCCGAGTTCGAGCGCGTCTGGCAGACGACCGAGCCGCTGTTCCAGTCGGAGACGCTGCAGGTCGTCGGCCTCAACTCGGCACGGCCATGGCGGCACCAGTCGGGCGGGATCCGCTCGAGCCAGCTCGCGCGCGCGCGCGAGCTGTTCGAAACCGCGCCTCCGGGTGCGCTCCGCGTCGTCGTCCTCCACCACCATCTGATCGGCGCCCCCTGGCGCTCTCGCAAGAAGCCGGTGTCGCACCGCAACGAGGTGCTCGCCGGACTGGTGGACGCAGGAGCGGAGCTGATCCTGGCGGGCCACATCCACCAGGCTGCGGTGAGCGAGCGGCACGAGTTCGAGGTCGTTGCGGGCGGCGTCCGCGGCGTGACCGTCTCGATCGCGCCCGGCCTCGGCCAGCCGCGTCCGAGCCGGCGCGGGGAGGCCCGCGGCATTCATACTTACACCGTACGTGGCACCGAGATCGAGATACAGACTTCGGTCTGGATCGGCGGCGACTGGGCCAGGACCGCCGTCAGGCGGTTTTCGCGCGGACCGGCCTCTTCCGTTTAGCCGGATCGCTGATCCCGTACATCTTCCCGCCGCGCGTCCCCACCCAGATCCAGCCGCCCCAGACCGCGGGCGTCGACTCGATGCACGCGGAGTCGATCTTCAGCTGCCAGAGCTCCTTCGGCTGCTGCCCTTCCTTCGACACGTCCCAGGCGTGGAGCACGCCCGTGCAGTCGCCCTCGATCAGAACGTTGTCCACCACGACCGGCGAGGCCCAGGTCGGGCCGGGAAGCGGGATCTTCCAGCGGATGTGGCCCGTCTTGCGGTCGACGCCGAGGATCCCGCCGGCATTGGTCGAGACGTACAGCATCCCACGGTCGAGCGCCGGCGTCGACCACAGCCCGCCCGAGCCCTCGAAGCCGGTCTCCGTAACCGGGAGCGACCAGATAATCGGGTTCTTCTTGCGGAACGGGTTCAGCTTCATCAGCTGCCCCACTTCCTTGGAACGCTCGTCGAACTTCTCCAGCTCGCTCGCCACGTACAGGAAGCCCTTGTCGTCGATCACGACCGACGCGTCGGTGTCGTCGCCGGTCCAGAAGCGGAACGTGCGCCGGTAGTGGCTTCCGCCCTTGAGGATGTCGCGGATGTCCCAGCCCTGGACGAGACCGGCGGAGTTCGCGAAGTAGACGATCCCCTTGCGATACGAGACCGAGTTCTCGATCGAGAATGCGTCGGTTGGAAAGTCGGCGGCGAGCTGGTCGTCCCAGCTCGGCACGGTGAGGACGATCTTCGGGTTGGCGGTGACCTTTCCGTTGCGGTAGCCGCGGTTGATCTTGACCACGTAGAACCAGGAGTTCTCGCCGCCCTCGAGCATGTAGTCGCCCACGACGAGCGCGGCGCCGTCCCAGTCGTTGTTCCAGACCGGGTCCGACACCGTGGTGTCCGCGTTCATCGACCATAGGACGGTGGGCGTCGCCCGGTCGGTCGCGATGATGCGGAAGTCGTTGTCGCGCGAGCCCGCGTAGTAGAGCGGGTAGCCGTCGGGATCGGAGGTGGCCGAGCCCTTGGCCAGGTCGCCCGTGACCAGGTCGGGCTTGATCGGCTTCCCCGTGATCGCGTTCAGGAAGTGGTAGTGGTCGTCGTACGCGCCGAAGCGGAGCTCCAGCAACCCGCTCTTGTGCGGGATGACGTTGGGCTGCCCCGTCCACCCCGTGCCGCACCAGGTCTCGGTGCCGTGCTCGTCGCTCGACTGCGCGCACATGTTGTCGGTCTCGGGGTAGCGCCAGCGGACGACCGGGTTGCGCGGGACTGGACCGTGGCCGTAATACGTGCGCGTGAGGTTGCCGCGGAACGTGGTGATCCCCGGGACCTTGGGGTTGATCGCGCCGAGGATGACGTCCGGCTTCGCGACCGGCTTCGCCGGCTTTACGGGCTTCGGGGCCGCCTTGCTCGACGAGCCGCCGCTGCTCAACGCGATCCCTCCCGCGATGCCGATCGCGACGATGCCGACGATCGCCAGGGCGACCGTGCGCCGGACGAAGACCTGTCGCTGCCGCTGCTGCCGGCGCAGCTCGCGCTGCGCCCGCCGCTCGGCAAATTCAGGGTCGCCCGCCCCGGGCCAGTCGGTCATAGCAGCCAATTGTGCGGAAACCGACGGCCGTACCGCTCCGAACTTGCCCTTGACCCGCGCCGCGAAGAGGAGTAGGAATGACTCATGGCGATCCGCTTGCTCGTTCTGGCCATGCTCTTCGCGGTGATCGCGGGCGGCTCCTCGGCTGCCCCGCTGACGTTTCCCGGAGCGAACGGCGTGATCGCATTCGACGCCCTCGTCCCAGGCAGCGGCGGTCCCGGCACCGTTCAGATCTTCCAGGTCTCCGCGACCGGAAGCGGGCTCAAGCAGGTGACGCACACCGACGGTGGGGTCTGGAACCAGGACCCCGCCTACTCGCGGAACGGAGCGAAGATCTACTTCACGAGCGCTGACCGGTCCACGACCAACCCGAGCCGTATCTATTCGATGAACGCGAATGGCTCGGGCCGGCAAGGGGTTGCCGTGGGTGTCTGGCCGGCTGTGAACCGCGCCGGCTCGGCGGTCGCGATCACGCAGTACGCCAAGGGGGGCCAGTCCGTGATCGTGACCACGAAGCCGAACGGCACGGGGCGGAAGGTCGTGGGCAACGCGACCAAGCGTCAGAGCGCCGGCGGCCCTGACTATGCGCCGGCTGGAGCCCGGCTCGCGTGGTACCGGGTGACGTACAACAAGAGCGGGCAGGGGTTCGCCGCCTCGGATCTCTTCGTCCGGAACGGGACGCACAACACGAACATCACGCGGCGAAGCTCGGCCAAGTTCTACTCCGTGTCATGGTCGCCGAACGGAAAAACCCTCCTCGCGATCCGTGGGCAGCGGACGCTCGTCTCGATGAGGCCGAACGGCACCCGCTTGCGTGTGCTGGCGACCGCCTCTGGCCCTGCACACACGAGCGTCGCCAGCGCGGTCTACTCACCCGACGGGAAGAAGATCGCGTACCTCCAGTGCACGGGCGATTGCGGCGATCCCGAGCTGCATGGACAGGGCTCGATCTGGGTGATGAACGCCAACGGCTCGGGTAAGAAGCGGATCTTCAACGGCACCAGTGGCACCCAGCCGGCCGACCGGCTGTCCTGGAGCGTCTCCTAGACGGTCGCGAAGCGCGTTCGCGCGCGCTCTCGCGCCTTCTCCGCCTCGACCTCGCGGTCCTTCGGTGCAGCCGTCGTCACGAGCGCCTCGAGCAGCCGCGCTGACGCCGCGGCGACCTCGTCGACCGCGCGCGCGAAGGCTTCCTCGTTCGCCTTCGAGGGCTTGGTGAAACCGCTGATCTTGCGGACGAACTGCAGCGCGGCGCTCTCCACCTCCTCCTCGGTCGCGGGCGGCTCGAAGTTGTACAGCGTGCGGATGTTGCGACACATTGGGTTCTCCTTGGTCTCGGCTTGGCGTCCAGACTAGCCACATGGAGCTACCGTTCAACCATCGCGACGTCACGACATTGATGGAGATGATCGGCGACCTCAGGCACGATGTACACGACATTCTGCGCCTACTCGAGGACGAAAATGGAGAAGAGGAAGTACGCGAAGAGCCTGACGCCTGACGAGATCGCCCGGCGCGAGCGCACCGACCAGATGCTCCGCGAGCGGATCGCGTATCACGAGCAGAAGGCGCGTGAAGAGGAAGCCGCGCGCGAGCGTGAGCGGCGACAGTAAAAGGTCAGCCGCAAGCGTGGACGGCATCGTGATCCCCGCGGACGCCGACCGCGTCACCCGCGGCACCGGCACGTTCCGCGTCCTCGCCGAGCTGCCCGAGCTCGAGGTCATCGACATGCGCTTCGCCCGCCCGTTCGAGGGCGTGGACCTGCACGCGCACGACGACCACGTCGACTCGTTCTACGTGCTCGAGGGCGAGGCCGAGTTCACGGTCGGCGGCGAGGTGTTCCGCGCGCCACCCGGCACGTACGTGGCGGCGCCTGCCGGCGTCGTCCACGGCTTCCGCAGCGTCGGGAACGTCGACCTTCGAATCCTGAACGTGCACGCGCCCAACACCGGGTTCGCGCGGCGCTTCAGGAACGACTCCTAGACAGGGCCGCCGCGCTTACTGCGCCGGACAGTCCTTTCCGCGCAGGATCGTGTTGTCGACCAAACGCGCCCCGATGCACACGTTGACCGGGGTCTCCAGCAGGGCGATCAGGTTGTGCGCGATGAGCGGGCGCTGCCAGCGAGGGACGCGCCAGAGGTAACTCTGGCTGACCGAGATCGACCCGGCGTAACCGTCCCGCCGCCGGGCGCCCGCATAGATCTCGTTGTGCTCGACGCGGACCAGGCGCGGGAGCGGGGCGCCTCCGACCCCGCCGACGATCACGCCGACGCGGGAGCGCCATCCAGGCACACTCGGATCAGTGGCGCTGAAGACGTTACGGGCGATCACCGCACGCCGTATCGGGCCTGTGAGGAAGAGCTGTGCCGCACCGCGCTTGTACACCCCGAAGTGGTTGTCGACGAAGCGCAGGTCTTTGCCGCCCGTCACCTGGACCAGGTCCTGGTGGCCGCACCGGTCAGCGGCGAAGCTGCCCAGGTTCAAGCGCAGCAGCGGCCAGTTGATCCGGTCCGCCCGGCAGGGAAGCGCCCGCTCGAAGCGACTCGACCGGATGGTCAGGTACGAGGCGACCTGCCCGTGAACGAAGTCGCAACCGCGGCAGTCGTGGAACCAGCTGTGCTCGACCGTCACGTGCCGCGCGCCGGCACGCAACCACAGGCAGTTGACCCACGTCGGAGAACGGTCGCCGCAATGTGAGAACTGGCTGTGCTGAACGAATACCCAGCTCGAGTCGGGTATCTCCACATGGGCGGAGAAGCGTGTTCCTTGGGCGGAGACTCTGAGGTGATGGAGCTTGACGTTGAGCGATTCGCTGACCTCGAGGAGTGCGTCACCCCCGAGGGGGCTGATGCGCAGCGGGCCCACGGAGACCCTCCGCGCTCTGTACAGGAGAAGGTCCCGCACGATGGCGCCGGGCCTGCCGATGATTCGCAACGGGCCGTTTCCGGAGACGACGAGCGGGGCGGCGTATCGTCCTGGAAGGAGGACGATCCTTCCTCCCCGCGACTGCGTTGCGGTGACCGCGTTCTGGAACTCCGCCGGGCTGCGCACCCAGTACGTCGCCGCCTGTGCCGGTGAGGTCGCGACGAGCGCGACAATGGCGAGAAACAGGCGCATCGGCGCGGACCATCATTGCAGGGAAGCGGTCTGTCTACGCGGGGGCCAGTGCCTGCAGCTCGCGCCGCAGTTCCTTGATCTCGTCCCGCAGCTTGGCCGCGTACTCGAAGCGGAGCTCCTCGGCGGCGGCGAACATCTCCTCCTCGAGGGTGATGACGAGCTTCTCCAGCTCCTCGCGGCCCATCCCCTCGACCTCCTTCTTGCCGCGCCGGCGGCGCCCCGGCACGTGCGGCGCCTCTCCCAGCGACAGAAACTCGGCGATGTCGGACACGCCCTTCTGGATCGACTCGGGCGTGATCCCGTGCTCCTCGTTGTAGGCGAGCTGCTTCGCGCGGCGCCGGTCGGTCTCGTCCAGAGCGCCCTTGATCGCCTCGGTCAGCTTGTCCGCGTACAGGATGACCTTCCCGTTGATGTTCCGCGCGGCGCGGCCGATCGTCTGGATGAGCGCGGTCTTCCCGCGCAGAAAGCCCTCCTTGTCCGCGTCCAGGATCGCGATGAGCGAGACCTCGGGCAAGTCGAGCCCCTCGCGCAGCAGGTTCACTCCGACGAGGACGTCGTAGTCGCCCAGCCGCAGCTCGCGGATGATCTGGATGCGGTCGAGCGTGTCCACCTCGGAGTGCAGGTAGCGCGCCTTCACCCCTGACTCGGGCAGGTAGTCGGTCAGGTCCTCTGCCATCTTGTTCAGCGTAGGAGCGGGAGGAGTATCGACTGTAAGCATTGTGGCGACATGCGATGTTATGATGGCGCCGTGATCCGTACTCAGATCCAGTTGACCGAGGAGCAGGCGCGGCGCCTGCGCGAGGTTGCCTCCGCGCAAGGAGTATCGCTGGCGTCAGTCATTCGCGAGGCCGTTGACCGATACGTGCGCGATGGCTCCGCGCTCGAGAGCCGGTGGATGCGGGCGCTCGCAGTGCGGGGATACCGGGACAGAAGCCGCGCCACCGACGTCGCAGCCGACCCCGATCGTTACCTCTCCGAAGCGTTCGCCGGCTGACCGTCTTCGTCGACACCTCAGCTCTTTACGCGCGGCTTTCGCTCGACGATGAGGGTCATGAGGCGGCGAAGGCGGTGCTCGAGGACTTGCACGCGCGCGGCGAGACTCTCACCACGCACAATTACATCGTCGTCGAGACCAGCGCGCTGGTTCGGCACCGGCTCGGGGCAGCCGCGGAGCGAGCACTTCACGACGACGTCCTACCCGTGATCGCGATCGAGTGGATTGACAACGATCTACACAGCTCCGCGGTCACAGCCCTTCTGGCCGGCCGCCGCCGCGCATCCCTCGTCGATTGGGTGAGCTTCGAGCTGATGCGAAAGCAAGGCATCGACATCGCCTTCACCTTTGACCGTGACTTCCGGCTTCAGGGTTTTCAGACTGTCCCTAGCTAGATGCTGGATGGGTAATTCACGGCTGCTGCCGTAAGCACCGGGTAGGGAGCACGGCCAAGGGCGTCGAAGGTCGGCGTTGCTAAAGCCCGTCGACCAAGGAGGCCCACGTGCTCCGGGCAAGATCTGAAGGGGTGGCTCGTTCGGCGAGCGACCGGACGGCCTCGCGGATGACCGTTCGCGAAACGCTGAACTGCTCTGCCAGGTCAATGTTCGTGCGGCTGCGCGGGCTCGTGGAGCGGATGCCGGTGGTAGATGCCGGCGGCGTGCATGCGCTGGTGGAGCTGGTTGTATGCGGCCTCGAGCGTAGCGCGAAGCTCCCGAAATCGTCGCGCTTCCGGGCGTGGAGCGATTGTGTCGACATATGCGATGGCACCCTGGATTTGGTCGAGAACCGCCATGGAGTCGGCCTCTGAGAACGGCTCCGAGCCCTGGACCAGCACCTGGATTGCGCTCGTGTGACAGGCGATGTCGTCAGGCCTGCCGTGGTAGCTGCCGCGCACGCGAAGCGCAATCCAGGTCGAGGCTGAGACTCTCATCTCGACGCTCCCTTGCGAGGAAAACTCCCGTCCCCCGGTCGTCGCGGTAGCCGTTAGACCGCCGACGACGATCTCGACCGCTTCAATAGGGACGGGGAGCGACTCGACTTGCCACTCCACCTGAACGGTTCCTCCACCGGCCGGAAGGCGGAGCTGACCGCCGGGCTCGACGCCTTCGACCTTGAGCGCGGCGAGCGGCCCGACAGTGACGAAGGTGTTGCCGTCGCGGATTGCGTCCATCCAGTTCTCGTACGTGAGCTCGCGTTCTCCGAGCTGCGCGTAGGTGCGGATACCGCCGAGCAGGACTCCTGCCCACATCTTGTCCGTGCCGCCCGCGAGGGGGATGTGGTAGCCGAGGTTCAGGTAGCGGTACCAGTCCGCCAGCCCATAGGGGCTGAGCGGAGGCCCGAACTCGACGAGGTTTGGATCGAGCGGGTTGAAGTGCATCAGCTCGATTGCGTTCACGAGGCCGAGCACGATGTCGGCCGCGCGCTCGAGTTGCGGCTCCGGGGAGTGCGGCATGACGACGAGGCCGCCTTGGTCGAGGCAGCGCTGCGCCCATTCGGCCATCGTCACCTCGAGCGGATCGCCGAACGCCGACTCCTCCGGCCCGCCCGTGCAGAGTGGATGAATCAATTCGCCCTTGTAGCCGAGGAGCGAGATGTGCCCGAGCACGTTCATTCGGTTCTCGGAACCGACGCGCACGAGGAACTCGCCCCTCCCGCCGAGATCCTCGGCGCCGAAGGTCGTCTTGCCGTCGAAGTCGCCGACGTTGGTGAACATCTCGCCCCATTGAGAGGCGAGGAGGTTGACGACATTGACGCCTTCTGCCTTCCCCTCCAGCAGCGCGGTGCTCGGACTGAGGAAGTGGACGTGCGTGTCCGCCGTCACCCAGCCGCGTTCCCGCCAGCGCAGCACCCGCTCCAGCTCGAACACGAGGTCACTCGTCTCCGGGCCCACCTCGACAGACGTCCGTACCGGCGCGATCTCATAGCCGCGCGTGATCTCGACGTACACCGTCCCCAGCGGCAGGTCGACGACGCACTCACCGTCCACATAGGCGTACTGGTTCTCGCCGATCGCAAGCTCGGCATAGACGTCCTCGTGGAAGACGGTATTTACCTTGCGGTGATGGCCACGTGGCGGCAGGTACTCGCCGCCAGCACCGTGGAGATGAAGGCGAACGGCAACCGCCTCACCCGAGTCACGATCGACGAAGCGCAGCCTGACGGGACGCTCGGCGGCTGCGATCTCGACGGCCTCCCCCTGGATGGAATCAAGCTCGTAGACCTTCTCACCAATGTGGAGGCGCGCCTGCGGATGAGCGGCGTATTCGACCACCACCTCGCGCTCTGACCGCGACGGCTGGACGACGGCCTCCTCGCCGGCCCAGCCTTCGTGGGCGTAATCGAGCGCCGCGCGCGCCGAGATCACGACACCGAGGTCGATGGCGATCGCGCTGTCGTCTACCTCGCCGATCGCGTTCAGCTCCACGTTGTCGGGGCGTGGGAGCCGCAGCTTGCGGCGTGTGCCTGGACGGAGCGGATGCTCTGCGACGTCCGTCAGCGTGACCGCATAGATGGCCGAGCGTTCGTCCTCCGGCACGCACATGACCGCGCGAAGCGGCACGTCTGGCTTCGGGTTCTCGAGCGCGTAGATCCACAGCACGCCCGGCTCACTGGGATCGCCTTCCGCCACAGACCGAGCACGTGTCGGCGTCAGCGTCGTCGGCTGCCGCCCCAGGGCGAGTGCCTCGTCGGCGGTCGGCACAACTTGACCATCGGCCGCCGGGACACAGGCGAACGGTGCCGAGCCCCAGGCGCAGCGGGCCTGCTGGATAGCGAACCGGCGAAGGATGCGCGCGCTTTCGTTGGATCCGTCTTCGTACTCGAGGACATACTCGGAAACGACGCCTCCGAGCCTGTCGCCGTCTGCATCGTCACGAGCCCAGCCGCTACCGGCTCCTTCCGCACCATCCTCGACTACATGCACGAACAGGACGTAGGTCGCCGTCGCGCCGCCCAGATCGATCGTCACCTCAGAGTGGTCGAGCAGCACAACGTTCGGCCCAGTGTCGTCGCCGAAGAGAAACGGGATGCCGCGAATCGTCTGCCCGCCGTGGATCTCCTCGTATCGTCCGGGCGTCCGCAGGCTTGAAGGCAGTTCGGAGCGATTGATGCCGAACACGTGGGTGAGTGCCAGCGCAGTGAAATGCGCCGAAGCTGGGACTGGGAACCCAGGAGTACTCATCCGCGTACTTCTACCGCCTTTCTATGTGGCTCGAGCGGTATCGCGCTCGTAACCCTTCGCTGCGACCCCGTTAGGCGCGACGAGCGGCCCAACCCGTAGTCGAAAGGTGGTCAAATTCCGGCGACAGACGATTGGCGAACGGCGACAAAGCGCCACGCTGCGAACCTCGCATGTGAACGATGAGGAGGACCGTCGCTCAGCTGGTACATGAATCCGATATCGGTCTGACCCGCGCGGCGATCGACGAAGTGCACGCACAAAACCGAGAACTTCGGAGGGCCCACCCCAGCCCGTGCTCGCCGTGGCATCGTTGTCGTGGGCGGTCGCGGCACCCGTGTGGTGGCACCCGTGCGTGAGGAAGGTGACCTGCATCCGCGGCGCGCGAGTCTAGCCGTGCTGGATGCGGATCGCACCGAGGGGAACGTGGTCGAGGCCCTCGAGGATCGCGATCACGTAGGAGACCATCGGGCGAGCGCCGTCAGGGTCGAAGCGGAGCAGCGAGCCGTTCTGCGCGGGCGCGGTCAAAAGTCGATTTTCAGGCTCCACTCGTGGAGCGTCCCGACGTCGCCGCCGCTCTCGTCGTCGACCGTCAGGGTCCACGTCCCGGAAGCGTCGCGTCCAGAGAGGGACGAGAGCGCGCCTTCAGGCTCGAAGTCGCCGGCGACTGGTGAGTCCTTGGGGTCATCCGGGACGTCTGTGATGTCTCTGGCGGCCAAGTTCCTGAGGGTGATGATGAAGCCATGGTCGTCGTGGCCCACGTGCTGAAAGAGAAGAAGGCTGATCCCGTTGACGCTCGAGTCGTGCTCGAGCCTGACGGTGAGATCCTGGTCGAACGTATGGCTGATGTTGAGCGAGACGTCGACGTCGCGGATGATTCCTGCTGACGAAGGCACGTGGATCACGGACGTGAGCGGATCCCCCGGCTGCCCGTTGTCGGGAATGGCGAGCGGCGCATCGGAGCTGTAGACATCGTTGAACTCGCTGGCGAAGGCGACGAACTCGCCGAAGTTGCCGGAGAACCCGGTGAACTGGTCCACGGGTGGGTTGTCGAACAGCTGGGAACCCGGATCACTGTCGTCGTCGTAGACCTCTATAGGCTTGCTTCCCGAGCTTGCGCCGGGCGCCGTGATCACCTCCTCGTCGAAGAGCGTGAGGCGGTGGGCGTCGCCCGCCGCCACGCGCACTCCGGACGAAAAGGTCGGCCCGTAGGGAGGCGGGAGCTGCTCGAGTGGTGGATCGTCCGAGACTTTCCCGTCGCGGTCACTGTCGATGCGGACCACGACGTCACGGTTCTGCCCACCGCCGGGAGAGAAGACCACCTGATCCGAAACCCCAGCCAGGATTTCTGCCGCGGCGACATAGGTGCCCCCGCCGAAGCCGGGGTCGTAGGGAAGGAAGCTGTCGTCGAGCGGGTTGTCGGAGACGGCGAGGTCGCCGTCGGTGTCGTCCCAGATCTTGATGGGCTGCCCCGTGCCGCCCGGCCCGGGAGCGGTGACGAGTTCCTCGTCGAGCGTGAGAACCTGCGAAAGTGCGCCGTCGGTGTTCCCGACTGCGACCCGGACGCCGCCGGTGAAGCTTGCCGGGTACGCGTTGAACGCATTCACGGGCGTCTGCTCGAGCGCTCCATCTGCGTTGGTGTCGGCGAAGATCTTCACCTTGGGCTCCGCGCCTGGGTCTGACCCCACAATGAGTTCGTCGCGCCCGTCCCCGTTCAGGTCGCCGGCGGCGACGTACGATCCCTGGGTGAAGCCGGCCACGGAGTCGGCGAGCGCGCCGTGCACTCCGCCGCTGGAGAGCTCGTACACCTTGACCGGTGCGCCCTCGGAGGACGCGGTGATGAGCTCGTCATTGCGGTCGCCGTCGAGGTCTCCGGTCGCCACCCGGACTCCGTCGCCGACGGTCCTCGAGTAGGGGACGAACTCGTCGACGAGCGTTTCGTAGGTCCCGTTCAGGTCGTTGTCGGCGAACGTGCGCACGAGCCCGAAGCCGGCGCTGTTTCGCGACCCGACGACGACGAAGCCGGCGTCGACGGCGGTCTGCGCCGCTGAGGCCCGCGGCGCTGCCACGATGGTTGCAGGACGCGGTGTCTCGGCACGCCTTGCCGAAGCAGGCACGGCGATGACTGCGGCCGCGACGCCGAGAACGATCAGGAAGCGACTCCAGGTGCGGATCACGGTCGTCCCATCAGTAGGTGAACTTCAGACTCCAGGAGTTGAGCGTTCCGGCGACGCCGGGAGCGCCGTCGTCGTTGACGGTGAGCGTCCACGTGCCGGAGGCGTCTGTGCCGTCGAACGCCGTGAGCGAGTTCAGCGGCCTGAAGACGCCGGCAACGGGAAAGTTGTTCGGGTTGTCCCCGACGGTCTGGATGTCCGTGCCGGCCTCGTCGTCGAGCCAGACCAGGAAGCCGTCGTCGTCGTGACCGGCGTACGTGAAGAGGTGGACGGGGCCGGCGCTCGACGTGTGCTGGAGCGAGACGTCGAGATCGGCGTCGAACAGGTGACTGATGTCGATGGAGACGTCAAGGTCGCGGATGGTCCCGGCCGACCCTGGCACCTGGATTCGGGCTTGCAAGGGATCGCCGAGCGACCCTTGGTCTGGAATGAGGAGCGGTGTGTGGGTGTCGCTGTACGTCGCGGTGAGTGTCGTCGCAAAGGCGACGAACTCGCCGAAGTTCCCCGCGAACCCGATGAACTGGTCGCCGGGTGGGTTGTCGGACAGGAAATCGAGGGGATCGCCGTCGTCGCGATAGATCTTGACGGGCTTGCTCCCTGCGTTGGCGCCGGGCGCGGTGATGACGTCATCGCGGTTGCTAGGGCCGCGCCCCGTCGCAACCCGCACTCCGGAGGTGAAGGAAGCGCCGTATGGAGGGGGAAGCTGGTCGAACGGCGGATCGTCGGAGACCTTCCCGTCGCCGTCCTGGTCGGTTCGGATGACGACGTTTCGGTTCTGTCCGCCCGCCGCGGAGACGACCACCTCTGCCACGAGATTGCCGGAACCGGCGAAGAGGATCGGCCCTGCGGCCACGTACGTTCCGCCGCCGAAGCCGGGCTCGTAGGGGAGAAAGCTGTCGTCCAGCGGATTGTCGGAGACGGCGCGGTCGTGGTCGGTGTCGTCCCAGATCTTCACCGGCTGACCGGGGCCGTTCGGGCCTGGGGCGGTCACCACTTCGTCGTCCAGGTTGGTGAGTCCCGGCTCGTCGGTGTTGCCCGCTGCGACTCGCACCCCTCCCCTGAAGCTGGCCGGATAGGCGTTGAACGTGTTGACGGGAGTCGCGTCGAGCTCCCCGTCCAGGTTCGCGTCCGCGAAGATCTTCACCTTCGGCTCCGCGCCGGGATCGGACCCAACGATCAACTCGTCGCGTCCGTCTCCGTCCAGGTCGCCGGCGGCGACGTACGACCCTTGGGTGAAGCCGGTTAGCGAGTCGAGGAGCGCGCCCGGCCGGCCGCCACTGGTCAGCTCGTAGACCTCGACCGGCGCGTTCTCGGACGAGGCCGTGACAAGCTCATCGTTTCCGTCGCCGTCGAAATCGCCCGCGGCGACGCGGACGCCGTCGCTGGCCGCAGTGGAGTAGGGGACGATCTCGTCCGCAAGCGACTCGTAGGTGCCATTGCGGTCGCGGTCGGCGAACACGCGGACGAGCCCGAACCCGGCGCTGTTCCGTGAGCCAACGATCAGAAAGCCCGCGTCGCCCGGCGTCTCGGCCGGGCGCAGCGAAACCGGCGTCGCGCTCACGACGGCAGCATCAGGCGTAACGGCGCCCTTCGCCGTCGCGAGCGCGATGAGCACTGCAGCCAGCGCGAGCACCATCGATGCGCAGAGGCCTGGTCGGGCGCGCCGACGTCGCAGCTCAAGCGAACTGGCCTGCCGCAACGGCACGTGTCTTCTGAGCGAGGAAGCCACGAGCCCGACCAGCGCGTATAGCGTCGCCCTCGTCACCGTGGCGGCGAGGCCGCCGTCTGCACACGCCTCGGCTTGAAGAAGTGGTCGACGACGTAGTGTCCGACCTTCCTTCCGAGGGCTGAGCCTTGCAGGTCGGAGTTGAGGAAGTGGAAGCCGACGAGGACGCGCGCCCAGTCGACGTCCTTGACGACGTCGTGGAGGCGGTCGTAGCTGCGCGTCCTCACGGTCACATTAGGGGCCCGGCTCGTGAGCGTGAGCGAGACCTTGTCGGTACCGAAGAAGGCGTCGAGCGCCTCGACGACGCCGGTGCTGTGGCAGGCGTGCGCCGAGGGGTACTCCGGGAAGTTCGGCGTCGCCCCGAGCGGTTGCCAGGACGTGTCGGCGACCGTATCCGGGTTGCCGTCCGTGTCCGCCAGATGAATCGCCTGGTAGGGACGCCAGAACCAGTAGTGGTACTTGGCGTCGAAGCAGGCGATCATCGCGTCGCCGCCGGCAACGTGCGCCATCGCCAGCATCCGTGCGGTCTGCACGAGACCGAGGTGGTAGTCGTGCGCGAGGCCGAGCAGACCGTCGTTCCACTGGCGGATGTCGTGATCGGTCCAGAACCACGCCTGATTCGTTTGGGCGGGTGTCCTGCTCGTGCTGTCGGCGCTTCCGAGGTTCTCGACCTGGTTGAGGTCGTCTGCGTACTCGTTGCTCGTCAGCGCGCTCGGGCCATCGGGCCTGAACTGCGACGCGCTCCGGAGCGCGAGCGGTCTCATCCCGGGGAGGCACAGCCCGAGCACCGGCCCCGTGGGATTCGGCTGCCACACCCCGGGCCCGGGACTCGGCAGGCCGAGGTCCTGGACGGTGGTGGTGCACCCGCGGCCGTCGTTCTGGCGCAGCGCGACCACCGCTTCAGCAACCCGCCGGCCGACGGCGACACCGTGCGACTTCGCCGGCCCCTCCGGGATCGCAGCCATGTAGGCGGCGTAGTCGTTGTCGAGGATCGTCTGGTCGGCTCCGAGTTGTGGTTGCAGGCCGCCGAGTGTCTGATACGCCGCAGTCGCGATCGCGCTCGCCCGTGAGGTATTCGGACGCGCTGCGCGCGTGGTCGTGTACGGCTTGTAGCCGCCCTTGATCGCGACCGCGGCGTCGTAGATCGCGACGTGGACGATGCCCATGTACACCGCCGCTTCGCCCGGGAACTTGTTTCCGAAGTTCTCGGGGCCGAAGACCCCGCCCGGGCCGGCCGGGACGATCGCGCACCGGGCCTCGGTGCTCCAGAAGGCGACCGGCGTGGTCGCGGCAGGGTAATTCGCCGGAGGTGCGCACTGGCTCGCCGGCGGTGTTGCACCGACACCCGGTCCGGTTCCGAGGAACACGACTGCCACGAGAACAGCGATGAGAAGACAGATGCGGATGTTCATTTCTCCCCCATTTCGTTTCCGGACGCGATCGCACCGACGACCCGGATCGGCGCGAGCTCGGCGCGCTGGGCGACCAGTGCGGCGTCTCGGCCCGAGGGCGCGGCGAACGTGAAGAAGCAGATCTCGTCCTCGGGGACATGGATCGAGCCCTCGAAGCGGATGCGCGCCCCGTTCCGCGTCATCGCTTCGGCCGCCGAGCGCGCGCGTCGCTCGCGTGCGTGGCGCTCACCTGCAGCGCCGCGGGCGAGGAACGTCTCGACGAGGTAGCTCGGCATGCACCCGACGCTAGGCGCGGCGGCTCAGTTTGAAATCGCGAGTCCCCCTGAACTTTGCTCGTCCGGGCGAAACCTCCGTGCCAGCTCCGTCCGCGAGCGGACGCCGAGCTTCGCGTAGATGTGTGAGAGATGCGTCTCTACGGTTCGCTCACCGAGGAAGAGCGCCGCGGCGACCTCGCGATTCGTATGGCCCTCAGCAACCAGTGCGGCGACCCGACGCTCCGCCGGCGTCAGCCCCTCGGCACGGGTGCGGCCCCCGATCCGACCGAGTTCACTTCGTGCCCTCTCGACCCACGTCCTCGCTCCGACCTGCTCGAAGTCTGCGAGTGCCGCCGCGAGCGCGTCGCGGGCCGACCGCTTCTGCCGATCACGCCGGCGGATGACCCCGAGCGCGAGCAGCGCGCGGCCGCGTCCAAACATGTCGCCGGCGGCTCCGTGCTGCACGACCGCCTGCTCCAGGAGCGCGATGGCCTGCCGGAGATTTCCGCGCGCTGCTTCGACGAGGCCCCGACAGCGTGTGATGTGCGCGAGCGCGCGTTCGTCGTCCGCCCTTCGCTCGCGCTCCCAGGAGTGAAGGATCCGCTCCGCCTCGTCCACCTGCTCGAGCTCGAGCAGCACCTCGATCTGGTCGGAGACCCACCAGCGGCGGCTCGCGTCACGCCAGCCGAGCCTCGTCGTCACGGCCTCGGCCTCCGCAAACCATCGAACCGCCGCTTCCCGATCACCGCTCTGCGCGGCCACAAAGCCGAGCGTTCCCAGATGCACCGGCGTGTGCGATCCGAACTGCTCTTCGGCGAGCTGCAGCGACCGCTCCGAGTGCACCCGTGCCAGCTCGAGGTCCCCGCGGTGCGCGGCGACCATAGAGATCGGCAGGTGGGCCCACGGCACCTCGAGCCCGTACTGAGTCATAAGGTCATACGCTCGCTGGGCGTATTCCGCAGCAACGTCCCACCGTTGGGCTGACAACTCCACCCACGCCAGGGAGTTCAGCGCCTGCGCCGCCACGCGCTCGTCTCGCGTCCGGGCGTCCTCGTACACGCTTTCGAGCAGGACGCGCGCAGCATCATCGTCGACGACTTCGCAGAGGGCGAGTCGCGCCCGCCACACGAGCTCCGGGTCGCCCGACGCAATCGCGATCTCGTGGGCGCGCGTCGCGTGTGCACGCGCTCGAGGGTCGCCGACCGCGACGCCCAGGAAGGTCAGCGCGGCAAGCGCACGAACGCGGAGCGCATCGTCCCCGAGCTCGTCGGCGAGCTCGAGCGCGGCTCGGGCGTGGGGCAACGCTGCGTCAAAGCCCTTCGCGAAGCGGGAGGTCCACGCCAGCTGGCACTGGATCACCGACTGCAGCGCCGGCTGCGACTGCGCCTCGCGCAGCGCTTCCTCGAGCAGGGAGACGCCGCGGCCGAGGCCCTCGAGCCCGGCCAGCATGACGAGCGCCTCCGCGCGCAGCGAACTCGTCGCCCTGCCCGCGAGCAAGTCTTCAAGGAGCGTCTTGGCGCGCGGCCACTCTCCGGCCGCGCACTCGGCGCGAGCTGCCGCCAGTCGGCGCTGGTCGCGTTCGGTGCTGCACGCCGGCGTCAACCGTAACGCCTGCTCGGCGAGCTCGGCCGCCACCGCAAACGCCCCACGATCGGCCGCTCGCCGCGCCGCATCGTTCACGGCTTCGGCGATCACGGCGTCCGGCCGGTCGATCGAAAGCGCGAGATTGCGGGCCTGGACGACTGGGTCTTCGGTCGCCTGTGCGATCCGGCCATGGATCGCGCGGCGCTTCTCGCTCGGCTCGGGGTAGAGCGCCGACGCCAGGAGGGGGTGCGTGAAGCGAATCGTCTCGCCCTCGCGCTCGACGACGCGAGCGGCGAACGCCGGCTCGAGCGCGGCCGGCGCGACTCCTGCTCTCTGAAGGAGCGGCTCCGTCGGAGCTCCGAGCGCCGAGACGAGCGCGAGTGCGTCACGCGTCTCAGCCGGTAGCCCTGCAAGCCTTGCGTGAACGAGCTCCTCCAGCGTTTCGGGAACGGGGAGAGGCTCGAGCGGGTCGACGTCGGCGCCAAGCACGCGCGCCAGCTCGAGCGCATAAAAGGGATTCCCGCCCGAATGCTCATGGATCCGCAGCAGTCTCTGGCGCGGAAACGGCCTGCCGACCCGGTCAACCAGGAGTCGATGGAGCGCTCCCGCGCTGAGCGCACCGACCGGTACGCGCTTCACGCGTGCGGCCCCAAGCGCATGCTCCAGCTCCGACGACCCGACGTCGCCTGACTCCCGCCGCGCGAGCAGGACGAGCACGCGGCTATCGCCCACCCGGCGCAGCGCAAAAGCCAGCGCGCTCGACGACGCGGAGTCGAGCCACTGAACGTCGTCTACCGCAACGAGCACCGCTGTCTCCGTCGCGAGGAGCTGGAGTACGTCACGAACAGCGACGCCCAGCGCGCGGTCATCGACGCCGACATCGATTTCGTCGAGGAGGAGCGCACCCTCGAGCGCGCGCCGCCGCGGCGCCGACAACCCAGGCCGAACCTCGTTCAGGACATCTTCGAGCAGATCGCCCAGCCCGGCATGGATGAGACCGGTCTCGGCCTCAGCCGGCCGCGCCGAAAGCACCTGCACCCCGCGAGCACGCGCGTGCTGCACGCCTGCACGCCACAGCGTCGACTTGCCGATCCCCGCTTCGCCTTCGAGGATGAGCGCGGCCGACCCCTCGTCCGATCGTTCGACGAAAGCGCGGACGGAGGCGAGCTCCCTCTCCCTGCCGACGACCCCGAGTTTCATCGTCTCACTAGCGATGGTGACACATGCGGAGGCAAACGCAACCTCAGCCATGTATCGGTCGCTCTCAGGCCAACGTGTCAGTCGGCCGCGAACGCCTTCATGGCGTGGCCGCGCGTGACCAGCGGTGGGCCATCGCCCGACCGACACGTTTCCGGATCTGCGTCCAGCACTGAAGCTCTCGCGCAAGCGGTCGCGCCCTCTTTTGTGCCGCACCCTGCGCCGGTTCAGGACCAAAAGGGGCCAGAGGCTCCGGCGGGACGGAAAGCTGTCCGGTTAGGTCCACAAACCTATGCCGGCGCGAGCGCCTGGAGCTCGCGCCGCAGTTCCTTGATCTCGTCCCGCAGCTTGGCCGCGTACTCGAAGCGGAGCTCCTCGGCGGCGGCGAACATCTCCTCCTCGAGGGTGATGACGAGCTTCTCCAGCTCCTCGCGGCCCATCCCCTCGACCTCCTTCTTGCCGCGCCGGCGGCGCCCCGGCACGTGCGGCGCCTCTCCCAGCGACAGAAACTCGGCGATGTCGGACACGCCCTTCTGGATCGACTCGGGCGTGATCCCGTGCTCCTCGTTGTAGGCGAGCTGCTTCGCGCGGCGCCGGTCGGTCTCGTCCAGAGCGCCCTTGATCGCCTCGGTCAGCTTGTCCGCGTACAGGATGACCTTCCCGTTGATGTTCCGCGCGGCGCGGCCGATCGTCTGGATGAGCGCGGTCTTCCCGCGCAGAAAGCCCTCCTTGTCCGCGTCCAGGATCGCGATGAGCGAGACCTCGGGCAAGTCGAGCCCCTCGCGCAGCAGGTTCACTCCGACGAGCACGTCGTAGTCGCCCAGCCGCAGCTCGCGGATGATCTGGATGCGGTCGAGCGTGTCCACCTCGGAGTGCAGGTAGCGCGCCTTCACCCCCGACTCGAGCAGGTAGTCGGTCAAATCCTCGGCCATCTTCTTCGTCAGCGTCGTGACCAGCACCCGCTCGCCGACCTCCTCGCGCCGGCGGACCTCATTCAGCAGGTCGTCGATCTGGTTCTTGGTCGCGCGCAGCTCGACGTCCGGGTCGACGATCCCGGTCGGGCGGATCAGCTGCTCGGCGACGCGTTTCGAGCGGCGCAGCTCGAACGGCCCCGGCGTGGCCGAGACGAACACCATCTGGTTGACCTTCTCCATGAACTCGTCGAAGCGCAGCGGCCGGTTGTCGAGCGCGGACGGGAGGCGGAAGCCGAAGTCGACCAGCGTCTGCTTGCGCGAGCGGTCGCCCTCGTGCATCCCGCCGATCTGCGGGACGGTCTGGTGCGACTCGTCGATGAAGACGACGAAGTCCTCGGGGAAGTAGTCGAGGAGCGTGAACGGGTGCGAGCCGGGCGGCCGGCCTTCGAGGATGCGCGAGTAGTTCTCGATCCCGTTGCAGAAGCCGAGCTCCTTCATCATCTCCAGGTCGTACTCGGTGCGCTGGCGCAGCCGGTGGGCCTCGAGCAGCTTGTTCTCCGATTCCAACTCCTTGACCCTCTCCTGGAGCTCGTGGTGGATCTCGTCGACGGCGCGCTCGATCGTCGGCTTCGAGGTCACGTACTCGGTCGCCGGCCAGATCGCGAGGTTGTCCAGCTTCGCGTAGACCTCGCCGGTGAGCGGGTCGAAGTGCGTGATCGCCTCGATGTCGTCGCCGAAGAAGGAGACCCGGTAGGCGGTCTCCGAGTTCGCCGGCTGGATCTCGACGATGTCGCCCTTCACGCGGAAGCGTCCGCGGCCGAGCGTCGCGTCGTTGCGGACGTACTGGCTGTCGATCAGCTTGCGCAGGACGAGATCGCGGTCGTGCTCCTCCCCGACCTCCAGGTACAGGAGGCGCTCGCGCCACTCCTCCGGCGAGCCGAGGCCGTAGATGCACGAAACGGAAGCGACCACGATCACGTCCCGCCGCGTGAACAGCGCCGACGTCGCGTTCAGGCGCAGACGAGCGATGTCGTCGTTCTGGGACGAGTCCTTCTCGATGTACAGGTCAGCCTGCGGGACATACGCCTCGGGCTGGTAGTAGTCGTAGTACGAGACGAAGTACTCGACCGAGTTGTGCGGGAAGAACTCGCGAAACTCGTTGCAGAGCTGCGCGGCAAGCGTCTTGTTGTGCGCGATCACGAGGGTCGGCTTCTGGATCTGCTCGACGATCCACGCCATCGTCGCCGTCTTGCCGGTCCCGGTCGCCCCGAGCAGCGTCTGGAAGCGCTCGCCGGCAAGCAGCCCTTCGGAGAGCGTCTCGATCGCCGTCGGCTGGTCGCCGGTCGGCTGGTACGCGTCGGATGTTTTGAACTCGGGCATTTTTGTCAAGGGTATCTCCATGGAACGCCGTCCCCCCTACGGTTCCTACGCGACGATCACGGGCGTGTTCGCCGCGGGGCTCGCGGGCGCCGGAGCGCTCGCGCGCCGCTTCGACCGCAACCCGTCCTGCCAGAGCGCGCTCGACCTGGCGGTGCTCTCCCTCGCCAGCTTCAAGGCAGCCCGGACGCTGGCGAAGGACGAGGTGACGAGCTTCATCCGCCAGCCCTTCGTGAAGGGCCAGGCCCACGAGGGTGAAGGCGAGGAGCCGGTCGAGGGCGGGATGGAGCAGGCGATCGGCGAGCTCGTCACCTGCTCGCGCTGCGTCGGCACATGGGCCGCGGCGGGCCTTGCGTTCTCTCAGATCCTCGCGCCTCGCACCGGCCGCCTTCTCACTTGGTCGCTGGCGGCGGCCGGCGCGAACGACTTCCTCCAGGCCGCCTTCACCGCGCTGACCTCGAAGGCGAACGAAGTGGAGCGCGAGGAGGCGTATCCACCCGTGCGCAGGGCGAACGCCCACACCCAGGCGGACGCGGCGTAGTCACTCGGCTTCGGCGAGCTGGGTCAAGTCCGGCGCCTGCCGGATCGACGGGCTGAGGGTCGCCCACAGAGCGATGGCGGCAAACCACGCGCACCGCTCGGCCAGCGCGCCGCCGCAGCCGTGCACGCGGGCGGGAGAGTCACGACGAGGTCGCGAGCGCGGGCTCCTGACGCTTTCGCCCGAGCTCGCGCGCGGCCGCCAGCGAGGAGACCGCCATCGTCAGGGTCTGCACGGCCGCGAATCCGATCAGCACGGGCGTCGTCCCGAACGCGTCCAGGATCGGGCCGGCCAGAAAGACGCCCAGCGGGTTGATCAACGCCCAGAAGACCATCATCGTGGTCATCACGTTCGGGCGGAGGGCGGCCGGGATCCGCAACGTCGAGATGGTGTGCAGGCTCGGGTTGACGAGGCCGTTCGCGATGCCCGAGAGGAGCAGCGCGGCCGCGAGAGCGGCAGGCGGGACCGGCAGCCAGAGCAGCCAGAGCGGCAGCGCCTGCCCCATCGCGCAGGTCGCGATGAGAGCCAGCCCCTCGAAACGGTTGGCGAGGAAGCGGAAGAAGACCACGTTGCCGAGAACCGCCCCGATTCCGAAAGCGGCGAACAGCCAGCCGGCGATCTGCGGCTCGTGCCCGAAGCGGGCGAGGACGAGCACCGGCACCGTGACGAAGAAGGCGTTCCACGCAGCGTCCCCGAGGGCGAACGAGGGCCACCAGACGCGGAGCAGGCGGTCGCGAGCGATGAAACGGATGCCGACACGGATCGAGCGATCCTCCTTCTCCTGCTTGACCGGGGGACGCTGCGGGACGAAGAGCGCGACGAGCACGAACGAGACGATGTAGGTGGAGGCATCGATGACGAGGACGCTCGTCGCCCCCATCACGCCGATCAGCACGCCGCCGAGAGCGGGACCGAGCAGCAACGTCGTCCGCGTCGCTGCCTGGAAGAGCGCGTTCGCCTCGGACACGCGCTTCTCGTCCTCGCCCAGGAGCTCGGGGACGATCACCTTCTGCGCCGCGAAGTACGGCGCCGCCAGCGCTCCCAGGAGGAATGCGACGATGAGCAGTACGGCGAAGGACAGCCCGGTCGTCCAGTGCAGGATGGGGATGACGAGCATGAGCGGGGCGCGGGCGCCGTCGCACAGGAGCATCGTCCGCCGCGCTCCGAGCCTGCCGAGAAGCCGGCCGCCCGGAAAACCCAACGCGGCGACGCCGATCAGCTCGGCCGCGACGACGAAGCTCATCTTCGTCGCCGACCCGGTGGTCACGAGCACGAACCACGGCAAAGCGAGCCAGGTCATCTGGGCCCCCGTGGTCGAGATCACCTCGGCCGCGAGGAGCGAGACGACGGAGCGCGAGCGGAAGAGATCGCGCCTACTCACCCTGGAGGTCCTCCTCGCGCACGCCGGGCATCGGCGAGAAGAACAGGAACAGGACGCCGAGCGAGCTACCGATCACGCTGATCCACAGCGTCTCGCGCAGCCCGATCGCTCCGCCCAGGATCCCTCCGAGCAGCGCTCCCACGGGCCGCGTGCCGTAGTTGACGAAGCGGTAGGCGCCGAACACGCGCGTCCGCAACGTCTCCGGGGGCGCGAGCGCGAGCACCGCGTTCTGGTTGACGTCGAAGATCATCACCCCGATGCTCGCCAGGAACTCGCCGGCCAGGAGCATCGCAATCACCACCGCGTGCGAGCCGTACGCAAGCGGGAACAGCACCATCGGCACGGGAAACAGGATCGCGCCGACGATCACCGCCCGGCCGATGCCGATCCTCCTCCCCACCCGCGGCGCGACGACGGCGCCGACCAGCGCGCCGACCGCGGCGACGCCGAGCACGATTCCGATGGTCGCCGCGCTCAGTCCCAGTTCGCGCGTCGCGAACAGGACGAAGATCGCGGCCAGGAAGAAATTGAAGAAGTTGATCGTGCTGGTGCAGAGCAGGCTGCCGCGCAGCAAGGCGTCGCTGAACAGGTACCGGAAGCCCTCGGCCAGCCGCGTCCAGGACCGCGTCTCCGGCCGCTCGACCTCGGGCTCCTGCACGCGCGTCCCACCGAGAGCCCAGGCCGAATAGATGAACGACCCCGCGTCTGCCAGGAGCGCGACCGGCGCGCCGAAGACCTGAACGAGGAAGCCGGCGGCGCTCGGGCCGGCGATGTACGAGAGCGAGCGCGTCGTCATCATCCGCCCCTGCGCCTCGACGTACTGGGCGCGGTGAACCAGCGCGACCACGAATGAGACGCTGGCCAAGTCGAAGCAGCAACTGAGTGCACCGACGGCGAACGTGACCGCGAACAGCTGCCAGATGGTGAGACCACCGAGCCAGTAGGCGATCGGGAGAGTTGCGAGCGCCGCGGCCCGGAGCAGGTCCGCCGCGATCATCATTCGCCGCCGGTGCGGGCGGGCGTCTATCCACACTCCTGCGGGGAGCGCAAAGATCAGATGGGGAAGCCAGGCCATTGCCGTCAGCACCCCGACCTCGAACGCCGAGGCGTCGAGGACGAGGATGGCCGTGAGCGGAATGGCCAGGGCGCTGACCTGATCTCCGAAGACGGAGACCGTCTGCGCCGACCAGAACCTCAGGAACAGGGGTTGGCGATGCAGGGGCTTGAGCCCCGGAGCGGCAGTCGCGGCCGTCATATCCGCCAGTCGCCGTCTTCGAGAACCAGCTCGCCGTCGGCGTAGATGCGTCCGCCGTCGCGCAGGTCCTTGACGATGTCCCAGTGGACGTTGCTCTCGTTCGTTCCGCCGAGGAAGTCGAAGCTCTGGCCGAGCGCCAGGTGGACGGTGCCGTTGATCTTCTCGTCGAACAGGGTGTTGCGCATGTAGCGCGTGATCCCGGGGTTGCAGCCGAGACCGAGCTCGCCCAGGCGGCGCGCGCCCTCGTCGCGGTCGAGCACCTCGTGAAGAAACGCCTCTTCGCTGTCTGCCGAGGCATCGACGACCACGCCGTCCTCAAAGCGGAGCCTGATGTTGCGGAGCTCGCGCCCCTCGTAGACGGCCGGAAACTCCGAGAAAGCGACCTCGCCGCCGGCCGAGCCCTCCACCGGGCAGTAAAAGACCTCGCCGCCGGGAATGTTGGCGCCGCCCGCATCGACCATCCCTTCCCGGCCTGCGAGGCTCAGGGTCACGTCGGTGTCGGCGCCGACGATCCGAATCTCGTCGGCGGCGTCGAGCCGGTCTTTGACGGCCTGCATCCGCTCGCGCTCGGCGTCCCAGTCGATCAGGCAGGCGCCGTAGAGAAAGTCCTCGAACTCGCGGAAGCTCATGCCCGCTTCCTGGGCCAGGGCGGGAGTCGGATACTGGCACCCGACCCAGGCGAGGTTGCCGGAGACGACGCGCTCCATCGCGGGGCGGTAGGCCACGTTCAGCTTGGCCATCCGCTCGGGCGGGATC
This sequence comes from uncultured Actinomycetes bacterium, assembly GCA_963717765.1. Lineage (GTDB taxonomy): Bacteria > Actinomycetota > Thermoleophilia > Gaiellales > Gaiellaceae > JACDER01. Next base: position 184,196 of record CAVQWX010000004.1, on the reverse strand, counting down.
GCGGAGGTCTCACGCGTGTTCTCCGGAGCCTGTACCGCGATCAGGCAGTCGACGTTCTCGATCATGAAGCGGTCGAGCGACGGGAGCTCGTCGAGCAGCTCGTCGGGCGCCGTCTCGACCCAGGCGCCCACGGCGCCGCCGGTCGATCCCGTGAAGTCGAGTCGCTGATAGACGTACGCGCCCTTCCGCCCGATCTGCCGCGCCAGCTCCTCGAGGAGCGGCCGCGCGAGCGGAGTGGACATGACGACGACCTGCCATCCGGGCCGCACGTCGACGCAGGTATCGACGAGGAGGCTCGCGTACCGTTCAACGCGAGGATCGGACATCGGTCAGCGCCCCGCCCGGTGGATGGTGATGTCGCCGCTCATGGTGTTCGCGCGCAGCTCGACGAGTGGGGCGTCGCCCTCGGGCGGCGTATCGGAGACGGGCAATTCGGAGGTGACGTCGCCGCTGCGCGAGCGTGCGTCGACGAACAGGCGCGAGCCTTCCTTGATCCCGACCCGGATGTCGCCGGAGGCGGAACGGAGGTTGACGCTGTCCTGGACGACGCTGCCGACCTGCTGGTCGCCGGATGCGCTGTTGGCGCTCACGGAGCTCAGGGCTTCCTTGACCAGGATGTCGCCCGAAGCCGAGTTGGCCTCCAGGCGGCCGCCGGCGGTCCGGACCATCACGTCCCCGGATGCGGTGTTCAAGCGGCCGTCGCCGCCGATCATCCCGACCTGGACATCTCCCGAGGCGGTATTGAGCCGGGCTTCGCCGCCGACGAGAGAGATCTGGACGTCGCCGCTGGCGGCGCTGACCTCGGCGTCGCCGGAAACGTCAGCGAACTGAACGTCGCCGGATCCCGTCTCGATGTCGATCCGCTTGAAGAGGCCGCGCCCTTCGATGTCGGCCGAGCCCGTCTTGATCTCGACTGCCGGCTCCACCGGACAGGTGACTGCGACGAGCACCTCGGCACCGCGGAACCCCCACTTCGAGCGTCCCCGGACATCGATGACGACCTCCTGCCCGTCCGCGCGCTCGTGCAGCTCGACGCGGGCGCTCTGCACAGCCTCGTTCGAGGCGTCGTTGTCGCGCATCGGCTCGAGCGTGACGACGGTCTCCTGCCGCGAGTCACTGGCATCGAGGCGGACCTCGCCGGCGCCGTTGCGGATATCCAGCCGAACGGCGCCGGGCGTCTGGAAGGTCTCCGTTCTCATTTCGAGCGCCGCCGCTTGATGCGCAGCAGGGTCTCGGAGTAGCGCGGCGGCCGCGGATCGCGCCGGTCGACGCGCACTTCTGCGTGTCCGAATGGGGTTGGGTAGAAGGCCATAGCCTCTCCTCTCGCGATCAGCCCTGGGCGTAGCCCGTGAGCCGGTTGCGGGTTGACTGCGCGGTCGAGCCCGGGCTTCCGGAGCGCGAGAGCGCACGGACGACATACGTGTTGAGCGAAACGCCCTCACGCGCCGCCGCTTCCTCGATGCTCGTCTTGAGCGCCTCGGGAAGGCGGAGCGTGATGCGGGCGGTGAAGGCCTCGTCGCCGGCGCCGGCCGGAGCTTGCTCCGGCTCGTCCGAGACGAAGACGAAGGATGGGTCCTGGCCGGTCAGGCGCACCTCGACGTGGCCGGACGGAAGCTTCTCGTTCAGCTCGAGCACGGCTTCCGAGAGCGCGTCGAGCAGGCGCAGGCCGACCGAGGCCTGGAGCGTCAGCGTGAGGCGACCGGCTGCTTCTGCCGTCGCGTCGTCGCCGAATTCCGCCACCGCGTTGAGATCGGCCCGGAGCGCATCGATGAATCTCTGTAGCTGCATCGTGACATCACTATGACATCACTTCCGCTGTCTGTCAAGGTCAAAGTTGCTGACAGTGACGAAACGCTGGAAAAGCGCACAACCAAGCCGAATCTAGCTACTGGGCTTGAGAGAGCTAGTACCCGAGGTCCTTCGCATACGCGTGCCGGTAGACCTTCTTCAGGTCCTCGACGCGCTTCACGTAGTGCCGCGTCTCGCCGAACTGGATTCCCTTCCCGGCCGCCTCCCAGTCGTCGACGTTGCGCTGACCCGCGTTGTACGCCGCAAGCGCGAGGCGCTCGTTGCCGTACTTGTCGAGCAGGTGCCGCAGGTACCAGGAGCCGTAGCGGATGTTGATCTCGGGGTTGTAGAGGTCGTTCGTGGTGAACGTCGCGCCGCCGGTGCGGAGGGCGATGCCCTCGGCCGTCGCGGGCTGCAGCTGCATCAGGCCGATTGCGCCCGAGGACGACTTCGCGTCGGATTTGAACTTGCTCTCCTGGTAGATGACGGCCGCGAGCAGGGCCGGCTGGAGGTGGTAGTTGTGCGCGTGCGCGCGCACGATCGCCTTGTAGTCGAGCGGATATCGGAGGCGCTGCAGCCAGGCCGGCTCTCCGATCTGGACGAAGGCGAGAACGGCAACCGCGACGACGGCGAAGACGCCGAGCGCCGCATAGCGCTTCACGCGCGGACCTCCAGCTCTCGCATCACTTCCTCTACGAAAGCATCCAGGTCGGCGAGACCCTGGTCGTTGACGTACGCGAAGTCGGCGCGGGCGACCTTGTCCTCGTCGGGAAGGAGCCGCCGTTCCCGGGCTTCCAGCGGGACGTTTGCACGGCCCGACCGGAGGTCACGCGGCGCGGTCACCACGACCACCGCGTCGAAGCGTTTCTCTCCCTCGACCTCGTACAGGAGAGGCACCTCGGTCGCTGCGACGGCGGGAGGGTCCGGACGGGCCGCCAGCTCGTCCCGCCAGGTCATGTACTCGCGGACGACGAGCGGGTGCAGGAGGGCCTCGAGCCAGGCGAGCGCCTCGCGGTCCGCGAAGACGATCCGGGCGATCGCGGCGCGATCCGGGCGTTCGTCGGGCCCGAGTGCGTCCTCACCCAGCCGCTCGCGGATAGCGTCGCGCACCGCATCGTCGGTGGCGAGGAGCCGGTGGACGATCTCGTCGCTGGAGATCACCTCGGCGCCGTGACGCGCGAAAGCGGCGAGCGCCTCGCTCTTTCCCGCTCCGATTCCCCCTGTGATTGCGACCGCCAGCGGCCGCGGCACGCTACTCCTGGGGTTCGGGCGCTTCGGGAGGCCCGCCTTCGGAGTCGCCCGGCCCCGGCTCGTCGGGGGAGGCCTCGTCGGCCGCGATCGAGTCCTCGAGGACCGACGGCGCGTCGTCCTCGTCCTGCGGCGCGTCGTCCTCGACCCGCGACGCGTCATCCTCGACCGGCGACGCGTCGTCCTCCACCCGCGGCGCGTCGTCCTCGTTCTCCTTGAAGACCTCTTCGGAAAGATCGAGATGCGGCGTCAGGTGGACGGACTCGGCCCCGTCGGCGCGCGGCTCGGGCTGGTCGCTCTCGCCGACCCGCTTGAGCGAAAGGGAAAGCCGGCGCCTCTCGGCGTCGACCTCGAGGATCATCACGTTGACCGCATCGCCCTGTGACACGACCTCGCGCGGGTTCTCGACGTGGTGCTGCGCGAGCTCGGAGATGTGCACGAGCCCCTCCACGCCGGGGAGGATCTCGACGAAGGCGCCGAACGTGACCACCTTGGTCACGCGTCCCTCGACCACGTCACCCTCCTTGTAGCTCTCGAGCACCTGCTGCCACGGATCCGTCTGCGTCTGCTTGAGCCCGAGCGAGATCCGTTGCCGGTCGCGGTCGATGTCGAGCACCTTGACCTTTACGTCCTGGCCGATCTCGAGCACCTCGGACGGATGGTTGACGTGGCTCCACGAAAGCTCGGAGATGTGGATGAGGCCGTCCATCCCATCGAGGTCGACGAAGGCGCCGAAGTCGACGATGTTGGAGATCTGGCCGTCGACGACATCGCCTGGCTGGAGCCGGTCGAGGATCGCCTGGCGCATCTCCTTGCGCTCGTCCTCGAGCACGGCGCGGCGCGAGAGCACGACGTTGTTGCGCGCGCGGTTGAGCTCGATCACCTTGCAGCGGAGCTCCTGGCTCATGAACTCGTCCAGGTCCTGGACGCGGCGGATGTCCACCAGCGACGCCGGCAGGAAGCCGCGCACGCCGAGGTCGAGGATCAGGCCGCCCTTGACGACCTCGATGACCTTTCCCTCGACGGGGTCGCCCGTCTCGGCCGCCTGCTCGATCCGCTTCCAGGCGATCTCGAAGCGCGCCCGCTTCTTGGAGAGCATGAGACGCCCTTCGGCGTCCTCTTTCGTCATGACGAGCGCGTCGATCTGGTCGCCGACGCCGACCTCGTCCGCCGGGTTCACCGAGCGCCGGATGGACAGCTCGGAGACGGGGATTACCCCCTCCGACTTGTACCCGACGTCGACCAGGACCTCGTCCTTGTCGACGCGTACCACGGTGCCCGTGACGACCTGTCCCTCGGTGATGTCGGGGAAGGTCGCTTCGTAGTTGGGGACGCGCTCGCCTTCCGGCGTCGTCGTCCAGACACCGTCGTCTGCGAGCTCGTCCTCCTGATTGATTGTTTGTTCGGTCATTTTGAGCGGCCGGTCAGTATAGCCAGGCCGTTTTCAGGCCCTCAGGAACGTACGGACGGCAGCGAGAAACGGTTCCCGCGCCTCGACGAAGCTCATGTGCCCGGCTCCCTCCAGCACGACCAGCTCGCTGTCCGGGATTCCCTCCGCCAGCACGCGCGCGGCGCGCGGCGTGGTCGTTCGGTCGTGCTCGCCGACGATCACGAGGACGGGCCGGTCGACGCGGCGCAGGTCGGGGACATAGTCGAACGCGCCGTAGCCGGCGACGGCGAAGTGACGGAGGACGTCCGGCGAGAAGAGGGTTTCCTCGCCGTACCCCGGCGGCGCGGTGCCGGCGAAGTGGAACGGCCATTGCGCGCGCATGAGCTCGGCGAGCTCCTCGTCGGTCTCGACCGTCTTCTCGCGCTCCCACGACTCGGCGATCGCCCGCCCTTCCTCGCCCAGCGCGGCGAGCGAAGCCGCGACGTCCGCTTCGAGCGCCTCGCTCGAGTCGCCCCCGCCCGATATGACGTAGCGCTCCGCGGTCCCCAGCTCGATCGCGTGGAAGGTGGCGATTATCGCGCCGAAGGAGTGCCCGAGCAGTGCGAAGGTTTCGAGGCCGAGCGCCTCGGCCAGCCGGTCGACGTCCTGGGCGAAGACCTCCAGCGACAGCGTCCGCGGATCGACGCGATCGCTGCGGCCTTGGCCACGCTCATCCAGGTACAGGAGGCGGAAGTCCTCGGCCAACGGGTCCAGGTAGGGACGGAACATGGTGTGGTCGACCCCGGGGCCACCGTGGAGGACGATGAGGGGCTGCCCCTCGCCCAGCTCCTCGACGTGGAGGCCGACGCCGTCGGCCAGATCTACGCGCATCCGCCGGCGATCGCGGCGACGATCCGGATCTCCTCGCCGCCCTCGAGCGGCGTGTCGACGCCGTCGCGCATGCGCATGTCCTGCCGGTCGACGTAGACGTTCACAAGCGGGCGAAGCTGGCCCGCCTCGTCGAAGAGCAGGTCGCGGATCGGCAGCGCGCGAAGGGCTTCGCCGAGGGTGGCACCCTCTACGTCGAACTTTTTCTCTCCGCCGGCCTGGTTCGCGAGCAGGCTCGGAACCAGGACTGTTACTGCCATGTGTGGGCCGCACAGCAGCAGTCAGGGCACTTCTGGCGGCGCCCGGAACCGCCGGGCGGCGTCCTCAGTCCCGCGAATATCGCCAGATATTCGCGCTCCCTGCGTCCTTGCCCGGCGGCCCCGCGCACTCCCCAGAAACGCGAGACCGCTGCTACGCGGCCCACGTGCCGACTTCGACCGAGAGAATCGCCGGCAGGAAGCCCGCCGCCTCGATCCACTCGTCGCCGGTGTCGGGCGAGACGAAGACGGAGCCGCTCTTCGTGCCGAAGTAGATGCCGGGCGAATCTTCCCTGTCCGAGGCCATGCCCTCGCGCAGCACCTCGACCCAGGCGCGCTCCGGGAGCCCATTCGACGCGTCTTCCCAACTCTTGCCGCCGTCATCCGTGCGGTAGACCCGAAGCCGGCCGTCGGTGGTGGTGCGATTGCCGCCGCCGACGTCGGGCGAGTGCACTTTGTCCTCGGGGATGACGAAGGCGACGTCCGGGCGCCGGTGGTCGAGCGCGAGCGGGAAGCCGAACGCGCTCGGAAGGCCGTTGCCCTCGAGGCGCTCCCAGCTCTCCCCGCGGTCGTCCGTGCGGTAGACGCCGCAGTGGTTCTGCTGCCACAGGCGTCCGTCCTGTCCGGCGTGGAGGAGCAGCTTGTGCACGCACTGGCCGAACTCGGGGTACGGGTCGTCCGGGTTGAAGTCCGCGGCCGTCCCCTTGTTCGCCGGCGTCCAGGTCTCTCCGCCGTCCTCGGAGCGGAAGACGCCCGCGGCGGAGATGCCGATGTACATGCGGTTCGAGTCGGCGGGATCCAGCTGGATCGAGTGCGTGCACATCCCGCCTGCTCCGGGGTTCCACTTGTCGCGCGTGGGATGGTTGAGGACGCCCTCGTTGACCTGCCAGCTCTCTCCGGAGTCGTCCGACCTGAAGAGGACGCCCGGAGCGGCGCCGAGCCAGACGCGGCCCGGCTCGGAGTCGCGACCCGGCTCGACGTGCCACGTCTTCTCCAGCTTGAGCTCGCCGTCCTCGGGGAGGCCGAGACCTTCCGAGCGCGTCCACGTCTTCCCGTTGTCGGTCGAGCGGTGAACGGTCGCCCCGTAGACCTCGTTGTTGCCGGCGGCGTAGAGCGAGCCGTCACGCGGGTCCTGCACCGCGTGGTAGATCTCCCAGCCCTCGAGCGTCGGCTCCTCGACCGACCAGGAGCGGCGGTCTCCGTCGTCGCGGAGGACGAAGAGCCCCTTGCGGGTGCCTGCGAGGATCATCCCGGCCATCGAGTTGCAACATATCGTTTCCGGCCGTGGTGACGATTTGTGACGTCGGGCCGCGCGACGGCCTCCAGAACGAGCCGGAGACGCTCGCCCCCGTGCTGCGGGCCGAGCTCGTCAACCGGCTTGCAACGACCGGGCTGCCGCGCATCGAGGCGGTCAGCTTCGTCCGCGACGACCGCGTGCCGCGGATGGCGGGGGCCGAGGATGTTGTGGCGGGGATCGAGCGGCGCGGCGGCACCGAATACGCGGGCCTCGTCCTCAACCTCAAGGGCTACGAGCGCCTGCGCGAGACCGCGCTCGACCGGGTCGACCTCAACCTCGCCGCGACGGAGTCCTTCAACCAGCGGAACGGCAACATGTCGCTCGACCAGGCGCTGGAGCAGGCGCAGGCGATCCTCGACGCCTCCGAGCGCCCCGCGACCGTGAGCATCAGCGTCGCCTTCGGCTGCCCCTTCGAGGGCCACGTCGATCCGGGCGTCGTGGCCGCACTCTGCGAACAGCTGGACACCCCCGAGGTCGTCCTCGCGGACACGATCGGAGTCGCCACGCCGCGTCAGGTCCGCGACCTCGTCGAGCGGACGGGCGCCGCCGGCGTCCACCTGCACAACACGCGCAACACGGGCTACGCGAACGCGCTTGCGGCGCTGGAGGCCGGCGCGGAGTTGCTGGACTCCTCGGTCGGCGGGCTCGGCGGCTGCCCGTACGCGCCGCGGGCGACCGGCAACATCGCGACCGAGGACCTCGTGTACCTGCTCGAGGGCGAAGGGATCGAGACCGGCGTCGACCTCGACGCGCTGGTCCGGGTCTCCGAGTGGCTCGAGGGCGTGCTCGGGCGGCAGCTGGAGGGGCAGGTCTACCGGGCTGGGCCCTGGCCGACCGCCACGACGCCCGACGCCGTCAGCCGGCCGATCTCCTCTTCGGAATAGCCGAGCTCTCCCAGCACCTCGGCCGTGTGCTCCCCGAGGGTCGGCGGAGCGCCGGCGTGGCGTACGCGATCGCCGTCCGTCGAGAGCGGAAGCGCAAGCGTCCGGAACCCGGCGACGGACGAGTGCTCGAGCGGCTGCATGACGCCCAGCGCGCGCGTTTGCTCGTCCTCCGCCACCTGGCCGATGTCGTGCACGGGTGCGACAGGCACGCCGGCGGCGTCGAGCCGGTCGATCCAGAACGAAACGGAATGGGCGGCGAGCCGTCCGGCGAGCAGCGCGATCAGCTCGTCCCGGTTGGCGACGCGATCAGGGTTGGTGACGAAGCGCGGGTCGGCGGTCAGGTCCGGCGCGCCGAGCACTTCGCACAGCTTCGCGAAGAGGTGGTCGTTCGCGGCGAGGATCATGATCTCGCCGTCACTGGCGGCGAAGGCCTCGTAGGGCGCGATGAGCGGGAAGGCCGTCCCGTGCCGGCCGGGAACCGCGCCCGAGCCGAGATAGCCCACGAGGTGGTAGGCGACCAAGCCGAGCGCGGACTCGTACAGCGAGACGTCGATCACGCGGCCCCCTCCGCTCCTGTCACGCTCCCAGAGGGCGGCGAGGATCCCGATAGCGGCCCACATCCCGGTCGTCTGGTCGATCATCGACACGCCGACGCGCACACCCGGGCGGTCTGACTCGCCCGTCACGCTGATGATCCCGGCCGCCGCCTGCATCAGCGGGTCGTAGCCGGCCTTCGAGCGGTTCGGGCCGGCAGTGCCGAACGCGCCCATCGAGCAGTACACGAGCCGTGCGTTGCGAGAGCGAAGCTTCTCCGGGCCGAAGCCGATCTTCTCGGCGTGACCGGGCCGGAGGCTCTGGACGACGACGTCCGCACGGTCGGCAAGGTCGTACAGGACCTTCTTCCCCGCCTCTTCGTGGAAGTTCAACGCGAGCGAGCGCTTGCCGGCGTTGGAGGCGAGGAAGATCGCGCCCTCCCCATCCCAGAACGGAGGCCCCCACTGACGGGTCTCGTCACCGCGCTCAGGATGCTCGACCTTCACGACCTCGGCCCCCAGCGCGGCCAGGATCTGCGTGCAGTACGGCCCCGCGAGCGAGCTGGTCAGGTCGAGTACGCGGAACCCCGCCAGCGGCTGGAACGGCATACCCTGACGATATGGAACGCGAGGACTACCTCGCCGCGGTCACGATCGGCGAGCGCACGCCCCACGACGCGCAGGTCGAGCTCGTCGAGTACGACCCGGAGTGGCCGGAGCTCTACCGGCGTGAGGAGGAGAAGATCCGCAGTGCGCTGGGGGAGCGAGCGCTCTCGGTCGAGCACGTGGGCTCGACGTCGGTGCCCGGGCTTCCGGCCAAGGCGATCATCGACGTCAACCTGGAGGTCGCGGACACGACCGACGAGGATGCCTACGTCCCCGCGCTCGAGGCAGCCGGCTACGGGCTGCGGATCCGCGAGCCGGACTGGTTCGAGCACCGGCTCTTGAAAGGCGTCGACCCAGCCGTCAACCTCCACGTCTTCCCCGCCGGATGCCCCGAGCTCGAACGCATGCTCCGCTTCCGCGACCACCTGCGCTCCGACGAGGCCGATCGGGACCTGTACCTGCGCACGAAGCGGGAGCTGGCCGCGCAGAAGTGGGAGCACGTCCAGCACTACGCCGACGCCAAGTCGGAGGTGGTGGAGGAGATCATGGGCCGCGCGTCGTGAACCGCCTGGCCGACGAGACGAGCCCGTACCTCCTCCAGCACGCCGACAACCCCGTGGACTGGTACCCATGGGGCGACGAGGCGCTGGGGCGAGCCCGCGACGAGGACAGGCCGATCCTGCTCTCCATCGGCTACTCGGCCTGTCACTGGTGCCACGTCATGGAGCACGAGTCGTTCGAGGACGCGGGTACGGCGGCGCTCATGAACGACCTCTTCGTCAACGTCAAGGTCGACCGCGAGGAGCGGCCCGACCTCGACTCGGTCTACATGGACGCGGTCGTCACCCTGACCGGGCACGGCGGCTGGCCGATGACCGTCTTCCTCACTCCGGAGGGCGAGCCCTTCTTCGGCGGCACGTACTACCCGCCCGAGCCGCGGCACGGGTTGCCGAGCTTCCGCCAGGTGCTGAGTGCGGTCGCCGACGCGTACCGCGAGCGCCGCAGCGATGTCGCCCGCTCCGCGCGCGAGCTGGTTGAAGCGGTCCGACGCTCGAGCGAGCTGCAGCCTTCGCGGGAGCCGCTCCAGCCGTCGCTGCTCGCCGATGCCGTGCGCGGGCTGCGTGCGACGTTCGACCCGGACTGGGGCGGGTTCGGACGGGCGCCGAAGTTCCCGCCCGCCTCCGCGCTCGAGTTCGTCCTCCGGCGGGACGAGTGCGACCTGGTGCGCACGACGCTCGACGCGATGGCGGCTGGGGGCATGTACGACCTGGTCGGCGGCGGCTTCCACCGCTACTCGGTGGACGAGCAGTGGCTCGTCCCTCACTTCGAGAAGATGCTCTACGACAACGCGCTGCTTGCCCCTGCGTACCTGCATGCGTGGGCCGTGACCGGAGACGAGCGCTACCGCGAGGTCGCCGAGCGCACGCTCGAGTACGTGCTCCGCGAGCTCTCCCTGCCGGAGGGCGGCTTCGCCTCGGCGCAGGACGCGGACACGGACGGCGTCGAGGGGCTCACGTTCACCTGGACGCCGGAGGAGCTCGAGGAGGTGCTTCCCGGGCGCGGCGATCTGTTGCAGCCGTTCGAGCACGGACGTTTCGTCCTTCGCGGGCAGCTGAGCGACGCGGAGCGCCGACAGCTGTTCGAGGCGCGCGAGCAGCGGCCGAAGCCGGCGCGCGACGACAAGGCGATCGCCTCCTGGAACGGGCTCGTTCTCGCCGCGCTGGCCGAAGCCGGCCGGCGGCTCGAGCGGGACGACTTCATCGACGCGGCGGTCAGGCTGGCCGTGTTTCTGCTCGGGCCGCTCTCGGACGGTGAGCGCCTCCACCGCTCCTTCCGTGCCGGGCGCGCCAAGGGCAACGGCTATCTCGAGGACTACGCCGACGTCGCGAACGGCCTGTATGAGCTGCACGTTGCGACGGGAGAAATCCGCTGGCTGGAAGAGGCAAGGCGCCTGGCGCTGCTCGCAGTCGAGCTCTTCGCCGACGACGAGCGCGGCGGCTTCTTCCTGACTCCGTCCGATGCCGAGCAGCTCGTTGTGCGCAAGAAGGAGCTTGACGACCACCCCACGCCGTCCGGCAACTCGGCGCTCGCTTTCGTCCTCCTTCGACTGGCACGCATCTACGGCGACGACGAGCTCGAGCGCCGGGCTGTTTCGGTCTTTCGACTGCTCCACCAGGTCTTCCAGCGCGCACCCTCCGCCGTCGGCCATGCGCTGTGCGCGCTCGACCTGTACTTCTCACCGCCGAAGGAGATTGCGATCATCGGCGACCCGCGGGACGAGATCGCCCGCGCCGCGCTCCGGCCGTTCGATCCGAATGCGGTCGTCGCCTTCGGCCCGGCCGAGAACGTGCCGCTGCTGGAGGGGAAGACCCAGGTCGACGGCCGCCCGGCCGTCTACGTGTGTGAGCGCTTCGCGTGCCAGGCGCCGGTCACGGACGCGGCTACTCTCAGCTGGTAGGAGCCGGGCCGTTGGTCCGCGATGACGTTCGGCCGGCCACAGTTTCTGTAGGTGAACCCCACGGAAGGAGTCCCAATGAGTACTGACCCGCTTCGGCGAGCGAACCTCGCCGCAATCGCGTGTGAGCCGCGTCCACAGCTGCCTGAGGGATTCCGGCGGAACAGTAGCCGCGTCGGGGCGGCGCTCGGAGCCGCCCGCACCGGGCTGAGCGTCTACGAGCTGCCTCCCGGCCAGGCGATCGGTCCTTACCACTACGAAGAGCCGGAGGAGGAGTGGCTCCTGGTTGTCTCAGGCATCCCGACCCTGCGGCATCCAGGCGGCGAGGAGCAGCTCGAACCGTGGGACCTTGTCTTCTTCCCATCCGGCCCCGCCGGAGCGCACCTCGTGCGGAACAGCAGCGAGTCCACTGCCCGCGTCGCGATGTTTTCCTCTAATTCAGCAGCCGCCGGAGCCGTCGTCTACCCGGACAGCGAGATGATCTGGATGTGGACAGCCGACGACGCAGTCGACATCATCGTTGAGCGAAGCAGCGCCCTGGACGACGCAGCGCCGTGGATTGCCGAGAAGAGCCAAGCCGAGAGGTAACCCGCTCTAGCGGTGCCGGCTTCCCTGACGCACGCGCGCCCGGCGCGAAGCGGTCTCAGCGGCGAACCTGACGTTGACCGCCTGCTTCTCGCCGTCGCCGAGGACGAACTCGAAGACGACCTCGCGTCCCGCACAGCGCCCCTGGGGAACCTCCCCCGCTTCGAATGCGCTCGCGTCGACGTGCAGCCGTTCGTCGTCCTCGGTGCAGATCAGGCCGAAACCCTTCGCGGCGTTGAACCACAGCATCTTCCCGTTCATCTCCACGTCAGGCACCGATGACGAAGAAGGTGAACGCGACGTACTGCAGCGCGAGCGCAACGAGCGTGAGCGCATGGAAGAGCTCGTGATAGCCGAACACGAAGGGCACGGGGTCCGGCTTGCGGCGCGCGTAGACGACGCCGCCGAGCGTGTAGGCGATCCCTCCGGCGGCGATCAGCAGGACCGGCACGACGCCGACGGCATCGAGCAGCTGCGGGAGCGCGACGATCCCGACCCAGCCGATGCCGATCGCGATCCCGGCGGAGACCCACTTCGGCCCCCCCACCCAGCAGAAATTCAAGACCGTCGCGGCGGCCGCTCCGGTCCAGACGACGGCGAGCACGACCACCTGCAGCCAGCCGTGGAGGACCAGGAGACCCACCGGCGTGTACGACCCCGCTATGAGGAAGTAGATCCCGGCATGGTCGAGCCTCCGCATCCACGGCCTGACCCGCGGCGTCCACGTGACGCGGTGGTAGAGCGCGCTTGCTCCGAGCATGACGACGACCGACGCGGCAAATACCGCGGCCGCCAGGACGTGCCTAGGCCCGTTCGAGCCAAGGACGAGCAGCGCCCCGGCCACGAGCGCGACGAAGAGCCCCACCAGATGGAGGACGCCCCGAAGCAGCGGCCGTTGCGGCTCGGCGGGCACGAGCGGGGTCATGTCATGCACGTCGGTTTTCTCCGCCATGCCGCCTCCTTCATGCACGCGAGCCGCATCGCTCCGCGCTTCGCGTCCGCCGCTAGGCGACGGGCTGGACGTTCTTCGCCTCAGGGCCCTTCGCGCCTTCGGCGCTCTCGAACTCGACCTTCGCGCCTTCGGGGAGCGACTTGTAGCCCTCGCCGAGGATCGCGCTGTGGTGGACGAACAGGTCCTTGCCGCCGTCTTCGGGCTCGATGAAGCCGTAGCCCTTCTCGTTGTTGAACCACTTCACGGTTCCGGTTGCCATATGAAACACCTCCCCCTGCCAGTGAAAGAACGCGCAGAGGTGGCGCAGGTCGCGCAACCGATACTCGCTCGTGTACGCAGCCACTGTAGCTGCTCCGCTGCATTCTCCGCTCGATCCGAGTCTTCAACTAGCCTGATAGGGCCTCTTCGGTCCCCTGGACGGTGTGGTTCGACGAGGGGCCACGGCGCGCACTCGCGAGCCGGCGAACGCAGCATTCGAAGGGAGACCCGATGAGCAAGAACTGGCAAACCGTCACGAAGCGCGAACGGGAGCGTGCCGTCGAGCTGAAGCGGACGCAGAAGCGGGAGCGCAAGCAGGCTGCCGCCGCGGAGAAAGCCGCTCGGAAGAACGGCACGTGGATCGACGAGCCTGCTGACGGGGGGCAGTCCGAGATCGAGTCCGAGCAGCCTGAGGTCGCTTCCTCCTAGCGCCGGCGAAGGACGCCGCGGCTGACGACGCCGCCGCCGCGGAACACATAGTTCGCGCGGTGGGTGCTCACCTGCGTGAGTGTCACTCGCCCCGCGCCTTTGCATTTTCCTCCTCGGCCGCTCGTGATGACCTCGCGGAACTCGTACGAGCGGCCCTTACGGGTCAGATAGGTCCAGTGCCCCGAGCAGTCGATCCCGGTGTAACGGACGGTGTTCCGCGACAGCGCGTCGAATCCGCGAATGGTCGCGGTGACGACGAAGGGCCTCACGTTCCGCTGATGGAGGGTTCCCTTCCAACGGCCGAGGATCGAGAGCTGCGCTCCTTTGACCTGCGCGGACGCGAACGGCAGCGGGAGCGCCAGCAGTGCTGCGAGCAGAAGAAGCCCTCGGATCATCAGGGCATTATCAGCACGACGACGCCTGTCACTTGATCGTCGTCCGCGACTTCGTTCCAACCTATGATCGGCGCTCCTCTACTGCGAGCAAGGGAGACACTCGAATGACTGAGACACAGGCCCCTGTGGCCATCGAAGGGTTCCGGGGAGCACTGCTGGCGCCCGGCGACGACGGCTACGAGCAAAGCCGCTTTACCTGGAACGCGATGTTCGACAGGCGGCCGGCGCTGATCGCGCGGTGTTCCGGCGTTGCCGACGTGATCGCCGGCGTCAACTACGCCCGCGACAACGGCATGCTCCTCTCCGTCCGCGGGGGCGGCCACAGCATCCCCGGCCACTCGACGTGCGACGACGGGCTCGTCCTGGATCTCTCCCCGATGCGCAGCGTCCGGGTCGATCCGGTCAAGAAGACCGTCCGGGCGGACGGCGGCGTCAACTGGGGCACCTACGACCACGAGACCGGCGCCTTCGGGCTCGCCTCGCCGGGCGGCCAGGTCTCGACGACGGGCATCGCGGGTCTCACGCTCGGCGGCGGGATCGGCTGGCTGATGCGCAAGCACGGCCTCGCCTGCGACAACCTGATCTCGGCGGACGTGGTCACCGCGGCCGGGGAGCTCGTCACTGCGAGCGCCGACGAGAACGAGGAGCTCTTCTGGGGCCTCCGCGGCGGCGGCGGCAACTTCGGCGTCGTGACCTCCTTCGAGTTCGAGCTGCACGAGGTCGGGATGGTGTTGGGCGGCGCCGTCATGTATCCCATCGACCGCGCCTCCGACGTTCTGGCGCACTACCGGGAGTTCTGCAGGACGGCCCCGGAAGCGCTGACCACCTACGCGCTCCTGGTCACGGCGCCTCCGGCGCCGTTCGTGCCGCCGGAGATGGTCGGACATCCCGTGGTCGTGGTCGCGGGCTGCTACGCCGGCGACCTGTCGGAGGGCGAGCGCGCAGTGCAGCCCCTGCGCGAGTACGGCAGCCCGCCGATCGACCTCTTCCAGCCGCTCCCCTACCCCGTGCTCCAGTCGATGTTCGACGAGACCGGCCCGGCCGGCCACTCGTACTACATCAAGGGCGACTACGTGCCCGACGTCTCCGACGAGCTGATCGCGACGGTCATCGAGCAGGCGGCGGCGATGCCGGGACCGCACTGCGAGATCCACTTCGGCCACATGGGAGGCGCGATCGCGCGGGTGGGTGAGGACGACACCGCGTGCGCTTACCGAAACGCGCAGTTCGCGCTGATCGCTATCGCACACTGGATCGAGCCACACGACGAGGAGGGGCACATCGCCTGGGCGAGGGGCCTCGGCGAGGCCGTCCGGCCGCACACCGTCGGGACGTACGTCAACTTCCTCGGCGACGAGGGAGACGAGCGCATCAAGTACGCCTACGGCAGCGAAGAGAAGTACGACCGGCTGGTCGCGCTGAAGAGGAAGTGGGACCCGAACAACCTCTTCTGCCTCAACCAGAACATCAAGCCGTAGTCACGTGAATGCGCGGGCGGCTCTCCTCGAGGGGGCCGCCGGCGCCTGCTCGATCGCTCTACGGGAGCGTCGGGCCGTCCGGCCTTACCGGCTCCCACGCGAGAGGATCGTCCTCGAGATCGGTGACCCCGGCTGAGTGAAGTGCGCCGGAAGCGAGCGTCCGCCGATGCGCCGCATAGGTGAGAACGTGGGCGATCATCCCCCCGTACGTGAAGAATTGAAGCTCGCCAGTCGTGGTGTCCACGAAGCTCTCGTCGAGGCGTCCCCGCTCACACGAATCGCGGACGTGACCGAGGAACACCGGTCCACTGCGCGCCAGCCGCGCGCGCATCGACGCGATGCTCTCGCCCTTCTTGGGAGCGAAATCGTACGGTTGGTTCGCCACGGCGTGGTTCCAGATCTCCATCTGATCGACGAGGCGGGACAGGAGTGAGCGCAGCGTCGGATCAGCGTCGATCCCTTCGACGGACAGTTCGATCGGCGCGTCGAGGCGGGCGTCGTCGACCGTGGCGGCGCGGTCGATCATCTGATCGAGCAACCAGATGTGATGCTCGGTCATCGTCAGAATGAGATCCATCGAGGTCACCTCGTTTTGTGAGGGCAGCCGGAGGCCGCCTGGTGGAAAGAAATGGACACGGTTGGGCGCACTCAGGTGGATCGACCCCGGCTGGGAGCGCCAGGCCGAAGGCGAGCGCCCGTATGCGCGCGTGAACGCTCTGGTGAAAGCCTCGTTCGAGGAATAGCCAGCTTCGACCGCCACCTCGAGGATGCCTGCCGTCCTGCCGAGTAACCGATATGCGGCGCGCTCGAGCAGCACCCGACGGCGTAGGCGGCCGGGAGACTCGCCGGCGGCCGCCTTCACGACGCGGTCGAACTGTGCTCTGGAGAGGTGCATTCGCGCGGCGAACCGATCGCCGTCCGCCGGCTCGTCCAAGCCAGCGGCGACCGCGTCGATGAAGTCCATGAAGGTGTCCCGCTGCGAGCCCACGGGCCGATCTTGCCGCGAGTCGCCCGCGATCACTTGATCGTTCTCCGCGACTTCGGCTAACTCACTCCGGCGTGGATGCGGCCTGCAGCGTCCTTCAGCGGGCCGCCGGCGCGTCCGGCGCGCACGGCCAGGATCTCGGCCATCATCGAAAGCGCCGTCTCGGCCGGCGTCGCGGCGCCGATGTCGAGCCCGCAGGGGCCTGCGATCCGCTCGAGCTGTTCCTCGGTGACCCCGGCCTCGAGCATCAGGTCGCGCCGCCGCGCCTGGTTGCGGCGCGAGCCGAGCGCGCCGACGTAGAGCGCCTCGGTCTCGAGCGCGCCCTTTAGAGCGGGGAGGTCGAACTTGTCGTCGTGGGTGAGGACGACGACGGCGGTGTCGCTTCCGGGCCGCACTCGCGCGAGCGCCTCCTCGGGCCACGCGACGATCAGCTCGTCGGCGCTCGGCACGCGCTCGGGCGTGGCGAACCTTGCGCGCGCGTCGGCGACGATCGTGTGCCAGCCGAGCCGCTTGGCCAGGCGGCAGAGCTCCTCGGCTGTGTCCACCGCGCCAAAGACGAGCAGCCGCGGCGGTGGGCCGAACACGTCCGCGAAGATCCTGCCTTCCTCGGTCAGGTGGCTCCGGCCGCGCCGGAGAGCGTCTCCCTCGTCGGTCGAGAGCGTGCGCGTTCCCACTCCCTCGCCCTCGACGACGGTGAAAAGGACGGCGCGCTCGCCCCGCTCGAGCAATGCGCGGATGCGGCCGACAAGCGCGGGGTCCGCTTCCTCGACGAACACGTCGATCTCTCCTCCGCAGGGCAATCCGACCGACAGCGCGAGCTCGTCGGAGATCCCGTAGGTGACGAGCTGCGGCGGCGCCCCGGCGAGCACCTGCTTCGCGTGCTCGTACACGTCGTTCTCGACGCATCCGCCCGACACCGAGCCGGCCATCTCGCCGCCGTCCGAGACCGCCAGCTTCGAGCCGACCGGGCGCGGAGCCGAGCGGCGTGTCGCGACGACGGTCGCGAGCGCGAATCGCTCGCCGCGCGCCTGCCAGCGCTCGGCGTCGGCCAGGATCTCTCTCATGGGCGAAATCGTAGTCAGCCGATCCCGCGAACCGTCACGAACATGGGCTCGCGCAGACTCTTCCCCGCCGGTGGCGACGCGAGCACGAAGACCGGCATGGGCTTGCCGTTGACGAAGGACAGCGAGATGTAGTCGCCAAGCATCAGGCCGAGGGTCGTCCGGGCGATCCAGCTCGGCTTGAGCGGACGGCTGTCCAGCCGCTGCGCCTTCCCCCACGTCGCTCCGCCGTTCTTCGAGCCGATGTACGCCGCGCCGACGCTGCAATTACATGCCCTCATGACGTAGTAGACGACCCCGATGTGTCCAGCCCGTGCCGGGTCCGCGCCGAGCCCCGGGGTGAAGTACGTGTGACCGGGCTCGGTGCCGCCCGTGGGCACCCGTCGCGGCTTCGTCCAGCTCCGCCCGTCTGCGGAGGAGATGAAGACGATGTCGTCGCCGTTGCACGACCTTCGCCTCCCGCAGTCGTTCCACGCGGCATATATGCGTCCGGCCGCGTCGGCCTCGACGGAAGGGAAAGGCGAGCTGCGGATGCGCGGGACGTCGAGGAAGTCCTGCGGGACGATGGTGATCGCGGACGTGAACGTCGTGCCGCCGTCGGTCGAGATGGTCTCGGCGAGAGTGTCCCGGCCGGAAAAGAGGTTGACGAGCGTGCCGTTCGGGAGAACGACCGGTTGCATCCCATTGAACGAGTCGTTCCCGAAGGCGGGGGACGGCACGGGCGCGCTCCACGTGAGGCCGCCGTCGCGAGACGTCTGCGTGACGAGCTCGCCGGTGCCGAAGTCGGCCCAGGTGAGGTAGCAGTTTCCGAAGTAGGGGCTCGCCTGCCAGTTGTCGCAGCTGATCCAGGGCTTGTCGAAGTCGAGGTCGTGATCCGACTGCCACGCGGTCACCGGCATGTCCCACCCCCGACCGTCCGCCGAGCGGCTGACCAGGAACGCATCCGCGGTCGGCGAGAACGCGAGGCTGACGATCATCCACGCGCCGTGCCTGGCGTCGTACGTGACGACGGGGTCGCTGGCCCGCGGATAGAAGCCCGGAGGGGCGCCGAACATCGTCAGGCCGGGGAGGAAGCCGGACTTCCACGTCAGCCCGGCATCGGTGGACGTCGCCCAACCGATGTTGGAGGCGCCGCCGTCGACGAAGCGCCCGCTCTGGAACGTCGTCACCTCAGTGGAACCGAAACCGAAGCTGTCGGGCTCGACCTGCGTCTCGTGCTGGCTGGACGTGTTTCGGTACTGGTCGCGCGAGACCTGCAGGCTGACCACCTCGCAGTTGGACGCGACCGTGTCGCCTGGGTCGGCGGTGACGATGTCCCGCCCGGCCTTGCAGCGGATCGTGTGCACGCCTCCGCCGGACGCCGTGATCCGGTCGGCCTTGTTCGTGCCGACGACTACGCCCCCGCGCGCGGGAGCGACGATGTCCTTCGCTGCCGCCGGGGACGCGGCGAGACAGGCTAGGAGGCACAACACCGCAGGGAGGCCGAGCCGGCGCACTCGAGCCACGATACCCAGACCGCGGAAACCGATTTAAGGTTCGCGCGTGGCGCCCTTGCTCTCGGTTGAGCACGTCACCCGGCGCTTCGGCGGGATCGTCGCGCTCGACGACGTCTCGGTCGAGGCCGCACCCGGGGAGATCGTCGGCCTGATCGGTCCGAACGGCGCAGGCAAGACGACGCTGTTCAACGTGATCACCCGCCTGTACAAGCCGCAGTCCGGTGACCTCGTCTTCGACGGGCAGTCGCTCTTGCGGACGCCGACGTACCGCGTCGTGCACCGGGGCATCGCGCGCACGTTCCAGAACGTCGAGCTCTTCTCCACGATGACCGTCGCGGAGAACGTCCTCATGGGGACGCACAGCCGGCACGTTCTGCGCGGGGGAGGTCAGCGGGCGCGGGAGACTCTCGAATACGTGGGCCTGTCGCACGTGGCCGAGTCGCCGGCGAGCGACCTGCCCTACGGCCTGCAGAAGCGCGTCGAAATCGCGCGGGCGCTCGCGTCTCGCCCGCGGCTCCTGCTGCTGGACGAGCCCGCGGGCGGGCTCAGCCACGAGGAGGTCGAGGAGCTCGCCGGCTTCATCCGTCGGATTCGGGACGACTTCGATCTGACCGTCCTTCTCGTCGAGCACCACATGAACCTCGTGATGGGGATCTCCGATCGCGTGTTCGTCCTCGATTTCGGCCAGCTGATCGCCTCGGGCACACCTGCCGAGGTGCAGAACGACCCCGCCGTGATCGAGGCCTACCTGGGGCCGGGTCACTAGTGGCGGCGTTGCTCGAGCTCGACAACGTGGAGGCGCGCTACGGCGCGACCAAGGCGCTGCACGGCGTGTCGCTCGCGGTGGAGGACGGCTCGATCGTCGCCGTCCTCGGGGCGAACGGGGCCGGGAAGACGACGACGCTCCGTGCGGTTTCCGGCACCGTCCGGCGCAGCGGCGACATCGTCTTCGACGGCCGGCGCCTGGGCCGCCGCGGGCCAGAGGCGGTCGCACGGCTCGGGATCGCGCACGTGCCGGAAGGCCGCGGCACATTCGCGGAGCTTTCCGTCAAGGAGAACCTCCGGCTCGGCGCGTACACGCAGCGCACCGCGGCGTTCAAGGCGGACTACGCGCGCGTGCTGAACCTCTTTCCCTGGATGCTGCGGCGGGAGGGACAGCAGGCAGGGACGCTGAGCGGCGGCGAGCAACAGATGCTCGCGCTCGGCCGCGCGCTGATGCAGCGCCCGCGGCTGCTGCTCCTGGACGAGCCCTCGCTCGGGCTCGCCCCGTCGGTCGTGGCCGAGATCTTCCGCATCGTGCGCGAGCTGAACGAGAAGGAGGGGCTGTCGGTGCTCGTGGTCGAGCAGAACGCGGCAATGGCGCTTGACGCGGCGGCGCGGGCATACGTGCTCGAAGTAGGGCGCGTCGTCGTGACCGGGACGAGCGAGGAGCTGCGGCGAGACGAGTCCGTCCGGCGGAGCTATCTGGGGTACTGATGGCGAACTTCCTGCAACAGGTCGTCAGCGGCCTCGCCACCGGCGGGATCTACGGCAGTCTCGCGCTCGCCATTGTCCTCATTTACCGCGCCACGCGCGTGATCAACTTCGCCCAGGGCGAGATGGGGATGTTCGCCGCCTTCATCGCGCTCTGGCTGATCGACTCGGGGTGGCCGTACTGGGCCGCCTTCTTCGCGACGCTGGGGCTCGCGTTCCTCGGCGGCGTCGCCGTCGAGCGCGTGGTGATCAGGCCGGTGGAGCGCGCCCCTGTGGTGGCAATCGTGATCGTCACGGTCGGCCTGCTGATCGGGCTGAACGGTGCGGCGTTCTGGATCTGGGGCGGCGAGACGCGCGCGTTCCCAAGCGCCTTTTCGACACGCGCGATCAACGTCGGGGGGGTCGCCTTCTCCATCCAGGACTTCGGCGTGATCGGGGTGTCGCTCGGGATGGTCGCGCTCCTGTATCTCTTCTTCCGCTTCACGAAGGTCGGGCTGGCCATGCGCGCCGCCGCCTTCAACCCGGAGGCAAGCCGGCTCGTCGGCGTGCGCGTCGGCTGGATGCTGGCCCTGGGATGGGGCTTCGCCTCGGTGCTGGGAGCGGTGTCCGCGATGATGGTGGCGCCGACCGTCTTCCTCGACCCGAACATGATGCGGCCGGTCCTGTTGTACGCCATCGCGGCCGCCATCCTCGGAGGACTGGACAGCCCGCTCGGCGCCGTCCTGGGCGGGCTGGTCCTCGGCGTCGGGCTGAACCTTGTCTCGACGTATGTGGACTTCGTCGGCGACGCGCTCAAGCTCCCGGTTGCGTTCGTCGTCATCCTGGCCGTCCTCCTGGTCAGGCCGACCGGCCTGTTTGGGCGCTCGACGGTGAGGCGCGTATGACGCCGCGCCGCGTGATCACGCTGTGCGTGCAGGCCGCCGCCTTCCTCGCCGGCGTCGCCTTCCTTGCGCTCCTGCCCCACTGGCTGAGCGACTTCCGCGCTTCCGAGGTCGCGTATGTCGGCATCTACTTCGTCGCCATCCTCGGGCTGAACATCCTCACCGGGTACACGGGCCAGATCTCGCTCGGCCACGGCGCCTTCATGGCGATCGGCGGCTACACGACCGCCGTCATGGTCGGGCATCACAACGTGCGCGACGTCTGGACGATCCCGCTCGCGGGACTGGTCGCGGGCGGCGCAGGGCTCCTCTTCGGGCTGCCCGCGCTGCGGCTCTCAGGGATGTACCTCGCGCTCGCGACATTTGCCCTTGCGGTGGCGTTGCCGGCCGTCCTCAAGAAGTTCGACCACTTCAGCGGCGGGACGGAGGGCATCCAGCTCTTCAGCCGGCCGGGCTTCACCGGAAAGGGCTACCAGAACGTGCACGTGCTGGGGCAGACGTTGACGTTCAACAACTGGCTGTACTACCTGTGCTGGACGGTCGCCGCGATCCTCTTCGTCGTCGCCTGGGTGATCCTCGGCGGAAGAATGGGGCGCACGTTCCGCGCGATCCGCGACAGCGAGGTCGCCGCCAGCTCGTCCGGGGTCAACCTTCCGCTCTACAAGACGCTCGCGTTCGGCCTTTCCGCCTTCTACGCGGGCATCGCCGGGTCGCTCTTCGCGCTCGCCACCACCTTCGTCAATCCGGACACGTTTCCGATCGTCCTCTCGCTCTACCTCGTGATCGGGGCCGTGATCTCCGGCCTGGGATCGATCTGGGGGATCGTCGCCGGTGCGCTTTTCATCCAGTACGTCCCTGACCTGGCCTCGAAGTACGTGTCGAAGGCGCCGGGCGCTCCCTCGGTCGCGTACGCGATCGTGCTGATCGTCGTCGTCATCCTCCTTCCCTTCGGCCTCACCGGTCTCATACGCAAAGCATCCAGACCCCTAACCGATCGCCTGTTCCGCGGGTCATAATTGTTCAGCACAGTGCGCCGCCGCCTCCTCCTCCCCTCTCTCTGCCTGCTTGCGCTCGGGCTTCCGCTCGCCGTGCAGGCGTCGTCGGCGGCCGATCCGGGAGTGACGAGCACATCCATCCTGCTCGGGGGAACCGTGCCGCTCTCCGGCGAGGCCTCGTCCGGCGGGCTGACCGCCAAGGGAGCTGACGCGTTCTTCAAGTCCACGAACGCGCACAAGGGCGTTTTCAAGCGCAAGATCAACTACGACTACAAGGACGACGCCTACGACCCGGCCAAGACGATCCAGGTCACGCGCCAGCTCGTCCAGCAGGACCACGTGTTCGCGATCTTCAACCCGCTCGGCACGGCGCAGAACCTCGCGACACGCGCGTATCTGAACGCCGTCGGCGTCCCGCAGGTCTTCGTGGCGAGCGGCTATGGCGGCTGGGCGCGCGACGCGAAGCAGTACCCGATGACGATCGGCCTCATCCCGACCTACACCGGAGAGGGGATCGTCTACGGCCGCTACGTCAAGGCGAAGGTCAAGGGCGCGAAGATCGGAGTCGTCTACCAGGACGACGAGTACGGGCGCGAGCTGCTCTCGGGCCTGAAGAAGGGGCTCGGCTCGAAGCAGGGCCTGATCGTGAGCAGCAAGAGCTACGACCCGACGTCGACCGACGTCTCCAACCAGATCAACTCGCTGAAGGCCTCCGGCGCCAACGTCGTGATGATCTTCGCCTTCGGCAAATTCGCCATCCAGTCGTTCGTCTACATCAAGAAGCTCGGGTGGAAGCCGAAGCAGATCTTCGTCAACGCGGTCGCCGCCGCCACGAGCGTCATGCAGCTGGCCAGCACGAGCGGCCAGACCGAGGGCGCGATCTCGATCGCGTTCTTCAAGGATCCCGCCAACCCGTCCTTCGACAAGGACAAGGGCATGAAGCTCTACAAGACGATCATGTCCAAGTACGGCAACGGCGGAAAGCCGGGGCCCGCCTCGAAGTGCAAGGCGAGCGTCCCGCCGAACTGGTGCAGCGGCTACTACCTCGCGGGGATGGTGTCCGCCTCGGTGATGGTGGACGCGCTCAAGGGCGCGGGCAAGAACCTATCCCGCAAGAGCCTGATGAAAGGCGTTCTCCACCTGAACATCAGGAACAACCCGTTCGTGCTGCCCGGGATCAGGATCAAGACCTCGCCCACCGACCGCTGGCCGATCGAGCAGGCGCAGTTCCAGCGCTGGCACAAGGGGCGCTGGTACCCGTTCGGCAAGCTCGTCACCGCGCCGCGGAAGTAGCGTCCCACGCCGGCCACGCCGGCAGGTCGACGCGGTCGAGCTCCGCCTGTGCTGCGTCCAGCTGCGCGGGCCGCCTTCGCTCCCCTGCCGGTCGAGCCTGACCGTCAGCACGATCCCGTCGAGAGGGAGCGCGCCAAGCGTCGCGCTTGGCGGGAACTGGAGGCCCGAGTCGCGGTAGGGGACCGTGGAGGCCCACGAGATCGTCTGCTGCCCGTCCGGCTGGATCTCGGCCGGGCCCGTCGAGCCCGTGTCCCGGCCCTCAGCCGGCACGAAGGCGGCGGGATCGACGGTGCCGGGGTAGAAGTCGCCCGGCTCGGCGCGGACGCTCGCGAGGAAGGCATTCGCCTGCTCGAGTGAGGCCTCGGACGGGTGCGCGTCAGGAGAGCGGACCCACAGCTGGAACGCGCGCCCGGCAGCGAGAAAGCTGCGGCCCGTCTCGTAGCCCATGCCGCCCTGCGGCCGGACGAACTCCGCGGGGCCGAACGTCAGCGGGGGACGCGCGCGACAGAACGGGTGCGTTCGCCGATCCTCCGCAGCCCGCCGCGACGAGTACGACGGGCACGATCCACGCGCGTCGCATGCCCGATCTACGCGCTTCACCGGCTGCGAGGTCCGTCCCGTAAGCTCCGGCGATGGAGCCGTCCGCGCTCGTCGACGTGCCGACAGACGAGCTGTGCGCGGAGGCGCGGGCGCTGCGCGAGCAGGGAACGGCGACGCTCGTCACCTATTCCCCCAAGGTCTTCATCCCGCTGACGAAGCTCTGCCGGGACGTGTGCCACTACTGCACATTCGCGCGGCCGCCGCGGCGGGGCGAGCGCGCGTACATGCCGCTCGAAGAGGTTCTGGCTGTGGCGCGCGCGGGCGCCGCGGCGGGCTGCCACGAGGCGCTGTTCACACTCGGCGACAAACCGGAGTTGCGCTATCGCGCGGCGCGGGACGAGCTCGCGGAGCTCGGATGTGAGACGACGCTGGAGTACCTCGAACAGGCGGCGCGAGTCGTGCTCGAGGAGACGGGGTTGCTGCCGCACCTGAACCCGGGGGTAATGGACGCCGCCGACCTGGCCCGGCTGCGGCGGGTGAGCGCGTCCCAGGGGATCATGTTGGAGTCGTCCTCCGAGCGGCTGTCGGCACGCGGCGGGCCGCACTTCGGCTCGCCCGACAAGCTGCCGGCGCGCCGCCTCGAGACGCTGCGGCTGGCGGGAGAGGCGGCGGTGCCGTTCACGACCGGCATCCTCATCGGGATCGGCGAGACCAGGGAGGAGCGGATCGAGTCGCTCCTCGCGATCCGGGAGCTCGGCGAGCGCTACGGGCACGTGCAGGAGGTGATCGTCCAGAACTTCCGCGCGAAGCCGGGAACGCGGATGGCCGGGCATCAGGAACCGTCGCTGGACGAGTTGTTGTGGACCGCCGCGGCCGCGCGCGTGCTGCTCGGGCCGCGCTGGAACATCCAGGCGCCGCCGAACCTGAGCTACGACGAGTTCCCGCGGCTGCTGGACGCGGGGATCAACGACTGGGGCGGCGTCTCGCCGGTGACGGTCGACCACGTGAACCCGGAGGCGCCGTGGCCCGAGGTGGAGCGCCTCCAGCAGGCGACCGAAGCGCGCGGGTTGCGGCTCGCGCCCCGGCTGCCGATCTATCCGGAATATGTCGCCGCCCTGAAGCGCTGGGCCGATCCGGCGGTCGTCTCTGCGGTGCTGCGCCGGGCGGACGCGGACGGGCTCGGACGCGAGGATCGCTGGGCCGCCGGCTCGCCCGAGACGCCGTCTGCGGCCGGGGTGGCCACCAACCTCCTCCCCACTGCGAGCCTAACGAGGAAACCCGTACGCGTGGGTGCCGGAATTCGACCGAAAGTGTCGGCGCCCATTGCGCAGGCGCTGGCCAAGAGCCGGGCCGAGGACGAGCTCGACGAGTCCGACGTCACCGCGCTCCTGCAGGCGCGCGGCCCGGACCTCGTGGCGGTCCTCCGCGCCGCCGACGACCTCCGGCGCGAGGTGAGCGGCGACACCGTGACCTACGTGGTGACCCGCAACATCAACTACACGAACGTCTGCTACTTCCGCTGCGGCTTCTGCGCATTCTCCAAAGGCAAGCTGGCCGAAGACCTCCGCGGCCGGCCCTACCTCGTGCCCATGGACGAGATCGTCCGCCGCTCGCGCGAAGCCTGGG
Organism: uncultured Actinomycetes bacterium; assembly: GCA_963717765.1. Lineage (GTDB taxonomy): Bacteria > Actinomycetota > Thermoleophilia > Gaiellales > Gaiellaceae > JACDER01. The sequence continues at coordinate 158,424 of CAVQWX010000004.1, read as the reverse complement.
AGCGCGGTGGAGTCGAGGTCTGCCTCCAGGGCGGCATCCACCCCGCCTTTACCGGCGACTTCTACCTGGACGTGTGCCGCGCGATCAAAGGCGCGCTGCCGGACATCCACGTCCATGCCTTCTCCGCGCTCGAGGTCTGGCAGGGAGCCACGACGCTCGGGCTGACCCTGGACGAGTACGTGACCAGACTCCGCACAGCGGGCTTGGCCTCTCTGCCGGGCACTGCCGCCGAGATCCTGGACGACGAGGTCCGCGCGGTGATCTGCCCGGACAAGGTCTCGACCGCGCAGTGGCTCGAGGTGCACGACGCGGCGCACCGGGCCGGCCTGCGTTCGACGACCACGATCATGTTTGGTCACGCCGACGCACCCTGCAGCTGGGCGCGCCACTTGATCGAATTGCGCGACCAGCAGAAACGAACCGGCGGCTTCACGGAGTTCGTCCCCCTCCCCTTCGTGCACATGGAGGCGCCGATCTACCTCAAAGGTCGCGCGCGTCCGGGGCCGACCTTCCGCGAGGCGCTCCTCGTCCATGCCGCCGGCCGGCTGGGGCTCCATCCGTGGATAACGAACATCCAGGCGTCCTGGGTCAAGCTCGGCCTCGAAGGCTCCAAGGCCGCGCTCCAGGCGGGGGCCAACGACCTCGGTGGCACCCTGATGAACGAGTCGATCTCGCGCGCGGCCGGAGCCGCCCACGGACAGGAGATGCCGCCCGAGCGGATGGAGGAGGCGATCCGCGACCTCGGCCGCACGCCGCGGCAGCGAACGACGCTCTACGGCCATCCCCATCTCGAGCGCACTCGCAGATCGTTCGGCGCCGCGCCCATAGTCGAACCGCGCAACCCGAGCGTGAACGACGCTCGCCTCCGCTCTCCGCGTCAGCTCGTCCGTCCCGGCCTCGTAGGCGCTTCTGCGTCGTAGACTCGCTGCGGCATGACCTGTCCGCAATGCGGAGCCGAGAACCGCGAGGAGGCCCGCTTGCTAGTCGCCGGCACAGGCGACGTGCTCGTCAGGGGCGATGCGGTCAAACGTCGCGGCAAGGCTCGAGCAGGCCGCCGAGCCCGGCGTGATCCTCATAGGCGAATCGAAGCATCGCCTCCTATCGGGTGCAGTCACGTCCGAGCTCGCCGACCCTGTAAAGGCGAAGGGTAAGGCAGAGCCGCTCCGCGCGTCGCGCCGGCGGACGTCCACGCGGGCACGGAGGCGGTCGCGCGTCGTCTCGACCCGCCGATGGCCGGCCGCGAGCGCGAGCGCACCGCCCCGCGGGCGGCGCGAGCGGTTAGCCGGGCTCGAGCGCCAGTAGGTCCTCCAGCGTCTCGCGTCGCTTGATCAGCCGGGCGTTCCCGGCCGCGACGAGCACAGCAGCCGGTCGAGGAACGGCGTTGTAATTGGAGCCCATCGAGAGCGTGTACGCCCCGGTCGCGGGAACTGCGAGCAGGTCGCCGCGGCGCGGCTCCGGCAGCTCGACCGCATCGATCAGCACATCACCGGACTCGCAGTGCAGGCCGGCGATCCCGACCGTCAGCTCGGGGCGGTCCTGCGCGGGGGTCGCGAGGATGCCGGTGTACCGCGCGCCGTACAACTGCGGGCGCGGATTGTCCGAGAGTCCGCCGTCGACGGCCACCCAGGTCCTCTCCCCCGCTCGCTTGACCGAGCCGACGCGGTACAACGTCACTCCCGCCTGGCCGACGAGCGAGCGGCCGGGCTCCAGGATGAGGCGGGCGTTCGTGTCCAGCCCGCCGACGAGCAGGCCGACGAGCTCTGCGATCGAAGGAGCGTTCTCGCTCGGGTGTGTGGGAACCCCGAGTCCGCCGCCCAGATCGACCACGTCCGGCTCCCAGCCGGTTTCGGCGAGGAAGCGGTTCAGCCACTGAAGCGTCTGCTGCGCCCCGCCGGTCGAGAGGAGCTGGGATCCGATGTGGACGTGGAGGCCGGCGAGGGCGCCGCGGATGCCGAGTGCCTCGCCCGGCGACATCCCGAACTTCGAGCCGACGTGGCCGGTGCGGATCGCCTCGTGCGTCTCGGCTTCGATCCCCGGCGTGACTCGCGCGAGCATGCTTTCGACGCCGGCGGCGCGCGCCCGTTCGAGCTCCTCGACCGAATCGAGGACCACGTACGCCGCGCCCGCCTCCGCCGCGGCGAGCAGCTCCTCGTCCGACTTGTTGTTGCCGTGGACGACGAGCCGCTCGGGCGGAACTCCCGCGGCCTCGGCGAACCGCAGCTCCCCGAGCGTGGACACGTCCGCGCCGAGCCCCTCCTCGGCGAGCAGCCGCATGACGGCGACGTTCGGGAACGCCTTCGTCCCGTAGACGACGAGCGCTTCGGGCGCGGCCTGGCCGTACGCGCGAGCCCGCGCCCGGATCGTCTCTTCGCAGTAGACGACGAGCGGCGTGCCGAACTCGCGCGTGAGCTCCGAGGCGCCGAGGGCCCCGATCTCGAACTCGCCGTCGCGGGCCGTGGCGGTGTCGGGAAAGAGCTCTAGTCCGACCAAAAGTTCTCGTGGTCCGTGTCCATCTCCGCATCCCCCGGCCCTGTGTTCGGCGCCCCGATGGCGATGACCTCCATCCCGTCCGGACCGGCCTCGAACCCACGCATCGTGTCCTTCGGGACGCGGAGAGCGTCCCACTGCTTCAACTCGACGATCTCGTCCTCCAGCTTTGCGCGGCCGCCGCCGGCGACGACGACGTAGACCTCCTCCTGCTGCTTGTGCTTGTGCGCAAAGGGAATGCGGAAGTTCGGCGCCACCCGCTGGTAGCTGACCCCGAAGCCTTCAAGCTCGAGGGGGACGCGGGCCATGCGGGCTTCGAGGTCCGGCGCGAGTCCGAAATTCGGCGCCTGATCCTCGACGTCGTCCTTCAGGTTGAGCTTGTTGTACTCGGGCATTTGATCCTCCTTGAGAGCTTGCTAGGATTCAATCAGTGAGCCAGCTTCTCGAGTAGCGCAGGGAGCGAACGCGGCGTCGCCGCGGCAGCTTCCCCTTGGCCTCTCATTCGAGAGGCTTTTTTGTACCCGGAGGACGAAATCGTGCACGAGTACGACCCCCAGGAAATCGAGGCGAAATGGCAGGCAGTGTGGGATGCCGAGCGCATCTTCTACACCCCGGATCCCACGCCCGAGAGCGCGCCCGAGAAGCACTGGTACATGCTCGAGATGCTGCCGTACCCCTCCGGCAAGGAGATGCACATGGGCCACGTCCTCAACTACACGATGGGGGACGTCGTCACGCACTTCCGCCGCCGGAACGGCTGGACCGTGCTTCGTCCGATGGGCTGGGACGCGTTCGGCCTGCCGGCCGAGAACGCCGCGATCCGCGAGGGCGGCCATCCGCGCGAGACCACCGAGCGCAATATCGCAACGATGCGCGGCCAGATGCAGCGTCTGGGCTGGGCGATCGACTGGGACCGCGAGGTCTCGGCGCACCGGCCCGACTTCTACCGCTGGACGCAATGGCTGTTCCTGCGCTTCTTCGAGCAGGGCCTGGCCTACCGGAAGGAAGCTCCGGTCAACTGGTGCCCGAAGGACCAGACTGTGATCGCGAACGAGTACGTCGTCGAGGGCCTGTGCGAGCGCTGCGGTACGCCGGTCGAGCTGCGCAACCTGACGCAGTGGTTCTTCAAGGTGACGGCGTACGCGGACGAGCTGCTGGAGTACGAGCTTCCGCCGGACGGCTGGTGGCCGGAACGAACGAAGACGATCCAGCGCAACTGGATCGGCCGAAGCGAGGGCGCGGCCATCCTCTTCCGAGTCGAGGAGCTGGACATCGACATCGAGGTGTTCACGACGCGTCCGGACACGATCTTCGGCGCGACCTTCTTCGTCGTCGCTCCGGAGCATGCGTTCGTGGACGCGCACGCGAGCGAGGAGGCGCAGGCGTACGCGCGGCACGCGGGCGCGCGACGCACGGAGGAGCGCGCGGCCGACCAGGCGAAGACGGGAGTGTTCACCGGCCACTACGTGACCAACCCGGCCACCGGCGAGAAGCTGCCGGTGTACGTCGCAGACTATGTCCTGATGGATTACGGGACGGGCGCGATCATGGCCGTGCCGGGCCACGACGAGCGCGACCGCGAGTTCGCCGAGGCCTTCGACCTGCCGGTGGTGGAGGTCATAGACGAAGACGGGCGGATGATCAATTCCGGGCAATTCGACGTTGCTCCCGCCGAGGAGGCGAAGGGGAGGATCGTCAGCTGGCTCCGCGAGATCGGACGGGGCGCGCCGGCGGTGTCCTTCCGGTTGCGCGACTGGAGCTTCTCCCGGCAGCGCTACTGGGGCTCCCCCATCCCGATCGTCTACTGCGACGACTGCGGCATCGTCCCCGTTCCCGACGAAGACCTGCCTGTGCTGCTGCCGGAGGTCGACGACTTCCTGCCCAAGGGAAAAGCGCCCCTGGCGACCAACGAGGAGTGGATGAACGTCCCGTGCCCCCGCTGCGGCAAGCCGGGGCGCCGGGAGGCGGACACGATGGACACGTTCGTCGACTCGTCCTGGTACTACCTGCGCTACACGGACCCTCACAACGACCATGCGCCGTTCGACCGCGCCTTAGTCGACTACTGGCTGCCGATCAACCAGTACATCGGCGGGATCGACCATGCGACCGGACACCTGCTGTACTCGCGCTTCTTCGTCAAAGCGATGAACGACATGGGAATGGTCGGCTTCCGCGAGCCGTTCGCGCGGCTATTCCACCAGGGCTGGGTCGAGCTGGGCGGGAAGAAGATGTCGAAGACGCGCGGGAACGTCGAGGGGCCGTCGGGCCTGGTCGAAAGCTACGGTGCTGACGCCGTCCGGCTCTACATCCTGTCGATGGGGCCTGCCGATCAGGACATGGAGTGGACGCCGGCGGCGATCGGTGGGATCGCGCGCTTCCTGCGCCGCTTGTGGCGCGTCGCGCACGAGGTCGTCGAGACGTCCCCGCGCACAGAAACCGGCGGAGAGCTGACCCGCAAGGCGCACCGGACGATCGCGAAGGTGACCGACGACATCGGCCGTCGTTTCCAGTTCCACACGCCGATCTCGGCGGTGAGGGAGCTTGTCAACGAGCTCGTCGACGACCCGGCGGCGCCGGACGCCCGCTTCGCCGCGGAGACCGCCGTTTCGCTGATCCAGCCGTACGCGCCGCACATCGCCGAGGAGCTGTGGGGTGTGCTCGGACACGAACGACTGTGGGAGCGGCCGTGGCCGACGTATGACCCGGCTCTGCTCGAGCGGGAGACCTTCGAGCTGGTCGTTCAGGTGAACGGCCGCGTGCGCGATCGCGTCGAGGTCTCGTCGGGCTCGTCCGAGGAAGAGCTGGTCGAGGCGGCGAAGAGCTCCGAGCGCGTGCAGTCCTTCCTGGACGGCAAGCAGATCCGGCAGACCGTGGTGGTGCCGGGGAAGCTCGTCAACCTCGTCGTCGCCTAGCGACCTCTCGTCACTCAGTCGACACACTTCCGGCCGGAAGCGGTTCCGGATTTGTTGCCAATATAGGCTACATGGAACCCGCGCTCCGCCGCCGCTTACTCGCCGCCCTCGCCGTCGGCCTGGTGGTCGTCGTCCTGGCGGCGCGCCATTTCGCGCGCGGCGGGGGAACGTCCGCTTCCGCAGCGGGGCACTCACATCCGGTCCTCGCCGCTGACGCCGCGGCGAACCCGCATGGGAAGATCGTCGTCCACGTCGTCGGCGCCGTTCGTCGGCCCGGGCTGTACGCCCTCCGCGACGGGGCGAGGATCGCGGATGCCGTGCGACGCGCGGGCGGGACGACGCGCAAGGCCGATCTCGAGGCGGTCAACCTCGCCGCACCGGTGGAGGACGGGCTTCAGGTCGTCGTGCCGCGGCGCGCGCCTCCGGTGGCAGCGGGAGCGGGCGAGCCGGGCGCTGCACCGGCCGGTTCCTCCGGCCCCGTCCATCTCAACACGGCCACGCTCGAGCAGCTCGACACGCTGCCCGGCGTCGGCCCGGTGACGGCGCAGAAGATCCTCGACTGGCGCCAGACCCATGGGGCATTCACCTCTGTCGACGACCTCGACGCGATCCCCGGAATCGGGCCGGCGCGCCTCGAACAGCTTCGCGACCTGGTGGCGCCGTGATCGCGCCCTTGCTCCGCGCGCGGCCACATCTGCTCGCCGCGGCCTTGTGTATCGGGCTGGCGGGTGCGAACCTCGCGCGGCCGCAGGCCCTGCCGGTCCTCTTCGTCGCGCTTGCAGCGGCGGCGGTCGCGCTCGTCCTCGAGGGGACGGTGCGCCTCGTGGTTCTCGCCCTCGCGCTCGCCGCCGCCGGGTGGGTCTGGGGCGCCTTTCGCCTCGATGCGCTCGACCGGAGCGTCCTCGCTCCCCGTATCGGGCACGTCGATCGCACCATTGCCGAGGTGACGGCGCCCGCACGGCACGGACAATTCGAACTGCGCGTGATGGTGAAGGTCCGCTCGTTCGGAGACCTCCGGATCGACGAGCCTGCGTTGCTGGAGCTCCCACTCGGACGTGCGCCGCCGCAGGGCGCCGTGATCGAGACGGTCGCAGAGGCAAAGGCCCCGCGTCCGCCCAAGGACGGCTTCGACGAAGGCGCCTGGCTTGGCCGGCAGGGGATCCACGTCGTGCTCCACGGTCGCGGCTGGCAGCAGCTCGGCCGGCGGGGCGGCCTCGGCGGGGTCGCCGACAGTCTGCGCGCATTCGTCAGCCGTGGGATCGCCCCTGGGCTCGATGGGGAGCGCGCCGCGGTGATCGCCGGAATCGTGCTCGGCGCCGACGAAGGGCTGACGCCCGAGCTTCAGGACGGGTTCCGGAAGTCCGGGCTCTACCACCTGCTGGCCGTCTCTGGGCAGAACGTCGCGATCATCGCGGCAGCCGTCCTGCTGCTCGCGGCGATGGCCGGAATTCCGCGCTGGCTCGGGGAGGTATGCGTCCTAGGTGCGATCGGCAGCTACGTGCTCGCCGTCGGGCTGCAGCCGTCCGTGGTGCGCGCCGGGATCGCTGGTGCGCTGGCCTCGCTCGCCTGGCTCGCCTCGCGTCCGCGCGACCGCTGGTACTTCCTACTCGTCGCCGCCATCGGCCTCCTCGCATGGAATCCCTACAACCTCTTCGAACCGGGCTTCCAGCTCTCCTTCGCCGCTGTGTGCGCCATCTTCGTCCTCGTCCCGCGCATCGGACGGCTGCTCGAGGGCTATCCGGTGCCACGCGTGCTCGCAACGCCGCTCGCGGTCTCGACCGCGTGCGGCCTCTGCACCGCACCGCTCCTCTTGCTCGACTTCGGGCGCGTGCCGATCTACTCCGTGCTTGCGAACGGGCTGGCCGAGCCGGCGATGCCCTTCCTGCTCGGGCTCGGGCTGATCTCAGCGGTCGTCCACCCGATCCTCCCGGCCGTCGCCGAGACGCTCGCGTGGCTGAACGGGTGGTTTGCCGCCTACCTGTCGTGGTGCGCTCGCTTCGTCGGCGGGCTTCCCCACGCACAGGTTTCGTCGCTCAGGGCTCTACTGCTCGTCGCCGACTGCGCGGTTCTCGCCTGGCTCGCGATCAAGCTGCGGCCGCCCCGCCTGCGGCGCGTCGGCGAGCTCTGTTGCGCCGGCTTGGCGATCGGCCTCGCCTGGAGGCTACTCGGGTGACGGCCGCACTATCCTTGGCTGACCGTGGCCTCCGAGCTCAAGCCCGTCTACCTCCTGTCGGGAGCCGACCGGCCGAAGATCGAGGAGGCGCTCCGGCGACTCCGGTCCCGCGTGGGCGAAGGCGGAGCGGAAATCCTCTCGGCCGCCGAGACGAGCGGCGAGGACGCGGTCGCGACCTGCAACGCGCCGGGCCTGTTCGCAACCGGCGGCCGCGCAGTCGTCGTCCAGCACGTCGAGAGCTGGAAAGCCCCGGACGTCAAGGCCGTCGGGGGGTACCTCACCGACCCCGCTCCCGCGACCGTGCTCGCGCTGGTCGGCTCCGGGATCAAGAAGGATTCCCCGCTCGCGAAGGCCTGCGCGAAAGCGGGCGAGATCCTGTTCTACGACGTTCCCAAGTCGAAGCTGCCCAACTGGGTGGCCGAGCGCTTCCGCGCGCTGGGTGGAAACGCGGATCGCGATGCCTGCCGCCTTCTCGTCGACCTCGCCGGCGACAACGTGACCGAGCTCGAGACCGAGATCCAGAAACTCGTGACCTGGGCGGACGGCGAGACCGTGGATGCCGCCGCGGTGGAGGATCTGGCCGCCGGCCGAGCGGAGATTCCGATCTTCAGCCTGACGGACGCGTGGGGAGCGCGAGACGTCCCTGCGGTGCTCCGCGCGCTCGAATCGATCCTCGAGCGGCCGGAGAGGACGCGCCGGGACGAGGTCACGCGGGTCTCGGCCCGATTCGCCGGCCACGTCCAGATCGTCCGCGCAGTGCAGGACCTGGCAGCTGATGGACTGACCGCACGAGAGGCGGCGTCGCGGCTGCGCCGGAACCCGTACTACGTGCAGAAGCTGTACGCACAGGCGTCGAACTTCAATCCCGAGGAGCTCGCGGACGCGGTCGTCCGCGCGGCAGAGCTCGACCTCGCCGTCAAGGGCGGCTCGAAACTGCCGTCCGAGCTGGAGCTGGACCGCGTGCTCGCGGACGCGACGAAAGCGTCCTCGGACCGAGTCGGCTAGGAGGAGCGCCCGGAGGCGAGGCGGGCGGCCTGCGCCTTCTTGCGCGCGGCCGTGTTCCGGTGCAGCGCACCGTTGGAAGCGGCCTTGTCGATCCAGCGGACGAGCTGGCGGTGCTCGGCGGCGACCGTCTGCTCGTCCCCGTCCGAGACGGCCTGCTCGAGCCGTCGCGTCACGGTCTTGACCGTGGAGCGGTAGCGCAGGTTCTCGAGCCGCTGCCGGGCGGCGACGCGCATCCTCTTCTTCTGTTGCTCGATGTTGGGCATAGCGTGAAAACGCCCCGTCTGCGCGGGCAAACCGATCGTAGCAAAGCGGAATCGTCCCTCTCATCCCCGTCCGGAGACGACCAGGTCGGTTCCTATACTCGCCCGCGTGGAGCAGCCCTCCGGCGGCCGTCGGCTCGCGTGGTCCGCGGCCATCTTCGCCCTGGCGACAGGACTGTCCCGCATCCTCGGGCTCGTCCGCGAAATCGTCACCGCCTACTTCTTCGGCGCGGGCGGAAAGATCAACGCGTTCACGGTCGCGTTCCAGGTGCCGAACACGGTTCGTAACCTCCTGGCCGACTCGGCCGTCTCATCCGTCTTCGTCCCAGTCTTCAGCGAGCTGCTCGAGAAAGGAGAGGCAAAGCGCGCATGGCGAGTGGCCTCGACGCTCTTCTGGCTGATCCTGCTCGGCCTCAGCGGCATCACCGCGCTCTTCATGCTGCTCGCGCCCTGGGTGATGGAGCTCTTCGGAACGCCCGGAGGCGACCTGGACCTCGCGGTCACCCTCTCCCGCATCCTCTTCCCGACGGTCGTCCTGCTCGGGCTCTCCGGGATCATCGTCGGGATCCTCAACAGCTACAACCACTTCACGGTGCCGGCGCTCACGCCCGTCGCCTGGAACCTCGTGATCATCCTCGGGCTCGTCCTCGGCGTTCCGCAGACGGACTCGGTCGACACCCAGCTCTACATCTACGCCGGTGCCGTTCTCCTGGGCACGCTCGTGCAGGTTCTTCTCCCCATCCCCTGGCTCCGCGGCCGCGACGACCGCCTGCACATGGTGATCGACTGGCGCGACCCCGCGGTCAAGCAGACATTCGTCCTGCTCGTCCCGGTCACGCTCGGCCTCGGCCTCATCAACTTCAACACGCTGATCGACACCCTCTTCGCGTCCCGACTGATCAACCCGGATCTCGCCCCGACCGCCATCGACAAGGCCTATCGCCTCTACCTCCTTCCCCAGGGGATCTTCTCGATCGCGATCGCAACGGTTCTCTTCCCCCTGATGTCGCGCCTGGCCGCGCGTCACGACGACCGGGGATTCGCGAACACGGTCGGCCTGGGCCTGCGCCAGATCGCGTTCACACTGATCCCGGCGAGCGTCGTCTCGGCCGTTCTGGCAGAGCCGATCGTCCGCCTCTTGTACCAGCGCGGTGAGTTCACGCCGCACCAGACCACGGTCGTGGCCGGGGCGCTGGCGGCCTTCTCCGTGGGCCTCGTCTTCAACGGCGCGATGCTCATGCTGATGCGGACGTTCTTCAGCCTGCAGTCCAACTGGATCCCGACCACCATCGCCCTTGCGAACCTGGGCGTGAACGCGGGACTCGACGCGGTCTTCTACCGCCTCGGGATCTGGGGGATCCCACTCGCCACCTCCGTGGTCAACATGGCCGGCACGATCGCGCTGATCGCAGTGCTCCAGCGCCGGAAGCAGCGCCTCGATCTCGGTGAAATCGGGAAGGCGACCGCGCTCATCTGCGTCGTCTCGGCGCTGCTGGCCGGCGTGGCCTACGGGGTATGGGACGGGCTCGACCACCTGCTCGGTCAGTCGTTCGGAGCCCAGCTCCTCTCTCTCGGGGGTGCGCTCGCGGTTGGTATCGCCTTCTACTTGTTTGCCTGCAAATTGGTGGGAGTTCGCGAGCTGCACACGTTGCTATCGTTGCGACGCCGCGCCCGCCCGAGTTGATTTCGTCGTGCCTCAGGACCGCATCCGCAACTTCTCTATTGTCGCGCACATCGACCACGGAAAGTCGACTCTGGCCGACCGTGTTCTCGAGGTGACCGACACCGTCTCGGGACGCGAGATGCGCGAACAGCTGCTCGACTCGATGGACCTCGAGCGCGAGCGGGGGATCACCATCAAGGCGCAAGCTGTGCGCGTGTCCTGGAAGGCGCATCAGCTCAACCTGATCGACACGCCGGGACACGTGGACTTCACCTACGAAGTGTCGCGCGCGCTCCAGGCTTGCGAGGGCGCGCTGCTGCTGGTGGACGCCGCGCAGGGGCTCGAGGCGCAGACGCTTGCGAACGCGTACCTGGCGATCGAGAACGACCTGGAGATCATTCCGGTCGTCAACAAGATCGACCTGCCGCAGGCCAACCCCGACCAGGCGGCGGCTGACATCGCCGAGCTGATCGGCGGCTCGCCGGACGACGTCCTGCGCATCTCGGCCAAGACGGGAGTAGGCGTGGGGGCTGTGCTGGACGCGATCGTCGAGCGCATCCCGCCGCCCTCCGGCGACCCGGAAGCGCCGGCGCGCGCGTTGATCTTCGACTCTTCGTACGACCAGTACCGGGGGGTCGTCGCGTTCGTGCGGGTCGTGGACGGGACCTTCCGGACGCGCGAGCCGCTGCGCGCGATGGTTCTCGGGACGCGGTTCGAGGCGGAGGAGCTCGGCTTCTTCTCGCCGACGATGAGCCCCACGGCGCGGCTCGAGGCGGGTGAGGTCGGGTACGTCATCACCGGCCTGAAAGACGTCAGCAAGCTCCGGGTCGGCGACACGCTCACCTCCGAGGCGCGCCCGGCCGCCGCGCCGCTCCCCGGGTACAAGGACGTCAAGCCTATGGTGTTCGCTGGACTCTTCCCGACGGATTCCGACGACTACCCCGAGCTCCGGGACGCGCTCGAGAAGCTGAAGCTGAGCGACGCATCGCTCGTGTACGAGCCCGAGACCTCGCAGGCGCTCGGCTTCGGCTTCCGCTGCGGCTTCCTCGGCCTCCTCCACATGGAGATCGTCCGCGAGCGCCTCGAGCGCGAGTTCGACCTCGACCTGCTCGTGACCGCGCCCACCGTCGCCTACCGCGTCCTCACGAAGGCGGGCGAGGAGATCGAGGTGCACAACCCGGCCGAGATGCCGCAGGAGATCGAAACGATCGAGGAGCCGTACATCAAGGCGTCGGTCATCGTCCCGCGCGAGTACGTCGGGGCCGTAATGGAGCTCTGCATCGACCGCCGCGCCACCTTCGACCACATGGAGTACCTGTCCGAGCAGCGGGTCCTGCTGCTGTACGAGCTGCCCCTTGCCGAGGTCGTCATCGACTTTTACGACCAGCTCAAGTCACGCACGCGCGGGTATGCATCGTTCGACTACGACCTGGCCGGCTTCCGCGAGGGCGAGCTCGTCCGCGTGGACGTTCTCATCGGGGGCGAGACGGTGGACGCGCTCTCGCTGATCGCCCACCGCGAAAGCGCGTATCCACGCGGCAAGCAACTCGTCGAGCGGCTGCGCGAAGAGATCCCGCGGCAGATGTTCGACGTGGCCGTCCAGGCCGCGATCGGCTCCCGCGTCATCGCGCGCGAGACGATCAAGGCCAAGCGCAAGGACGTGCTCGCAAAGTGCTACGGCGGGGACATCACCCGCAAGCGCAAGCTGCTCGAGCGCCAGAAGGCCGGAAAGAAGCGGATGAAGCAGGTCGGCGCGGTCGAGGTGCCGCAGGAGGCCTTCCTCGCGGTCCTCAACCTGGACGGCAGCAAGAAGTGACCGGGCACGTCCGTCACCTGTACGTCCACCTCCCCTTCTGCGCCCACCGGTGCGGCTACTGCGATTTCGTCACGGTCCTCGGCCGGGCGACCGAGCATGCGCCCTACGTCGACGCGGTCCTGGCCGAGCTCGAGCTCGAGCGGGACGTGCTCGCACCCGACCTCGAGACGGTCTTCCTCGGGGGCGGAACCCCGACCTTCATGCAGCCGGCCGAGCTCGAGCGGCTGCTGCTCTCACTCCCGCCGGCCACCGAAGTCACGGTCGAGGCGAATCCGGAGACTGTTACGCCCGAGCTGGCCCGGCTTCTGCGCGCCCATGGCGTAACGCGTGTCTCGCTCGGGGCACAGAGCTTCCAGCCGAAGCTGCTCGACGTGCTGGAACGCCGGGCCGGCCCGGACGCCGTCCGGCGCGCGTTCTACGATCTCCGCGATGCCAATCTTGACAACATCTCTCTCGATCTGCTGTACGGGATCCCCGGCCAGAGCCCCTCCGACCTCGACCGCGATCTGAGCGAGGCGCTGGCGCTCGAGCCCGAGCACTTGTCGTGCTACGAGCTCGAGGCGAAGCGGGGAACCCGGTTCACGCATGCGCACGGCGCCGAGCTCTCGCGTCAGGCCGAATCGATGGAGACCTACTTCGAGCGGGTGGTCGAGACGCTGACGGCGGCCGGCTATCGCTGGTACGAGACGGCGAACTTCTGTCTCGGGCCGGATCGGGCAGACGGCCGCGACCTGCGCGCCCGGCACAACCTCGGCTACTGGCTCGGCCGGGACTACCTCGGGCTCGGGCTCGGCGCGGTTTCGACAATCGAAGGAGTCCGGCGGCGAAACTCGCCCAGGCTCGCGGCCTACATGTCAGCTCTCGCAGCGGGGACACCACCGGCCAGGGAGGTGGAGGCGCTCGACGGCGACGTGCAGGCGCGCGAACGGCTCATGCTCGGCCTGCGCCTGGACGATCCGCTCCCGCTGGAGCCCGTGGCGGCCGCCGTAGACGAGCAGGCGCTCGGACGGCTCGTCGGGCTCAGGCTGGTGCGGCGCGTACACAGTGGCGGTGCGCCGGCGCTCGCGCTGACGCCCCGCGGCCGTCTGCTCGGCGGCGGCGTCACAGCCGAGCTGCTGGCGTAAAATTCCTGCAAATGAGGCCTCAGCCACTCGGTCTGTCGCCGCGCCAGCAGGAGATCCTGCGCCGCGTCGTCCAGGAGTATGTGACCACCGGTGTCCCGGTGGGATCGAAGAGCCTGGTCCAGCGCTGGTCGATGTCGGTGTCTGCGTCTACCGTCCGCAACGAGTTGGCGGAGCTCGAGGCTCAGGGGCTGCTCACCCACCCGCACACCTCGGCGGGGCGCGTGCCCACCGAGCGCGGGTACCGCTTCTTCGCGGCAGACGCGCTCGAGCGAACGGAGGCCCAGCCGCGAAGCTTTGAGCTCGAGCTTTCGCACCAGCGGACGGAGATGGACCTCGCGCTGCAGGCGACGACCGAGAAGCTCGCGCGCGCGACGCGGCTGCTCGCCCTCGTGTCGGGGCCGCCGCTCGAGGCGACGACCGTCCGGCATGCCGAGGTGCTTCTGCTCCAACCCGAGCTCGTCATGGTGGTCGTGATCACCTCGACCGGAGGCGTGAGCAAGCGCATGTTCGACTTCGCCGAGCCGGTCGACCCCGGCATCGCGACCTGGGCACGCGAGTACCTGAACGAGCGGCTGGCGGGCGTCCGCCTCGGCAGCCGGATGCTTCGAGACCGGCTCGACGATCCCGGGTTCACGACGCGTGAGCGGGAGTTCATGCAAGCGATCGCACCGGTCTTCACCGATCTCCTGTCCGATTCCGACCGTCTGTTCGTGGGCGGCGCCGCCGGCCTGTTCGACGACGTGCGCGCCGACGAGCTGGCCGCCCACCGGCAGGTGCTCGCCCTGCTCGAGCAGCGGGCTGCCGTGATCGAGCTCCTCAACCATGAGCTCGCGCCGAACCGGCCGTTCGTCCGGGTCGGAGAGGAGCTCGACGACCCGGCGCTGCACGACGTTGCCCTCGTCGGCGCCTCCTACGGCGTCACCAACAGGATGCTCGGAACCGTCAGCCTCCTGGGCCCGCTGCGCATGGACTACGCGACCGCGATCCACTCTGTGCGAGGCGCAGCGTCCGCGCTCTCGCGCTTCGTGAGCCACATCTACACCGACGACTGAGCCCCGGGGGACCGGACGCTACGCTTTCGAACGAATGGCGACGACGGAGCGCGACTACTACGACGTCCTCGGGCTCTCCCGCACCGCCGACGAACGCGACATCAAGAGCGCCTTTCGCCGGCTCGCGCGCGAGCTCCATCCGGACGTGTCGACGGAACCTGACGCCGAGCAGCGCTTCAAGGAGGTCGTCGAGGCATACGAAGTGCTCTCCAAGGCCGAGACGAGGCGCCTGTACGACCAGTACGGCCACGCCGGCCTCAGGCGCGGAGGCTACGAACCGAGCCACTTCGACCTCGGCAACCTCTCCGACCTCTTCGCCGCCTTCTTCGGTGACGATCTCTTCGGCTCCTCCGGCGGGCGCAGGTCCAGGCGAGGCGGGGATATCGCGGCCGACATCGAGATCGAGCTCGTCGAGGCGGCCCGCGGGACGACGGAGGAGATCTCGTTCCAGGTGGCCGCTAGCTGCTCCACCTGTCACGGGAGCGGAGCCGAGCCCGGGACCGAGCCGGCTACGTGCCCGACCTGCGGAGGCGCGGGCGCCGTCCAGCAGGTGTCTCGCACCGTCCTCGGCGAGCTCATCCGCTCGCACACGTGCCCGGAGTGCGGCGGCCGGGGACAGGTCGTCGAGCATCCCTGCAAGGACTGCAAAGGAGCCGGCCAGCAGCTCGAGACACGCACGCTCGACGTGAAGATCCCCGCGGGGATCCACGACGGGCAGCGCATCCGCATCTCCGGCGAGGGGCACGCCGGCCCCCTCGGCGGCGGTGCCGGCGACATCTACGTCCTCGTCCGCGTCCGTCCCGATCCACGCTTCACGCGCGAGGGAAACGACCTGTTCTCGACGGTCGATCTGACAATGACGCAGGCGGCGCTGGGGACGCAGGTGACGGTCCCCACGATCGACGGCGACAAGGAGCTGGACTTCCAGCCCGGAACGCAGCCGGGCGAGATCCGCATCCTGCGCGGACAGGGAATGCCCGTGCTCCAAGGCTTCGGACGCGGCGACCACCGCGTCCTCGTCAACGTCGTCATCCCGCGCCGGCTCGACGACGACGGAAGGCGCCTGCTCCAGGAGTTCGAGGCGACCGCGGGCGAGGAGAGCTACGCGGGCGGAGAAGGCTTCTTCGACAAGCTGAAGAGCGCCTTCCGCTGACCACAGTCCGCCGGGTCTCGGTAACGGTGCCCGCGCAGCGAGCCGAGGCGGCGCGCGCGGCGATGCTGGAGCTCTTCCCGGACGGCTTCGAGGAGGAGGAGCGACCCGGCGTGCTCGAGCTCGCCGCGTACACCGACGCGGCCGGCGCGACCCGCCTCTGGCGCGCGTTCGGCGAGTACTCCTGGTCGGAGGTGCCGGAGGACTGGCAGCACCGCTGGCGTGAGTTTCACCGCGCCGTGCGCGTCGGCCCACTGTGGGTGGGCCCGCCGTGGCTGGAGGCCGAGCCCGACGCGATCGCCGTCGTGATCGATCCCGGCCGCGCCTTCGGGACCGGCGCCCATCCCACAACGCAGCTTTGTCTCCAGCTCCTGGTCGACCTTGCGCCCCGGGGCGGGAGCGTCATCGACATCGGCTGCGGCTCCGGAGTGCTCTCGATCGCCGCCCGGAAGCTCGGCTTCGAGCCGGTCATCGCCCTCGACCACGACCCGGTCACGCTCGAGGCGGCTGCCGAGAACGCGCGCGCGAACGATGTCACGGTCGATCTGCGGCTCGGGGAGGCGCTCGAAAGCCCACTGCCTAGGGCCGGCATCGCCGTGGCGAACATCTCGGCAACCGCGATCGAGACGCTGGCGGGGCACCTCGAGGCGCCGCGTCTCCTGACCTCCGGCTACCTGGCCACCGACGGTCCGGAAGCGGCGCACTACCGGCATGTCGAGCGCCGTGAGCGGGACGGCTGGGCGGCCGACTCTTGGAGCCGCGCCTGAGTAGAGTTCGCCCCGCGTGGCGTCCTTCTTCGTTCGTTTCCTGGGCTGCAAGGTCTCCTATTCCGACGCGCAGGAGATCCGCGAGCGCCTGCTCCGAGACGGACACGCGGAAGCGGCAAGCGGCGCCGATGTGGCCGTGGTCAACGCCTGCTGTGTCACGCACGAGGCTGTGCGGAAGTCGAGGCACGCGGCCGCGCGCGCGGCGCGCACCCACCGGCGTGTCTTCGTAACGGGCTGCGGCGCCAACCTCGCCGAGGATGGGTTCAAGGGGCTGCCGGACAACGTCACCGTCGTCCGCGGCCGCAGCGAGACGACTCCGGACCTGATTGCGGAGGCCGTCGGGCCGATCGGCTGCGTCCTGGCCGACACGGGGATCGACCGCATCCGGGCCTTCGTGAAAGTGCAGGACGGATGCAGCTTCTCCTGCTCGTTCTGCGTCGTTCCGCTCGTTCGCGGAGAGTCGCGGAGCCGCCCCGCCGCCGCCGTGCTGGCCGAGATCCGCAAACGCGCCGACCAGGGCCACCGCGAGATCGTCCTGACGGGGATCAACCTCGGCTGCTATCGGGACCGCGCGGCCGGCTACACGCTCGCGCGCCTGATCCGCGTGGCCGGAAGCCTCCCGGGCGTCGCGCGCCTGCGCCTGTCCTCGATCGAGGTCAACCACGTCGGTCCGGAGCTGATCGCGGCCATGCGCGAGACGCCCACCGTGTCGCGCCATCTGCATGTCCCGCTGCAATCGGGGGACGACGCCGTCCTCCAGGCGATGTCGCGCCGGTATACGGCCGCCACGTTTCTGCGGCGGGTGGAGCACGCGGAAGGCTTCAACCTGACCAGCGACGTCATCGTGGGCTTCCCAAGCGAGGACGAGCCCGCTTTCGAGCGAACGCTCGGCGTGGTCGAGCGCGCGGGGATCACCAAGGTTCACGTCTTTCCCTATTCGCCCCGCCCGGGCACGCGCACCGCGGCGGCCGACGCCGTCCCGCCCGCGGTCAAGAAGGAGCGAAGCGCGCGCCTGCGGCGGGGCTCGCAGGCCGCATGCGTCGCGCACTGGCGGAAGAAGCTCGGCCACGAGGATCTCGTACTGGTCGACCGGCCCGGCCGTGGTTACGGCGACGACTACTCGCCCTGGTTCGTCGAGGCACAGCCTGGAGACCTCGTCCGCGTCCGCGCGGGCGCAGTCACCGAGGAGGGGATTCTCGCTGCCTGAGGACTGCCTGTTCTGCTCGCTGTATGCCGAGGGCGACCACGTGCATTCCGGAGACGGCTTCGTCGCGATCCGCGACATCAACCCGCAGGCGGACGTGCACCTGCTCGTCCTCCCCGAGCGCCATGTCTCCAGCTTCAAGGAGATCGGAGACTTCCCCGCCGACGAGGCGAAGCGGATGCTCGAGTTCGTCGCCGAGACCGCCGAGCGGGCCGGCCTCGAGGACTACCGGCTCGCCGTGCACGTCGGCCCACGCGCCGGCCAGACGGTCTTCCATCTCCACTGGCACATCATGGGATCGCCGTGAGCCTGATCGCCCGCATCGAGAACGAGCTCAAGGAGGCGATGCAGGCTCGCGAATCGGAGCGGCGCGACGCGCTGCGTCTCATCCTGGCCGCGCTGCGCTCTGCCGAGAAGGAGCTGCAGCGCCCGCTGCACGACGACGAGGAGCTGCAGGTGCTGCAACGCGAGCGCAAGCGGCGTGTGGAGGCAGCCGAGGCGTTTCGCGCCGCCGGGCGCGAGGAGCAGGCCGACGCCGAGGAGAACGAGCTCGAGATTCTCCAGGAGTTCATGCCCGAGCCGCTCAGCGAGGCCGAGCTCGAGGAGATCGTCGACGACGCGATCGCCGAGGTCGGCGCGACGAGCATGCGGGATATCGGACGGGTCATGGCCGACGTCATGCCGCAGATCGCCGGGCGGGCAGACGGCTCGGCGGTGAGCCAGCTCGTCCGCGAGAAGCTCGCCTGAGCTCCTTCGACGTCATCGCCCCGGCGCTGGCCGAGCTCGAGGGCTATCCCCATCCGTGGTTCGTCTGCGGCGGGTGGGCGATCGACCTGTTCGCCGGCGAGGTCACCCGCGAGCACGAGGACCTGGAGGTGGGCGTCTTCCGCCAGCATCAAGCCGCCCTCCACGAGCACTACGGCGACTGGCTCGCATACAAGTCGATCGGCGGCTGGACCGAGTGGGACGAGTCAGAACATCTCGAGCTCCCGATGCACCAGGTGCTCTTCCGTCGGCCGGACGACCCTGTGGCCCACTACTGGGAGCCGAACTACGACGAGCGCCAGTTCTTCCTGAACGAGGCCGAGGGCGGGATCTGGCTGTGCCGGCGCGACCCGCGCATCACGCTGCACGTCCGCCAGCTCGCGCAGCGGAGCCCGGACGGGATCCCCGTCGTCGCCCCCGAAGTGCAGCTCCTGTACAAGGCGCGGCACGCCGCCGACAAGGACGAGCACGACTTTCGGCTCGTGGCCGACCGCATACGCGGGACGCGCCGCGCATGGCTGCGGGACGCGCTGGAGCTCGTGCATCCGGGCCATCGCTGGATCCAGGCCCTTCCCTAGACTGACGCGAGTGGAAGAGACACTTCCCGTCTCCAACGAGGTCGCGGCGGAGCTCGCGGGCGTCGGAGACGGCGTCCTCGACGCGCTGCGCGAGCGCCTGCACTGCACGATCCGCCTGCGCGGCAACGTGCTCACCCTCGCGGGCGAGGAGGAGCAGGTGTCGGAGGCCCGCGCCGTCGTCGGCGAGCTCGTCGAGCTGGTCGAGGGCGGCCACGACATCGGCCCGGACACGGTCGGCGCGGTCGTGCGTGCGCTCGATCAGTCGGGCGACCTCCGCGAGGTCTTCGAGGACGTCGTATGGCGGCACCGCGGCAAGAAGATCGCGCCGAAGACGGTGACGCAGAAGAGCTACGTGGACGCCATCCGCGACCACACCGTCACGTTCGCCATCGGCCCGGCCGGCACCGGCAAGACGTACCTGGCGATGGCGCTCGCGGTCGCGGCCCTGTCCGAGCGCCTCGTGGGCCGCATCATCCTCACCCGCCCGGCGGTCGAGGCCGGCGAGCGGCTCGGCTTCCTCCCCGGGGACATGCTCGCGAAGGTCGACCCCTATCTGCGCCCGCTCTTCGACGCCCTGTACGACATGCTGGAGCCCGACCGCCTGAACGCGTATATGGAGCGCGGGACGATCGAGGTCGCGCCACTCGCGTTCATGCGCGGCCGCACGCTGAACGACTCGTTCATCATCCTGGACGAGGCGCAGAACACGACGCCCGAGCAGATGCAGATGTTCCTGACCCGGCTCGGCTTCGGCTCCAAGGTCGTCGTCACCGGCGATGTGACTCAGATCGACCTGCCGCGCGAGCAGGCGTCAGGGCTCATCCAGGTGCAGGACATTCTGGGCTCGATCGACGGGATCGCATTCGTCCGCTTCACGCATGAGGATGTCGTCCGGCACAAGCTCGTCCAGCACATCGTCGAGGCGTACAAGCTCCACTCGGAGGAGACCGGAACGCAGCGGCGACGATGAGGGTGGCGATCGAGCTGGCCAACCGGAGCGGCGTCGCCGTCGAGGAGGCGGCCGCGGAAGAGCTCGCCCGTTCGGTGCTTGCAGCGGAGGGAATCGAGGATGGTGAGCTCGGAATCGCGTTCGTCGGGCCTGACGAGATCCGCCGCCTGAAGCAGGAACATCTCGGGATCGACGAGGAGACCGACGTCCTCTCCTTCCCGCTCGACGGCCGGGACGATCTGCCGGAGGGCGTGCCGCGCCAGCTCGGCGACGCGGTGGTGTGCCCCCAGGTGGTAGGGACGGAATGGCGCGGGCCGCTCGTCCACGGTCTGCTGCATCTCCTCGGCTACGAGCACGGCCCGGAGATGGAGGACCGCGAGCGCTCGTACGGAGGGTGGTCATGAGCGCGCCGGTCCGGGAGCGCCCGCCGGCGGTCGAAACCCCGCCGGAACCGACGCGCCGTCCGTCGCCGACCGTCATCGAGAGCTTCAACTACGCCTTCCAGGGCGTCGTCCATGCGCTGCGCACGCACCGGAACATGCGCATGCACGTCGTCATTGCGGCCGCAGTCCTCATCGCCGCGATCGTCCTCGGCGTCTCCCGGCTCGAGCTGATCGCCCTGCTCCTCTCCATCACGTTCGTCCTCGTCGCCGAGATGCTCAACACCGCGATCGAGAGCGCGATCGACGTGGCCACCACATCGTTCGACCCGCTGGCCAAGCTGGCCAAGGACATTGCGGCAGGAGCGGTGCTGATCTCCGCCGTGAACGCGCTCGTCGTCGGCTACCTCGTCTTCTCGAGCGCGATCGCGCACCGGAGCGAGCGGCTGCTGCACAGGCTCGCGAACGCGCCCGCGGAGCTGACGCTCATCGCGCTCGTCGTCGTCATCCTCGCGGTGCTCGTGACGAAGGCGATCACGGGACGAGGGACGCCCCTGCGAGGCGGGCTTCCCTCCGGCCATGCCGCACTCGCCTTCGCGGGATGGATGGCCGTGACGCTCGTCCTCAAGGATTCGAGCCACCAGTTCCTCGTGTCGTCCCTCGCACTGATCATGGCGCTCCTCGTCGCCCAGACGCGCGTCGAGTCGGGCGTGCACTCGACGCTCGAGGTCGCCTACGGCGCTGCGCTCGGCGCGCTGGTCACGCTCGTCCTCTTCCAAGTCGCGCCGTGAAGAGCGGGTTCGTCGCCGTCGCGGGGCGTCCGAACGTCGGGAAGTCGACGCTCGTGAACGCGCTCTGCGGGGGGAAGGTGGCGATCGTGTCCGACAAGCCGCAGACCACGCGGCGCCGGATTCGGGGGATCGTGAACGGCGACGACCACCAGCTCGTCCTCGTCGACCTCCCCGGCTTCCAGCGCCCACTCGATCCGTTGACGGAGCACATGCAGCGCACGGTGGACGCGTCGCTCGAGGACGTCGACGCCGCCGTCATCGTCCTGGACGGACGGCAGCGGATCGGCGGCGGCGACCGCTTCGTCGCCGAGCGCGTCTTCGGGCTCGGGGTGCCCGTCGTGATCACGCTGAACAAGGTCGACCGAATGAAGCCGGAGGAGATCGTCGCACAGATCGACGCCGCCTCGAAGCTCGGCGACTTCCACGCGCTCCACCCCGTCAGCGCGCGAACCGAGACGGGCGTGGCCGAGCTGCGCGACGAGCTCGTCGGGCTGCTGCCGGAGGGGCCGGCGTACTTTCCGACCAGCCAGCGCAGCGACCTGCCGGTGGAGGTGCAGGTCGCCGAGATAATCCGCGAGAAGGCGCTCGCGCTGACGCGGGAGGAGGTGCCCCATGCGCTCTCGGTCGAGGTCGAGGAGCTTGGGGACAAGGTCGTGCGGGCGGTCGTGTACGTCGAGACCCAGTCGCAGAAAGGGATCGTCGTCGGCAAGGGCGGGCGTGTGGTGCGCGAAATCGGAGTGCGAGCCCGGCCGGAGCTGGAGCTGTTGCTCGGGCGGCGGATATTCCTGGAGCTCCAAGTCAAGGTCAAGGAGAAGTGGCGCTCGGACGAGCGCATGCTCGAGCAACTCGGGCTCTGAATGAATGCTGAGTTGGCCCAGCTCTGCGCGCTCGTCGCGCACGGGACCGCGTTCCTCAGTCGACACTGTGTCGATCCGCCGCAGCTGTTCGAAGCGAATTGGTCATTCGAGTACGTGCGCAGCGTTCGCTTCGAGTCGGAGAGCTGCAGAAGCGGTGACTCGACCGGCACATGGTTCACAGCGCTTCGGGCTGGCCGCTGCGAGCGGATCTCGCTGGCGACTCCGCGGCGAGCCCGCACTTGCCGCCGCCTTCAGCGGCGGCTCGGCTGTTCGCCGGGGCCACCACTGCCTGCGTGTTCGGCGGCATGGCTCGTGGAATGACTTTTGGGCCGAAAACCCAGAAACAGGAGAGCGCTCCGACGAAGTAACGAGAAGGTTCTACGCCGGGGTGCTCGAAGCCATCCTGAGTGCGGTAAATGCATTTCAGGCCTGAGCAGGCCGTAGCACTCCACACCCCACCCTTGGGTGGGGACTGATCCGCCCGCCACCCGCTGCGACCGTAGCGCGAAAACCCGTACGCGTCCGTGCCGGGTTCGAGTCAAGTCTCGCGCCATCCGGGATACCATCCGCAGCGCCGATGGCATCACCCCCCGCAAGCCCGGTCACCACATCGTGAACCACAACCGCCGCCTCAGCCAGGCCATCTCGGAGGGCGACGGCATCTCGCTCCTCGTCCCCGTCGAAGACGCCGACGGTGCCCGCACCGCCGAGCAGGACGGAGCGGAAGGCATCGTCGTCAGCCGCGCGGTGGACGGCCTCCGCGAGGCCACCGGCCTCCCCATCCTCTCCCGCAGCGACGTGCGGACCCTCTCGGATGGGACGAGCCTGGACGCCTGCGTCCTCCGCGCCGATTCCGACGACGACGTACTAGGGGAGCTCTACGCCCGCCTGTACGAGCTCGGGCTCGAGCCGGTCATCGGCGTGCGCGACGACGAGCAGCTGGAGCTCGCGCTCGAGGAGCTCGACCCGGAGATCCTCTTGCTCTCCCCCAAGGATGAGGACGAAGATCCGCTCGAGCAGGTCCTCGATCTCCTCCCTGACGTTCCCGCGGGGAAGCTGGCGATCGCCGAGGTCCAGATTCGGTCGCGCGACGACGTCGACGCTCTCGAGCGAGCGGGCGTCGACGCGGTCATCGTCGAGCGCGCGGACGTCTCCCGGCTCGTCGGCGAGGCCCCGCCGGAGGTGTGAGCACCGGCGTCGTAGCGCCGGAGGCAGCACCGCCCCCGCTCGCGACCGAGAAGCCCGGGATCACCAGGAGGCGCATCGGCCTCGCCGCGGCCACGCTCGGGGGCATCCTCGTGCTCGCGGCGGCGCTTCGCTTCGTCGGCATCGAGCACGCTCTCCCCTACGGCCTGCTGAACCCCGACGAGCAGGTGATCGTCCCGCGCGCGTGGCACATGGTGCACGGAGGCGGTCCGAACCCGCATTGGTTCAACTACCCCACGGTCGTCCTCTACCTGATGGCGCCGTTCCAGGCCTGGCACGCCGCGCCGGCCTACCTCGACGCCCGCATCCTCGTCGCGCTCCTCGGTGTCGGCGCCGTCGCCGCCACCTGGTGGCTCGGCCTGCGCGCCTACGGCCTCGTTGCCGCGGCCATCGGCGCCGCCGTGGTGGCGGTGGACGTGACCCACGTCGCGTACTCGCACATGGCTGTGACCGACGTCCCGCTGACCCTGGGTATCGCCGCTGCGCTCGCGCTCATGGTGTCGGGGAGGATCGAGCTCGCGGGAGTCGCGGCGGGGCTGGCGATGGGAGCGAAATGGCCGGGGGTGCTGCTGATCGTCCCGCTCGTCGTCGCGTCGTGGAGGCAATGGCGCCGATTCGCCATCGCTCTCGGCATCGGTGCGCTCACCTTCCTCGCCACCAGCCCCTTCGTGCTGGTCGAGCCGGGGAAGGCTTTCCACGACGCCTGGGACACTCAGGATCTTCACCACACCGGCTGGCTCGGCTTCGAGCACGACGGCACCTCGCTCGAGGGCTACCTGCACCGGCTCTGGAGCGGAATGGGACCCGTGCTCGTGATCGCGTTCATCGGGCTCGTCGCGGCACTGGTAGCCCGGCGCCGACCCGACCTGATCCTCGCCTCGTTCGTCCTCGTCTACTTCATCAACCTCTTGACGCTCAAGTCGCACTTCGACCGGTTCGTCCTCCCGCTCGTCCCGCCGCTCGGCGTGCTCGCCGGACGGATGCGCGTCCTCGCACCCGTGACCGCCCTCTGCCTCGTCGTCCCGCTCGTGTGGTCGATCCAGCGGGACGACGCACTGGCGAAGACGGACACCCGCGTGGTCGCGCACGACTGGATAGAGAGCCACGTCCCACGCGGCGTGAAGATCGCGGCCGAGTCCTCCACCGCGCCGCTCGCCGGCTTCGAAGTCGTGCCGCTCGCACTGCCCGGACCCGCGTTCGCCTTCGACCCGAACCGCGACGTCCGCCGGCTGCGGCAGGAGGGCGTGCGCTACGTCCTCGTGAACGGCGGCGTCGCCGACCGGGTGCTCGCGGCACGTTCGAACTATCCGAAGGAGAGCCGCTTCTACGCCGACCTGGCGCAAAACGCACAGCGCACGTACTACATCCGGCCCGGCGGCGACCTGTCCGGGCCCTGGCTCGCCCTCTACGAGATCTAGCCCCGCAAGAGCGGCAGCGTCAGACAGGTCGCGCCGCCGTCTCCCTTGGAGAGCTCCTCGCCGCGATAGGTGACGACGTCCACGCCGGCGGCTTCCATCCGCCGGCGCGTCTCCGCGTTCCCCTCGTGCGTCAGCGCGCGGCGCGGCCCCAGCGCGAGGACGTTCGGCCCCATCGTTTCGAACTCCGCATCGGACACTTCGACCAGACGCACGTCCCGCTCCTCCAGCAGCTCGACGAGCCGAGCCGGCAAAAGCGGCAGGTAGGCGACGGCGAGGTCGCGGTCGAGTGGGCTGAGCAGCGAGAGCAGATGGAGGATCTCGCCGCGGCCGTGCAGATGCGGGACGTCGAAGCTGCGCAAGTCAGGTACGGCTGGGCGCAGCGCTTCGACGCCGGCCTCGTTCGTGCGGTAGGTGTAGCCGGCGAGGAGCGTCCGGTCGTCGAGGCGGATCAGGTCGCCGCCCTCGGCTTCGGCCGGGGCTTCCAGCCGTCCCACGACCGGGATGCCGGCGTCCGCAAGGTCGCGCTCGAGCGCAGCGGGCTCACCGCGGCGACACTCCTTGCCCGGCCGCAGCAGAATGACCCCCTGCTCCGTCACGAGCGCGGGATCGAAGGCGTATACGTCGTCCAGGTTCCCGCCGTCGGCCGGCGGCGCGACGACGACCTCCACGCCGTGCTCCTCGAGCAGGATGCAGAGCCCCTCGTGCTCCCGGCGCAGGGACACCGGATCGGGCGGCGAGCGCCAACCGCATGCCGCCCACGACGCGGCATCCTCCTGCGGGGTGCGCACGAGAACGCGACGGAGGGTTCCGGTCATGTCGCGGCAGCCGTACGACGAGGCCATTGACGCTTCCATGTCGCGGAGCGTAGCGCTACCCTCTGCACGTGAAGCGACCCCTTCTCGCGCTCGCATTTCTCCTGCTCTTGCTGGGATCCGCGTGCGGGAGTGTCGACTCGAGCTCGAAGGCGCGGGCGCAATCCTCGAAGGCCTGCCCCGCCGCCTGGGTGCCCGGATGGCAGAAGCTGGCGAACCGCATTCGCACGCCGGTGTACTGCCCGAGCTGGGTGCCGAGCCCGCTCGACGCCAAGATCGGAGGACAGTGGAGCTCAGGCGTCTCGGTCGGCAAGGACCGAAGCTACCTCGCGGGGTTCATCTGGTTCGAGAAAGGGAGCGAGGTCCATATCAACCTGCGCGGCTACCCGGGACGGACAGCGATCCCGAAGTGCCGCAACGACGAGCAGGCCGGCGGCAAGCGGGTGAAGAACTACATCCCGTGCTTCGCGGACGCGAAGAAGCCGCGGACGGTCGCCGGCTACAAGGTCACGCTCTACACCGTCAACCGTGACGCCGACCAGTGGCACCTGCTGTATGCCTGGCGCCGCAACGGCTCCCTGTACACGGTGAGCGAGCACGTCGCCCCGCCGTTCGGATATCAGCGTGTCCTGCAGAACCTCAACCGGATGATGCAGAACCTCGTGCTGATCCAGCCCCGGTAGTGTCGCCGATTACACGTCGGGAGCTTCTGGCCGGCGCGGCCGCGGCCGCCGTGGCCGGGGGCGCGTTGTACGAGCTGGTCGACCGGCTCGGGCAAACTCCGTCGCGCGCGTCGGCCGCGGGCTTCCCGAAAGAGCAGCACGTGCTCGACGGCGTGCGCGTCGTCAGCGACGACGGGATCGAGGTCGTCGTGCCGCCCCTCCATCACCGCATCGTCACGGCGAAGGTGCGAGTCGCCGGGGACAAGGCGTCGCTCGTTTCCGCCCGCGAAGAGCTCATGCACGCGCTTGACTCGATCGAGGACGGCCGGGAGCCGACCCCTGCCGGGCTCGGAGTGACGGCGGCCTGGGGGCTCGCCTACTTCGACCGTTTCGTCCCGGAGCAGGCAGCCGCGCACATCCCCGTGGACGTGCGCGCCACGCGCGCAAAGGGACACGCGATCAAAGCGCTCACCCACTCGATCCGCTTCCCCAGCGACCCCCAGGATGTGATCCTCGAGGCCAACGACGTCGCCTTCCTCCTGCGCAGCGACGACAAGACCGCCGTCGAGAGCGCCGCCAAGACGCTGCTCGCGCTCGACTTCCTCGAGCCGACGAGCGTGCGAGTCGGCTTCGCCGGCGGCGGGTTCGAGGGTGGGATGAGCTTGCCGAAGAGGATGGCGCTCGCGGCCGGAATCCCGGGCGCGGACCTCGTGCCGCACACGTCCGAGCTCTTCCTGGGCTTCACCTCCACGCAGAAGGCCGGGCTCGGCCCAACCCGCATCGCGAACTTCGAGACGCTCGGGTACACCAACGCGCAGGGCGGCTACTTCGAAGGCGGAACGCACATGGCGCTCTCCCACATCTTCGAAGACCTCGAGGCCTGGTACCTCACCTTCGACTTCCGCGACCGGGTCGACACGACGTTCGACCCCGGCATGAAGGCGAAGCCCGGCGCACAGACACTCGCACAGGGCCCGCGCCAGGTTGCCTCGGTCGGGAAGGTCGTCAAGGCATTCCACAAGACGGGGACGATGGGACACAGCGCGTCGCTCCAGACGACGTCGCGGCTGACCGAGGACGTGCGCGGAAGCGACGGCACGGTCTACGTCAAGGGGACGGCCATCCCGCACCGCGCCGACTTCAACACGCTCGACAACCCGTTCGCCTGGAGCTCGCAGCCGCAGGTGGACGCCATGGGGCAGGAGCCGCGCGCCGGAGTCCACTTCGTCGTGTTCAACCCGAGCAGCGACGACTTCAAGCGCAACCGGCTCGCGATGGACGGAGTGCTGCCGGACGGGACGCGGCTTCCGTTCCAGCGGGGCGCGCGCGGCCAGGGGCTCAACTCGGTCCTCGAGACGACGCACCGGCAGAACTTCCTCGTGCCGCCGCGCCGCCACCGCTCCTTCCCACTTGTCGATCTGCTGCAATGAGCGGCTTCACCTTTCGCGAGCTCACCCGCGGCGACGCCGACCAGATCGCCGGCTGGCGGTATCCGGAGCCCTACTCGCTGTACGACGGCGGCGACGCGGAGCGGCTGCTCGAGTACACCTACTTCGCAGGCCTGGACGAGGACGGGGTGCTAGTCGGCTTCTGCTGCTTCGGCGAGGACGCGAGGGTGCCCGGGCTGGACGAGCAGGAGGGCGTGCTCGACGTCGGCGCCGGGCTGCGGCCAGACCTGACGGGGATCGGCCTCGGCGGCCCGTTCCTGCGCGAGGCCTGCCGTTTCGGCGGCGAGCTCTACGGGCCCGAGCGGTTCCGCGTCGCGGTCGCCGCGTTCAACCGGCGCGCCCAGATGGTCGCTCACGCGCTCGGCTTCGAAGCCGAGGACAAGCTGCGGAACGACGACAACGAGTTCGTCGTGATGACGCGGAACGTCTAGCCGAAGAAGGCGCTCGCCACGTCGTACCACTCCTTCGGCACGGTCTTGAGCTCGGCGGTCGCTTCCTCGAGCGAGACGTCGACGACCGCATCGCCATGGAGCGCGGCCATCCGCCCGAACTTCTCCTCGTTCACGAGGTCGGCCGCCTTCAGCCCGTAGCGCGTCGCGAGGACGCGGTCGCGCGGCGTCGGCGTCCCGCCGCGCTGGACGTGGCCGAGCACCGTCACCCGGGTCTCGTAGCCCGTTCGCTCCTCGATCTCGCGCGCCAGCACCTCCCCCACGCCGCCGAGCCGGACATGGCCGAACTGGTCGCGCACCTCCTCGGCGACCGTGCGGGTCTCTCCCGATTCGTACTTCAGCTCGTAGCCCTCGCTGACCACGACGATCGAGAAGTCCTTGCCACGATGATGCCGGTGGCGGATCTCCTCGCAGGCTCGCTCGATCGTGACCGGCTGCTCGGGGATGAGGATCATGTCCGCGCCGCCGGCGATCCCGCTCATGACCGCGATCCAACCGACTTGGCGCCCCATGACCTCGACGACCATCACGCGGTTGTGCGACTCCGCCGTCGTGTGCAGGCGGTCGATCGCCTCCGTGGCGACGGAGACCGCGGTGTCGAAGCCGAACGTGTAGTCGGTCGCGGACAGGTCGTTGTCGATCGTCTTCGGCACGCCGACGACCGGGAACTGATGCTCCGCGTAGAGGCGCGCGGCGACGCCGAGCGTGTCCTCGCCGCCGATCGCGACGAGCGCGTCGAACTCCTCGTCCCGGAACCAGCCCAGAACGGCCTCCACCCCGCCGTCGATCCGGTACGGGTTCGTCCGGGTCGTACCGAGGATCGTGCCCCCGCGGGGGAGGAGCCCCGAGATCTCCCGCGGCCCGAGCGGCTCGAAGAGCCCTTCGATCAGACCGCGCCATCCCTCACGGATGCCGACCACCTCGCGCTCCCGAGTCATCGTCCGGCGCGCGACCGCGCGGATGACCGCATTGAGGCCGGGACAGTCGCCTCCTCCGGTCAGGATGCCAATCTTGTTGGGCACGAGCCCTATCATTGCGTCTGGGCGGCGGTGCTGGAACTGGTAGACAACGCGGATTCAAAATCCGTGGGGGCTTAGCCCCGTGTGGGTTCGAATCCCACCCGCCGCATCGTGAAGATCCTCGTCCTAGGCGCGGGCGGCGCGGTCGGCTCGCACCTCGCCGACGAAGCGATCCGGCGCGGGCATGACGTCACCGGAGCCGGCCGCGAGGCAGTGCGCGACGCCGGCACCGTCGCGGCCGCCGCAGCGGGACACGACGTGGCGATCAACGCAGCCTTCAACAGGTCGAGGCCGCAATCCCTCCTGGAGATCCTGCACGCCCTGCTGGCCGGCCTGGAGCAGGCCGGCGTCAGAAGGCTCATCGTCGTCGGCGGCGCGGGAACGCTCGAAGCCGAGCCTGGCCGGCTGGTCATGGACCTGGAGGACTTCAACCCGGATTACCGCGCCGAGGCACAGGCGCACCTCGACGCGCTGCACGTCCTCCAGTCAACCGGCGCGCCCACCGAGTGGACCGTGATCACACCTCCAAGAGGCTTCGACGACAGCGGGCGGACGGGCTCCTTTCGCACCGGCCGGGACGAGCTGCTGCTGGACGACGAGGGTCGGAGCCGCATCAGCATGGAGGACTTCGCCGTGGCCGTGCTCGACGAGGCGGAGAACCCGCGCCACAGTCGTGCGCGGTTCAGCGTCGCGTACTGACGACTACTGCTGGCCCCACCTGCACGAGCCCTTCGTCGTGCAGGTGGCTTTCACCCTCAGGAACGTCGTTCCCGCGTCGTTCTTGAGGTTGCAGTCGTAGTGGTAGCTGTCGCTCGTCTTCACGCAGGAGACGGTCGAGACCCGCTCGGAACGGCCGGCCCTCTCCAACTGTGTGTTCGTCTGCGACTTGATCGCCGACTCGAGCTTCCCCTTGTCGATGCCGCCGCAACCGGCGCCGAAGAGCACGAGGACGGCCGCGACCGGCAGGACGAGAGGGAGCGAACGCACCGGCCGGACCCTAGCGGCGGCGAGATTTTTGCGCGATCCCGCTTGAAACCGCCACTCTCAACGCCCATACTCCTGAGCGCAGCGTGCACACCTCTCGACGCTGGCTCGTCAGCCCACGAGCGAAGAGGAGGAAGAGTGAGAAAGAGAATCTCGATCGTCGCCCTGATCGGCGTCACGGGCGCCTTGGCGCTTGTGGCGGCGGGCTGCGGCGGCGGTGGTGGTGGAAGCAAGACGACCACCGGATCCACCACGACGTCGGGCGGCAGCGCAACCGCTCTCCCGGCTTCGTCGTGTCCGGGCGGCATCTACAAGGGAAGCGAGAACCCGCAGTTCATCGTGCCTTCGGACCTTCCCCTGCAGGGATCCGGCCGGACCCAGACCGAGCAGATGGTGAACGCGATCAAGTTCATCTTCAAGCAGCAAAACTTCAAGGCCGGCAAGTACACCGTCGGCTACCAGTCCTGTGACGACTCGACCGCGCAGGCCGGGAAATGGGACTCGGGCAAGTGCTCGACGAACGCGAACGCATACGTGGCCAACAAGAGCGTGATCGGCGTCATCGGAACGTTCAACTCCGGCTGTGCCGAGATCGTCGTGCCGATCCTGAACCGGGCGAGCCCTGGCCCGCTGGGTATGGTCAGCCCGGCGAACACCTACGTGGGTCTCACCCACAAGGGCCCGGCGATCGCTCCCGGCGAGCCGGAGAAGTACTACCCGACCGGGAAGCGAAACTACACCCGCATCGTGGCCGCGGACGACTTCCAGGGCGCGGCGGACGCTCTGCTGACGAAACAGCTCGGCTACAAGAGCGTCTTCATCCTGAACGACAAGGAGGCCTACGGCCTCGGCGTCGCCAACGACTATCAGAACTCGGCGGAGGCCCTCGGCCTCAAGGTCGCCGGCTTCTCGGCGTGGGATCCGAAGGCGTCGAGCTACGAGGCGCTGGCCACGCGGATCAAGCAGACGGGTGCATCGACGGTGTTCCTCGGCGGGCTCATCTGCGAGAACGGTGCAAAGCTGATCAAGGACCTGCGGAGCGTCCTCGGCGCGAAGTACCCGCTGATCACTCCTGACGGGTTCAGCGACTTCACGGCCAACGGTCCGGCCGCAGCGGGCATGTACGTCAGCGTCGCCGGCATCCCGCCGGAAAAGCTGACCGGCCCGGGCAAGACCTTCGTGGACGACTTCGGTGCGCAGATCGGCACCCAGGTCAACCCGTACGCCGCCTATGCGGCGCAGGCTGCCGTGGTCATGCTGGACGCGATCGCGCGCTCCGACGGAACGCGGGGCTCGGTTACGGCTCAGCTGTTCAAGACGAACATCACGGACGGCATCCTCGGGTCGTTCTCCATCAACGAGAACGGGGACACCACGTCCAACCCGGTCACCGTCTACATCCAGCAAGGCTCCGGAACGAGCGGAACCGGCAAGACGTACAAGACCATCGTCCCGCCGCAGAACCTCGTGAAGGCCGCCTAGCGATCGAGGAAGCGCACAGTTCGGGGGAGGCCCACACGGGCCTCTCCCGTCCTTCCTCCACCTACGCCAATGGCCACGGACGCCCGTCGCCTCCCCCGCACGACCAAGATGCCGGTGAGCGCGACGACAGCCATCGGTCTGACCCTGGTCGGGCTGGTCGTGGTCTGGCTGATCGTCAATCTCGTCAAGACCCCGTCGGACTTCGTCGAGATCTTCCTCATCGGATTGACGACCGGCTGCATCTACGCCCTCGTCGCCCTCGGCTACACCCTCGTCTACGGCATCCTCGAGCTGATCAACTTCGCCAACGGGGACGTCTTCATGCTCGGCGGGATGGTCTCCGCCACCGTGCTGGCCTCCTGGTTCGGCGTCGCGAGCGGGGATACCGGTGTCGTCGTGTGGCTCGGGGTCTTCGGGACGCTGGTCGTCGCGATGGCGTTCTGCGGCGTCCTCAATGCCTCGATCGAGTTCGTTGCCTACAAGCCGTTACGGGGCGCGCCGCGACTCGCCCCGCTGATCACCGCCATCGGCATGTCGTTCATCCTCCAGAACGTCGGGCTCGCCTGGAAGGGCCCGAACTACATCGAGGTGGTGGACGTGCTGCCCCACTCGACCGTCTTCAGCGTGGGCGGCGTCGACTATCAGTGGAACAAGCTGATCGTCGTCCTCATCACTGTCCCAGTCCTCCTCCTGCTCGTCTGGCTCGTGGAGCGGACGAGGCAGGGAAAGGCGATGCGCGCAACCGCGCAGGACCGCGACGCCGCGGCGATGATGGGCATCAACGTCAACCGGACGATCTCCTTCACCTTCCTGATCGCGGGGGCACTCGCCGGCGCGGCCGGGCTTGTCTACGCCCTGTACGTGACCAACATCCGCTACGACCAGGGCTTCCAGCTCGGCCTGATCGCCTTCACGGCGGCCGTACTCGGCGGAGTCGGAAACCTGCCGGGAGCGGTGCTGGGCGCGATCTTGATCGGTCTCATCCAAGCGTTCAACGAAGGGCTCTCCTGGCATGCCCCCGGCAGCGACTGGACGCAGTCGATCGTGTTCGCAATCCTGATCCTGATCCTCGTCTTCAGGCCCGAGGGCCTGCTCGGCGAACGGACCCCGGAAGGAGGGTGAGAAACCGCTGGCCGTAAGACGGCGGACCGGCTTCCTCGATCCCATCCGGGGCTGGATAAGCGACCTCGAGGAGCGCCTCCTCCCCGAGACGGCGGGACCCGTTGCGCGGATCACCTTTCGCCGGGCGATCACCGCGGCGATCGTCTTCCTCATCACGTTCGTCGTCCTGGCGCCGATCTTCAACTTCGCCACCAGCGAGCCGGGTCTCTGGCGCGGCGCGGCATTCCTGACCTGGCTGGTCTTCGTCGTGCTCTACGTCCCGCCGTGGGAGCGCATCCCCACCATCGGCCCCTACATCCGCACCGCGATGGCCTTCGGGCTGGCCTTCACCTACCCGTTCTACGTCTCGAACATGTTCGACATCCCGGTCTTCGGGCCGTGGCCGGACGTGTCCACGGGCGTGTACATGCTCGTCTTCATCATGATGGCGATCGGCCTGAACATCGTCGTCGGCTACGCCGGCCTCCTCGATCTCGGGTACGTCGCCTTCTACGCGATCGGCTCCTACACGGTCGCGTGGTTCGCCTCGAGCCAGTTCTCGGGCCTGAACGTGCACTTCTGGGACACGGGGGTCGGCGGGACGGTCCCCGGCATCCACATCTCGATCTGGCTCCTGCTCGCCCTCGCCGGCATCGTCACTGCTCTCATCGGGATCCTCATCGGCCTGCCCACGCTACGGCTGCGCGGCGACTACCTGGCGATCGTCACCCTCGGGTTCGGCGAGATCCTCCCCCAGATCGCGCGCAACGGCGACAACTTCTTCGGCACCGGGTTCAACCTGACCAACGGGCCGAACGGGATCGTCCCGATCGACTCGCCCGGCTTCGGGAGCTTTAACTACCTGACCGGGCACGGCACGTTCTTCACGTCCGAGCGCCTCTTCTTCTGGACGGCGATCCTCCTCGTCCTGTTCACCATCTTCTGCAGCCTCCGGCTGCTCGACTCGCGGCTCGGCCGAGCGTGGGTCGCAATTCGCGAGGACGAAACGGCGGCATCCGCGATGGGCGTGCCGCTGATGCGCACCAAGACGTGGGCCTACGCAGGCGGCGCGTTCTTCGGCGGGATCGCAGGCGGGTACTACGCAAGCTTCAAGAGCGCGACGTTCCCCGGGGATTTCTTCTTCAACATCTCGGTGTTCATCCTCTGTATGGTCATCCTCGGCGGTATGGGGAACATCTGGGGCGTCATCCTCGGCGCCGCCTTCCTCTCCTACCTCGACCGCGAGGGACTGGCAAACACCGGCGCGTGGCTGAACCAGCACCTGTCGTTGAACATCGAGGTGCCCAAGTACGAGTTCGGGATCTTCGGCGTCATCCTGGTGGTGGTGATGCTCTTCAGGCCCGAAGGCCTGATACCCAGTACTCGGCGGAAGGCCGAGTTCGAGGTGGGAGTCCACGACCAGCCGCTCTATGACCTCGAGCATGAGTGACATCGTCCAAGTCGAGCAGTTGCGTAAGGAGTTCGGCGGCCTCGTCGCGGTCGACGACGTCGACTTCACCATCCCGCAGCGGACGATCGTCAGCTTGATCGGCCCGAACGGCGCGGGCAAGACGACTTTCTTCAACATGCTCACCGGCGTCTACAAGCCGACGTCCGGAAGGGTCGTCCTGAAGGACGAAGATGTGACCGGCAAACCGCCGCACGCGATCACCGAGCGCGGGGTCGGGCGAACGTTCCAGAACATCCGCCTCTTCCAGACGATGACCGCTCTGGAGAACGTCCTCGTCGGGATGCACACCCAGCTCAAGGGCGGGATCGTTCCGAGCATCCTCAGGACGCCGCGTGTCAAGCGCGAAGAGGTCGAGGCGCGGAAGCGGGCGCGGGAGCTGCTCGAGTTCTCGGGGCTCGGCGATGTGGACGAAGAGGAGTACGCGCGCAATCTCTCCTACGGCGACCAGCGCCGGCTCGAGGTCGCGCGCGCGCTCGCCATCGAGCCGCAGCTGCTGCTCCTCGACGAGCCGACGGCGGGGATGAACCCGCAGGAGACGCTCGAGTTCACGGACTTCGTCGCCAAGCTCAAGGCGGAGCATCAGCTGACGATCCTCATGATCGAGCACGACATGCGCGTGGTCATGGGGATCTCCGACCGGGTGACCGTCTTCGACTACGGTGAGAAGATCGCCGAGGGAACCCCGACGGAGGTGCAGAAGGACGAGCGCGTCATCGAGGCCTATCTCGGAAGCGGGGCTGCGAGCGCGACGTGACCCAGACCGACGGCCTCATCCTCGAGCTCAAGGACGTGCACACCTACTACGGCGCGATCCAGGCGCTGAAGGGGATCACGATCGACGTCCGCGAAGGCGAGATCGTCACCCTGATCGGCGCGAACGGCGCCGGCAAGTCGACGACGTTGCGCTCCATCAACGGGCTCAACCATCCCAAGCGCGGCTCGATTCGCTTCGAGGGACGGGACATCACGAACGCGAGCCCGCATTCCGTCGTGAAGATGGGCATTGCGCAGTCCCCCGAGGGTCGCCGCCTCTTCCCGCGCATGAGCGTGCACGAGAACCTCGAGATGGGCGCGTTCCAGCGCGAAGACCGCCGCTCGATCCGCGAGGACATGGACCGGGTCTTCGACCTGTTTCCGCGCCTGCAGGAACGACGCACGCAGAAGGCCGGGACACTCTCGGGAGGCGAGCAGCAGATGTGCGCGATCGGCCGGGCGCTGATGGCGAAGCCGAAGCTGCTGATGCTGGACGAGCCTTCCATGGGCCTCGCGCCGATCTTCGTGGAGCGGATCTTCGAGACGATCGTCGAGGTGAACAAGCAGGGGACGACGATCCTGCTCGTCGAGCAGAACGCGCTCATGGCGCTCGACGTGGCCAAGCGCGGGTACGTGCTGGAGACGGGCAAGGTCGCGCTCGCGGACGACGCGAAGGCGCTCCGCGAGAACGAGCAGGTGCGCAAGACCTACCTCGGCGAGGAGTAGTTCCGCCGAAAGTCTGGCGACTTTCGGCGGGGGATCACCGGGCTCCAACAGCGTCTGTGCCGGCGCCGGCAAAGCCGGCACCGGCGACGAAGCACGGCGTGCCTGGCACCGTGGGTGCTACTCGAGCGTTTGGATGGGGAAGTACGGCGGCGAGAGGATGAAGCCGATGCGCGGGTCGCCGCCCGCGCGTCCCCGCGCCATCTCGAGTGCCGCCCCGACGCCGTGCGTCGGCACGAGCCCGAGGCGCCTCGCGGCCGCGGCGTCCCGGCAGTCGGCGACGATAACCGCGCCAAGGCGCTCGAGCGCGGGTGCACACGCGTCCCAGTCCGCAAACGGAAGCAGCGGATGCGCGCTCCTCCCGGCGCGATATGAGGCAAGGGCATCCGCGTCGCCGGCGGCGCGGTCCTCGTCCTGCCGGCCGGCGGAGAACGTCCGGTACGGCCGTTGAGCCCCTGGGAAGCGGCGGTTGAAGTCGTGGACCAGAATCGCAGTGCCGCCTTCCACGACGGGAAAGTCGTCGCGCCAGAGCCGCAGGACGATCCCCAGCGCGAGGTGGGCGACGAGCAGCGGGGTCGCGTTGTCGCGCGGAAGGTGTGCGCCCGCCGACCCGATTCCGATGCAGATCGCGTCCAGCTTCGCGTTGAGCCGGGCCGAGCGCGCCTCGACGGCGCGGAGCAGCGCCTCGGCGTGCGCGACCGAGGGGGGGCCGGCGTAGACGGCCATGACCTTCAGCTCGACCGGCACCGAGCCCAGAACCTGGCGGCGCGCGAACGAAGGCAGGAAACGAAAGCCGCTCGCGAGCGGCGAACGGGCGAGCTGCTCCGCGACGCCGCGATCGTGGGGGAAGCCCCGCAGCGCGCCGCCGAGGCGGGGATGGTCGAGCACGAGCGAGATGCCGAGCAGCGGCACGCGCTCCCCGATGGCCCGCTCGAGCACGACGCCCAGGTCCCAGCCGCGCGAGCCGGACGCCTCGAGCAGCGACTGCGCGCCGGCCTCCCGCAGGGCGGCGGGGCCTCCGGCGGCGAGCAGCGCTGCAGGGCCTCCGTGCAGAACGGTCTCCGCCGCCGTCAGCGTGACGACGAGGCCGGTCTCGAGCAGCAGCGGATTCACCTCGAGGGGAATGCCCTCGATGCTCCCGATCTCGACCAGAGCCGGATCCTCGACGTCGTGCACCTCGACGCGCCCGTGGAAGCGGCGCGCCAGCTCGGGCGTGCCGAGCCGCTCGCGCTCGCGCCGCCCCGCTTTCCGCTCGAGCCCGCCGGCGACGAGAAGCGTCTGCCGCTCGGAACGGATCCCGAGCCGCTCCAGCTCGTCCACGACCGCGAACAGCGCCTCCTGGCGCGGATCGGCCTGTGCAGAGGGAATCGGGAGTGAGGGATGGTCGACGACGATCGTGGCCGTCCCGCCCGGCGCCACCAGCGCCTCCAGCGGCTCGCCGGCGAGCGGAAAGCGCATGGCATCGCGCACCGCCGCCCCGATCTCGGCGACGGTCTCGGCGGGAGGCGGAGGCCTGAGCACGACCGCGTTCTCGGGGGCGGTGACCACGGCCACCCGCGATCCCGACAGGACCGGGATCTTCACGGGATCGATCGGTAGAGGAGGAAGGTCGTCCTGAACCCGCGCTTCGGCCAGAACCGCGAGGACAGCAGGTTGGTCACGCGCCGGTCGGTCACCATCGCGGGATAGCCGCGCCCCCGCGCCCAGGCGAAGCTTGCGGCGGTGAGGGCGAGACCCGCGCCGGAGCCGCGTTTCTCCTCGCGGGACTCGTCCGGGTCGTCGGGACGGAACTCGGAGAAGACCGGCGAGAGCGGCTGGCGCCAGGCCAGCTCGGGCCCGATCTCCACCATCGCCTCGATGTCGCGCTCGTCCGTCTCGCGCACGACGACGCCCTCGACCGACGGCCATCCCTCGCCGCCGAGCTCGCGGTCGGTCGCCTGCACGTACACGTAGTGCCGCGTCCGTCCCTCTTTCACCCAACCGGCCGCGGCCCCGGCGTAGAGGTCACTCACGCGAGCACCTCGCGCAGGCGCTCCGCGTACGGCGCGCGCTCCTCGGGCGAGGCCCAGCGGAACTCGGCGTCCCGCGCGTAGAGGCCGTCGCCGGCGAAGCGCGGGAACACGTGCACGTGGAAGTGGAAGACGTCCTGGCCCGCGCCCGAACCGTTGTGCTGCCTGGTGGACGTCCCGTCGCAGTCGCGAACGTGCTTCAGCGCGCCGGCGATACGTTTGGCGGTCGCGTAGACGGCGCCGAGCTCGTCCTCCGGCATCGCTTCGAGGTCGGCGTAGTGCTCGTACGGCACGACGATCACGTGCCCCGGATTGCTCGCCCACCAGCGCGGCGAGATGAACGCCGCCGTTCGCTCGTCGCGCCAGACGACATCCGTGGCGCGGTTGTAGTCGGTCTCCTCGCCGCCGAGGAACCGACAGAAGGGGCAGGCGCTAGGCTCGACGGTGATGCCGAAGACACTAACCGGGGTCGAGTTGCAGCTCGACGATGCCCCGGCACGCGAGTCGGAGCTGTTTCTGGTGGACGGGAACAACCTCGCGTACCGCGCCTTTTTCGCGCTGCCCGAGGAGCTCGCCACATCGGACGGCTTCTCCACGAACGCGCTGCTCGGCTTCACCAACATGCTCTTCAAGCTGCTGACCGACTACCGGCCGAAGGGCGTCGCCGTAGCGTGGGACACGCGCCCCGTCCACCGCACCGAGATCTCCGACACGTACAAGGCCGACCGGCGGCCGATGCCGGACCTCCTGCGCGAGCAGTTCCCGTACTTCCGCCCCATCGTGGAGGCTTTCGGATACCGGAACCTCGAGTTCGAGGGGTGGGAGGCGGACGACGTGATCGCGACTCTCGCGACGCGCGCGGACGCCGCCGGCGTCAAGACCTGCGTCGTCTCGACCGACCGGGACGCATTCCAGCTCGTCTCCGAGAACGTCTGCCTGATGATGACGCCGCGGGGCGTTTCCGACGTCAACGTCTACACGCCCGAACGGGTGGAGCTGCGTTACGGCATTCCGCCCGACCGTGTGCCCGACTTCATCGGGCTGAAGGGCGACACGTCCGACCAGATCGCGGGCGTCCCCGGGATCGGGGACAAGACGGCCGGCCAGCTGATCGCCCAGTTCGGGTCGCTGGAGAACCTGCTCGACTCGATCGACGAGGTCTCGGGCGCGAAGCGGAAGGAGACGCTGCGTCTGTACGCCGACCAGGCACGCCAGTCGAAGCTGCTCGCGACGATGCGGCGCGACCTGGACATCGACTTCGACCCGGCCGAGCTCGTCCGCGGCCAGCCCGACCGCTCTGCGTTGAAGGAGATGTTCCGCCGCTTCGAGTTCCGCAACTTGCTGCAGCGCGTGGACGAGCTCGATTCCGCGCTACCCGCTGCTCCTGTGGCGGTCGTGGGGGTCGAGATGCCGTGGCGGGAGGAGCTGTCCGCTCCCCTCGTGGGTGAGGTCGGCGTCGCCTTCGACGAAGACCGCATCGCGGTGGCGACCGGGGACGAGGTGGTGGTCGCGCCGCGGCCCGGCCGCATCGAGGGCACGCTGGTCGTCCACGACGCGAAGACCGCCGGCATCGACGCGACCGACGACACGATGCTGCTCGCCTATCTGATCGAGCCCGGCCGCGCGTCCTACGAGCTGGACGAGCTCGCCGCCGAGTACGGCGTCGAGCTCCATCCCGTTCCCGAGGCCGAGGAGGAGACGGCCGCGCTCGTCCGCCGCGCCGCCGCCACGCGCCGGCTGCGGGACCCGATGCTCGAGCGTGTCCGGGAGCGCGGCGCCGAGGAGCTGTACCGCAACGTCGAGTTGCCGCTCTCTGGCGTGCTCGCCGCGATGGAGCGAGCCGGAGTGAAGATCGACACGTACCGCATGGGCGAGATCACCGCCCGCCTTGCCGACCGCGTCGAGGAGCTGGAGACGCGGGCCTACGAGCTTGCGGACGAGGAGTTCATGCTCGGCTCGACCCAGCAAGTCGCGCGCATCCTGTTCGAGAAGCTCGAGCTGACGCCCGGCCGCAAGGGCAAGACCGGCTATTCAACCGACACGCGCGTCCTCCGCTCGATCCGCAACGAGCATCCGATCGTCCCCGCGATCGAAGAGTGGCGCGAATACTCGAAGCTGCTGAACACGTACCTCGGGCCGCTGCCGAGCCTGCTCTCCGAGGAGGACGGCCGCCTGCACACCACGTTCAACCAGGCCGTCGCCGCCACCGGCCGGCTCTCCACGTCGAACCCGAACCTACAGTCGATCCCGATCCGCACCGAGCTCGGCCGCGAGATCCGCTCCGCGTTCGTCGCCGATCCCGGATCACGCCTGCTCTCCGCCGACTACTCG
This sequence comes from uncultured Actinomycetes bacterium, assembly GCA_963717765.1. Classification (GTDB taxonomy): domain Bacteria; phylum Actinomycetota; class Thermoleophilia; order Gaiellales; family Gaiellaceae; genus JACDER01. The sequence goes on along the minus strand of CAVQWX010000004.1, from coordinate 118,620 downwards.
CAGATCGAGTTGCGCATCCTCGCGCACGTGTCCGGCGAGCCGAAGCTCCGCGAGGCGTTTGCGCGGGGCGACGACATCCACACGGCGACGGCCGCGGAGGTGCTGGGCAAGGATCCCGCCAAGCTGACGACCGGCGAGCGCTCGGTCGCGAAGATGATCAACTTCGGGATCATCTACGGGATCTCCGCGTTCGGGCTCTCGGAGAACCTCGAGATCCCGCGCGAGGAAGCGCAGGAGTACATCGACGCGTACCTCGCGCGCTTCCCGTTCGTCCAGGACTTCATCCGGCGGACGATCGAGCAGGCACGGCGCGACGGCTACGTCACGAGCCTGCTCGGGCGGCGCCGACCGGTGCAGGAGATCCGCGCATCGAGCCGCCAGACCCGTTCGCTCGGGGAACGACTCGCCGTCAACTTCGTCATGCAGGGGTCGAACGCGGACATCATCAAGGTGGCGATGATCCGGATCCACGAGCGCCTGCGCGCCGAGGGACGCGGTGCCCGGCTCGTCCTGCAGATCCACGACGAGCTGCTGCTCGAGGTGCCGGAAACGGAGGTCTCCGCGATACGCAACCTGGTGCGCCAGGAGATGTGCGGCGCCTACCCGCTCGATCCGCCGCTGGCCGTCGACGTCGGCGTCGGCGACGACTGGGACGAGGCGAAGCGCTAGCCAGTGCCAAGGGGCCGACACGGTGTCGGCAGAACTTGGGGTTAGTTCAGCCTAGCCGGTCGGCTGGATTGCGGTAATCCGTTTCCCGCTCGTCTTGACGAGGTACCCCTGGCGCTCCGGATGCGTCAGGTCGTTGCAGGCGTAGTCCCAGGCCGGCTCGCCCGGAACCGGAATGCCCGACGGCTCCCGGCAGTCGTACCGGTCACCCGTCCGCAGGCGTTTCTTCAGGAGGTTCGCCGCCTCGATCGGGCCAAGCGATCCGCCCCACGGATGCAGGCCGGCGACGATCCCACCCGTCACGAAGAGGGCGAGAACGAGCCCGACCAGGAGCCACTTGGTCGTCAGCTGATCGCGACCATCCGCTCGATCGCGCCGCGCGCGCGCTCGGCGATCTCCGGCTCGACGGTTACGACGTGCTTCCAGTCGCGCAGCGAATCGCGCAGCTTCTCGAGCGTGATCATCTTCATGTACTTGCAGATGGCCCGTTCGGACACGGCCTCGAAGCGCTTACCCGGGGCTTCCTTGTTGAGCCGGTGGATGATGCCGGTCTCGGTCGCGATGAGGAACCTGTTCTTCGGCGACTCCTTCGCGAAATTGATCATCCCTTCCGTCGAAAGGATGTGCGTCCGCTCGTTGCCGAAGGCCATGCATTGGCTCGCGCAGCCGCATTCGGGGTGGACGAGGAGCTCGGCGTCCGGGGCGTCCGCCTGCCAGCGCTCGATATCCGCGGGACGGATGCCGGCGTGGACGTGACATTCCCCCATCCAGATGTTCAGCTTGCGGCCGGTAACTCGCTCGAGCCAGATCCCCAGGTACATGTCCGGAAGGAACAGGATGTCCTGGTCGGCCGGAATGGCTTCGATGACGGCCTTCGCGTTCCCCGACGTGCAGCAGTAGTCCGTCTCGGCCTTCACCTCGGCGGTCGTGTTCACGTACGAGACGACCACGGCGCCCGGATTGTCGGCCTTCCACTCCCGCAGCTGGTCGGCGGTGATCGACGCGGCGAGCGAGCAGCCGGCGTCGAGGTCGGGGATGAGAACGGTCTTGTCCGGCGACAGGATGGCCGCTGTCTCGGCCATGAAATGGACGCCGCAGAAGACGATCGCCTCCGCATCCGTCGCGGCCGCCTCGCGCGAGAGCCCGAGCGAGTCGCCGACGTAGTCGGCCACGTCCTGAACCTCGGGCACCTGGTAGTTGTGCGCGAGGATCACGGCGTCGCGCTCGCGCGCAAGCGCCTTGACCTCGTCCTGCATCACAGTTGTCAGGGTCGTGCTCACAGAACCTCCAGGGAGACGTCGAGGGAGCGCGCCGAATGCGTCAGCGCGCCGATCGAGATGAAGTCCACGCCGGTCTCGGCGATAGCGCGGATGGTGTCGAGAGTCACGCCGCCGGATGCTTCGAGCTTCGCGCGGCCGGCGGTGATCGCGACGGCCTCGCGCAGCGTGTCGGGCGGCATGTTGTCGAGCAGGATCGAGTCCGCGCCCGCGTCGAGCGCCTCGCACAGCTGGTCGAGCGTGTCCACCTCGACCTGCACGGGCACGCCGGCGTCCTTGGCGCGCTCCAGCGCCAAGCTGATCGAGCCGGCGACGGCGAGGTGGTTGTCCTTGATCAGGATCGCGTCGTAGAGCCCGAAGCGGTGGTTGCGGCCGCCGCCGCACTCGACCGCGTGCTTCTCGAGCGCCCGGAGCCCAGGGGTCGTCTTGCGTGTGTCGAGGATCTCGGCGCCGGTTCCCTCGATGGCGTCTGCGAACCGGCGCGTGAGCGTGGCGATGCCGGAGAGGCGGCCGAGGAAGTTGAGCGCCGTGCGCTCGCCGGTCAGGACCGGCGCGGCCCGGCCCGTGAGCCGCGCGACCGCCGTCCGGCAGCCGACCGAGTCGCCGTCGGCGGCGAGCGCTTCGAAGCGCAAGTCGGGATCGAGCTCATGGAAGACCCCGGCGGCGACGTGGAGGCCGCAGACGACGCCGGGCTCCTTCACGAGAATCTGCGCCGTGCAGGTGGCATCGGCGGGGACGACCTGCTGGGTCGTCAGGTCGCCGGTGCCGACGTCTTCGGAGAGGGCGACGGCTACGTCCATCGTTCGAGCACGGGCTCCTCCCCGGGACGCAGGACGACGTGCGCCTCGAAGCGCGGATCCTGGTCGGGGAAGTCGGCGCGGAAATGCGCGCCGCGGCTCTCCTCGCGGGTGAGCGCGCTCTCGGCCACCAGACGCGCGATCGGGTGGCCGGAGCGGCGCAGCCGGTCGAGGCCGGCGCGGTCGCGGACGAGGCCCGCGTCGCGCCAGAACGCCCGGCGCAGCTCGGGTGTCACGTGGCTGTCGGCCGGGGGCCCGGCGGGTGGCTCGGGCACGCCCGGTAGTGGCTCGTCCAGCGCGGCGAGCGCCGCCCGACGGCCGAAGACGAGGCACTCGAGCAATGAGTTCGACGCCAGGCGGTTCGCCCCGTGGACGCCCGTGCACGCGACCTCGCCCGCCGCGAAGAGGCTCTGAACCTCCGTCCGTCCGTCGAGGTCGGTCACGACGCCGCCCATCGTGTAATGCGCGGCTGGGGAAACGGGGATCGGCTCCTCGCCCGGGTCGTATCCCGCTTCCTCGATCCGCTCCATCAGGCCCGCAAACCGGGCCCGCTCGATCGGACGCAGGTCGAGAAGCGCTGTGCCACGGGCGTCGATCGCGCGGGCGACGACGTCCCGGGGCGCAAGCTCGTCGGTGAAGCGCTCGCCGTGGTCGTCGAGCAGAAGCGCACCGGCTCCGCGCAAGGCCTCGCTCAGGAGCAGGCTGGAGCCGGAGAGCGCGGTGGGATGAAACTGGATGAACTCGAGGTCGGCCACGGCTGCGCCCACGCGGTACGCCAGAGCGACGCCCTGGCCGAGCGCGCCGGCCGGATTCGTCGTCCGCTCCCACAGAGCCGCCGCCCCTCCCGTCGCGAGCAGCGTGGCCCGGGCGGAGATCGGGCGCCGGTCGGTGACGACGCCCACGCAGCGTCCGCGCGACGTCCACAGGCCGGTGACGCGCTCGCCTTCGGACACGCGAATGCGCGGATGTGCGAGGACACGTTCCGTCAGCACGCGCGCGATCTCCTTTCCGGTCGCGGCACCACCGGAATGGAAGACGCGGGCAACCGAATGCCCGCCCTCGCGGCCCGGGTCGTCCTCGAAGTCGACGCCGAGGTCGACCAGATCGACGATTCGGGCCGGCGCCTCCTCGGTCAGGACGCGGACAGCGCCCGGCCGGCACAGTGCCCGTCCCGCACGGATCGTGTCCTCGGCGTGCAGTTCGGGTGAGTCACCGGGTCGGGCCGCGGCGGCCACCCCACCCTGCGCCAGGTAGCTGGCCGAGGAGAGCAGCGGCCCTTTGGAGACGAGCTCGACGTCCGCCTCCGAGGCCGCGCACAGCGCTCCGTACAGGCCCGCGACTCCGGTGCCGACGATAACGAGATCAGTGGTGGGCTTTGTCACTGTCGGAGTTTTGGACTGATAGGCTAAAACCGTGGCTCAGTCTACCAGAGTTTCGGCCCCTGAGGCGAAAACATCCGTCCGGCCTTCGCCGACGCACGTCACGCTCGCGGTGATCCTGCAGGTGCGCGAGAGCGCGCTGCAGGTGCTGCTGTGGCAGCGGGCGAAGGAGCCCGACCTCGGTTCCTGGTCCCTCCCGGGCGGCTATCTCGACCCCGCCGAGACCCTCGAGGAGTCGATCCGCCGCCATCTCGCAGCCAAGGTCGACGTGCGCGAGGTCGCGCACGTGGAACAGCTGGCGACGCTCAGCGACCCGGATCGCTATCCGCGCGAGTGGCAGCTCGCAACCGCCTACCTCGGCCTCGTTCCGCGTGACCTCGACCCCGCATTGCCGGAAGACACAAGGTGGTTTCCGGTCGCCGAGCTCCCCCGGATGGCCTTCGACCACGGCGACATAACGCTGGCGGGGCGTGAGCGCCTGCGCGGGAAGCTCTCGTACACCAACGCGGGATTCGCGCTGGCGCCGCAAGAGTTCACGCTCTCGGAGCTACGGGAGATCTACGTGGCGGCGCTCGCGCATCCAGTGTCGTCGACGAATCTGAAGCGGGTGCTGCTGCGGCGCGGCGTCCTCGAGCCGACGGGTGAGGTCCGGAGCCCGGGGCCGGCCGGTGGGCGGCCGGCTCAGCTTTTCCGGTTCCGCTCGCGGCGGCTCGAGATCACGGATCCGTTCGCCGTGCTTCGGCCTCCGCGTTAGCCACAGGTTCGAGGAGCTCGGCCGCCAGCTCCTCGACGCGCCGTTTCGATGTCCTCGCGGACGCGTCGAACCTCATCGAGGGGCGCACCGGCAGGGTCGCCGACCCGCCAGTCGACATGCCGGACCGCAGAGGGAATCTCGACATGCCCGACGCTGCGTCCCATCGTGACCACGATGTCAGCTCCACCGAGAATGTCCGCCGTCAACGGCTTCGTGAATGAATCGGAGTGGTCGATTCCGGACTCTTCCATCGCCGCGCGCACGTTTGGTTCGAACTCGGGGACGGCCTGCGAGCCGGCGGAGTGAACGCTCACCGTGTCCCCGGCGCGCTCGGCGAGCAGAGCCGCGGCCATCTCCGCCCGGCCTCCGCCGGTGAGGCTGACGAAAGGTCGCGGCGTTCAGCCGCAGTCGCATCGCGGCGTCGAAGTCGGGGAACTCGGCCAGCCCCATGCGGCCCGAATCCTCCCCCGGCGACGAGCGCCAGGTGGTTTCGATCGCGTAGCGGTCTGGTTAGGCTAGGAGAGGCTTACAAGCGAAGCTGCGGCAGAAGAGGAGACGATCATGGCCCGGCCCACGCTCAACCTCAGCATCTCGCTCGACAACATCCACTGCTACGACGAGGGGGACGGCTGGGGAACCGCCGAGCCGTATCTCTGGCCGGTGTTCTTCAAGATCGACGGCGACAGCTATGCCGTCGACTCGGTCGGACTGATCGGGTTTCCGGTCGTCGACTCTCGCAACGGAAACCACGGCAACCTCGGCGACACCGACGTCGACGCGGGAGACGACGTCCCGATACCGACCGAGCTCGGCCTCTTCGATGGCCAGCTCAAGCCGATTCCTGTCAATGACCCCGTGTTCCGGCAGCTCATCGGCGACGACTTGCCGGGCTTCTGCGGAGTAGCAGTCGTCCTCATGGAGCAGGACAGCTGGCCGAACAGCATTGCCGTCACGGGCTACAACTCGCTTGTCGACTCCATCACCCTCGGGGTCGCCAAGGTCGCGGCCGGCTTCCAGCATGCGACACAAGCTCCCACCAAGGACGAGATCGACGCAGCCGTCCAGCAGGTCAAGGATCAGGCGTCGCACACCATCAGCGGAGCGATCCAGGAGACGATGAGCGGCTGGCAGGTCCTCTGGTACGGCACGTTCGGAAACAACGACGACACGATCGGCAGCGAAGTCTTCACCGCGAGCCACGACGACTTCGCCACCGACGCCTTCATCGAGATCATCAAGCGCTGGGACAACGAGGGTGACTGGCAGATCTCGGGAATGATGTCCGGCGTCGCCCCGTGTCCCGCCGACGCATTGGCGAGCATCGTCTCGGGCTCGGCGGCCGGGTCGCTGGAGGCGATGCACCGCTATCAGGACGAGCAGTTCAAAAGCCTCCCCGGCCTTCAGCCCTGGTGGCAGGCGCTGACGGACAACCTCGGGCCGACGGTGCAGGTGATCCAGCGCGACCAGGCCGCGCGGGAGGGTCTCGAACGCTTGCTCGCAGCTGTTCCAACCATCCTCGGCGAGCCGAACCGCCCCCTCGAGCAAGCGCACATCGACGATGCCGGAACAGTGCTGGACGCCTTGACCCGAGAGAACGCTGCCGCCCGTCGAGCCTTCGCGCGTCGTGGCTCGACCATCGTGGCCGAACTGGAAGGGAAGTCGTGGAACCAAGCCGCGGAGCGCATCGCGGACGTGCCTCCGCTCGGAAGGAGGCGCCCGGACCGGAAGACGTAACTTTTTAGGCGGCGACGAGCTTGTAGCCCACGCCGCGCACGGTGATGATCCGCTCCGGCTTGGCGGGGTCTCGCTCCAGCTTACGCCGTAAGTTCGAGATGTGCACCTCGCATGCGTGCTGGTCGCCGACGTAGGCACTCTCCCACAGGTACTCCATGATCTGCCTCCGCGTGAAGACACGCTCCGGCGACTGGGAGAAGAGCGAGCACAGCTTGAACTCCGACGGCGTCAGCTGAACCGGCTGGCCGTCCACGGCGACCTGGTGCCGCCCGAGGTCGATGCGCAGCCCGCCGACCTGGCGTACCACCCCGTCGGCATCGGCGCGATCGAGCTCGCGGCGGCGGAGGATTGCGCGCACACGCGACACGAGCTCGGGGACGGAGAACGGCTTCGTCACGTAGTCGTCCGCTCCGATTTCGAGGCCAAGCACGCGGTCGAGCTCGGCGTCCTTCGCGGTGAGCATGACGATGGGGATCTTGCTCTCCGCCCGTAGCCGCCGGCAGACCTCGAGCCCTGACATCCCGGGCATCATCAGGTCGAGGATCATCAGGTCGTAGGAGTCGGACCGTGCAGCCGTCAGCGCCTCCTCTCCGCTCGCGACGCCCTCGGCCTCGAAGCCTTCGTTGCGGAGCGCATACGAGACGACGTCGAGAATTCCGGGGTCGTCGTCGACGATGAGGACGCGGCTCACGCGGCTGCCTCCTTCTGGACCCCGGGCAGCGTGATGCGGACCCTCGTTCCCGTGCCCTCCGCTGACTCGAGCTCGATCCGCCCGCCGAGCGCGGCGACCGCCTGGCGGACGATCGCGAGCCCGAGGCCGAACCGGCGCGGGTCACGGCCGTCGGGGCGGTAGAAGCGATCGAATATCCGGTCCTGCCGCTCCTGCGCGATGCCACTACCGGTGTCGGTCACCTCAAGGACCACCGAGCCGCTCGGAAGCTCGTTGGCGGCGATCTCGACGCGCCCGCGCTCCGTGTTCTGCAGTGCGTTCGCGGTCAGGTTGGACACCGCCTGCTCCACGAGGTCCCGCTCGGCCAGGACCTCGAGACCCGGAGGACAGGTCACCGTTACGGCGACAGCCTCCGGCGGGCGGACGTCCTCGACGATCGCCTCGAGTAGCGGCCGGAGTGCAACCGGCGCCAGGTTGGGCGCCTCTGCGCGCGTCTGCGCGCGTGCGAGCACGAGCAGCGAATGGGTCAGCCGGCCGAGCCGCGCCGCCTCCCGATCGATGTGGTCGAGGAAGCGGTCACGCTCGACGGGATCGTCCTTCGCCCCCGACTGGAGCACCTGGATCGCGCCCGTGATGGTCGCCAGCGGCGTCCGCAGCTCGTGCGCCGCGTTGGTGACGAACTCCCGCTCGGCGCGCTCGCGGCGTTCCCTGACGGACACGTCCGTGATGACGAGGATCACGTTCTTCGAGCGGCCCCGCGGAGGGATTCCCGCAATCGAGTACGCGCGGCCGTCATCCGTCTCGAACGTCTCCTGGATCGCCCGCGCGCCCGGGGCGAACAGCCGCGTCGCGAGCACCTTGAGGACAGGCTGGCCCCACGCGTCCGGAAGCTCGTCGCCTTCGTCCACGCGGGCGCGCAGCAGCCGGCGGGCCGCGGCGTTGGAGAACTCGATGCTCAGGTCGGAGTCGACGGCGATGACTCCGTCGTGCAGGCGCCCGAGCAGCCGCTGCAAGCGGTCGCGCTCCGATTCGAGGCGGCTGAACGACTCTCGCAAGCGGCCACGCATCCGGTCGATGGTCTCGGCCAGCCCGCCCAGCTCGTCCTTCAGCCAGGGATGGAGGCGGGTGTCGAAGCTCCCTCCCTCGATGGCATCGGCCGCGTGGGCGATCCGGCGTAACCGCCCCGCGATCAGCATGGCCACGAGCAGCCCGGCGAGCGCTCCCGCGAGCGAGGCAAAGAGCGCGGTGTAGACCACCTGCCGGTGCACGATGCCCAGCTGGCTCTGGAGCTGTGGGCCCACGAGCGGCGAGTACGTGACCATGGCGCCGCCGACCTGGGGGACATGGAGCGCGATCAACCGTCCCTTCCCGTGGTCGACCGCCGAGTCGTAGCGCCCGCCGTCGACCACCGACTGAACGGCCACCGGACCCTGCGCGATGTTCCTGAACCTGATGCCGTGCGAGAGGCCGGACGATGCCAGCTTGCCGTTCTCGTCGAAGTAGAAGATCGCCATGCCACGAGTCTGGGAGACTCGGTCGAGCGTCCCGCCGAGGGTCTCGCGGCGCACGGCGTTCACGACGCTGTCCAACGCCCCCTCCGAATTTGCGAACGCGAGCTCCGCTGCGCGTCCTTTCAGGGCGTTGTCGGAGCGGCCCGAGAAGACCCAGGAGACGATCAACGCCGTGACCGCCGCGATCAGCGCGAAGGCGAGTGGAAGCCAGAACCGCATCCCGATACGGATGGGATGCGCGCGAAGACGGAGGAAGTGCGCGCGGAACGTGCTGGAGGCCACGGAGGTAAGTATGGCCCCCGTTCGAGAGTCGCTGCAAAACGCCGGAAAAACGCTCAGCGGATCTTGAGGCAACTCTTAGTCGTCGCTGAGTCCCGTTGGCGATGCTTGTCTGGCGATGGCCTTCCATCTCGTCTCAGGCACTCTCAGTCCGACGAACGCTTCGCTGCTCGATGCGCTGCGCGAGGCCGGGCTCGACGCCCGACTTACCCTGCCGGCCGACCTCAGCGCGGCGCACCCCGGCGACGTCGTCTTGGGACGGCTGGACGTCACACGGACGCTCGAAGGCGTCGAGCCAGGGATGTGGGAGCTTCGCCGGGCGAAGGCACGAGGGATTCACGTCCTCAACGAGCCCGGAGCGCTGCTCGCGGCGCACGACAAGCTCATGACGGCGATCCGGCTCTCGGCCGCCGGCGTTCCCCATCCCCGGACGGCGCACGTGGACGGCCGCTCGCTTCTGCCGACGCTCACACCGCCTTTCGTGGTAAAGCCGCGCTTCGGAAGCTGGGGACGCGACGTGTACCGCTGCGAGGACACCCTCCAGCTCGCCGCCTGCCTCGCCTCGCTCGACGGACGGACATGGTTCGAGCGGCAGGGAGTCCTCGTACAGGAGCTCGTTCCTGTGTGCGGGTACGACCTGCGCATCATCGTCGCCGGCGGGCTCGTGGTCGGCGCGATCGAGCGGGTCGCCGCCGACGGGGAATGGCGCACGAACGTCGCACTCGGGGGTTGGCGCCGGCCGACAGATCCGCCGCTGGAGGCGTGCGAGCTCGCCGTGTCCGCCGCCGCCGCGCTGGGCGGGGACCTCGTCGGAGTCGACCTGCTTCCCGACGGGCAAGGCGGCTGGACGGTGCTCGAGATCAACGGCGCGGTCGACTTCACCGCGGAGTACTCGCTCGAGGGCCGCGACGTCTTCGCGGCGGTCGCAGAGGCGGTCGCGCCGGCGCACCTGCTCGAGGCAACTGCCTCTTTCGCCTAGGAGGGATTGGCGGAATGTTGCGCGTCGTCGGGGCGCGCCGCGTGGTTCGTGGCCACGGACGCAGGACGCGTTCGTATCGGGAATACGGACGCGTCCGAGGACATGCGCCACGGGCCGCGCGGCGCGTTCCGGCGGCACCGCCCATATTTCGCCAAGCCCTCCTACAGGACTCCTTACAGGCTTCCGGTATTAGTGTGGCCCGTGCGTCGGGCCCTCTTGGCATCCGGAGCGCTGGCAGCGCTCGTCTTCACCGCGTACTCGGTCGCGGGAAAGTCCGCCTACCCGGTGGTGAAGCCACGGTGGCTCAAGGGCGTCCGCATCACCGAGTACTACGCGGCCCCTGAGAGCTGGTTCATCGGCCGCAGGGTGACCGCCCCCGGCATCCCCGGCAAGCACCGCGTCGACTGGCTCTATTCGGCCGGCGGGATCTCGATGGAGGGGGACGGGATCGGCCTCGACGGGCAGCACGTCCACCTCTCGGCGATCGGTACGCCCGGCTGGGTGACGCAGGACGGCCGCGCCACCGTGCCCGGCGGGGACAGCTGGTCGAACGGATGGCCGTTCTGGCGATTCGGCGGGTGGCGCAACAAGCAGAGACACGTCACCTTCCCGCTCGCGGGCGGCGGGTGGTTCGACGGGAAGGGCGTCCGCTACATCAGGGCGACGGGCGTCTCGTTCAAGGAGGGACAGTCGCTGCCGCTCAGGCCGTGGAAGAGCATCGCCGTCGATCCCGGCGTTATCCCGATGGGGAGCAGAGTCTTCGTACCCGCCTATTGCCCCAGGCACGGCTGGATGACCGCGGGGGACACCGGCGGCGCCATCCAGGGCCTGCACATCGACGTCTACCGCCCGCCGCCGAGGCTGCGCGGCGGCGACCAGCAGTTCACCGCCCAGCGGATCTACGTGATCCCGCTCCGGCAAGCAGCTTCCGGCAGGCGCGGCAAAGCCAACCTGCGCGACGTCAAGCCCCTGAGCGGCCCCTGTGGTAGGCGGGCCACCCGCCGGACGTCGGCGCGCCGATCCGATCGAGCTCCGGCAGCGTCAGCGGGATGTAGCGGCGGCCTCGAAGCGCCCGGATCAGCGAGGGAAGCTGCTCGGCCGTCTGCGGAAGCGTGTGCATGAGGACGATGCTCCCCGGCCTGACCGCCGACAGGATCCGGCTCTCGATCGCGCCCGGGCCGGGCCGCGTCCAGTCGCGCGGGTCGACGTCCCACACGACGACGGCGGAGTAGCCGGCACGCCCGGCAGCCGCCACGGTCGTCGCGTTGTAGGCGCCGTAGGGCGGCCGGAAGTACGGCGTCGGCGTGACGCGCGCCAGCTTCCACCAAGTCTCGCGGTCCTGGTCCAGCCGGCTCTCGGCGGACGAGAAGGAGAGACGCGAGAAGTCGGCGTGATCCCAGCCGTGACTGCCGATCACATGCCCGTCCCGGACCGTGCGGCGACCCAGTGACGGGTTGGCGAGCACCGCCTCGCCCGGGCAGAAGAAGGTCGCCTTGACCCCGTATCGCTTCAGCGTCTCGAGGATGCTCCCCCAGGCGCTCCCGACGTAGCAGTCGTCGAACGTGAGCGCGATACGGCGGCCGACGCCGCTGAACCGGGCCCACACCCCAGCGCGGACCGGGCGGACGACGAGGACCCGCCGCGCCGAAGAGGTCCCCGTGTTCCCGGCCTCGTCGGTGGCGCTGAGCGAAAGGTCGTAGGTGCTCGAGGCGAGACGCGCTCCGTGTGTGGACGGCCAGCGCTTGGCGATCCACCCGGGTCTCAGCAGGTAGCCGCGCCCGGTTTTCAGCTTTACGCCGTGCTGGTCCACCAGGTTCAGGGTCACGCGCGTGCTCGTCAGGTCGTAGAGCCGGAACCGCATGCGGAGCGGTCCGCCGGTGAGGATGGACGGCGAGACTCCTCCCCTTCCCCAGAGCATGAGCGGCGGCTTCGTATCCAGAGTGATCTGGGCCGACGAGTGGGTGCTCGTCCCCGAGGCCGGGTCCGTCGCATCGACGCTCACCGTGTACTTGCCGTCCGGCGCCACCGGGCTGCCCCGCGTCGCGCCGAGCTTGCCGTTCCAGTGGAACGAGGCGGTCCCGGCCTTGACGGAGACCCCGGGTGCGTTGCTGTAGACGACCTTCCCGGCCTTGTCGGAGATCTCGATCAGCAGCGTGACCGGGATGTCCACGCCGATCGAGGCGTGCAGGGTGTCCTTGACCCCGTCGGCATTCGGGCTGAACGCAAGCGGCGAGACCTTCAGCGTCACGACCGGGGACGCGCCCCCCGAGGCCGCCGCGCAGAGAGCCAGTACCGCGAGGGCGGTGACGATGACGACAGAGATCTTCACGGGGAGGGGGCTCGATTATGCCGACGCGGTCAGCTGGTGCTGCGCCGGCCGGCCTGCTGCTCGCGCCGTCGGACCTCCCGCTCGCGCTTCTCGAGGTCTGTCGCGCGCTCGTCCAGCTCCAGCGACAGCTTCTCGAGCGCCTCTTTGCGCTCGTTCAGCTCGTTCTCGAGAGTCCTCCGTCCCCGCCGACCGCGGCCGTCCCGGCTGCGCTCGAGCCGGCGGGTCGCTTCCGTCAGCTCAGCTTCGCGCAGCTCGACCTCCTCCACCCGCCGGCGCAAAGAGCGCTTGAGGTCGTCGAGCTCGCGCAGCCAATCCTTCCGGTTGCGCTCCGCTTCACGGGCATGCTCGCGCAGCTGGCGGCGCAGCTCTTCGGCGTCGGCAGACTCGTCGACCGCCCTGCGGCTCCGCGGGCCGCGCTCGCGGGTCTCCCGTTTCGCCGTCCCGGAGGAATCCGCCTTGTCCAGGGACTTTTTGCCGAAAGGACGCACGCCACGATGATAGAACCACCGCGATGGAAAGACTCTCACCAGAGGATTCCCGCATCCTCGCCCTCGAGTCCGACGCGATCGTCGGCCACACGTGCAAGGTCGTGATCGCCGAACGCGCCGGCGACACGGTGGAGTACCTGCGCGACCGTATCGGGCGGCGAATCGGGCTCGCCCTGCGCTGTCGGCAGCGCATCGCGACAACGCCGTTCGGCCTCGGTTCACCGGTCTGGGTCGACGACCCCGAGTTCGACCCTGCACGCCACGTCCGTGCCGTGCCCGTAGACGGGCCGGTCGGGGACGCACACCTGCGCGAGATCGTCGCGCACCTGATGGCCGAGCGGCTCCCGCGCGACCGCCCGCTGTGGGCGATCGACGTCGTCGAGCCGCTCGAAGAGGACAAGACCGCGCTGATCTGGCGGATCCACCACGCCATGGCGGACGGGCAGGCGACCATGGCGATCGGATCGGCCCTCCTCTGGAGCGATTCTCCCGGGGCGGCGCCCGATCCTCCGCCGCCCCCGCCGCTCGAGCCCGTGCCGCCCCGGAGCGCCCTGCTGACGTCGGCGCTTTCGGACCACGCCCAGGCCTTCGGCGAGGCCGCCTACCGCTTCGGGCACGGGCTCGTCTCCGGGCGGCGCTGGGGCGAGAGCCTCGACGAGCTGCGGCGCGCTCCGACGGTCATCCGGCGCGAGCTTCGAGCCGACCACGGCGCGTCCCCTCTCGACGCCAACGTCGGCCGCCGGCGCCACGTCGCTTTCGTGCACAAGCCGCTCGAGGCGGTGCACGAGGCCGCTCACAGCGTCGGTCAGGGCGTGACGATCAACGACCTCCTGCTCGGGGCCGTCGCGGGAGCGCTCCGCCGGTGGCTCGAGGCGCGCCACGGCACGATCCACAACCTGCGCGTCCAGGTGCCGGTGAGCATGCACCGCGACGACGAGGCGCCGGGCGCCGTGCCCAACCGCGACTCGTTCATCAACATCGAGCTGCCGGTGCAGGAGCCCGACTGCGCGCTTCGCGTGCTGGCGGTGAACGAGCAGACGCGGACGCGGAAGGAGGGCCAGGACGCGGAGGAGCTCTACGCGCTGTTCGCCGACGTCGGGCACGTGTCCAAGAGCCTCTTCCGGCTCGCGCACAAGCTGGCTGCCAATCCCCACGTGTTCGCGCTCTCGATCTCGAACGTCCGCGGCCCCTCCGGCGACCTCTACCTCGGCCAGGGTCGGATCGAGCGTCTGTACTCGCTGGCCGAGGTCGCCCCGCACCACGCACTGCGCGTCAGCGCCAACTCGTTCGGCGGCCGCATCTCCATCGGGCTGTGCGCCGACGCGGATGCGATCCCCGATCTCATGGTTCTCGCCGCGGGGCTGGACGAGTCACTGAACGAGCTCACCGCCGCGTGAGGCTGCCGTGGCACGCCTCATCGCCGCCGCCGTTCCGCTCTTCCTCGCCACGACCGCCGTTTCCGCGCGCCTGAAGCACAGGGCGGCGATGGACGCCGCGCGCGTCGTGGCGCCCCTCGCCGGCTTCGGGATCGGCATCGGCATCGCGCGCCTGGCCGGCGATCCCGCCGACTATGCCGCCGCAATCGCCCTGGCGCTCGCCGCCGCTTTCCTCCTCGCCACCGAGGGCGGGTTGGCGCCGATCGCCTTCACGGTAGGCCTCGCGATCGGTTTACTCGACCCGCCACCCGCCGCTGCAGTCATCATGATCGGTGTCGTGGTAGCCGTCGGGTCATGGTTCGGCGCCCTTTTGAAGGGCAACCTGGGCAAGCGCCCGAGGCAGCAGCTGGAGAAGCTGGCCGGCCTCGTCCTGGCCGCGCTGGCGATCTACCTCTTCTTCGCGACCGCGGCGGGGTCGGCGGGAGTCGCCGGCCCGAGTCTCTCCGCCTACCGCGGCCTGGGCACCTGGGTCGACATCTACGACACGACCTCGTGGGCGCATCCGGAAACGATGGTCGCGAGGATGAAGGCGCGCGGCGTGCGCACGCTCTATCTCGAGACGGGCAACTACCGCCAGACCGTCGACGTCGTCCGCCCGTCCGGCCAGGCGCGCTTCATCGACGCGGCGCACGCCCGCGGGATGAAGGTCGTCGCGTGGTACCTCCCCTCGCTCCTGTCGCTCAAGAAGGAGTTGCGGCGCACGCTCGCGGCGATCAACTTTCGCACTCCGAGCGGGGGCCGGTTCGACTCGTTCGCACTCGACATCGAGGCATCCAACGTCAAGGACGTCGGGTTGCGGAACAGACGGCTTCTGACCCTCTCGTCCCTGATCCGGGACAACGTCGGCCCCTCGTACCCGCTGGGCGCCATCATCCCCTCCCCGCGTGGCATGCAGCTGGTCAAGGGTTACTGGAAGCCCTTCCCCTACGCCGACCTGGCGCTCACCTACGACGTCTTCCTGCCGATGGGCTACTTCAGCTACCGGCCGACCGACCTCGGCGGGGCGTACGGCTACACCAGGCGCAACATCGCACTGATCAGGCGCGCGACGGGCGATCCGGACGTGCCCATCCACGCGATCGGCGGCGTGGGGAACGACGTGAGTACGTCGCAGGTGAACGCATTCGTGCGCGCCACGCGGGATTGCGGTGTCACCGGCGCGAGCCTGTACGACTTCACGACCACGGCCACCGGCGGCTGGAAGTACCTGCGCAGCGTCCGCGTGAAGCCGGGAGCGCCGAAGTCAGGCTGTTTCTAGGAATTCGAGCATCAGCCGGTTGAACTCGTCCGGCTTCTCCATGTTCGGTGCGTGCGCAGTCCCCGCGATGACCTCCTTGCGCGCACCGGCGATCCCTTCGGCCAGTTGATCGGCGACCTCCTGGATCGCCGGCTGGTCGAGGTCGCCGACCACCACGAGGACAGGACACGCCAGCTCGCCGAGCCGCGTGCTCGCCTGGGGCTCGAACGGCTCCTCCGGCCCGGCATCCGGCACGGCCATCTGCACCTCGAATGCCCGCCGTTGCATGTCGCGCAGGCGCTCACGTATCTCCGTATCCACCTGTTCCGGCTCGCGGGACTCGCCGTCCACCCACACGCGCAGGTTGACCTCGACGGCGCCGTCGATGTCGCCCGCTTCCGCCAGCGCCTCCTCCTCTTCCCATGACTTCCGCACGGCCTCGTTCGGGTTCATGTCGCGCAGTCCCGGGCCGACGAGGACGAGCGCCTCGACCGAGTCGGCGTACGTCAGCGTGTACTCGAGCGCGACGCGCCCACCGAGCGACCCTCCGACGACCCGCGCCCGCTCGACACCGAGGTGCTCGAGCAGCTCTCGCACGTCCGCAAGGTTCGAGAACGGCCCCGGCGAGAGCTCCGAGTCGCCGAAGCCCCTGAAGTCGGGCCGGACGACCCTGTAGCCGGCGCCGACCAGCGGCCCGACCTGCGGCTCCCACATCCGGCGGTCGCCGATGCCCTCGTGCAGGAGCACCACCACGGGGCCGTCACCCTCGACATCGTGAGCGAGCATGCGCATAGCCTACGCCGGTGCCGGAAGCCCCGTACGGATCCTGGTCGTCTCCAATCGGCGCCGACCTCGTCGCCTCCACCGGCGCGGCCTGGCGGCGCTTCGAGCGTCCCGAGCCGTGTGAGGAGGGTGTGTACTGGCTCGAATCGCGGCCGCACGAGGGTCGCACCGTCCTGGTCTTCAAGCCGTGGGACGGAGAGCCCCGGGACGCCATCCCCTCCGGCTTCAACGTCCGCAACAGCGTCCACGAATACGGCGGCGGATCGTACTGGCGCGACGGCCCCACGCTCTTCTTCACGAACTTCGACGACCAGCGCATCTACCGGGTGGACGGGGCCGACGCCGAGCCGCGGCCCATCACGCCGGAGCCGCCGGAGCCGCGCTCGCTCCGCTACGCCGACGGGATCGTCGTGGACGGGACGATCCTGTGTGTCCGCGAGCGGCACGAGGGCGAGGTCGTCAACGAGCTCGTGTCGCTGCCGGCGGACGGCTCGTCCGAGCCGGAGATCATCGCGTCGGGCCACGACTTCTTCTCCTCGCCCGCGGTCAGCCCGGACGGCTCGCAGCTCGCCTACCTCAGCTGGGACCACCCCAACCTGCCGTTCATCGGCACCGACCTCTGGGTCGGGGAGGCCGGCGACGAGCCGCGCCACGTCGCCGGGGGACCGGAGGAGTCGATCTTCCAGCCGCAGTGGAGCCCCGACGGCGTGCTGCACTTCGTCTCGGACCGCTCGGGCTGGTGGAACCTCTACCGCGAGCGCAACGGCCTGGTCGAAGCGGTCGCGCCGGTCGAGGCGGAGCTCGGCTGGATGCAGTGGGTCTTCGGGATGTCCAGCTACGTCTTTCTGCCGGACGGGCGGATCGCATGCATCCTCAACCGTGGCGCGCGGCAGGCGTTGACGTTCATCGCCGACGGCGAGTACGAAGAAGCTGGAGTGCCGTACGACTCGGCGGGCGGCCCCTCGCTGCGAGGTCACGGAAACAAGCTCACCTGGGTCTGCGCATCAGCGACGAAATCGCCCGTGCTGCTGCTTCTCGACGCGCTGAGCAGAGAGTTCGATGTCCTCCAGAGCAGCATTCAGGACCTCATCGACGACGCGTACGTCTCCACCGCGGAGCCGATCGAGTTCCCCACGGACGAGGGCGGGACGGGCTACGCCTTCTACTACCCGCCCACGAATCCGGAGTTCACCGGCCCGGCCGGCGAGAAGCCCCCGCTCGTGGTCAGCGTTCACGGCGGCCCCACGGCCCAGAGCGTCGCGGGCCCCGAGCCGAGCTTCCTCTACCTGACCAGCCGCGGCATCGCGGTCGTGGACGTGAACTACGGGGGCAGCACGGGTTACGGCCGCGAGTACCTCGAGCGGCTGAAGCACCGCTGGGGGCCGGTCGACACCGCCGATTCCATCGCGGTCGCGCGCTACCTCGCCGAGCGAGGCGACGTGGACGGCGAGCGCGTCGCGATCACCGGCGGGAGCGCGGGCGGCTACACGACGCTGTACGCGCTCGCGTTCGAGGACTTCTTCGCCACCGGCGCGAGCTTCTTCGGCGTCACCGACCTGCTCGCGTTCAACGAGACCACGCACAAGTTCGAGTCGCAGTACGACCGTTGGCTGCTCGGCCCGCTCCCGGAGGAGATCGAGACCTACAAAGCGCGCTCGCCGGCCACCGGGGCGGACGACGTGAGCGTGCCCGTCCTGCTGCTGCAGGGGTTGGACGACAAGGTCGTCCCTCCGTCGCAGGCGGAGATCATGGTCGAGGCCCTGCGCCGGAACGGTGTCCCCTACGCCTACATCGCGTTCGAGGGCGAGGGCCATGGATTCCGCAAGGCAGAGAACATCCGCCGCTCGAACGAGGCCTGCCTGACGTTCTTCTCCCATGTCTTCGGCTTCACGTCGGCCGACGAGCTCGAGCCGCTGGAGATCGAGAACCTGTAGGAGGTTTCCTGCAGGCGCGTCAGCCGCCGTTGCATTCCGCGTTCACGTACCCCGAGCGGAAAGGCCTTGCTTCGCCCGTCTGCTCGTCGAACGTGTGGCGCGCGACACAGCCCGTGTCGTTCGCGAGCAGGTGGATCGAGACGGAGGTCACCTCGGAGGTCGTCCGGACGCGGTGGATGTCGTTCTCCGGCGGCAGCAGGGAGTAGAAGTCGCCGCGCTCGAGCGGCCGGCGCCGGACGAGGTCCAGGCCGCCGGCGCGAGGCCGGTAGAGCTCCTCGTCCTGGTTGCCGCGGTACAGGCCGACCAGGCCCCAGGCCAGGTGGTCGTGCACGGGGGTCATCGAGCCCGGCGGGACGACGAGGCTGAAGAGCGAAAGCGAGCGGTCGGCCGCGCGGAAGAGCAGCCACTGCCCGATCCCTCCACCCATCCCGCTGTCGAGCGCGGGCTCCTGAAAATCGACCGGCAGCCACGTGTCGTCCGCCAGCAAATCCGAGAAGAGCGGCCCGAGCGCCTCGCACGCCTCGGCCGGCGAGCCCGCAGCGCCGATGTGCCCGCGCACGTCCGAGACGAACCCCCGCACCCGGTCGGTGCCGAGCACGTACTCGTCGCGCGCGAGCGGTGGGAGCCCCTCAGAAGCCGAATCGCACATTGGTGAAGTACCAGAGGCTCGAGGTCAGCCAGAGCGCGGCCAGGGTCAGGAAGACGGCGCTGCCGATGAACGGAAGCGTCTTGCGCGGATGGTCCTTGTCGTGGACGAACCAGAGCTTGACCGCGATCACGCCGTAGATGAGCGTCCCCAGGATCGAGTGCACGAGCACGCGCGCGTTCGCTGTCTGGAAGCCGAGGATGAAGATGCAGTGGAATGCCACCGGGAGCGTGAGCAGCACCGCGATGCGGCCCGACCAGCGGTGGACCTGGTTCACGTAGGGCGGCGGGACGGGAACGAAGCGCTTGATCTTCCCGAAGATCCGCGCGCCCGTGCAGATCTGCACGATCGCGAGAACGGCAGCTCCGCTCGCCAGCCACGCCTTGGCGGCGATCGTCGAGGAAAAGACCGAGGTGAGGATGTCGGAGTAGGTCTGCGCGACGCTCGCGAGCATGCGGCGCGACCCTATCCCTTAGAGTCGCGCCGTGTCGAGGGATCGCTTTCTGCGTCTCGTTGTCGCGCCGACCCTCCTCTTCTTCGTGTTCGCGGGGACGGCGCTCGCGCTCGCGCTCCTGCATCCTGCGAAGCCGGGCACACCGCAGACGAACGGGAAGGTCGAGCTCGGCGACTCCTATCGCGGCGAGACGCTCTTCTCGACCAACTGCGCCGGCTGCCACGGCCAGGGCGGCAAGGGCGGCGGCATCGGGCCGAGGCTCGCCGGCGCGGCCATCCCACTGACGATCGCGAAGGCGCAGATCGACAACGGAGGCGGGGCGATGCCGGCCGCCCTCGTCAAGGGACAGGACGAGGCGGATGTCCTCGCCTACCTGGCGACGATCCTGAAGAACCCGTAACGGTTTCCGCGCTCGCGGGACTGACGAGGTATGAAAGCCATCCTCATCACCCTTATCGGGCTTGCGCTCGTCGCCGGCTCCGCCCATGCATCCCCCCAGGCCAAGTACACGCTCACGGCGGCCAAGTCTCGCTACGGCACCGTGCTGTTCGACGGCAAGGGCCGCGTCCTCTACGGCTTCACGCGCGACAAGCGCGGAAAGCCGAGCACCTGCTACGGCGCATGCGCGCGGGCCTGGCCGGTCTACTACAAGCCGTCCACGCTCAAGGCAGGAAAGGGCGTCAAGCAGAAGCTGGTCGGCGCGGTCAAGCGCAAGAATGGGCGCCTCCAGGTGACGTACAACGGCTGGCCGCTCTACTACTACGTCGGGGATACGAGCCCAGGCACAATCAGCTGCCAGAACGTGAACGAGTACGGCGGCCTCTGGCTCGTCGTCTCACCCGCCGGCAAGCTCATCCGCTAGCAGGGTCTGGCGAAATATGGGCGGTGCCGCCGGAACGCGCCGCGACGACGCGCAACATTCCGCCAGCCCCTGCTAGCCTCACGACTGCGATGACTGCCGAACAGGCCTGGCGCGCACACGCCACCAGCCAGCACGGATAGTCCGCCGCTTCCAGCATCGAGCGTCCGAGGAAGCGGCGGGACCGGACGCGATCGACGTCGCGCGGTCTCGCATGACCTGAAGGAGTGTTGAAGCAATGCCGATGCCGCATCGCGTCCAGATGCAGGTGATCAAGCGCCGGCTCGTCGGCAAGGAAGGGAGCGAGAGGATCCGCGAGCTGCGGCGGATTCTGGACGACCTACCCGGCTACCGGAGCGGCCCGTACGCGGACATCCGCAAGTGGGTGAACGCGCAGCTCGAGGAAACGCGCACCCGCTCGCGTGTCGTCCACCGCGACTCGATCGCGGTGCGGCGCGAGGGCGCCGCCCAGATCGCATTCGTCGGCCCGCCGAACGCGGGGAAGTCCTCGCTGCTGCAGGCGCTCTCCAACATTCAGATCAAGACAGGCGACTACGCGTTCACGACCACGCGGCCGGTCCCGGCACTGACGCGCATCCGCGGCGTGCTCGTGCAGCTGGTCGAGATTCCGGGGCTCATCGCAGGCGCAGGTGAGGACCGCGGCGGTGGTCGCGCGCTGCTCGGCGTGCTGCGCGGCGCCGACGCCATCGTCTTCTGCCACGACACCTCGGCCGATCCGGACGAGCTGGAGAACGTGATGGCGGAGGTGCGCGCCGCGGGCATCGAGCGGCCCTCGATCCTGGCGGCCACGAAGGTGGACGAGGCGGACGAGGCAGTCCTCGAGCGGCTGCGGACGCTCGGGCTGGAGATCGTCCCCGTATCCGTGCTCGACGACGAGAGCGTCGAGGCGTTCCGCGCCGCGCTCTGGCGGCTGACCGGCCTCATTCGCATCTTCCTGCGCAAGCACGGCGAGGAGGTGTCCGAGGCGGTCGCGCTGCGACCGCCGGCGACGGTTGCAGATGCCGCCCGCTCCGTCCACCATCAGCTGGAAGAACGCTGCCTCGGCGCCAGCATCTGGGGCCCGTCCGCCCGTTTCGAGGGTCAGCGCGTCGGCCGCGAGCACGAGCTCGCGGACGACGACGTGGTCGAGATCATCTCGCCTCGGTAGCGAGCCGCAGCCCGAACGCGACGAGCACGAGCCCGGTGACGCGGTCGAGCCAGGCGAGCACGCGAGTGCGCCGGAGGAAGTCGCCGGCGCGCGCGACTGCGAATGCGTAGCCCGTGAGCCACGCGAACGTCATCGTGCAGAAGACGAGCCCGAGCCCGAGCAGCACCGGGAAGGACGTGCCGCCGAACTGCGGCAGCAGGCTCGTGAAGAACACCGCCATCTTCGGATTGCCGAGGTTGCTCAGCAGGCCCTGGCGGAAGGCGTTCCCGCGCTGTCGGGGATGCTCGGCGCCACGTCTGGACGCCCCCAGCAGCGTCTGGACCCCGAGAAAGACGAGGTACGTGGCGCCTGCGAGCCGCACGGCGAGGAACGCCGGCTCGGAGGCGCTCAGGAGCGCCGCGAGCCCGAGGCTCGCGGCCAGAGTCCAGAACGCCTGGCCCGACGCGACGCCGGCCGCAGTCAGGACGCCCGACCGCCTCCCATCCAGCAGCGTGTTGCGGATGGTGAGCGCTGTGTCCTGGCCCGGAGTGACGATCACGAGAGCCGAGACGCCGAGGAACGCGAGCGCGTGGGCGACCGCGACTCCGATCTTGCCAGACGCCCGTCCAGCGCCCACCGGCCCGGCCCGATCCAGAGCAAGACGAGCATGCAGATCAAGAGGGCCGGCGCAAGCACGAGGTTGATCGCACCACCTTCGACCCGTCCCGCCGTCACTATGGCTCCGAGCATGTCGCCGGCGAGCAGCGCCGCCGCCGGACGCGTCAGGAATCCGGCGAGCAGGAACGATCCCCCGAGGATCTCGAGCACTCCGATTGCGTAGGCGAAGAGGCCAGGGCTCGGGAGGCCGTAGGTCATGAAGGAGTCTGTCTCGTGCGCGTGGTCGGTGAACTTGTAGATCCCGAAGACGAGGAAGATCGCTCCGGCAGCGACACGGATCGCAAAGGCGGCAAGGGCGGCGCGTGGGCCGCCCCGACTGCCGAAGAGAAGCTCGGTCAGTCTTCCTCGAGCTTCAGCGAGGCCGAGTTGATGCAGTAGCGCTGGCCGGTCGGGGCAGGCCCGTCCGGGAAGACGTGCCCGAGATGCCCCCCACAGTTCGCGCACATCACTTCGGTGCGGATCATTCCGTGGCTCACGTCGCTCTCCGCGTCGATCGCGTCCTCGGACGCGGGTGCGTAGAAGGCGGGCCAGCCGCAGCCCGAGTCGTACTTGGTGCCCGAGACGAACAGCTCGGCTCCGCAGCCGGCACAGCGGTACGTGCCCGGCTCGAAGACGTGGTCGTACTCGCCGCTGAACGGCGCTTCTGTTCCCTTCTGACGGAGGACACGGAACTGCTCAGGCGTCAATTCCGCTCTCCACTGAGCATCGGTTTTCTGGATTTTTGTCATCGCAATACAGTCTTGCGAATCGCCTGTGCGTTACGCGCGGAGAGAGAGGCCGGCGAGGGAAGAGGGAACCGGCCTCTCTCTCGGGAGGAGGAGGCTACGCGCTGGCTCCAAGGCCCATGCCCGCCCCTCCCGTCTGACGGAACTGACGGAACGAGGGAGGACCTGCGGGGCCCTGGAACCCGGATCCGCCACGGAACGAGGGGCCGAAGCCCTGCGGAACGGTTCCGTTGACGAAATCGGTGATGTGCTGCTTGATCTGGCTCAGGATCTGATCCGCCTGGGCCTGGGTCAGATGGCCGTCCTTGACGGCCTGGTTGAGATGGGTCTTCGCGTCGTTCACGAGCGCGTTCACGAGGCCGTCCACGGACTTGCCCTGATCCTTGGCGATGTCCGCGAGCGACTTCCCGCTCTGGAGCTTCGCCGCCAGATCGGACTCCGTGAGCCCGAGGTAGTCGGCGGCGGCGCTCAGGCCGCGCATGTCGTGGCCGAAGCCGGGACCGCCCATGGGACCGGGCCCGTTGCGGAAGCCGATCCCCGGCACGGCGAGCGGGACATTCCCCGCCTCGATCTGCGCCTTGATCGCGTCGCCCTGCGCCTTCGTGAGCCGGCCGGCCGCCACCGCGGCGTCGATCCGGTTCTCATAGGCCTTCTTGAGGGCGTCGCTCAGCTGGGACGGCTGGACGCCGAGCTGTCCGGCGGCATCCTTGATGATTGCCTGGCTCTCGGCCTTCGGGTCGCCGAACTGCGTCGCGGCGACGGCGGCTCCGGTGCCGACGACGGCGAGACCGGCGACCGCGCCGAGGATGAGCTTTCGGCTCACCTTCATCTTCTCGCTCCTTTCAGCGTTTGTCATGGGCACAGAGTCTCAGGCGGGGCTGAGAGGCCCATAAGAGCCCTCTAAGAACTCCCTAAGAACGGGGAAACGTCAACGTGGCGACGGTTCCACCGCCGTTGGCGCGCGCAACCTCGACGGCGCCGCCGTGTGCCTCCGCCACCTGGCGGACGATGGCCAGGCCCAGGCCCGACCCCGGCATGCCGCGCGCCGAGCGGGCGCGATAGAAGCGTTCGAACACGTGGGGAAGGTCTTCATCGGAGATTCCCGGGCCGTGGTCGCGCACGACCACCGTCCCGTCCTTCACCTCCAGCTGCACATCCCCACCCGGTGGGCTCCACTTCGCCGCGTTGTCGAGCAGGTTCCCGACCGCGCGCTCGATGGTCGCGGGAACGCCGCGGACAAACGTCTCCTCCATCTCGGTCGTGAACGTCACGCCGGGGCGGTTGCGCCGTGTCCGGTCGAGTGCCTCCGCCGCGACCAGGTCGAGACGGACGTCCTCGGGCTCGACTCCGTGCTGCTCGCCGCGCGCAACCTCGAGGAGGTCCCCGACGAGAAGGCTCATCTCCTGGAGTTGCTCGACGACGTCCGAGAGCAGGCGCGCGCGCTCGCCCGGGGGGAGCGTCCGCTCTGTCGCAAGCACCTCGATGTTCGTGCGGAGGCTGGTGAGAGGGGTCCGCAGCTCGTGGGAGGCGTCCTCGATGAGCTGCCGCTGCACGCGACGCGAGTCGTCGAGCGCGCCGAGCATCGTGTTGAAGCTCCCGGCCAGACGGCTGAGCTCGTCTTCGCCGTGGGCGTCGATCCGCTCCGACAGGTCTCCTGTCTCCGCGACGCGCTCCGTCGCACCGGTCAGCCGGCGGACGGGCGTCAGCGCGGCGCGCGAGACGAGCAGGCCGAGCCCGGCCGCGACGGCGACGCCGCCGGCGGCGATCAGGATCAGGAACCAGCGAATCCGCGACAGCGAGCGGTCCACCTCGGTGAGCGGCCGAGCCACCTGGATCGCGATCGCCGAGCCCGGCAGGTAGTGCTGGGTTAGTACCCGGAGGCGCGTGTGATTCGCTGCGGTCCAGTTCGAGAAATATTCGCGCCGGTGTCCCCCGGCGACCGCCCGGGCGTGCGCCGTGACCGGAATCCCGCACGGCCGGTTGCCCGCTGCCCGGCAGCTCCCGTTGGCTGCAACGGCCTGCACGTATCCCTGGACGCCGAACCCGCCCGGCGCGAAGAAGATGCGGTCCGGCGGTTCTTGCAGCACCTCCGTGGCGCGATCCTTCAGGGAGTCGTCGAGCGAGCTGACGAGTTGGCCGCGCACGACGAAATAGACGACGAGCGACGCGATGATGACTGCCAGCGCGACCGCCGCCGCCGACACGAGCGCGATGCGTGCTCGAAAGCTCATGGCTGGCGCAGCGCGTACCCGACGCCGCGGACGGTCTGGATCAGCCGCGGACGGCCACCAGTCTCGGTCTTGCGCCGCAGGTAGCCGATGTAGACGTCGAGCGAATTGGACGCATAGCCGAAGTCGTAGCCCCAGACCCGCTCGAAGATGACCGAGCGTGTGAGCACCTGCCGGGGATTGAGCATGAACAGCTCGAGCAGCGCGAACTCCGTCCGCGTCAGCTCGACCGCTTTGCCGGCCCGCGTCACCTGCCGGGTGGTCGGGTCCAGCTCGACGTCGGCGAAGCGGAGCACCTCCTCGCCCCCGTTCGTCCGGCGGAGGAGCGCGCGCACCCGCGCGAGCAACTCCTCGAGCGCGAAGGGCTTGGTCACGTAGTCGTCCGCGCCGGCGTCGAGGCCCTCGACCCGGTTCTCGACCGCGTCGCGTGCCGTCAGCATCAGGATCGGCACCTTGCTGCCCGCGCGCCGCAGCTGGCGACTGACCTGCAGTCCGTCCACGCCCGGCATGAGCACGTCGAGGATGAGCGCGTCGGGCTCGGCGCGGCGGACGCTCTCCAGCGCCTCCTCCCCGTCTGCGGCCAGGTCCACTTCGTAGCCCTCGAGGGCGAGAGCTCGCCGCAGGGACTCGCGGACCGCCCGCTCGTCGTCGACAACGAGAATCCTCACGCCGCCATTGTGCGCGACGGCTCTATGAAAGGGCTAAGAAACCGGGAGGGATTGGCGGGATGCTGCCGCCCGTATCCTGCCAACCCCTCCGTTACGGGCGCGAGATGGTCAGGCGGAAAGCGCCTGCTCCGCTCACCCGGTTCACCCGTACCCGCAGCGCGCGCTCGCCGCAAATGGTGGCTGACGCGGTCGCGTTTCTGCCGGACGCGTGACCGATGCTGCGTGCGTTCGGCGAGAGGACGTCGAGCCGGAACTTCGCCTTCGCCGACGAGGTCAGCCGGACGGACATGCGCCCGTCCAGCGGCGTAGAGACGACGAAGGCCCGTGACTTGGACTTCGCCGAGACTGAGCCGCTCCGCGCCAGGGTCGTGTTCTTCGTCCATGGGTTGGTCGCGTCCTGCCCCAGCAGCACAAGTGCCTGGGCGTCGGGGATGAATTCCTGGGAGACGATGTCCCACGGCGCCTCCGGCAACGCGAGCCGCTGCTCGTTGAGGACACGGTAGGCCTCGGCCAGGCCTTCACCGGGGTTGTAGAAGTATTTGTCGGCGTCCTCGGCGCCCGGGAACCACTGGTCTTTGCGCGTCTTCGCGCAGACGTTCATGTAGGAGGCCCACCGCTTCGTGCCGTAGTCGACCGCCTCCCACGGCGGGTTGAGCCGGTGCGCGGCCATGTGGTGGCCGTACTCGTGAGCGACGACGGACTCCGCGGAGAGGTCGAAGGCGGGAGCCTCGGCGGGGGCGAACATCTGGTTGTCGCCGTAACAGGCGAGGGCCCCCCGTCCGCAGATGCTCTGTACCTCGCCCGGCGTGAGGAAGTAGGCGTCCAGCGTGGCCAGCTCGGTGCCGTGGACGAGGCTGTCGAGGAAGTCGGCCCAGTTCTGGGCGGTCGTCGCGTCGGCGGTCGGGAAAGCGTTCTTGGACAAATGGACCCGCACCGACCCGCGAGTTGTGGAACCCACGAGCGAGTAATCCCAGAGGAGCGGGAGTTGCACCGTCTTGGCCCGCGAGAAGGTGGTGGACTTGAAGTCGACGTAGCGCGAAAGCGCGTAGAGGCTCGGGTTCCTCACAGGAGCCGTTGCCGAAGCCGACTGGGCGGCGCAGGTCGCCGCCGCCATGAGGGCGGCGGCGACCGATGTCACGGAAAGGATGGATCTCACGCGAGCTTCAACCTTCCAGATCCCTCTAAGAGCCGGGTAAGAGACATGTAAGGAGTGTGTAACAAAGCTGTCGTCTCAACTTCTTCTTAGCGACTTCTCATCTGCTTCTTAGAAACCGGTGCTCACATTGTGCTCATGCGAAGAGCAACCACACTGATCGGAACTGGCGCGGCGGCCATCGCCGTCGGCGCGGGAGCGGGGATTGCCGTCTATGCGGGGGTATCCAACCACTCCACGACCAAGACCATCGTTCGCGAGGTGACCGTCTCGGCCCAGCCGGCCGTGAGCGCGACCGGCCTCGATGCCGCGCAGATCTACCAGTCCGCCAACAGGGGCGTGGTCGAGATCACCGTGACGGTGCCGGAGGGACAGGCTCAGGGCTCCGGCTTCGTCTACGACTCCAACGGCAACGTCGTCACCAACTACCACGTCGTCCAGGACTCCTCGTCGATTCGCGTCGCGCTGTCCGACGGCTCGAGCTACTCCGCGAGCCTCGTGGGCGCAGATCCTTCGACTGGACCTCGCCGTGATCAAGGTGGACGCCCCGTCGTCCAAGCTCCATCCGCTGACGCTCGGCGATTCGACGCAGCTGTCGGTCGGAGACCCGGTCGCCGCCATCGGCGCGCCGTTCGGCCTGGCGGAGACCCTCACGAGCGGAATTGTCAGCGCGCTCCACCGCCAGATGAACTCGCCCAACGGCTTTGCCATTTCCGACTCGATCCAGACCGATGCCGCGATCAACCACGGCAACTCGGGCGGGCCGCTGCTCGACTCGAGCGCGCACGTGATCGGCGTCAACACGCAGATCAAGAGCGACTCGGGCGGAAACGAAGGCGTCGGCTTCGCAATCCCCTCCGCGACCGTCAAGAACGTCGTGACGCAGATCCTCGATACGGGGAAGGCGCAACACGCCTACCTCGGCGTCCGGCTCGATTCGTCCGCGACGAACGCGCGGCTGGCTCAAGTCGTGCCGGGAACCCCGGCGGCCGAGGCGGGTCTCAAGACCGGTGACGTGATCACCGCGATCGACGGAAACGAGGTCTCGACCATCGACGGAGTCCAGTCCGCGATCTCCTCGAAGAAGCCGGGCGACACGATCGAGCTCAGGTACACCCGCGACGGCCAGAGCCACACGGTCACGGTCAAGCTGACCACGCGACCGGCGCGCCCCGCCTAGCCGGTAGCTATCGTCCCGGGCCGTGAGCCCGACCGCCAACAAGATCGTCGTTGCGGTCTGCGCGATCCTCGGCGTTCTCCTGATCGTCGCCGCGGTCGTGTACTGGATCGAGCCCGCGCATTCGCTGCCGAGCTTCTTCCCCGGCCATGAGGCCGGCTCGAGCCACCACCATGTGAAGCACGGAATCGCAGCGCTCGTCGTCGGGCTCGCGCTGCTCGCCGCCGCCTGGTTCGCCAGCGCGCGACCGCCGCACCAGACCGAGCCGCACAGCCAGGCTTGATCCTCGCGTCGCTGATCTCGTACGGCCAGGCAATCGTCCTGGGGGCTCTCCAGGGAGTCACCGAGCTGTTCCCGATCTCCAGCCTCGGCCACAGCGTCATCCTCCCGAGCCTGCTCGGGTGGAACATCCACCAGAACGACCCCTACTTCATCACGTTCCTCGTCGCAACGCACCTGGCGACCGCCCTCGTCCTGCTCGCCTTCTTCTGGCGCGACTGGGTGCGCATCATCAAGGGGATGGGGCGCAGCCTGCGCGACCGGCAGATCGCGCCGGACGACACCGACGCGAAGCTCGGCTGGCTGCTGGTGATCGGGACCATTCCCGCCGGCCTGCTCGGCCTCCTGCTCGAGCACAGGCTCCGGCACGTCTTCGCGTCACCACAGTCGGCGTCGATCTTTCTGGCGTTGAACGGACTGCTGCTCTTCGGCGCCGAGGCCTTGCGCCGGCGTTCCGTCCAGGTGGAGAAAGACGACGACGCGCGCATCGCGGGCCAGGTCGGGTGGCTGCAGGCCGCCGGCGTCGGCGCGGTACAGGCAATCGCACTCATCCCGGGGTTCTCGCGCTCGGGCTTGACGATGGGGGGCGGCCTCCTCGTCGGTCTCACCAACAAGGACGCCGCCCGCTTCGCCTTCCTGCTCGCGACCCCGATCATCGGGGCCGCCGCCGTGCTCAAGCTGCCGGAGCTCTTCGGCCACCAGGGCGACGGCGTCCGCGGCCAGGCGCTCGTCGGCGCCCTGTTCTCTGCCGCGACCGCCTATCTCGCGGTTCGCTTCCTGATGCGCTTCTTCGAAACGAACACGCTGATCCCGTTCGCGGTCTACTGCCTGCTTGCAGGAACCGGGTGCGCGCTGTACTTCGCGACTACTTGACGGTAAAGCTCCCGTGCATCGTCGAGGCGTGCGGCTGGCAGTAGTACGTGTACTTGCCCTTCTTCAGCTTGATCGTGACCGTCTTGTTGCCGGTGAAGCTGACGCTGGTGAAGGTCTTCTTCATCGCACCCTTGAGGGCGAAGTTGTGGATGTTCGACTTGTCCGCGATCTTGAACGTGTACTTACCGGCCTTGAGGCTCTTCACGGTCTTCCCGGCCTTCTTCAGCGTGATGGTGAAGCCGGGCCCGACGGTGCCCTTCAACGTCGGCGTCGACATGCCGAAGGCCGCAGACGCGACGAGCACGGACGCGGAGACTACGAGAGCTGCGAGAGCTGTTTTCATGTATGACCCTTTCACTCGGAGTACTCGGATCTTACGGCCCGAAGGCCGGGCCGGTTTGGAGGAACCGGCCCGTCACCTTGAGAACTCCTTCTAGGCGGCTCGGGCGAGATCCGCGTCGAGCTCGGCGGCCAGCGCCGTCATCGCCGCGGCCTCCAGCTGGCGCACCCGCTCGCGGGTGAGCCCGAGCTCCTTGCCGATCGCCTCGAGCGAAGCCGATTCGCCGTCGAAGCCGAAGCGCAGCTCGAGCACCCGCCGCTGCCGCTCCGGCAGCTTTTGCAGCGCCTTGCGCACCTCGAGCCGCGCGATCGAGTCGGACGCCTCCTCGGCGGGATCGCCGGACGTCGGGTCGCCGAACAGATCGCCCAGCTCGCCGCCGTCGGCTCCGTCGCCCAGGCTCTGGTTGAGCGAGACGGGAGCCTCCGCCGCGTCCAGAGCCTCCTCGACGTGCCGGAGCTCGAGGCCTGCGGCCTCGGCGAGCTCCTCGCGGGTCGCCTGGCGACCCAGCTTCGTCTCGAGCCGTGCCGCGGCGCGGCTCAGCTTGAGCCGCCGCTCGTGCACATGGGTCGGGACGCGGATCGTGGTCGACTGGTTCGAGACGGCGCGCTGGCAGGCCTGGCGGATCCACCAGGTTGCGTAGGTCGAGAACTTGAAGCCGCGCCGCCAGTCGAACTTCTCGACAGCGCGGTTGAGTCCGATCACGCCTTCCTGGACGAGGTCGCCCAGCGGCACTCCGTGGCCCTGGTAGCGCTTCGCGATGGAGATGACGAGGCGGAGGTTGGAGTTGATCATCCGCTCCTTCGCCGCCGGGTCACCGCGCTCGACGCGCTTCGATAGCTCGACCTCCTCGGCCGCCGTGAGCAGCGCGAAGCGTCCCGCGTCACGCATGAGCAGCCCGAGCGAGTCGGTCGGCATGTGGGAGTGATCGGCCTCGTGCTGGACCTCGGGCGTGACGATCTCGACACCGCGCTCCTCGAGCTCGGTCCGCAGGGCTACGACATCGTCCTCACCGAGGTCGTGCTCCAGCGCGAGCGCCTCGAGAGCGCTCTCTTCGATAGTCCCCCGCTCCTCGATCTCGTCGAGTAGCTCGGAGACAGGCAGATCAACGAAAACGTTCAGTTCCTTCACTTCCTTTCACTGGTCGTGCGACGGCGGCGCCTTTTCTTACGGCGGCCGCCCGGCCGCACTACCTATAACGCTCTACAGGGAGGGCGTATTCCAGCGAGCGGCAAGACAGGCAAAACGGCGCCGCCCGGCGAGGTACCGGGATACTACAGCTTCGTGACGACGGAGGTGGCGACAACCCGCACTGCGAGCGCGGCTCCGCCGCGCACCCATCGCCTGTCCCATCTTCTCGTCGCGCCGGTCTACTCCTTCTACACGGCCCGGCTGCGCCACGAGGTCGAGCGCCTTCCGCTGCCCGCCCATGTCGCGGTCATCCTGGACGGGAACCGCCGCTGGGCGAGCCTGGCCGGCTTCCAGGAGGCGGCGGACGGCCATCGAGCGGGTGCGGACAAGCTGGACGAGCTCCTGGACTGGTGCGTCCGCCTCGGCATCGGACAGGTCACCGTCTGGGCCCTGTCCAACGAAAACCTGGGCCGCTCGGCGGACGAGGTCTCGGGCCTGCTGGACGTCGTGGCCGACAAGCTCCGCTCCCTCGCCGAGCTGCATGGGCGCCAGTCGGTGCGCATCCGGGTCTACGGCCGGCTCGAGGAGCTGCCGGAGAGGCTGCAGGACGCGATCCGCTTCGCGGAAGAGGCAACCGCGGAGAACGGCGGCCTGCGCCTGAACATCGCGCTCGGCTACAGCGGCCGCGACGAGCTGGTGGACGCCACGCGCGCGCTGGTCAAGCGGCTCGTCTCCGAGGACCTGGACACGGCGGCGATGGCGGAGCGGATCACCCCGGAGGCGATCGCCTCACACCTGTACACGGCGGGTGAGCCGGATCCGGACCTGATCATCCGTACGAGCGGCGAGGTCCGCCTGAGCGGCTTCCTCCCGTGGCAGGGCGCGCACAGCGAGCTCTACTTCACGGACGTCTACTGGCCCGAGCTACGCGAGCTCGACTTCCTCCGCGCCCTCCGCACCTACCAGCATCGCCGGCGCCGGTTCGGGCGCTAGCGATTCAGCAGTCGGTGTGGCCCTGCTTGGGCAGCTTGCCCATGTCGATCCCGTACCGGCGCGCCAGCTTCCGCAACTTCCCCCGGTAGACCGCCATGTCCGTGTAGTTCCAGTCGCCGTGGGTCTGGCAACGCCAGGCCGGGTACAGCTCCTTGTGGTACGGGCTCGTCAGGCTCTCGTTGTGGCCGATCACGTTCCGCAACTTGATCCCGAGTTTCTGCGTCAGCCACAACGTCAGCTTCAGTGAGGCGGCGAGCTGGCGCGGGTTGCGCAGGATGTCCGCGTCCGCGTAGCCGACGTGCTCGATCCCGACAGCCGTCCAGTTGAGGCCGACCGTGTGGCGGCAGCGGATGCTCAGGTTGACCAGCTGGTAGACCGTGCCGTCCGTGTCCACGATGAAGTGCGCGCACGTCCCGGGCAGCTCGTGCAGCTCGGAATCGGGCGAGTCGGACGCGAAGGTCGCGTAGGCGGATCCGAAGCTCGAGGCGGTGTAGTGCTCGACGATCACGTGCGGATGGGCGAGCCGCCACTGCGCCGTGCCGTAATGTCGCTTCGAGTACGCGGCCGTCTCGGCCTTCCGCTTCGCGCCGAAGGCGATCGGCTTCCAGACGATGCGCGGCTTGGGCACGGTCGCGCCGCCGGCGGCCAGCGACGTGCCGGCCAGCGAGACGGCGAGAACCGCCGTGACGAGCAGGCGAATCCGCACGCCGGGAAGGCTACCCGCCGAGGTTTGTGGATCCATTCTTGTGGCTCGTTGGATCCCGTATGCACCCCATCCGGCGCGCATCTGCGCTGTAAGGTATGTTTCGGATCCGAAATCGACGCGGAGGGGTCCCAGATATGGCAGCTAGCACGGCGGCCGAGGCAGCAACCGAGCGCATCCTGACACCGGAAGCGCTCGACTTCGTCATCGAGATCCACCGGCGCTTCGACGGCCGGCGGCGCGAGCTCCTCGAGGCGCGGGCCGAGCGGCGCGAGCGCATCGCCGCGGGCGAGCTTCCCGGATTCCTTCCCGAGACAGCGGAGCTTCGCGCGGGCGAGTGGACGATCTCCCCCACTCCTCCCGACCTTCAGGACCGCCGCGTCGAGATCACGGGCCCGACCGACCGGAAGATGGTGATCAACGCGCTCAACTCCGGCGCGCGCATGTTCATGGCCGACTTCGAGGACGCGAACGCGCCAACGTGGTCGAACCTGGTCGATGGGCAGGCGAACCTGATCGACGCGATCGAGCGGACGATCGAGCTGCGGACAGAGGACAAGGAGTACCGTTTGAACGAGGAAGTCGCGACGCTGCTCGTGCGGCCGCGCGGCCTCCACCTCCCGGAGAGGCACGTCGACGCCGAGGAGGGGCCGCTGGCCGGCGCGTTCTTCGACTTCGGTGTGTACCTCTTCCACAACGGCCGCCGGCTGCTCGACCGCGGGACGGGGCCGTACCTGTACCTCCCCAAGCTCGAGAGCCATCTCGAGGCACGCCTCTGGAACGACGTCTTCACCTTCGCGGAGGAGCGGCTCGGCCTGCCGCACGGCTCGGTCAAGGCCACCGTCCTCATCGAGACGATCCTCGCCGCGTTCGAGATGGACGAGATCCTGTGGGAGCTGCGCGAGCATGCGGCGGGCCTGAACGCAGGCCGCTGGGACTACCTGTTCAGCGTCATCAAGACCTTCCGCGAGCGGCCCGAGTTCGTTCTCCCCGACCGCAACTCGGTGACAATGACCGCCCCGTTCATGCGCGCGTACGCGCAACTGCTCGTCAAGACCTGCCATCGGCGCGGCGCGCACGCGATGGGCGGGATGGCCGCCTTCATCCCCAGCCGCCGCGACGCGGCGCTGAACGAGAAGGCCCTGGCGAAGGTGCGCGAGGACAAGGTGCGCGAGGCAGGTGACGGCTTCGACGGAACCTGGGTCGCGCATCCCGACCTCGTCTCGGTCGCCCTCGCCGAGTTCGACCGTCCCAACCAGCTCGACCGGCAACGCGAGGAGGTCTCGGTCGGCGCCGAGGAGCTGCTCGACGTGTCGTCGACACCCGGCGAAGTGACGGAGGACGGGCTCCGCAACGACGCCGGCGTCGGCCTCCGCTATCTGAGCGCCTGGCTCGACGGCACCGGCGCTGTCGCGATCTTCAACCTGATGGAGGACGCGGCCACGGCGGAGATCGCCCGCTCGCAGATATGGCAGTGGGTACGCCACGGCCGGTTCTCGCGTGACGACGTCCTGCGCGTCATCGGGGAGGAGAGCGCGGCGGAGGAGGTCTCCCCCGCTGCCCGCGAGCTCTTCGAGCAGGTCGCGCTCGCGGACGACTTCGTCGAATTCCTGACCTTGCCCGCCTACGACCAACTGATCCAGGAGGGGAAATGACCGCGAACGGAACCGGGAATGGCCATTCGGAGCGCTGGGACGGAATCGAGCGCGTCTACACGAGCGAGGACGTCCGCAAGCTGCGCGGCACCGTCGACATCGAGCACACTCTGGCACGCCTCGGCGCGGAGCGACTGTGGAAGCTGCTCCGCGAGCGGGACTACCTCCCTACGCTCGGCGCGGTGACCGGCAACCAGGCCGTGCAGATGGTCAAGGCCGGGCTCGAGGGGGTCTACGTCAGCGGCTGGCAGGTCGCCGCGGATGCGAACCTCGCCGGCGCGACCTATCCGGACCAGAGCCTCTACCCGGCCAACAGCGTTCCGGCGCACGTGCGGCGGATCAACAACGCCCTCCTGCGCGCAGACCAGATCACGACCGCGGAAGGCGATGGGTCGACCCACTGGATGGTCCCGATCGTCGCCGACGCCGAGGCCGGATTCGGCGGCCCGCTGAATGCGTTCGAGCTGATGAAGGCGATGATCGAGGCGGGCGCGGCCGGCGTCCACCTCGAGGACCAGCTCGCCTCCGAGAAGAAGTGCGGCCACCTGGGCGGGAAGGTGCTCGTCCCCACCAACCAGTTCGTGCGGACGCTGAACGCCGCCCGGCTCGCAGCCGATGTCTGCGGCGTGCCCACCGTGCTCATCGCGCGCACCGATGCGCTCAGCGCCAAGCTGGTGACCAGCGACGCCGATCCGGCCGACGAGGGTTTCCTCACCGGCGAGCGCACGGCCGAAGGCTTCTTCCGCGTGCGAGACGGCCTCGAAGCCGCGATCGCCCGTTCCCTCGCCTATGCGCCGTATGCCGACATCGTCTGGTTCGAGACCTCGACTCCCGACCTCGGCGAGGCCCGCGAGTTCGCGCAGGCGATCCACGAAGAGTTCCCCGGCAAGCTGCTCGCGTACAACTGCTCGCCCTCGTTCAACTGGCGGGCGCACCTCGACGACGAGACGATCGCGTCGTTCCAGCAGCAGCTCGCGGAGCTGAACTACCGCTTCCAGTTCGTCACGCTGGCCGGCTTCCACTCGCTCAACTCGGCCATGTTCGAGCTCGCGCGCGCGTACGCGGCCGAGGGGATGGCAGCGTACGTCGGCGTGCAGGAGCGGGAGTTCGAGCTGGAGGCGGCCGGGTACACCGCGGTGCGCCACCAGCGCGAGGTCGGCGCCGGGTATTTCGACCTGGTGGCCTCGGCGGTCAGCCAGGGGACGTCCTCCACGCTGGCGCTCGAGGGATCGACGGAGTCGGCGCAATTTCGTCACTGACGGATACCGAGCACGGGACGAAGGCCGACGAGATCGCGCTCGCGCTCGAGGACGCGATCGTGTCGGGCGAGATCCCGCCGGGCGCCGTCCTCCGCCAGGAGCAGCTCTCGGAGCAGTTCGAGGTCAGCCGGACACCGGTGCGCGAGGCTCTCCGGCGGCTCGCGGCCACCGGGCTCGTCTCGTTCGTCCCCAACCGCGGCGTGCGCGTGCGCGAGATCTCGCGAGGCGAGCTGCGCGAGGCCTTCCTCATCCGCGCCGAGCTCGAGGCGCTCGCAACCGAGCTGGCCACGGCGCTGATCGACGACGCGGGGCTGGCCGCACTGGAGGAGGCCGAGGCGCGCTTCGCCGAGGTGACGACGGCGCTCCTCGACCGCTCCCGACCCGAAAGCGAGCGCCTGCGGCTGACGGGCGAGTGGATGCGCGCCAACTACGGTTTTCACGACGTCATCTACGAGGCCGCCCGCGCGCCCATGGTCGCGCGCGCCGCCAAGAGCGCGCGGCGCACGTTCCTCAGCCAGTGGCGGCCCGGCGGGCCCGAGATCGACGAGCTCTACGAGCAGAACGTCCGTCAGCACCGCGCCATACGCGATGCGATCGTGGCGCGCAGCGCAGCCGGCGCCCGCGCGGTCGCGCACGAGCACGTCCTCCACTCGTGCCGCATGCTCGAGCTGATCCTCGACCACCTCGCTTCCTAGAAACTTCCTGCAAATCGCAGTAGGATGCCGCGCACAATGAAGCAGGAGCAGAAGGACGCCCAGGACATCGCGCAGCAGCTGGACGACGTCAAGAAGCACCGATCCGCGCTGAACAAGCTGATCGATCGCGAGCGGGGCCTGCGCGAGGAGGCAGGCCGCATCGGCCAGCGCGAGCGCGAGCTGTCGGCGGCGCGCGAGGAGCTGCAGCAGCACGAGCGCGGGCTGAAGGACGAGCTGGGCGCGCTGCTGATCCGGCAGACGGCCGGGTTCACCGACCATGAGAAGAAGCTGGACGCGCTCGCCGGCGAGCTGGCCGTCCGCGAAGCCGCCACCGCGCGCGCGGAGCAGGCGGTTGCGAAGTCGCAGGACGAGCTGAAGCGCTTCGTCGCCGACGCCGAGGAGCGAATGCAAGCGACCGCCGCCGCAGAGCGAGAGCTCGAGAGCGCGCGCCGGAAGGTGGAAAGCCGTGAGCGGGAGATCGACCGTCGCCAGTCTGAGCTCGTGGCGCACGCCGCGGCGCTGGACAAGCGGAACGACGCACACACGCAAGAGGCCGAGGCGGCGTCGTCCGCCCTCTCCGCCCGCGAGAAGCAGCTCGCGGAGCAGCTCCAGGCCCTGCGCGCCGTCGAGGCCCGGATAGAGCGCGACGAGGCGGCTCTCGCGGAGCGCGAAGAGCGGATCGCTCCGGCCGAGGAGGCCGTAGCCGCGGAACGAGACGCGCTCGCCGCCCTCGCCGACAACACGAAAGCACAGGCACGGCAGTCCGCCGAGCGCGAGGCGGCGCTCGCGGCGCGCGAGGACGATCTCGCCGCCCGGGCGGCGTCGCTCGACGAGGAGCGCGGCGCGCTGAGCGCAACGCGGCGCGAGCACGAGGAAGTCGAAGCGCGCCTGCGGGACGAAGAGCAGGCGCTGGACGCGCTGCGCACGCAGCTCGACGAGCGCGAGACCGACCTCGACCGGCGCGACCAAGCCGCGCGCAAGAACGACGAGGCGCGGCGCGAGCTGGCCGCGCTCGAGACGGAGACGCGAAGACGGGCAAAGGAGCTCGACGATCAGCAGGCGGACCTGGAGGCGCGCGAGCGAACCCTCGCGAAGGCGCACAAGGAGTTGGACGAGGCACGCGTCCGGCTCGAGACGCAGGCCGACAAGGCCGAGCAGAAGTCGCGCGGGTTCTCCGAGCAGGAGCGAGCCCTGCGCGGGCGGGAAGCCGACCTGGATGCTCGCGCCGCAGCGGTCGCCCGCGACGAGGCTCGGCTGAAGGAGCGAACCGAGCGCCAGACCGCGTCGGAGGCCGCGCTGCGCAGCTCCGAGGAGGCGGAGCACAAGCGGCTCGACGTGCGCCGGCAGGAGTTGCGCGAGCGCGAAGAGCAGCTGCGTGCGAGCGAGAGGACGTTGGGCGAGCAGCGCGCCGAAGTCGTGAGTCTGGGCGACGGAGCGAAGCGCGAAGCCGCCGATGCCCGCCGCCGCGAAGCGGACGTGAATGCGCGCTTTCAGGCCGTCGACGCGGAGCGAAGGGATCTCAAGAAGACCGCGGATGCTCTCGAGACGAGAGCCGCCCAGCTGGCGTCCGAGGATGCCCGGCTGAAGCGCGAGGAGACAATGCTCCACGAACAGTCCCGCGTGCTGGAGAAGCGGGAATCAGCCCTTGACGCGCGGGAGGAGACTCTCGAGGACACGACGCGGAAGTTGGCCGAGCTCGAACGCCGGGCGGCAGCGATCGCCGAGCGGGAGCGCGGCGTCGCGGCGCGAGAGGGAGAGCTCGCCGAGACTCAACAGGCGCTCGCCACCTCGCGCGCCAGGCTGGAAGACCGCGGGCGAACCCTCGACGAGCGTGAAGGCAGGCTCACGGAGGGCGAAGCGAGGCTGCGCTCCTCTGAGAGGAGCTTCGCCGGCGACCGCCGGAAGCTCCAGCTGCAGGAGAAGGAGGCGGAGAAGCGGCAGTCTGCGCTGGGGGACTCGGCCAGGAAGCTCGCCGCCGAGCAGGCGCAGCTGAAGCAACGCGAAGCCGAGCTGGCAAAGTCACGCGAGGAGCTGGCGGCGCTGGGGGACTCCGCCAGGAAGCTCGCCGCCGAGCAGGCGCAGCTGAAGCAACGCGAAGCCGAGCTGGCAAAGTCACGCGAGGAGCTGGCGGCGCTGGGGGACTCCGCCAGGAAGCTCGCCGCCGAGCAGGCGCAGCTGAAGCAACGCGAAGCCGAGCTGGCAAAGTCACGCGACGAGCTGGCAGCCGAACGCCGCACCCGGCACGCCCCGGTCGACGGCCTCCAGAAGGAGTCCCCTGGCCCCGAGCTCGACTCGGCGCTGCTCGGACGCCTCCCGCAGCAACCCGGCGCCTGGACGATCCAGCAGCTCGAGGGGCTGATCAGAAACCAGCGCGACCGATTCCCAGACCGATATGACGAGTGGCAGTCCTACCTCTTCTACTTGCGCGAGTTCGCCGACGTTACGGGACGGCTCCCGCAACGGTTCGATGCGCTGGTGGACGAGGTCTTCGAGCCGGTTGCCCACTAGCCCGCTCTCCCCCGGCCTGACGACGCGGGGTCAGTTCCTGAAGAGGAGCGCGGCCGCGGCGGCCCTGCTCGGACTGCCATGGGCGGCCGGCTGTGCGAGTGGCGACGACCGCCGGATCGTCCGCGCCGCGATCCACCCGACGATCGGTGTCGCGCGCGTGGGCAACAGCCCTGACGCCTTCTTCTTCGGTCCCGAGGTTCCCGGCGCGCTGCCGCACGCGCAGGTCGGGTTCAAGGACGGCAACGGCGCGGTGGCCAAGCAGGCGGCGCGCTTCCGCGTCTACGGGCTCGACGCGGACGGTCTCCCCGTCCGCGAGCTCACCGCGGCGGAGGCGGACGTCACCTGGCGCGTGTCCGTCGCCAACACGAAGGCGGCCTGGTACGACTTCTCCACGCCGTTCGACCTCCCCGACGCGCAGAAGGCGGCGCCGCGGAACGAGAACGTCCGCAAACGGGACCGCCTGATCGTCTTCCCGGGCGAGAAGAGCGTGCGCGGCGCCGGCGCCCGCCCGGTCTCGCTCGGCGGCGGGACGTTCCTCGGCGTCGACGTCGATCTCGGGGAGCTGATGACCGACGGGGACGGGCGCCTGGTCGTCCTTCCCGGCCCCGGTCGTGCCTACTCGCTCGGGAACCATCCGCTCACCACCTTCTCCGGGGACAACGGCTGGACGGACGACGTCTGCGACGGACCAGTGCACGCGACCGTCAGCCTCGGCGGCCGCACGATCGAGGCCGATCCGGCCTGGGTGCTCGTCACGCCTCCGAACTACGGCCCAGGGATTGCGACCGGCCTCGTCACGCTATACGACGCGGTGCGCTCGACGTTCGTCGCGTCGGGACAGCTCGACGCCGGCGAGACGAGCTTCGCCGGCGACGTCTTTCCGATTTTCGCCCGCATGACCGAGATGCAGTGGGTCAACGAGGGCTTCTTCCTGAGCAACGGCTTCGGCAGCAGGGAGGACTGGCTCACGGACGAGAACGTCGCGCGGCTCGCCGACCCGGGCGCGGGTTCCTTCCACCGCGCGCTTTTCGAGCGGTTCCGCAATCCGGCCTATCTGACTTCGCAACCCGGCGCCGTCCCGGACATGTACGGCGACCACGTCAACATTCCGCAGCAGGACGTGCGCCAGTGGCTCACCGTCACGCCGCTCCAATACCAGCATCTCGGCGCCTGGGCGGACGGCCGCTACGTGGACGACCGCGACAGCGCGTTCGCGGTTTCGCCCGACTTCGCGAGCCTGACGGCGCAGGAGCAGGCGCGCGCGATCGATCGCGCGTCACTCGAGTCGTGCCTGGGAGGCGCGTTCCACCCCGGGATCGAGGCGCCATGGACGCTGCGCGTCGCGTCAATGTGGGAGCGCCCGTGGCGGCTGCGCGTGCGCTCGACGGAGCCCGAGACGGAGTGGGGACCGCGCCTGACGCGGGACGTCGTCTTCGCCAAGCAAGGGCCGTTGCAGGGGTCCGCCCCCGGCGACCTGACCGCCTGGCTCGGCGTCCCGTGGCACAACGACGCGGCCAGCTGCCGCTCCGGCTACCAGCGGCGCATCTCCACCGTCCTCCCCACCTTCTGGCCGGCACGCATCCCCAACCAGGTGCTGCGCGAGGCCGACTACCGGATCGTCATGGACCGGTCGCGCTCGCTGGAGGACCGGCGGGCCGCGTTCCACCGGCGGCACGACTGGGAGCGCTTCATTGCCCGCCCGGTCCGCCCTCCCACCCTGAAGCTGATGACCACGGACTGGCCGAAGCTGGGGATGGTGGCCGTGCGGCCCGGGCCGGGCGACCCGGAGTTTCCCTCGCAGTTCAAGGTCGAGTCGTACGTCGGCTTCCGGCACGAGCCCAAGCACGAGTACGGAGCGGATCTGTGGGTGCCGCAGGACTAGGAGCGTTTGGCGAAAAATGGACGGTGCCGCAACATTCCGCCAAACTCTCCTAGCGATCGTCGGCGGTGGCCCGGCGGGGTGCGCCGCGGCCGCGACGGCGCGCGCCGCGGGGATGGACGTCGTCCTGTACGACGGCGGATCGTCGTCGTGGACGCGGCCGGTGGAGAGCCTCCCGCCCGGGACCGCCGCGCTTGTGGATGAGATCTTCGGCCCCGGCGCATTCCAACCGGACGAGCACCTCCCGGCCTACGCGAACGAAAGCCGCTGGGGCAGCGACGAGCTCGAGACGGCGGATTTCGTCTTCAACCCGTTCGGCCACGGCTGGCATGTACGCCGCCCCGTGTTCGACGCCGCGCTGCTGGGGGCCGTGAGGCGGATGGGCGCGCGCGTGGTCCGCGAGCGCGTGACCCGCGTGCCGCAAGCTGCCTTCGTGATCGACGCCACCGGGCGCTCGGCGCGGATCGCGCGCGCGTTCGGCGCGCGGCGCAAGCGGGCCGACCGCCTCGTCGCCGTCTTCCGCGAAGCCGTCGAGGAGGGCTCGTCCACCAGGGTCGTCGCGCACGAGAACGGGTGGTCGTACTCCGCGCCGGGGATCACCGCGTTCGTGACCGACGCCGACCTCCTCCCCCGGATCCCCGGCCGCGTCACCGACGCGTCCACGTCCTGGCTCGACCGCCTGGCCGGCCCCGGCTGGGCCGCCACCGGCGACGCCGCCGTCGCCTTCGACCCGCTCTCGTCGCAGGGGATCGTCACGGCGATCGTCATGGGACGCGAGGGCGGCCGGCTCGCCGCGGGCGAGATCACCGCCGAGCAGTACGACGAGCAGTACGCGTCAGTGCTCGAGGAACACCTCGCGCTGCGCGAGGCGTACTACGGGCTGGAGCGGCGCTGGCCGGAGGCCGAGTTCTGGAGGCGGAGGCCGGACCCGAACGGGTACAGCACCTTCGTCGACGGCGGCGGCTCTCTGATGGTGACGGGCAGCGTTCCAGAGGTCTGAATCTCGCCGAACAGCGCGCGCACGAGCGCATGCAGCGACACCGGCTGGTAGTCGTAGCCGCCTGGCCAGGCCCAGACGCCACTTGAGCCGCAGGATGCGCCGCACCGATTCGTCCAGCCGGGGCACGCCGAGGTCGCCCGTCTGTACAGCGTCGGTCGAGGACGGCCGCATAGGCCCTGACCAGGTCCGCCTTTCCGCTCCTGGTCGGTCGAGAGCGTCTGCTCGACCCAGCGGCTTTCGGCGCTCGGGCTTTCGGCCGCGGGTGCGTCTTCTTCACCGCCGCCCGGCCCCGCGCACGCGACGAGTGCAGCCCCGGCCACCGCGAGCGGAAGGAGCCTCAGTCGCATCCCCGCAACTGAGCAAAGCCCTGGGTGCGCATCGCGCGGCGGTAGGCGACCGCGACCGCGTCGAACTTCAGGTGCAGCTCGTCGGCGAGGTCGAAGGGGACGCGTTCCGGCCGCTGCGATTCGACGATCCGCTTGTCCTGGTCGAAGATCACGTCTTCGAAATCGCGGAGTACCTGATCGGGCTGCTCGAGGTTGTAGTTGCGGCCGATGCGGAGGAATCCCTTGCACTCGTCCTCGCGCACGGGCTGCGACACGAAGAAGTAGAGCATGCCCTCCTCCCCGCCCCAGCCGAGGCGGAGGACGATCGTGTACGGCAGATGCAGCTCGTAGCGGCTGCGGCGCTCTGGCCGGCGATGCTCCTCGTTGGCGAAGACGGGGAAGTCGTCGGTGTTCGGCGCCTCAGGGCGGACGATCTCGTAGTGCAGAACGTGCCCCTCGGTCCGCACCTCGTGCTGCGGGACCGCGGGCCTGTCGGGATCGCCGAGCAGGCCTGGATGGACGAACGGAAAGTGGCCGAAGTCGGTGAAGTTCTCCACCTGCCGCGACGAGTCGCAAGACCACGAATATGGCCCGCAGGTGACTGTCTGCCAACCGGCCGACTCGAGCTCGGGGACCTCCGGCAGCGGCCGGCGCGGTTCCTCGAGCGCGACCCAGACGATCCCGTAGCGCTCCTCACAGCGGAACGGCGTGGTGCGCGCCTTGGCCGGCACGCGCGTGGGGTCGGCGAGTTGCGGGATCGCAGTGCACGCGCCGGTCGTCCCGTACCGCCAGCCGTGGTACGGGCACACGATCTCGTCCCCCTCCACCGTTCCGAGCGAGAGCGCGGTACCTCGGTGAACGCACAGGTCGGAGAAGGCGTGCGCCGCCCCGCTCGAGTCGCGCCAGAGGGCGAGGGGCTCGTCCAGCAGGTCGGCCGGGACCGGCCGGTCGCCCAGCTCTTCGGAGTACGCAACCGGATGCCAACACGAGCGCAGGGCCGGGTGGTTGCCCCGGGCCGACGGCGAGTGCGCCGTCTCGGTCACGGCGGACGCACCTCGACCGAAGCCAGCTCGCGGTAGGCATGCCGTAGCCCGGCGAGGACCCAGACGTCGGTGCCGAGGATGGCGATCGGCGCCCACAGTACGACCCAGCCGACGAGGATGAGAACGTCGGCGACCGTGTTCGAGAACCAGTGGCTGCCGGAGCCGTCGGCCAGCCGCGAGAGGATGACCGTCCCCACGAAGACGGCGCCGGTCGGGATGAGCGCCCAGAGAGCGCGCTTGAGCTGGCTGCGGATCTCGCGCGTGAGCTCGGCCGCGCGGGCGGCCGCGTAGCGTTCGAGGCCGGCTCGAGCGCGTTCCGCTTCGGGAGTCTCGACGACGAGCCGGGTTCCGGAGTGGCCGCGGATGACCTGGACGAGGTACTCCGCCGCGGGGACGATGCACCAGGGCTCGAAGTCCTCGTCCAGCGGGCTCCGCTCCGGCTGCTCGAACAGCTCGCGCGGGTC
Source organism: uncultured Actinomycetes bacterium (assembly GCA_963717765.1). Lineage (GTDB taxonomy): Bacteria > Actinomycetota > Thermoleophilia > Gaiellales > Gaiellaceae > JACDER01. The sequence continues at coordinate 75,487 of CAVQWX010000004.1, read as the reverse complement.
ACGGAGTCTGACCGCTACATCCATAACCGATTCACCCTAAGCAAGTCGCCAGCGGCTCGCTCGGACGAGCTGCCGCCACAGGAACGAGCCCGACCCGGTTGCCCACGCGCGGAGGGAACCGTCACACTGCTCGAGATGCGCAAAGGCAGGACTGCGTCGGTCCTCACGACACTGGTGTTCACGGACATCGTGTCCTCGACGCCGATGGCCGAGGAGATGGGCGACCGCCGCTGGGGCGAGCTCATAGCGCGGCACAACGCCATCCTCCGCCGGGCGCTGCGTGAGCAGCGCGGCAAGGAGCTCGACACCACAGGAGATGGAATGTTCGCGCGCTTCGACTCACCGGCATCCGCGCTGCGTTGGGCCTGCGCGGTTGCCGATGGCGTCCGCGAGCTGGGCGTCGAGATTCGGGTGGGCATCCACATCGGCGAGGCCGAAGTGCTGCAGCGAAAGCTGAGCGGCGTCAACGTCCACGTGGCCGCGCGAACCATGGCCCAGACGGGGCCGGGGCAGATTCTGGTCACCGGCGGCGTGCGCGACATCGTCCGCGGCGGCGGGTTCGGGTTCGAGGACCGCGGCGTCCACGAGCTGCGCGGGATCGAGGGCGAATGGCACCTGTTCGAGTTGGCGAGCGTCGATGGAGCGCCCCGTCCGGAGCCCGCATCGACGGAGGAGGCCCGCGCACGCCGCGACGCGATCGTCCCGCCGCCGCTCGTCAAGAGGCGCGGGGTGCGCAAGATGGCCATCGCGGCTGCTGCGGCCTTCGTCTTCGCAGGCGTCGCACTCGGGCTCGCCGTCACGATGGGCGGAAGCTCGGCTGGGCTGACCCGCACGGGCTGTGAGGTCGCGCCGTTTGGAGTCTTGAACGACCGCAGCTTCAACCAGGCCGTCTTCGACGGATTGACGGACGCAGGGACGACCTGGGGCATCAGCGTGCGCCACCGTGTCAGCAATCCTCCCAGCGAGGAGGCGGCGAACCGCAACATCGAGGCATTCGCCAAACAGAGGTGCGGCCTGGTCGTCACCGTCGGCGGCTTCATGGCGCGCCTGACGGCAAGCGCGGCGCGACGGTATCCCGAAGTGCATTTTCTCACCACCGACGATCCCGTGAACTGGAAGCTGAAGAACCTGGCGAGCGTCGTGTTCGACGTCGACCAAGCCGCATTCAAGGCCGGCTATCTGGCGGCGGGCGTGACGCGAACCGGCAAGGTAGGGACGTTCGGCGGGGCTCCGATTCCCACCGTCACGGTCTTCATGCGCGGGTTCGCCGCAGGCGTGCTGCGCTACAACCGGGAGCACGCCACCAGGGTCCGGATGCTCGGATGGAACGCCGGGGACGGGACGGGAACCTTTGTGGACCCCCGCGTCAACGGCAACGGCGCGGTGTTCGAGGACGCCGCGGCCGCCGCCAGGCACACGACCGACCTGATCAGGGCCGGAGCGGACGTGATCATGCCCGTGGACGGAGCCGCGGGTGGGATCGGCGCGGGCCGCGCGGTCCGGGCGGCACGAAAGCCGGTGCTGCTGATCGGCGTGGACGCCGACCAGCACTTCTCCACGCCGCAGTTCGTCGACCTCTGGCTCACGAGCGTCCTGAAGGTCTACCGCCGGATGGTCTATCTCGCGATGGGGGAGGCGGTCATGGGCCGGTTCGAGGGCGGCAAGCTCACGGGGACGCTCGCCAACGGCGGCGTCGGCCTCGCCCCCTACTACGGGCGCAGCAACCGCGTGCCGGCCCGGCTGGAGCGGGAGCTGGCGACGGTCGACAAAGGCATCTCGAAGGGAACGATCTCGCTCGATCCTGCCAGCTATCTCTGAGTTTTCCGGGCCGGGGAACTGGGCAGAATAGGGTCATGCCTCGCGCGCTCTGGAGCGGTGCCATCACCTTTGGCCTGGTCAACGTCCCGGTGCGCCTGTACAGCGCCGTTTCCGAGCACAAGCTGCATTTCAACTTCATCCACGAGAAGGACGACAGCCCGATCGGCTACCAGAAGATCTGCAAGAAGGAGGACAAGCCCGTCCCCGACAAGGAGATCGTCAAGGCCTTCGAGCACCGAAAGGGCAAGTACGTCTACATGAGCGACGAGGACTTCGCCGCCGCGCGCGTCGAGGGCTACAAGTCGATCGACATCACCGACTTCGTCCCCTACGACCAGATCGACCCGATCTTCTTCGCCCACACGTACCTGGTCGGGCCGCAGGACGGCGCGGAGAAGGTCTACTCGCTGCTCGTCCGCGCGATGGAAGACTCCGAGCTCGCGGGAATCGCCAAGTTCGTCATGCGCGACCGGCAGTACCTGGGCGCGCTGCGCGTGCGCGAGGGAGTCATCACGCTCGAGCAGCTCCACTTTGCGGACGAGATCCGCCCGGTGAACGAGGTAAAGCCCAAGCGCGCGCGAGTCGAGAAGCAGGAGCTCGAAATGGCGCAGCAGCTGATCGAGAGCTTCTCCGGCAACTGGAAGCCGGAAAAGTACAAGGACACGTACCGCGACGCGCTCTGCGCCGTGATCGAGGCGAAGCGGAAGGGCAAGGAAGTCCACGTCGCGGCCGAACCAGAGGAAGACGAGCCCGCGGATCTGATGGCCGCGCTTCGCGCGAGCCTCCAGTCGGCCAAGGGCGGCCGGCGCCGCCCGCGCCGCTCGACTGCCTCCTCCAACGGGTCGAGGAGCGATCTCGAGAAGCTGACGAAGAGCGACCTCGAGGAGCGCGCGCGCAAGGCGAAGGTCGAAGGGCGCTCCAAGATGTCCAAGGACGAGCTGATCGAGGCGCTCCGCGCCGCCTGAGGTGGCCGCGGCGCACCTCGACGAGCTCTACCGGCTTCCACTCTCCGAGTTCACCTCGGCGCGCAACGAGCTCGCGAAGAAGCTCAAGGCGGACGGCGACTCGGAGGCGGCGGACGAGGTCAAGGCGCTCCGCAAGCCGTCGGTCGCGGTCTGGCTCGTGAACCGCCTCACGCAGGAGCGCGAGCTCGACGTCCAGCGGCTCCGGAAGGCGGGCGAGACGGTCGCGCACGCCACCGCCGGGCATTCGTCGGACGCGTTCCTCGAGGCGCAGCGGGAGCAGCACCGAGCGCTTGCGCGGCTCGGAGAGGCGGCCCGTGAGATCGCCGCGCGCGAAAAGGTCGGCGCACCGGCGGCGGACCGGGCGGTCGAGACCTTGCGCGCCGCGTCCCTCACCGACGAGGGCCGTGAGTTGCTCAAGCGCGGCGTCTTCACGGAAGAGCTCGATCCCCCTGGGTTCGAAGCGCTCGCGGGTCTCGTCGGAGGCCCGCCCAGGAAGTCCGCTCCCGCCGCCAAGGGCAGCCGTGCCGCACTGCGAGAGGCGCGCGAACGCGTCAAGGAGCTTCGAACCCAGGAACGCGAGCTGGACACGGCGGCGCGCGAGGCCGAGCGCGACGCGGGCCGCGCCGAGAAGGAGGCTGCGAAGCTCCGCACGCGCGCCGGCGAGGCCCGCGCAGAGGCCCAGGACGCCGAGCGCCGCCGCGCCGAGGCCGAGGCGGAGGTCGAAGGACTCAAATAGGGAATACTCGGCCGGTGGGGGAGGCCCCGCCCCAGGTCCACCATGCGCACTCCGGCGACGTGGAGATCGCGTACACGAGCGTTGACTTCCTCACGGGGTCGCGGGAGCCGGGCGAGCCCGAGCAGGTCCTGGCCACGATTCTCTTCACCGGCCGGGGCCGCGAAGACTGTTCGCCGTTGAGCCGGCGTGACGTAAATGTCGATCCGCGGCGGCCCCGTTCGTCGTTGCTTCAAACCGACCGAAAGGAGCGACCATGAAATACCTGCTGCTGGTGTGCTGGGACGGCGAGCGGATGAACGCGCAGACAGAGCCGGACGCCGCCGATCCGCCCGACGAGGAGGAACCCTTCCCGTGGGTCGACGACCTGCAGGCGCGGGGGATCTGGATCACGGGCGACCAGCTCGCCCCGCCGAGGCGTGCGCGAACGGTCCGTGTGCGCGACGGCAAGACCGCCGTCACCGACGGCCCGTTCGCCGAGACGAAAGAAGCCGTCGGAGGGTTCGACCTGCTCGAGTGCGGCAGCCTCGAGGAGGCCGTCGAAATCGCCGCCTCCCACCCCCTCGCCCAGATCGGGGCAATCGAGGTGCGCCCACTGTGGGGTAACTGACTGCCAGGGGTCGTCCACGGATGAACGTGCACCCGATCATCGGACCTAAAGCTGGTCGACGCGGAGCGGCCCGCGCACCACGGCGCGGGCCATCTCCGCCCGCTCGGCGGGCGCGACCCATTCGACCCACCAGTCGGCACCCGCCTCCGCGACGGAGCGACGATGTTCGAGCTCGTCGTCCAGGTCGTCGCGGCGCTCCCAGCCGCCGACGGCGATATCCCACCGGCGTTCGCCCGCACGCGCGCGGAGGTCGCGTACGTCTTCGGCGAGAAGCGGTCCACCGGCGCGGCGGTACATGCACGTCCCGTCCCACCGCAGCGACCTCTCGATCGCACGTGGGTTCGGATAGCCGCCGCCGATCCAGATGGGCGGCCTCGGCCGCTGGACGGGCGGCGGGCGGAACGTCACCTCCTCGATGGTGAAGTGCGCGCCGCGAAACGAGAACGGCTCGCCGGTCCAGAGGCCGGCGACGATCTCGAGCCCCTCGTCGAGGATGCCGGCACGGATGCGGGCGTCGGTTTCCTCGCCCAGGTGCGTGTAGCCGGGGTCGCCCTTGTCTCCGATGCCGACGCCGAGCACCAGCCTGCCCTTGGACAGCTGATCCACTGCCGCAGCCTCGCGCGCCACGTTCCACGGCCGCCTGCGGGTGAGCGCGACCACCTCGACGCCGAGGACGATGCTGCTCGTCCGCACGGCCATGGCTGCCAGCGCGGTCCAGGTATTCGTCGTCGATCGCGCGGGATCGCCCTGGTAGAAGACGTAGTCCTCCAGGAAGACGCCGTCCCAGCCATGCTCCTCGGCGAGGACGGCCAGATCGAGAAGGAAGCGCGGGTCGCCGCACTCTCCTCCGGTCGGCAACGCGAGCCCGTAGCGCATGCGCCGAACGGTATGCGACGTTGGTCTTCGCCGGGACCTTTCAACATCATCATGTCGATCGCCGCGCGCAAGGAGATCTCGGTCTGGTGGGTGCAGCTGATCGCGGGAATCATCGAGCTACTGCTCGGATTCTGGGCGGCCGGCTACTACGGCCGGAGCGCGGTCCTGCTCATCGCGTGGGTGGCCGCATACATGCTCATTGACGGCGTGACCGACATCATCAGGGCCTTCCAGGTCCGCGAAATTCAGCACGCGGGAGAGCCGACAGCTCCCGCTTAGCCCAGGAAGAGCTCGAGGCGCCCGGCCTCCTCGGCGAGCTCGCGCCGCACCGCGCTCGAAAGTGGCGCGAACGGCTCGGCGACGACGCGTCCGGTTTCGACACGCCAGGTCCCGGCGACGAACCCGTCGACGAGGAACGTCTGCGCGACGTCGCCGTTCGTCTTGATGACGCGCTTGCGGTACCCCTCCGGGAGAACGCGCGTACGGTCGGCCCAGGCGAGCAGGACGTTGTCCCACTTGGGCAGAAACCGCACCGGGGCGGGCGTCTCCGGGTCGGGCAGCGGCGCTCGCGGAACGTCGAGCAGCTCGCGGCCGCTCTCGTCGCGGAAGCGGCGTAGCTCGAGCCGCCCGAGGGCGCGCGAGATCTCGGGGACGTGCATCATGCTCCACGCCCCGATGTCACGCCGCGACGACGGCCCGAAAGCGGCCAGGTAGCGCCGGAGGATCTCCGCGCGCGCCTCGGTCGGCTCGTGCTCCTCGGGTTCCTCGATCGCGACGTACCGGCCGCCCGGGCGGGCGCCCCAGAGCGCTGTCTCGTGGTGGTGAAGGACGTGCGCGCGAACGCGGGCGTGGCGCAGCGCCCGCCGTGCCTCGATCCCGGTCAACCCGAGCTCGCGCTCGACGTGCGGCAGGACGTCCGCGGTGCGAACGGGTCCGGCGTCGGCGAGCTCGCGCACCATGGGCGCGATCCGCTCCGCGCGTTCCGAGCGGTCGGGGAAGTTCGTCTCGCTGAGCGCCGCTCGCAGGACGGCGTAGTCGCGCCGGGTCAGCAGGTGCAGCGTCTGGCGCATCACAGTCGCTTTCACCACCGTCCCGCGCCGGAGCTCGCGCTCGAGCGCCGCGCGGCGGAAGCTCGTCGTTCGCGTCCAGATCCCGACGTACGGGGCGGATGGCCACTGCGCCTGCATGCCGACCAGCCGCTCGAGCACGGCCGTCGGCGAGAGACGCTTCCGCTCGAGCAGGAACTGGCGAGCGAGGGTCGCCCGGTTCAGCTCGCGTAGCGTGAGGACGCGCTCGGCCACTAGATGGTTGATGCCATGAGATCGCCTGCTCCGGGGCGCGAGCTGGTGCGTCTGGGGCGCCGCGGCGGACGCTTGCCGATGCCGGGAGCATCGGTGAGCGGCCGACGCGGCGAAGCGCAGGCACGGTGGAGGCCGGCTCCGCCGGCCGCAACCGGGCCGGAATGGCCCAGGCGTGCCAGATCGTGCAGCCGGACGCGCGAGATCGTGGCATCGGCCATCTAGCCGAGGCTATCCGCCGTTGCGTTCCGCCTGGCCGTACTCCTCGTCGGTGACGTGGTCGCCCCAGTGCGCGGGGATACCCTCTTCGTCGACCTCCACCAGCGCGAGGTGCGTCATGAAGCGATTCGGCCTCGCGCCGTGCCAGTGCTCCTCGCCCGGCTCGAAGAAGACGCGGTCACCAGGCCCGATCTCCTCCACAGGGCCGCCGCGTCGTTGAGCGAGCCCGAGCCCTTCGGTCACGTAGATCGTCTGGCCGTTCGGGTGCGTGTGCCACGCCGTCCGCGCGCCCGGCGTGAAGTGGACGCTGCTCGCGTTGAGCCGCGAGCCGCCCGCCGGAGCGGCGACGGAGTCGATGAAGACTGCGCCCGTGAACCAGTCGGCCGGCCCGGCCGTCGTGTCGACCGAGTTTCTCGTCAGCTGCATGTCTGCTCCTTTGTCAGGATTTGGGGGCGCCGGTGCCGAGCCAGAGCGCGACCGCGGCGTTTGCAGCGAGCGTCGTGCGCGGCCGGGGTGACTGGCGGACGACCTTGCCGCGCGCCTTCGCGGTCGACTTGACGCGTTTGACAGTTCCCACGCGGCACTGCCCTGCGCTCACGACCGTCCGCGCCTGGCGAAGCGTCCGGCCGACAGCCCGGGGGACGATGCACGTGCGCTGGACAAGCGGCGAGCGTGCCGTTCGGCCGGTAGCGCGCGAGCGCGAACTCGGAGTCGTCCCCGCCGGGCGATCTGTAGCCGACGACCACGATCTTGCCGTCCCGCTGCAGCAGCAGCGCCTGTCCGACGTCGTCGCTCTTCGGGCCGAACGTGGTCGTAACCTCGCCGGGGGATCCGGCACGTGCGCCGGGAGTCGCCTGGGCGGAGCCCGTCGAGAGGACGAGCAGAGCCGCCGGCACGAGGAGAAGCATCTGCTTTCTGGCCGCGATGATTCACGAGATCCTAGATCGGACGCGGGCGCGGTGGACCTTCGGGACGACGGCCGCTTGGGGCACACTCTGCGAGTGCCCAAGCCTGTTGAGTCCGGCCGGCGCTACGTGCCCGGCCTGGACGGGATTCGCGCAATTGCGGTTCTCGCCGTCATCGTCTACCACGTCAACGTTCCGGGCGCCGGCGGCGGGATGCTGGGCGTGGGCGTGTTCTTCACGCTCTCCGGCTACCTGATCACGGATCTCCTGCTGAGCCACTGGCGCCGGTACGGCGAGCTCGCGCTTGGCCAGTTCTGGGTGCGGCGCGCGCGCCGCCTGCTTCCGGCTCTCTTCGTGATGCTCGCCGTGGTCAGCGTGTGGGTCGCGCTCCTCGACTCCTCGCAGCTCGGCGCCGTGCGCAAACAGGTGCTCGGAGCCGTGCTCTACGTCAACAACTGGTTCACGATCGCGGATCACGGCTCGTACTTCGCGCGCTTCGCACCACCTCTTCCGCTCGACCATCTGTGGTCGCTGGCGATCGAGGAGCAGTTCTACCTCGTGTGGCCTTTCGTGCTCCTGGCCGGGATCTGGATCTTCCGCAAGCGCAAGAGGATGGCGCTCGTCACGGTCGGGCTCGCTGCGCTGTCGCTCGGCGCAATGGCCCTGCTCTACCAGCCGGGCACCGACCCGACGCGCGTCTACGAGGGCACGGACACGCGCGCCTTCGGCCTGCTCATCGGGGCGGCACTCGCGATGGTCTGGCCGACGCGCATGCTCGAGAAGGGCGTGCGACCCGGCGCGGCCAAGCTCCTCGACGGCATCGGGCTCCTCGGGCTCGTCGGGATCATCGCCCTGATCTGGGGGACGACCACGTTCTCCCCGTTCCTCTATCCCTGGGGCTTCCTGCTGCTCTCGCTCGCCACCGCCGTGCTCGTGGGCGCGGTCGTCAACCCCGGCAGTGTCCTGGGGCGCGCGCTGGGCTGCGCGCCGCTGCGCTGGATCGGCGTGCGCTCGTACGGGATCTATCTGTGGTCGTGGCCGGTCGTCGTCCTGGCGAGCTCGAACGAAACCAAGTTCGACCTGCCGCGGGCGACGGCGGAGGTCGCGGCGACGTTCGCGATCGCCGCCCTGTCGTGGCGGTTCGTCGAGGAGCCGATTCGGCGCGGCGCCCTCGGGAGACTCTGGGAGCGCGCGCGCTCCCGACACGACTGGGTCGCCTCACGGCGCCGCGCACTGGTGCTCTCGAGCGGGGCGGCGGCCGCGCTGCTCCTGTGCTCACTCGGACTGAGCGGCGTGCTTCCGTCGGCGTCGGCCGGCGACGGCCGCAGCACGTCCGGGCAGCTCCGGCACGTCCAGGCGCTCACGCCGACGCACAACGAGACGGCCGACCTGCGCGTCCGCAAGCGTCTTCCGACGCGTACGTCCTGCAGCTCGGTCGTGTACATCGGAGACTCGACGTCGGCGGGCGAGATCGAGGCCGACTACGTCCCGAACAAGCGACAGCAGCTACCCGCCCAGCTCGCGAAGGTCGGCGTGCAGAATTCCTATATCGAGATCCAGGGCGCGCGCTCGATCGTGGAGACGTTCCAGGGCTACCCGAATGCGCCGACGGTCGCGGAGCAGCGCATCGCCGCTGGTTATCACGGCTGCTGGATCGTCGCGATGGGGACGCAGGACGTCGACAACGCGTACGACGGCGGGATCGGCTACTCCGCGCGGATCAACCGGATGATGAAGGCGATCCAGGGCCAACCGGCCATGTGGGTCTCGGTGGTGTCGCTCCTGCGCTCCGGGGACAGCTACCTGGCACGCGGATACAACGAGGGGAACATGCAGAAATGGAATCGCACGCTGCTGGGCGTATGCAGCCGGTACCCGAACATGCGCATCTTCGACTGGGGCGCCTGGGTGCGGACGCCCTGGTTCTCCTCTGACGGCCATTTCGAGTACGACGGCATTCACTACAACACCGTCGGCAACATCGCCAAGGCGCGTCTCACGGCCCGCGGGCTCGCGCACGCGTTCCCCGCGGGCGAGCAGCCCAGCAAGACGTGCGCGGTGCGCTGAGGTAGGAGGGTTTTCGCCAACCCTCCTGCTAGCGGAGGGCTGTTAGCTTCACCGGCATCTCCTCCGTAGCCGCCGAGATCCCGCTCACGGGCCTGACCGAAGCCGAGGCGGCGGCACGCCTGGAGGCGCGCGGCGCTCCTCCCCGCCGGCACTCCAGCCGCAGCTACGCGAGCATCATCCGCGCGAACACACTGACGATCCCGAACGGGATCCTTCTGCTGTTCGGTGTCCTGACGATCACCTTCGGGTCTTGGAAGGACGCTCTCTTCCTTGGGATCCTGATCGCGAACATCGGAATCGGGTCGTTCCAGGAGATCCGCTCGAAGCGCGCCCTCGACCGGCTCGCCGCGCTGGTCTCCCCGCAGGCGGTGGTCGTCCGCGACGGGCGCGACACCGGCTTGCCCGTGGACCAGGTGGTAGTCGGCGATCTCGTCCGACTTACGGCGGGGGACCAGGTGGTCGCCGACGGGACGGTGATGAGCGCCGACGGACTCACATTGGACGAGGCCAATCTCACCGGCGAGTCCGAGCCGGTCGTCCGGCATCTCGGCGAGCCCGTCTTTTCGGGCTCGTTCGCGGTCGAGGGCGCAGCCCTGTACGAGGCAACGGCGGTCGGAGCGGACAGCCGCGCCTCGCGCGTGACCGCGACCGCACGCGCGTTCCGGCATCCGCGCTCTCCGCTCGAGCGCGCAAACGACCGGCTCCTCCTGTGGCTGCTCGCCTTCGCCGTGCCCCTCGCGGTGGGGCTCGTCCTCACCGTCTTCCTCCGCGGCGGCGAGACCGCGGCGGAGCGCGTGCAGGTGCTGACCGCGGGGATCGTCAACCTCGTCCCCGAGGGCCTCATCCTCCTCATCAGCCTGACGGCGGCGGTCTCGGCCTTCAAGGTCGCGCAGCGCGGGGTCCTGGCGCAGCAGCTCAACGCGGTCGAGTCGCTGGCCTCGGTGGACGTCGTCTGCACCGACAAGACCGGCACGCTGACCGAGTCGGCGCTGCGCGTGGTCGCCCTTGTCCCCGCGCAGGGAATCGACCAGGGCGAGCTGGCGCAGGCGGTCGCGACCTACGCCGCGAGCGCCCCCTCGCGCAACCTGACCCTGCAAGCGATCGCGGACGCCGGCCTGGCGGAGGCCGAGCCACGCCCGGTGACCGGGCAGGTGCCGTTCTCGTCCCGCCGGCGCTGGAGCGCGCTCGACCTTGGAGACGAGCGCCTCGTCCTCGGCGCGCCCGAGCGCTTCGCGGAGGCGGACCCCGACCTGGTCGAGGAAGGGCGCCGAGAGGCGAGCACGGGGCGGCGGGTGCTCGTGCTCGGCCGTTCCGGCGCGCCCTTGCCGCAGGCCGAAGGAGACCCGCCGTTCCCGGCAGACGTCCGGGCGCTCGGCCTGGTCGTCCTGGCGGAGCGGCTTCGGCAGAACGCCACCGAGACGGTTGCGTTCTTCACCGAGCAGGACGTCCAGCTGAAGGTCCTCTCCGGGGACGCGCCGCCCACCGTCGGAGCCATCGCCCGCGACGCAGGCGTGCCCGGATCGGCGCCTGCGCTCGACGGCGAGGCGCTGCCCTCCGACCAGGACGAGCTGCGCGAGGCGGTGCTGTCGGCCCCCGCAGTCGGCCGGATCTCGCCCGACGGAAAGCGCGCGGTCGTGGACGCTCTCACTGCCGCGGGACGCTACGTGGCGATGATCGGGGACGGCGTCAACGACGTCCCCGCGCTGAAGGAGGCGCGGCTGGCCATCGCGCAGGGCTCGGGGACGCAGATGGCGCGCACGGTCGCGGACCTCGTACTCGTGCGCAGCGATTTCGGAGTCGTTCCGGGCATGGTCGCGGAGGGCCGCCAGATCCTTCGGAACATCCAGCGGGTCGCCCAGCTCTTCGTGACGAAGTCGGTGTTCGTGGCCGTGCTCGGCCTGGCGGTCGCGATTCCCACCGCGACCTTCCCGCTCCTCCCGCGCCAGTTCACGATCGCGTCGACGGTGACGATCGGGATCCCCGCGTTCGTGCTGGCGCTGGCGCCGAGCTCCGGTCCGTGGCGCGTCGACCGCTTCCTCCGGTCGGTGGTGAGCTTCGCCCTCCCCTCGGGGGTCGCGATCGGGATCGGCATCACGAGCGGCTACCTGCTCGCGCGTTACGCCTTCGATCTCGACCTGAGCCTGTCGCGCACCGTCGCCACCGGCGTAGTGGTCGTGTGCGGCCTCGCCGTCGTGCTGCGGCTCGAGGCTCAGGGAGGAGGGAAGCGCAGCCTCGCGGTCGCCGGGCTGTGTCTCGCGATGGCGCTCCTGTTCGGCCTGGCCCTGGCCGTCCCGTTCCTGCGCGACTTCTACGAGCTGTCGAAGCCCACCGCGGAGGCCGTCGTTGCGTGGCTGATCGGCTCCGGGCTGGGGATCGGCGGGATGCTCACCGCGCTGCGCCTGCTGCGCATCTGAACACCCCGCCTTCGGGCTATTGGTCGTACCCTTGCCCGATGGGTGAGGACTGGCCTTTCGGGGCAAGAACAAGGACCTGGTGACGGGAACTCGAGGAGACGCGCCGGCCGGCGGGCGCCGCCGGCTGATCCGAGTGGAGCGCCATGAGCTCGGGCCCCGCCTGTATTTCGGCAATCTCCGTATGCACGAGTGGCACCTCGGCCTCCTGATCCTCGTCGGCCTCATCGTCGGAGCCGCACTCGGAGTCGTGCGCGACGCGCTGCCGGCGGCTCTTGCAGGTGGGGCGGCATTCTGGCTGATCGTCAAGGACTGGCGAGACATGTTCCCGCGGCTCCGGGACAAGAGCGCGTGGCGCCTGGGTCTCCACCGGCCGCCGCTCCCGCTCCGGACGTTTCGCCGTGCCGACCCCCTCCCGACGCTCGCCGCAGGCGCCGCCGCGCTGGTCGGCGTGGTGAATCTCCTTTCCGCGCTGACGCCGAACGTCTCGTGGCGAGGGCACTCGCTCCTCGAGATCGAGGGCATCTCAGAGCTGCGCATATTCCACGCCCTCGCGATCCCGGCCTCGATCGGCCTGCTCGTGTCGGCCTACTACCTCTACCGCCGCCGGCTCCGGGCCCTGTGGCTGGCGGTCGCGCTTCTGATCGCGCTCGGCATCTTCAACCTGTTCAAGGGCCTGGACTTCGAAGAAGCGATCGTTGGCTTCGCGCTCGCGCTACTCCTCTTTGCCGGGAGGAGCTCGTTCTACGTCCGCCACGAGCCGTTGCCACTGCCGTCGAGGCTGGTGCGGATCCCGTTCGTCTTCCTGGCCGGGGTTGCGGCTTCATTCCTGCTCGTCTGGATTGCCGCGCCGCCGGGTACTCCTGCCTCGTCGCTCGGCCGGGAGACGGGCGACCTGCTCCTCTGGCAGAACGGCCCGGTCACGTTCCACGGTGCGTTCAGCCGGCTCGACGTGGCCGTCGGGCTGCTCGGACTGGCCGCCCTGGGTGTTGCTTCGTATCTCGTCTTCAGGCCCCTGGCCGCGCCACGGGATCTCCCCGACGCCGAAGTACGCAGGGCGGCAAGCGAGCTCGTGCGGGAGCACGGATCGGACACGCTCGCCTACTTCAAGCTTCGGTCCGACAAGCACTACTTCTTCTCCGAGGAAAGGTCGGCCTTCGTGGGCTACCGCGTCGAAAGCGGCGTGCTGCTCGTGTCCGGTGAGCCGGTCGGCCCCTCCTCGGCCATCCCGGAGCTCCTCCGGCAGCTGGCCCTCTTCTCGGAACGGCGGGGGCTCCGTCTCGCGGCCCTGGGAGTCAGCGAGTCGATGAGACCCGCGTTCGAGCAGGTGGGCCTGCGGGCGTTCTACGTCGGCGACGAGGCAATCGTCGAGACGGCCGGCTTCACGCTCGACGGTCGAGAGATCCGAAAGGTGCGCCAGTCGGTGACCCGACTCGGCAAGGCAGGCTATGCCACGGACATTCGCTTCGTGTCCGAGCTGGACGACGCCACGTGCGCGGCGCTCGAGGCGGTCTCGGCCGGGTGGCGAGGAACGAGGGCCGAGCGGGGGTTCTCGATGGCTCTCGGGGCGATTCGACGCACGGACCAGGGCGACACGGTCGTCGTCATCGCGCGCGACGAGCACGGAGCCGCCCGCGGCTTCCTGCACTTCGTCCCCTCCTACGGGCGCGCCGCGATGTCCCTTTCGTCCATGCGGCGCGACCCGAGCACGCCGAACGGCCTGACGGAGTTCATGGTCGTGCGCGCCATCGAATACTTCCGCGAGACGGGAGTTCGCGAGGTCTCTCTCAACTTCGCAGCCTTCGCGCGACTTCTGCATGCGCCCAGCAACCGCCTGCAGCGAGTCCTCGGCGGGCTTCTCTCCCGAGCAGATGCGGTCTTCCAGATCGAGCGCCTCTACCGGTTCAATGCGAAGTTCTTCCCCCGCTGGGAACCACGCTTCTTGATGTACGAGGGCTCGCGGAACCTGCTCAGGGTCGCGCTGGCGGCGATGTGGGTCGAGGGACAGCTCCCCAAGCCGGAGCTGGGAATCCCTCGCCTCAGACGCCGTCCCCGCGCGAGCGTTCTGAGCCGATAACGTCATCCCCCATGGAGGGGCGCGCCAGGGAGAGACGCGTCCCCACCAGGCGCTTCCACGTCCCCTCGGCCGTCCGCGCCTCGCCCGCGCGCATCGAGCCGCAGCGCGCGCAGGAGCTCCTCGCGGGCGAAGCGGCGCTCGTCGACGTCCGGCGGCTCGACGATCCGGCGGTGTCGCTCCCGGGCGCAATCCGTATCTCTCCTGACGAGCTCCCGCAGCACCTCGGCGAGCTCTCGCGCGACGTTCCGATCGTCCTCGCCTGCGGCTGACTGCGCGAGGCGACGAGCGTCCGTGTGGCGCACTGGCTGAGGGATCGAGGCTTCGAGGCGTACGCCGTCCGCGGCGGCGTGGCCGCGGTCACGGGCGATGTCCCTGAGCACACCCCCGCGGACAGCGACTCCCTCCAGGCACAGGCGCCCAGGGTGCTGGCAGCACTGCGCTGGGCTCCGTTCCGCCGCTATTCGGCGGGAGTCTTGATCTCGCTGATCGGCAGCTGGGTCGAGGCCGCCGCCTACGGATACGTCGTCCTGCTCCTCGGCGGCTCGGCCACGACCCTCGGGTTGATCGGCTTCCTGAACACGATCCCGAACCTCGTCTTCGCCGTGCCGGCCGGCGCTCTCGCCGATCGCTTCGACCGCCGTACGCTGCTGCTGATCTTTCAGGCGCTCAACGGGGCTCTGGCAGTCGTACTGGCGGCGACCTGGGCGACCGGCACCCTGACGGTTGGACTGCTCGCCGGCCTCGCGGTTCTCGGAGGGATCCTCGGCACGCTCAGCTTTCCCCCATTCCAGGCCATGATCGGCGCCATGGTCCCGCGCGGCGATCTCGAGAGCGCCGTGGCGATCAACAGCCTGTCCCTGCAGGTCGCCCGCTTCGCCGGCCCCGCCATCGCGGGCTTCCTGCTGGCCGCGGCCGGACCGACCTGGGTGTTCGGCGCCAACGCCGTCAGCTTCATCGTCGTCATCGCGACCCTGCTGACGCTCCCCCGCTCCAGGCCGGCGAGGGCAATCGCGACCGAGACGCGCGGGGCCATCTCCGCGGTCGTGCGCTACGTCTTCGGCCAGCGCAGCCTCGGGGCGATGATGATCCTGCTCCTCATCGCCGGGCTCTTCGCTGCGCCGCCGGTCGCGTTCATGGTCCCGGCACTCGTCCGCGACAACCTGCACGGAGGCGCGGGAACGCTAGGGGTGATCCTCGCCGGGATCGGCTTGGGCTCGCTGGTCGGATCGGTCGCGCTCCTGCGCCTGTCCACCAGGCCCAACAAGGGGGAGCCGCTGATCGCCGGGCTGCTGCTCACGGGCGCGGCTCTGGCCGCGATCGGCGCTTCGACGAGTACGTGGCTCTCACTCCTGCTCGGCGTCGTCGGGGGCTTCGGCGGCGCGCTCTTCGTCGGGTTGTCGACGGTAGTCGCGCAGGCAATGAGCAGCGACGAGATTCGCGCCCGCGTCCTTGCGATCTGGGCTGCCGCCTTCGTCGGCATGCTCCCATTCGGAGCGTTGATCACGGCCGGCCTGACCGCGCTGATCGGGCCCGGCGGCGCCGTCTTCGTGGACGGCATCGCCGTCCTCATCGGAGGCGGCCTCGTCGTCGCGCTTCGACCGCAAGTAGCCTGGCTCGGCTGCGCAGCGCTTCCCGAGTCCTGCCTGGCGGCGCTGAACCCTGCGGCGGTCGCGTTGGAGGGGCAGGGGAGCAGATAGGTCAACCACTACGGTGAGTGCAGACGCGAGGAGGAAAGGATGAGCCCGATTCAACTGCGTGCGCCGATGCAGGTCTGCCGGGGCCGGGGGAAGTGGATCGTTCCCCCCTGGGTCGCACCGGTCTTCCTGGTGTGCGCCGTCGTTCTCATCCCCTGGACCGGCTTTCTCTTCTTCGAGCTTCCCCGCCACTACGTCGCCAACCATTGGGCGCTGGCGTGGGGCGGCTTCGATATCGGGCTCGGGCTCGCGCTGGCCGCAACCGCTGTCGCGGTGGCCCGGCGCTCCCCACTCGCCGAAGTCGCCGCGGCGATTACGGGGACGCTGCTCGTGTGTGACGCCTGGTTCGACGTCCTGACCTCACGCGCAGCGAGCGACATCGTCCAGGGCGTGCTCCTGGCGGCGCTCGTCGAGCTTCCTCTCGCGGCCCTGTGCTTCTGGATGGCGGTGAACATGGCGCACGCGGTGGAGGTGGCACGTCCGTTCCTGCAAAAGGCCGGGTTCACGATCGAGCGGAACCGGCTCGTAGCGCCGAAGGCACCCGGGTAGGGTGCAACCGATGTCGCCCCCGGTCCTCGTGGTTCTGGAAGAAAGCCACGACTCGCTGGAGCGGATCGAGGGGCAGCTGGCCCAGCGCTACGCCAGGGACTACCGGATCGAGTTCCGGAGCGATCCCGAGGAGGCCCTGGGACTTCTGACGGAGCCGGCCGACGCCGGTTCGCAGGTAGCGCTCGTGCTCGTCGGAAAGACGCTCGCAACGGCGAGTGACGGTGCGCCACTCGACCAGTCTCGCAAGCTTCATCCGCGCGACCGCCACGGGTCGGTCAAGCGCGTGGCCTCGGCGGTCGGAGAGGGGTCGATCGCCGCCGAGCTCGTCCACACCCTCTTCGCGTCCGACGACGCGACCGCGGTAGGCGCCGGCTGATGAGCTCTCGGCTGACCCTCACGAGGTCGCAGATCCTCGCATTCCGGCGGAACGCCGGATCGCTCGACGAGCGGCTCCCGCCCGGCGCCCGCTCTCTCCGGCGTGCGGCGTGGGCAGGCCTGCAGGACAGCATGCCGCGAGCCGCGCTGCTGTCGATCCACTCGCGTGTCGAGGGAGCTCACCCGCAGATCTGGGACGATCCCTCGCTCGTTCAGGTCTGGGGGCCGCGGTTCAGCGTCTACGTCGTGCCGGCGCGCGATCACGCGCTCTTCACGCTCGCCAGGCTCCCGGACGACGCGCGCGGCCGGCGGAGAGCGGAGGACGCGGCCGCACAGCTCCAGGCTTTCCTCGCTGGCCGGCGGATGACCGACCGGGAGGCCGGCCGCGGGCTCCGCACGGGCTATTCCCTCCGGTACGCAACGACGACCGGGATGGTGCAGATCCGGTGGGAAGGCGCACGGGCGCCGACGGTGTGGACGGTGCCGCGACCCGAGATCAACCCGCTCGACGCGCGCCGCGAGCTCGCGCGCCGCTACCTGCACGTCTACGGTCCCACCACGCCCCCGGCATTCGCGAAATGGGCCGGCATCGCGCGCGCACAGGGGCAGGAAGCGTTCGAAGCCCTGACCAGGTCGCTGACCGCGGTACGAACGCCGATCGGCGATGCATGGATCCTGACCCGCGACGAGCCGGCGTTCCGCGCCCCGGCGCGGCCGGCGGCCCCGGCACGGCTCCTCCCCAGCGGCGACGCGTACTGGCTTCTCCAGGGGGCCGATCGCGAGCTCCTCGTTCCGGAGCCCGAACGTCGCAACGCGCTGTGGACCCCGCGCGTCTGGCCGGGAGCCGTCCTCGTCGGCGGGCAGATCGTCGGGACGTGGCGGCGGTCGCAGGCGAAACTGTCGATCGAGCCCTGGCGCCGCCTCTCGCGCGCGGAACGGGACGCGGTCGAGGAGGAGGCGGCCGGCTTGCCCCTACCGGGCGTCGAGGGGCGGATCCTCGTCCGCTGGGACGCCTGGAGTCCGACCTGATTCATCTCTGTCTCGCTTCGCCGCCTTCCAGAAGATCCAGCAGACGACGCCGAGAGCGGCAAGCGGCACGATGATGGACGCCAGAACAACTGCCTCGACCGCACCACCGCCCGGGGAGGCCAGCACCCTCCAACTCTACGCGTCCGATGGCGTCGCACCGCGAGGCCCGGCTGACGACGACATAGGCGCGCGCCGCGGCCCACGGTGGGCCGGCGCCGGATGAGACAATTGGCTCATGGCCTTCTGCGCCAGTTGTGGGTCGGCTCTTCCCCAAGGCGCGCGCTTCTGCCCGAGTTGCGCAAGCCCGGTGGCGGAGGTCCCGCCGGGCGAGGAGCGGAAGGTGGCCACCGTCGTGTTCGCCGACCTCGTAGGATCGACCGCCCTCGCCGACTCTCAGGACGCCGAACGGTCGCGGGCACTGCTGAACCGCTTCTACGAGGGGATGGCAGGTGAGATCGCCTTAGCGGGCGGGACGATCGAGAAGTTCATCGGCGACGCGGTTGTAGCCGTCTTCGGTGCTCCAGCCGCGCAGGAGGACCACGTCGATCGTGCCTTACACGCCGCGCTTGCGATGCGCCGCCGGCTCCGGGACGTGTTCGGCGACACGCTACGCCTGAGAATCGGCGTCAATACCGGTGACGTCGTCCTCGGACAGGCGCGGGCGGGGAGCTCGTTCGTTACCGGTGACGCCGTGAATGTCGCAGCCCGCCTGGAACAGAGCGCAGAGCCGGGCCAGATTCTGGTGGGCGCGCGCACGGTCGCGAACACACGCAACGGCTTCGATTTCGGGCCCGAGGCGACCATCGAGGCGAAAGGCAAGACCAGGGGAGTCGTCTGTCGCCCGCTCCTCGGCATTGCCCGTTCGCATGCGGAGCGAAGGGCGCCAGATTTCATCGGTCGGCGAGACGAGCTGGCAAGGCTTCAGGACTTGTACTTGCGTGTCGTCGGCGGCGCTGAGGCTGCGCTCGTCACCGTCGTCGGCGAGCCTGGAATCGGCAAGAGCGCGCTCGTCCGTGAGTTCCGCGACTGGCTTTCCACCCAGCGGCCGGAACCCAGCCAACGCATCGGGCGCTGCCTCTCCTTCGGGCAGGCGAGCGCGTATGCGCCGCTGGGCGAGATCGTGCGCGACCGTCGTGAACTGCTCGAACGCCTACCTGTCCTCGGCCTGTTGCTGGGGCGACCAACGCCGCCGGAGCTCCATCCGCTGGCCGTGCGGGAGCTCCTCCACGCAGCCTGGCTCGAGCTCCTGGCGGAGCTGACGACGTCGGGGCCCGCCGTCGTGGTCGTGGAGGACCTCCACTGGGCCGAGCCGGAGCTGCTCGAGCTACTCCGGGAATCCCACCGCCTCCTGCGCATGCCACTGCTCCTCCTCGGCACCTCACGTGACCGCGGCGCACTCGCCGGCGAGACGATCCTCCTCGACGCACTGCCGTCGACCAACGTCGCGCAACTGGTCGACCGGCTCGCGCCCTCGACGTTCACGGACGGGGTGAGGGCGTTCGTCGTCGATCGGTCCGACGGGAATCCGTTCTTCGTCGAGGAGCTTCTGCGCATGCTCGTCGACCAAGGAGTGACCCACGAGCTGCCGCGCAGCCTTGTTCTCCCGGACACAGTGCAGGCGCTCCTCGCAGCCCGCATCGACCTGCTCTCGCCCGACGCCAAGTCTGCGCTCCAGGCTGCGGCCGTGATCGGGCGGACCTTCAGCGCCAATCCGGTCCGTGCACTGATCGGCAAGGAACCTCGGCTCGACGTGCTCGCCGGTCGCGGCTTCGTTTGGAGCAGCAGCGAGGGCGCCTTTACGTTCACGCACGCGCTGACGCGTGACGTCGCGTACGGCAGTCTGACGACGGCGAGGCGCGTGCGGATTCATGCCGAATACGGTGCCTGGCTGGAGGAAACGGGCGGCGGGCGGGACGAGGATGCGGCCGCGCTCGCCCACCACTACAGCCAGGCGGCGCGGCCCGAGGATGAGGATCTCGCCTGGGAGGACGAGCAGGAAGAGCTCGCCCGGCTGAGGTCGCGCGCCGTTGCCTGGCTGCGGCACGCCGCAGTTCTCGCGGGTCGACGGTACGAGATGCGTGAAGCGGTTGCACTCCTCGAACGGGCCGTCACGCTCGAAGCCGACTCCGGCGCGCAAGGCGAGATCTGGCAGGAGATCGCCCACGCGAACGTGCTCTACTACGACGGCAAAGCATTCGTGGCGGCGATGGAAACGGCGATCGCGCGGGTGCACGACGATGCGGAGCTCGCCGATCTCTATGCGGAGCTCGCGTTCCAGACCATGGCCCGGGCCGGCATGTGGGGCACGGCGCCGCCGTCAAACCTCGTGCACGGCTGGGTCACAAGCGCGCTCGAGCTGGCGGCGCCGGAGAGTGCGGGCCGCGCGAAGGCACTGATCGCTCGCTGCTACGCCGACTACGACAAGTCGCCGGAGGATGCGGCGGAGGCGAGCGCGATTGCCGACCGGCTTGGCGATCCGGTCCTGCGGGCGCGCGGCTACGACGTTCGTCATCTGCTCGCATTCGTCCGGGGCGACTACCGCGAGGCGCTCGAGTGGTGTCGCCGCGGCGAATCATTCGTCCACGAACTCGACGACGCAGATGCCGCGGTGTTCGTCCACGCGTCCGCCATCGGTCCGGCCTTTGCGTGCGGTGAGCTGGACGAGGCCCGGCGGTATGCGAGGCAGCACGACGAGGCGGCTCGCCCGCTTTCGCCCCATCACCGCCTGCACGGCGCCGCCTTTCTCCTCCTGCTCGACGAGCTGCTCGGGAACTGGGAGAAGGCGCTCGAGCTCCAGGAGCTAATCGAAGAGCGCGTCGCGGCAAGCGTGTCGACGCCGTGTGTGCTGAGCGCGCGTTCGCTCTACGTGTCTGCGCTGGCGAACGCGCATCTCGGAAACGAGAAGGAGACCGAGCGGCTCGAGGCGCAAGCCGCGCCGCTCGCGATGAGCGGGTACGGGACGGTCCTCGACACGCCGCGCCTGCTGCTCGCAATTCACCGCAGCGATCTCACGGCAATCGAGTCGCTGCTCGGGGAGCCGGCAGTCCGAACTACGAACTGGTTCTACCTCGCCTCGGTGGCGGCACGCTTTGACGGGTTGGCCGCACTCGGCGAGCGCAAGCAGGTCGAGCGAGAGGCCGCCCGCGCGCTCGATCCAGGGACGTATTTGGAGCCGTTCGCGCTCCGCGCGCTCGGGCTCGTCCGCCAGGACGAGGCTCTCGTCGGGCAGGCGGCGGAACGCTTCGAGGCGTTCGGCCTCGAATGGCACGCCGCCGGCACTCGGGCGCTGCTCTAGTCGTCCCAGTAGTCGGGGAGGAGCTCGACATCCTCGATGCCGGCCTGAGGCGCCGCCATCGACACGAAGACGGCGTCCTCCTCCCCGGCGGCGCGGAACGACCTCGCGGTCTCAGGCGGAACTCGGACCGCGGTCCACGGCTCGAGGTCGACGACCTCTCCGTCGAACTTCCCCTGCGCGCGGCCCGAGATGAGGAAGTACACCTCTTCCTGGACTGTATGCCGATGGCCTCGCCGGTGCGGATGCCCCTCAGGGGCCCGCCAGCCCCCACCGAACCGCTCGTACGTGACGGCGAAGTTCTTCAGACCCAGCGGCTCGCGCATGAAGCGGATCTCGAAGTGGTCTGGATCCATACCGACCTCCGACGACACATCCGGAACATCGGCTACTCGAACGATTGTGTAGTCGGCCATGCTCCCCCTTTCGGCACCGGTGAGTCAGGCGTGTCTCACCGACACGATTTTGGCACGCCACGAGCCGCGTGGTGCCTCGACCTCGACCGTCTCGCCCACGGCTCGTCCCAGCAGGGCTCGTCCGAGCGGCGAGTCGGGAGAGACGCTCCGGTCTCCCTTGACGCTGGAGATCTCGATTTCCATGTGCCTGCCGTCGTCACCGTCGATCTCGACGATCGAGCCGACGCCGACCTCACCTTCGTCGAGCGCAGAAGCGTCTACCAGCACCGCGTTGTCGAGGCGCGCGCGCAGCGTCCGGATGCGGGCCTCGAGCAACCCCTGCTCGTTCTTGGCGGCGTGGTACTCGAAGTTCTCCGACAGGTCGCCGTGCTCGCGCGCGGTCTTGATCGCCTGCACCACGGCCGCCCGCTTCGGGCCCTCGAGCTCGGCGAGCTCGTCGGCGAGCGCCTGGTGCTGCGGCGGAGTCAACTGGTCGTTTCGCGGCTTGCTCATCGCCGCCGAAGCATAGGCCGCATCCAGCACGCTGCCGGCGCACGGGCCCTGCCACAATCCGGGAGATGCTCCCGGACTACTGGATCGAGCGGCCACCGCTGAGCCTGGACGCTGACACGCAGGCCGCGGTCGAGGAATTCCTCTCGGCACTGGAATCGGCTCGCTCGGATCGCACGCTCGCCGTCGAAGGGTTACTTCGCGACTTCGGCGACGTCGCGCCCTGGAAGTTCCTCTGCGGAGTGGCGGATCGCCGCAGGTTCGCGTTTCACGGAACCGGCGATCCCGACATCGAGTCGTTCGAGCCTCGGCATCCGATCGATTTCGCCCCGTTTGGTGACCAGCAGGCGGTCTTCGCCACGAGCGATCCGATCTGGGCGATGTTCTATGCGATCGTCGACCGCGGCGGCCACGACATCAGCCTCAACAACGGGTGCATCGTCGTGCAGGACGCGAACGGCGACCCGGGGACGCCGCACTACTACTTCTCGATCAGTCGAGGCGTCTTGCCGCAACGCCCCTGGCGCACTGGCTACGTCTATCTCCTACCGATCGAGGGCTTCGTGGAGCAGGCGGCCGGCCCGTACGGCGGCCAGGTCGCCCGAGTGCCTCAACTCGCGAGCCCCGCGCCGGTACGGCCCCTGGCACGCATACCGGTATCTCCCGGCGATTTCCCGTTTCTCGCGCAGATCCGCGGCCACGACGACGAGCGGCTGGCGGAGTATGCGCAGGCAGTCATGGCCGCGGCGCCCTGGCCCGATTGAGCCGCACGCCGGCGATTGAGGGCTATGGCTCAGAGCTCGCCGCTGCACGGTCGAGCTCGAGCTGACGCAGCTCGATGCGCCGAATCTTCCCGGTCAGCGTCTTCGGCAGGTCGGGCACGAACTCGATCCGGCGCGGGTAGGCGTACGCGGAGAGGCGCTCGCGCACGAACCGCTTGATCTCGCCCGCGAGGTCGTCCGACGGATCGAACCCCTCCGCCAGGACGATGAACGCCTTGACCACGTTGCCGCGGAGCTCATCGGGGGAGGCGACGGCAGCCGCCTCATGGACAGCGCCATGCTCGAGGCAGACGGACTCGACCTCGAAGGGGCCGATCCGGTAGCCGGCCGCGATGATGACATCGTCGGCACGCCCCACGTACCAGATGTAGCCGTCCTCGTCCTCCACCGCCGCATCGCGGGTGTGGAACCAGCCGCCGCCGAAGGTCTCCGCGGTTGCCTCCTCGTTTCGCCAGTAGCCCAGGGGATAGTGCGGGTTCGATCTCGCGCGCAGGCAGATCTCGCCGCGGGCGCCTTGGTCCACGGGCCGCTCGTCCTCGTCGAGGATCCTCACGTCCCAGCCCGGCATCGGCTTACCCATCGATCCTTCGCGGACCGGCATAAAGGGGTAGTTGGCAACGAGCGGATATGACTCGGTCAGGCCGTAGAAGTCGAGAACGGTCACGCCGTACTGCTGGCGAAACCAGCGGATCGCTTCCGGGTTGAGCGGCTCGCCCGCGGAGCAGACGCGCCGGAAGCTCTGCGGGTAGCGCTCACCGGCGTTCTCGATCGCCATCATCGCTCGCATCGCGGTCGGTGTCGTAAAGACATTCGTCACCTGGTTGCGGCTCAGGAAGTCCAGCTGTCGGTGCGGGTCGAAGCCGGCTTCGCGCCGATAGACGTATTGCACGGCCCCGAGGCGCCACGGCCCGAGCAGCGGCGCGATTCCGGCGGCCCACGCCCATTCGCCCATCCCGTGAAACCTCTCGCCGTCCTGCACTTCGTGGCAGTAGACGAACTCTTCGTGGGCGAGGATGTAGCGATGCGCATGCACGATCCCCTTTGCGCTCCCAGTCGTCCCCGAGGTGTAGTACAGCTGGGCCGGGTCGTCGGCCGACGTGGGCACACTCACGAAATCGCTCGGCACCGTCTCGAGCGTGGTCTCCTCGAGGAGGAGGAGCTCGGGTGCCCACTCGTGATCGAAGCGCCCCGCGTTCTCGGCGTCCGTGACGAGCAGCGTCGCAGCTGAGTCCGCGAGCCGGTGGCGAATGCTCTCCTCGCCGTAGAGCACGGACATCGACAGCAAGATCGCGCCCAGCTTCCAGATCCCGAAGAAGACCGCTGCCGCCTCGGGCGTCGGCGGCAACACGACCGCGACGCGGTCACCGCGCGCGACGCCACGCGCGGCGAGGACATGCGCTGCCGCGTTGGCCAGGTCCTGCAGCTCGCCCCAGACCAGCTCGCGCCGTGAGCCGTCGAAACGCTCCCAGACCATCGCCGGCTTCTCACGCGGATGCTTGTCGCACACGTCCGCAGCGATGTTGTACGTCGGCGACACCTCCCACCGGTGTGCCGCGCAGGCCTCTTCGTAGTTCATCGACCCCATCCCACCACAGGTCAACCTAACGCAGGGGCAGGTTCGCCGTCACCCGCTGCGAGGGGCAGCAGGATCTTGAAGGTCGCTCCCTCCCCCTCCCTCGACTCGACGCTCGCGCTCCCACCGTGAGCCTCGGGGACAGCGGCCGACCATGGAACGGTCGAGGCCGACCCCGCCGGTCCCGCGCGAGCGTGACGAAGTACGACGTCCCGATTCGCATGACCGCCCTGACGGGCGCGTAGCCTTCCCTGCCATGCGCATCACGCGGGTGCTGATCGTCATGGCCGGGGCGGCCGCGATGGCCGCCCCGATTGCGCTTGCCGACGACTCGGCCGAGCAGCGGCTCGCGAACGAGTTCGCGCCGGTCGTCGCCCTCCAGGAGCAGAAGAAGCCTTGTGGCACGGGCGAGCCGTACCGCCCGATCTCGGTGGACGTCCTCTTCGGCAATCCGGAGGTCACGTTGCACGGCCCGGGCAACGGCTATCCGATCGTGAAGACCGCGCCGACGGCCGCCGACCTCTTCGGGAAGGGCGACGGCTACTACCTCGACTTCCCCGGGAACCCTCTCGATCCCCGATGCACCTACGAGAAGCTCGAGGAGGAATGGAACGGCAACCGCCTGCCCGTCGTCTACGCGCATGTCGCGAAGCAGCGGGACCACCCCGGCGACCTGGCGCTCCAGTACTGGTTCTACTGGCTCTTCAACGACTTCAACAACAAGCACGAGAGCGACTGGGAGATGATCCAGCTCGTCTTCCACTCTCCAGACGCGTCGGCCGCTCTCGCGCTGAACCCGTACGAGGTGGCGTACTCGCAACACGAGGGCGGGGAGCGCGCGACCTGGAGCGCTAGCAAGCTCCGCAAGGAGGGCAAGCACCCGATCGTGTACGCGGCCGCGGGCTCGCACGCGAACTACTACTCGCCGGCGATCTGGCTGGGACGGAGCGCTTCCGAGGGCTTCGGCTGCGACGACACGAGCCCGCCGAGCATCGAGCTCAGCCCGGCTCCCATCGTCGTCCCGACCTCCGTGAGCTCGCCCTCGGCCCGGTTCGCCTGGCTCGGCTACCGCGGCCGCTGGGGGCAGAAGGAGTCGAGCTTCAACAACGGCCCGACAGGCCCGTCGACGAAGGAGCAGTGGACGAAGCCGCTCACGTGGCAGGAGGAGTCCCAGCGCGACTCCAGCGTCCAGATCCCCGCGCTGCATTGGATGGGGCCGAGCGTGTCGTCGTTCTTCTGCGGCGCGGTCTCATTTGGGTCGAAGACGCTCACGCTGACGAAGCAGCAGCCCCTGGTCGCAGCGGCGATCCTGGTCGGAGTCCTGATCCTCGTCGCGCTCATCCTCACGCGCACGCGTTGGCGGCCGGTGGAGACCGAGCCGATCGAGAACCGCCGCTCCCTGGGACAGATCTTCCGGAGCGCGCTTCGCCTGTACAGGCAACACCGAAGAGTGTTCCTGTCGATCGGAGCGATCTTCCTGCCCATCGGTCTGCTCTTCACGGCCATCGAGGCCCTGCTCTTCGAGGATCTCTTCGGCCTGATCGGTCTGACGGGGCAGCGGGCGGGCGACGGAGACGCGATCGGGGTCAGCCTGGGCGGGCTCGGAGCGCTGCTCGCGGCGAGCATCGTCGGCGGCGCCTCCGCGGTGACCCTCTCGCAGGTCGCCGAGGGGGAGAAGCCACGCGCACGTGACGCGTACCGAGCCGTGCTGAAGCGATTCTCGGTGCTCGCGTGGGCGGTCTTCCGCGGGTGGCTCTTCGGTCTCGTCCTCGTCCTGACGATCATCGGGATCCCGGTCGTGATCGAGCGGAGCGTGCGGTGGGCCTTCGTTCCGCAGGTGAGCATGCTGGAGGGGTCGCGGACGCCGCTCCGCTCGAGCGCCCGCGCCATGCGGGGGAACTGGTGGCGGACCTTCCTTTTGACGTCCGTCATGAGCCTTCCGGTCGTCACGCTGGCGCTCGTGATCGGGACCGTGTTTCTCTTCCTCGTGCCGGAGGCGCCGCTCTACCTGATCGAGCTGATCTCGTCGTTCATCTTCGCGCTCGCATATCCCTACATCGGCATCGCGATGACGTTGCTGTACTACGACGTCGCCGCAAGCCGCCCAGCCGTCGAGCCGAGCATGGAACCGGCACCAGTATCCTGAGCGCGAGGGGCGGGGTAGCTCAGCTGGGAGAGCGCCTCCCTTCCAAGCCGGAGATCGCTGGTTCGAGCCCGGCACGGCCCATTAGCTGCGCTTCTGCACGACGCCTGCGTCGGGGCCGCGCAGCGCGCTGTACACGATCCGTGAGCCGCTCCTCAGCAGATGACCCTTCGGCGGGTTGTCGGAGCTTCGGCTCTTCGTCGCCGAGCGGCGCGCGTAGTTGCTCCGGGAAGCCCTGTGCGCTACCGTGCTTCTGTTCCTGCGAGGAAGGGAGGTTCGGCGATGACTGTGATTGCTCCGCACCGGGCCTCCGCTCGCGCGAACTAGCTTCGAGCGCTCCTGAGGCCCACCTGCGGCGCCCGATCCGGGCGCCTTGCCATTCCTCCATCGGTCAAAGGAGCCCAAGTGAAACTGCAACGCCTCGGCCAGCGCGCGTTCGTCGCGGATGCGCTCGAGCCGGATGAACAAGACAAATCCACGACCCGCCCGGCGCTCGCGCCGGACCTCAGAATGCGCCTGTGGGCGCTCGACGCTCGGGTGCTCGACGTGGCCGTGCTCACCGACCGGGAGCGCCTGAGGACGATCCTGTACGAGGCGGCCCGATCGGGCGGCGCGACTGTCGTCGGAGAGGAGTTCTGCGTCTTCCCCAACGACGCCGTCACAGGCGTGCTCGTGCTCGCCCAATCTCACCTCAGCATCCACACCTGGCCGGAGCAAGCGCTGGCGAATGTCGATCTTCTCTCCTGCGGCGATCTCCCCGGCGAGCGGATGCTCCGGTCGGTCGCGCGGCAACTCCAGGCCGAGCACGTAACCATCACGTCCGTGCCGCGGGGTCCCTGGGCGTGAGCGAAAAGCGCAGCGACGCAATCGTTCGAGAGGTGACCCGGGCGGTAGGGCTGGCCGAAGGCGAGGCGGGTGTACGCGAAGTCATCCGCGTCGTCCGCAGGTCCGGGCCGGTCGCGACAAGGACGCTCAGCCGCGCGACCGGTCTTCCGGTGCCGATCGTCGCCGCGATCGCGGGGGAGCTCCGCAAACGAGGAATCGTCACCCGCGAGCGGCCGACCCGCCTGACGCAGCAAGGGCGCCGCCTGTTCGGCGATTCAACTCCGGGCCGGATGCTCGTCGGCGACTCCGCCGACTGCGACGAGCGTGGCCGGCGGGTTCCACGAGTGCTCGAGCCGGTTGCCGCCGAGCTCGGTCGAATCTCGGCGGACGGACCGCCGGCCCGAACGGAGCTCGACCAGTCGCATTGCACCGCCGAGACGAAGCTCCGCCGCGCGCTCGCGCTTCACCAGGCCGGCGCGCTCGAGGGGAAGCGGATCATCTTGCTGGGCGACGACGATCTCGTCGCAGTCGCGATTCACCTGCTGGCCGCGTACGCCGACTTCGCGGACACAATCCGCGAGCTCACCGTGGTCGACGTCGACACGGCAGTTCTCGGGTATGTCGGCCGGCAACTCGAGAATGCGGCCTTCCCCGTCAGGCTCGTCGAGCACGACCTGCGCCGAGCGCTTCCGCCCAGCCTCGTCGGGCACTTCGACACCGTCTTCACCGATCCGCCGTACACCGCTGCCGGCGCGGAGGTCTTTGTCTCGCGCGCCGCCTCGGCGCTCGCGTCAGGGCCCGGCGGAAACGTGTTCCTCGCCTACGGGCCGAAGCCGCCGGCAGAGTTGCTGAGACTTCAGCGGGCAGTCGTCTGGATGGGCTTCGTGGTCCGCCGAATCGAGCCCAACTTCAACGAATACCTCCACGCCGGGATTCTCGGCGGTGTGAGCAACCTCTATCACCTGTCGTCGACCTCGGAGACCCGGCCCCTTGTGAGCGAGGAATACGACGAGCCCATCTACACGGGCGAGCTTCGCACCCCGCGCCCGTACCGGTGCGCATCCTGCGGCGCGATCCAGCGCGTCGGCCGCGGCGGGCCGTGGTCGACCGTGGAGGTGCTGAGACGCGACGGCTGCCCCGAATGCGGCGCAACAAAGTTTCGGCCCCTGCCGCGGCGCCCGGGAGCAGCTCGCCGCTGACTACCGGCCGAGCCTAGTTCTGCGGCGGATGCCGAGACGCGCCTGCACGGCCTTGTCTTCCTGGCCATCCTTGACCGCCGCCCAGACGAACAGGCCGATGACGAGGACGGCGGTCAGGAAGACAACCGTGGCGAGCACGACTCCAGCTACGAGATCCATGTGGGCGCGAGGTATCCACATCAGTGTGGCATGATCGGCGGGACCAAGGCCTCCGGCCTGGAAAGCGAGGTTGCCCGTGTCCCGCGTCAACACCCTTCGCTTCAAGCTCTCGTCGCTGATCTTCCTCGCCGCGCTCGCCCTGCTCGTAGCCGGCTGACACTGAGCGGCCGCCTCGCGTGCGGGGCCGTGAGCGGAATCTAGACGTAGCCTTTCCGGCTGAGCCAGCGCAGCGAGGCGTAGCCCCAGATCGGAGGTAGATAGAACGTCGCGAGCTGCGTGATGGCGATCGCGAAGGCTGTCGTCTGGTCCACTCCCATGGCCATCAGCCCGGCGGAGAGGGTCGCCTCGGCCGCTCCGATACCGGGCACCGGAATCAGCCCGGACAGCACGGCGGCCGACGTGTTGACGAAGATCAGCTGCGCGAGATTGAGGTGAACGCCGTAGGCCAGGCAGGTCGCGCCCAGCGCGAGCACGTAGCAGAGCTCGGAGCCAGCCTCGCCGCCGAAGATCTGCATGCGCTTCTCGGGTCACGCGCGATCTTCCAGAGGGTCGAGAACGCGGCACGGATCGGCGGCAGTATCTTCGCCCGCAGCTTCGGCACAGCGACGATGGCGATCACGCCGATCACGAGCGCGGCGCCGATTGCAATGAGGAGATTCGCGTTGACGCCTCCGTGCAGCGCGCTCTTCGTCAGATGGAAGTTGACGAACGGAAAGCGCAGCGCCTGGCAGCATCGCCGATCCACTGCATGAAAGCTGCGAGAAAAGCGCACCGCCTCGACCGACCAACCGATTCACCGCCGGACGGATCAGGTGAGACTTGGCGGATGTCCTCCTCGAGCCCCGTTGCGCCGCGCGGCCGACCCGAGCCGTGGAAGCGCTACGTGCGGTCGGCCGTCGTGGTCCTCGTCACCGGCGTCTCCCTGTACCTGCTCCTCCCCAGCCTGCTGTCGGTGTTCTCGTCGTGGCGATCGCTGCAGCACCTGACCTGGTACTGGGCCCTGCTGGCGCTGCTGGCCGAAGCGGGAAGCTTCGTCTGCCTGTGGCAGCTCAACCGGATCGCGCTGCACGAAGGGAGCTGGTTCACGATCGGCACGTCCCAGCTCGCCGGCAGCGCGGTCGGGAAGATCGTTCCCGGCGGCGGTGCGACCTCGACTGCGTTCACGATCGGGATGCTGCGCCGCGCGGGAGTCCAGGTCGGCCAGGCTGCAGCTTCGCTGACCGCCGCGAGCGCGCTTCAGATCGGGACGAAGCTGGCACTGCCGCTGCTCGCCGTTCCGGCTATCGCGGCGGGAGCACGCGTCGCGCACAGCCTCACCGTGTCGGCGTATCTCGGCGTCGCCGTCCTCGTCCTCCTGATCGTCGGCGGCGTCCTCGCTTTCTCCTTCGACCGGCCCCTGGCCATGGTCGGACGAGCGGTGCAATGGGTGTTGAACGAGACGATCAGGCGCCGCCGGAAGGTCAGCGAGCTCCCGCGGCGTCTCCTGAATGTGCGGGACTTCGTCCGCGCGACGATCGGCCGGCGGTGGAAGGGGGCCGTCGTATCAGCGTCCGGGAGCACTGCACTCGACTTCATCGCCCTCCTCTGCATGCTCAAGGCGATCGGAGCGCAACCGCAGCCGTCGCTCATCGTCCTCGCGTACGCCAGTGCCGGGCTCCTGGCGCTGATCCCGCTCACAGCCGGAGGCCTGGGATTCGTCGAGGCGGGCCTTGTCGGAACACTGACGCTCGCCGGCCTGACGGCTCAGCAGGCGGTCGTCGCGACGCTCGCCTACAGGCTCGTCTCGTACTGGCTCCCGATTCCGGCGGGCGGCATCGCGTACGTGCTCTTTCGCCGCCGCTTCCCGCAGGGCGGGAAGCCGCCGTGCTTCTGCGAGTCCAGGAGCCCAGGAGCCCACAACGCGGTAGCCTCCTCGGGTCCCCAATTCGGACTGGAGGGTTCGATGAGTTACGCGGTAGCCAACCTCGACGACATAGAGGAGACGAATGACGGACGTTGCCCCTGGCGGGGGGTTCGCCACCACTTCGGCATCACGTCCTTCGGGATCAACGCCTGGACCGGGCGCGAGGCGGGCGACCGGATCATCAACGAGCACGACGAAAAGGACGAGCAGGAGGAGCTGTACCTCGTCCAGCGCGGCCGGGCGCGGTTCGAGCTCGACGGCGAATCGGTGGACGCTCCGGCGGGGACCCTCGTGTACGCGCAGCCTGGGGTGAAGCGCACCGCGTTCGCCGAGGAGCCGGCGACCACCATCGTCGTGGTCGGCGGAGAGCCGGGGAAGGCGTACGAGGTCTCGGGCTGGGAGATATGGATGCCGTTCCACGCCCTCTATCAGGAGGGGAAGTACGCCGAGGCTGCGGACGCGGCGCGAGGCCCGGTCGAGCGTGCGCCGGAGTATGCGATGCCCATGTACAACCTCGCCTGCTGCGAAGCACTCGCAGGGCGTACGGACGAGGCGGTGGACCACCTACGCGCCGCGTTTGCGGCCACGTCGTCGGAGCGGCTACGGGAGCTGGCGCGTGAGGACTCCGACCTCGATCCGATCCGCGACAAGCCGGGCTTCGCCGAGCTGGTCGGACCCCTGCTTGTCGACTAGCTCGAGGGTGAGCGCACAGGGAGGCGGCGGCGGTTTTGTGAACAGGGTCGCGTTCGTCACCGGCGCCGGGAGTGGCATCGGCCGCGCGACAGCACTGGCTTTCGCACGTGAGGGAGCCGACGTTGCCGTGGCCGACGTCGCCGAGGAAGCGAACCGGGAGACGGCCCGGCAGGTTGAGAACATCGGGGTCCGATCGCTTGCGGTCCAATGCAACGTGACTCGGAGTGACGAAGTGGAAACTGCGCTGCAGAGCGTGATGAGCGAGCTCGGTCGCCTCGATGCAGCGTTCAACAACGCGGGCGTCGAACAGCCGCAAGTGGCCGCGGCCGACATAGCCGAGGAAGAATGGGACAGGATCGTCCGGGTCAACCTCGGCGGCGTGTTCCTGTGCATGAAACACGAGATCCCGCTGATGCTCGCGCAAGGCGGGGGCGCGATCGTGAACACGTCCTCCGGAGCGGGGGTCAAGGGATTCCCTGGCCAGGCCGCTTACGCCGCTGCAAAGCACGGAGTCGTCGGTCTCACGAAGTCGGCAGCGCTCGACTATGCCGGTAGGAACATTCGTATCAACGCTGTCTGCCCGGGCATGGTCGATACCGCGATGATGGCGCGCTTCACCGGCGATACGAGTGAGGGGCGTCAGGCCGCGATTGCCCAGGAGCCGGTCGGAAGGATGGCGAGGCCGGAGGAGATTGCTGAGACTGTCGTCTGGCTCTGTTCGGATGCCGCGAGCTTCGTCGTAGGCGCCGCACTTGTCGTCGACGGAGGACAAACGACGTAGTGACTCTCGTCGGCTCCTGAGCGATCGCTCGGAACATGACCGTGGAGCTAACCGCTCCATCTAGGATCCTTCCCGTGTATCCGGCGAGGAGGTAGCGGTCTCACGCGGCCAGCGGCCGCGTTGTGCCTGGCGCAGCATGTCGAGCCTGCAGCGCAGGCTTCTGCGGCTGCGCGTTCACCGCTACGAACCTGGGAGGAACACTGCAATGACACGACAGAACCTTTTCTCCGGCGTCTGGGACGGAGACAGCGACGAGACTGGAACGCGGCACCGAGTGTTTTGGCGACCGGACGACGCTCGAATGGGGGCGACGCTGTACCGGCTCGCTCCGGGTGCGCAGGAGGACCGCATCCACATGCATTTCGGGGCCGAGGAGATGTTCTTCGTCCTCAGCGGCCGACCCGTGTTCCGGAACCCGCAGGGCGAAGAGACGCTAGCCCCGGGAGACTTCGTCTTCTGCCCGGAGGGACGGGCCGGGCTGCACGCATTCAGCAATCCGACTGACGAGCCCGCTGAGATCCTCGCTATCAGTGCCGGGGGCTTCCCCGACGTAGTCGCCTATCCCGAACACGGCTACGCGTGGGTCGCGACACGGGATCCCGATCCGGAGCTACTCGCAAGGGGCGGCGACCCGGGCATCATCACCCGCTTCGACATCCCCATCGAGGAATAACTCGCCTGAGTCCCCATCGGAGCCCGCCGAGATGCGGGCTCCGATGGGTCGTGAGTCAGCTTGCCTGTGGGGGCGTTGCTTCTCCAGACAGGCAGGTGTACTGTCGAGCTCGAGTCCCCTACCCACGGGAGGTCCTCATGGCCACCACCTCCAGCCCGCTCCCCGACGTCGGAACTGAGCTTCGGGAGGGTTACGCCGAGATCGGCGATCAGAGCCTGCACTACGTCGAGGCAGGTGACGGGCCGCTGATCGTTCTCCTGCACGGCTTCCCAGAGTTCTGGTTCGGTTGGCGGCTGCAGATCGCGCCGCTCGCGGCTGCTGGTTTTCGGGTCGTCGCACCCGACACGCGCGGCATCAACCTGTCGTCGAAGCCGGAGGGCTTCGAGGCCTACGGCGTCGACCTGCTCGCCGACGACATCCGCGGCTTCATCGGAGGGCTCGGTGCCGAGTCCGCGTTCTTGGTCGGTCACGACTGGGGCGGAAGCATCGCCTGGACCGTCGCGATGAATCATCCGGAGGTCGTCGACCGGCTCGCGATCCTCAACGCGGCGCATCCGCGCAAGCTCTCGGAAGGACTGAAACACCCGAGCCAGCTCCGGAGGTCCTGGTACTTCTTCTTCTTCGCGACGCCCGCACTACCGGAGGAGGTCGTTCACCTCCGTGACTGGCACTTTTTCCGGCACTTCCTGCACGACGCGAGCCCGCCGTACACCGACCCGGAAATGGAACGCTACGTCGAGGCGTGGTCGCAGCCAGGGGCGGCCGCCGGGATGATCAACTACTACCGCGCGTCGGTCAGGCAGTCTCAGAAGGAAGCCGCAGCAAAGCTTCGCCCGCTTCCGGCGCCGACGCTGGTCATCTGGGGGGAGCGCGATTCCTACCTCGGCTCCGACCTGGCCGAGCCGCACCGCGACGACGTGCCGAACCTCGACCGCGTCGAGCGACTAGCAGACGCGTCGCACTGGGTACATCACGACGAGGCTGAACGCGTCAACCAACTGCTCATCGACTTCTTCGCCACCTCGGAGCAGGCATAGGACGACCGAGCAAGCCTTTCTAGCCCGGCTCAGTCGGTGAGCCGGACAAGAGTGAGCCACGCATCACCACTCCGGTGAGGTGACGGAGGGAACAATCGCACGCGACGACGTCTAAAGAAAACGCAGCGATTGAACCGTCATGTACTGATGAGCCGACCGGACGCCGGGGCCAAATTGGGCGAAATCGAGGCGATCTATCGACGCGACCTCGCCAAGCTACAGCGCGTCGCAACGGCGATCACCGGAAGCCGTGACGGAGGATGTGATGCTGTTCAGGATGCCTTCGCACGGGCAGTCCACCGCCGTGCGGAGTTCCGCCGCGACGGCAGTCTCGAGGGCTGGCTCTGGCGAATCGTCGTGACGGCAGCGCGCGACGCGGCCGCTCGCGTGCGCGCAACGGAATCGTCACACGGCGAGCATCGAGATCCAACCTCAGATGGGAGCACGTATGGCGGCGAGCAGGCCGGGCTCCGTCGCGCCGTTGCACGCCTCCCCGAGCGGCAGAGGCTCGTCGTCTTTCTTCGGTACTACGCCGACCTCGACTACGTCGCAATTGCAGACGCGCTCCAGCTCAGCACCGGAACGGTCGGCGCGACCTTGAACCAGGCGCGAGAGAGCTTGCGCCGCCTGCTTGCGGAGGTACCTACATGAGCCGACTCGCATCTCTATCGGCACTGCTTGACGAACTATCGCCCGATGTCCCGGCCTCGGGTCCGGGGTGGGAGGACGTGCTCACACGAGCTGACGTGCTCGCTGCTGCCCCGACCAACGGATCGCCTCCGGCGCCCACACGTTTGGGCAGCCTCGATCGCAGGCCGTGGACCGGGACGAAGCGGTTGCTCGTGGCTGCCGCGGTGCTCGCGGCGATTCTCATCCCACTCGGTGCGCTCGCCACCGTGAACGGGTGGTGGTCGGGTACGCCTCGGCCGCTGAACAAACCGGTCGTCGTGACCCGGGGGTCCTGGGACGGGCATCCCTGGAACCTGGTCGCGTACGTCTCCGCAGCCGGAGTATGTTGGTCGATCACCTTCGAAGACTCGCCGAGGGGCGGCACTGCCCTCGGGGGAGGCTGTGGATCGATCGTCGGTATACGACCGCCGCGCGCGGGCCTCGAAATACCGACGGTCGATTGGAGGGCCGGCGCGTCTTCCGATCGCTCCTACCCGAAGTGGATCGCGGGCCCCATTGTCGAAACAGCGCGGCTCGTGGTGATTCACTTCCGCAACGGGACGGAGCTGCGCGTACCGGCCAGCGATGCTGCGATGTGGAAGAAGGTCGGTTGGTATCGGCCGGTCCGCTTCTTCGCCGCACAACTACCAGCCGGGATCAACTTCATCGATGTGTTTCTGTCAGTTGATTCGATTGCCGGTCTCGACGCGCACGGGAATGTCGTCGCCTGTTACGCCAGTGCTTACCCGGTAGCTCCGAGCGGAGGAGGCCCACCCCTCACGGCCTGCACCCGGTGAGCTCGAGCACCAGGCCCGGGATCTGGATCTAGGCTCCCACCCGTGCGGCTCTTCGACCCCGCTGAACATGAGCCCGTGACGAGCTCGGAATGGAATCAGGATCGTGCGCGGGAGGCCATCGAGCGCATCGTCACGGGCGCTACAGATGCCTACACGCCCGGGCGCTTCTGGCCGCGCAACCCCCTGGACGAGCTCGGCATTCCGTCGAAGCGGGACCTCTCGCTGTGGATCGGAGCGGCCGGAATCCTGTGGGCGCTCGATCGGCTCGGCGCCGGAATCGGAGCGGCCGGCCTGTACGAGAGCCATCTCCTCGAGCCCGATATTCCAGACTCACCGGGCTTACGCCGGGGCGAAACCGGCGTGTTGCTCGTCTCCTGGCGCCTCGCCCCGAGCGCCGACAAAGAGGAGCGCCTGTTCGAGCTGGTCGCCGGCAACATCCGCAACCCCGAGCACGAGCTGTTCAACGGCGCGCCCGGGACGATGCTCGCGGCGCTTCACCTGTACGAGACTACGCGCAATCCCCGCTGGAGGAAGCTGTGGAGCAGGTGCGCTCAGGTCGTATGGGAGGAGTTCCGCCCCGACCCCGAACTTGGATGCCGGATCTGGATCCAGTACCGGCGCGGGCGCCTGATCCGCAGCGTCGGTGCCGGACACGGCTTCGCGTCGAACGTGCATTCACTCCTCCGAGGCGAGGAGCTTCTCGGACGCGAGCGGACGGCCGAGCTCGAGCGTGCGGCCGCCGAGACAGCCGCAACGCTGGCGCTCCGCGATGGAGACATGGCGAACTGGCCAACGGCCGCGGATCCCTATTGGGCGGAGCTGTTCCCGATCCGCGTGCAGTGGTGCCACGGAGCGCCCGGATTGATCACGAGCCTCGCCGGCCTCCCGCGTGAAGAGACAACGGATGCCCTCCTCGAGGCGGCGGGCGAGCTCGTGTGGCAAGCCGGCCCGCTGCGTAAAGGCGCAGGTCTCTGCCACGGCACGGCCGGACGCTGCGCTTTCCTGACGCTCTACGCGCGAACAGGCGACGAGCGCTGGCTGGCTCGATCGCGCGCGCGCGTTTGCGACGCATGCGCTCGAGCAGGTCGAGCGCGCGCAGCCGCGCTACTCCTTGTGGACCGGAGACATCGGCGTCGCCCTTTACCTCTCAGACTGTCTCGAGGGGTGGAAGGGGATGCCGATCCTCGACTACGTCTGATCCGCAGCTGGCCTGGACAGCGACGGACGGCTGAGTCATCCTTGCGCGCATGCGCGAGATCGTCAACACACCAAACGCTCCCAGCTCGCCGTTGTACAGCCAGGCGGTGAGGGCCGGCGAGCACGTTCACGTCTCGGGTTTCGTTGGCATCGATGAGAGCATCGGAGGGCTCGCCGGCCCGACGATTCAGGAACAGACACGGCAGGCGCTCCGTAACTGTCAGGCGGTCATAGAAGCAGCGGGCGGCACGCTCGACGACGTCGTCGAGGTCGGCGTTCTACTGGCCAACCCCTCGGACTTCGCGGGCATGAACGAGGAGTACGCGACCTGGTTCCCGGCTGACCCGCCGGCTCGCTACGTCGCCAAGCTCGGCGTCGAGATTCCCGGTGTCCTCGTCTCGATCCGCATGACCGCGTTCCTCGGTAGACCAACCTGAGGACTTTGAGGGTGGACGGCGACATGGAGGCGCGGATTCGCCGTAGCTTCGCCCGCCAGGGTTACATGACAGCGATCGGGGCCGAGCTCGTCCATGTCGCGGCGGGCGAGGTGGACATCGTGCTGCCCTTCAGCGAGCGCCTCACGCAGCAGGACGGATACATCCACGCCGGCGTAGTGGCCGGCGCAGCCGATAGCGCGTGCGGCTACGCCGCACTCACGACGATGGAGGCCAACGCAGAGGTGCTTACGGTGGAGTTCAAGATCAACCTGCTTGCGCCCGCAGCGGGCGAGCAGCTTGTTGCGCGCGGGCGAGTTCTCCGTAGCGGGCGGACGTTGACGGTATGCCGCGGCGACGCCGTGACTATGAGCGACGGCGAGGAGAAACATGTGGCGACGCTGACGGCGACGCTGATGGCGATCGTTCGTCGCCCGGCATGAGCGCGTGTACCTTGCCCCGACACCGACACGGGGAGGCAAATGAGGCTTCTTCTCACTTCCGCAGGCATCAAGAATACGAGCATCCAGGACGCGCTAGTCGGGCTACTGGGGAAACCGATTGCCGAGTCGAGCGCCCTGTGCATCCCCACCGCGTCGTACGCCAACCCGGGCGGTGCCGGCCAGGCATGGAACTTCATCGCCGGACAAGAGCCCCGCTGCCCCATGTGCGAGCTCGGTTGGACGTCGTTGGGCGTGTTGGAGCTCAGCGCGTTGCCCAGCATCGGTGAAGAGAACTGGGTCCCCATGGTCCGGGAGACGGACGTCCTGCTCGTGAACGGCGGGGATCCGATGTATCTGTGCCACTGGATGCGGCAGTCCGGACTGGCGGACCTTTTCCCGTCTCTGCGCGAGACGGTCTACGTCGGACTGAGCGCCGGGAGCATGGTCATGGCCCCCCACATCGGGGAGGACTTCGTACGCTGGACTCCGCCCAGCGGTGGCGACAAGACGCTGGGGCTGGTTGATTTCGCGATCTTTCCGCACCTGGATCACGAGGATCTGCCGGAGAACACCATGGCCGACGCAGAAAAGTGGGCCGCCGGTATGCAGGTGCCCGCGTACGCGATCGACGATGAGACCGCGATCATGGTGGTCGACGGCACTGTCGAAGTCGTCTCCGAGGGGCACTGGAAGCTGTTCACTCCGTAACGCGGGGAGGGGCATACGATCTCGACTGCAAAGAAGGCGAGCCTGTTCCAACTCGTCGGACGCATCCCAAGGGAAGGAGAGACATGAAGAAGGCGTTGATCGCCGCAGCCGTTCTCGGGTTGATGATTGCCGCCACGTCGGCTACGGCCGGCCCGCTGACGATCGCCAACTGCGGGAAGCTCAAGGCGGGCGGACGAACGTGGCACGTTGTCGCGACCGTTCTGGCGTGCCCGAAGGCGCGGAGCGTTGTGCGGACGCTTGCACCGAAGCCGGTTCACAAGTTCACTCATTACCGCGGCAAGTACTTCGGGATGGGGTGCCTCGGCGCGGTCAAGGGTGCTCGTCGCGAGATTCAGTGCGCGGGCACGCGCGGGCAGTCGATCATCGCTTCGACCAAAGCCTAGGTCTTTGGTCGGTCTTGGTCGGTCCTAGTCAGCCCACCAGTCGCGCCGGCCATCGACGTCTTCGCGCGGATCCTCGCCGAGATTGGGCGCGCCGATGACGACGATCTCGAGGCCCTCCGGGCCGGCCTCGTAGCCTCGCCACATACCGGGCGGCACGCGCACGGCGTCCCATTCCTCGAGCTCGACGATCTCGTCGTCGATTTTCATCCGGCCGCTCCCGCGCAGGACCACGTACACCTCCTCTTGCTTCATGTGCGTGTGGCCGTACGGAAAGCGATAGCCGGGCGGGACGCGCTGGTAGCTCAGGGCGGATTTCTCGAGCTCGAGCGCCTTGGTCGCCGCGCGGAACTCCAGGTCCGGCGCGCCGTCGAACCCAGGGCCGATGTCCTCCAGATCCTCCTTGATGTTTCTGAGCGTGAACGGCATTCTCGGTCCTAGGGGTCGAACAGCTTCCAGTGCCCCTCGGAGACGACTTCGACAGTGCCGTCGACCACCTTGATGGCGGTCTGATCGTCGATCGCGTACGCCGGTACTGATATCCCGGCGGCCCATCTTTCGATGTTGGCCAGGGAAGTGTCCGGCATGTCCTCGCGCTCCAGGTGCGGAAACAAGGAGAAATCGACCAGTCCCAGCGCTTTATCGCTGCCTGTGAGCGGCTCACTGTCGTCGTAGGTCGTTCCTCCGAAGTCGGGAGTTGCGACCATCGCCCCACCGCTCGTGCCGAGGTAGACCGTCTCGGGTCGCAGCGACGGCAAGAGGTCGGCCAGTCCCGACTGCCGCATCCAGTAGCACAGATACAACGGACTTCCGCCCCAGACCAGCAGAGCGTCAGCTTCCTGAACGGCAGGCATCCAATATTCCTTCTTGATGCTGGGCAGCGCCGTGAGCTCCAGCACGCCCAACGACTTCCAACCCAATCCGCACAGCGGGCCGGTGACGAACCGGTAGACGTGTGCAGGCCCGCCGGGGAAGGGCTGCACGCCGGTGGGAATACAGAGGGCGCTGGACTCGGCAATCGGCTTGCCCAGCAGGTCGACCAGCGCGTCTTGGATGCTCGCGTTCAGGATGCCGGTGGAAGTGAGAAGAAACTTCATGGCTGCTCCACTCCATGGCAGACGGCCTCGACGTTGTGCCCATCGAGGTCGATGACGTATCCGGCGTAGTAGTTCTCGTGGTAGCGGGGCCTAGGCCCGGGAGCGCCATTGTCCGTGCCTCCAGCGCCCACCGCCGCCGCGTGGAAGGAATCGACTGTCGCCCTGTCCGGCGCGGCGAAGGCCAGATGCAGCGGTGCAGACGGCTCGCCCTGCCTGATGAAGAAGTCGACCCGGCCCGGCGGTCCCCAGCCGACGCCGCCCTCGAGCTCGATCTCCTCGACTCCGAACGGCGCGAGCGCCTGGCGGTAGAAGCTCGCGCTCGCCTCCAGATCACGAACCGGAACGGTGAGATGATCGATGAAGACCTGGGCTTGTGGCACGGCGGTCCTAGCCCGATTCCCTTGCTACCGCGCGGGGGGTGAATAGCCTCCAGTGCCCCTCGGAGACGAGTTCGACGGTGCCGTCGGTCACTTGGATGGCGGTGTCGTCGTCGATCGCGTACGCCGGCCCCGGCAAGCCGGCGGCCCATCTTTCTGCTTCGGCCATGGTGTTCTCCGGCAAATCCGGGTGATCCACGTGCGGAAAGATCGAGAAGTCGACGATTCCGAGCGTGCTGTCGTCACCGATGGGAGGCTTCCAGCCGACGAAGTCCTCCCCGATCCTGGGGGTCAGCACCATGCTCCCGGCGCTGAACCCTACGTAGACCGTCTCGCTCAGCGACGGCAGCAGGTCGGCAAGTCCGGACTGCTTCATCCAGTGGCCCAGGTACAGGGCGTCGCCGCCGTTCACCAGCAGGACGTCTGTCTCTCGGACCCACGGAACCCAGCGTTCTTCGTCGATGCTGGGCAGCGCGGTGAGCTCCAGCACTCCCAGGGACTTCCACCCGAGCTCGCACATGGGTTGGGCGGATTGACCGCTGATGAAACGCCATGCCCCCTCAGGACTGCCGTAGGGTGACCCGTACGCCCCTGTGGGGATGCAGAGAGCGCTGGAGTCGGCGATCGGTTTGCCCAGCAGGTCGATCAGCGCGTCGTGGATGCTCGCGTTCTTGATGCCGGCGGACGTGAGAAGAAGCCTCATCCTCGGTCCCGGAGCCCTTGCGGCAGGAGAGCACCTTCCACGACCGTTCTGTCCACCATGGCCACCACATCCTTTCTAGGCGCTTACGGATCCGTACGCGGGTAGAGACTGGCAGACCACCGAAAACTCATCGGCGCGAGCCAGGTCGCTAGCAGGTGTTTGTCGCTGGTACTGACTGGCAGGCGCTGCTTACGGTGTTCGAGAAGCCGCCGAGGATCGCGGACTTGGAGGTGCTCGCGCTGTTGCCCCAGCCTCCGGAGACGACCGACAGGAAGCCGTTGGCGATGTTGTTGTAGCCACCTGTCACCGACTCAACGCCTGGCGGCCCTGTACACGCACCGCTCAGCGCACTAGCGGATCCAGCCACGTTCTCGCAGCCGCCGGCAACCGCCGAAACCGGGTCGGAGGCGAGGTTCTTGTAGCCGCCGCTGACCGACGCGCCACTGCCCGTCGCTTGATTGAACTGGCCGCCGCTGACCGACGCGGTCACCCCGGCCGCCTGATTGGAGTAGCCGCCGCTGACCGCCGCATAACTGGCGGCGGCCAGATTGACCTCGCCGCCGCTGGCCAATGAATAGCCGCCGCTGGCTTGGTTTGCGTACCCGCCGAGGACTGACTCGGTCCCGGTCCCCGCGCACGTCCCGGACAACATTAGGAAGCGACCGGTTATCCCGCCGCACCCCCCGCGATGATCGAGAACGGGTCGTTCGCGCCATTGGTCTCCCCGCCCACGATCGTCGCGGCCGTGCTCAGAGCCTGGTTGCCGACGCCGCCGCTCACCGTCGTGAAGGCGTCCGCGTGCCCGCTCGTGTCGGTGCAGGCGCTGTTGGCCGACACCGTGCCCGTCCCGGCGATGTTCGAGCAGCCGCCGCTGACGGCCGAGTACGAGGTGGACGCGGTGTTGTGGAGTTGTTCTTGCCCAGGATCAGGTCGTGCGAGCCCGTCTGCGGCTTGTTCGAGGTGTTCTCGTCGTAGCCGATCACGAGGTTGCCCTTGCCGTTCACCGTCCCATCGGTCGCACCCGAGCCGGACACGATCTGGACGTTGACCGCCGCGAACTGCACCGTCGGCTTGCCCCCGACCCCAGAGGCGATGTAGGTGGGTGCGAGGACGGCGGTCTTGCCCGCGCCACACGAAGGGGTCGCCCCGGTTCCTCCCGAGACGACCGCCTGGCCGGCAGTCGTCGGGCGTATCGGACCGGGATCTCGACGGCCCGATGCACAGACCCGCTAGCGTCGGCCGCATGTCTGATCTTGGCGGCGAGCTCGATGCCCTTGCCTCGGGAACAGGCTTCTCCGGTGTCGTTCGGATCGACGAAAACGGCCGGATCGAGCTGGCGAGGGCGTACGGCCTCGCACATCGCAGCTTCGAGATCCCGAACGAGCTCGACACGCGCTTCGGGATCGCGAGCGGAGCGAAGGGCTTCACCGCCCTCGCCGTAGTGAGCCTGATCGAGGAAGGCGTGCTCGAGCTTTCGACGACGGCTCGTTCTGTGCTCGGGGGCGACCTGCCACTGATCGACGACCGCGTGACGGTCGAGCAGCTCCTGGCGCATCGGTCGGGCATCGGCGACTACTTCGACGAGGACGCCGAGTGGAAGCTCGAGGATTACGTGATGCCGGTCCCGGTGCACGAGCTGGCTGGCACCGAGGACTATCTCGCCGTGCTGGACGGCCACGCGAGCAAGTTCGCGCCGGGGGAGCGCTTCGCCTATTGCAACGGCGGCTTCGTCGTGCTGGCGCTCATTGCCGAGCGGGCGAGCGGCGTGCCCTTCCATGAGTTGGTCGCGCAGCGCGTCTGCCGGCCGGCCGGTCTGACCGACACGGAGTTCCTGCGCTCCGACGAGCTTCCCGGCCGTACCGCCACGGGCTATGTCGAGGTCGACGGCGCGTGGAGGACGAACGTGCACCACCTCCCGGTGCGGGGCAGCGGCGACGGCGGAATCTACTCGACAGCGGCCGACATCGGCTCGCTCTGGCGGGCGCTCTTCGCCGGTCGGATCGTTTCCGAGGAGTGGGTCGCGGAGATGGTGCGCCCGCGTAGCGACGCGCCGGCACACTCGAAGCGCTACGGGCTCGGCTTCTGGCTCCACGCGTCGAGCGACGCCGTGATCCTGGAGGGGTGCGACGCCGGAGTGTCGTTCCGCTCCCGGCACGACCCCCGCACACAGGTGACTCTCACCGTGATCTCGAACACGGCCGGCGGCGCTTGGCCGATCCTGCGGTATCTCGAGAATGCAGCTTCAAACTGAGCGATTCCCCGGGATCAAGCAGACACGGCGCGGAGCCAGCGTCGAGCGTAGCCGGGCACACGGATCGGGTTGACCGCCGCCACGCAAGGGGCACGGCGGTATCGGCGAGCTCCGCGGCCAGCCCGCGGGATCGCCTTCGCGGAAGGGCTCGCCCGCCCGGTATGTCTCGGCGCTTCCGCCCGATTTGGCAATGGACCTAACGTGGCCATGCGCGCATGCCGCAGATGCTGCTCGGAAGCGTCGCGGGTTCACCACCACACACGTTCGACAGCCTGCTGCGTGCCGCCGGTGCGGTCGAGCGCGTCAAGCTCCGCCATGTCCTCGTCGGACAGGGTGAAGTCGAAGATCTGCGCGTTCTCCGCGATCCGGTCGCGGTGCGCCGACTTCG
Organism: uncultured Actinomycetes bacterium; assembly: GCA_963717765.1. Taxonomy (GTDB): domain Bacteria; phylum Actinomycetota; class Thermoleophilia; order Gaiellales; family Gaiellaceae; genus JACDER01. Next base: position 32,431 of record CAVQWX010000004.1, on the reverse strand, counting down.
GGATCAGCGGAACGCCACGCTGGACGCACCAGCGGAGCAGCACCTGGGCCGGCGTGCGCCCGAGGCGCTGCGCGATCCGTGTCGCGGTTTCGCTCGCAAGGTGGCGACCGGTTCCGAGCGGGCTGTACGCCTCGAGCACGATCCCGTTCGCGCGGCACGCGTCGAGGAGGCCCTTCCGGTACTCGTACGGGCTGAACTGCACCTGATTGACGACCGGCGCAACAGTCGCCGCGGCGACCACCTGTTGGACCTCGGAGACGTCGAAGTTGGAAACGCCGATCGAGCCGGCGTATCCGAGCTCATGAGCGCGTTCCATTCCCGGCCACGCCCAGGTCGGCCCGCCCCTCGGCGAGTGGACGATGTACAGATCGACGCGCTCGAGCCCGAGCCGCTCGAGGCTGCGCTCGAGCTCGGCGACCGGGTCTTGGCGTGTGGGATTGAACTTGGTGGTGACGAACACCTGGTCGCGCGGGACACCGCTCTCGCGCAGTCCCTGACCGACGCTCACCTCGTTGCCGTAGGCCTGCGCTGTGTCGACGTGCCGGTAGCCGAGCTCGAGCGCCCAGCGGACCGCATCGACGCACTCGCGTTCGTCACGCATCTGCCACACGCCGAGGCCGAGCAGCGGGAGCTGCGCACCGTCCGACAGTGTGATCTCTCGCGCATTTCCTGACATGGCACCGCCATCATGCTGCTATTGGCCGGCGAGCGCGGCCCGCGCTGCCGCCGCGATGTCGGCGTTCGTGTTGGCGTGACCGCCGATCCCCCAGCCGCCGTCGGGTTTCCGCGCGCGTTGCACGGCGGCCTCGGAAGCGCCTGTTCGTTTCGGCACGCCAGCTCTTGAGCGGGTCCCGACATGGGCTCCACGGAGCAATCCTGGGCACGACCGTCCCCGTACTTCTGTCGATCTCGTCTGAAGGGGGAGCGACATGCGCGCACGCCGACGTGTGATCTTCGCGATGTCCGCCGGGGCGATCGTCATCGCCGGCGACGAAAACGGGAACAGCTAGCGCGCGCCGCGCGCGAGCATGGAGCCGGCCCCCAATCTCGAGACGCCGGCGAAGGCGTCGCCCTCTGGCCGAAGTAGGCACCCGGCTCGAACGCGAGTCCGCGGCCGAGGCACTCGCGAAGCGCGTGGACAGCGTCACGGGCGAAGCCAGACGGTAAGGCGCCGACCACGCGGAGGCGAAAGGCCGCGCCTGATCCGCCAAGCGACCCCTTCACCGATTTCCTCACGTCACGCCAAGGGAAGGCGCTCGAGCGCGAAATCGTGCGTGGCGTCTTCGGGATGCTCCGAACGCGGCTCTGGCAGCCGTCTAAAAGTCGACGCGCAGGATTCGGCCGTTGGTCCCAACCAGCCAGGCGGTGTGCGGGCTTCCGAACGCGACTCCCCAGTAGTCGGTCACACCAGGCAGCGTGAACCACGAGCCGCCCTCGTCGGGTGTCCACGCCGCGCCTCCCGGGCCTGTGACGGCGACCGTCCTTCCGTGCGGCCTGGCCTTGCCGGCGTCGGCCGCGTAGCTGAGCCCGTAGACGGTTCCGATGTTGGGCTGCTGCGGGGTGACCACCCACGTCTTGCCGCCGTCGCTCGAGGTCGCGGTCTGATCGAACGGCGGGGCCGTTGGGTCGAGGTCTCCGCCGCCCACCATCCCGTGCTTCGCGTCCCTGAAGGCGACGCTGAACAGGCCCGCGCTCGGCGAACCGCGTAGCGGTGAGTCGTAGGCGTTCCATGTGTCACCGCCGTCGCGCGTGACGAGGACCCTGGAGGGGGATGCGCCTCCGGTGACGGCCCACGCGTTGTTCTTGCCCTGGGTAGCGACACAGGTGCCGCTCGACGCGAAGAACGACTCGCCGGGAAGCGCCGCAGGCTCGTTGCCGGCGATGCTCTCCCATGTCTGTCCGTTCGTCGTTCGCACCACCGGGAATTGCCCGTTCACGGAGTCGCTCTGGGCAAAGCCCCGTGTGGGCGTCCAGAAGGCGAAGCAGTCGAAGAATGCGGCCGGATCCTGGTTCTGAAACTGCTGCGACCACGTCGCGCCACCGTCGGTTGTCTTGTAGATCCGGGAATCGCCGCCGTTTCCGATGGAGAGCAGATACGCGCTCGTTTTGCTCACGCCCTCGACGTCGCGAAACTGCAGCGACTCGGCACCGGGAACGACACCGGACCTCCAGGTCGCGCCCCCGTTCGTCGTGACCGCGAAGGTGCCGCCACGCCCGCTCGCCCACACCACACGCTTGTTCACAGGGCTCACGGCGATCAGACCCTGCGTCGTGCCGCTGTCCTGCGGCGTCAGCGTCGGCGCGTGTGCGGCGGCGGGCCTGGTGGCAGAGCTCTGGGTCGTTCCCAGCACGCCCATGGCCACCGCGGTGCAGAGCCCGGCGAGAAGAAACGCCGACGAACGTCTAGGCATGGAATCCCCCTTGGAAGCAGCCTTGCCTGCGCGGACGGGTTTCAGTCTATATCAGGCCCGGCTCGCCGTCTCATCGTCGGGGGAGTCTGGGGCATCGTGGTTCACCCTGTCGAGGGTGAGGCCCCTCAGTCCGCGACCACAGGCGCCGACTTTTGTAGCGTGCGCCCGCGCTGGTCGAGTGCGGCGATCTGGAAGACGCGGTCCGCCGAGCGCACGCGGATCGCCGTCTCGAAGCCGGCCTTCGGAGCCTGCGTGACGCTCCGCAGATGCCGCGCGTCGGGCCCCGCCAGGACTTGCCACGCAGCCACGTCCGTTGCGCCGTTCCAGCTGGCGTAAATCGTCGTCGCGTTGCCCGCGGCGACCGCCGCGATGTCGGGCCTGGTGCGAGGGCGGCCAGTCCAGCGGAAGCGGTAGGCGCGGTACGAGTCGAAGCGATCTGAGCCGAGACGGAGGTCGAGAAGGACCTCCCCGTCGTGCGCGAACTCGGTCACATACGGCTGGGAGCCCCAGCCGACGAGCACGTGGCCGTCCGGGAGGTACTGGGCGTTCCCCTCGCTCGTCGCCAGGAGCGGCGGCCGGTGCGTGTAGCTGCGGACGAGATTCGCCCTGTGCCGCCTCGTGTCCAGACGCAGGACGATGACCCTGCTTTGAAGGCCCTCGTGCGGGTGGACGGCTTCGTTGTCGAAGACGGTCACCGTTCCGTCGGGCTGACGGCGGACGTCGTGCTGCCACGCGAAGAGGGCGCCGTGCTCGAACTTGAAGTCGCTCCGCTTTCCGCCGAGCCGCCAGAGAATCGCTCCGTCGCGCCGCCGGATCGCATAGGCGGTGTGTGTGTTGCGCGCGGAGACGAGGAGATTCCCGTCCCTGTCGACGTCGACGGAGTTGATGTGGATGTAGTCGTATGTCTTCGACGGGTCCTTTGGGAGCCGTTCGTATGACTCTTCGATTCCGACGTGGTCGAGGCTGTGCCACTCGAACAGGAGCTTCCCGCTCGGCACCGCGAGCTCCTGGACGACGCCCTCCCACACGGCGCCGTGCTCGGGTCCACCAATCGGGCTGAGATCGAGAGGAACTCGGTGGTAAGAGGTGACGAGGGCGGTATTGCGGGGCGTCAGCTCGAACTCGTGGAGATCGCCCGAGAGGCCATCCGCCGCAGTCACGGTCGCGATCACCCGGTAGGCGGCGTCGGCGATGACGTACTTGCCGCTGTGCCCGCTGTGGCCGGGTGTCTGCGCCTGCCACCAGGTCAGCACGGGCCGCCCGCGGTACCGCTGGACGGCGAAGTTCGCGACTCGGTGGGTGTCGAGGGAGTCGAACCACACGACCTGTCCGTCGTCGTTGAGAATCAGGGGGCCCGCCTGGTCGACTCCCTCCTTGGGAGCGACAAACAGGTAGCCCGGCGCGGTCGCGTGGGCGTGAACGAGGATCTTCACCCGAGGCGGGCGCAGATCGGGACGTGAGTGGAAGTGCTGGGAGGGCGGCGTGTGCGCCGCTGTCGACGCGCATCCGGCTACGGTCACCGCAAGGGCGAGCAGGCCAGCCCAGCCCACGGCTCTCATCGCGTACAGCACGAGCCACCGGCGTTTCGAAGCTCCTGCGCGGACGAGCGCAAGGAGCTAGACCAGACCTCCGCGATAGCGCCACGGGCCTGGTTCGAAACGGATGCCGCGCTTGCGACACAACTCGCGAACCGAGTCGAGTACGAGCCCACTCGGCCCGTGAGCCTGTCTAGCGATGAGGTCGAGCACGCTGCAGCGTTCGGGCGGCGGACCGGCCAGTTCGAGGGTCAGCACGACGGTCTCGCCGTCGGCTGTGGGGGCCTCGAAGTCGGTGTCGACTCGCTCGGAGAAGAGGACGTGCGCGATCCGGTCGTTCTCGCGGACCGAAAAACCGGGACGATCGCGGTGGAGCGGCGTGATGTCGTGTCCGCGGAGGACGAGCAGCTCCTGAAACTCCGCGACCATTCGCTCGGCGAACTCGACTTGCCGCGCGCGGGAGAGCGGCCGGCTCGCATGGCCGGTGGCGCGAGCGGGTACGCCTGCGGCGAGCCGGCCCGGCGGGATGTCCGTGACCACGTACGAGTTCGAAGCGATGATCGATTCGGCTCCGATTCGGCAGCCTGCATAGACGACCGCTCCGATACCGACCTGGCAGCGATCCTCGAGGACGATTGGCGCGAAGCGATTCTCAAATCCCTCCAGTAGCGAATGGCCGATGTTGTGCGTGACCAGGACGGAGCGCATCGTGACGAACACCTCGCGGCCGATCACGACCGGGCGGCAGGGGTTGACGAAGGCCTCGTCGCCGACGAAAAGGAGGTCACCGGCGACGAAGAGCGCCTGCGGGTCGCGGGCGCCGCCTCCGCCGATGTGCACGTCGTCGAAGAAATAGCCTCCGGCGCCGACGAACGTGCGGCGGCACTGAAGCCGAAGGCGGTCGGCGAACTTCGTGAGCGCTCCCACGCAGAACACCTCGTCGCACGCGATCGTGCCGTCGTCCCCGATCTCGACGCCGTCGTCCAGCACGATCCGCGCAGAAACGATCACCGTTCGTTCGCCAAGCGTGACGTTCTCGCCGATGTGTGCGCCGTGTTGCCGGTAGAGGTTGAGCCGCTCGTCGGCCGGGAGGGCGCGGAACGTGCCCGGGTCGGCTCGAAGCTGCTCCAGGAACCTGGCATCGAGCGCCCCGGCCGATTGATCGAGCGCGAGCGATGCGGGCAGCGACACGCGCTCGACGGAGACCCCGGCGAGCGACGGCTGTCCGGGCGAGTGCTCGACCCGAGTCTTCTGCGCGGCGACGAGGGCCCGCACGTCGTCGGCGGTGATGAATCCCTTCTTCGTGATCGCGGTCAGCTCGATCCCATGCTCGGCCGCGAGCTCGATCGCCTTCCGGGTCGCCTTGCCGGTTTCGTCAGGCGAGGGTTTCGCGGCCGCTTCCGCCCGGATCGCGTCGGCGGCGGCGAGCTCGTCTGCTCCGGACGCGACGACCGCCACCCGTTCGCCGAGCTCGACCTCCTCGCCCGCGCGGGCGAGATGACGAAGCGTCCCCGTTCCGGGTGATTCGATCTCGATTGCCGATTTTGACGTCTCGACCACGCAGACGGGCTGGCCAGGCCGGACCTCCTCTCCGTCGTCGACGAGCCACTCGACGAGCAGCGCCGACTCGCTGTTCGCGTCCTCGCGGGTGACGACAATCTCGAGCAGCGTCGTCAGCCTCTCACGCGCCCGACCACTCGAACCGCATCCACGACGTCCGCAACGCGCGGAAGCATTGCCGCCTCGAGACCGCCTGCTGCCGGAATCGCCGTGTCTGCGGCCGCGACGCGTCGCACGGGCGACCGGAGTTCGCTCCACGCCTCACCGTGAATTCGCGCGGCGAGCTCGGCCCCGATGCCCGAGACGAGCGTCCCCTCCTCGAGCGTGACGCAAGCGCCGGTGCGGGCGACCGACTCCAGCACCGGCTCGAGTCGGATCGGCAGGAGCTGTCCGAGTGCGACAACCTCCGTGAAGATCTCATCTTCGAGGATCAGGTTGACCGCGGCGTCGAGCGCGACCGGCAGCATGCCGCCGTAGGTGACGATCGTCGCCTCCCCCCCGGAGAAGCCGTTTCCGGAGAACGTCAGCGACGGATACCGCCCCGCGCTCTCCGCGCATTCGAGCTCGCCGACGTGACCGTCGACAGGTCGCCGATGCGCGCGGCCGTAGAGCAGCTTGTGCTCGATCAGGAAGACCGGGTCGTCGTCGTCGACCACGTCGTGAAGCAGTGTTCTCAGGTCCTGGCATTCGTTCGCGGCGACAACGGTGATCCCGGGGACGCCGAGCAACAACTTCTCGAGGGATTGGCTGTGCGTCGGCCCGTAGCTCCGCCCGCCGCCCATCGGGGTCCGAACGACGAGCGGTACGCGCACCTGGTCGTTGTACATCTCCCGGAACTTGGCGATCCCATTGACGATCTGGTCGAAGCCGAGCGCGATGAAGTCGCCGAACATGATCTCGAGGATCGGCCGGTAGCCGCGGAGCGCCATGCCGGCGGCGACCCCGAATAGTGCAGCCTCGCTGACCGGTGTCGTGAGCACGCGGTCGGGCCAGCGAGTACTGAGCCCCTGGGTGATCTTGAAGGCTCCTCCGTAGGGGTCGAGGACGTCCTCGCCGAGCAGGTAGACGTCGTCCCGCCGCTCGAACAGCTCCACGAGCGCCTCGTTCAGGACGCGGGCACAGCGCTGCTCGGACGCAACAGCCATCAGTTCGGCACGAGGGCGGGAGCCGCCTCGGCCGTTTCGAGGGCGTCGGCGAGCCGGCGCACGCATCCGTCTTCGATCGCCGATCGTTTCTCGACGTCGAGCCGTGCTGCGGCGACGGCCAGGGGGTCTCGCGTGCGCGCCTTCTCGATCTCCGCCGGATCCCGTAGGTCGTCGCCCTTGCTGTGTGGACTGAAGCGATACGTGTCGAGTACGAGGAAGAACGGCCGTCCCGTTTCGCGTATGCCTCGGACGATCTCTCGGGCGGTGCGCTCGACCTCGAGGACGTCGGTCGTTTCGAGGTGCGCCGTATCGAGCCCGAAAGCGGCGCCGCGCGCCTCGATCTCGCCCGCAAGCGCAAGGCGGCTCGGCGTCGACTGAGCATAGAAGTTGTTCTCCACCACGTAGAGGATCGGCAGGCGCCAGAGCGACGCGATGTTCAGGCTTTCGTAGAGGACGCCCTGGCCGAGCGTGCCGTCGCCCAGGAAGGCGACGGTGACGGCGCCACCGCCGCGTTCACGCTCGGCGAGCGCCATGCCCGTTGCCACCGGCATCGTGCTCCCAAGGACCCCGTTCGAGTAAAAGCCGTCGTTGCAGAGGTGCTGGCTGCCGCCCTTCCCGCCGCAGACGCCGCCCTGCTTGCCCATCACCTCGCAGAGCAGGCCGAGCACGTCGTCCGTGAAGGCGAGATAGTGGCCGTGGCACCGGTGGTTGCTGAAGACGAGGTCGCGTCCGTGCTCGAGCTGCGAGACGACCCCCACTGCGTTGGCCTCCTGCCCGATGTACGTGTGCGTTGTCCCCAGCAACTTTCCGGCCGAGAAGAGCTCGAGCAGCAGCTCTTCGAAGCGCCGGATCAGGACCATCTGCCGGTAGAACGGAGCGATCCCGCTCTCGGCGTCGAATGCTCGTCGAGGATCGCCTGTCACGACGCGGGTCACGTTTGCCAGCCTTTCGGGAGCCGATAGTCAATCATTCTGTTCCTCGAGATCTATCCGGGGCCTCCGGCTTACAGGTAGCCGAGGTCGCCGAGGCGCTTCTCGACGATCGCCTCCTCCTCCGCGGTAAGTGACGTGGCAGCGACCGAGTCGAGCTCGGCGCGGAGTGACGCTCGGAGCTCTCCGGGCACATCCTGCGGCCGGTCTCGCAGCTCGCGCGGGTCGAGGTCCAGTCGGTAGGCCTCTTCCGCTCCGTCGTCGAGTCGGTGGATGAGCTTCCAGGGCGGTTTCCGCAGGGCGAGCTGGGAGACGGCCCCCTTGTCGGTGCCGACGATCAGCGCGATCCGGTCGCCGCTTTCGCTCCCGTCGGTGAGCGGAAGCAGCGAGCGCCCGTCGAGCCCGTCGATCGGCGCCCCCGCGAGCTCTGACAGAGTGGGCATCAGATCGACGAGGCTGACCTGCGACGAGATCACGGCCGGCTCGAGTTGGCCGGGCGCGGCGATGATCAGCGGCACCTCGACGATCTCGTCGTAGAGCGAAGCGCCGTGCATGTGATACGTGCCCTTGACGGCGGTCTTGTCGGCGAAGCGCTCGCCCCACGATTCACCGTGGTCGGCGACGAAGGCGATCGCCGTCTGCTCGCGCAGGCCGAGGTCTTCGAGGGCCTCGAGGAATGACGCGAACAGCACTTCCGACTGGTGCTCGACGGCACGGCAGTAGCGCTCGCGCAGCGCCTCGAGCGCCGAGGCGCTGTCCGACTGGATGCCGGCGACTATCTCCTCCTTCGCAGCCAGCCAGGCTGTCCGGTCGGCATGGTCGATGCCGTACGGCATGTGGGTCGCCCAGCTGTGGAACCACAGGCAAAAGGGTCGGTGGCGGTGCTCGAGCAGCCATTCCACCGCACCGTCGATTCGCTCGCTCCGGCCGACGACGTTTGCGTCGGCGAACCCTTTGAAGAGGTAGTCCTCGTCGAAGACGAAGCTGCCGGTCTCGTAGCCGTAGGCGGCCGCGACCGTGAACAGCGTCGGCAGTGCCGGGTCGAGCTCGACGTCCCAGTGCAGGTAGCGGTGGCGATGGGGGTAGAGACCGGTGATCATCGAGGCCGTCGACGGGCACGTCCACGGCGCAGGTGCGATCGCCTGGTCGAATCGAACGCTGCCCCGGGCGAACTCGTCGATCGTCGGCGTGCGGACGTGACGCGCGCCGTAACAGCCGACGTGGTCTGTCCTGAGCGCGTCGGAGACGTAGACGACGAGGTTCATGCTTCCTCCGACAACGCACCCGCGAGACTCTTGCCGCGCATCTCCGGCGAGCCGTCGACACCGAGCAGCTCCAGCACCGTCGGCGCGATGTCCAGCAGGTGCGCGTCCAGGCGACCGCGGGCGCGCACACCGGCGCCGGCGGCGATGAAGACGCCGTCCTGGGCGTGGTTCGCATCGTCCGGGCCGGTGTCGTTCTCGAGCGTGTGCACGCCTTCGGCGCCACCGATAGTCCCGACCGAGCGCCAGAGAAGATCGCCGAAGACGACGATCAGATCCGGGGCGACGCCGTTGACCTGGGGGTACAGCTCTTCGGGCTTGTAGGCGCGAGTCGCCAGTGGCCGGCCCGTGTCGTCGGGGATCGCCTCGAGGCGCCTGGCGAGGTCGTCGCGGGTCGCTTCGTATTCCTCCGGCGGCACGACCCCCTCCGGCTCGCGCCCCTGCACGTTGAGGAAGACGCGCGCATAGTAGCCGCCGTCTCCCCACGCGACCGTCCGAGGCCAGGCGACTCCCACCTCGTCCAGGCGACACACGCCCTCCGGCTCGCGCAGCGGCGTAAGCAGACCCTCGCGGCGTAGCCACTCGTTGATTCGGATGCCGCCGTCGAGCCGCTTCGCACCGTGATCCGAGACGATGAGGACGACCGTATCATCGTCTGCGAAGCGGAGCAGCCTTCCGATCAGACCGTCGACCTGACAGTAGTAGTCACGGATCGCGTTCTGGTGAGGCCCGCCAGGCATGTGCTTGCGATGCTCCGGATCCATGGCCTTCCAGAAGCCGTGGTGGATGCGATCGGTTCCCATCTCGACCATGGCGAAGAGCTGCCACGGCCGGGTCGCCAGCAGGTGCTCGGCGAGCGCGAACCGCCGGTCGGTCATCTCGTACACCTGGCGCAGCAAGTCGTCCTTCTCCTCTGTCCGGAAGTTCGCGCAGTCGAAGAGGTACTCGCCGACCACATCGGCCACCTCGTCCCTCAGCCCGGGCGGATACGTGTATTGACTCTCCAGCGACGGGGTGAGGAAGCAGCTCACCATGACGCCGCGCAGGGGCCGCGGCGGGTAGGTGCCCGGGACACCCAGGACGATCGAGGAGCCGCCCGCACGACCGACCAAGTCCCAAAGGCGAGGTGCCTGGACCGCCCTTCCGTCCGCGACGAACAACCCGTCGTAGCTGTGGTCAGCGCGGTTCCGGAAGCCGTAGATACCGAGGTCGCCCGGCGTCCGGCTCGCCATCATGCACGACCAGGCAGGAACCGTGATCGGCGGGACGACCGATGCGAGTCGCCCCCGGACTCCACGATCCATTAGACCGGCAAGGACCGGCAAGTCGCCGCGCCAACGTTCGACCAGCGAAGGCTCGACGCAATCGAGCCCGATCAGCATCACCTTCTTCGCCGCCTGATTGCTTGCCAGAGTGCGACCCTCCTCGGACAGCGTTCCTATCTGCAGTGCATTCGACCCCCCGTGTGAACCGCGTACATGCAGACCCTGTCGGCGTTGTCAGTTCCGCCTCGCGGCTCAGTCTAGTGAGCCGATCCAGCCGCGAGAAAGCGACGTAGGTAAGCAGTCCTGGCTGAGCGACGATGGAGAGGCGTGCGCGCCTCTCCATCCTGGCCGACGACACTGCCGAACTGGAAAGAGAACGCCCTCTTGTAGCCGGCACCCGCCGTCACGCCCGGCGTCTCCACGCGGGCGGCGGCCGCGCCTCCGCGTGCACGAGCTCGTCTAGTCAAAACTAAGTAGGCGCGGCCGTGCAAGAGATGGCGGATTCCGGCGATGCGGCCACGGCTCCGGCGGCCTAGCTTGGCGACATGACCGTCACGCGACCTGGAGGAGACGCCATGACGAGCACCCTGGAAACGGACGTGCGATGAACACGGACGGACGGTGGGCCGCGGGGCAGCCGATCATCCGAACGCTTGGGATCCCTCTCCTGGCGGGCGCTCTCGCATTACTCGCGGCCATGCTGATGGCACCGGCGGCGCTGGCGGTGAACGCCGGAGATCTGGATGCCGGTTTCTCGTTCGACGGCCGGGTGAGGACCGACATCGGCTCCGGGAAGGAGGCGGTGAGGGGTGTGGCGATCCAGGACGACGGCAAGATCGTCGCCGCCGGAGTGTTCGGGACCTACGAGTTCGCCGTCGCCCGCTACAACCCGGACGGCTCTCCCGACCCCGGCTTCTCGGGCGACGGCAAGGTGATCACCGACTTCGGCGGCCGTGACCTGGGCGAGGCGGTGGCGATCCAGGACGACGGCAAGATCGTCGTCGCGGGTGCAAGCGACGACCTCGACGGCGTGAACGATGGGGACTTCGCGGTTGCCCGCTACAACCCGAACGGCTCCCTCGACACCAGCTTCTCCGGCGACGGCAAGGTAGTGACCAGCTTCGGGCGCTCCGAGCACGGGTACGCGGTGACGATCCAGGACGACGGCAAGATCGTCGTGGCGGGAAGCAAGTACGCGAACGACGGGCCGTTCGACCGCGACGCGGACTTCGCGATCGCGCGCTACAACCCCAACGGCTCCCTCGACACCTCCTTCGACGGCGACGGGAGGGCAACGGCCGGCCTCGGCGAGTTCGACACCGCATACGGCGTGGCGCTCCAGGCCGACGGCCGGATCGTCCTCGCAGGTGAGTCCGACGACTTCGACGGCGACAGCGACCTCGCCCTCGCCCGCTACAACCGTGACGGCTCGCTGGATTCGTCCTTCGACGGCGACGGCAAGCTCACCACCGGGCTCGGCGCCGACGACCACGCGTTCGCTGTGGCGATCCAGGACGGCTTCTACCCCGTCGTGGCCGGTCGAAGTGACGTTGGCGGCGAGTACGACTTCGCCCTCGCCCGCTACAACCCGGACGGCTCGCTCGACTCCACCTTCGCCGGCGACGGCAAGCTTACGGCCGGGATTGGCGGCATCGACTCGGCCGAGGACGTCGCCATTCAGCCCGATGGCCGGATCGTCGCGGCGGGCTGGTCCTCCCACAGCGGAGACGTCGATTTCGCCCTCGCCCGGTTCACTCCGAGCGGCGCGTTCGACAGCTCCTTCTCGGGTAACGGCAAGCTCCTGACCGACTTCTTCGGCCAGGACGACGCCGCGCTTGCGGTCGCGATCCAGCCCAACGGCAGGATCGTCGCGGCCGGAACGAGCGGGACGATCGACCGGCCCGAGCTCGGTATCCTTTCGGCGAGCGCTTCGCGCTCGCCCGCTATCACGGCGTCACCGACAACACTCCCCCCGGCACCGTCATCGACTCCGGTCCATCCGGCACCACGACCGACTCCACCCCGACCTTCGGCTTCCACTCGACCGAGGCGGGATCGACGTTCCAGTGCGCTACCGACGGCGGCAGCTTCGTGAGCTGCGCGTCCCCGCACACGACCGCGCTGCTCACTGGACGGCGCCCACACCTTCCGCGTGCGGGCCATCGACGCGGCGGGGAACGTCGATCCGACCCCGGCGACGCGGAGCTTCACCGTCCAAGCGTCGGGCTTCCAGCCCGACGGGCGGATTCGCCTCAAGGGTGACGCCGCCTACATCGGCGACAACGTCTACAACCTGACCGGGGCCTTCCAGACCCGCGCGACCACCGCGCGGAGGGGCGAGACGAGAGTCTTCTACGTCCGCGCCCAGAACGACGGGACCGCCACCGACACGATCCGACTCCGCGGCTGCGTGGGCGAACCGGGCTTCTCCGTCCGGTACTTCTACGGCTCAAACGAGATCACATCCCAGGTCGCCGCCGGGACCTACGAGTTCGCCGACCTCGCTCCGCAGGCGTCTGGGACGATCAGGCTCGAGATCGGAGTACAGAGCTCGGCCGTGATCGGCGCAATCGAAACCTGTCGCGTGACCGCGACCTCCGCCTCCAACCCCACCCGCGCGGATCAGGTCCGCGCGCGGGTCGACGTCGGCGCATGAGCCGCGGTCTCACCGCGCGCCGAGATAGGTATGGGTAGAGCTTCCCGCCACCACTACTCTCGCGTCCGCCGCCGCGAGTTGCGAAGCGGCGACCCCTAGATAGGTGTAACTCGTCAACGGTTCACGCTGCGGTGAGCTCTCGGGCCTCCTCACCTGTCTTTCTCTGTCACCTTGGGCAGCGGAGCTCGTCGGCGCGGGTCGCCCAGGTGCGCGGGCGATACCCGTTGCGGTGGGTCAATCGGGACTAGGACCGGCTCTGTCCGGTGCGCTCCCACACCACGTTCAGGGCACGTGACCTGCCGCGGGCCTCGCGCCTGGGCCAGGCGCAACTCGCCAGTATCCAGTGAGCCGAGTGCAGTGCTTACTCGTCAGTGTCGATTCTGCGCGCCCCGGGCGAACAGCCGCCGTAGTGGTTCGAGGTCGTCGGCCTCGACCAGGAGCATCACGCGATCTCCCGCTTGTAGCTCGAGGGATCCGCTGGGCCTGGTTGGCTGTCCATCCCTGACAACGAGTGTGATCCACGCATGCTCGCCAAGTGGCAGATCGCGGATCCTGCGCCCAGCGGCTCGCGAGCCCGCACCCACCTCGAGTTCGTGCGCAGGCTGCGGTTCGTCGCCGAGCCGGACCGACAGCTCCCAGGGAAGGGAGGCTCGTTCGCGCATAGGGATGTGGAGCGTCCGGGCGACCAGGGGGACGAGCGTCCCCTGCCCGAGGACGGAGACGAGCACGACGACGAACACCACGCCATACACGTGCTGGGAGCCGTCGACGCCGGCGAGCAGGGCGAAGGCGGCGAGCAAGATCGGAACCGCGCCCTTGAGGCCGCTCCAGGTGATAAAAGCTCGCTCGGCCCAGCTCAGCCGCGCGGTACCCAGCGTCACGAGCACAACCAGCGGCCGGACGAGCAGGGCGAGAACGAGCGCGAGCACGATGCCCTCGAGCCACACGCGGCCCGAGAGCCCGCCGATGCTGACCGTGAGGCCAAGCGCCACGAAGACGACGAGCTCGGCCAGGCTCGCAAGCGAGCTGGAGAAGCGCTCGATCTCGCCCTTGTACGGAAGGCGCGCATCGCCGAAGAACAAGCCCGCGATGAAAACGGCGAGAAAGCCCGATCCATGGGCGAGCGAGGTCGTTGCATACAGCGCTCCAGCGAGAACGAGCGCGAGCACCGGGTACAGCCCCTCGCTGGGAAGGCGGAGACGGCGAAAAAGCGGCAGCAGGACGAGTGCCCCCGCAAGACCGAGCGCGACCCCAATCGACATCTCGACCGCGAACTCGCGCACGACCACCCAGAAGGAGGCATGCGCGTGCGTGGCCAGCTCGACCATGCCGAGCATGAGCGCGATTCCGGCCGGATCGTTGACGCCGGCCTCACCTTCCAGGGTCGTGCCTGAGCGTCCGCGCACCTCGCGTTGACCCAGAACGGAGAACATGACCGCCGGATCGGTGGGCGCGATCGCAGCTCCAACGACCCCCGCCAGGATCCACTCGAACCCGAGTGCGTAGTGGGCGATGACGGCGGCCAGCGCAGCGGTCGCGAACGTGCCCAGGATCCCCAGCGAGAGGATCGGCCCGGCGGAGGCGCGAAAGCGCCGCCAGCCAATGTCGATGCCGCCATTGAAGAGGATCACGACCAGGGCGACCACCGCGATCCGCTCCACCGTTCGGACGTCTACCGCCTGGTACACGCCCGGCCACAGGTCGGAGACAAGCGCGGCCGCGAGCAGGAAGATCGCCGGCGCCGGCACCGGAACGCGTGCGCCCACTGTCGTCGAAAGAACGGCGAGCGCGAAGCCGCTGGTTACGACGAGGACGATCGTGGCGAAGTCGGGGATCTCGGTCATGGCAGAACATGCCGACCAGACTTCCCGGCTCGCCGAGCGGAGACGCTACACGACTTGAGTGCTTCTTGTTCCTATCGGAAAAGGCCCTAAGCCGGGTCGCTTGCGCACTGGCGTCGCACCGCGTGATGCGACGGGCTATCTATGCGCTCGGCGAGGGGTCGCCGATCACCAGGTCTGCATACGCCGCCGATGACTTGGCGAACTCCCACCAGCCGTACACGTTCGGTTGGACGAACGCCGTACTCCGACCGTATACGAGCGGTATCAGCGCGACCTGATCGGCGACCACGAGCCGGTCTGCTTGGTGGAAGAACTCGAGCCGCTCGCGGTCCGTGCGAGCTCGGCGCGCCTGCTCGATCAAGGCGTCGAAGTCAGGATTCGAATACCGGCCCGCGTTCGTGAACGCGTCCGAGTGCAGCAGTAGACGCAGCATGTACTCGGGATCGGGGTATCCCGGCATCCACCCCATGACCGCGATCGGAGCTCGCTCGAGCATGGGCGCCGGCTCGGGGTCCCCCGAATCGAATAGGTCGAGTGCCACGCCGATCCCGAGCACGTCTCCCCAACGGCTCACAAGAACCTCCAGCATTGGCTCCCACACCGCGTGTGCGTAGACCGCGAGTCCGCCGGAAAGATCCGCGGTCGCAGCTGCGAGATGCTCCCGCGCCCGGTGGCGGTCGAAGCGCAACACGATCTCGGGCGTATGACCGTGCAGCGCCGGTGGCACGAGGCCGCCGGTCGCGACGACGAGGTTGCCTGGTGCGGCGGCCGCGAGCGCTTCCCGGTCGGTTGCGTACGCGAGGGCGCGACGAACCTCGACGTCCGACAGGAGCGGATGGCGGTGATCGAACCCGAGATATGCGAACCATGTCAGCGGCCCGCCGAGCCCGCCCCGCGTGCGAACGTGGTCCGCGAGCCGCGGCGTGTAGCCGACCCGCACCATGTCCAGCTCCCCGCGCTCAAACGGCGCGAAGGCGTCGTCTGGATCGGAACGGACGTACTCCACCCGAGCGACGTTGCCGGTGCGGACGCCCGTGTAGGCCTGCTGCCGCTCGAGCAGGAGGCGGGCCTCACTGCGCTCGGCCATCCGAAACGGACCACTGACGACTTGCAAGGTTGGTTCGGTCCACGCCGGGCCGTCCCGCTCGATCGCGTGCTGTGGCGCAGGCCCTCCGTCGGGACGGTTCATGACCGTCATGAAGTACGGCGCCGGCGCGACGAGCCTGAACTCCACCGTGCGGTCGTCGAGCGCGCGAACGCCGATCGCGCTCTCGTCGTCGCTTCGGCCGAGACAGTAGTCCTGTCCGTTCTCGATCACGAAGTAGACCGACACCGATCCGCCCGGCTGCTCGGGGTTCAGGACTCGCTTGACGCCGTACTCGACGTCGTGCGCGGTCAAGGGCGTCCCGTCCGACCAGCGGAGCCCGTCGCGTAGGTGGAAGACGTAGCGCAACCCGTCGTCGGAGATCTCCCACCGCTCCGCGAGCGACGGAACGATCGTCCGCTCGGGCCATGCCTCGACCAGCCGGTCGAACAGCTGCATGCAGAGCTGGATGTCCGGCCACCACCCCACCATTCCTGGGTCGTTCAGCGGGATATAGCTCGTTGCCATCCTCAGGGCTTCCGACGGCGCTTCGGCCGGTGCGCGCGGCGGTGTCCAGTTCTCGAACGCGCGCTGGTAGGTCTCGTTCGACTCGGCAAACCGCATCGCCGTGTGGAGAGCGAGCGCGAGTTTGAAGAGCACGAGGGCGATCTCCTGCCGCGCGCCGCGCGCCTCGAGGAGCGGCAGTAGCGCGCGGTAGTGCTGGATCGCCTCGTCGAGCGCATACTCCTGTCGCGCTCTGTCGCCGGCTCGGGTGAGGTACGCGATCGCCTTATCCTCGTCGTCGGCCGCGAGCCAGTGGTGGGCGAGCAGTCCGTACACCTCGCCCTGGTTGTCGGCGTACTGCTCTTCGAGCCATTGCGCTGCCTTCTGGTGAAGTTCGGCTCGCCGCGGGGTGAGGACTGTCCGGTAGACCGTCTCCTGGATCAGCGCGTGCTTGAATTGGTACTCGGGCTGAGGCCAGCGGCGCGCCTCACGCACTACGTCGAGGCGCTGCAGCTCGCTCAGTCCGCTCCGCAGCGCGTCGCCGTCACCCGACACACCCGCGAGCAGCGGGAGGTTGAACTGACGACCGAGCACCGACGCCGCAATCAGCAGCTCGTGTGTGGAGGGCGCGAGCCGGTCGACGCGCGCGAGGATCACGCGCTCGACCGTCGGGGGCACTTCCACGGCGACGTCATGATCAAACCGCCAGCTCGCCTCGTCTCGGACGAGCGCCCCGCCGTCGACGAGCGAGCCGACAAGCTCCTCGAGGAAGAAGGGGTTGCCCGCGGCGGCGTCGAGGATGCGCTCCTCGAGCTCGAGTGGAAGCGTCCGCTCGCCGACGAGCGCGCCGAGGAGTTCCCGATCGGCATCACCGGAAAGCGGGGTCAACGCGAGCTCTCGCGTACGGTGCGGGAACGAGCGGGCCGCTGCCTCCTTTAGAGCCCAGAACGAGTGATCGGGCTCCGGACGGCCCGTTGCTACAAACAGGATCGCGGCCTCTTCCACGATCGGGAGCAGGCGTTCGGCCAGCTGCACCGAGGTCGGGTCGGCCCAGTGGAGGTCTTCGAGCGCGAAGGCAACGGGCCGTTCCTCCGCCAGCCGCACGAGCAGCGCCCCCACGACCTCGAACGTGCGGTACTGCAGCGCCTCGGGCGAGAGCTCGGCCAAGTGGCTCGCGGCGTCTGGCTCGAGCGCGACTCCGAGGATCGAGCCGAGGTAGGGATAGATCTCCAGCGCACGATCGCCAAACAACTCGTCGAGCCGCCTTCTCAGCGACACACGAACCCGAAGCTCAGACTCGTCGGCGGCGACGGCGAGCCAGTTCCGGATAAGGTCGCGGAACGGCCAGTACGGGATCGACTCGCCGTACGACGCGCACCGTCCCTCGATCCAAAGCGGGCGTCTGGCCTCGCCAGGCGAGTCGTCGAAGATCCCGCGAAACTCGGTGAGCAGACGGCTCTTGCCGATGCCGGGCTCGCCCGTCAGGAAGAGGATGCCGCCCGCACCACGCATCACCCGGTCGATCGCTTCGGCCCCGGATGCGATCTCGGCCTCGCGCCCCACGCACCGCGCCTCTTCGTGCAGCAACCGGGGCCGGCTTCCTGCGGCCCGCACTCCTCGCAGGGGGGCCGCGTGGACCGGTTCTGCCTTACCCTTCAGCTCGAACGGCTGCGCCTCTCCCCACTCGAACAGCGGCTCGGCGCGCCGCTTCGTCTCCGCGGAAACGAGCACCGTTCCCGGCTCGGCTGCCGCTTCGAGCCGTGCCGCCGTGTTTACCGCATCCCCGAACGCTGCGTACTCGATGCGCGCGCCTGCGCCAACGTCGCCGAGCACAACCGGACCCGTACTGACGCCGACACGAACGCCGAACCCGGAGATTCCCCATGCCGCCTCGACTTCCGCCGCGTACTCCGCCAGCTCCTCCAATACGCGGAGCGACACCCGGAGCGCGCGCTCCTCATCGTCCTCATGCGCGATCGGCGCGCCGAAGAGCGCGAGGACTCCGTCGCCGGCGAGGTCCTTGACCGTGCCTCCGAACTCGTGTACGGCGCGCACGATCCTCGCCACCGCTTCTGCGACGATGAGCTTCACCTCCTCCGGCTCGAGGCGCTCCGAGAGCGCGGTGGAGCCAACCAGGTCGGCGAAGAGTGCGGTTACGACCTTGCGCTCCTCGCGAGTCGCGCGCGCCGTACGGAGCGTCTCAGAATCACCCATCCGAGTCATGTTCACACAACGCGCAGCTTTGGCCGCAAAAGGGTGAGCTGTTGCAATCGTGCGCAAGGTGAAGTCGACCTGCGTCTTCCCCTTCCGCGGCCTGGCGATCAACATCGGCGCGCGCTTCGGCGGCGTGCGCGTCCGCATCGTGGAGAGCGGCGAGCGCGTACGCCTGTACTGCGGCGACGAGCTCGTGCGCCCTCGACCGCGAGCGCGGCTACCAGCAATTAGGAAGACGCACAGGAGGGGAGGTGGAGATCAGGGCGTAGCCGCTCTCACGCAAGCGGTCGGTACAAGGTGTCACTCATGTTCCTGGAACAAACAACATTCCAGCGCGGATGTTCCCCAAAGTGCGCAGCTTTTGTACCGGCGACGTCCTGGGTGCGAGTTCCCCGAATCGCTTCGCCATCAGCTTCCGTCCTTCGCCGTTGGCTCAACCACGCCACGATCCGAATCGGACGTTTCGCCGTCCTTTTGCCGCCGTCTGTCAGGTTAATTTGACCATCGTTTGACCACGGATTCGCGTGGTCGCCGCGCGCCAGACTGACGCGACTCTGGTCCAACCAGGGACACGATTCCCGTCGAGTGCTAGATCGGTAGCGCTTAGCCATCCGTGCTCTTGCGTGCCTCTCGCCGCACGGACTCGACCAGGAGGAAGGCCACGGCGAGCGGAAGGAGCCACCAGGCCGAGACGCCCTCGTGCTCGAGGAACCAGGTAAGGGCGAACGCCATCGCAAGCCCGATGGCAACACGCCAATCGTCGCCGACGACGAAGTCCCACCAGAAGAGGCCGAAGGAACGGATGTACTTCACGTCCGCGCCTCGATGGGCCGGAGCGAGAGCCGCCGCCGACGCAGGTCGCGAGTGACCGCGAGGGACACAAGGCCGACGAAAGCGATCACAACGAGGATCGCGAAGTCGCCGCCAGGCCAGTCGACGCCGGCGCCCTCACCGCCCCAGAAGATCCCGAAGCTCGTGAGCATGACCCCGACGACGAACTTGAGCGTGTTCTCGGGGACGCGCGCCAACGGACGGCGTACCACGAAACCTGCGACGACGACGAGCACGGCTGCCGTCGCGGCAGCCGCCGCCGCCAATCCGAGCCGCCCCTGCGCCGCGCCGAAGGTGACCACGATGAACGCCACCTCCAGGCCCTCGAGGAGCACTCCCTTGAAAGCGACCGTGAACGAGTACCAGTCCATCCCTCCCGACGGAGCCGGCGAGGCCGCGCCGGCCTCCTCGCGTTCGCGCGAAAACGCCGCCGCTTCGTCGTGCAGCGGCTTATAGCCGCTTGCACGCAGAACCGCCTTGCGCAGCCACTGCAGCCCAAACGCAAGCAGGAGGGCACCGACGACGAACCGAAGCGCATCGATCGGGATGTGCTGCAGCGCCGGGCCCAGCGCGACGATGACCGCGGCGAGGACAAGCGAAGCAACGCCGACCCCGGTCAGCGTCGAGCGCCACCCGCGGACGATTCCGACCGCAAGGACGATCGTCAGCGCCTCGACTGCCTCCACCGCGCTCGCGATGAAGGTGGCGAGGAAAAGGAGGATGTCGTGACCCACGGAAGCAATAGTGCTTGTTCGTGGTCGTCAGGGCAGGGGTTCTTCAGGCGCCCGCATCGAGCGGGCCGGCTCGCGTCATGGACAGCACCGAGAAGGGTTCCTTGTCAATCCCCCGTTATGTCGCGCCTGAGGAAAAACCAGAACGCGAGCGCGAGTGGCACGGCCGCGTAGATGGCCGAGACCCAGAGTCCGCGCAGGATCGGCGTCCACAAGATGGGCGCGTCGAAGAATCCATGCCATGCGTCGAACTGTGAGGAGAGCGCCCAGTGCGGGAGCCAATCGAGATGGACGAGGCCGACAATCGCCTCCATGAGCAACTCGTAGACGAGTGTTCCGACAATGGCCGCCGCGCTGTTTCGTGTAACGACCGAAAGGAAGATCCCAAATGCTGCGATCGCAAGGAGGGGCACGCCGTACAGGGCGAGCGCAGCGAAGCTGAGACCGAACGCGCTGCCCGGCGAGAGGATTGTCCCATTCAGGTCGACCACCGGGTTGAAGCCCCAGGCGATGATCCCGGCGATCATCCCGGTCGCGACAATGGCCAGCAGGAGGGCGGCCACGTACGTGAACGAGGCAAGGGTCTTGCCGACGAGCAGCTGCGCCCGCCGCGCCGAGCGGGTGACAATCATCTTGAGCGTTCCGCCTGAGTCCTCGTTCGCGACGATGTCGCCCGCGACGAGCGCGGTCACGAGCTGTGCACCAAACCGGGACGCGAAGGTGAGGACGACGAGTGTGAGGACGATCCCGGTGTGGCGCAGGTTGTGACCGAGCGGAGCATCGTTCGGACCCCCATTCTGGAAGGCCATCACGCTGACGAAGACGACCGGGAGCAGAGCGGCGACACCGAGGCCGATGTAGGTGCGCTTCTGCGAAGGAGCTTGCGCAGCTCCCAGCGGTAGACGGTGAACGTCGTCGGTCTCGGGGACCTCCCCCAGCCGACTCGGATGCTCTGCGCTCTCGGTCAACTCGAAGAAGAGATGCTCCAGCGTTGCCGTCTCCGGCACGAGCGCTGCGATTCCGAGGCCGGCCTCCACGAGCGCGCGCGAGAACGCGAGCACCGTGGGCTCGTCGGCGGCAAAGAGCAGGTCGTCGCCGTCGCAGACGACATCGCGGATCCGCGGGTCGGCCATGGCAAGCGCCTGGGCTGCAGCCTGGTTGCTCGTCCGCACGCGGAAACGCGTCGCCGCGCTCGCGTGCAGCTCGGCGAGCGAGCCCTCGTAAACGATTCGCCCCGCTCGGATCACTGCCACGCGCGTGCACAGCTCCTCAACCTCTGCGAGCAGGTGGCTCGAGAGGAAGATGGTCATCCCCTGCGCAGCCAGGTCGGCGATCAGCGCACGCATGTCACGGATCCCGCCCGGATCGAGGCCATTTGTCGGCTCGTCCAGGATCAAGAGCCGTGGCTCGCGGAGCAGTGCGGCCGCAATGCCGAGCCGTTGACGCATTCCCTGTGAATAGCCACCGACCTTGTCGTCTGCTCGTTTCTCCAGGCCAACCGTCGCCAACGCCTCATCGACGCGCCCGATCTTGTGGCCGCCACCGTCGAGGGCGGCGAAGAACTCGAGATTGACGCGGCCGGGGAGGTAGGGATAGAAATGCGGGTCTCGACGAATCCGGCGACACCATCGAGCGCCTCCGGCAGTTCATTTTGCGGATCACGTCCGAACAGGCGCACCTCGCCGGCGTCAGGGTGCACGAGACCGAGCAACATCCGCATCGCCGTCGTCTTGCCCGCTCCGTTCGGCCCCAGGAAGCCGTAGATATCTCCGCGGTGGACACTGAGATCGACCTGGTCGACCGCGAGGATGTCGCCGTAGCGCTTGACTAGACCGTCGGCGCCAATCGGGAGCTGAAACGGAGCCTCATCAGCGCCAACTTCGTCCACATGCGCCGCGCTCACGGCCGATCAACCTACCGTAGAGCACGCGACCCTGAGCGCGGCGTTCAGGCCGCGTTCATGTCGCCCGGAACAGCATGGGGAGATGC
Organism: uncultured Actinomycetes bacterium; assembly: GCA_963717765.1. Taxonomy (GTDB): domain Bacteria; phylum Actinomycetota; class Thermoleophilia; order Gaiellales; family Gaiellaceae; genus JACDER01. The sequence continues at coordinate 10,471 of CAVQWX010000004.1, read as the reverse complement.
TCAGGGCATTGATCGTCGGGCCGCTCGCGCTCGTCGGCGCAACCGCCGCGCTCGCCGCGCCGTCGGGCCCGCACTTCAGCGCGCGCGTCACGAATCCGTGGTTCCCGCTTCTCCCGGGCAGCGCGTACGTGTACCGGGGCTTCAAGGACGGTCAGTCCGCGCGCGACGTCGTCACCGTGAGCCACCAGACCAAACGGATCCGTGGCGCGAACTGCGTCGTCGTTCACGACCTGCTGTACCAGCGCGGACACCTCGGCGAGCGGACGACGGACTGGTACACCCAGGACACGGCGGGAAACGTCTGGTACTTCGGCGAGCAAACGGCCGAGCTCGACCGGAACGGACACGTGACGAGCACGAGCGGCACCTGGCAGGCCGGTGTGCACGGCGCGAAGCCCGGGATCTACATGCCCGCACACCCTCGTGTCGGCCTCTCCGGCCGGCAGGAGTACTACAAGGGCGAGGCGGAGGACCACTTCCGGGTCGTCCAACTGCACGCTCACGTCAGCGTCCCGTATACGACCACGCGCCGCGCGCTCCTGACTCAGGAGTGGACGCCACTTGAGCCCGGGACGCTTCTGACCACAAGTTCTACGTCCGCGGCATTGGCGTCGTGCTCGAGGAGACCGTCAAGGGCGGATCAGAGCGCGGCGCCCTTGTCTCGTTCCACAAGGGATCGTGACGAAGGTCGCCCGACCGGCTCTCGTGGCGCTCTGCGCCGTGGCGGCCGCCGGCTGCGGTTCCTCGAAGCCCGCAGCGTCGCCGTCGACGACTACGACGACGCAGGCCATGACGACCACGATGCAGCAGACAACCACGCAGTCTCCGAATCCGCCTTCGGCGCTCCAGGCGGAGGCGAACTCGGCCGCGACCGGGGACATCCCCGACAACCAGGTCTTCCTCACCTATCGCGGCCGCAAAGGCCGGATGAGTCGATGAAGTACCCGGAAGGCTGGGCGCAGGAGCGGATCGGAGGTCGAGGTTCGCTTTCCGGGACAAGAACAACATCGTCCGCGTGGTCGTCTCGAATGGGGCGGCGCCGACCGCAGGCGTGGTTCGCGCGCAGCTGAAGAGCGTTCACGTCCAGAACGGCCCGCAACACAGGACGGTCTCCGGAGCGCCGGCACTGAAGGTCGTCTACTCGACTCGGAGTGCGCCCAACCCGGTGACCGGCAGCACCGTCACGCTCGTGGTCGACCGCTACTACCTTTCGCACGGATCCAAGGAGGCGATCGTCGATCTCGGCACGCCGCAGGGGGTCGACAACGTCGATGCCTACCGGCTGATGATCGAGAGCTTCAGGTGGCGGTGAGAACCCTCTGGCGGGAGCCCGAGCGGCCAGGAGATCACGTTCGGGGCGCTCGAGTTCCACGACGTGTTCGAGATCCACCGCTGCGGGCCGACGGAGACGGTGGCACTGCGCGGCCTCGATCTTCGTGTCGAGTCGGGGGAGCTCGTCGCGATCCTCGGCCCGTCCGGATCGGGTAAAAGCTCGGCGCTCCACCTGGCCGCCGGGCTCGACGAGCCCTCCGCCGGTGAGGTTAGGGTGTTCGGCCGGCCCTCTCACCAGGCTCAACGAGGCGGCGCTCGCCGCCTACCGGGCGTCCCGATGTCGCGATCGTGTCCCAGGGGGCGCAATCTGTGGCCGGAGCTCACCACGGCTCGAGAGAACGTCGAGCTCACGCTCCGACTTGCCCGCCGGCAGGACACCAGTCGCGACACCGATCGTGCGCTCGCCTCCTTCGGCCTCGCACAAGCGAGAACGACAGCGGGCAGGCTCGCTCTCGGGGGGAGAGCAGCAGCGCGTCGCCATCGCGGCCGCGGCAGCGCGCGCGGCGAAGCTGGTGCTCGCCGACGAGCCCACGGCCGAGTTGGACGAGCGCAACGTAGCCTGGCGTGCTGGACGCCCTCGGCCGGTTGCGTGAGCCAGTTCGGAGCCGCTGTCGTTGTCGTCACGCACTCGATGCGGGTGGCCGTGGCCGCCGATCGCATCGTCGAGCTGCGCGACGGCCGGGTCACGTATGACGCCTGGCGGCGTAGCCGCCTTCAGGTCTCGGTCGTGTACGGCCCGTGGCGAAGACCGTCGTCCGGGCGCTGGATGGCGTCGATCTGACAGTTTGCGCGAGGGCGAGCGGCTCGCGCTGCTTGGCCGGTCGGGCTCCGGAAAGACGACTCTGCTTCATCCTGCTGGGAGGGCTGGTCATCCCGACGTACCGGCGAGGTGCGGCTGGAAGGGCCGTCCCCTCGCCGCCCCTCGACGAGGCCGCGCGGGGCGCCGTGCGTGCGCACGGCATCGCCTACGTCTTCCAGGGCGCGAACCTCCTTCCCTACTTCACCGCGTACGAGAACGTCGCGTTCGCAGCCGTCGAAGCTGGCAGGGAACAGCCGGGACACGACCGTTCGACGAGCTGCTCGAGCTCGTCGGCCTGTCGGGCCAAGACCGACAGCCTGCCCTCCGAGCTCTCGGGTGGCGAGGCGCAGCGGGTCGCCCTCGCGCGCGCGCTCGCCCAGCGCCCGGAGCTGATGCTCTGCGACGAGCCCACCGGCCATCTGGACTCGGACACGGGCGAGCGCATGCTCGACCTGATCGACGACTCCAGCGAGAGTCTCGGCTTCGCGCTCGTGATCGCGACGCACGACCCCGATGTCGCAGCGCGCCTCGAGACTCAGCTTGAGCTTCACGACGGCCGCGTCGTCGAGTGAGGTGTGCGGCATGACTGCCCTCGCTCCGCTCGCTCTCTCGGGCCTCGTGCGCACGCCGGGGCGGACGGTTGTGCGCGTGCTGACACTGGCCGCCGCGGTCGGGCTGCTCGGGGCAATGCTCCTCTTCATCGGCCACTCGCTCGGGACGATGACCACGACGGCGCCGTGCGCAGCGTTCCGCTCGACTGGCAGGGGCCGGTTGGCCGCTACAGCGCCGATCGCGCGTCGCCCGCCCCGTCGCCGCGCAGCCAGGGATCCTCGAGGCGGCTCCGGCCGCGACCGCCCCGTTCGCCGGGCTCGAGCATCGTCGCCCCGATCGGGACGATCCGTTCGGGCGCCGGCTCGATCCTCGCCGTTCCGCCCAGCTACCTGCGCGGCATTCACACTTTCCGTTTCCTGCGGGGCTCGCTCCTTCCTGGGCAGGTCGTGTTCGACCAGCAGCTGGCCGCGACACTTCAGGTGCAGCCCGGGGACGTCGTGAAGCTGAAGGTCCGAGCCGGGGACGCCTACCGCGTCGCTTCCGGCGTGTCAGGCGTCGCGCTCGTGGACGGCGCCCGACGTGCTCTTCCAGCCGCTCGACCCGCTGCTCGGCCCGGCGCCCGCGCAGCCGCCGCCGACATCGCGATCCTGCCGCTCGCGACATTTGCGCGGCGATCGCTCCGGCGCTCCCGGCGATCAACTCTGGCCACGGGGGGCGGCGCCGCTACGGCCCCGGCTTCTCAGACGGGCGTTCAGTGGCAAGTACAGGCGCAGTCCGGCCCCGCTTCGCTCGGCGGAGCCCCGCCCACGCGCTGGCCCGCGCGACCAGCTTCGGAACCGGTCGAGCGCTCCCTGCCGGGGCAGGTCGTTTCGTGGACAACCTCGTCCGACACTCCTGAACAACGCCGCCGGCGACGCCCTCTACGCCGAAACGCTCTACATCATGCTGGCCGTACCCGGTGCGCTCGTCGCGCTCGCTCTCGCCTACCTCGCCGCGCTCGGCACCGTGGAGCGCGACCGCCGGACCTCGGGCTCCTGCGCGCCCGGGGCGCCTCTCGCCGCGACCTGCTCGCCCTCGCGGCCTTCGAGAGCGCTCGCCCTCGGCCTTGCCCGCCGGAGCGATCGGAACCGTGGCCGCGCTTGCTCGCCGTCCCACTTGACCGGCGCCGGCGGTGGTACCGGCTCCGGGCGTGCGCTCGTCACCCTCGGTGTCTGCGTCCCTGCTCGCCACCGCTCGGTGCGGCGACTGGCGCGGATCGGCGCCGAGCGTGCGCGCCTTCCACGGGAACCGTTGGTGGAGGGCCGCCGCACCGCCGTCAGAGGAGCGCAAGCCGCTGTGGCAGCGGCTCTACCTCGACCTGGCCTTGCTCTTGTCGTCAGCGGCCTCGTCTACTGGCTGACCGCCCGCACCGGCTTCTCGGCTGTTGTCAATCCGGACTCGAACCCGACCCTCTCGCTCTCCGTCTACATGTTCCTCGCCCCCGCGCTGCTGTGGCTCGGCGCCACGCTCGCTGCTCGTTCGTCTGCGCGGGCGCATCGTCGCCTGGCTCGCCGCTCGCGCCGCGGGAGGGCGCGCCACGACGCCAGCGCGGCTTCCTCCTCGCGAGCGCCGGGCGAAGCGGGGCCTGCAATCAACCGCGGTCTGCTCGTCGTCGGTCTGCTGCTCGCGTTCGGCGTGAACCTCGGCCATCTTCACCGCCACCTACGACCAGCAGGCGCGGGTCGACGCCCAGCTCACCCTCGGCGCCGACGTCGTGGCGACCGCCCCGCCCGGCGTGACCGTCGCAGGCGAAACCTCGTCCAGCGAATCGCGCGCACGCCAGGGGCAGCCGGCGTCACCGGCGATCGACCACTCCTACGCCTACGTCGGGCCGGACCTGCAGGACACCTTCGGCATCGACCCCGCGACGCTGGCCCGCGGCAACGAGCCTGCGCGACTCCTACTTCCTCGGGGGAAGCGCGCAGCAGACGCTCGCGCGGCTCGCCGCGACGCCCGACGGCATCCTCGTCTCGACAGGAGACGATCACCGACTACTCGCTGCGGCCCGGCGACCTGCTCAAGCTGCGCGCTGCTCGATCACACGACCGGCCGCTTCCACGTCGTCCCCTTCCACGTCGTCGGGAGTCGTGCAGGAGTTCCCGGCCGCCCCGCAGCGACTCGTTCATGGTCGCGAACCTCCCCTACCTCGAGCCGAGTCGACACACGACCCGGGCCCCAACGTCCTCTTCGTGAAGCGCGGGCGGCGACCCCGTCGGTCGCTCGCCAGTCGCATCGCGGCGGCGACGAGGCGCGACGGCACCGCTGGTCAAGAACATCCGGCGAGCAGACGGCGCAGACGGTCAGCTCGATCACGACGGTTGACCTCGCGGGGGATCAGCCGCATCGAGGAGGCGTTCGCGCTCTTCCTCGCGGCCGCCGCGATGGCCCTGTTCGTCGGCGTCGGCCTGGCCGAGCGGCGCCAGGAGTTCGCGACGATGGCGGCGCTCGGAACGCCTCGCTGCGCTCGCATCGCGGCGTTCCTGTGGAGCGGAGGCCGCGCTCGTCCTCGCAGCGCGCGCTCGTCCTCGCCGCTGCTCCTCGGGTGGCTGCTCGCGGAGATGCTCGATCGCGATGCTCCGGCACGTGTTCGACCCCCCACCCGACCATCTCGCCGCTCCGTGGGGGTACCTCGGCCGCTCTGGGCGGAGCCGCGCTGCTCGGGACGCTGCTCGCAGCCGCCGTCGCAGCTCGAGGCATCCGCAGGCTGCCGCTCGGGGCCATACTTCGCGAAGAGTGACCGGGTCCGCGCGCGTCCTGATCGTCGAGGACGACCCCGAGCTGCGCGGGGTCCTCGGCCGCGGTCTCGTGCGAGGAGGGGTTCGAGCCGGAGGCGGTCTCGACCGGCGGCGAGGTACTGACCCGCGCCGCCGCAGCCGCTCCGGACGCCCTGATCGTCGACATCGGGCTCCCCGACGCGGACGGACGCGACGTCTGTCAAGCGCTCCGCGCACGGGGCATCGGAGCTCCGATTCTCTTCCTCACGGCGCGGGACACGCTTGTCGATCGCCTGTCGGGGTTCGATGCGGGAGGCGACGACTACCTCACCAAGCCCTTCGCCTTCGCCGAGTTGGTCGCGCGACTGCAAGCGCTCCTGCGCCGGTCAGGTTCGGACGGCGCGCTCGACGCGGCAGGGCTCGTGCTCGACCCGGTCAGCCACTCGGTATCGACCGCAGGCGGGTCCTCGAGCCTGACCCCGACCGAGTTTCGCTTGCTCGCGCGCTTGCTCGCACGTCCGGGCGAGGTCGTTCGCCGGCGCGACCTGATCCGCGCCGGCTGGCCGCACGGCGCGATCGTGCGGGACAACACGCTCGATGCCTACATCGCCCGGCTGCGCCGGAAGCTGCGCGCGCTCTCCGCGCCGGCTTCGATCGAGACGGTCCACGGCATCGGCTACCGGCTCGAATGAGGCGACTGGGCCTCCGGCAGCGGTTGTTCCTCGTCGTGGTCGTGGCCTTCACGGTCGCGGTGGCTGGGCTCGTGGCCGGCTTCAACGTGCTGCTCGACCGCAACCTGTCCGGCTCGGCGGACAACCTCGTCCGCGGCCGCGCGGCCGCCGAGCTTTCGCTGATTCGGGCTCGAGGCGGCCGGCTGGTCGTCGCCGACGCTCCCGACGACGCAGCGCCAGATAGCGCAGTGTGGGTCTTCTCGCACGGCCGCGTCCTCGAGGAGCCGGGAACGGGCGCGAATATCGCGAGAGAGGCGCGCCTGCTCGCCATCGGCCCGCAGCGCTTCGCGACGGTCGCCCGCACGCGCCTCTTCCAGACGCCCATCGTCCTTCATGGCGAGCGGCTCGGCGCCGTGGTGGCGGCGGTCTCGCTCTCGCCCTATGACCAGACGCGCGAGACCGCCCTGATCGGGTCGCTCATCATCGGCGGTGTCCTCCTGCTCATCGTCGCCCTGGCTGCGCGTTGGCTGGTCGGATCCGCCCTCCGCCCCGTTGCGCGGATGACGAGGCAGGCGGCAGTCTGGGGCGAGCAGGATCTCGGCCGCCGCTTCGGGCTCGGAGACCCCCACGACGAGCTGACAGAGCTGGCGGCGACCCTCGACGGTCTGCTCGACCGGCTTGCGGCAAGCCTCCGGCGTGAGCAGCGCTTCTCGGCCGAGCTCTCGCACGAGCTGCGGACCCCGCTCAGCCGAGTGATCGCCGAGTCCGAGCTCGCGCTCAGACGCGAGCGCAGGCCGGAGGAGTACCGCGCCTCGCTGGAGCTCGTGCACGCGAGTGCGCGGCAACTCTCCGGCATCGTGGACGCGCTCGTCTCCGCCGCGCGCCATGAGGCGGGGAGCGCCCACGGGACCGCCGACGCGACGGCGGCTGCGTCCGGCGCGATCGATGCCTGCGCCCCGCTTGCCGAAGAACGCCGGATCCAGGTGGAGCTCGTGGAGCCTCCTCGGCCATTGCGTGTCGGCGCGGACGCGGAGCTCGTCGAGCGCATCCTCCAGCCGGTGGTCGAGAACGCCTGCCGGTACGGCCATCATGCGGCGCGTGTTCGGATTGCCCGAAGCGGAGATCGCGTCTCGTTCGAGGTCGAGGACGACGGCCCCGGGCTCGCTCCGGAGGAGGAGGCACGGATCTTCGAGCCGGGCGTCCGCGGCAGCGCGGGCGGGAACGGGATGGCCGGTGCAGGGCTGGGGCTCGCGCTGGCAAGACGGCTGGCGCAGAGTGCCGCGGGCGATGTCAAGGCACTGCCCGGCGGGTCCGGCCGGTTCGTAGTGACGCTGCCGACGGCGTGACGTTCAGGCGCCGTTCAGGCCGGGCACGCGAAGCTGAATGCTGTTGCCGGCGCGCGTCGTTCTCATCGCGATCCTCGCGGGTTCCTTCGGGGTGCTCGCCTCGAACGCGAGCCGTGGCGAGGGAGCAGAGCGGAGCGTCGTGCGGCACGCACCGTCAAAGCCAACGCAGCCGCCGCATGATCCTCCGCTTTGGCACCGGGCTCGCGTTCTCGCCCGCCCCGCTCGGGTGAACGTCTACGCGGCCGACGGCGCCCGCATGCTCACGCCGGCGGCACGGGCCGCGCGGCCGCTCGTCTACGTCCCCAACAGCGAGAGCAACACGGTGGACGAGATCGACCCTCGGACGTTCCGGGTCGTGCGGCGGCTCCGTGTCGGCGCGCTCCCACAACACGTCGTGCCCGGGTACGGGCTGGGGACGCTCTATGTCACGAATGACATGGGCAACAGCCTGACCTCGATCGACCCCCGCACGGGACAGAAGGGAGGCGACATCCCGGTCACCGACCCCTACAACATGTACTTCACGACGAACGGCCGCTATGCGATCGTGGTTGCCGAGCGCTTCAATCGGCTCGACTTCCGCGCGCTGCCCGGCTTCCATCTCTCACACTCGGTTGCGGTGCCCTGTGCCGGGATCGACCATCTCGACTTCTCGGCGGACGGCGGGTACGCGCTTGCGAGCTGCGAGTTCTCGCACGCGCTGGTCAAGATCGATGTCCCAAAGCAGGAGGTTGTCTCCCGCCTCTCGCTGCCGGCCGACGCGATGCCGCAGGACGTCAAGCTCGCTCCGGATGGCGGCCTCTTCTACGTCGCCGACTCGCACGCGAATGGAGTCTGGGAGGTGGACGGAGACGCGATGCGGGTGACGGGGTTCATCGAGACAGGACAGGGCGCCCACGGCCTATACGTGAGTCGCAACGCCAGGCTGCTGTACGTGACGAACCGGCTCGACGGATCCATCTCCCTCGTCAGTTTCAGGACCCGGCGAGAGGTGGAGAAATGGCACATCCCCGGAGGCGGCAGCCCCGATATGGGCAACGTTTCGGCCGACGGCAAGGTGCTCTGGCTCTCGGGTCGCTACGACGGCGTCGTCTATGCGATCAGCACGAAGAACGGGAGGCTCCTGGCCAGGATCCCGGTCGGCGCGGGACCGCACGGGCTCTGCGTCTGGCCACAACCGGGCCGCTATTCGCTCGGGCACACGGGCATCTTGCGCTAGCGGGGCGGCGATGGAACCAATGAATCGAAGATGGTCGCACCAGTCCTTCGACCGGCTGCTGAACGCGCTTCTGGTGGTCGTGGTGTGCGCGCCCCTGCTCTACCTGATGGTTCGACTGATCGAGTGAGAACGAAACTCGAGAGCTCGACTTCAGGAGGCGGTCGAGCTTGAAGCTTGAAACGCAGCCACTGGGGGCTGCAACTCTTCGCATGACCGCACTCGGGCGTGAGGCACTCGCATCGGCCGCCGTCGCCGCCCTGGTTGCCGCACTCCTCGTCTGTCTTGGCCCGCCCGGCAGCGATCTGGCCGCGCATATGTACCAGCGCGCTGTCTTTCTCCGGCATGGGTTCGATCTCTGGAACAACTTCTGGTACGCGGGTCGGTATAGCTTCGTCACGTACAGCCTGCTCTACTATCCGCTCGCGGCGCTGCTCGGCATCCGGCTGCTCGCAGTCGCGACGATCGCCACCGCCTCGCTCGCCTTTACGGTCGTGGTCGGTCGCGAGTGGGGCCTGGCCGCGCGCTGGTCGAGCCGGACGTTCGCCATCGTTTGGGCAGGGATCGTGCTCTCGGCGGCATTCCCGTTCGCGCTCGGAGCAGCTCTCGCCCTGCTCGCTCTCTGGGCGCTCCAGCGGGGTGCGCGCATACGGTTCGCGCTCCTCGTGCTGCTCGCGCTCGCGGCCAGCCCAATCGCCTTTGTGCTGCTCGCCGTGGTGCTCGTCGGATGCGGGGTGCCACGAATCGAGCGCTCGAAGCGCCTCCTGATGCCCGCCGCCACGCTCCTCGTTGCCGGGCTGGCGGAGCTACGATGCTTTGGCGCTTGTTCCCGATCCGGCGGGCGGTACCCCTTCCCGGTGGAGGAGCTACTCGCAGCGTGCGCCTTCTGTGCCCTCGCAGGATGGTTGACGTGGCGGGTTCCGCGCGCCCGCCCGCTCCGCGGCGTGTTCGCCGTCTACCTTGGTGCGTGCGTCGCCGCGTACCTCGTCCCCTCTGGGCTGGGAGAGAACATCGCCCGTCTCCGCTTCGCGGCGACTCCGCTCGCGGTTCTCGTCCTCTCCCTCCGCAACTGGCGGCCGCGCAGCGTCGCGGCCGGAGTCTTCGTGTTCGCCCTCTCCTGGAACCTGACGCCCCTCGTCGCGAGCTACGCGCAGATACTCGACAACCCGGCATCTCGAGCAACGTACTGGGCGCCGGCGATTCGCTTCCTTCACGTGCGACTCAACGCCCTCGTACCGGGTAGAAGCGGTCGACACGACGGGACACTGGCCGGCCGTCTATCTGCCTCGAGCCGGAATACCGCTTGCCCGCGGCTGGTTCCGCCAAGACGACTTCCCGCAGAACGAGATCCTCTACGGCAAGCTTGGGCGCCGCGCCTATCTCGCCTGGCTGCGCGACCTTGGCGTCCGATACGTCGTGCTCTCGCACGCGCCCCCGGACTACAGCGCCCGCGGCGAGGCCATGCTCTTGGAAAGCCGTCGTTCGGGGCTCAGGGCCGTCCGACGGACGCACAATTTGACCATCTATGCCGTTCCCGCCCCGCGCAAGCTCATCAGTGGGCCGGGCTACGCGGGCGTCATCGCGCTCGAGCAGGATCGTATGCGCGTGGAAGTCGGCCGCCCCGGCCGCTACCGCCTGGCCATCCGCTACTCGCCCTACTGGCAGGCAGCTGGAGCCTGCATCAGCCAAGGACCGGGCGGAATGATGCGGCTGGCGGTACGGCGCGCGCAAACGATCGAACTCGTCTTCGACGTCGATGCCGGTCGCGCACTCGATGTGCTCGGAGGTGACACGGTGGAGGC
>CAVQWX010000003.1:0-871536 GCA_963717765.1 uncultured Actinomycetes bacterium | reverse complement strand
CGCTCCGCCGTGGGCTCACCCAACGCCGGAGCGAACTCGGAGGTAATGGCGTCCCTTACGTCCTCCCTTCGGAGGTAGCGGCGTATGTTCTCCTCTTCCAGATCCACGGGTCCGCCAAAGACACGTTCCCGCAGGTAGCGCTGCACCAGTGGCGCAAGCGCCGCGAACTCGAGCGTAAGGCCTGCCTTGGCTTGCGTGCGCTGAACGATCGAGGCGAGTACCTCTTCCGCAAGCGGAACACGGGGGTCATCGATCGAACGACCTTGCCAAGGTCGTACCCATGTGCAGCTGCCTCCGCGGTTAGGCGGATGGCGTCGCCGCCATCCAATCCCGAGAGCTCGAACAAGCTTGCGAGGCCGTCGACATCCAGTTCGCCGAGCTTCGTGTAGGAGCGGATCAAGAACGGCTCGGTGCGCGGTATTTCGACGTCGAAGTCGCTCCGCTCGCGGATCGGCGCGACCGTTATCGGCGGCTTCGGCTTCGTCCGTTCCGTCTGGACGTGGACACCCTCCTTCTCGAGCTCACGCACGAAATTCTCGAACGCGTCGGTGCCCATCACCTCGAGCACTTCGTCGGAGTCGGGCCCGGATGCCAGCATCAGCGAAGGCCACGACCAACCGCTTGCTCAGGAAGGATCTTGGCTGTCGCCGTACCGGGGCGAAGACCCAGAACGAGAGTCACGTTTCGGACGTCCCAGCCTTCGCGCAGGACGAGCACGCTGACGACGACCTTGATCGGGTTCTCGGGCTCATCGACGTCACGCGCGAGGCGACGAAGCTCATCAAGCTCTCCCTTCCTCACCTCGCCACCGGCGTCGGTGTGGATGACGAGCACCTCCCCTCACCGAACCCTCCGCCCGCGGGATCCCGCATCCAGTCGCCGATGCGATCCGCGTGCTGCACCGACTCACACATCACGAAGATGCACGGGTTTGCAGCCGACAGCCCTCAAAGTACTGCTCGTGCTCTCGGAGGCGCTCGACCCCTGAGACGAGCCAGTCGCGGTACTTCTCGACCACCGTTTCACGCGTGATCTGATCGGGCTCGATTCGATCCTTCATGTGCAGGATTACGGGCGTCTTCACGATCCGGTCCTCGACGGCCTGCGCGAGTGGGTAATCGCAGACGATCCACGGGAAATAGTCGCCACTCTGGAACTTCGGGGTCGCTGAAAAATCGAGCCACAGATCGAGGCCGCGGGGCAGCGGTGGTGGAGCCCGAAGAGCGTCTGACTCCACTTGAGGTCGCGTCGTGGACGTGATGGGCCTCGTCGTTCATGATCACAAGCGAGCCGAGGTCCCTTATGCGTTCGAGCATCCGCCGACCCTGAGCCACGTCGCCAGTCGGTTTACGGCCCAGGAGGGCGTCAACTGCGTTCTTCGGCGTGAAACCGGGACTCCTGTCGCGGAGCTGATCGATATTCGTCACGAAGAGGTTTCCCGCCCGCCAGGCTCAGTGCTCTCGCCGCGCAGGATCACCTGGAGGTCGAACTTCCAGGCTGGCGGGATCAGCGGGTGCTCACGGAAGATGAATGCGTTCTCAAAATCCTTCCGCAGACGCTCGAAGACGATGACGTTGGGTGCGACGATGAGGATGTTCGAGGACAGCGGTGAGTCGCCTCCCTCCGAGCATGAAAGTACGACCAGGCCGTCGCCAGCGCCATGACGAGCGTCTTGCCCGTCCCCGTCGCCATCTTGAGGGCAAAGCGAGCAAGACCCTCGTCCGGAAGGTTTATCGTGTCATAGGCGCCGTCTGATCGGAGCCTGAGCACTTGTCGCACGCCATCCGTCGTCGTCTGAAACTCGACGCCGGTATCGATAAGGGTTGGATTGGGCACGTCCTGATAGGTGTCGATCAGCTTCATCGCGTCCTGGCAGTGCTCCACCTCGACCAGGAACGCGATCGTCTCGATCGCCTCCCGCTGCCCCCAGTACGGCCGAAAGCCCTCGGCTTCGGCCTCTTCAAACCACCAGCTGAAAGAGCCCGCGTGTTGTGTTGGAGGCGCCCTCGTAACCAGATCCCGCCACTGGTCGACGGCTTCGCGAAGCTTGTTCACAACCAGCATCTCCGACGGCCTCCGGACGTTGAGGACGACGAGCTCGGTGGAGCCCGGACGATCAATGAACTTCGACGGATGCGAGTAGGGGTTGCGGTCCTCGAGTCCCGGCAGCTGCGATGCGTAGCCGAGGTAAGATGACTCTGCCATGTCAGGCGACCGAGATCGTCACGAGCTTCGACGTGTCGTTCCCGAAAACGTCGATTACCTTGATCATCACGCGGTATTCGCCCGCTCGTCGTATGTGTGCGACTCCGAGACGAGCTCGAGCGTTCGATCGCGGCGCGTCCGGTACGTAACCCGACCTTGCATGAACGTGTCGTCGCTGGAAGCCCCAGTCGACGGCCCAGTAGTCGACGTAGTCGGACCACTTCGTGATCTTCTCGCGGACGTCATCGGGCACCAGCTCCGGGTTCGGGATGACGAAGTTCTCGAGCTCCACCCGGACCGTCACGAGCAGTCTTCGTCGGCTCGACCGAGGCCTCGAGGTACGCGAGCTCGAAGAACCGGACGTCGCCCTTGCGGCTGCCTCGGCCTCCATGACCTCGCGCGGGATCTGGCGGAGGACCACCTTCACGCCCTGCTTCTTCGCCTCGTCCGAGACAAGGTCGTTGAGGCCCATCTCCCACTCCCAGCCAAGCACATGGAGCTCCCCCGCCTTCGAGGCGGCGCACTCTGCCACGGCCGCCATAACCTCGTCGAACGTCACGGGCGCGTCGACCGCACCCACGTGGACAAATGCGTTGCCGGTCTGGCCCTGAAGGTGCTGGATGCCCGTCATCGGCGTCGCGCCGTAGAGCTTTAGGATGAACGCGACGTACTCGTAGAAGCGAGATCGCGCCGTCCTCGTCCAGATCCTCGCCGAAGGTCGCGACGCTCCAGTACTGTCGCTCGTACTTGCCCGAGGTTCAGGACCTCGAATGGTCGACAATCCTCGATCCTCAAGCATCCGCTTCCTGGTGACGTGGATTGCATAGCGGCCGAGGTCGCAAGCAATCCAACGCCGTCCGAGCCTTTCGGCGACGGCGCGGCCGTTGTGCCCGACCCACGAAGAAGTCGGCTACGAGTGCACCTGCATTGGAAGAGATTTTGATGATCCGTTCGAGAAGAGCCTCAGGCTTCTGGGTTCGGAAACCCGTTCTCTCACTTCGCGCGCTTTATAGACTGTAGGGCGTACGATTTGTTGTCGACATCAGACCATACGGTCGACGAGTCGGAACTACCCTTTGCTTCATCCGAGGTACTGCCGCTCGACAGACGCCATCCTGGTCGTCCTCTCGTTGCGGTTAGCCGCCGACCATCTCTCGTCCGTACAAGGTGAAGCTCTCTTCTATTTACTTCTCGTCAGTACGGGTAGATGCTCCTTGTTGTATACGTGAGATCCGTCGTTCTTGACGTAGCGAGAATGAGTGTACTCATGCGCCTTGATGATCTTGTTTCCCGCCGCGCGGCCTCCGGAGGGCGTTCCATAGTTCCAGATGATCTCGTCCACGACGTTTGCCGCGCCGAACACCTCTTCGAGAGCGACCCGAATGACTGATTGACCTGGACGCCGCAGATGGAGAAACAACGAACCCTCGTCGGATAGCAACTCTCGGAGCAGTGCCAGACGCGGAACGAGCATCTGGACATAGGACTCCATGCCATTCCCCACGTATCTCGGTACGCCTTCTCTTCGATAGCGACTGCTCCTTGAGAGACCTCCTCCTCACTCGCCTACATCGACGTGAACGAAAAATCCGCTCCAGTCGCGAACGGCGGGTCGATGTAGATCAGGTCGATCTTCCCGGCGAACTTCTCCAGCAGTCGACATCACCAGCAGGTTGTCGCCCCAGATCAGCTTGTTCCGCCAGCCCGCCTCAAGTGTCGCCCTCGTTCCCTCGTAGACGTCGAAGAGCGTGCCCCTCGCTCCTTCGCAGCCTCGCGTGACGCGCGGCTTTCGTTGACGCGCTCGATGACCTGGAACGGCAGGCTGACCCGCGGCACTTCCTTCAGCGTGCCGTCCTCGTTGTACTTGCCGGGCCAGACCAGCTCGGTCCGGTTGATCTCGATCTTCGCCATCTACTCGTTCTCCCCGTCGCCTCGAACGATGCCCTCGGCAGCGCAGAGCATCCGCAGGTCGCACTCCTTGCAGACCTGCGCTCGGGGGCGCGGTCGACGCGAACTCGGCGCCTGGATCCTGCCGACGACCTCGTCGAAGTAGCGGCCCGCCTCGTCCACGCGCTCCGGGCGGTAGGGGAAGACCATCAGCGCATCTTCCTTGCGCGGCTCCGCCGTCCAGTAGAGCAGCAGCCGGTCGGGCCGCTTGCCGTGCCGCCGCTCCAGGATGTGGGCGTAGGTGCAGAGCTGGCGCTCGTAGGCGGCGATCAGCTCGGGGCTGTCCCTCGGCCGCGGCGAGGTCTTGAAGTCCAGCAGCTCCAGCTTGCCGTCGCCGCCGAGCAGCAGGTCCACCTTGCCGGCGAGGATGTAGCCGTCCTTCTCCAGCGACACGTCGACCTCGGTCTGGATCACCCGCCGCATCTCGTCGCTGGTTCTGGCGGAAGTAGTTCATCACCTGGCGGAAGGCCGCTTCGCGGGCCTCGGTCGCCGATCGGCCGCACGTCGCTCGGGCGAGGAAGCGGAAGGTGCGGTCGAAGAGCTCGCGGATGCGCGGCTCGTCGAGCGTGTCGAGCTTGCCGTCGAGGGCGATGCGGTGGATCTCCTCGATGGTCTGGTGCACGAGCAGGCCGAAGAAGATCACCGCCGAGCGCGAGGGCGTGAAGTCGTACTCGCGGAAGAACTGGTACTGGCGCGGGCAGGTCTCGTAGATCTTGAGGTCGCCGGTGAAGCTGTAGGTCTTCTTGACCGGCATGCGCTCGCGACCTCGAAGCGCTGGGCGGCGAGCAGCTCCTTCTGCACGTAGGGCCACTGCGGAAGCCCCTGCCAGATGGGCGCGAAGTGGTCCTTGGGCGGCTCGTGCGCGGTGAGCACCAGCACCTTCTGCGGCCGCGAGAAGGCGACGTAGTGCAGGCGCATCCGGTCGAACAGGGTGATGCGGTTCTCGCGGCTCGAACGGCGGCCGGTGGTAGAAGGGCCCGAGGTCGCGGTCGATCTGCTTGGGGCTCGAGAGCTGCTTGTCGAGGCTGCCGACCACGACCACCGGGAACTCGAGGCCCTTGGCCTGGTGGATGGTCATCACCTGCACGTGGCCCTTGGGGAAGGGCTGGTCCGGGTCCTCGTACTCGTTGATGCCGCCGTCGTAGAGCAGGCGCAGGAAGCTGTTGAAGAAGTGGAACCGCAGGAACTCGCGGTTCCGGTGCGTGACGACGGTGTAGTGGTAGTAGCTCTGGAAGATGTTCAGGAGCTGCGAGAAGATCGCGAGGTTGCGGGCGCGTGTTCTCGTTGCGGACCGCGCTCTTGAACGGATCGAGCGCGAGCAGGTGGTAGAAGTAGTCGGCCGGGCGCAGGTCGAGCGCTTCGCCTTCCTGCAGCGCGGCGATCTCGCCGGTCCACCGTTGCAGCGCCTCGGCGAGCGGATGCGGGCGCCGCAAGCGGCGGCGAGCTGGACGAGGCACTCGTCCACGTAGCTGGCGAGCTTCGGCGCACCGCGCCGTCGACCTGCCCGCGCCCGTCGCCGTGCCAGCCGAAGAGCACCGCGAAGCAGGCGACCAGTCGCCGCACCTCCTCGTTCTCGAAGTAGGCGCGGGCGCGCGGGCAGAACGCCGGGATGCCCTTCGCCTCCAGCGCGGCGAGATACGGGCCGCTGTGGCTCTTCCCGCACGCTGTGCAGGAGCAGCGCCACCTGGCTGTAGTCCGCGATGACGCCTGGTTCTCTTGAGGAACTCGACGAGGTCGGCGAAGCGGGCGGCCTCGTCGCGCTGCGTCCGCTGCCCCAGATGCGCGATGACGGCCGGGTAGTCCGGATGCTCGCCGTCGGGATCGGCCTCGATCGTCTTGTCGTAGCGGAACGGCGGGCCGCCGGTCGGGTTGGACCAGTCGGCCGAGGCCATCCAGCGGTCGTAGCGCTCGACGATCGCTCGGTGAGAGCGGTAGTTGGTCGTCAGCTTGACCTGCGCGCAGCCGGGAATGCGCTGCGGGAACTCCAGGATGTTCCGCACCGTCGCGCCGCGGAAGCGGTACAGGCTCTGGTCCTCGTCGCCGACGACGCAGAGATTGCGGCTCTGCTCGGTGAGCTTGAGAGGAGCTGCTCCTGGATGTAGTTGGTGTCCTGGTACTCGTCCACGAGCACGTACCGAAGCTCGCTCGTCACGCGTCGGCGGTGCCGGGATCGCGCGAGCAGGTCGTAGACGAGCCGCTGCAGGTGGGCGAAGTCGGTGCGGTTGCGCTCGAAGAGCGCGCGTCTCGTAGCGGCGATAGGCGCGCGCCGAGCGCCGCGAGGAACGGATCGGCCGACCCGAGAGCTGCTCGGGATCGACGAGCTCCTCCGTGATCTTGTCGAAGTAGTCGCGCATCCCCTCGATCGCGTCCACCGCGTCTTCCATCTGCCCAGGATAGAGCGTCGTTCTCGGTCGGCCCGATGATCTCGTCGAAGTGTTCGAAGATGAAGAGGAGCTGCGTCAGTTCGTCGAGCGTCTCGTAGCCGTTGCCGAGCGCCGTCCGGTGACGGTGCTCGCGTGAGGATGCGGTTGCAGAAGCCGTGGATCGTCGAGACGCGCAGTTCCGACAGGTCGCCCGTGTAGCCGACCTTGCGCGCCGCGGCGGCGAGGCGATCGCGCATCTCGAACGCGGCCTTCTCGGTGAAGGTGCAGAGCACGATCTCCGCGGGGACGCCCGCTCGAGCAGCAGCAGGTTGAGTGCCCGGAGGACGAGCGGAAGTCTTGCCGGAGCCGGGCCCGGCGATCACGAGCAGTGGACCTTCGTCGTGGGCGATTATCTCCCGCTTCGCTGCGTCGACCGGATAGGCCTCGAGCACCTCGCGAGCGATGCTCATCTCCTGATCAACGACGCTCGTCATGCCTACGATCGAGCACGACTGTCGAGGTGGTCGCCGAACCACCCGACGTGGATCTTGTGGGTGGGTCGACGAGTGTCGTCGTAGTAATGAATGCGGGGCGCTGGGGATCCGCCTTTCTCGATCCTGATGTGCTCCTGCATGAGAATCCGTCCTGAAGCATCGACAGCGGATGAGATCGGAAGGACGCGCAACTCGCGAAAACGAGGATTCGACAGGGTCAACGCGGTCTCGGTTGGAGCGACCCAACCGGCGGGGATCACAAACTCACCACCAGCCGAGTGTTCGCAATAAGTAACCAAACTTCCGTCGAACTCGCCTGCGCTCTTCATCTCGGCATAGCGATTCAAAGCCTCTAGCGCCGACCAGGCACGCCGCGCCCATGATTCGTCGCCGTGGTCGTCGAGCGTCTCGGCCCCCTCGTCGACAGCATCCGGCAGCACGACCATCGGGAGGCACTCTCTTGCGTGCGAGACGACCTCTGAGCAGAGGACCGGCTCGAAGTTGTCTTGAATGGGCTCGCCTGCGATTGCGGACGGCTCGAGTTGTGCCATGCGCTTGCGGTAGTACTGGAGTCGGCGAGCCAGGTCGTCATTCACCGCTGAAGCCCGTAACGTCGCTCCGTTCACTTTCAAACTTCTCCTGAAGATCTTCCATGTCGCTCAAGAGGTCTTCTCGCTCAGTCTCGAGCCTCTTGACGTCCTCATCTGCCAGTGCGAGAAGCTCATCGGCGTCGGCGTCCCGGTCTCGGAAGATCAGTGCCCGCGCGGAGGAGCGCCAAACGGCGGCGGCGGCGCGGCCTCTACCGCTCGTCGCAGAAGCGAGGGCGCAACGAATAGCGCCGCGAGATCCTCCCTCCTTCCTTCAAGCTTGCGAAACGCGACAAAACGGTGTCGGCCTGGAAGTCCCGTTCCCCTCCGACGCCCGGGAGGTACGTGCGGCCCGCGCCCGAGTGGACATCCATCCATCACCGAGAGCCTCGTGCATCGCTTTGGAGAAAGCTGTAACAGCCCCTGTTCCCAGAACCCACGTGGAAGCGATGCCCGCGACGCGTCGCGCGATCTGCGTGGCGCGGCTTTGGGCTTGCTCAATCGCATGCTCTTCATCATTGCGATGCGACACTACGACGATAGGAAGTTCACGCTTCGAGTCGAGCACAAGCGAGGCGAGAAGCTTCCCTTCGTCGGCCGTAACCAACCTGCATCCACGGCTCAACCGCAGGTCACCGCGGTACGCCTCCTCCTTCTCCAGTAGGCTAATCACGATTCCCGGCGTCACCGGAATCCACGTTGGGGCGACCTGATGTGGTGCCCAACGCTCAAGATCGACCCAGGCCCACGACTTCTTCTCGCCGTCGCTGATCGCGGTCAAGGTTGCTGTAACCTGAAGTCCGTCTTCACGATGCGGCTCATACACGCTCAGCCGAGCGACCCTGCACTCGTCCGAGCTCCGCTGCTGCCGCCCAACCTCGATGCCGTACGGATCGAT
This sequence comes from uncultured Actinomycetes bacterium, assembly GCA_963717765.1. Taxonomy (GTDB): domain Bacteria; phylum Actinomycetota; class Thermoleophilia; order Gaiellales; family Gaiellaceae; genus JACDER01. The sequence continues at coordinate 863,042 of CAVQWX010000003.1, read as the reverse complement.
GGTTGTCGTTCCCTCGTCGGGGAGCTCAAGGCCGTCGTCACGGAATTTGAAACGCAGCCAGTCTTGAACCCGGTCGCCCGCCCGCTCCGTAAAGGAGCTTCCCGGGTCCTCAACCTGGAAAATGGCGCGATAGATCAGTGCCATCAGCTAGATGGTCTGGGCGAAGTGATCACGAGGGCGGCTCCGTCGTAAGCCCGAAGTTGTAGAGGCGCCACGCCATCGCGTCCTGGGACACCCCGAGTGGCTCAGCCACTTCAGGCAGTCGTCGAGTCCGCGAACGTCTTACGTACCAGCGGTTCAGGCATTAGCAGTTCTGCGGCGAAGACGTTTGCCTCGCGTTCGAGCTGGCGCGTCTCGCCGTTCGGCGGGCCCACTTCGTCCGATCGGCAGTACATCGGCGCCGTCCGTCCCTCAAGGCACTGACAGACCCAGTGGCCAAGCTCGTGCGCGATGGTGAAGCGGCGGCGGCCTGGCGACTCGCGCGCCTCGCGGGCGTTCACCCAGATCTGGCGATCGGCCGGCAGCAGCAGGCCTGAGACGTCGAGATCGGCCTCGCCGACGCTCAGGCCGAGGAGGTCCTCGGCGATCGCGTCGACCGGTACGGGCAACTCGTCCGCCTCGAACAAGGCGTGGTAGCGCTCTCGAAGCGCATCCGCTCGTGGGTCCGTGACTGGTCCGGGCATGTCCGCAGCGGCCAGTGTGTCGCACTCCGATGGAGCTTCGCAATAGGCCAGTTGGCCCATGCGCAGCGGTTGACGAGGCCTAGTCAGCAGCGCCGAAGAGCCGGTCGATCTCGTCGGGCTCCTCGGCCGGCTTGAGCCGGCGGCGCAGCCGCAGCCGACTCGGAGCGCCTTCTGCGCCAGGCGGTACATCGCCGGTGCGGGTTCGACACCGACTGGTGGCGGGCGCCAGCTGAGCAGCTCCCGCACGCGCGTCTTGAACGTTTCCGCCAGCGCCTCGAACACGCGCGGGTCGACGCGGTTTGGATCCAGCAGGCCGGTCTCGAGCCGGTGGTAGTAGCCGGCCACCTTCTTCTCCTTCGCAGGATCGAGCCCGAGCAGTCTGCATCAGCGCCTCCACGACCTGGGCGCGCCGCAGCCCGCGACGCACGCGCAGCTCGAGCAGCGGCGGCTCGCCCGCGAGCCAGGCGCTCATCATCGCCACCCGCTCCTCCGAGGGCTCGGGCGGCGGCGTGCCGGTGACGAAGCGGTCGATCAGCTCCGCCAGCTCGTCCGCCCCCTCGCCCGCGCGCGCCAGGTACTCGCGCGGGTCGGGCTGCTCTCCCCGCACGTACCGGCCGGCGTAGTCGTCGAAGAGGATCGTCACGTCGTCAGCCATCGCCATTGGACATGAGGTCGCGGAGCTTGCGCCTGATCCTGAAGAGTGCCTGGTCGACCGCGTTTCGGCTGGAGTCGACCCTCGCGCGCGATCTCCTCCGCTCCGAGGTCCTCGAGGAAGTGGAGCTCGGCGATCGTCCGCTCGTGCTCGCTGAGCTGGGAGAAGAGCTCGCTCATGTAGTCCCTCTCGACGACGGCGTCCGTCCAGCCGGGGTTGCCGGGATCCCAGTTCTCCGGCAGCGGCTCGGTGTAGTCGCGGCCCTGGAAGTACTCCTTGATCGTGTAGCCGGTGACCTGATGGATGACGACGCGAAACGGATGCCCGTGCCAGCGCTTGCCGCGGATGAACTCCTTGTAGACGCGGAGCATGACGTTCTGCGCGACGTCCTCGGCGTCGGCGTGCCCGCGCAGGCGCGCGACGCAGCGGCCGACAACGGCGGGCTGGTACTTGGCGAGTAGGCGGCCGATCTCGCCCTTCTGGAGCAGCTCATAGTCGGCGCGGTCGTTCGCATCGAGCATCTGGCGAGAGTCATCCACCTCGGTCGGGCAGCTTATGGCGTACGCGGGCAGACCTGCCAGACCTCTCGGCCGATTCGTTGGCTATGTTGACAACGAGATGCTGGCGGCAACGGTGGATCCCGACGGTAGACGAGTCGTGTTGACAGAGGAGCGTTGGGCCCACATCAAGGAGCGTCACGCGGAGATGCGTCAACTTCTGCGTGAAATCATGGAGACCGTTCGCGAGCCCGACCGTCGCGCGCGCGGACGGGCCGAGGGCGAGGAATGGTTCTTCGTCAGAACGGGCGACGCGCTGCCGTGGTTGCAGGTCGTCGTACACTTCGAAGGAGGTGAGGGATGGATAGCGACCGCATTCAAACGGGCGTCACTACCGGCAAGGTGACGATCGCGGGTACCGAGTTCGACAACAATTTCTACGACCGGGACGTGGACGTTCTCTACCTCCACGTCGGTGATCCGAATAGTGCCGTCGAATTCGACGGCTCCGCGGAGGGAGATCACACCCGATATGCGCCCGATGGCGCCCTCGTTGGTCTGACGATCCTCAACGCGAAGCTCCGGCTCGAGCAAGATGGGAAGATCGAGCTGACGCTCCCCGAGCACATGGTCGTCGTCACCGATCTCGGCGACGTCCTCGCTGACTAACCTACCGGGGCGAGCGCCGGCGCGTCGTCTTCGGCCGAGGAGTCCGCTGCGCGGTGCCCACCTCTCAGGCGTCGCCCGGTCTTGCGGGCCGACATCGAGGAATACAAGGAAGGATCGACGCCGTTCTTCGTCTCGCGGAGCTTCGCGAGCAACGAGGTCTGACACAGCAGGATCTCGCCGACGCCTTGCGCGTCAGCCAGAGACGCGTCTCCGCGATCGAGTGTCAGAACGATCTCTACCTGTCGTCACTGAAGGGATACATCGAGATGCTCGGCGGCAAGCTCGAGATCGTGGCGACGTTCCCGGATTCGCGGGTCAGGCTCGAGCTCTGAGCTCGAGTACCTGCACCATCTGATCAGACTGCACCGCGCCCTCGATCACGCAGAGCGCGGACGAGCGCCGGCCCGCCCTTGAAGACAAGCAGCCCAAGCAGATAGACGACGGCAAGCACCATCCCGGCGGCGAACACGGCGAGGTAGACCATCCCCACGAAGATCGCGCCGATCGGCCCGACCCCGATGCCGCTGTTCTCGCTCGTGCGGAAGAAGAACTGCATCCCTTGAAGATCACCCGGCGCCACGGGATCTCTTACCGCTCGTAAGAAACCGACCGGCTCGCGACGACTCCTTCACGAACCCGACCAAGGAGTCGTCCGATGAAGACGAAGAACGCCACCATCCAGCTCGGCGAGCCGGTCGAGCACAACGGCATCGTCGTCGCCCCGCTCTTCCCGCGCGTCACGCCTCGCGCCGAGTACCTGACGTTCGAGGAGGCGGCGCCGCTCGGCTTCCGCATCTCCGAGGTCGACGAAGACGGCAGCGTGCCGGAGCTCCTGGTCGAGAACCCGCTCGGCCAGAACGTCCTCCTCTACGACGGCGAAGAGCTCGTCGGCGCCAAGCAGAACCGGATCCTGAACGTGACCGTGCTCGTCGCGCCGCACACGAAGACGACCGTCCCCGTCTCGTGCGTCGAGCAGGGCCGCTGGCACCGCCGCAGCGCGCAGTTCGAGCCCGCGCCCGGCCACCGCCTATCCCGAGCTGCGGCGCCGCAAGGCCGAGCGGCTCGCCGCCGCGCCGCGCGCAGCTCGGAGCCGCGCAGGGCGAGGTCTGGAGTGCAGTGGCCGCGAAGAGCGCGCGGCTCGGCGTCACCTCCCCCACGGGCGCCCAGCGCGACCTCTTCGACCGATCCGAGCGCGACCTTGCGGCCCTCCTCGACGCCTTCCCGCTCGAGCCGGGACAGTCGGGGATGGTGGTCGCGCTCGGCCCGTCCACGCTCTGCCTGGACTACGTCTCCCGGCCCGAGGCCTTTGCCCATCTCTATCCGAAGCTGCTCCGCGGGGCGATGCTGGACGCCATCGAGTACGTCGGCGGCAAGCCCGTCGCGGAGGCACGGCTCGAGGAGTTCCTCGCCCGCGCGCAGGAGACGCCGCGCCGGCGCGAGCCCTCGGTCGGGCTCGGCGAGGACGTGCGGGTCGAGCGCGGAGGAGCTGATCGGCTCCGGACTGGAGCTCGACGGCGAGCTGCTTCAGCTCTCGGCGTTCTCGCGCGCATGAACGAGGTAGAGAAACTCGCCGAGAAGCTTCCGTGGCGGAACAACGTCCTCGCGCCCCGCGAGCCGAGGATGCCGGCTCATCAGTACGTGGTCGTCGACGACCTCGAGCAACCCGAACTCGAGGCTTGTCGATTGCTCGAGTCCATCATTGACGAGCATCCGGAGGCGTATCTGGCCTACTTCCGTGGCTACCGGAACCCGACGCGTTACCTCGAGGTCGGCGACCTCAGGTACTGGCGAAGCCGGCTGAGAGGAACGTGGTTCGTGAACCGTGCGCGGCTAGACTCCTGCGAGCCGCCACGCCGCGTCGACCAGGGAGCCGTACCCATCCCGCCGGAGGAGTGGGGAGCGAAAAACCCGTGGTGGCCGCAGGGATGGGGGTACGAGGAGTGATGAACGCGCCAACGCGGCTGACTCGTCTTACGTGATCCTCGAACCGGCAACAGCCGATCCCGTAAGGTGACCTTAGGTCAGTGAATACAGAAACCTTGGTCAACGAGGAGCGCTTCGGCAGGCTCAATGCCGAGTGGGTTGCCCTCCGCCGACGCAACGATGAGCGCCTTGTCGGGGGTTGGGAGGCCTCGTTGAAGGCCATGAATGCAGAGAACGAGCGGCTTCGGGCGGCCGGTAGTTGGCAAACCGGACCTACCGATTTCCTAGGCGTGACGCACAGATCGCGGGACGAGCTCACGCACTCGGCGATGCTGAGTTGGCTCCTCGACTCCACCGGTCGCCATGGCCTTGGCAACCGGCTTGTGGTCGCACTGCTCTCGCACGTCGGGCTCGACGCGGGCGCGCACCACCACTTCGTGGTGCGCCGGGAGGTCGCCGGCGGCACCGCCGTTGCTGATCTCGTGCTGTCGAGCGGTGAGCTCAAGGTGGTCGTCGAGAACAAGCTCGACGCCATCGAGCAGCCTTAGCAGTGCCAGCGCCTGGCCGATGATCATCCTGAGGCTCAGGCGCTGATCTTCCTGACGCCGACGGGTCGGGCTCCCGCAACCGCCCGTGCAGAAGACAGTTGGCACAGCGTCCGATGGTCGGACATCGGCAAGTTCTTGGAGGCGGCGCTGCGGGACTCGGGCCCAGCCCGAGGACGACACATCGCCGAGGACTACCTGTCGACGCTTCGAAGGGAGCTACCGTGATCGAGCGGATCGAGGACGAGCCCGTCCGCTTCTTCCTCCGGCACCGAGCCCAGATCGAAGAGTGGGCCGCCCTCGTCTCCGAGGCTAAGCAGATCGCCCTCCAGGCGATGACCACGGTTGGGGACCGAATCGCCGAGAGTCCGCCCGCGGGTGCTGAGATCCTCTTCGGTGACGAAGGTGCTTTCGACGCCCGGCTGCTGTACCGGCCTGAGTGGCTGGATGGCGACGGTCATCCGATGGCCGCCGTAGGCATCGGGTGGCACACGAGGGAGGTTGACTTCACGCCCTCGCCGCGGTGCTGGATTGGCGTTTGGCGGGGGCGGCGGGACGACCCTGACCCGTTCATCGAGCTTCTCCAGTCGTCGCTCGCGGAGCCCGCGGCAGCCCTGGGACTCAACAAGAGAGACTCGACGCTGTGGCTGCTCTACAAGTACCCGCCGGGACCGAGCGGCGAGTTCTGGGACGACCTTCGACCCTGGCTGAAGGAGCTTGAGGACGAGGTGCACAGGGTCTGGGAGCGCATCGCGGACGAGATCGACCTTGTTCTCCACGGGCGCAGTTCGACGTCGGCCTGATCGCCCAACTCACGCTGCTGCCTAGGTCACGGCGTTCAGGCGAAGGTCGCTCCCAAAGCGGTGAAGATCGACGGGATCGAGTTCGACAACGTCATACGACCGCGAGGGCGACGTTCTCTACCTCAACGTCGGCGATCCGAAGACGGCGGTTGACTGGGAGGGCACTGCCGAAGGCGACGGCAAGTGCTACGGCGCCGACGGGAGCCTCGTCGGGGTCACGATCCTCAACGCGCGGCTGCGGCTCGAGGAGGACGGCAAGATCGTGCTCACTCTTCCGGAGCATCGCGTCGAGGCGAGTGATCTCGGCGACATCCTCGCCGCCGCGTAGACGACGACGTCATCGCGACTGGCACCGTAGCCTGATCCGCCCTCGCCCGGGCTCCAGGCGCGCGTCGATTGCGTCCGGAGCGCCGGATAGGTTGCCGCCCACATGAGCGCCGTCCGCGAGCGATGGGATGTCGAGCTGTCGGCGGTAGAGGCCGCGGTCGGCCGGCGGTCCTTCGACCGCGGCCGGGCCTACGCGAATCGAGGCCGCGTGCTCCGGCTCGCCTGGGACGCCGAGGGGGAGGCGCTCACGGGGTCGGTGCTCGGCCAGGGCGCGCTCTACGACACGACCGCCTTCTTCGCCGACGGCCGGGAGGGATCGCCGGCGTTCGACGAGGGCGAGTGCACGTGCCCGGTCGGGTACAACTGCAAGCACGTCGCGGCGCTGGTGATCGCCGCTGTAGGCGGGCCTGAACGTCGATTGCTCGAGGTCGTGCCCCCGCCCGCGGAGGCGGCGTGGGAGCGGCCGCTGCGCGCGCTGATCGAGGCGCCCGCGGCGCAGGCGACCGGGAGGCAACTCGGGATCGAGCTGTCGCTGCAGCGGAGCGGCCTCGCCGGGGAGGGAGCGCGCCTCCAGGCGCGATTGCTGCGGCCGGGGGCGCGCGGCGGCTGGGTGAACGGCTCACTGACCTGGAGCGGGCTGGACTCCTGGCAGGTCCGGAGCGGCGAGTACCGCGCCGATCACCTGGCCCTCGTCCGCGAGCTGTACGCGCTCCAGCGTGCCCACGAAGGGCATTCGTACTACTGGTACAGCCGCAACAAGATGCTCGACCTCACCGACTACGGCACGCACCTCTGGGCGCTGTTGGACGAGGCGGCCCGCATCGGGCTGCCGCTCCTCGACGTACACACCGATCTGGGCGAGCTGCCGCCATACCGGCGAGGCGAGATCCGGCTCGACGTCACGCGCTCCGACGACGACCATTCTCTGCTGCGGGCGCTGCTGCTCGTCGAGGGCGGCGAGAGAGTCGAGCCGGAGCTGTTCCTCGGCGCGAGCGGCCACGGGCTCGTCGGCGCCGACGACCGCGGACGCCTTCGGCTCGTCCGGCTCGACCGGCCGGCGCCGCCGGAGCTGCAGCGACTCGTGCTCGGCGGCAAGCCGCTGTCGATCCCGCCGGACGAGCTCGAGCGTTTCGGCGAGGAGATCTGCCCGGCCCTGCGCAGCATCGCGGCAGTCGGGTCGTCGGACGACTCGTTCACCCCGCCCGAGGTCTCGGCTCCCTCGCTCGTGCTGGCCGCCCACTGCGGCATGGAACACGCCGTCGAGGTCGCCTGGGAATGGGTGTACCAGGTCGGGGAGAGGGAGCGGCGCGCGCCGGTCGGCCCACCCGCAGGCGGCGCGGGCTTTCGCGATCTCGGAGCCGAGCGCGCGCTCCTCGCCGGCACCGTCCTTGCCGCTACGGGCCTCGAGCGCTACGGGCTGCTCGACGAGGCCGGACGTCCCACAGGCGGGGCGGTCACGCTGACCGGACTCGACGGCATGCACTTCGCGACGCAGCTGCTCCCGCGCCTGCGCGAGCTGCCGGGAGTGACGGTGGAGACGGAGGGGCAGCCCCCCGACTACCGCGACGTGAGCGAGTCGCTCACCATCGGCGTGTCGACCACGGAGATCGCCGGCGAGCGCGACTGGTTCGACCTCGGCGTGTCGATCCGTGTCGAGGGTCGCGAGCTGCCGTTCGCCGAGGTGTTCGTGGCGCTCGCGAGCGGTCAGTCGCACATGCTCCTGCGGCGACGGCGCCTACTTCTCGCTGCTGGAGCCGCGGCTGCAGTCGCTCCGCGGGCTGATCGAGGAGGCCCGCGCGCTCCAGGACACGCCGTCGGAGCCGCTCCGCATCAGCCGCTACCAGGCCGGGCTCTGGTCGGAGCTCGTCGCGCTCGGCGTCGTGACGGAGCAGGCGCAGGCTTGGCAGCGCCAGGTCGGCGCGCTGCTCGAGCTCGACGGACTCGCCGAGCACGCGCCGCCCGCGACGCTTCAGGCCGAGCTGCGCCCCTACCAGCAGGAGGGCTTCGCCTGGCTCGCCGCGCTGTGGGAACTGGAGCTGGGCGGGATCCTCGCCGACGACATGGGTCTCGGCAAGACGCTGCAGACGCTCGCGCTCGTCTGCCACGCCCGCGCCGCACGACCCGAACGCCGGCCCGTTCCTCGTGGTCGCGCCGACGAGCGTCGTCCCGACCTGGGTCGCGCGAGGCAGCCCGCTTCGCCCCGAGCTCTGAGCGTCCTCGCCGTCACCGACACGCTGACGAAGTCGGGCCGCTCGATCGAGCGAGCTCGCCGGCGCCGACGTCGTGGTCGACGACCTACACGCTGCTCCGGCTCGATGCCGACGCGTATCGCACCGTCGCGTGGGCCGGGCTGGTGCTCGACGAAGCGCAGTACGTCAAGAACCACCAGGCCAAGACGTACCGGTGCGTGCGCGAGCTCGACGGCGCCGTTCAAGCTCGCGATGACCGGAACGCCGATGGAGAACAACCTGATGGAGCTGTGGTCGCTCCTGTCGATCACCGCCCCCGGGCTGTTCCCCGACCCGAAGCGGTTCGCCGAGCGACTACGCGCGGCCGATCGAGCGCGCCGGCGACGCCGAGCGGCTCGCCCGCCTGCGGCGCCGGATCAAGCCGCTCCTCAAGCGCCGCACGCAAGGAGCTGGTCGCCGCCGAGCTGCCGGCCAAGCAAGAGCAGACGATCCTCGTCGACCTGCACGCGCGCCACCGCAAGGTCTACGACACCCACCTCCAGCGGGAGCGCCAGAAGATCCTCGGGCTGCTCGGCGACTTCGACCGCAACCGCTTCACGATCCTCCGCTCGATCACCCTGCTGCGCCAGCTCAGCCTGCACCCGGGCCTGGTCAACGGCGGCCGACGCCGGCGTCCCCTGCGCGAAGCTAGACGCGCTCGTCGAGCAGCTCCGCGATATCGTCGGCGGCGGCCACCGGGCGCTCGTGTTCAGCCAGTTCACCCGCTTCCTCGCCCAGGTCCGCGCCTCGTCTCGACGACGAGGGCATCGGATACTGCTACCTCGACGGCCGCACCCGCAGGCGCGAGCGCGTGCTCGAGCGCTTCCAGGAGCGGCGACGATCCCGGTCTTCCTGCTCAGCCTCAAGGCCGGCGGATTCGGGCTCAACCTGACCGAGGCCGACTACTGCTTCCTGCTCGACCCGTGGTGGAACCCCGCCACCGAGAACCAGGCGATCGACCGCACCCACCGCATCGGCCAGACCCGCCCGGTGATGGCCTACCGGATGATCGCCCGCGACACGATCGAGGAGAAGGTCGTCGCGCTCGCGCGCCGCAAAGCCGAGCTGTCCCGCGGCGTGCATGGACGAGGGCGACCTCTTCGCCGCGAGCATCACCGCCGACGACATCCGCGGCCTGCTCGAATAGCACCTTTACTGCTACAGTAAAGGAGTTGCCGAAGATCTCCACGAAGAACCAGGTCACGATCCCGGTGGCCGTCCTCGATGAGGCCGGAATGCACGCCGGCGATCCGGTCGTCGTCGAAGCGCTCGAGGAAGGCGAGCTGCGCATTCGCCGCCGAGCCATCAGCTTCGAGAGCGCCTTTGGCGCCCTCACCGGGGCTTATCCGGCCGGGTACCTCGAGCAGCTCGACAGAGAAGACGAGCGGCGGTGAAGCTCGTCCTCGACGCCGATGTCCTGATCGGCGCGCTGGACGGCTCCGATCCGCACCATGCCCGAGCCCGCGCGCTCTTCATCGGCTGGGAGAAGCAAGACGCAACCCGGCTGGTGAGCGTCGTCAATCTCTCCGAGGTCCTCGTCGCCCCCGCCGCCAACCGGCAGCACCTGCGAGTGGCACGCGAGGCGATTGCCGCTCTCGGAGTCGCAATCCATCGGCCCGGCCAGGCGATCGGAGTCGAGGCGGCGCGCCTCCGCGGCGCTCACCCGATCAGCCTCCCGGACGCCTACTGTCTGGCCACTGCCCGCTACGCCGAGGCGTCGGTTGTCTCCTTCGACCAGAAGGTGCTTCGGGCCGCTGAGCTCGAAGGGATCGCGGTGACCAAGGCGGCCGCAGGACGGCGGACGGTCGGACGCTAGACAATCCCGTCCGTGGCGAGAGCGAAGGGCACGCAGGTCAAGATCATCGTTGACGTCCACGAGCGCCAAAGCGGAATCGCGGAGACACTCACCGAGCTCGGCGCCGACGTCGAGGTCGCCTCTCTGCCCGCCGGCGATTATGCGGTCGGCGCCGACACGCTCATCGAGCGAAAGCGTGTGCTCGACCTCCACGGCGCCGTGCTCAAGGGCCGGCTCTGGCCACAGCTCGCGAAGCTCCGCGCGGGCTGCGCATTTCCGTACCTGCTCGTCGAGGGAACGGACATCGACCGCGGTCCGCTTCACCACAACGCGGTCCGCGGCGCCTGCCTCGCGGTGATCGACCAGGGCATCGCGCTCCTGCGCAGCGGCTACCAGCGCGACTCGGCGCTCTGGATCCATCGCCTCGCCGTCCGCTGTCAGGAGACCGAACCTGCTGCTGAACGCCCTGCCTATGCGCAGCGGCCACGGCCGAAGCCTGGTCAGGAAGCAGCCGAGGCGCTGCTCTCGGCCGTCCCGGGAATCTCGACCTCGTCCGCGCGAGCGCTGCTCGCGCGCTTCGGGAGCGTGGCCGGCGTCGTGGCCGCCGGCCCAACCGACTGGCTCGAAGTGCCTGGCATCGGCCCCGAGCGCGTACGCGCACTCGAGGAGACCTTCCGCTACGGCCGCAAGACTCCGCCCGTAGCCACCGGCAGTCGAACCCCGGCGCACTAGTCACTACACTGTAGTCATGGGTAGACGCCCCGCCGGGAAGACGCAGCCGTTCTCGATTCGACTGGGCGAGGCCGCCGATCTGCTCGTGCGGGAGGAAGGCCGGCGCTCGGGCCGCTCTCGCAGCGCCATGGTCGAGGAGTTGGCCGAGGAAGCAGCCAAGGAGCGTCTCGTCCCGGGCATCGCCTTCAGAGGCTCGCCGCGGCGGGCGTGGGTGATCGGCAGCGGCCTGGACGTATGGGAACTTGCGGAGCTCGACCGCGCCTACGGCGGCGACGGGCGAGCGCTGCGGGCGGCGCATCCCCTCGTGACCGATCGGCATCTGCGGCTGGCGCGCGCCTACGCCGAGCGCTTCCCCGACGATGTCGCGCCCTACCTCGAGGAGAACCGCCGTCCGCTCGAGGAGCTGCTCTCGCTCTATCCGTTCCTTGAGCGCGCCCGGTAGACAATCCGGTGCGGCTCCTGCTCGACGCCCACGTCTCCGGGCCGAAAGTCGGCCGCCGGCTCCAGGCAGCGGGCCACGATGTGCGCGCTCTCGACCAAGAGCCCGAACTGGAAGCGCTCGCCGACGAGGAGGTGCTCACACTCGCGACCGCCGAGAGCCGCATCCTGGTCAGCGCCAACATCCACGACTTTCCAGGCATCTTGCGGGAGTGGGCACAAGCAGGTCGAAGCCACGCCGGCATCATCCTCGTCTACGGGATCGCGCCGAACGAGTTCGACCTCCTCGTCCGAGGCGTTGAGGGCGGGCTTCGGCGCCGGCCCGGTCAAGAGGACTGGCACGACTACCCCGCCATTCTCGACCGCGACTTCGCCAACCGTTCGAGCAGGCGTTGAAGAACGCGTGGATGCGCGGCGGCATACGACAGAAGTCGTCCCACGCGTAGAGATCGTCGAAGTGCTCGCGGCCGTCGGTCACGCGGCCTCCTCGTTGAAGTCGAAGACGAGGCAGCAGCGCACGTCCAGCCTCTTGGCGCCCCGCTCCGCGGTGTTGCGATGAATGCCGACCACCCGGCCATCGTCGCTCTGGAACACGTCCTGTAGAGTGGCCCTGAAGGTCCCGCCTGTGTCGCCGGTGCGCCAGCAGACACTTGCGGTGAACAGGACGGTGGACAGCTGCCGATCCGGCTCGGGATCCTCCCAGGCGCGCGCTCCTCCAACACCTCACCGACGAACTCGCCGACCGACTCGACGATCCTCCTGCTGTCGCAGAGCCAGGGGACGAGGTCAGCGCACGGGACTTCGTCGTAGAGCGCGCCCGGAAGGCGCCGCTGAGCAGCGATTTCTCCGTGCCGGCGCGGGAGGCACGGCGCTAGGAATCGTCCGGGGCACCCTCGTTGATCCGCTCGATCCACTCGGCGAAGAGCGGATCGACGACGACGTGCCTGCCGTCGACCGTCTCGATCTCCGCCCGCGCGGTCAGGCGCGGCAGCGCTTTCCGCACCATGTCCTTCGTCAGCTCGAGACGCCGCAGCACCGGTGCCCGATACGGCGATCCGTCCCCCAGGATCACCGCCCGCATCGTCTTCTGCTGCGAGGTATCGAAGCCGCGCCACTGCGCGTCGAACTCGGGGCTCAGCTCGGCCAGCGCCGCCGCATGGGCACGGGCCCAGTCGTCGAGCCCGGCGGTCTTCCCCTTCTTCACTTCCGCCCACAACCGGTGCGCGAGCAGCATCGACCGCTGCGGGTGCCCCTTCGCGGCCGCCAGGAGCGGGTGCAGCGCTTCGCCTACACCCCGACCGCTGGAACGAAATCGCTCGGCCACGTACGCGGCGATGTCGACGTCCGCCAGGCGCGCGAGCCGCATCGGCACCGCCGACCCGTAGAGCGGCCGCTCCTTGTTCTCGAACAGCTGCTTCATCAGCCCGGGCTCCGAGCCGGCGAAGACGTAGGACGCGACCTCCCCCTGATGCTGAATATGGCTCCGGATCAGGCCGTCGAGCCCGGCCACCTTGTCCACGTCCTGGAACTCGTCCAGCGCGATGAAGGCCCGGTAGCCGCCGCTCTCCTCGAGCCGGAGCGGCAGGTCGAGCAGCGTGTGCAGCGCGGGAAGCGGGTCGGACTTCGGGTTGAGCTGGAGGGCGGCGCTGATCCCGAAGGCACCCAGCGACAGGCCGATCCCAGTGCGCTGGAGGAACTCCTCGATGCGTGACCGGAGCGCACCCTGCAGGTGCTTCGCGTACGCGCGCTCGAAGCGCACGGTGACATCGGCCACCGAGGAGACGCGGTAGAGGTCGACGTGGACGGGGATGAGGCCCTCCTGCTTCTCGCCGTCGCGCAACGCCCGCTTGAGCAGGCTCGTCTTCCCGTACTTGCGCGGCGCGAACAGGCGCACGAAGTGGCCGCCGACGACGTTCTGCAGCAGCTCGGCGGTTTCCGCGTCGCGGTCGATGATGTCCTCCGGCGAAAGCGGGTGCGAGTAGACGAAGGGGTTGACGTCGGTGATCGCCATGTGGGTGTCTATGAGACTACCAGATGGTAGTCCTATGGACTACTGAACGTGCGTCTGCTGGACGCGCGTCAGCAGGTGAGATGGAGCGCCGCGGCCGTCCGGCCCGGATCGAGCTCTCCGTAGCGCCGCACCGCTTCTTCCGTCGGCAGCGCCTCGACCTCGACACCTCGCTCTCGTAGCTCGTCGAGCGTCTTCGGGTCGGGACGGAGCCGGCCGTACGCCCCCGTCCCGACGATCAGGTGCGCCGGGAGCTCCTCGAGCACCTCTTCCAGGTCCGCGAGCACGAGACCGTGGCCCTCGGCTCGCCACCAGTTCGTGAGCACGCGCTCGGGCAGGACGATCACGTCCTTCGTCTGCTCCTCGCCGTCCACGAGGACGCGGCCGAAGCGATACCCCTCGATCCGCGCCATCAGCGCACCGCCATCGACGAGGCCGCGCCCGAGTCGACGTCGCGGAACGTCCGCTGCGTTCCCGGCGCGAGCGGAAAGAGCATCGACGCGGCCACAGCGACGAGCGCGAGGTGCATCCCCGAAGACTAGAGAGGCGGCGGGTTCCGCAGTGACCCGCCGCCCCAGGGGCCCTGCTCTTCGGATAGGTCCGGGGAAGAGACCGCGCCACCGAGCAGTGGCGCCACCGAGCAGAGCTCCGCTACACCCGATATTCGTACGAGGTCGCCGTCCGGTTCGTAGAAGATGGTGTCGACGTGAAGGTCCTGGCCCTTGTCACAGCGATCGCGGCCGCTTTCGCCGGCGGCTCGGCGCGTTCCGACTACCCGATCTACTGCGGTGGGCATGTGGGCCGCTACGTCGCGCTCACCTTCGACGACGGGCCGGGAACGACGACGCCGCAGGTCATCCGCACCCTCCGCCGCTACCACGCGCGCGCGACCTTCTTCGTCCTCGGCCAGAATGTCGCCGGGCGCGCGGGCCTGATCAGGCAGGAGAAGGCGCTGGGCGAGGTCGGCAACCACTCGTGGTCGCATCCCGACCTGTCCAAGTACTCGGCGGCCGGCGTCGCGCAGCAGCTCTCGAGCACGCAGGCGGCCATCCGGCGCGCCGGCGTCCCCCGCCCCACCGTCTTCCGCCCGCCGTACGGGGCGACGAACGCGACGGTCAACGGCCAGGCGAAGGCCCTCGGCCTGAAGACGATTCTCTGGTCGATCGACTCCTACGACTCGCGCGGCTACTCCACCGTGAACATCGCGCACACGGTGCTGAAGCTCGTCCAGCCCGGCGCGATCGTCCTCATGCACGACGTCATCCCCTCCACGGCGCGAGCGCTCCCGCGTATCCTCCGCATCGTCAAGGCGCGCAAGTTCACGCTCGTCACCGTGAGCGAGCTGCTGCGGCGCGACCCGGCCTCCCTGGCGCAGTTGAAGCAGAGATTCCAGGGCTGTTACTAGGGCTTCTTGAGCAGCAGCTTCGCGCAGCTCGTCTTGCTCGCGTTGCCCGCCTTGTCGGTCGCGAGCACGCAGAAGCGGTACTTGCCGGCGATGAGCGTCCGCGGGACGCGCCAGCCGACCGACTGGACGGAGCCGCGCGCGCGCACCGTCCGCAACGGCATGGTCAGGCTCGCGTACAGAGCGAACCGCGTCCCGTAGACGCGCACGAGCGCGCGCGCCTTCCCGCTGTTGTCGGACACGCGGAAGCGAAGCTTCGCCTTCTTCCCGAGCTTCGCGCTCGCCGCCAGCGCGCGGGCGGTCGGCGCGCGCTGGTCTCCCGTCTTCGGCGTGAGCGAGTCCCGCAACGCGTTCACGCCGGCGATTGCCGTCTTGGTCAGCTCGTCCACCGTTCCCGCGTGAACGGGCACGTGCGAGAGGACTCGCTGGAGCCCGGGGATCTTGTCCTCCTCCTTGACGTACACGCCGAATCCGGAGGCCATCGCGATCACCAGCGGACCGGTGAGGACGCCGCTCAGCTCGGAGGCGAGGAAGCGTGCGTACGTCGCCGGCTTGTTGAGGAGCTGCGGGACGGCGCCGAGGTCGTACTCGTTCCAGACGGCGGCCACCTTGATCGGCCGGCCTTGCGCGCGCGCCACGTCGGTCGCCTGCTGGAGCTTTGCGATGAGCGGCTTGTTCGTCTCCTCGTAGGAAGTGAAGACGTCGGTGAAGTAGAGGACGTCGCTGGCGGGATCGCCGTCCGCGCGCGCGGCCGCGGGCAGGAGGAGGAGCACGGCCAGCGAGACGACGAGGTAATACCTCACCGCCGCACGATACTTATACGGTGATGACACGTTTCCAGGTGAGCGAGCGGCTGTACGGCGGGCCGTATCCGGAGGAGATCCCGCCGGACGTGGACTTCGTCGTGGACCTGACCGAGGAGGGCGAGCGCACTCCGTACCCGTGCAGGTGCGAGCGGCGTCGGCTGCCGATCCGCGACTTCGGCGTTCCGACGCATGAGGAGCTGCGCCGGATCCTGAACACGATCGACGACGCGCTCGGCTACGGGCGGACGGTCTTCGTCCACTGCCGCGGCGGGATCGGGCGGACGGGGACGGTGCTCGGCGCCTGGCTGCGCCGGCACGGGCACTCCGCGGAAGAGACGCTCGAGAAGCTCGGCGGTCGCCCGGAGACGGACGAGCAGCGCGAGCTGATCCGAAGTTGGAACGGATAGTTGTCCAACTTGTTGCACAACGCGTGCTAGCCTGGTTGCGTGGCGAAGGCGAAGAACCGGCGCTTGGCGGCGACGGAGGCTCGCGAGGAGCTTTCGGCGATCCTGCACGAGTTCGCCGAGCTCGACGATCCAAGTGATTCCATCGCCGACCGCGCCGTTCGACTCGGGATCTACAACCGGGACGCGGGTGTCATCGTGCCGCTCGCCGATTTCGAACGCGCCCTCGAGACGGAGGAGATCCTCGACGACATCCTTCTGGAGCTGTCCGTCGCCGGGCGGCTCGCCCGCAACACCGAACGGTGGCACTCGCTCGAGGAGGTTGCGGATCAGCTCGGGCTCACAGAGCAGCTCCGCGATTGACCTATCCGGTCAAGTTCTCGGACGCAGCGCTCGAGGACCTGAAGGCACTCGATGATCGAGGGGTGCAGCTCGCCGCGCTCCGGGTTGCCCAGGAGCTCGGAGAGAATCCACACCTCGGCGACCCGCTCCGGAATCGGCTGCGGATCGGAGACCTGAGCAAGTGCCGGGTGATTCGGTTCGACCGCGAGCGCCGGCGCGGAAAGCCGCGCTTCCGGCTCGTCTACTACAACGATCCCAACGATGGATCGATCGCTGTCGTCCGTGTGATCGCCGTCGGCCTGCGCGAACGGCTAACGGCGTACAAGGAAGCGGCCGCCCGGCTTCGGCGCGAGCGGCGCGAGGAGCTCGGCGGCTAGTCGCGCTCCGCGCCTTCGGGAGGCGTGACCCAGGAATGCCGGTGGCCTGATTCCCACACCGAGACGCGCGGCGGCGGGAAGCTCGGATCGGCGAAGTTGCCGATCCGGACGGCGATCAGCTCCGGGTCGGTCTGGTACCAGACGGTCGAGCCGCAGTCGGGGCAGAAGTGGAACGTCCGCTCCTCCCCTTCGTCGTTCTCGCGGACGTAGTCCAAGTAGCGGCCCTCAACCTGCACCTGCTCCTTGGGGTAGCGCGCCTGCATCGAGAACGCGCTGCCGGTCTGGCGCTGGCAGGCGAAGCAGTGGCACATAGAGATGCGCACCGGCTCTCCCTCCACCCGCACGCGGAGCTGTCCGCAGCTGCAGGACGCCTCACGCATGGTCGAGACCTCGAGGCGCGATGATGAGCGCCTCACGTAGCCGGGCAGTCGCCTCTGGATCAGCTCTCCGCGCCGTCGCCCCAACGCGGACTTTGGGATGGTCACGAGGTTGTCGCAGTTGATAACGGACTCACGGTCGAGGCCGTAGCGCCCGTCCACGGTCACTTCGGTCGGTAGGCCGCGTATTCGCGTTGTGACGGCGGCCACGGTCACGTTGGCGAGAAGAGGGATGGCGCGGTTACGCGTCAGCACGACGACCGGACCACGTCGCGCGCCGGCTTCCGTCTCGTAGATCGCGCCACGATTCACAGCTGCTCGTCCTGTTCCGACGCAAAGATCATCTCGAGGGCGGCCAGTCCAGCTTGGCCGATCCACTCCTCCTGCGGTTGCTCGCCGTATCCGCGTCGGTAGGCGTCCTCGATCTCCCGCTCGCGCTCCTCGCGCAGGATCGCCTTGAGGCCGGCACGCAGCGCGTCGCTCCGGTTCGCGAATCGCCCCGACGCGACAGCCCGATCAAGCGCGGCGAGATCCCCATCAGTCAGACGAACTGGAACCTGAGTTGTCATACATCCAGTATACCGACTAGGTCACGGTCTGATGGATGAGCATGATCACGACCACGACCGCGGCGATACCGGCGGCGAGCGCGAGCAGCGCGGATGCGAAGCGGAACCAGACCATCAGCCACCTGCCTTGTCGACGAAGAGGACGGTGAACGGCTTGCCGCCTCGCGGCTCGACCGTGAAGGCGATCCCCCAGTGGCCGACCATGACGAGCGCCGGAGACTGGCGCGAGTAGACGCCCGGCGCGGTCTGCTGGAACTGGTACGTCTGCGTGCCCATCTCCATGTCCAGCATGGAGAAGCCGGTGGTGACGCGCGCGTCGGTCACCGGCTGCCCGTCCTTGGTGAGCTTGACGGAAAAGTCGTTCTGGACGGCGGCGCGGTTGGGCGCGATCGCAAGCTCGACCTTGTAGCCGTTTTCCTCGACCGCTTTCGCCACGGTGCCGGGGCCGACGGTCGCCTTCGCCTTCCCGACCTGGGCGAGCGCCTGTGAGGGCGGCGCGAGGCTGGTGAGAAGCGCGGCGCAGAAGATCGTCCCGACCACCAGCACGACCTCGACGCTGACGAGCTTGCGGAGCGACGACGCAGCGCCCTCGACCAGATCCGGCCGCTGCTGGGCCGCGCGCAGGCGCGGGGCGTTTCGCAGCAGGTTTCCGGAGGCGACCAGCATTGCGACCGCGAGCACTCCGATCTTGATCAGGACCATCTTCCCGTACGAGGTCTCCCACAGTGACGCCAGCGTGGGCAGGTGGAAGAGCGAATTCCCGATCCCCGCACCTATCAGTGCCATGACCGAGACAAACGCGACGTTCGAGAAGCGCGGGACGACGCGGACGAGACCGGGGACGCGCAGGGTCGCGCCGATCACGAGCAATCCGATCAGGCCCCCGACCCAGACCGCGCCAGAGGCGATGTGGATCCAGTCCACCGGGATAGCGATGCCGCGCGGCGACGTCTGCCCCGCGTGCCCGCTGACCGCGGGCACGCATGTGGCCGCGGCGGCGGCCAGAAGCCCTCCGACGAGAGCAAGCAGCGCACCCGTCGTGCGCCTCCCGCGCTCCGGCCGGTCGAGCCAGATCGCCATCGCCCCAGCGTAGGCGAACAGGAGCAGGCACAGCTCGAGGTCGAGGTACCCACGACCGAACTGCGAGTCGCGCATGAGCGGGATCAGCGTCCCCAGGTCGAAGGGCGAGCGTAGGGCGAACTTCGCGGTCGCGACATCGACGTAGATCGGGGTCGCGACGATCGCGATGCCGATCGCGACCGCCCACGCGACTGTCACCCAGCGCAGCTTCACGAGCGAGCGCGCGATTAGCGTCCGCATCACGAACAGGCCGACGGCAGCCATCAGCGACAGAAAGACGATCCAGCGCAGGATCACGAGCGTCGGTGTCGCCGCCGTCTCCGAGATGGACGGGATGACGAACTGCGGCGCCGGCCCGGCGTTCGGGCCGACGGCGAACGTCCACGCGCCGCGCACGGGGTGCCCGTCCACCGAGATCACCCGCCAGTAGACGAGGTACCAGCCCTCGGGGACATGCTCGAGCGGTACGACGAGCGTGTTCGCGTCCTGCGGGGAGCGGCTCGGCGAGCCGTTCGTGACCAGGTTCCCGGCCGCGTCCGTGACCGAGACGATCGCGAAGCGCGGCTCGATCGGCTCCGAGTAGGTCATCGTGATCTGGCTCGGGGCCGTGTTCAGAACCTTGTTGCCGAGCGGGCTGGTGGTGATGAGCGCGGCGTGCGCCCAGGCGGCGGCGGGAAGGGCGAGTGCCCCCACCACCGCCGCAATGAGCGCCAGCTTCCTCATGCCAGCTCGCGCTTCCCTCCTCCCCTGCCGGCCAGCGCGATCAGGCCGATCGCGAGGGCGACCGCGCCCAGGACGAGGGCGATCCAAGTCACGATCGACGTCCCGCCTCCGCCGAGCGAGTCCTTCGCCTCGACGAGCGGAGCCGGCGTGTCAGAGCTCTCCGGCCCCGACCAGTCGACGACGGATCCGTCCGAGTACGTCTGCCGCACCTGGAGCGTGTAGGTCTTCGCCGAGTCCGGCGAGGCCAGGAACTGGAAGACCGAGTCCTCTTCTGTCGGGGTGCTGCCGCCGGTCCAAACCACCTTTTGCACTACGGCCTCCTCGCCCGATCCGGTGGCCTGGACCGCCCGCTTCCAGCCCGCGGCCGGCACGAACGAGTCGATGCCGAACCCGTCCGGGACGGTGAGCTCGATTCCGGTTGTAGTCGCGTCCTCCTTCTCGGTCGGCACCGCCAGCGTGAAGAGCTGCAGATGCTTCGAGACCGTCACGGGGGGACTGATCTCGGCGTGCGCCATCGCCGCCGACGTGACGACGAGCGCAGCTACGAGGGCGGCGCCAAGCGCCGTAATCCGTTTCAAAGCTGTCTCCTTTCCTCAGGGAATCAGGGCTGTAGCGGGGCTACCCTGACTTTGGGGGCCCACGCGCGCCGAGCGCGCGGAAGGCGGCGCCCGCGGGGAGGGCGAGCGCCGGGGCGAAGAAGACGGGGAGCGCGATCTGGCCGCGGCGGGCGGCGCGCAGGCTCGCAATTGTCCGCCGCATCCACGCGAGCACGTGCTCGAGGGCTGAGGCAAGCGCGGCCGCGACCAACGAGAGCGCCGCGAGGATCGGGATCGCGTTGCGATGCACGGGGCCGGTCAGGCAGTGCAGACCGTGCCAGCCGAGGCCCGCGCGCCAGTGCACCCACGACTCGAACATGGCGAACGCGAAGCACGTGGCCGCGCACATGAGGACCGCGCGCGCGAGCATCCGGCCGAGGCGGAGGCGCGGAGCCGGCGCGTTCGCCAGTACCGCGCGCTCGCGCACGCCGAGCGCGGCCAGGCCGACCGCCGCGGTCGCGATCGCGAACCCGAGTACCGCGGCCCCGAGGATCACGAACGGCAGCGCCGGACCGCCGGCGCGGCCCTCGAAGGCCTGTGCCAGCGGCGACGGCGAGAGCGCGTAGACGACCGCGCGCGCGGCGAGGACGACCAGAGCGCCGCCCCCGAGCCAGGCAAGCGCTCGGATCACCTTCATCGTCCAGGAAGGATACGACGGTGACCTGCTGTCTGGCCCTGATAACGGTGCTCGCCCACATCATCGGCGGGTCGCCCGCCGCGGTCGACTACCGCGCGCAGATCACCCACATTCCCGCGGGCATCGAGGCGCGGATCGTGGACGGCGACCGGCTCTGGCTCCGGCTCCCGAGCGGGAAGATCCACGAGCACCGCCTGTACGCCTTCCGCGGCCGCTGGCGCGTCCCCGCCGACGACGCCGGCATCGTCTCGGGGACTTTGGCGCGCGTCCCGCGCCCCGCCGTCTGGCCGTGGATCGTGCTCGGGGTGCTGCTCGCGGCGGCGGGCCTGGCCGCGTTCCGGTGGAAGCGCGCGGCGATCGTCTTTCCCGTGCTCACGGCGGTGGCGTCGATCACCGCGTACGCCGCGCACACGGGCTCGACCGCGATCCTCGTCCTGCTGCCGCTGGCGGGCGCTGTCGCGCTCGCCGGCCTCGTCCCGGCGAAGACGCGGCTCCCCGCCGTCCTCGCGATCGGCGCCTTCGGCGTCTACACCGGTGTCGCGCTGGCCCCGATGGTCTGGCGCGGGCTGCCCCTCACCTCGCTCCCGTTCGCGCTCGCGCGTGCGACCGTGGTCGTGGCCCTCGTCGCGGGAGCCGCGACGTGCCTTCTCTACGTCTTCACTTCGTCAGCTGCGCGAGCGTCGCGAGCACCTGGTCGGGCGCCGTCTCGGTAAGCGTCTGGCCGGTCTTGCCGAGGAGGATCGTCGGTGTCCCTTGCACGCCGTCCTGAGAGGCCTGAGCCTCGAAGGACGCGGCCTGGTTCTCCGTCTCCGAGGAGCCGAGCGCGGAACGGAACCGGTCGAGGTCGATCCCGACGCTGACGGCGGCCGACTCGGCCGTGTTCTGGCTGAGCCAACCGCTGTTCTCCGCCCCTTGATTGAGGTACAGGATCTGCATGTAGTTGAACATCCGGTCCTGCTGGCTCGCCGCGATCGCGCCGGCCTGCCCGGTCTGCGAATCGGGGCCGATGAACGCGATCGGCCGCGCCTGGATCTGCAGCTTCCCCTTGCGTACGTACGTCTTGAGGATCTCCGGTAGGACCTGCTCCTCGAACGCCTTGCAGATGGGGCACTGGAGGTCGACGTACTCGACCATCGTCACGGGAGCGGCGGGGTCGCCGAGCCGGTTGCCCGTCTGCGGGATGCCGCCGAAGAGCTTCTCCACGTCGGCCGCGCCGGGCAGGGGCGCCGGCGGCTTCGAGCTCCCGCCGCTGGTCAGCACGATCACGACCGCCACGATCGCCCCGATCGCGAGAAGCGCGCCGCCCGCGATCAGCAGCACCCTGGGCGAGGCCTGGCGCCGCGCGCGCGCTCCCTTGACCGGAGGCGGCTTGCGCTGCGCCTCCTGGCGGGCGCGTCTAGCCTGCTTCCCGCTCGGCATCAGCGAACGCCGCCAGCAATAGGAACGCGAGCACGAGCAGGAAGCCGGTCAGCGCCAGCGTGGGGATCGTCATGTAGCCGAACTCGTTGATCCACTTGGTCGCGCACCCTCCGGGGGCGGAGATCAGGCACGAACGGCTCTGGTCCACGACACCGTTCTCGACGAGTAGATGGTAGACGGACACTCCGGCGCCGACGATGGGAAGCGGCAGCAGGTAGCGCGCCACGCGCGTGTCGTCGCGCAGGGCGGCGAGCAGCGTGACGATCGAGAGCGGGTACATGCAGATGCGCTGGTACCAGCAGAGCTCGCAGGGGAAGTAGTTCGCGATCTCCGAGAAGAAGAGACTGCCCCCCGTCGCGACCGCGGAGACGGCGAACGCGAGCCAGAGCTCGTAGCCCTCCACCCAGCCGCGCACCGCCCCGAGCGGCCCGCGCACGCCCACGAGCGCGAGGAAGCCGATCCCGGCAAAGGCGATGACGAGCACCTGCCCGACCACGCCGAGGACGGACAGCGCAACCGTGACGTCGTGCGTCACCGGACGTGGAGCGTGTACGGGACGGTGACAATGTGCCCGTTCGACTTGAACTGCAGGAAGAGCTCCCAGGTCCCCGAGCCGGGCAGCAGGATGCCGGCGCGAAGGACGCCGGGCTTCGTCGACGTTCCCTTGATGTTCGGCTGGCCGAGGACGGACGTGCACCCAGGCGTGTTCGGGCCGCAGATGTGCGTGTGGAAGTAGGCCAGGCTCTTGTGCTGGAAGAAGACCGCGTGCCCGAGCGCTCCGTACCAGACCTGGAACGGCGCGGGCTTACCGTTCGGCGCCGTGACGGTGAGCTTCAGGATCGCGGGCTCGGCGACGTGCAGCTTCGGCTTGCCGTGCATCGTCACCGTGTAGCCGTCCACCACCTGCCTCGCTTTGAACGGCGGGAGCGGCTGCGGGTGCTCCGTGCCTTTGGCGTGTATGCCGTAGCGGAGCTGGAAGTTCGGGATCACGCCCGTCTTCGGATAGATGTCCGAGAGCACGGTGTAGTCACCGGGCTTCGGGAGGACGACCTGCTCCGAAACATGGCCGTCCGGCTGAACCGGCGGGTGGCGGTGGATGATCGTCGACAGATCGTTGGAAACGATGATCAGATGGATGCCGGTGTGCGGCCCGGGGCCGGTCTTGTACGCCGTCAGCACCTTGCCTGACGGCTGCTGCACCGCGAAGCCGACCGTGGTCGGCTTGCCGGGCGCGACGCCTGACGCTGGCGACTTGTCGACCAGCTTGTAGACATGCGCCGGCCCGACCGTGATCGTCGGCGTCTTGGAGCTGCCCGAGCAGCCCGCGAGCACGGCGGCGAGCGGGAGGATGAGGAGGACGCGCTTCACAGCCCGAGCGGGAAGAGGAACAGCTTGTGCGGCCGAACGTAGCGGCCGACCTGGAGGACGATATTGTCGTGCCGCCCCAACGGGATTGAACCCAAAGGCCCGAGCCGGCGCCTCCCGTTCACATAGGCGCGCACCGGCCGGTCGCTGCGCGTCTTGAAGCCGACCAGGCGCGTGCGCGAGAGCGGCTGTCCCCACACGCGGAAGAAGTCGCCGAGCGTCTGGCGCCCCCGCACCTCCACGATCCCGACCGGCCAGCGCGTGCGCATGCACGGGTGGTCGATTCCGGCGGGGACGATGATCACGCGGTTGCGTGCGAACAGCTCGAGGTGGACGCCGTAGCGCTTCGACTTCGCGCAGCGCACGCCCGCGCGGTGCGTTGCCGCGGGCGGGTGGAACTTCGGCCCGGTGCCGATCGGCGTGGGAGGATAGGGGAACGCGGCGATCACGCCGTCTGCCGCCTGCGCCAGGCTCGCGGGCCGAGGATGAGCATCAGCGCAAGGATCACGACGCCGCCTCCGACGATCACCAGCAGCTGCCACGTCGGCGTCCCGCTGCTCGAGCTGCCTCGCCCGCCCCCGTCACTCGGCGGCAGCGGCGGCGGCTTGAATCCCGCGAGCTTCGCGACCGCGAGCGTGGCCGCATTGGCGATCCCGTCCGCGCTCGGATCGACCTTGATCCTCCCGACGATCTGTTTCTCCCCGGACACGTCCGTCTTGTACTGGTAGGCGCCTATCCCGTCGGGCATGACCGTGATCAGCTTGCCCTTGTAGAGGAAAACGAGCTCGCGGCCGAGGAAGTCCGCATACGTCTGCGGCTTCTGCCAGAGCTGGAAGACGCCGCCGAGATCATTGCGGGTGGCGATGAGAGCGACCTTGATCTTGTAGCCCTTACTCCAGGCCTTGTCCACCGTCCGCTTCAGCGTGTTCGCGTTCTTCGGAGACACCTTCGTGCCGAAGAACGGCAGGTAGATCCGCTGCGTGTACAGGATGTCGCTCGCGGGATCCGCGTCCGCACGCGCAAGGGGGACGACGACCAGCGCGAGCGCGGCGACGAGGGCGAGGCGGCGGAGCACCCACCCAGGATAGGAGCGGGTGCCGCCGTCGCGCGTTCCCTACGGTTGCTTTTTGACGTAGAGGGGCTTGGTGTTGCCGTGCTGGGACGTGACCCTCATCAGCGCGGCGTACTTGTCACCGAGCTGGACTGCGTACGAGCCGACCCGCGTGTTCTTGCCGCGCCGCTCGAAGCAGGTCATCGCGTTGCCGATCGTCGAGTTGTGGCTGACGCCGCAGGCCACGTTCGATCCCTTGACGAAGGCGGAGTCGCCGACGCCCATGCGGAAGACCTTCTCCGCGACCGCGCCGCCGGCGGCGGCGAAGACGAGCGCCGCGACCGCGGCGATGATCACGAGTGCTTTCCTCACGTGCTCCTCCTTTTATTCAGTGGGTCGGGCCATGTCCTAAATGACAAGTGCCGCTCAACCACGCGGCCTAGCCAAACCGGGGTCTGACCCCTTTATTCGGCGTTCTATTCACGAAGCGGGCCGCGCGAGATGGTCAGCCGGCCCGAGAAGTAGCGCCTGCCGAACTTCGTGTGCGGCTGGTACCAGATCTTCCACTGGGACACATGCGCATTGTCTTACAGCTGCGCGTGGAAGGTGTCACATGCGCCCGCTCGCCCCTGCGTGTAGCCGACGTCGAACCAGTGCTTGCGCTCGGCGGAGGAGCCGTGCGTCCACGTCTCCGGGTTCACCTGGCCCTGCGTCCGCGCCTGGATGCGGTCGTCGCCGACCGCCGCGGCGGCGTCGAGCGCCTGCGCGACGTCCTGCTTCGTGACGTCGACGATGTAGCCGGTCTGGGTCGCGTGGTGCGCCCACACGCCCGCGTAGCAGTCCGCCTGCAGCTCGGTGCGGACGGAACGGCCGGTCGCGCCCTGCTCGTTCGTCCCTCCGGTCAGCGTGCCGACCAGATCCTGGACGTGGTGGCCATACTCGTGCGCGAGGACGTAGGCCTCTGCGAACGGCCCGCCCTGCGCGCCGAAGCGCGACTGGAGCTCGTCGAAGAAGCCGAGGTCGATGTACACATGCTTGTCGACCGGGCAGTAGAACGGGCCGACGTCGGTCGAGGCCAGCCCGCAGCCGGTGTTCGTCTGACCGGTGAAGAAGACGGTCTGGGACGGCGTGTACCCCTTGACCACCCCGCTCCAGTACGTCTGGATGCTGTTGATGTCGGCGAGGATCGCGCAGTCCTGGTCCTTGTTTCCCTGCTCGGCGGAGCGGCACTTGGAGAGGGGCTGTCCCTGCGAGCTCTGCCCGTCGAGGTTGCCGATCGCGCCGAGCCCGCCGCCGCTCAGGTAGTTGATGAGCAGGAAGGCGACGATGCCGATCAGGCCGAGCCCGCCTCCACCCACCGCGAGGCCGCCGCCACCCACGCCGCGGCGGTCGGATACCTGACTGGGATCGAGGGTCGCTCCTCTACGAAAGCGCATGGCGGACAGGTTCCGCCGGCGCGTCCAACCGAAACACCGGGCCTTCCTCGTCTTCGCCCACCCTGACGAAGCCGGCCTTCTCGAGCACGCGGATCGAGCCGGCGTTGTGGGCGGCGACGAGCGCGTGCAGCGGACGCTCCGGGATCTCCTCGACGAAAGCCTGCAGGGCGGCCGTCGCGACGCCTTTCCCCCAGTGCTCGCGCCCGATCCAGTAGCCGACGAGCCGACCCTCGTCGCCGTTCCAGCTGCCGAGGTTGCCGGCCGTCTCGCCGTCCACCTCTACGGTGCGGACGATGTTGCTCGGGTCCGCGCGGACCTTCTCCCAGTGCGCGTAGAAGGCCTCCTCGTCGCGGGAAGGGAAGTCCGCCATCGCGACAGCGACCGGATCGCGCTGGTGCTCGTAGAAGATCGGGAGGTCTTCGTCGGCGACTTCGCGGAGGACTACAGACAAGACTTGAATTATCCCATCGTGTGCCCGAGGTCGTCTCGTCCACGCGCCGCCCAAGCCCATTCGGTCCCCTCGTGAACTGCCGCGTAGACTGAGTCGCGCAGCTCGTTCGCCTCGCGATCGACAAGCGTCCTGGTGGGGTGACGGAGGATGATGCGGACGAGCACGTTCTTCTGGCCCGGTTGCAGGCCGAGCCGCTCGGCCGCCTGCGTCGGCAGCACCTCGCCGGCCGTTTCCGCCAGCACCTCGATGGTCTCGACAGCGGCGGCGCGGTCGCCGAGCGCGGCCCGCACGCGGTCGCCGAGCTCCTCGGCGGTCGTTTCGGCGGCCACCGCGATAGAGAGATCGCGGCGGACAGGCGGCTGAGCCGACACGGTCCGGTAAGGCTCGAGGTCCCGCATCTGCGCGGCGAGGCGGGGATCAGAGGAGCGCAACAGTCGAATGTCGTCGATGCCCTTGCGCAGCATCAACGCGCGGTCGAGACCGATTCCCATCGCGAGGCCCGCGTGATCGGCCGGCAAGCCGGCGCGTGCGAGCACCTCGGGCGCCGCCAGTCCGCACTCGAGCAGCTCCACCCAGTCCTCGCCTGCACGGACCTCGACCTCGAGCCCATCGCGCGTGTACGGATGAACCGCACGCAGGCATCGGTACGCGGCGGCCGGGACGAGCGCACGCACGACGACCGCAACCATCGCGCGAAGATCCTCGCCGGAGAGCCGCCCGCGGCGGACGCGCCACAGGTCGAGCTGATGAGGCTCGCCGACGGAGAGCCGATCGATGCGATCGCGCCGGTAGACGAGTCCCGGGCAGGCAAGCAACACGTCTTCGTAGGCGGCGCGAGCCAGCGAACGCAGCAGGCCGGGAATCATGGCGCTGGTATGCGTCCGCAGGACCTCCGAGTCGCTCACGTAGCGCGTGTACCGCGCGTCGCGCGCCGCGGCCTCGGGGGCGTACCCGAGCAGCTCGTAGTTGTCCGTGACCCGCACGAGCGGGTGGGCGCGATGGACGATCACGTCGCAGCCCCAGGTCTCGCGCAACGCCGCCACGGCGTCGTGGACGAGCACCTGGAGCGCGTGCGGCCCGTACGCCGCGTCTGTCAGATCCGGAAGAACCAGCGCCTTCCGGTAAGCAGCAGCAGAGATGAGCATCGTTCTTTCCTCCGAGGTCGTCGAAGCAGGAACCGGCGAAGCCCCGGCTCAGAGCCCCGGAAGGAGAGGCCAGCTAGACGAGCAAGCCCCGCAGCCCGGAGACGAGCCGGGGCGGGAGAAAGGCGAAGCGCATCGTCAGCACTGCCATGAGCTCAGGATAGCGTGTGCCAGGGGAGGGAATCGAAGACTCACGCCTCTGTTAGTGGTCGAGGGGGAGTGAATGGGCCGGCTTCGCTCAGGGTGTCGCCGGGAGCTCGTGCACCGGCACCGAGTAACGCCGCCGCGCAATCTCGATGAGGCCTCGCTCGAGCCATTCCGTCTCGTCGCGGCCGGACGCAACGAACACGATCGCGTCCGCAGGAAACTCCCGCAGCCCTTCGTCGATCGCCTGCAGCGGGTCGTGCGAGCCGACATGGCCTGTCGCGTCGAGACCGAGCTCCTCGAGCTCCCGGAGCGTCGCAGCGAGATCGTCGGTCGCGCGCTCGTATGCCCGCTCGTCCCCCGTCACCCGCGCGATGCGCGAGCTCACGGCAGGTGCGACGACGAGGACGATCGGTTTCGCGTCCTCCGGTTGGCCCGGCAGGTTTTCGAGGACACCCCTGGTCGCAGCGTCGTCGATGACGAGGAGTATGCGACGGAGCCCGTCCTCGGCCGGCGGCGCGCCTCCTTCGAAGGCGGCGGACCCTGCTTCCACCGCCGGGTCGCGAGGACGCCGCATCGCGACGACGGCAAGCGCGACGAGAACGACGGCTCCGATCGCGCCGACGATCAGGAACGGGACGAGGCCGGCGTCTGCCGCCCACAGGATCAGGAACAAGAGCCCGAGGCCGACGAGCGTGACCGGGATGGCCAGAAACTCCGTGCTGCGTCTCTTCATCGTTGTGCTCCCTCCTTCAGCCTCACCGAGCGTCAGCCGAGCGAGACGACTTCGTCGACGAGGTCGAGC
This sequence comes from uncultured Actinomycetes bacterium, assembly GCA_963717765.1. Classification (GTDB taxonomy): domain Bacteria; phylum Actinomycetota; class Thermoleophilia; order Gaiellales; family Gaiellaceae; genus JACDER01. Next base: position 834,616 of record CAVQWX010000003.1, on the reverse strand, counting down.
CCTTCGGGACGGTGGGTGATGAGCAGGACCGTGCGACCTCCGGATGATTCGAGGGCGTCTTCGACAACCGAGCGGGCGGTCTCCGGGTCGAGGTGCGCGGTCGGCTCGTCGAGGACGAGAACGGGCGCGTCGGAGAGGAGCGCGCGGGCGATCGTGAGGCGCTGCCGCTGGCCGCCCGACAGCTTGCTCCCGTCCTCCCCCACAAGCGTCTCGAGCCCGTCCGGCAGCGACGCGACCCAGTCGCGAAGGTGCGCGCTGCGGAGCGCCAGGTCCAGCTCCGCCTCGGTCGCGCCCGGCTTGGCCAGAAGCAGGTTGGCACGGATGGTTGAGTCAAACACGTGAGCCTCCTGCCCCGCGAGCGCGAATGTGCCCCGAACCTCGTCCTGCCGGTACTCCGAGAGCGGGTGGCCCCCAAGCGTCACCCGGCCCCTCTCCGGATCGAGGAAGCGGAGAAGGAGGTTCGTCACGGTCGTCTTGCCCGCGCCGCTCGGTCCGACAAGCGCTATGCGGCTACCCGGGTCGAGCCGGAGGTTGAAATCCTGGAGTGCGGCGGGCTCGTCGCGGCCGTAGCGCGCGGTGACGCCCTTCAACTCGACGGAGGGGACCGCCGGAGGGGCAAGAGGCGCCTCGGGGTCTCTCACCGCCGGCTCACGGTCGATCAGGTCGAGTACCCGCGTACCGGACGTAAGGGCTCCCGAGAGCTCCCGCGCCGCCGACGGCAGCTCCGCAACCGACTCGAACGATGCGAACGCGAGAAGGGCGAGCATCGCCACAAGCACGCCGTCCAGCGCCCCCGTCTCATGGGCCTGAACGGAAACTGCGAGGACGCCCACGACCGTCAACCCGCCTACGAGGATCGCGAGGCCCGCGCCGAGGCCGTTCACGAGCGCGCCGCGCCGGCCGAGGCGGTCGAGCTCGCGGTCGGCACGCCGGATCCGCTCGAGCGTCCGCTCCTCGCCGCCGTAGAGCACGAGCTCCGGGGCGGCTCGCATCAGCTCGGCGATCTCCGCGGTCAGCTCGCCCCTGGCCGGCGCGAGCCGCAGCCCTGCCGCCCGGCCGAGGCGACCGGTGACCAGCGGCACTGCAAGGCCGCCGACCGCGAGGCCCACCGCAAGCACAACCGCGGCCGACGGCAGGAATGCCGCGGTCGCCCCGACACACGCCGCTCCGGCCGCGACCGCGACGAGCACCGGGCCCACGCCTCTGAGGTACAGGCCCTGGAGAGCGTCCACGTCGGCGACCATCCGCGCCATGAGATCGCCCTGACGGAATCCCTCGAGCTCAGCCGGAGCGAGCGGCTCGATTCGCTCGTAGAACCGGGCACGGACACGCCCGAGCGCCCGTAGCACGAGGTCGTGCGACCAGAGCCTGTCGGCGTAGCGCGCGATCGGTCGAGCGAGGCCGAAGAAGCGCACGGCCACGATTGCCGTGGTCAGCGAGAGGATGGCCGGACGTTCGGCGGCCCGCGAGATCAGATACCCGGCGAAGGCCATCAGCGCGACGCCGAAGACAACCGTCAGCGTCCCCAGCACAGCCGAAACAAGGATGCGGGAACGGGCGATTCCCGAGAGCGCGAGCAGGCGGCGAAGGACGGACACTACGCCACCGCCTCCACGAGTGGTTCCACGACGCGACCGCTGTCGAGCCGGACGACGCGGTCGGCGCGGACGGCGAGCTCCGGGCGGTGGACGATGAGCAAGACGGTGCGGTTCGCGCCGAGTTGATCGATTGCGTCCGCGACGATCTCGGCGCTAGCCGGATCGAGGTTCGCGGTCGGCTCGTCGAGGACGACGAGCGCCGAGTCCCGCAAGAAAGCCCGCGCCAACGCAATCCGCTGGGTTTGCCCGGCCGACAGAGGACGACCCCCGTCGCCGACAAGCGTGTCGTAGCCGCTCGGCAGCTCACGTATGAACTCTGCGGCACCGGCAAGCGCGGCCGCATCCCGCACCAGGTCGTCGGCGGCGGAAGGGTCGCCGAGACGGATGTTCTCCGCGACTGTCCCGCGCAGCAGCGTCGGCCGCTGAGGCACCCACGCCAGCTGCCGGCGCCACTCCTCGGGCGCACACCGAGCGACGTCGGCGCGTCCTGCGGTGACGCGGCCCTCGCTGGGCTCGGACAGTCGAAGCAGCAGGGAGGCGATCGTGCTCTTTCCGGATCCGCTCGGCCCGACCAGAGCGACCGTCTCGCCCGGCTCCAGCTCGAGGTCGATCCCCTGCAGCGTAGGTACGGGCCGGCCCGGATAGCGGAACCCCACGTTCTCGAGCCGGATCGACGTCGTGCGCAGGTCCGGCGCCGCCTCCCGCCCGCGGGAGACGGCCGGACGCGCGTCGATCAGGTCGAGCATCCGTCCGGCCACGGCCGCACCGTCGGCGCTGGCGTGGAACTGCGCCGCCAGGTTGCGAAGCGGCGCATAGAGCTCGGGCGCAAGGACGAGCACCGTCAGCCCCGCTTCGAATCCCAGGCCGCCGTCGACCAGGCGCACCCCCACGGTCACCGCCACCAGCGCGATTCCGATCGTGGCGGCGAGCTCGAGCACCGCGCCCGAGAGGAACGCCACGCGCAGCGTCCCCATGGTCGCCCGCCGGTACCGGTCGCTCACGGCCGCGATCTGCTCGGCCTGCGCCCGGCTCCGGTTGAAGGCGCGCAGCGTGGGTAGCCCCCGAACCACGTCGGCGAAGTGGTTCGCGAGCCGCGACAGCGCCTGCCAGCGTTCCTGCGTTCGACGCTCCGTGTACCGGCCGATGAGCCACATGAAGACCGGGACGAGCGGAAGCGTCAACAGCATGACCCCTGCGGAGGTGAGGTCGATCGCCGCCACGAGCGAGAGCACCGCGACGGGAACGATCGCGGCCAGGATGACCTGGGGCAGGTACCGCGCGAACGTCGTCTCGAGCGCGTCGACCCCGGCAACCGCGACCGTGGCCACCTCGGTGCTCTCGGCGCCGTCGAGGGCTGCCGGATTGCCGGTGAGCCGTCGCTGGACGACGTCGAGCCGGAGCCGGGAGAGGATCCGCCCCGCCGCCCGCCGGCCGATCACCTCGAATCCCCACACCGTCGCCGCGCGCGTTACGACGACGGCGGCCAGCAAGGCGAGCGGCAACGCGACCTGGCCGAGCGACGCCCCCGCGAACGAGCGCGCGGCGACGCGGGCGAGAAGCACCGCCTGGGCGAGGACGAGCAGCGCCGCCGCAAGTCCGAGCAGCGCATCTGCCGCAAGCGCGGCCCGCGCCTCCCGCGCACGCCGCAGCAGGCGCGGATCGACGCCTCTCAAGCCGGCTCGCTCGCCTCGGCCTCGTCTTCGAGGAGCGCAAGGACCGCGTTCGCCCAGTTGGCCACGTCGTCGAGGTGCTCCTGGTCGCGGATCGTCATGAAGCCCACCCTCAGGCTGTCGAGCTCCTGCTTCGTGAGCATCCGCCCCGGCTCCTCTTCGGGCGGGACTGTGGCGCCGCCCGAGTCAGCCTCCTGCCTCCGGGCGCCGGCGAAACGCGTAAGCCACTCGCGTCCGCCGGCTGCCTCGGCCAGCTGGTCGAGAAGCTCGTCGACCCGCTCGCGGCCCTCGGGCGTGAGGTCCGCCACCGCTCTGGCCAGGTATTCGGTGTGGTGATCGCTCGGCGGCACGTTTCTCCTAGGGAGCAGCGTCAGGGCTCAGGAGCAGGAGCCGGGGCCGCGCCGGACGCCAACTCCTCGCCGCCGACCCGCGCGCGGAAGACGTGGTAGGTCCAGCCCTGGTAGAGGAGGATGACGGGAAGGCAGATCAGGACCACCACGCTCATCACCGCCAGCGTGTAGTGGCTCGACGAGGCGTTGTCGACGGTGAGGCTGTTCGCGAAATCGGTGCTCGAGACCATGACCCGCGGATAGAGGCTCGCGAACACCGTCGCGACCCATGCCACCGTTGCCACCGCCGTGAGCGCGAACGCCCATCCGCTTCGCCGTCCTACCGTGGCCACGATCGAGAGGACGAGCGCGCCGATCCCGACGAGCGCCGGGACGAGGGGAGCCGCCAGGCCCTTGTCGTTTCGGTCGACGGCAACGGCGACGGTCCAGGCGAGGAATCCTCCCCCCACCAGCGCGGCGGCGAGAGCAACGCGTCGTGCGGTCAGCGCCGTGCGCTCGCAGAGATCGCCGGTCGTGCGGAGGGTGAGATACGACGCGCCGTGGTAGACGAACAGCAGCACCACCGAGATCCCGCCCAGAACGGTGTAGCCGTTGAAGAGGTCGAAGAAGTCTCCGCTGAAGTCGCCGCTCGAGTTGATCGGGACCCCGTAGAGGAGGGCCGAGAGGCCGACACCCCAGACGAACGAGGCGCCGAAGCTCCCGACGGTGTTGGCCCACGTCCAGGCCTTCCGCCAGCGCGCGCTGTCGGCCTTCTCGCGCCATTCGAACGAGAGGACGCGGATGATCAGGCAGAAAAGAATGAGCAGTAGCGCGAGGTAGAAGCCCGAGAACATCGTCGCGTACCAGGTCGGAAAGGCCGCGAACGTCGCCCCGGCGGCGACGACGAGCCAGACCTCGTTGCCGTCCCAGACCGGCCCGATCGACTGGAACATGGCCGATCGCTGGCGCTCGTTACGCGGCAGGAACGGCAACAGCATCCCCACGCCGAAGTCGAAGCCTTCGAGCAGGAAGTAGCCGCTCCAGAGGACGCCGACGAGGACGAACCAGAGGATTTGGAGATCCATCAGTACGTCACCGCCGTGGCGGTCGGCTCCTCGGGCGGCGCCGGCCGATCGGGTCGCGCGTAGCGGCGCATGAGCACGAAGTCGACGACGCCGAGGCCGACATAGAGGCAGACGAAGAAGACGAGGCTGATGGTGAGCCAGGCGGTGCTGACGCTGGGCGAGTTCGCGTCCGAGGTCTTGAGTAGATCATTCACGATCCAGGGCTGGCGTCCCATTTCGGTGAGGATCCAACCCGCTGTCGCGGCGATGTACGGGAAAGCGATCGCGACGATCGCCGTCCACAGGAACCAGCGGGCGCGCTCGAGCCTGCGCTTCCGGTAGAGCCAAGCCCCGACGACGGCGACCAGGAACATCAGCACTCCCGCGAAGGCCATCACCCGCATTGACCAGTACATCAACTCGATATTCGGCATGTAGTTGCCAGGCCCGAACTTGCGCCGCTCCTGATCCTGCAGCTGATTGAGGCCCTGGACCTGGCCATCGAAGGACCCCGTGGCCATGTACGAGAGGAGCCGTGGGATCGTGATCGAGAAGCTCGGCGTCTGGTCTTGCTCGGAAAAGCCTCCGATCTGGAAAAGCGAGAAGCCGCACGGCTGGCAGGTGTTCCACTGCGCCTCCGAGGCGGCGATCTTCATGCTCTGTGCGTGCGTCACCGCTTCCCCGAAGCGATTCCCGACGATCAGCTGGAGGAGTGTGACCGGGACCGCGACGATCAGCGCCAGCTTCGCCGCCTTGCGGAAGACGTCGACCTCGTGGCGGCGCAGGAAGTGCCAGCAGCAGACGCCCAGCATCAGGATCGACCCGAAGATCAGACCGGCGAGCATCGTGTGCAGGTACGCGCGGAGCGCGAATCCGTTCGACAGCAGCGCCCACACGCTCGTCAGCTGCGCCTCGCCGTTCACGATCTTGTACCCGACCGGGTGCTGCATCCACGAGTTCGCCACCAGGATGAAGTAGCCCGACAACCAGGTGCCGACCACCGCGATCCAGAGCACCGCGAGGTGCAGGCGGGGCGAGAGCCGGTTCCAGCCGAAGATCCAGATGCCGAGGAAGGTGGCCTCGAGAAAGAACGCGGCGAGCCCTTCGATCGCGAGCGGCGCGCCGAACACGTTGCCCACGAACTTCGCGTACACCGACCAGTTCATCCCGAACTCGAACTCCTGCACGAGCCCGGTCGCGACCCCGATCGCGAAGTTGATCAGGAACAGCGTTCCGAAGAAGCGCGTCAGCCGCAGCCAGGCCTCGTTCCCGGTCCGGTGCCAGAGCGTCTGCATGATCGCCACCAAAGGCCCCAGACCGAGGGTCAGCGGCACGAAGAGGAAGTGGTAGATCGAAGTGGTCGCGAACTGCGCGCGCGCGAGGTCGACGGTCGTCGACGCGAGGAAGCTCACCCCGATCTACTCATCCACGGGCGGGTCGAGGGCTGCTGTCGGATGAAGACACGACGAGGACGCAACGTAGGGTACGACTGGTCGCTGATGCATCACCCAGACGGGATGATGCAGGCGCAGGCTAGCGGCTTCGGGAGGTAGGGCGCCCGCGATGTCGACGAACCAGATCCTCTTCGGGCTCGGGCTCGTGCTGGTATTGGCAGTCAGCTGCCAGCTCGTCGCCCGCGTGCTCGACATTCCCGGGCTCGTCATCCTGCTTCCGGTCGGATTCCTGGCGGGGATCGCGACGGACGATGTCCATCCAGACAATCTGCTCGGCTCCCTCTACCAACCGTTCGTGTCGATCGCAGTCGGCGTCATCCTGTTCGAGGCGGGACTGAGACTCTCGCTCGGCGAAGTCGACTCCAGCGTGCGGAAGGCCGTCATTCGTCTGGTCGTCGGAGGCGCCACCGTCACCTGGCTCGCAGTCACGGCGACCGTCACGCTCCTCTACAGCGGCATGGACCGGGGCGCGGCGTTTCTCGTCGGGGCGATCCTGGTCGTCTCCGGCCCCACGGTCGTCCTCCCGCTTCTCGCCTTCATACGACCGACCGGGTCTACCCGGGCGCTCCTGAAATGGGAGGGGACACTCGTGGATCCGATCGGCGCCCTGCTCGGTGTGGTCGTGTTCCTGGCGGTCGGCTCGGGAAAGGGCTGGCGACCAGGAGCACTGTTGCTCGATCTCGGCGTCGGCACGGCGGTTGCGGCGGTCGCCGCGCCCGCGCTGTGGCTCCTCCTCCGCGAGGTCCATCGAGGCGCGCCGCGAATGGTCGTCCCAGCGACCCTGATGGTCGTCGTCGCCGTCGTCATTGCGGCCGACCTGATCCGGGAGGATGCCGGCCTCGCGGCTGCGGTGATCCTGGGAGTCGTGGTTGCCAACCAACGGACCCTCGACGTCAGCCGCGCGCTGTTCGAGTTCGAGGAGACGCTCGTCCAGCTCTTGGTCGGCGTCTTGTTCGTGCTTGTCGCCGCTTCCGTATCTCCGGCCGAGGTGCGATCCGTGCTCCCGGAGGCGCTCGCGCTCGTCGCCATCATGATCCTGCTCATCCGGCCGGCGGTGGTCGCACTGACGATGCTGCGGTCCGCATTCACGACACGTGAGCGGGCCTTCGTAGCGTGGATGGCGCCCCGGGGTATCGTCGCCGGGGCGACGGCAGCGGCGATCGGACCCGAACTGGCCCAGAAGGGCGTCGCCGGCGCCGGCAAGGTGCTTCCGATCGTCTTCGTCGCCATCTTCGGGACGGTCGTCGTCTACGGACTAACAGCCGCGTGGGTCGCTCGCAGGCTCGGGGTCGCCGGGCTGGGACACCGATTGGTGCTCATCGTCAGTGGCCATCCCTGGGCTCGCGAGATTGCGGCCGCGCTCCAGGATTCCGGTGTCGCAGTCCGTATGTGGGTCGGGCCGCTCGAGCAACAGGACGCGGCTCGCGATGCCGGCCTCGAGGCAGACCGCGGCAGGATCATGGTCGACGCGATCAGCCGCGAAGGGGAGCTCGAAGAGGTCACGGATGCACTGCTTCTCACTGCCAGCGACGACTTCAACATGCTCGGTGCAGCCGAGCTCCGCGACGAGCTCGGCCACGGGCACGTCTATAGAATCGCCCCTCACCCAGAGGATCCCGACCTGCTGCCGCCGTCGAGAGAGGTGGGAATCTTCGGGAACCGATTCCTCACCTTCGCCGAGCTCGACCGGCAAATCGCCGCAGGCGGGCGGATCATCACGAGGACCGAGGATCACGCACCTCCCACGGCCGTCGCGCCGGATGAAGTGCAGCTTTTTGCCGTTACGCCGTCCGGCCAACTGAGTGTCGCCACAGACGACCAACCACCGAACGTCCAGCCCGGAGATTTCGTGATCGCCCTCGTCCCGGCCGTCTCAGCGGACGCGGCCGAAAGGACCAGCTACGGCTGACGCGTGCGTTTGTCCTGAAGACCCTACATCCGGTACGCGAACGAGAATTGATTGGACGAGGCCAGGGTGCTGCAGCTACGCGTATACGGAGACGCTTCGACGATGGCGATGGTCGCCGAGGATCTCGGCCGACTCCCCGGGGCCCGGCACGTAGCCCTGAGCGGCAGCCAAGGAGGCAACGGCCTCGTGACGGCTGACATCAGCCCAGAAGCTGCGGACTCGGCTCTCACGAGGCTCGGTCAGCTCGCCATTCCAGCGGAGGACGTCACGCTGCTGAGACTCGAGACGATCGGGCCGGCGGCGGCGGCCGAGCCGATGATCCTCGTGTGGGCCGACGTCCTGAGCCGGGCGCGAGTACAAGCCCGGGCGCCTGCCCGCTACCTCGTCCTGATGGCTGTTGCGGGGGCGATCGCAGCGGTTGCGGTGATCGAGGTGAGCTCCGTTCTCATAGTCGGCGCGATGGCGATCAGTCCGGATCTCCTTCCGATCACGGCGGCCTGCACGGGTCTTGTCCTGCGTCGTCGGCGGCTCCTCCAGCATGGGCTGGGCACGCTCATCGTCGGGCTGGCGGTTGCGTGTGCCCTCGCCACGACCGTCACGCTCTTCCTCAGAGCGTTCGACCTGTTGCCGAGCGGGTTCACGGTGGCGGAGATTCCAGCCAGGCAGACGCACGTCGGAGCGACGACGATCCTCGTCGCGCTTGCTGCGGGCGTCGCCGGAATGTTGGCGGTCGAGACGCGGGCGAGTGCGGCGGTCGGCGTCGGCATCTCGGTGACGACGATCCCCGCCTCCGCCTTCATCGGCGTCGCAGTCGGCACCGGTCAGTTCGGGAAGTCATGGTCTGCGTTCGCGGTTCTCGGCGTCAACATCGCGATGATGCTGTTGGGAGGCTCGATCGCGCTCGCGATTCAGCGCCTCAGGGCACGCAGAGTCGCGGCCGGACCGACCCCTTCCTGACCCGAGGTAGCTCGATCGAGGTGTTCACGCCTGTCTACTCGTCCTCGACCGTGATCCGGTCGGCGCGCTGGTGGGTGAACGCCGCTCCTGCCCAGCTGACGACCGCCTTCGCGCGGTCCTCGTTCGTCGGCAGCAGCGCAAGATGCACCGTCCCCCAGGCGAGCTGCGCTTTCACGCCGGTCATCGTCCGGCCGCGGAGGAACTGCACGACCGCCGCGCCGCGGCCGATCGTCGCCATCGTCCCCTTGTCGCGGTACTCGAACGGCTTCACGTCCTTGCCTTCGATCCTGCGGGCGATCGTCTCGCCGACGTGCTCTCCCGACTGGAGGGCGACCGATCCGAGCTGGGGCAGCACCTGGTCGGTCTGCGCGTCCGTGATCGCGGCGACGTCGCCGACGACGTACACCTCAGGATGGTCGGCCAGGGTGAGCTCGGGCCCGACGCCGATACGGTTGCCTCGCTGGAGCTCGATTCCGAGCGACTTCACGAGGTCATTCCCCTGGAGCCCCGCTCCCCATACGAGCGTGTGGGCCTTGAGCTCCTCGCCGGATTTGAGCGTGACGCGTGTCGGGGCAACCGACGCCACCATGGCACCGGTCTGCACGTCGACCGATCGATCCTCGAGCGCCTTGACCACGTACTCGCGCAGCTTGGGCTTGAACATCGCGAAGAGCTCCGGGCCGGCCTCGACCAGCGTCACCCGCGCGTCGTCCTGGCCCACGTTTCTGTAGTCGCGGCTGAAGTCACCGCGGTAGAGCTCGGCGACGGCGCCCGCCGTCTCGACCCCGGTCGGGCCGCCGCCCACGACCACGATGTTGAGCGCCCCGTCCTCGATCAGGCTCGGATCGCGGTCCGCGGCCTCCCAGCGCTCGAGCATGTGGTTCTTGAGGCGGACTGCGTGGGGCAGCGTGTACATGGGAAAGGCGTGCTCCGCGGCCCCCTCAGTGCCGAAGAAGTTGACCTCGGCGCCGAGGCCGAAGACGAGGTAGTCGTACGTGATCGGCGATATGCCCTCGAAGCTGACCTGGCGCGCAGCGAGGTCGATCCCGGTCACGGCCGCCTTGTGGATCGTCGTGTTGTCGTGACGCTCGAGCAGGTCACGGAGCGAGTGGCCGACACCACTCGTGTCGAGCAGGCCGGTGGCGAGCTGGTACAGCAGCGGCTGGAAGGTGTGGTAGTCGTGCCGGTCGACAAGCACGACGTCGGCATCTGCATCCTTCAGCTTCTGCGCAGCTCCGACTCCTCCGAACCCACCACCGAGGATCAGGACCTGCGGGCGTCCGGAACCGGAGCTCACGACGGCGTGATCCCCCACACGGCGGTGAACGACTGTCCAGGCTCGAGGCGGATCACCGATTCACCCGTGCGAAAGGCGTTGGGCGGACAGGTCATCGGCTCGACCGCGAGGCTCCGGCGGTTGACGTCGGGCAGCGGGTCGCCCGTGAACAGCATCACGTAGCGGTAGCTCTCGTCCATCCACAACGTGATCGCCCGGCCGCCGTCAGGATCGCGAACCTCGACGCGAGCGCGGCCGTCCTCGCCGCGTTCGAGGTTCGTGAAGGCGTTGTCGAGTTTCGTGGCGCCGATCGTCCGCCCGTCGCGGAAGTCGTGCTCTGTTCCGTCGACCCCCCCGGAGCCCGTGGGGATACCGCGCTCGTCCGAGACGAGCACCTCGCCGCCCGGCGCGCGCAGCTCGTTCGCGTCGACGGTCGCCGTCCCGACGGTCAGATACGGATGCTGGCCGCAGCCGTAGGGACAGGCCGAGGCACCGAGATTCCGGGCGGTCGTCTGCACCGAGAGGCCGTCGTGGCCGAGGGAGTATTCGACCTCGAGGGCGAGTGTGAAGGGATAGCCGGGCTGTGGGTGGATCACGTGCCTCATCACGATGCGATACGGGTCGCGTTCACCGACGGACCAGGCCGTCCAGCGCACCAGGCCGTGAATCGCGTTCGAGAGCTCCGGCTCGGTGAGAGGCAGCTGGAGGCGCTGCCCGTCGAACTCGTAGCTTCCGTCCTGGAGCCGGTTCGGCCAGGGGATGAGCAGCTGCCCCCGCCCCGACTGCGCCTGTTCGTCCGGGCCGTAGCCGTCGAGGACGTCCTGACCGGAAACCGAATAGGAGCGCAATCCGCCGCCCACCTCGACGACCACGGCGCGCTGGTCGCCGAAGGAGATCTCGAGCTGCTCACCGGATGGCGGGGCGGGCGCATTCCCCGTGGTCACGCCATCCGCTCGAGGAGGTGATCGCCGACGCGGAGCGAGTTCGCCATGGCGGTGAGAGCCGGGTTCACCGCTCCGATGCTCGGGAAGATGCTCGTGTCGACGACGTACAGGTTGTCGAGCTCGTGTGCCTTGCAGTCGACGTCGAGGGCCGAGCTCTCCGGGTCGTTTCCGAAGCGACACGTCCCTGCCTGGTGGGCGCACCCGGCGACGGGGATCTCGGTCTTCATGTACAGGAAGCGGTGGAAGAGGTGGCCCGGATTCATGTCCAGCTGTCCGAGCAGCGACCGGAGCTTGTCGTAGAGCTGCTTCTTCGCCTCCGCGTTCGTCTCCGTGTAGCTCAGCGTGAGCTTGCCGTCGCCGTCGACGCTGACTCGGTTGTCGGGACTGGGCAAGTCCTCGGTCGAGAGCCAGAAGTCGATCGCATGGGCGGCCACTTTTTCCAGGGTCCAGCCCGGCGCAAGCTTGGTCTCTCCCGGCTTCTCGCCCCGGAACATCGGCGCCTGCGACTTGCCGACCATCTGGATGTTCCCCATCGGAAACTCGAACTCGTCGCTGCCGAAATAGAAGTCGTTCAGCCCGAGCGTCTTCTGGTAGACGGTCGGATTCTCCTCCCGTGACAGCGCGAGCACCGCCATGCTGTCGTGGAACATGAAGTTGCGCCCGACCTGATCGGAGCCGTTGGCGAGCCCGTTCGGGTGCTTGTCATTCGCCGAGGAGAGCAGCAGCCTGGCCGTGTTCGCCGCTCCGCAGGCAACGACGACGAGATCGCCGGCGTAGCTCTCCGTCGCGCCGTTGCGCTCGATGACGACGCCCGTGACCGCTGTGCCGGCCGGGTTCGTCTCGAGCTTGACCGCTTTCGCGTTCGTCAGCAGCGTGACGTTGTCGTGCTCGAGCGCCGGTCGCACGCCCAGGACCTCCGCGTCGGCCTTGGCGTGCACCGGACAGGGAAACCCGTCGCAGTTGGCACAGCGCACACACGTGCTGTAGGGCATGTTCGCCTCGTCGAGCAGGATTCCGCAGGGGGCGTGGAAGGGGTGGTGGCCCGCGTCGGCCAGCTGGTCGGCTAGCTGCTGGATCCGCGGCTCGTGCGACACAGCGGGATGCGGATACGGCGCACTGGCAGGAGGCTCCGTCGGATCCTCGCCTCGCGCTCCATGGACCTGGTACATCTGCTCGGCCTGTGTGTAGTACGGCTCGAGGTCGTCGTACGAGATCGGCCAGGCCGGCGAGATGCCGTCGTGGTGGCGAAGCTCGCCGAAGTCCTCGGCGCGCAGCCGGTAGAGGGCCGCGCCATAGAGCTTCGTCGCCCCGCCGACGTAGTAGTGGATCTGCGGCTGGAACGGTTTGCCGTCCGTGTCGTACCAGGTGTCGTCCGAGACGTAGCGGTTCTCCACGAACACGGACTGCGCGAGCCAGTTCTGCGGCTCGCGCGGTAGCCAGTCACCGCGCTCGAGCAGCAGGATCCGCTTGCCCGAGGGAGCGAGGTGCCGTGCAAGCGTCCCGCCGCCTGCGCCCGTTCCGATGATGATCACGTCGTAGTCGTCCATCTAGCCTCCTAGGTGGCCTTCACGCCTCTCAGTACTGCGCCATGATCTCGGGCACCATGATCCGCGCCGCGGCATCGAGGAGCGCCAGGTGCGAGAAGGCCTGTGGGAAGTTGCCGAGATGCCGCCCGGTGTCGGCGTCGAACTCCTCGGCGAAGAGACCGAGCGGAGAGCCGATCCGCAGCAGTTTCTCCATCAGGTCACGCGACTGCTGCAGCTCGCCCACGATGGCGAGGGCCGAGACGAGCCAGAAGGAACAGATGAGAAACGTTCCCTCCTTGCCCGAGAGGCCGTCATCGGTCTCGTCGGTTCGGTAACGGAGCACGAAGCCGTTTTCGGTCAGCTCCTCGGAGATCGCGGTCACGGTCGCGCGCAGGCGCTCGTCGTCACCGGGCAGGAAATCGAAGATCGCCGCGAGCAGCACCGACGCGTCGAGGGAGTCGGTGTCGTAGTGCTGGCGGAGAACACCGCCCTCCGTGACACCGTGCTCGAGGATGTCGGCGCGGATCTCGTCGGCCGTCTCATGCCACGTCGCGGCCTGCTCGGGATCCCCGCGGATCTCGGCCAGCTGCGCCGCCCGGTCGAGGGCGACCCAGCCCATCAGCTTCGAGGAGACGTAGTGCTGGGGAGCTCCCCGGGCCTCCCAGATGCCCTGGTCCGGCTCGCGCCAGACCTTCGTGGCGCACTCGGCCTGGGACAGCACGATCGGCCACAGTCTCCGGGGCAGCCTCTCGCTCTTGCGGGTATGGAGCAGGATCGAGTCGAGCACCGCGCCGAAGACGTCGTTCTGACGCTGGTCGAAGGCGCCGTTCCCGAGCCGGACGGGACGCGCGCCCGCATACCCGGAGAGATGGTCGAGCGTCGACTCCGTCAGGTCGCGGCGGCCGTCGATCCCGTACATGATCTGGAGCGACCCGTCCTCGGTCGGCTCGAGATCGGCGACGAACTCCATGAACTCGTCGGCCTCCCAGTCGAGGTTGAGCCAGTGGAGCGCCTGCAGCGTGAACGTCGTGTCGCGCATCCAGGTGTACCGGTAGTCCCAGTTGCGCTCGCCGCCGGGCGTCTCGGGCAACGACGTGGTCAGGGCCGCCACCGTCGAGCCGGTGGGCATGTAGGTCAGGCCCTTGATCGCGAGCGCGGAGCGTTGGATCGGCTCGCGGAAGCGGTGATCGGGGATCCGAGCCCTGCCCAGCCAGTCGCGCCAGAAGCGCCGCGTGGCGGCCATCCTCTCCTCGGCCTCGTCGACGTCCTTCGGTGCCCCGAGCTGCTCTGCCCAGGAGAGGGCGCAGTAGGCGCGATCGCCGGCAGAGAGCACGTGCCTTCCTCGTACGCGGCCGCCCTCGATTCCGAGAGCGAGGTTGGAGACGAGGCGGATCGTCTGGCCGGCACCGGTCGCGTCGGCCATGGCCCTGCCGCCGTCGACGAGGTTCCATTCGGCTGCAGTCCGGCCGTAGTCGAAGACGGGCTCGCACACGAGCTCGAGCTCGACCGACCCTTCGACACACTCCACCGTGCGGACGAGCATGTGGTCGCCGTCGTCGTCGGCTGGAGGTCGCGCGTGCGGGGTGATCTCGTCTTCGTGCGTGCGCGGCCCCATCGTCAGCGCGTCGCGGACGACGATCCAGCCCCTCGGCGTCTGCCAAAACGTCACGAGCACGTTCGTCCCCGGCTCATACTCGCGATCGGCCGGATGGTTGATTCCGAACGGGCCGAACCGGAACGAGCCGGCCTGCCGGTCGAGGAGGCTCCCGAAGATGCTCGGGGCGTCGAACGAAGGGACGCACAGCCAGTCGATCGCGCCGTCAGGAGCGATGAGCGCGCCGGTGTGGCAGTTCGAAAGGAAGGCGTAGTCGGCGATCGGTGGGAACGGCGACGGCGCTGCGGCGCTCTGGGGCGCCGTCCGGTCCTCGGTTGCAGCCTTGGTCACGACACGATCCACGGGTCGCGCCAGCGACCATGCCCGGCGACCAGCTCGTCTGCTTCCTTCGGCCCCCAGGAGCCGGGCGCGTAGGGGTGCACAGGCGGAGGCGCGTCGAGTAGCGGCTGCATGACCCGCCAGGTCTCCTCGACCGTGTCCTGTCTCGTGAACCGCAGGGTCTGACCGACCATCGCGGCGTGCAGCAGCACCTCGTACGGCGTCGGGCCCTCGCCGCCCTCGGCCGCGAACTCCATGTCGAGGTCGATCGGGCCGGGCCCATCGGCCCGATGCGCCAGGAAGACGAGCCTGACGCCGGTCGACGGATCGAGCTTCACGACCAGCTGATTCGGCTCGATCTCCTCCTTGAAAAGCCCGAAGCCCAGCCGAGGAGCATTCTTGAAAACGAGGCGGAGCTCTGTCTGCGTGACCGGGAGGCGCTTCCCGGTTCGGATGAAGAACGGGACGCCGGCCCAGCGCGAGTTCTCGATCTCGAGGCGCAGAGCGGCATAGGTCTCGGTCGTCGAGTCGGGCGCGACGCCGTCGATCGAGCGGTAGCCGTCGTACTGCCCTCGGACGTAATGAGCGGGGTCCGCCTCCTTTACAGCGCGGAAGAGGGAAAGCTGCGCATCCTTGATCGTCTGCGGGTCCCCTCGGGCCGGTGCTTCCATCGCGCACAGGCAGACCACCTGCATCAGGTGATTGACCACGACGTCGCGCAGCGCCCCGACCGGATCGTAGAAGTGGCCTCGGTCCTCGACGCCGAAGTCCTCGGCCATCGTGATCTGGACTGTCGAGACGTAGTTCCGGCTCCAGATGGGCTCGAGCATCGCATTCGCGAACCGGAGGAAGATGATCTCCTCGGTCCCCATCTTCCCGAGGTAGTGGTCGATCCTGAGGAGCTGGGACTCGTCGACGTACTGGTGAAGCTCTTTCGCGAGAGCGTGCGCGGAGGCCAGGTCGTTACCGAACGGCTTCTCGACGACGACGCGCGCCGTCTTGGTCAGCCCCGCCTCGGACAGCCCCTTGATGACGGTCGCGAAGAGGAAGGGCGGGATCTCGAGATAGAAGACCGGTGTCGTCTTGCCTTCGATCGCCTTGCCGACGCGCCCGTACATCGCGGCATCCGAGAAGTCCCCCTGCACGTACGAGAAGCGCGCGGCGAGGCGCGCGAAGACCTTCTCGTCCAACTGCTCGCCGGTGCCCACGATCGACTCGCGCGCGCGCTCGACGAGTTGCTCCACCGTCCAGTCGTCGACGGCCACGCCGACGATCGGGCACTCCAGCAGGCCGCGCTTCTCCAGCCGGTAGAGCGAGCGAAAGGTCATCACCTTCGCCAGATCGCCCGTGATCCCGAAGATCACGAGCACGTCCGTTTGCTGAGCTTCCCGGCCCCCGTCGGCCACCTGTCCGATCACTCCCTTCGCGATCCTGAGCTTGCGCTCGCAACCTATCGACCCGGCCGGGCCGCTGCAATCACCCGGTTCGGATGAAGTCCTCGCGTCGACCGCCGCTCAATCAGGCTGGCGCGCCCGGGAGGGGGTGCGCGTGCTGCGGTCCACCGCGGTGACGTAGGTGCGGCTGCCACCCGGTGTCGCAGTCGGCTAAAGAGGCGAGAACTCGACGCAGGGGAGGCGGACGATGAAGGCGATCGTGGTGACGGACCAGGCTGCTGGAACGGCCGGGATGAAGCTGGTGGAGCGGCCCGAGCCGCAAGCAGCGATAAACGATGTCGTCGTTCAGATTGCCGGACGACGTCGACTACATCGCAGGCGCGAGCCTGCCGATCTCGGGCCTCACTGCGTGGCAGGGACTGTTCCAGCACGGCCGCCTTCAGGCGGGGCAGAGCGTTCTCGCGCACGGCGCGGCCGGCGCAGTCGGGTCGATGGTGACGCAGCTCGCACGTGAGGCCGTCGAGTCCGATCGTGCCCAACTGGGTGAGGTTGTCCGCGGGTGCGGGACGGACGACTGCGGACGAACATCGGCAACGTCGCGACCCTCGACGATGCCGTCGCGGCCCTCAACCCGACCGACCGGGTCACCGGCAAAGACGATCATCCGCATCCGTCCGTAAGGACTCGTTGACGGATGCTCCGAACCCTTTGGTTTCGGCGTTGTCCCAGCGCTGATTCCGTCGTCTCGGCCGCCGACCACAGCGAAACCCGAGAAAGCGCCCTTGAGCAGGGAATCCGTGTGCCGGGGGAGGGGCTCGAACCCTCACGCCCCCTTGCGGGGACAGCTGATTTTAAGTCAGCCGCGTATCGCCAATTTCGCCACCCCGGCGGCTGCTAAGCCTAGTAGCCGGCGGGCCAGCTGTAGCTCGACGGGATGGTCGCCGGCGGCGTTCCGTAGACCATTGCGATCTCGTCGTGCTGCTGGAGGACGAGTCTCACGGGATCGGCGGTCGGCGGAATCTTCTTCCCGTTGACATACACCGCGAACGGCTCCGGCGGCGAGCACAGGCCACCGGCACAGTTCTTCGCGAGGTAGTTCCCCCACACGCCGAAGAACTGCCCGAGCGAGAAGGCCTGGGCGCGGTCGGACTCGAGGTGGATGATCCCGCTCGTGTCGTGCGTGTGCAGCTCGGCGAACTCGGCCCCCTGCCCCTTGCGCCTTATGCCGATGAGGGCGGGGACGGTCACGTGCTTGCCGTCGCGGAAGATGTCCAGGTGCTGGTGGATGTGCAGCACGTTGCCCTCGGCCGGGAGGATATGGACGCCGACGTCCTTGATCCGAGCGTTGAGGTCCTGCACGTTCCTCGGCCAGGGCGGAGCTTTGCGCATCAGGCCAGGGAGGTTGGCGAGCTCGACGTTCGGGCCGTCGAAATGAGCCGTGGTGCTGCTCTTGCCGAGAACGAAGAGCGCGAGCAGCACGGCCACGACCCCGAAGATCCCGGCGCCGGCGACGCCGTACAGGATCATCCTGTTCCGCTTGTCGGTGTCCGACTGAGTGCGCTTCTTGCCGGAGCGCACTTGCGGCGCCTGCACGGCGCGCGACGGGCCCGGCTGCTGCGCCTGCGCGCCGTTTCCGCCGCTCGAGCGCGGAGCGGCCGGGCGGCGCGGCGGAGCAGGCGTGCGCGGCTTTTTGCGCTTGGCCATGGCGGAGCGATGCTAGCGGCTTGACCAGCCTCTCCGGTGCTGTTATCTTCTGGTCGCCAAGTCCGGACGGCCGCAAGGTCGATCGGACTTGGCGTTTTTAACGCTCCTTTCCGGGGACAGCGATATGGCATCACGCTCTCCGCTTCGGTGAAAGGGGGTTATCCCGTGTTGTGGATTCTCGTACTGGTGCTGGTGATCGCCGCGATCGCCGGCGGCGTCGGCATCAGCAACCTGCTCTGGCTCTTGCTGATCGCGGCGCTCGTCGTCGCCGTCCTTGCGCTGCTCAGCCGCGGTTCCGGCCGCACGGTCTAGCACCGTCCGACCCCACCAGTAGCGTTCTGCGGCCATGCTCACGGTCGCAGCGCTACTGGTCCTCGGGCTCATCCTGGCCGGCCTCGCCGTCTGGCTCGCGCGTGCGCTGACGGCCTTCCGCGCTGACAGCTCCCGCCAACTGGAGAGTCGAACTGCCGAGGTCGACCGGCGGCTGCAGGGGCTGACGGAGGCGGTCGACCGACGGCTCGCCGACCTCGATACGAAGGTCGACCGGCGGATGGAGCACGCATCACAGCAGACGAACGCGATCCACAAGCAGCTCGGCGACGTCGGCCGCGCGACCGCGCAGCTGGCCGAGCAGGCGAAGGACCTGGGACAGCTCCAGCAGGTGCTGCGCCCCCCGAAGGCGAGAGGAGGGTTCGGCGAGCTTCTGCTGGGCAACCTGCTGGCCGACCGGTTACCGGCCGATGCGTATTCGCTCCAGCACACCTTCCGCAGCGGCGAGCGCGTCGATGCCGTCATCCGCGTGGACAAGCTCGTCCCCGTGGACGCCAAGTTCCCCCTCGACAACTTCGAGCGTCTCGTCGACGCGCAAGACGATGAGTCACGGCAGATGCACGAGAAGGCGTTCGCTCGCGACGTGAAGATCCATATCGACGCGATCGGGTCCAAGTACATCCGCCCCGACGAGGGCACCTACGACTTCGCCCTGATGTACCTGCCCTCGGAGGCGATCTACTACGAGCTCGCCTGCGGGAAGACCGGCGCGCTCCTCGCTTACGCGCACCAGCGCAACGTCGTCCCGGTCTCGCCCAACACATTCGTCGCGTACCTGCAGATGATCGTGCTCGGGCTCAAGGGAATGCAGATCGAGCAGCACGCGCAGGAGGTCATGGCCTACTGCGCCCAGCTGCAGAAGGATTTCGGCACATTCCGCGCGGATTTCGACACGATCGGCAAGCATCTGGGACACGCCCGGAGCAAGTACGCCGAAGCGGAGCGGAGACTCGACCGGTTCGAGTCGAAGCTGGACCGCGCGGCCGAGTCGCCGGAGCTCGAGACGGCCGAAGTGGCCGAGCTCCCGCGCGCGCTCGACGCCGCCTAAGCCTAAGCCGCGGCGCCCTGCTCGGCGTTCAGATAGCGGATTAGGCCGCCGGCGACGACGATCTCGCGCTCGCGCGGCAGGAAGTCGTGCGTGAGGGTGATCTCCCCCACTCCCTCGATCTCGCACGTGAGCTCGTCGGTCCCGTCCGCGATCGAGTGCAGCTCGGAGATGCGCCAGGTCTGGCCGAGCTCAGCCTTCTCGTAGTCGGCCTCGTCCTTGAAGAGGAGAGGCGCGATTCCCTGCGCGATCAGATTGCGGCGATGGATGCGGGCGAAGCTCTTGGCGATCACGGCGCGGACGCCGAGCTGCGCCGGCGCCAGCGCGGCGTGCTCGCGGCTCGAGCCCTGTCCGTAGTTGTGTCCGGCGACGATGAATCCTCCGCCCCACTCCTTCGCGCGCTTGGGGAAGTGCTTGTCCTGGTGCTGGAAGGTGAATTCGGCAATCGCGGGGACGTTCGAGCGGTACGCCATGACGGTCGCGCCGTCGGGTGAAAGATCGCCGGTCGTGATGTCGTCGGGCGCGACGATCAGCACGCGGAGGTCGAACTCGTCCGGCAGCTCCTTCTGCGGCGGCGGCGGGAAGATGTTCGGCAGGTCGCGCGGCACCTGGATCCCCTTGGCCTCTTCGGGCGGCGGCGGAGCAAGCACGTGGTTCTGGACGACCTCGGGCCGCGCCTGCGGCCGCTCCGTCAGCTCGGGCGCGGAGAGCTCCCGCGGGTCGGAGATCACCCCGGTGAGCAGCGACGCGGCGGCGATCGCCGGCGAGCAGAGGTAGACGTTGTCGTCCGCCGTCCCTGTCCGGCCCTTGAAGTTCCGGTTGAAGGTGCGAAGCGAGTTCGAATGCGACGGCGGCGCCTGTCCCATACCCACGCACGGCCCGCACGCCGGCTCGAGCATGCGCACGCCCGCCATGAGCAGCTCGACGTAGGTGCCGGAGCGCGTGATCTGGTCGAGGATCTGGCGCGAGCCGGGCGTCGCGGTTGCCGAGACGAGGTTCTGAGCGATGCGGTTGCCTCTGAGGACTGCTCCGACCACCGCCAAATCCTCGTACGAGGAGTTCACGGAGGAGCCGACGCAGACCTGCGAGAGCCGCGTCCCCGCGACCTCCTCGACCGGCGCGACGTTGCCGGGGCTCGAAGGCTTGGCGACGAGCGGCGTCAGGGCGGCCAGGTCGATGTGCTCCTCCTCGTCGAAGTCGCCCGTGTCGCCCGCCGGCATCTCGGTGAAGTCTTCTGCCCGCTGCTGCTCCTCCAGCCATGCCTTCGTCTCGGCGTCGGCCGGGAAGATCGCGCCAGTCGCCCCGAGCTCGGCGATCATGTTCGCGATCGTCCCGCGCTCCGTGTAGGAGAGGCTGGTCGTGCCCGGCCCGGTGAACTCGAAGATCGCGCCGCGGCCGCCGCGCACCCCGCGCCGCCGGAGCAGCTCGAGGATGACGTCCTTGGCCGTGATCCACGGGCGCGCGAGCTCGTTCTCGAGGAAGACGCCGACGATCTTCGGACAGGGCATCTCGAACGGATGGCCGGCCATGCACACAGCCGCGTCGAGGCCTCCGGCGCCGACCGCGATCATCGCGCAGGAGCCGGACTGGGTCGTGTGGCTGTCCGCGCCGATCAGGAGCTTGCCGGGCGTCGCGAAGCGCTCGCAGTGGACGTAGTGGCAGATGCCGTTGCCGGGCCGCGAGAACCAGAGGCCGTAGCGGGCGGCGAGGCCCTGCAGGAAAAGGTGGTCGTCCGGGTTCTTGAAGTCGATCTGGAGGAGGTTGTGGTCGACGTACTGGACGGCGGTCTCGACCTGGACGCGGCCGACGTCGAACTCCTCGAACTGCATGAGGGCCATCGTCCCGGTCGTGTCCTGCGTCAGCGTCTGGTCGACGCGCAGCCCGATCTCGGTGCCCGGGGTCAGCTCGCCGCGAACGAGGTGGTCGTCGAGGATCTGGCGGGCGAGCGAGGCCATCTTTTAGAGCCTATCGAGCGGGGATGGAACGTTGGTGTTGCGACACTGTCTCGTTTCCCATAGGTGCGGATTTCCTTACTACGATCGCAGTGGGGAGGAGGCTGGTGGCACCCGGGCCGCGGACGCGACTAGCGGCCCGTCGAGTCCTTGCGCGGTGCGTGACGTTCACTTGGCCGGTCAGAGCCCCGACCCGACGCGTCTCCACGTCCTCGCGCAACTGCGCGGCCTTGGCGCGCTCTTCCGGATCGTTACTGCCCCGCCACCAGTCCCTGTCTTGCGAAGCATTCCCATGGACCGATGCCAGCCCCGGAGCGAGCCTGACGCCGCACTAGGCTCTGCGACGTGATCGATGAGCAGGGGATCATCGGACGCCGCGGAGACGCCGTCCTGCGTATCGCCACCGAAGCGGATCTGGACGCCGTCGACGATCTGACGGTCGAGGGCTACCGCGCGATCCAGGAGAGCCACGTCTCCATGCTCGGGGAACGCTGCTACGAGGCGGTCCGGCAGCAGCCGGAGCTGCGCTGGGACGAGCGGAAGACCCGCCAGAACCGCGACCTCTTCGCCGAGCATCCGGACCAGCTCTGGGTATTGGACGAAGATGGAGATGTCTTCGGGTTCGTGAGCTTCTGGATCTTCCCGGCCCAGAGCTACGGCCACATCGACAACAACGCCGTGCGCAGCGATCGCGCGGGACATGGCTGGGCGACGTTCATGTATCGGCACGTGCTCGACCACTTTCGGGCGTGCGACCTACGCTTCGCACATGTCGACACCGGTCTCGACGACGCCCACACCGCCGCACGGCGCGCCTATGAAGCAGTCGGGTTCGACCGCACCGTGCCTGGAGTCGACTACTGGCAGGACCTCGAGTCCGTGAACCCAGGATCGACGGCCGGTTAGCTCAGACGCCGGGCGCGTCTCCGGCGATCCGCGACCACACTTCGAGATCCTGCCGGTCGCCCTGCTTGAAGTGGACGGAGCGAAGCGTCCCTTCGTAGACGTATCCGGCCCGCTCGGCGACGCGTTTCGAAGCCTCGTTGTCGGCGGAGATCTGCAGCTGGATACGCGCCGGATCGAGCTGCCGCACCGCCCACTCCGTCAGCTCGCGCAGCGCCCACGTCGCGGCGCCTCGTCCGCGCGCCGCCGGCGTGAGCGTGTATCCGAGCTCGAGCTCGCGGTCCTCGTGGTCGATAGCGAACGCAAGCGCGAGCCCGAGAAACGATTCGTCGTCGTCCACGATCGCGAAGCCCTCACGCGTGCCCTCCGCCCGTCCCTCCTCGTACCGCGTGAGCCACTCGCGCTCGAACCCTTCCGGCACGGGGACGGGCACCATCGTGTACCGCTGGACGTCCGCGTCCTTCAGCATCTCGCCGACGCCGTCGAGATGCTGCTCGCCAAGCAGTTCGAGCTTCAGTAGCGCAGGAGGGCGCCGATGCCCTCGACGGGCTCGAGATCCTGGCGGCTGCGCAGCGCCCACACGCGCCCGCCGTGCCCGAGCGTCTGATGGACGGCCAGGTCGAGGCCGTTGTCGCTCTCTTCCATCCGCGTGCCATCGAGCGGACAGTTGCCGGCCTCGAGAGACGCACGCCCGCACTTCGGGCACTGCCACGCCTTGTGGTCGGCGCCTTCGTCGTACAGCAGCACCTCCACGCGCCCGTCAGACGCGGCCTCGAGCGTCTGCTCCCAGCCGGCGGCGGCGCGGCCGTTCCGTCCGGCCTCCTCGCGCCAGCGCTCGACCGACTCGCGCTCCTCCTCCTCGCGCGCGCGCTCGAGGAGCGGGCTCGCGATTTCGAGGAGCTCGGTCGGCGTCGCGCGCGCCTGCGCCTGAGTCCATCCGGCGAGGACGCGCCGCACCTCGTTCGAGAGCAGATCTTGCAACTCGCCACGCGTCTCCTCCGAGCACACCATCACGACCCGGGGGACTCGCAGGCGCCGCACCTGGCGGTCGAGCTCGTCCGCAACCCTGCGCAGATGGTCCTGGACGAGGGACTCGATATGCCGCTGATACCTGGACTGCGACCAGCCGCCCTGGTCGTGCCGCCCGGGCGTCTCCTCCGAGTGGTCCGCCAGCGGCTCGAGCCGCCCCTGGTGCAGCCGGTAGACCTCGCCCTGCTCGCGACCCACCAGCGCCACGAGCGCACCTTCGCCACGGCCGACGAGGGGGACGAGCGGCGCGAGGTAGAAGCTCTTGCCGATCTTGACACTGTCGGCCACGGAATCGGTCAGCGCGAGCGGAAACCAGAAGTTGTCCGGGCCGGCGCAGAAGACCGCGACGCCGTGCGCCCCGTCCCGGTTGAACTCGACGGTCAGGTACTTCTCCAGCCGCTCGATGTCCGCTTTCAGCCCCTCGCGGGCGGCGTGGCTCGCGCTGCGGGGGGCGTGCTGATGTGCCTGGTCGATCAGCGAGCGCACGCGCGTCTGGGCGTCGCCCGCGGTCGGCGTGTCGCTCGGGTCGAGATCGAGGTAGAGGCTGATCGCGCAGCCGTCCTCGGCCTGGAAATTGGCCAACTCACGCAGGCTGTCCCAGTTCACGGTTGCCGCCATATCCCCTTTTCCCCTTTCAGAACGGCACGATTCTAAGCACGATGCGAGTTTTCACCATAGGGCACGGCAGACGGCACTCGGAAGAGCTCGTCGAAGTCCTGCGCGAAGCCGGGATCGAGACGCTCGTCGACGTGCGTCGCGTCCCTTCCTCGCGTCGCAATCCGCAGTTCAACCAGCCCGCGTTGGCGGAGACCCTAGACCGCTCCGGGATGACGTACGTACACGCGGTCGAGCTCGGGGGGATGCGGAGCGCCGAGCCGGGCGAGGAACGGTTCGGCTGCATTCGCGAGCCTGCCTTCCGGGCGTACGCGGCCAGAATGGGACGTCAGGAGTGGCAGCACGCCCTCTCCCAGGCGCTCGCCGATCCCACGCCTGCCTTCATGTGCGCGGAGACTCCCTGGCAGCGCTGCCACCGGCGCTTCATCGCCGACCTCCTGACAGCGCGCGGCCACGAAGTCGTCCACCTCGTCCGGCCGGGCGAAAGCGAGCCACACCGCCTCGCCGGCGCCGCCGAGGCCCGCACAGGCATCCTTTATCTATGCGGTGTGGAGGTGGCGTGAACGGGGAACATGACCCCCATCCGCATCGTTGACTAGGTTAGGGACCTATGAGCACAGACATTCGGAAAATGATCATCATCGGCGGCGGGCCGGCCGGCTACACGGCAGCCCTGTACGCCGCGCGTGCCAACCTGGAGCCGCTCGTCGTCGAAGGTTTCCAGTGGGGCGGCCAGCTCATGATCACGAGCGACGTCGAGAACTATCCGGGCTATCCGGAAGGCGTGCTCGGGCCGGAGATGATGGCCGAGTTCCGCCGTCAGGCCGAGCGCTTCGGCGCGGAGTTCATCACTGACGACGTGGCGCGCGTGGACTTCTCGGAGCGGCCGTTCTCCGTGTTCGTCGCCGACGAGGAGTATCGCGCCGAGTCGGTCGTCGTCGCGACAGGCGCGACCGCGCGGCAACTCGGACTTCCGTCCGAGCAGCGCCTGCAGGGCAAGGGCGTCACGTACTGCGCCGTCTGTGACGCAGCCTTCTGGCGCGACGTTCCCGTCGCCGTCGTAGGTGGCGGCGACTCCGCGATGGAGGAGGCGATCTTCCTCACAAAGTTTGCGAGCAAGGTCAGCGTCATCCACCGTCGCGACGAGTTCCGCGCCTCGCCGATCATGCTCGACCGCGCCCACGCCAACGAGAAGATCGAGTTCGTCACCAACGCCGTCGTCGACGAGGTGCTCGGGGATCCCTCGCTGACGGGCCTGAGGCTTCGCTCGACCGCGAACGACGAGACGTTCACCCTCGACGTGCGGGCGGTCTTCATCGCGATCGGACACGACCCGACCACAAAGCTCTTCCTCGACTGGCTCGACCACGACGAGGCGGGCTATCTCGTGACGAAGCCGGGATCGACGGAAACGAACATCCCCGGTGTGTTCGCGGCCGGCGAC
Organism: uncultured Actinomycetes bacterium; assembly: GCA_963717765.1. Classification (GTDB taxonomy): domain Bacteria; phylum Actinomycetota; class Thermoleophilia; order Gaiellales; family Gaiellaceae; genus JACDER01. The sequence continues at coordinate 809,540 of CAVQWX010000003.1, read as the reverse complement.
GTGCAGGACCACGTCTACCGGCAGGCGGTCACTGCCGCAGGCACGGGCTGTATGGCGGCACTGGACGCCGAGCGGTTCCTCGCCGCGCTCGAAGGGCACGAGCACGCCGCGCTTGCGGCACCGCGCGAGGGATAGATGGCTAGCGCCAGCCGGGCCCGCAGCTAGTCTCGTCGCTCATGGCGACCTGGGTCGACCTGCTCGATCCGGCTCCGGAAGAGCTCCATGACGCCCTCCCCAAGGAGGTTCACGAGAGCGCGCTCGCACTGATCAGCGCCCCGCCGAAGCACGAGGACGAGCCCCGGCCCCGACTGCAGGGCCAGGGCGAATACGTCTTTGGGATCCTGCTCGTCGCCGTCGCTGTGCCGGCCGAGGATCGCATCTACTACCAGGAGATCGACCTCGTCCTCACCAAGGAGAAGGCGATCACGGTCCGGAAGACGCCGGAGAACGGCGATCCGTTCAAGATCGAGCGCTGCCAAGAGGTGATACGCCCGACCGACTCGCCGGGGATGGTCGCGTACAGGATCGTGGACGAGGTGGTCGAGGCCTACCTCGATCTCGTCGACGCGGTGACCGACGAGATCGAGGAGCTCGACGACGGCATCGAGGGCTGGTCGTCCCAGCAGATCAGGCGCCGGATCGCGGATCTGCGCCACGGTCTCCTGCACATCCGCCGGACGCTTGCGCCGACGCGCGACGCAGTGCGGGAGGTCGTCGACGACCGCGTCGACGTAGACACCGGCACGCTCTTCCCGCGCGAGGTCGAGGTCGCGTTCTCCACCGTGTACGACAAGGCGTTGCGCGCGACCGAAGGGCTCGAGTACTCGCGCGATCTCCTCGCCAGCGTACGCGACTACTACCTCTCCAAGATCGCGAACGACCAGAACGAGGTGACCAAGCGGCTGACCGCTATCGCATCGATCCTGCTCGTCCCGACGTTCATCGTCGGCCTGTACGGGATGAACTTCCGCCACATCCCGGAGATCACGCGCTTAGGGAACTGGGGGTACCCCTGGGCCTGGTTCTTGATCATCGTCTCGACGGTGGCCCAGGTCTGGTACTTCCGCCGCAAGAAGTGGATCTAACCCGGCGGCGGCGCGGCCGTCTGAATGGGCGAGAGGGAGAAATGAAGGCACTCACCGCCGTTGCCGGTTGCCTTGTCGCTGCGGCGCTCGCGGCGCCAGTCGCCGCTGCGAAGTCGCTCCCATTTACGACGATCGCATTTTGCGCTCGGCCACTCTCGTCGACCGGCGGCAGCAAATCCAGTGGGGCTCCGGAGGCTGGTTCTCCGAGCCGACCTGGTTCCTGAGCGTGGCCGGAAGTGCCGCCTGCGGGAGGAGAAATTCGTCCACCGGCTACTACCTGGCCGAGGACGAAACCGGCGGCATCTTCGGGTGCGGCATCCCCTAAACCCGGCGCTACGATCGCTGGGTGCCCTACTTCATCTGCCCGAACTGCAAGGAGCGGTCGGTCGACATCGACCGTCTCGAAGGGCTGAGCGACGAGCCGGTCGCCTGCCATTCGTGCGGCTTCGGCTTCCTCTTCGAGCTCCTGGACGACTACTACCCCGCACCGAGCACGGGCCTCGTGACGTGTGACCAGCAGGGGCGAGTGCTCGCGTCGGGACGCGGGGTGTTCGAGCTCACTGGATTTTCCGAGGCCGACCTGATCGGACGGCCGGTCGTCGACGCGCTCGCGCTGAACGGCTGGACGGACGGGAAGAACCCGGTCGAGCTCTCACTCGAGTGGGGCGTCCGTCGGCTGGCAGAGCAGCTGGAGCTGACGACGAAGTCCGGCTCGCGCAAGCCGGTCACGGGGGATTTCTTCCCCGCGTACGATTCGGACGGAGGCCTACTCGTCGCCCTGACGCCAAGATAAGGCAGAGGCGCCATGATCCACGTCGAGCACACGGTCGAGATCGATCGTCCACCCGCCGAAGTCTTCGACTACATGATGGACATGGCAAACCTCCCGGAATGGCAGTCCAGCGCGATCGAAGCGCACTGGGAGGGCGAGCGTGCGGCCGGATCGCATATCAGGGAAGTGCGGAAGTTCCTGGGCAAGCGCATCGAGTCCGAGGTCGAGGTGACCGAGTACGCGCCAAACCGGCGCTTCTGCCTGAAGACGTTGTCCGGTCCCGTTCCGTTCAGCGTCGAGCACACCTTCGAACCCACCGACGACGGCACCAGGATTACCTTCGTCGGCGAGGGCGATCCCGGTGGCTTCTTCAAGCTCGCCGAGCCCGTCGTGGCGCGAACCGCCGAGCGCCAGTTCAAGAGCGACTTCGACACGCTTAAGGACCTGCTCGAGGCTCGCGGGGCGTAGAGCTCACGCCGCGCTGAGCTCCAGCCTGCTCTCGACCCACATCTGCAGCTGCTCGACCGCCTCGAGTGCGCGTGCGAGCCTGCGGATCTCGCTCCTCGCCGTTCGTTCGTCGATCCCACCGATGATCCCGAGCGCTTCGAGCTCCCGCACCGCCTCCGCCGCCAGATGGGCTCGCGCGTCCCGCTCGATCGCCGCCTCCCGCAGGCGGGCGTTCGCCTGTTCGAGCCGGGCTGCGAGCGCGGCGTGCTCTCCGGCGAGCGTGTCGGCGTAGATGGCGAGGTCGACAGTGCGCATGTAGTCAGAGTAGACAACAGGATGTTACGCGACTGTGTCAGACGCGTGACGAGGGGCACAGGTCGTTCAGCACGCACTCCTCGCAGCGGGGGGCGCGCGCGATGCACACGCGCCGGCCGTGCCAGATCAGCAGGTGCGGAAAGATTCCCCAGTCCTGGCGCGGCACTATCCGCTGTAAGTCGCGCTCGATCTTCACCGGGTCGTCCTGCCTGGTCAGGCGCAAGCCGCTGCGAGAGGCGCCGGACGTGCGTGTCCACGACGATCCCCTGCGGCTCGCCGAGCTCGGCGGCGACGACGTTCGCCGTCTTGCGGGCGACGCCTGGCAGGCGCAAGAGCTCGTCGAGCTTGCGCGGCACCTTTCCGTCGAATTCCTCGATGAGCATCTTCATCGTCCCGCGCAGGGCTTTCGTCTTCTGCCGGAAGAAGCCGGTCTGGTAGATGTCGCGCTCCAGCTCCTCCGGCGGGACGGCGAGGTAATCCTCAGGACGGCGATATTTCCGGAAGAGCCGCTCGGTGACGCGGTTCACGTTGACGTCTGTCGTCTGCGCCGAGAGCATCACCGAGACGAGCAGCTCGACCGGCGAGCGGAAGCGGAGCGCGATCGCCGCGTCCGCGTGCTCGGCCTTCAGCCGCTCGATGATCGGGCGGATGCGCTCGCGCTTCGGCCCGACGCGCTTGCGCGCCTCGCGCACGTAGCTCCTGGCCATGAGCGGAGGCTACGCGACCGCTTTGCGGCGCCGATACGCGCGTGTCTTCAGCCGGTTCCCGCACAGCTGCATCGAGCACCAGGCGGCGGAGCGGTTGCGCGACTCGTCGTAGAACGCCCAGTGGCAGTTGCGGCAGGCCTTGAGGCGCGACCAGCTCCCATCCTGCATGCACGCGAATACGGCAGCGAGGACGCGGCCGAGCGCGCCGTCGACCCCGTCCGCAAGCGAGACGAGCTCGACCGGCGCGAACTGGATGGAAAGGTGCGCGCGGGCGGCCGCCCGCTCGAGCGTCTCCGCGGCGTCGACGGGAAAGGACCCGCCCTCGTTGTTCGCGATCAGCAGCGCACGGAGAGCCTCACGCACCTCACGCGCTCGGGACAGGGCTGCCGACCCTGCGGGCACACTCTGCTCCGCGAGCCACTCGGCCAGCAGCTCCCGCTCATGCCCGTCCGTCGTGTTCACGAGCACCTGGACGAGCCGGAGCTGGCCCGGAGCGGCCCTGGGCAGGTCGTACTGGGGCGGTCGCCTCCTGGACACCAGCGTCTATATTACGCTGGTGTCTTCGTTGACGCGGGCCTCGACTCCTCTCCGGCTTGCACTGCGCCGTGTGTGGAGCCGCCGCGGGCGCGCCGCGCTCGTAGCCCTCGGGGCCGCGGCCGGGGCAGCGCTACTCGCGACCGTGCTCGCCGCCGCGTTGACGGTTTCGGATCGCACGATCGCCCGCGGGATCGCCTCGCTGCCGGCCCCCGAGCGCCAGGTCGCGGCCGTCTGGGGCGGCGTCCCGCTCCAGCAGCCGACCGGCGGGTTCCGCAGCCTGAACCGGCTCGCGCGGAGGCAGCTCACCCCCGTTGTCGGCCGCGCGCCGACGGCCTTTGCCCTCTTCCGGGAGACGCGGGTCGCCGGCGCCAACGTCGACCTCGCCGCGGGAGACGATCTCTCCCGCTGGGTCAAGCTCGACAGCGGAAGGCTGCCCAGCACCTGTGGGCCCGGGCACTGCGAGGTCGTCCAGCTGGCGGGAAGCGGGCCGATCCCGCGCGGGTTCGTCCGCGTGGGAACGGGGTCGCTCGTGTCGCAGGCGCCGTTCGGGTACCTCGTGGGAGGCCAGACGGCGGGCTCGGTCATCGCGCGGGCGACGCGCTGGCACCGGCCGGCCGCGCCGCCGTTCCTCCTCGCGTCGGGCGTTGCGCAGGCGTCGCGGCTGCCCGGCCTGTTCTACGACTACCGGAGCTATCGTTGGCTCGTCCCGCTCGAGCCGGGCGACGTCCACCCGTGGACTCTCGACCGCGTTACCCGGAAGCTCGACGAGGCCCGCGCGACGGTCGGCGCCGTGTCGAGCGCCTTCACCGTCGACGCGCCAGACCAGGACCTGGAGTCGTTCCTCGCCACCGGCCGCGCCGGCCAGCGGCGCCTGCTGCTCCTCGGCGGCGAGGCCGCAGCACTTCTGCTCGCGTTCGTGATCCTGGCGGCCTCGGGGCTCCGCAGGGACGCGGAGGCGAGCCGGCGCCGCCTCACCTGGCTGGGAGCGACCCGCCCGCAGATAGCGCTCCAGTCAGGTGCCGAGGCGGCCGCGATCGCGGCAGCCGGGACCGCGGTCGGCTGGTTCGCCGGGATTCTTCCCGCGCTGGCGGTCGCCGGTCACTTCGGATCGCCCGGAGCCGCAGTCGTCGCGCACTCGGTCCTGTCCGGAGCGGGGCTCGCCGTCGCGACCTCGCTCGTCGTCGCCACTGCCGCGATCCTGCTTGCCTCCGTGTGGGCGCCGCAGGTCCAGCTCGGCGGCTTCCGCTTCACCGCGCTCGACTTCGCGGCGGTGGCCGCGGCGGTCGTGGTCGTCGTCGCCTTCGCCCGCGGCGCGACCGACACGAGCAGCCTCGCAGGCGGCCAGGGGACGGGAGCGGTGCTGCTCCTCCTCCCCGGCCTCGTCGTCTTCATCGCCGCCGTCCTGGCCGCCCGCGCAGTCGGCTTCGTCTCGCGGCTGCTCGAGCGAGCAGGACGCGGCGGGCCGCTCCCGCTCCGGCTCGCGGCACTCTCGCTCGCGCGCAACCCGGGCAGGGCGGCAATCGCCGTCTCGTTCCTCGTCGTCAGCCTCGGGCTCGCCGTCTTCGCGGCGGTCTACCGCTCGACGCTGACCCAGGGCCAGCACGACCAGGCCGCGTACGCCGTCCCGGCGGCGGCGATTGTGAGCGAGGACGACGCCAAGCTCGTACGCGTTCTGCAAGCGGCGCCGTTCAGCCAGTATCAGCGCTACGGCCCAGCCGCGCAGGTCATCCGGCTGAGCGGGAACGTCCCCGCCGGCGCAGACTTCACACTGCTCGGGATGCCGAGCGCCACGGTCGCCGACGTGGGTGGCTGGCGCTCGGGCTTCTCCTCGCTGTCGCGACCCGAGCTCGCCAAGCGGATCGCGCCCGCTGGGCCCGTGCAGCTGCGCACAGTGCCGCTCCCGGCGGGACGCCTGACGCTTCCGCTGGGCTCGAACGGGCTCGTCCGCGTGCGCGCTGCGATCGAGACGAGGGACGGAGGCTTCCGCTACGTGCCGCTGCCCGGGAACCAGCCCGGCGGCAGGCTGCTCGGCTTCTCCTTCGACATCACCGGCCACGGGCTCGAGCGGGAGGCGGTCACGGGCGAGGGGGCGCATCCGCTCGGGAGCCTGACGCTGAAGCTGCGGCCGCCTCGGGTGAACGGCCGGCCGCTCGCTGTCGACTTCCGCGCGTGGAAGGGCAGCGGCCTCCACGCACGCCTGACGCGCGATTCGGCGCGACTGCGGTTCCTCGCCACGTCCGACCTCCAGCCGGCCTTCCGGATCCGCCAGCCGCTCGACCAGGAGGCTGTGCCCATTGTGGTGTCACCGGCGATCGCGGCAGCAGCCGGCCCCGGGCGGACGCTTCCGCTCCAGATCGAAGGAACATCCGTCCTCACGCGCGTCGTCGGCACCGCCAACCGCTTCCCTTCCGTGGACGGCGACTTCGTCGTCGCCGACCGGCAGACGCTCGCGACCGCGATGAACGCCGACCACCCCGGGACGGCGGTGACAAACGAAATCTGGCTGGGAAAGCCGCCGCCCGCGCGCCCCCCGTTCGACGTCCTGCGCGTCATCACGCGCCAGAGCGTCCAGGACGGGCTGGCCGGCGACCCGCTTTCGCGCGGCTCGCTTCTGGCGCTCGTCGTCGCGTCGCTCGCGGGCGTCGGGCTCGCACTCGCCGGGCTGCTCCTCGTCGTCGTCGCCGACCTGCGCGACGAGCGCGGCGAGCTCTTCGACCTCGAGGCGCAGGGCGCGACTCCGGGCACCCTGCGGCGCCACCTGCGGCTCCGCGCGCTCATGCTCGTCGGGATGGGGTTGATCGGCGGGATCGTCACCGGCGCGTTGCTAAGCGTGCTCGTGGTCTCGCTGGTCGAGGTGACCGCGAACGCAACCACACCGCAGCCTCCACTCGTCCTTTCGATCGACTGGGGCGTCCTCGCTCTGGGGCTGCTCGCGTACGTCGCCGCCGCCGGCGCCCTCGTCGCCGCTGCGACCTGGAGCGCCTTCCGCAGCCCCGCGGCCGGACGCTTCGCCGAGGTCGGCTGGTGAACGCGGTCGAGCTGAAGGACGTTTTCCGCGTCTTCTCGACGCCGGAGGGCGACGCGGCCGCGCTGCAGGGGCTGTCGCTGGGGATCGGCGAGGGCGAGCTCGTGGCCGTCCTCGGGCCGAGCGGTTCCGGGAAAACGACGCTGCTGCGGCTCCTGGCTGGGCTCGACCGGCCGTCCGCCGGCAGCGTCCGTGCCTTCGGGCGCGACCTCGCGAAGCTCCCGTCGCGGCAGCTGGCGGCCTATCGAACCGGGACGCTCGGCTACGCCGACCAGCACTACAGCCTCATGCTGGCCTCGGAGCTGACCGCGCACGATCTCGTGACGACTCCGCTCGCGTTGCGCGGCGAGCCGCGCGGACCACGCGATCGCCGGGCGGACGAGCTGCTCGAGCGGGTCGGCCTGCTCGAGCGGCGCGGCGCCCACCCGGCCGAGCTGTCCGGCGGAGAGCAGCAGCGGATCGCAGTTTGCGCCGCGCTCGCGCACCGTCCGCGGCTCTTCCTCGCCGACGAGCCGACCGGCGAGCTGGACGCCGAGAACGCCCGGCGCCTGTTCGAGCTGATCGGCGAACTCGTGCGCGGTGAGAAGACGACCACGGTGCTGGTGAGCCACGACCCGGCCGCGGCGACCGTGGCGGATCGCGTCGTGACAATCCGCGACGGGCGCGTGGCGGCGGAGGCCGTGCGCGACCATGAGAGTGCCGGTGACACAATCGTCGTCGGGCGCGGCGGCTGGATGCGCCTCCCGGAGGAGTACCTGCGCCGCGCCGGGATAGTCACGCACGCGAGCGCGCGGCTCGAGCGCGACGAGATCGTCGTGCGCGCAGCGGGCGAGGCGACGCAGGAGAGTGTCCCCGCCAGTCCGCAGCTCGCCCCTCCCCCGCCCCCGGCCGTCGTCGCCGAGCTCCGCGGCGTCTCGAAGAGCTACGGGAGCCGCGACGTGCTGCGCGAACTGGACGCCACGTTCCTGGGCGGGACGCTCACCGCCGTCACCGGCCCGTCCGGGTCGGGAAAGACGACGCTCCTCCACCTGCTCGCCGGGCTCGAGCTCCCCGCACAGGGCGACGTCGTCGTCGACGCGACCGTGGTCTCGGATCTCGACCGGGCCGCCCGCGCCGAGCTCCGCGCCGGGGCGATTGCCTTCGTCGGCCAGGAGCCGGGGCTCACGCCGTTTCTGAGCGCCCGCGAGAACGTCGAGCTGGGGCAGGCGCTGCACCACGCGAACGGCAACGGCGCCGTCCAGGCGCTCTCCGACGTCGGCCTCTCCGAGCGCGCGGGCCAGCGCGTGTCGCGGCTCTCGACCGGCGAGCGCGGCCGCGTCGCGATCGCCCGCGCGCTCGCCGCCCGCTGCCGCCTGATCCTCGTAGACGAACCGACCTCGCGGCTCGACCAGACGAACGCGATCTCAGTCGCCGTCCTGCTCGCACGGCTCGCCCGCGAGACCGGCATCGCCGTCGTGGCCGCCACGCACGATCCGCTGCTCATCGAGCAAGCGGACGAGCAGCTACGCCTCGGCTAGCGCCGGGGCAGGCTCGCTCGTGTAGCTGCGCAACGCCGGCCCCGCGCAGACGAGTCCCAGCACCGGGCAATCCGAGCAGACCATCTCGCCCGGCGTCGGGCGGAAATCGCCGGCCTGGATGCGCGCGATCGCGGCCGACAGCTCTGCCTCGAGACCCGGCAGGTCAGCCCTGGTGAACAGGGCGGAGACGACATCGTCCGCGCGTTCAAGGAACTGGTGCACGACCTCGACTTCGTCCGCGCCGGCACGCAGGCACGCGATCGCGTAGACGAGCCGCTGGAGGTGGTACTCGTCCTCGACCACGTCCGCCGGCGCGCGGCCGTCCAGCACGTTCGTCTTGTAGTCGATGACGAGGGCGCGACCCGCGCCGACGTGCAGCACGTCGATGCGGCCGTGGAAGAGAACTCCGTCGTGCTCGAACGCGAACGGCCGCTCGGCCTTCGCGCCGGGAAGCGCCGCGACCCGGCGGGCGAGCTCGGACGCGGCGTATGCCGCGGTCAGCTCGCGGATGCGCTCCAGCTCCGCATCGGTGGCGAAGGGATATCGGGCGCGTACGATCGACTCGAAGTCGTCCGGTACGCCGGGCGCCGCGAGGTCGATCCGCTCGAGCAGCCCGTGGACGGCGTCGCCGACCTCGGTGGCGGCAAGCGCAGGCTCCCCTTCCCCGCTCCGCTGCGTGGGCCGCATCCCCGCGATCCGCTCGGCGTAGAAACGGTACGAGCAGCGCTCGAAGAGCGCCAGCGCACTGTAGGACAGGCGCCGTATGCGGTACGCGGGCGGCGCAGGCACGGGCTCGAGCTCCGGCAGCGGCGGCACCTCGATCCGCAGCGGGACGGCCTCACCGGCCGCGAACAGCGAGAGCTGCGTCTCCTCCTCGCCTTCCCGCCGCGCCGCGGGCGCGGGCGCCGACGGCCGGAAGCGGTCGACCCGCAGGACGAGGCGCGCGTCGTCGCGGACGATCTCGAGCGGGGCGTCTCCCGCGCGCTCGAGCTCCTCCGGGCCGAGCCGCTCGAGCACCCAGCCGATCGGCGTTTCGGCGTCGGAGGCGCGGCCCGGATCGATCGAGCCGGACACGATGAGCCGGTCTATCGCCCGCGTCATCGCGACGTAGTACAGGCGGCGGCGCTCGTCCCGCTCGGCCTGGGCCTCCGCGTCCTTGACCTCGTCGTAGCCGGTGCTCGGCAGGCGCTTTCCGGTGGACGGATGCGCGACCTTGAAGCCGAGGCGGCCGTCCGGCAAGCAGAGAACCTCGTCGCGTGAGGCGCGTGAGTCGCGCCCGGCGTCGGCGACCACGACGACCTTGAACTCGAGCCCCTTGGCCGCGTGGATCGTGAGGAGGCGGATGACGTCCGTGTCCTCCTCCTCGGCGACCGCCTCGAGCTCGGTGGCCCCGACGGAGTCCTGCTCGCGGACGAAGCGGACGAAGCCCTCGATGTCGCGGCCGCGCAGCTCCTCGTACGAGCGCGCGAGGCGGCCGAGCTTGCGCATGTTCGCGTAGCGGCGCCGGCCGTCCGCCTGCGCGAGCACTGCGAGGTCGTAGTCGTGCTCGATGACGACCTGCTCGCACAGGCGCTCGAGCGAGAGGCCGCTTGCCCCTTCGGCCAGCCGTTCGTAGCGCTGGCGGAAGGCGCGGAAGAGCCGCTGGTCGCGCTCGTCCATGTCCTCCGGCAGCCCGCGCTCGATCCCTGCGTAGAGCGGACGCCTGCCGGCGGCGCGCCGCAAGAGCACGAGCGCGTCGTTGGAGATGCCGACGAACGGCGAAGCGAGCACGGTCACGAGCGCCTCGTCGTCGTAGCGGTTCTGCAGGAGCCGCAGGTATGCGAGCAGGTCGACCACCTGCTGGCGGCTGTAGTAGTCGCGGCCGGTCGCGCGGAAGGTCGGCAGATCGAGCGCGCGCAGCTCCTCCTCGTACAGTCGCGCGTCGGTACCGGCGGCGAAGAGGAGGACGATCTCGCCCGGCGTGGCCTCCCCCGCGTAGACGATCTCGCGCAGCCGCCGCGCGACGTGCTGCGCCTCGGCCTTGCGCCAGTGGACGCCGGTGTCCGAATACGTCGATTTGTCGGTGACGAGCAGCTCGACCGCCGCGCCGAAGGCCGGGTCGGGGAAGCGGCCGGCCGCGGACAGAGGCTGGAACGAGGTGCCGAAGTCGGCGGAGAACAGGTGGTTGATGACCTCGAGCACCTCTGGACGCGAGCGGTAGTTCTCCGTCAGAGCGAGCACCCCGCCGGTCTGCTCGCGCCGCTCGCGGAAGACCTCGACGTCGGCGTGGCGGAAGCGATAGATCGACTGGAACTCGTCGCCGACGAAGAAGAGCTCCTCGCCGGCGAGCAAGTCGATGAGCTCGCACTGGAGTCGATTCGTGTCCTGGAACTCGTCGACCATGATCGAGCGCAGCCGCCACCGCTCGCGGTCGCGGATCTCGGCGTTCCCGACGAGCAGGTCGCGCGCGTACAGCTGGAGGTCCTCGAAGTCGAGCGCCGAGTCGTTGTCCTTGGCCGCGCGGTACGCCGCCGCGAAGGCCTGCAAGAGCCGCTGGAGGAGATCGCGGTCCCGGCGGGCGAGCTCGTCGAGGGCGGCCCGCTCGACGCGGCCCCGTGCCTCTTCGTAGGTCGCGTACCGCTCCCGCGCCCGGCCTTTCACGGCGTAGCCGGAGAGGTCGAGGAGGGTTTCCGCGACGGGTGCCGCGTCGAGCAGCTCGAGGACGCGCGCGAGCGTGTCGTCCGCGCCCTCGTCCAGCAGGCAGCGCGCCGCGACGCGCAGCTCTTCCACCCGCGCCGGTAGCTCCGACGCGCCTGGCAGCTCGAGCTCGAGCGGCCGGCCGGCGGAACGGAGCGTCTCGAACGCGCCGGTGACCATCCGGCGCAGGCCGCGCGCGCCGTAGGTCGCGAGCAGCCGCAGCCGCTCGGGATCCTCGGCCCGGCAGAACTCGGTCAGCGCCTGCTGGAAGGCCTCTCCCTGGACGACGCGCGCCTGGCTCTCGTCCAGCACGCGGTAGCGGGGATCGATCCCGGCCGCGAACGGATGCGCCTTCAGCAGCCGGTGGCAGAACCCGTGGATGGTGGAGATCCACGCGCCGTCGAGCGAGCGGGCGAGGTCGTGGCGGCCCAGCTCGAGCAGCCGCGCGCGGATGCGGGTGGCGAGCTCCCCGGCCGCGCGCTCCGTGTACGTGATCACGAGGATTGAGTCGATGTCGAGGCCGCGCTCGCACACCGCGCGGACATAGCGCTCGACGAGCACCGTCGTCTTCCCCGTGCCCGCGCCGGCGGAGACGAAGACAACGCCCGGAGCCTCGATCGCGGCGAGCTGCTCGGTGTTGGGCGCCGTGCTCACGCGCGCCTTACGCGGCACATCGACCACAGCTCGCACCACGGCGGGCAGGGGAAGCCGCCTTTGGGATCGTGCTCCACGTCGCCGGCCCGGATCCGCTCGACGAGCGAGGTCGCGCGCTCCTTCCCGGTCTCGACCTGTCGCCAGAACTCGTCCTCGTCCAGGTAGTCGGTGGAAACGAAGCCGGGCAGATCGTCCCTGGCCTCCTCGCGCAGAAGCCCGCGTGCATCCCGCTCACCGGCGAGCGCGCGGTAGAGACCGCCGAGCGGCTCGATCCCGACCAGATCCCGCAGGACGAGCATGTACAGCGGAATCTGCAGGCGCAGTTCGGAGTCGATCTTCGCCGCCGAGAAAGCCGTCTTCCCCGACTTGTAGTCCTGGACGATCCCGCGCGCCGAGAACGGGTCGACGTCGATCCGGTCGATCTTCCCCGAGAGCGCGAAGTCACCCAGGTCGAGCCCGGCCTGCAGCTCCGGCGCGGCGCGCTCCGAGCCGAACGAAACCTCGAAGCGACGCGGGACGAACGTCAGTCCGAGCTCCGCGTCCTTGCGCACGAAGTGCTCCAGGTCGCGGCGCAGGGCCTGCTCGAGCTCGCTGCGCTCGACGTCCGTGAGCTCCAGCCACAGGCCGCTCTCGAGCGCCTCGTCCAGGCACTGGTGGAGGAAGGCGATCGCGTCCTCCAGCTGCTCCGGCTCGACGCGGTCCGTCCCGAGCGCCTTCGGCAACCCGGCGAAGAACTTGTGCAGCGCCGAGTGTGCGATCGAGCCGCGCAGGCGGGCGTCCGGCTGGTTGTCGATCGAGCGCGGGCTGACGATCCGCTCCATGAACCAGATCGAGGAGCAGTCCGCGAACGCCTCGAGCTCGGTGACGCCGAACGTCGTCTTGGCCCGAAGCTCCTCGAGCACGGCCGGGTGCCGCAGGCGCGTCGGCCGGCCGAAAGCGACGCGAGCCCGCTCCAGCCTCCGCTCCCACCCGTTCGCGCGCGCCGCAGCGTCGGCGGCTTGCGGGTCCACCGGCGACAGGGCGGCGAGAGAGCGCAACCGCTCGCGGTCGGTGGGGGCGCGCTCGAGCTGCCAGGTCAGGGACGAGAGACGGCGCCGCGTCGTCCAGCGCTCCACCTCGTCCGCCGGCCAGAGCGCGCGCACCTCGTCCCAGAACGGGCCGGCCTCGCGCGGCGAGCCGTCGTCGGTCGCGGCCTCGCGGACGAGGTACACGCGGCGGCTCGCGCGCGTGCACGCGGTGTAGAAGAGGTAGCGCTCGCGCGAAACCTGATCGGGGCGGGCCAGCCTCGCGCCGCGCTTGCGCTGATCGATGTCGGCCCGCGCCTGGTCGTCGAGAAACGGCGAAGCCTGCGAGCGCCGCGGAAGCCCTCCCTGCTCCAATCCGAGGACGAAGACGGTCTGGTAACGCCGCGTGCGGGCGCGCATGAGGTCGAGGATGTGGACACGGCCGGGCTCGTTGGCCGCGGCGCCGCGGACGGTGGCCCGCTCGAGGGCCGAGAGGATCTCCTCGCGGGAGAGGTGCTCGCCGAGGCGCTCCCAGTCCTCGAGCTCGTCGAGGAGGCGCGAGGCGGACTCGTACGCGCGCAGGTCGAGCTGCGCGCGCTCGTCGAGCGGCGGCGCGTTCAGGCCGTAGGCGGCGCGCAGCATCGATTCCGCGAGCGTGCGAGCGGCTGCGAGCGGTTCCTGCGCGCGCATCTGGTCGAGGATCGGAATCGGCTTTCCGCGGTGCTTGAGGGTCTCCTCCTCCACGCGTGTCCGGTCCTTGACGGCACGTCCGCGCAGCCGCCCCTCGAGATAGTCGACATGAGCGCGGGTCAACCCCGAGTACGGCGAGCGGAGGAACCCGTACAGGTCCGGGCGGCCTCCCTCGAGCCAGATGTAGCGGAGCAGCGCCGCGAGCGCCTGCCCGAAGGGTGTCTGGGAGAGGCGCCGCCTGGCCTCGACCGCGAACGGGATCCCGAGCGTCGAGAAGGCGGTCTCGAGCGGCGCGCGCACCCGTTCGATGGACGGGCAGACGACCGCGATCTCCTCAGCAGGGACCCCCGCCCGCAGCAGGCCGAGAATCTCCTCGCCGACCAGCTCGTGCGTGACGCGCGAGCCCGCGCCCTCGAAGAAACGGAGCTCACCGGAGAGAGGCGGCGGCGCGGGCGGCGTGTCCTCGAAGAGCGCTCGCTCGATGTACGCGAGGCCGGGCTGCGTCCAGCCGGTCGGGCCGGGCGGAAGCTCTTCGATGCGGCCGCGGCCGAGTGAGGCCAGATCGGCGGCCGTGCGCTCCAGCGAGGCGAAGGCCGCGCGACCGGGCTCGTACGGCAGCGACACGGTGAGCTCGGAGCGCGCGGCCAGGCCTTCCAGCAGCGCCCACTCCGCTCCGGTCAAGTCCTCGAACCCGTAGGCGAAGACCGGGCGCCCGTCCCAGGCATCGAGGTCGTCGGTCACGCGGCCGGCGGCATGCCGCCGCTCGTTGTCCCGGTCCCACAGCCCCAGCCGGTCGAGCTCAGCGCGGTAGGCGGAGTAGAGGGCGGCGAGATCGTCGTCGTCCAGATCGGCCGGCTCGAGGAGGCCCGACTCCAGCTCTCCCAGTGTGCTCACGAGCGATTCCGAGAACCCCTGGAAGCGCGCCGAGCGCCCCAGTCCGTTCAGGTGCGCGCGGGCGAGGACACGACGGACGACCAGCGCGCGCTGAGCCTCGCTCACGACCGGGCGCGCGCGGGCGTCCGAGCGCGCGAGCTGCTCGAACAGGTCGGCGAACGTCCCGATCGAGCCCCCGAGCAGGGCCGCGGAGCGCTCGAGCAGGTCGCGCTCGATCCGGTCAACGTCCGGGCGGTTCGGCACGATCAGCACCGGGTCCTCATCGAGCGAGGCCAGATAGCGGTCGAGAAGGGTCGCCACCTTGCCCGAGTTCGCCGGGCCGGCGAGAAGCGTCAACGGCACGCAGCCATCCTAGTCCCGGGGCCTGACGGCTCCTGGACTCGGAATGGCGCGAAAGCGTGGAAAATGCGGGAAAATAGTCGGCCGACGGCCGACGAGGGATTACGCCGTTGCAGACCTCGGACGGCGACCGCGCCGAGCAGCCGGATGTCCGGGCATGTCGGTCGCGCAGGTGTCACAAAGATCAGCCTGCTTCGCGCCTCGCCGAGCGTCCGTATACGTGAGGCGCAACGTCGCGCCCTTGCCCTCTCCGACTTCCTTACTGCAGTTGTCACAGATGAGCACAGTCTTTCTGGCCAATGGAGCCCCCTCCCTTTTGGAAGCAAGTACTCGCAGTCTAGCCACTATGTCAAGAGGAATTAGGCGGCAGCTCGTGCGCGTCGAATCCGCCACGACCGCAGCAGGCTGAGAAGCGACTGCTCTTCGGGATTGAGACCTAAATCACGTGCGCCGACGACCCGAAGATGTCGCGGACGGAAATCCTCGATCGTTCGCCCTTCCATGTACTGCTCGATGACCGCCGGGCTTATGTACGAGGCCCGCGCCACCGCCGGGGTGTTCGCGAGCTGCTCCGCGACCCGCCGGACGACCGCGACGACGCAGCGCTTGCTTTCCGCCTCTGTCTCCTGGACGCCGCGCTCGGCCAGGCCGATAGCCGCGAGCAGCGTTCCACCCCAGGTTCGGAAGTCCTTGGCCGTGAATTCCTCGCCCATGTGCGCGCCGATGTAGTCGTTGAGACGGTCGGCGGTCAGCGCGCACAGATCGCCGTTTCGCCGGTAGCGGAAAAGCCGGCTGCCGCCCTCGAGCGCGAGCAGCTCGCGCATCGCGTCGGCGAGCTCTGAGTCGACCACCGCTGCGCGCACGTGCGCGCTTCCCTTCCCGCGAAAGCTGAGCACGACGCGGCTCCCACGCACCTCCGCGTGCCGCTTGCGCAGCGTCGTTATCCCGTAGGTACGCGAGGTGCGCGCGTAGCGCTCCGAGCCGACCCTGAACCAGCCCATGTTGATCAGCCGGAGAGCGACGGCGCTGACCCGCTCGGGAGCGAGCTCGTCCATGGCCATGTGCTCGGCCATGGCCGCGCGCAACTCGGGAAGGTGATCGGCGAAGCGAATGAGCATGTCGAACTTGGCCTGCTCGCGCTCCGCGCGAAAATCCGGGTGGTACAGATACTGCCGGCGCCCCGCCGCGTCCACCCCGGTCGCCTGCAGCTTCGCCGACGATTTCGGCGAGATCCAGACGTCCTGCCACGCCGGCGGAATGACGAGCGATTCGAGACGCTCGAGTGCCGACGGATCGGTGATCCGATTGCCACGCGAGTCGAAGTAGCGGAACGGCTTCCGCCGACCCTTTCGTGTCCATCCTCCGCGTCGAGGCATGGCCGCTCTGTTTCCGTTCGGAGTCGTGCGTAATCACGCGAGTAGAATCGCCGCGTGGACGGCCAGACCATCGTCGTGCTCGACGGCGACCAGACCGGACAAGAGCTACTCGACGAAGCACTGCGCGTCCTTGCGCCGGACGTCACGGGAATCCCGTTCGAGTTCCCCCGCTTCGATCTCTCGCTCGAATCGCGGCGCGCAACGCAGAATCAGGTGGTTTTCGAAGCCGCGCAGGCGATCCGCGCGGCAGGTCTGGGGCTGAAAGCGGCCACCGTCACGCCGGAAGGGGCAGGCGACGTCGGCTCCCCGAATCGCATCCTCCGCGAGGAGATCGGCGGCAAGGTCATCGTCCGGACCGGGCGGCGGATTCCGGGGGTGGTTCCGATGGGAGGTGTGCACGCTCCCATCTCGATCGTCCGCATGGCCGTCGGCGACGCATACGGGGCGACGGAATGGCGCGAGGGCGAGGGCGACGACGAGGTTGCCCTGCGCACGGAGCGGATCGAGCGCCGCATCTGTCACGCGGTCGCCGAATTCGCGTTCCGCCAGGCCGCGCGCACGGGCGCGAAGGTGTTCGGCGGCCCGAAGTACACCGTCAGCCCGATCTACGAGGGGATGCTGAAGGAGGAGATGGACGCCGCCGCCGCGCGGCACCCGGACGTCCCCTACGAGCCGCAGCTGATCGACGCCACGTTTGCCCTGTTGATCGGCTCGACGGGCGATCCGCTCGTCATCCCCAGCCTGAACCGCGACGGGGACATCCTCTCCGACCTCGTCCTGCCCCTCTTCGGTTCGATCGCAGGCTCCGAGTCATTGCTGGTCGCCTTCGCCGAGGACTTCGAGCCGGACGCGCTGATGGCCGAGGCCGCGCACGGGACGGCGCCGTCTCTGGAAGGAAAGAACGTGGCGAACCCGATGGCGATGATCCTGGCCGGGGCTGCCCTCCTGACGCACATGGAAGGCCCGGCACGCGAGGCCGGGCGCGCGATCCGCGAGTCCTGCTTCGAGGCGGTGTCGCAGGGCGTGCGAACGGCCGATCTGGGCGGGCACGCCTCGACCACCGAGTTCACGGACGAGGTCATCTCGCGCGTCCGCTCGAAGCTGGACGCCTGGTCGAGCCTCTAATCCTCCTCGCGCACGACGCGCTTGCTCAGGTAGTGCACGCCGAGGAAGAGCAGGACGCCGAGGGCGACCGCGACGCCGGCGCCGATCAGCCCCCACTTCTGGATCGCGTCCGCGGCCGCGTGCCCGAGGTAGTACGCGACCAGGCCGACGAGGACGGCCCAGCAGATCCCACCCGCCGCGTTCCAGGCGAAGAAGCGCCACCAGGCCATGTGCGTGATCCCTGCGATCCACGCGCCGAAGACACGCAGGACCGCGACGAAGCGCGCGAGAAAGATGGTCTTGCCCCCGTGGGCGTTGAAGAATCTCTGCGTGGGCGGCATGTACTTGTCCCGCATCCGCCGCGTCCAAGCCCAGCGCGCGAGCAGCTTCGTCCCGCCCTTGCGCCCGATCAGGTAACCGATGTTGTCGCCGATGATGGCGGCGGCCGCCGCGACGACGATCACCCACACGATGTCGAGGTGGCCCTGCGAGGCTGCCACGCCGGCCGTGATCAGGGCCGTCTCTCCCGGGACCGGAATTCCGCTGGACTCGGCCGCGACGATGAGAAACAGGATGAGCAACCCGTAGTCACTGATCAACTGCGCCATGTCTGCTCATGATGGTGCAAACTGCGGGCGCCGCCGCGTCTAGAGTTTCGCGCGGTGAAGGTCGCGGTTCCCAGGGAGACGGCCGCAGGCGAGCGGCGCGTCGCGTTCGTGCCCGACACGGTCGCGCGTTTGGCCGGTTCCGGGCTCGAGATCGCCGTCGAGTCGGGCGCCGGCGAGGGCGCCTGGTTCTCGGATGACGCCTACCGCGAGGCGGGGGCCACGGTTGCTTCCGGCCCCGAGCTGTATTCGGGCGCCGACGTCGTCGTCCGCGTGCGCAAGCCGACAGCCGACGAGGTGGCGGCGATGCCGGGGGGCGTGGCGCTGATCTCTTTCCTCGAGCCGTTGACGGACAAGGAAGGGATCGAACGTCTGTCAGAGCGCGGGGTCGTCGGCTTTGCGATGGAGTCGATCCCGCGCATCACGCGCGCGCAGTCGATGGACGCCTTGTCCTCGCAGAGCACGGTGGGCGGATACAAGGCCGTACTGCTGGCGGCCGACCGGCTCCCGCGGTTCTTCCCCATGCTGATGACGGCCGCGGGGACGGTCGCGCCGGCCAAGGTGCTCGTGATGGGGGCGGGCGTGGCCGGCCTGCAAGCGATCGCCACCGCGCGCCGGCTTGGCGCCGTCGTGTCCGGGTTCGACATCCGCCCGGTCGTGCGCGAGCAGGTCGAGTCGCTGGGCGCGACGTTTCTCGACCTCGGTGTGGTCGGCGAGGAGTCCGAGGGCGGGTACGCGCGCGAGCTGACGCCGGAGGAGCAGGCGCGCCAGCAGGAGGCGCTCGAGCAGCGGATCCCGGAGTTCGACGTCGTCATCACGACAGCGCTGGTTCCGGGCCGCCCCGCGCCGAAGCTCATCCCCGCCTCGGCCGTCCGCGGGATGCGAGCGGGGTCGGTGATCGTCGACCTGGCCGCCGAGGCTGGCGGCAACTGCGAGCTGACCGAGCCCGGCGAGGAGGTCGTGCACGAGGACGTGATCATTCTCGGCCTGCTGAACCTGCCGAGCACGATGCCGTCGCATGCCAGCCAGCTCTACTCGAAGAACGTGGCCGCGCTGCTGGACCTGCTCGTATCCGACGGCGAGCTGCGGCTCGACTTCGAGGACGAGATCGTCTCCGGCGCATGCGTCACCCGGCGCGAGGAGGTGCCGGCCTAGATGGTTAATGCCACGATCTCGCGCGTCCGGCTGCGCGATCTGGCACGCCTGGGCCGCTCCGGCCCGGTTCCGGCCGGCGGAGCCGGCCTCCACCGTGCCTGCGCTTCGCCGCGTCGGCCGCTCACCGATGCTCCCGGCATCGGCAAGCGTCCGCCGCGACGCCCCAGACGCACCAGCTCGCGCCCCGGAACAGGCGATCTCATGGCATCAACCATCTGATGCCGAGCCAGTTCATCATCGAGCTGACGGTGCTCGTGCTGGCGATCTTCGTCGGCTTCGAGGTGATCTCGAAGGTGCCGACCCTCCTGCACACGCCCCTCATGTCCGGCACGAACGCGATCCACGGAATCGTTCTGGTGGGGGCGATCATCGTGGCCGGGTTGCCGGGGCAGGTGTGGTGGGTCCGCGTCATCTCCCTGGCGGCCGTGGCGCTCGGGACGATGAACGTGGTCGGCGGCTTCGTCGTCACTGACCGCATGCTGGAGATGTTCAAGAAGAAGCCCGGAGAGGCGGAGGATGAGCAGAGCCGACGCGATTAACCTCGGCTACCTGGTCACGATCGTGACCTTCATCCTCGCATTGAAGTTCCTCTCCTCCCCGGCGCACGCGCGGCTGGGCACGTGGTTCGGCGCGGCCGGAATGGCGATCGCCGTCGGGGTCACTTTCGCCCAGCCGGGGCTGACGAACTACTGGTCGATCCTGGCGGTCATGGCCATTTTTGCGCCGATCGGGTGGTACGCGGCGCGTGCGGTGAAGATGACCGCGATGCCGCAGATGGTGGCGCTGTTCAACGGCGTCGGCGGTGGGGCGGCGGCATTGGTGGCGCTGGCGGAGTTTCATGCCATTGCGCCCGATCCCGGGCGGCTGCCGACGGAGAGCTCGGTGTCGAGCGTCCTGTCCGCGCTGATCGGCAGCGTCTCCTTCGCGGGGAGCATGATCGCCTTCGGGAAGCTCCAGGATCTGATCTCCGGCCGGCCGATCACGTATCCGGGGCAGAAGGTCGGAAACCTGGCATTGCTGGCGGCGCTGGTAGGGATCGGGATCGCAATCGTCGCGGGCGTCGAGAACCAGTGGCTCTTCGTTGTCCTGATCGCCGGGTCGCTTCTCTTCGGCGTGCTGTTCGTCCTGCCGATCGGCGGGGCGGACATGCCGGTCGTGATCTCCTTGCTGAACGCCGCCACGGGAGTCGCCGCGTCCGCCACGGGTTTCGTCCTGCACCAGAACGTCCTGATCGTGAGCGGGATGCTCGTGGGTGCGTCGGGGACGCTCCTCACGCTGAAGATGGCGCGCGCGATGGGACGTTCTGTCTCGAATGTCCTGTTCGGTGCATTCGGCCAGGTGCAGGTCTCGGGGGACGCCGCGGCGGCCGCCGGCGACGGCCAGGTGCGCTCGGCGAGCGCCGAGGACGTGGCGGTCATGCTCGCCTACGCACGACGCGTGATCATCATCCCCGGGTACGGTCTCGCTGTCGCTCAAGCCCAGCACGACGTGCGCAAGCTCGCGGACGAGCTCGAGCGCCGGGGAGTGGACGTGCGGTATGCCATCCACCCCGTTGCCGGCCGGATGCCCGGGCACATGAACGTGCTGCTGGCGGAAGCGAACGTGCCGTACGACCAGCTCCACGAGATGGACGACATCAACTCCGACTTCCCGGAGACCGATGTCGCGCTCGTGATCGGCGCGAACGACGTAACGAATCCGGCCGCCCGCAACCAGCCCGGGAGCCCGATCTACGGAATGCCGATCCTCGACGTCGACAGGGCGCAGAACGTCGTGGTGATCAAGCGGAGCATGAATCCCGGGTTCGCCGGGATCGACAATCCGCTCTACCGCGATCCGAAGACGGTGATGCTCTTCGCGGACGCGAAGGATGCGGTCGCGGCGCTCGTGTCCGACGTAAAGGCGCTCTAACCGTCTCCGTCTCGGCCGTTCCGGGCCGGGTGGCCACCAACCTCCTCCCCACTGCGAGCGTATCGATGAAACCGCGACGCGTGGGAAACGAAAGCGTGCCGAATCGAGTCACGGCCGGGGGGCGCGACGTCGCTTCGAGGATCCGCGGCGTACCCTTCCTGCGGTGAAAGTGCCGTTCTTCTCTGCAGAGGACGTCGAGTCCGCCGTCCCGCCCGAGCGGGCCGTCGAGGCAGTTCGAGCCGCGTTCATCGCATACGCGCGCGGCGAATGGTCGATGCCCCCGAAGGTCTATGTCCCCGCTTATCCGGCCGGGGATTTCCGAGCCATGCCCGCCCTCGGCGACGGCCATGCGCTCCTGAAGTGGGTGACCTCCTTCCCCGGCAACCCGGGCCAGGGCCTGCCCACCGTGGCGGGGCTCGTGCTGCTGTCGAGTGCGCAGAACGGCTCCCTCGAAGCGATCTTCGACGCGGGTGCGATCACCCGGCTACGAACGGGGGCGGCTGCAGTGCTGGCGGCGGAGACCCTGGGTCGTCCGGACGCGGAGACGGCAGCGGTGATCGGAGCGGGGATCAACGGCAAGGCCGCGGCACGCACGTTCGCCGCCCGAGGCAGGCGACCGCTTCTCTGGGACGTCGACGAGGAACGGGCCTGGGCAGCAGCCGATGAGCTCGGAGCGGATGTCGCCGACAGCCGGGATCAGGCGCTCGGCGCAGACCTGGTCGTCACCGTGACGCCGGGTCACGAAACCTTGCTCGAAGAGGGCTCGCTTCGTCCTGGCCAGCATGCAAGCTTGATGGGCGCTGATGGCCCAGGTAAAGCCGAGATCGCAGTCGCAGAGCTGGCCCGAGTGCGCGTGTTCTGCGACGACTGGACGCAAGCGAGCCACAACGGCGATCTCGTCCATGCCGTCGAGGCCGGCGTTCTCGAGCGCGACGACGTGACCGAGTTGGGCGCGGTCCTCGCCGGCCAGGCCGAGGGCCGCCGGACCGCCGACGAGATCACCGTCTTCGACTCGACGGGCCTCGCCATCCAGGATCTCGCTGTTGCACTCGCAGCGTTCGAACACGCCGACCGGTTGCCGCGCGTGCAGGAGATCCAGCTCTAGCCATGTTCTTCCTGCTCGACAGCGCCTCGAACATCGCGAACGCCACCGCTCACGACCTCGATGTCTTCCGCTTCATTCCCGGTTACTCGGAGCACATCGTCGGGGACGGCAAAGAGCCCGTACTGCTGCTGCTGCTCGCATTTCTCATCACCTTCGCGCTCACACGGCTGTACACCCGGCTCGCGCGCGTGTACGGCTGGGGAAGCAGAAGCGTGGCGGGGGGCGTCCATCTCCACCACATGGTCGTGGGCATCCTCATCCTGATCGTGACGGCGATCGTCACGGTCGCCGTGCAGCCAACTGGGGTAGGCCGCGACCTGGTCGCCATCTTCTTCGGCGTCGGCGCGGCGCTCGTCCTGGACGAGTTCGCACTCTCGCTCTACCTCAAGGACGTCTACTGGTCGCCCGAGGGACGCACGTCCATAGACGCGACCGTAATGGGCGTCATGCTCGCCGGTCTGCTGATGGTCGGCGTCTCGCCCTTCGGGGTGGACGACGCCCACTACTCGCGCACCATCGCATTCGGCGTCATCGCCCTCAACATCGTCTTGGCGGCGATCACGTTCCTCAAGGGGAAGCTCATGCTCGGCCTCGCCGCGATCTTCGTTCCCTTCGTAGGCCTGATCGGGGCATTGCGCCTTGCGAAGCCGCACTCGGCTTGGTCCCGCTGGTTCTACAAGCACAGTCCGCGAATGCGGGAACGTGCCCACCAGCGCTACGAAGTGCATCCCGGTTGGGCCGAGCGCTTCAACATCTGGTTCATCAACCTCATCGGCGGCGCGCCGAGCCGTCCCTCGCCAGGAGAGGCGCCGACGAGCGAGAGCTAGGCCGCGGTCAGCAGGCGAGCCGGGTCGAACAGCGCGAGGTAAGGGTTCTCCTCGCCGAGCATCGCCTTGGCGACGAGGTCGCCGCACATGAATGCGAGGACGTTCCCGTGCCCGGAATAGCCGCCGCATACCCAGGCGCCTTCGATGCCGGGGACTGGGCCGACGACCGGCATGAAGTCGAGCACGAGGCCGAAGATTCCCGCCCAGCGGTGCGTGACGGTGAGCGGACGACCGACGATTCCCTCGAGGAAGTTCTCGAGTGAGTCCTGGATCGTCGGTGTGATCACTTCCTCCGCGGTGAACTCGGTCGTCAGGTCGACGTCGCGGAACCCACCGGCCGTGATGCGGCCATCCTCCACCTGCTGCCAGTAGGCGAACCCGTGCCGGCCGAAGTGCGGGTACTCGAATAGACGCTCGGCGATGGGTTCTGTAGCGACCATCTGCCCCCTCGTGGGAACGATCAGGCCTTCGAACTCTCCCAGAAGGCCGCTCGGATAACCGTCGGTCGCGATCAGGACGCGGTCGGCCGCCAGCTCCAAGAGGGATTCGACCCGGTGGTGCTCGACGAACTCGACACCGCTCGCGCTCGCGCGCTCGGCGAGGCGCCGCGTCATACGCGCCGGTTGCACGGCCGCGTCGGCGGGAGTGAAGATCCCTGCGAGGAAGCGTCCGCCCAGAGGCTCAGAGAGCGGCTCTCGCCACTCGGCTTCGAAGCCGTCCTCGCGTAGCGCTTCGTACTCGACGCGGAGCTCTTCGCGCTCCTCTTCGTCCGCGGCGAGATGCAGACTGCCGACCCGCCGGAGCGCGTCGCCGACGAACTCGCCCAGCCGCCGTAGCGCCTCCTCCGTTGCCCTCCAGTAGGCGCCGGCTTCGTCTGCACCCAGCCACTCACGCGCGCGCTCGTACGGCATCGCTCCGCCGCGCAGCGCGAAACCGCCGTTGCGGCCACTCGCGCCCTCAGCGACTCCTCGCGCCTCGTGGACGCGCACGCGGAGCCCCGCCTCCGCGAGCGTCCTCGCCGCCGAGCAGCCGGTGATCCCGCCACCGACAATGTCGACGTCCGGCAGACGGTCGAGCGGCTTGCTGTGGAGCTCAGTGCCTGGCTCTTCCAGCCAGTATGAGGTGGACACGACGCGATGCTAACCCGCGGGCATCACCGCCCGGTACAGGCCTTCCGCCTCCATGATCAGGCCTGCAAGCTCGAGGGTGGTCAGCGCCGGCGCCACGGCGGCAGCCGGCAAGCCCAGTGTGCCGGCGAGCTCGTCGGCAGTGGCGGGAGCGTCGGCAAGCACGTCGAGTACGCGGCGCGTGCGCGAATCGAGCTCAGGCTCGGAAGGAGCTGTCGGACGTGCCACCCCAAGCGCATCCATGACGTCCTGCGCCGCGGTGACCACATGGGCGCCCAGACGCAGGAGCCCGTTGCTCCCGACCGAGAGTGACGACGTGATCTCACCCGGGACAGCGAACACCTCCCGTCCCTCCTCGAGCGCAAGATCGGCTGTTATCAGGGCGCCGCTTCGCTCCCGCGCCTCGACGACCACGACCGCACGGGTAAGTCCGGCGATGATGCGGTTCCGGGCCGGGAAACGCCAGGGCGCGGGCTCGACTCCCGGCGGGTACTCCGACACGATGAGCCCTCGGCGGGCGACCTCACCGGCCAGCGTGGCATGTGATGCCGGGTAGTCGCGGTCGATCCCACACCCGAGCACGGCCACGGTGATCCCGCCCGCTTCCAGCGCGCCGCGGTGAGCCTCTCCGTCGATCCCTCGGGCCATGCCGCTCACGACGGGTAATCCGGCGGCCGCGAGCTCGCGCCCCAGAGATCGGGCGACATGGGCGCCGTAGCTCGAGCAGGTGCGTGCACCGACGATTGCCACCGCGTCGCGGAGGAGGACGTCGACTCCCGCCGTTCCGCGCAGGAAGAGGCCGGGAGGTGGGTCGTGGATGGCCCGCAGAAGCGGAGGAAACTCGGATTGTGATCGGCCGATGAACCGCAGGCCGTGCTCGGTCAACGAGCCGCCGTAGGCTGCCGCGTCGAACGCCCGCCGAAATCGCTCGTAACGGCGGCTCCGCGGCTCGTCCACGAGGTGTGCGCCGGTCTCTGCGGCGAAGGCTGCGAGAGCAAGGTCGCTCAAGAGCCAAGCTCCTTCGGGGAGCGGTACGACAGCGCCTCGGCGACATGCTCCGCTGCCACGCAGTCCGCGCCGGCAAGGGCTGCGATCGTCGCCGCCACGCGCCCGACGCGCGCGCGGCCTCGGCCCGAAAGCGGCAAGCGATCGACGGCCCTGTCCAGCAAGGCGCTCGCCTCCGCATCACGAGCGGGGATGTCTGCGTCGAGCCGTGCGCGAGCCGCGACAACACGCTCGCGGACGGCGGACGAGGCCTCCCCAGGCGCGCCGGCGAGCTCTCGAGCTCGGGAACGCAGCATCGTCACGACCAGGTCGAAGCGGTCGAGAAGCGCGTGGGACAGCTTCGCGCGGAAGCGCGCGAGCTGCTGGGGCGAGCACGAGCACTCCGCTGCCGGGTCGGCCCGGCCTCCGCACGGGCAGAGGTTCATCGTCGCGACCAGTTGAAAGCGGGCCGGGAAGACCGCCTGTCCGGACGCACGCGCGATGCTGATCGCGCCGTCCTCCAGCGGCTGGCGGAGCGCCTCGAGCACCGGCCGCTGGAACTCGGGGAACTCGTCCAACAGAAGAACGCCGTTGTGGGCAAGGCTCGCTTCTCCCGGACGTGGTCCAAGGCCACCGCCGACGATTGCTGCCATCGACGCGCTGTGATGCGGTGCGCGAAACGGCGGCAGCTCGATCAGCGAGCCCGTTGGTCCGAGCACGCCTGCAACGGAATGGATGCGCGTAACCTCGAGCGCCTGGATGCGCCCGAGTGGAGGAAGAATTCCCGGAAGTCGACGCGCGACCATGGTCTTTCCGGTGCCCGGCGGCCCGAGCAGCAACAGGTTGTGGCGCCCCGCGGCAGCAAGCTCGACAGCACGCGTTGCCCGCTCCTGGCCGCGAACATCGGCGAGGTCCGGGGCGCGGGCCCGAGGGCGCTGTCCGTTCGGTGGCACGTAGGGTGGCGGCCGGCTGCCCCCGCTCAGGTAGGACACGGCCTCCGAGAGATGCCGAACGGGAATCGGTTCCACACCCGCCAGTGCGGCCTCCGGCGACGATTCGGCTGGACAGAGGATCCGCTCGAGCCCGATTCGCTTCGCTCCCTCGGCCACGGCGAGCACGCCGCCCACGGGACGCAGCCGACCGTCCAGCGCGAGCTCGCCCACGACTGCGTGCCCGCGCAGAGATGCGGGGTCGACCTGGCCGGAAGCAGCCAGGATGGCAAGCGCGATTGAGAGGTCGAAGGCCGATCCCTCCTTGCGCAGGCCGGCAGGCGCGAGATTGACGACGACTCGGGCAACCGGCCACTTGAGCTCAGCCGAGACGATCCCGCTGCGGACGCGTTCCTTCGCCTCCTGGCAGGCGCGGTCGGCCAGACCGACGATCGTCAAAGCCGGCTTGCCCTCGGCGAGGTGGGCCTCTACCTCCACCCGACGTGGCTCGAGGCCGACAAGGGCATGTGTGGTCGCGCGTCCGAGCACTCCTCGACCGTAGACGGCAAAACCGCACGTGTCTGTGCCGACTCTGGACTAAAAGGCGTGCTCGAGCCGCTCGATCTGCCGCCCGTGGATGCCGATGATGTCGAACGAGCTCTGCAGGCCGGCCAGTTCGGGACGCGCCGCCTGCCAGAGCAACGCGGCGTGGCGAAGCCGCTCCTCCTGCTCCGCTCCGACCATCTCGAACGGATGGCCGTAGTCCAGGCGTGAGCGCATCTTCACCTCGCAAAAGACGAGGCGCGAGCCGCGGCGGACGATGAGGTCGATCTCGCTTCTTCCGACCCGCACGTTCGTCCCCAGGATCCGGTAGCCGCGAACCCGGTAGTAGAGGCGAGCGCGGCGCTCGGCGGCGCGAGCGGCGACTAGGTGGCTTGCGCCACGCGCGCCCGAGCTTCGTCCTCGGAGAGGTAGCACAGCGCCTGAAACGAGCGGCGGTGGATGTCGGACGGGCCGTGCTGCCGCACCTTCGCCGAGTGGGCCGGGGTGATGTAGCCGACGTGCGAGGCGAAGCCGTACCGGGGATACACGGCGTCCATCCGCCGCATCGCGCGGTCACGGACCACCTTGGCGATGATCGAAGCCGCGGCGATAGCCGCGCTTCGCTCGTCACCGTCGACGACCGCCCGATGCTCGGGAGCGGTGGGGCCGAGGCGGAACCCGTCGACGAGGCAGATCTCGGCCGGTGGTGAAAGCGCGTGCAGTGCGGAGCGCAGGCCGGCGAGGTTCATCCGGTGCAGGCCGTGACGATCGATCGCGTCCGAAGAGATGACTCGAACCGCGATCCGCTCAGCGCAGCCGACGACGGCACGAAAGAGCTCCTCCCGCTCGGCCGGCGCGACCTGCTTGGAGTCGTTCAGCAGTCCGAGCGGGCGCACTCGGTGGTTGCGGAGGCAGCCGTAGTCGAGGAGGACGGCCGCGACGACCAGTGGCCCGGCGAGTGAGCCGCGCCCGGCCTCGTCGGCGCCCGCGACGTACCGTGCGCCGAGCTTGCGGTCGAAGCGAAGGAGCTTCTGTCCGGTGCGAACGGGCACGCGCCGAGGATAGCCCGACGAGCGGTCACGACTCCGTGACGGCTCTGTGAACTCTTTGCACCGTGCGGAAATCGGTTCCGTCTCGCCACAGTCCGGTGACGGTTCGGCCGATACGCTCGCCGCGGGTGGCGGGGTGGACGCTCTTCCCCACCCTGGGTGGGGACGTTAAAGGAAGGGGCCCTGAACCCCGACCTACCCGCGACCCGCTCCGGCGACGGCGCTACGCGAGCAGAGACACGCAGCCCCTGCAAGCCTGCCCGGAATTGTTGGCGCTATCCGGACTTGGTCTCGGAAACGGACTCGTCGCCGGAGGACGCCTCCGGCGCAGCCTCCGCATCCGCAGCCTCGTCGTGCGCGGCCTCGAGCTCGTCCGGATCGGTGTCCGCGACGTCCGGCTCCGGCTGGGGCTCGACCGGCTCGGCGACGGGCGTCTGCGGAAGCACGGCGCCCGCCTTCGTCCGCACCCGCGCCCGCTTGCCGACCTTGTCCCGCAGGTAGTACAGCTTCGCGCGCCGGACGACGCCGATCGCGGCCACTTCGATCCGCTCGATCTTGGGGGAGTGGAGCGGGAACGTCCGCTCGACACCGACGCCGAACGACTGCTTGCGGACTGTGAACGTCTCGTGCACGCCCGATCCCTGCCGCTTGATCACGATGCCCTCGAACACCTGGGTGCGCCGGCGCTGCCCCTCGATTACCTGGAAGTGCACGCGCACGGTGTCTCCCGCCTTGAACTGCGGGATGTTCAGGCGCATCTGGCGCCGTTCGATGGACTCGATGACGTTACTCATGGCAGGAAAACGGCCTGGCGCTGGGGCCGGCCGTCGGGAAATGCTAGCGAACGCCGCGACTAGGGATGGGCGTGGCGCCGTCTCCGCACCGCGAGGACGACGAAGAAGACGACGATCCCGAAGAGGATCGCGAGGATGCCCGCACCGAGCGCGCCGGGGGTGTCGACGTGGAGCCGGTTCGGCGGCCAGTAGATCGCGAACACCGGCCCGATCAAGTTCCCGCGCGGCACCGACCCCCAGCGGCGCGAGTCGCACGATTGCGTTCGGTTGTCCCCGACGAAGAAGTAGGAGTTCTTGGGGACGATCCAGAAGCCGTCGCGGTCGTCACGACGGCCGGGCTTGATGTAGCTGGAATCATCCAAGCGCTTTCCGTTGATGTAGAACCAGCCGTTCTTCTCCCGTACCTGCTCGCCCGGAAGGCCGATTAGGCGCTTGACGAACGTCCCGCCGGCGCCGCACTCGAGTGCAGCCTTCGGAGGCGTGTTGAAGACGATGATCTCGCCGCGGTTCGGGTCACGCAGGTGATAGATGAAGCGGTTCGCGAGCACTCGGTCGGAGAAATGCGCCTCGCAGCCACTGGCCACGTCGCCGTTCTTGGCGCAATGCAGCGTCGGCTCCATGGACGAGGACGGAATGCGATACGGGTTCACCACCCAGGCTTTGATTGCGAGCACGATCAGGACGGCCCCGGCAATCGTCAGCACCCAGTCGAGCGCGACGCGCCACGGGCGCGGCAGCTTGTGCGTCATCCGCGTGAATGGGTTGCGCGGACGCTTCTCCTCGGCCTGCTCGAGCACGGGCAACCCCGGCGCCGGCTCGCGTACCGCTGCGCCCGGCGGGGCACCATCCGTATCGCGTCTCCAGCGCGGGTCGGTCAGCGTCCGGTAGGCCTTCTCGACCTCGTCCATCCGCTCCTGCACCTCGACCGGCGACTCGCCCGACTCGCGCTCGCGGATGGCCTGGCGGTAGGCGTACCGGATCTGTGCTTCCGAGGCGTCGTGCGGGACGCCGAGAACCTCGTATGGGTCTTTCACGCCGGGCTCCTGCTCAGGCTCTGCTCGCGCCGCCACTGTTCGATCCGGCCGTGGTCGCCGGAGAGCAGCACTTCCGGGACGCTCCAGCCGCGAAACTCGGGCGGGCGCGTGTAGTGCGGATACTCGAGCCCGCCGTCGAGCGCGGCCGAGAAGCTCTCGACCACCCCGGACTGCTCGCTTCCGAGCGCGCCGGGCAGACGCCGGGCGAGCGCGTCGACGATGACCATGGCGGGCAGCTCGCCTCCGGAGAGGATGTAGGGCCCGATGGAGACCGCGTCCGAGGCGAGGTGGGTGACGATCCGTTCGTCGAAGCCTTCGAACCGGGAGGAGAGGAGGGTCAGCCGCTCCTCGCCTGCGAGCCCCTCGACGGTGGCCTGGTCGAGCTGCCGACCCTGGGGCGTCAGGGCGATCACCCGGTGCTCGGGGACGCCGCCGTACACCGCATCGAGCGCGGCCGCAACGACGTCCACGCGCAACACCATCCCGGCGCCCCCACCGTAGGGATCATCGTCCACCTGGCCTGCGCGCAAGGGGGTCGAGTCCCGATAGTTGAGGAGTCGCAGGTCGAGGCTACGGCCGAGGACGGAGGAGACCGGACGCTGCTCGGTGAGCCAGCCGAAGGCGTGCGGCAGAAGGGTGAAAACGTCTAGTTGCAACGAAAGTGAGGTTACCCGTGGTCGGAGAAGCCAGGTGCGACAACGACCTTGGACCCGTCGAGGTCGATCTCGAGGACGCAGGCGGCGACGAAGGGTAGCGCCAGCCCGGAATCGAGCTCGATGACGTCGTTGGCGACGCCCGGCGCCACGTTGGTCACTCGGCCGAGCACCGCGCCGCCTTCCTCAACAGCCTCGAGCCCGACCAGATCCGCCACGTAGTACGAATCCTCGTCCGGCGGAGGGAGCTCAGAGCGTGGAACCTCCAGTTTCGCGCCGCGCTCGACTTCCCGGTCCAGCCGGATCACGGGACGACCCCCCGACCGTTTCGTCTCCACCACGCGTACGGGCTCGCCGCCAGCGATCAGCTGTGCCCCCACCGCGAACCGTTCCGGATCGCTGCTCGGCTGCTCGACGAAGAACGCGCCTGCGAGGCCGTGCGGCTTGCCGACCCGGCCGACCTCGACCAGTTCGCTCACGAACGGCGGCCCTCCAGGCTCGCGATGGCTTCCTCCCGGGAAGCGGCGACCTGCAGGTTCTCCGCCACGAAATCGGCCGCTTGCGGCCACTCGCTGGCGCCGACTGCGGCGATCGCCCGTTCGACGTCGAAAGACGTCTTGCGGAAGCGAGGCTCGCCGTCCTCGATCACGGCCCAGAAGGCGGCGACGTCGCCCTCGTAGGGCATCCCGACCGACCCTGCGTTGACGATACGCACACGGGTCGCCCGCCGGTCGAACTGGTGGTGCGTGTGGCCGATGACGACGGTGTCCTCCACCGCGTCCGCGAAGAGCTCGTCCAGGGCCTCGACAGGTGTTTCGGCGGTCACGATCGGCATGTCGTCGGCCGGGGTGGAGTGGCAGTAGAGGACGCCGTCCAGTGCGACAGTCATCGGCAGCTCCTGTAGCCAGTGGACCTCCGACTCGCGGTCGCAGTTCCCCCGCACGAAGTGTGCTCCGTCTACGGAGCGCACGAGCTCGAGCGTCTCGTCGGGGTAGGGGCCCCAATCGAGGTCGCCGCCGAAGACGACGGCGTCCACTCCCTCGTCGGCCACGTCGGCGAGCACCGCCTCGAGCGCCCACGGCATAGCGTGGACGTCGTACAAAGCTGCGACTCTCATGCGATCTCGATCTGCACGCGCCGGTCCTCCCCGGCCGCGGCAGCGCGAATGACCGTCCGCAGCGCGCGCGCGACACGGCCCTGGCGGCCGATCACCTTCCCGATGTCCGCCTCGGCGACGTGCAGGTGGAGGACGAGGCCGCCGTAGTCGTCCTCCCCCTCCTCGACCTGAACCGCGTCCGGGTCGTCCACCAGCTGCCGGGCGAGGTACTCGAGCAGCTCAGCCAATGTTCTTGGCCTTCAGCAGGCGGGAGACCGCCTGAGACGGCTGTGCGCCCTTGCCGAGCCACTCCTTCACCTTCTCCTCGTCGAACTCGATCGTCGAGGGCTCGGTCTGCGGGTTGTAGCGCCCGATGATCTCGAGGAACTTGCCGTCGCGCGGCGAGCGCGAGTCCGCGACGACGACGCGGTAGATCGGATTTTTCTTCCCGCCGACGCGGGTCAACCTCATGTGAACTGCCATCTGTCTCCTATCTCATTCCGGGTAACGCGGGAATCTTGCCTTTTCCTAACTGCTTCATCATCTTCTCCATCTGCTTGCGGGCCGTCAGCAGCTGGTTGACCTGCTGGACGGTGACCCCGCTTCCCTTCGCGATCCGCAGCCGGCGCGAGCCGTTGATCAGGTGCGGGCCGGCGCGCTCGGCCGGTGTCATCGACAGGACGATGGCCTCGACGCGCCTGAGCTGGCGCTCGTCGATGTCCACGCCCTTGAGCTGGTTACCGAGGCCGGGGATGAGCGAGACGACGCTCTTGAGGGGCCCCATGTTCTGCAGCATCCGGTAGCTGGCGAGGAAGTCGTCGAAGGTGAA
Organism: uncultured Actinomycetes bacterium; assembly: GCA_963717765.1. Classification (GTDB taxonomy): domain Bacteria; phylum Actinomycetota; class Thermoleophilia; order Gaiellales; family Gaiellaceae; genus JACDER01. Next base: position 777,757 of record CAVQWX010000003.1, on the reverse strand, counting down.
CTCGCCCGCGCGTAGCCGGCGCTCGAGGGCTTCCTTCTCGTCCTCCTCTGCCGCGGCCTCCGCCTTCTCGATCAGCGAGAGCACGTCGCCCATCCCCAGAATGCGTGAGGCCATGCGGTCGGGATGGAAGTACTCGAGCTGGTCGAGCTTCTCGCCGGTGGAGGCGAGCTTGACCGGCTTTCCGGTGACCGCCTTGACCGAGAGGGCGGCGCCGCCGCGGGCGTCTCCGTCCAGCTTCGTCAGGACGACGCCGTCGAACGCGACCCGCTCCTGGAAGGCCTCCGCAACCGAGACGGCCTCCTGGCCGGTCATCGAATCAAGGACGAGCAGCACGTTCGTCGGCTTGACCTCGGCGCGGATGTCGGCCAGCTCCTGCATCAGCGCCTCGTCGATCTGCAGGCGGCCTGCAGTGTCGACGATGACGACGTCCTCCCCCGCCTCGGTCGCGCCTGCCACGCCCTCGCGCGCGACCTCGACCGGATCCTTCTCGCCCGTGTACACCGGGATCTGGACCTGCCGGCCGAGCTGCTGGAGCTGCTCGACCGCGGCCGGACGCTGCAGATCGGCGGCAACGAGCGCGGGCCTCTTCCCCTCCTTGCGCAGGAGAAGGGCGAGCTTGGCGGCGGCGGTCGTCTTCCCCGCGCCCTGGAGGCCAGCCAGAAGAACGACGGTGGGAGGACGACTCGCGAACGCGAGCTTCGAGCTTCCGCTCCCCATCAGCGCCGTCAGCTCCTCGTGGACGATCTTCACGACCTGCTGGCCGGGCGTGAGGCTCTTCAGGACGTCCTGTCCATGCGCCCGCTCGCGCACGCGCCCGACGAATTCCTTGACGACCCTGAAGTTGACGTCGGCCTCGAGCAGCGCGAGCCGGATCTCGCGCATCGCGCGCGAGATCGCCTCCTCGTCGAGCGTGCCCCGCTTGCGGACGTCGCCGAGCGCCGCCTGGAGCTTGTCGGACAGGGTTTCGAACATTCGCGCCCAGTGTAGTTAGGCCTTATCGTCCGGCCTGCTAACGACCCAGGAGGCACGACATGGCTGAAGTCGCAAAGATCGTCCGTCTGATCGGCTCGTCGCCCGAGAGCTTCGCCAAGGCCGCCGACGCGGCCGTGCAGGAGGCGGCGAAGACGCTGCGCGGGATCAGCGGCGCGCATGTGGTGACGATGAGCGCCGTCGTCGAGAACGACCGAATCACGCAGTACCGCACGACCGTCGACATCGCGTTCGGCGTCGAACGCTCGTAGCGCCGCAGCAGACCGTCTTAGACTCCACGTCATGAGCTCCTCCGCACGCGAAGTGCGGAAGACCGTGACGATCCTCTTTTGCGACCTGGTCCACTCCACGGGGCTCGCGGAAGGGGATCCGGAGGCCTACCGCCGCGTCCAGACTCGCTTCTTCGACCGCATGCGGGAGATCGTCGAGCGGCACGGTGGAACGGTGGAGAAGTTCATCGGGGACGAGGTCATGGCCATCTTCGGCGTGCCGGCCGTGCACGAGGACGACGCGCTGCGCGCCGTGCGGGCCGCGCAGGAGATGCAGGAGGCGCTTCCCGAGCTCGGCCTGAGGGCACGGATCGGCATCAATACCGGCGAGGTGCTCGCCGGCGATCCCGAGCAAGGCCTCGGCTTCGTCGCGGGTGAGGCCGTGATCATCGCCAAGCGTCTCGAACAGGGCGCTTCCGCGGGGGAGATCATCATCGGTAGGGCGACGTATCCGCTTGTCGAACACGCCGTCAGCGCCGGCCCGCTCGAGCGGATTCCGGTCAAAGGCAAGTCCAAGGATGTTGGACGAAGACGGATCGAGGAGGTCGACCGTGCGGCCCCAGGCGTCGCGCGGCGCCTGGATCTGCCGCTCGTGGGACGCCGCAACGAGCTCGGACTCCTCCAGCAGGCGTTCGAGCGCGCCGTTGAGGAGCGGAGCTGCCGGCTGTTCACCGTGCTCGGCCCGCCTGGAATCGGGAAGTCACGGCTGGTGGGCGAGCTCGACTCACTTCTCGAGGGACGGGCGACCACGGTCGTCGGCCGCTGTCTGCCCTACGGCGAGGGCATCACCTTCTGGCCGCTCGCGGAGATCTTCGGCTCGCTCGGCGACGTGCGTGAGGCCCTAGGCGACGAGGAGGCGAACGTCGGCAGGCTGCTCGACGCGCTGATTGGCCCTACCGAGGACGCGGTCTCGAGCGAAGAGTCGTTCTGGGCCGTCCGCCGCGCCTTCGAGGCGTGCGCGCGCCGACGTCCCCTCGTCGTCTGCCTCGAGGACCTCCACTGGGGCGAGCCGACACTGCTCGACCTGATCGAGTACGTCGTCGGCTGGAGCCGCGACGCGCCCATCCTGCTGGTCTGCCTGGGCCGCCCCGAGCTGGTCGAGCGCCGGCCGACGCTGATCGCGCCTCATCCCAACTCGGACGCGCTCGCGCTCGAGCCGCTCTCGGCCGACGAGACGGCCATTCTCCTCCAGCTCGTCAGCGGCGAGCTACACGACGACGTGAGCGAACGGATCGGAGCGGCCGCCGAAGGAAACCCGCTCTTCCTCGAGCAGATGGCCGCCATGATGGCCGAGACTGAGGCCGATGCCACGCTCATCATTCCGCCGACGATCCACGCACTCCTCGCCGAGCGGCTCGAGCGCCTGAGCCGCGATGAGCGTGGCGTCATCGAACGTGCTTCGGTGATCGGGCGCGACTTCTCGCTTACCGCCGTGGCCTCGCTCTCGCGCGAGGAGCAGCGGCTCATGCTCAACCCGCACCTGCTTTCACTCGTCCGCAAGGGCTTCGTTCGACCGCACCCGCACTCGAACGGGGAAGACCGCTTCAGCTTCGACCACGTGCTGATCCGCGACGCGGCCTACTCGGCCATGCCGAAAGAGCTGCGCGCCGGCCTGCACGAGCAGGTTGCGGACTGGGCGGAGAGCCGTTTGGCGACCGACGAGCTGGTCGGCTACCACTTCGAGCAGGCCTACCGCGCCAGCGTCGACATCGGCCCCCTCGACGAGCACGCGGTCTCGCTCGCCCAACGAGCCGCGGACAAGCTCGGCTCGGCCGGCCGCCGGGCCGCGAGCCGCGGCGATGCGCCGGCCGCGGCCGGGCTGCTACGACGAGCAGCGAGCCTCTCCGAGACGCTCCCTGTTCACCGCCGTGCGCTCCTGGCCGATCTCGGGGCAGCGCTTAGGGACGCCGGCGAGCTCCACGCCTCCGACAAGGTCCTCACCGAGACGATTCGACTTGCGCGAGAGGCAGGCGATCGCGGAGCCGAAGCACACGCCTTCGTCGAGCGGGCGTTCACCCGGCGCCACCACCGCGCCGGCCTCGAAGAAGCCCGCTACGTCGCCGTGGACATGACGCCGGTCCTGATCGAGCTCGGCGATGACGCCGGGATCGCCAAGGCGCTCACGCTCGGCGGCCAGATCGAGTACGTGCGCTGCCGCATTGCCGCCGGCGAAGCACTGCTGGAACGCGCCCTCGAGCACGCGGAGCGCGCGGGGGACAGCCAGCAGGTCAGGCTCGTGCTCATGTACCTGGCGCGGACGTGTCTGGAGGGGCCGCTGCCGGCGGAGGAGGGAATCGTGCGTCTCGGTGAGCTGTCGACGCGGCTTCCGGACGACCGGACGCTCGCCGCCGTCACCGACACGATCCGAGCGCCGCTCGAGGCAATGCTCGGACGCTTCGACGTCGCGCGACGGCTCTACGCGAGCGCCCAGGAGACACTGGAGGAGCTGGGCCGCTCGCTCTTGCTAGCCAACCTCCGGCTCGACTCGGGCCTGGTGGAGCTGCTCGCGGGAGACGCAGAGGCCGCCGAACGGGAGCTGCGCGCGGGGTTGGAGACCCTCGAGACGATGGGCGAGGCAAACCTGTTGCCTTCGATGGTTGCCCTGACAGGCCAGGCGCTTCTCGCCCAGGGCCGCCTGGACGAAGCGGAAGCGCAGGCGGAGCGAAGCAAGGAGCTCAGCTCCCCGGAGGACGTCTTCTCGCAGGTGGAGTGGCGTGTCCTTCGCGCACTCCTGTACTCGCACACCGACCGTCCGGATGAGGCGGTCGCGATCGCGGGACAGGCCGTCGAGCTGATGGAGGGAACGGACGCGCTCTCCCTGAAGGCCGGAGCGTTCGTGTCACTCGGTGCTGCGCATGCCGCGAGCGGCCGGACCGCAGAAGCGTCGGCCGTCTTCCTCGAGGCGGCGGCCCTACATGAGGAGAAAGGAAATGTCGTCCTCGGCGCCGCTGCACGGGAGGCGGCTCAGTCCGGGCCTACAGGGCTGAGCCGCTCGAACACATCGGGGTCGGCACGGGCCGACCTCGCCGACGGGACGTAGAGTGTCGCCGCCTCGCCGGCCTCTGCCGTTTCGAGCTTGTCCAGCCGGACGGGGTTGATGACTGGATCGGCGAGCGTGTAGGGCGAGGCTTCGTACAGGAACCCCTCGTGCCCCGCCGGGTACAGCTCCCCGAGGTACTCCGACAGGATGCGTAGGCCCGCGCGGTTCGGGCCAGGCTCGGCGCGCCACAAGCCCACAACCGCGACCTGGAGCAGCACGAGCGCCGCGCTCGTGTCCACGCCCCGCCGGTAAACCACGAAGTCGGTCGCCTCGTAGATCTGGCAGCCGGAAGCTCCAGGGTCGAGCCCGAGGTCGGCGAACAGGCAATCGACCGAGGAGACGCCCGGAAGCATCGTCGCCGCGAACCCCTCATCCCTGGCCCGGCGAACGGACTCGTGGCCGATGAAGTCCGCCACCCCCGGATGGCCGTAGAGAGCTGCACACACCCGCCGCCCCGCGCGAACTGGGTCGACGATCGCCTCGACGATGTTCTCGTATATCTCCCGCCGTAGCTCCCCGGGCGGGTACAAGGGACGCAGAGACTTCGCGTCGGGACGCAACCGCTCGATCCAGTGCTCCGAGGCCGCGTCCGCGAGCAAATGGACCGTCTCGTCGGCGCCTTCGATCGCGCGGCGCGCCTCAAGCGTCAGCTGGACGCCGAGGGAGATCCCGGTGCCGACGACGGTGAGGGCGCCCGACCCGGCTATCAGGGCTTACGAGGGGGAACAGGAGGCGGGGGGATTCCGTGTGTGACGCAGATGACGAAGTGCATGTGCGGGACGGTGTGGGCCTGGTAACCGAGCTCGTATGCAATCCATTGCCTGATGAGCGAGGCGTCACGGTGTTTCAGCACGCTGCGCTGGTCCTCGTTGAGGCCGAACTCCTCCATCACCTTCTCGGAGTCGTCGGGGAACCGGTCGGGGTCGACGACGACGGCGATCAGCCAATCGAGGATGAGAGCGCGCGTAGCATTCATCCAAGTCCGACCGTAACTCGCCGGCTACGTGGAGTCAAGCACGAGGGCCCGGGCAAAATCCCGCGGATCGAACGGCTGGAGATCCTCCAGCCGTTCACCCACGCCCACGAGCTTGACCGGCAGGCCGAGCTCGTGCGCGATCGCGACCGCGACGCCGCCGCGCGCCGAGCCGTCGAGCTTCGTGAGGACGACGCCGCTCACGTCAACCGATTCTTGAAAGAGACGCGCCTGCTGAAGACCGTTCTGCCCCGTGGTGGCATCCACCACGAGCAGCGTCTCGTGCGGGGCGCCCTCGAGCTTCCCGGCTATCACGCGCCTGACCTTCGCCAGCTCGGCCATCAGATTCGTATGGGTGTGCAGGCGGCCGGCCGTGTCCACGAGGACGACGTCGCGGCCCCGCGACTCGGCCGCCTCGATGGCGTCGAAGGCCACGGCGGCCGGATCGCCGCCCCGCGCGGCGCCGACGAAGTCGGCGCCCGCGCGCTCCGCCCACACCTCGAGTTGCTCGTCCGCGGCGGCGCGAAAGGTGTCCGCGGCGGCGACGATCACGTCGTGGTCGTGCTCGCGGAGGCGCTGGGCGAGCTTCCCGATGGTCGTGGTCTTCCCGGTGCCGTTGACGCCGACGAAGAGGAGCACGCTCGGGTTCTCTCCCACCTCGAGCCGGCCGGGCTCACCCATGAGCGTTGCGATCTCCTCCGCGAGCGCCGTTTCGAGCCCATCTGAGAGATCGTCCCGCGCCTCCAGCCGCCGCACGAGCTCCGCTGTCGTCGGCACGCCGACGTCCGCGAAGATCAGAGCCTCTTCGAGCCGCTCCCAGGCCTCGTCGTCGTTGGGATCGAAGGCGGCCGCGGCCAGCTCACCGACCAGCGCACGGCGGCTCTTGCCCAGCGAGTCGCGCAGCCGCGAGAAGAAGCCGGACCGCTCCTCCCCCTCGGCCCCGGCATCGGCGTCGCCGAGCAGCTCTCCCCAGCTACGCGCCAACGTTAGATGGCTGCTGCCACGATCTCGCGCGTCCGGCTGCGCGATCTGGCACGCCTGGGCCGCTCCGGCCCGGTTACGGCCGGCGGAGCCGGCCTCCACCGTGCCTGCGCTTCGCCGCGTCGGCCGCTCACCGATGCTCCCGGCATCGGCAAGCGTCCGCCGCGGCGCCCCACACGCACCAGCTCGCGCCCCGGAGCAAGCGATCTCATGGCATCAACCATCTCTAGACGGGGGTCTTGTGCGTGACGAGATCGAGCGGTGAGAACTCAGGCTTTGCCGACTCGCGCTTGGCGTCGTAGACGAGCACCGCGACCCCGGCCAGGCCCGCCGGCAACGACCGGCGCAGGATCCCGTACACGAGAACGCCGAGGCCGAACAGCTGCACCGGCCGCACGGCGACCGTTCGTTCATCCATAGCCGCGGAGTCTACGAGGCGGCGGCGAGTGCGTGCTCGTCCTCGCGCGGGACGCGGCGCGAGACGACCTGCGAGACGCCTTCCTGTCCCATGGTCACGCCGTACAGAACGTCCGCCGCCTCCATCGTGCGCTTCTGGTGCGTGACGACGATGAACTGCGCGCGGTCCGCGTAGGCGCGGAGGAGCGAGACGAAGCGGCCGATGTTCGGATCGTCGAGGGCGGCCTCGACCTCGTCGAGGAGGTAGAACGGGCACGGCCGCGCGAGGAAGAGCGCGAACAGGAACGCGATCGCGCCGAGCGCGCGCTCTCCGCCGGAGAGGAGAGACAGCCGTGTCACGCGCTTCCCGGCGGGCCGTAGCTCGACCTCGACTCCCGGCTCCTCCTGCTCCTCAGCCTCGGGATCGGGGTCGCTGAGCCGGAGCCGTCCCTCCCCGCCGGGGAACAGGGTGGTCGCGACCTCCTGGAAATGCTCACGCACGCGGTCGAAGGTCTCGCCGAAGCGCCGCTCCACCGTCTCGGTCAGCTCGGCGCGCAGCTGCTCGAGCTGCTCGAGGCTCTCCTCGAGATCCTTGCGCTGCTCGACGAGCTCCTGGACGCGCTCCTTCTCGCGCGCGTACTCCTCCTTCGCCAGTGGGTTGACCTGGCCGAGCGCCTCCCGGCGGCGGCGGAGCTTCTCGAGCCCGGTCTCGAGCTCGTCCCTGTCCTCTCCTTCCGCGGGCTCGGCCGCCGCGGCCTCGAGCCGGCGCGTCGCCTCGCGCCGCTCGGCGGCGATGGTCGCGAGCTCCACGTCGATGGCGCCCGCGCGTTCGCGCGTCTCGCCTGCCTCGCGGCGGAGCTCGGCTTCGGCGGCGCCCAGCTTGCGGAGCTCTGCGGCCAGTTCGCCGGTCCTCGTCCCGCCCGCGTCTGCACGCGCGCGGAGCGGCGTTTCGAGACGTTCCGCGGCCCTCCGCGCCGCTGTGAGGACTGCGGTTGCCCGCGTAGCGCCTGCCAACAGGCGTTCGAGAACGACGGCGGGAACGCGCGGAGCGGCCGCGCGCAAGCCCGCTGCGAGCCGCTCGGCTTCCTCGGCTCGCTCCACCGCGGCGGCGGCGGCGCTCTCCAGCTCGGCGACCTCTTCCGCCAGCCGCTGGCGCCTGCCTTCGAGCTCGAGCAGGACGCTCTCGGCCGTCTCGCCCGCGAACCACAGCTCGCCTCGCTCGGGGGCGAAGCCGTGGCCCTCCTTCGTCACGACGACGCCGCGGGTTGCCTGCAGGAGCTCGTCGCGGTCGACGACCCAGGCGTCGTGCGGGACATTCGCGCCGCGGACGTGTTCGGCAAGCGGCTCGGCGCCCGGCGCCGGTGACTCGCCCCGCTCGCCCGGCGCGGTCGCCGGGACAAGCACCAGCAGCCGACCGAGCCCGCGTGTGCGAGCGTCCTCGACCAGGCCGAGAGCCTCCGACGCGGTGGACGCGGTCACCGCCGCGGCGCGGAACGCCAGCGCGGCCGTGACGGCACGCTCGTAGCCCGGCTCGACGTCCAGGCCGTCCAGGGCAAGCGGATGCCCCCGCTCGGAAAGCTCCCGAGCCGCGGGTGGAATTCCCTCCCGCTCGGCCAGCGAGCGTTCCAGCGCGCGGAGACGGTCGGCGGCGGCCGCCGCCTGAGCGGTCAGCCGATCGCGCTCGAGGGCCGCGTCACGCGCCGCCGCCAGCGTCTCCTGGACGCCCTGCGCGGGGCGAGCGGCGCGTGCCGCTTCGAGCTCGCGCTGAAGCCGTTCCCGTCAGATCGTCGAGCCCCTCCGAACGCAGCGCCACGCGCTCGGCGGCGCTCCGCAGCCGGTAGAGGGCTGCGGTCGCGCCCTCGCGCCGCCCGGCAGCGTCCGCCAGCTCCTCCTCGACGCCGCCGCGCTCGACGAGCAGCGACTCCAGCTGCCCTTCGACCCGTTTGCGCTCCAGAGCAGATGCGGCCTTCCGCTCCTCCGCCGCGCCTTGCCGCTCGGCCAGCGCGGCGAGGTCGAGCTGGGCGATCCGCGACTCGACGGCGGCGATCTGGCCGCCGAGCTTCTCGGCACGCTCCGCCGCCGTTGCCTGCAGCGCCAGCGGACGCAGGCGCTTGCGCGCCTCCGCCTCGACGTCGCGCGCACGCTCGACCTCGCGCGCGACGCGCGCGAGCTTGAGCTCGGCCCGGTGGCGCCGGCGCTTGAACCGTCCGAGCCCGGCCGCCTCCTCCACGAGCGCTCGCCGCTCGACGGGGCTGCTCGCGAGGATGGCCTCCACCTTCCCCTGTCCGACGACCGAGTGCATCCCCGACCCGAGGCCGGCATCGGAGAGGAGCTCGACGAGGTCGGTGCGCCGCACGGGCGCGCGGTTCACGAGGTACTGCCCCTCCGCGCCGCGATGCAGGCGGCGGAGGATCGATACCTCGGAGAAATCCAGGTCGGCCAGCCGGCCGTCCGTGTTGTCGAACACGAGCTCGACCTCGCACCAGTCCGCGCCTGGGCGGCCCGCCGAGCCGGCGAAGAGGACGTCGTCGGCCTTCTCCGCGCGCAGCTCGTTCGGGCTCAGGCTCCCGGCGGCCCAGACGATCGCGTCGGCGATGTTCGACTTGCCCGAGCCATTCGGGCCGACGACGACTGCCACGCCCTTCTCCAACCGAATCTCGACCGGATCGGGGAAGGACTTGAAGCCGCGCAGGGAGATCGAGCGCAGGTGCAATGCGCGCCGAACGCTACTGAGCGGTGCGGATGGCGGCGAGGGCCTCCTTGGCGGCGCCCTGCTCGGCGTCTTTTTTGGACCGTCCGGTGCCCGTCCCGAGCTGCTTCCCCTCGACGAGCGCGGCTACCGTGAACGTACGCTCGTGGGGCGGCCCCTCTGCCTCGAGGACCGTGTAGGTCACCTGGCGGCCCGCGCGAGCGAGGTCCTCCTGCAGCTCCGTCTTGTGGTCGACGTAGCTCGTAGCCGCGTACTCGATCCTGCCGCGGAAAGCCTCCACGATCGCCGGTTCGATCACGCCGAAGCCGTGCTCGAGGAAGAGGGCCGCCAGCGCGGCCTCGAGCAGCGCCGCGCGGACGTTGGAGTTCTTCGCCAGGCGGTCGACCTCGTCGCCCGACACGTCCTGCGTGTGCTCGACGAGCATGTCCTGCAGGCCGAGCTCCTTCGCGACGACCGCGCAGCTCCGGCGGGAGACGATGTGCGCCCGCAGGCGCGCGAGCTCCCCTTCTGCGAAGTCCGGGTACTCGTCGTACAGCGCGCGCGCGACCGCGAGCTCGAGGACGCTGTCGCCGAGGAACTCGAGCCGCTCGTACGAGTCCCCCCGATCGGCTGCCCACGACGGGTGCGTGAACACCTGGCGACGGCGCGCAGAGGGAAGCTCGGCGATCAACCTGCCGAGCTCGGGGCGGTCCGGGCTACTGGTGCGACGAGACGTAGTCGACGGCCTGGCCGACCGTCTGGATCTGCTGGGCATCCTCGTCCGAGATCTTGATCCCGAACTGATCCTCGAGCTCCATGATCAGCTCGACGAGATCCAGCGAGTCGGCGTCGAGGTCTTCCTGGAACGACGCCTCGTCGGTGATCTCGCTCTCTTCGATCCCGAGCTGCTCGGTCAGGACCTCCTTGACCCGTTCGAAGACTTCCTCGCGCGAAGCTGCCATATCACTCCTCTTGTTGGCTGTCGGTCTGAAAGCGGGCCGATGTTAACACGGCCTTGGGCGGGCGCTCAGGGAATCTTTCGGCGAGACGCGCGACGACGTCGTGCTCGACCCCTCGCGCGGCCAGCCCGATCGCGTTCGCGATCGCCTTCGGCGAAGAGTTTCCGTGCGCGATCACCGCCAGGCCGTTCAGCCCGAGGAGGTATGCGCCGCCGTACGTGTCCGGATCGAGCCGGTCTCGGAGGCCGCGCGCAGCGCCGCGAATCAGCAGGCCGCCGACCTTCCCTCGCCTCGTGCGCAGGGTCTCCTCGCGCAGGGCGCTGAGGAAGGTCTTGATCGTCCCCTCCATCAGCTTGAGCGCGATGTTGCCCGTGAACCCGTCGCAGACGACGACGTCGGCGGCCCCCTTCAGCAGGTCGCGACTCTCGGTGTTCCCCTCGAAACGGAGGTCGCTGCCGGCCAGGAGCTCGTGTGCCTCCAGCGTCAGCTGATTTCCCTTCTCCGGCTCTTCGCCGATCGAGAGCAGGCGGACGGAAGGACGCTCGACGCCGAGAATCTCCTCGGCGAAGATCGCGCCCATGTAGGCGAACTGGAGCAGGTGCTCCGGGCGCGCGTCGGCGTTCGCGCCGGAGTCGATGAGCACTGAGACACCTTCCATCGCGGGGAGCGGCGCCGCGATCGCAGGCCGCATCACACCCGGGAGCCGACGGAACTCGAGCAGGCAGGCGGCCAGCATCGCGCCCGTGTTCCCGGCCGAGACGACCGCATCCGCACGTCCCTCGCCGACGGCACGGCAGGCGGCGACGAGCGAGCTGTCAGGTTTCGAGCGAACGGCCTCCGCCGGCTTCTCGTCCATCGCGATCTCCTGCGTCGTGGGGACGAGCTCGAGCCCGTGAGTATCGAGGCCGGCCGGGCCGAACAGAATGGGCTCGACTCCCGCTGCTTCGACCGCGCCCGCGACGATGGCTTCGGGACCGCGGTCGCCACCGAGGGAGTCGACGGCAACCCGAACGGTCATGGGCCTACGGTGCGGGTGTGCGGAAAGGCTCGACGTCGCGGCCGCGGTACGTCCCACATGTTGGGCACACGCGATGCGGCCGCTTGGGCTGGTGGCAGTGCGGGCACTCGTTCACGCGCGGCGCCTCGATGCGGTGCGTCGCGCGGCGCTTGTCGCGCCGGGACTTGGAGGTTTTTCGCTTCGGAACGGCCATGGCTCAGCGGCCGACTATAGCGAGGATCTAGATCCCGACCGTCCTCGTGGCCGCGAATCGCTCGAGAAAGCGGCGGTCGTGTGTGACCAGCAGGACGGTGCCGTCGTAGCGCTCCAGCGCGGCTTCGAGCTCCTCGATTGCCGGGAGGTCGAGGTGGTTCGTGGGCTCATCGAGGAGGAGGCAGTTGACACCGCGTACGACAAGGAGAGCCACGGCGGCCCGCGTGCGCTCTCCCGGCGAGAGCGACTCGGCCGGGCGCAGCACGTCGTCGGCGCCCAGGCCGTACTTGGCGAGGAGCGTGCGGGCCTCATCCGAAGGCACATCCGCCTCGCGGCAGAAGGCATCCAGCAGCGACTCCGGGCCTGCGAACCGCGCGCGCTCCTGGTCGAGCTCGCCCAGCACTGCGCCCGGACCGACGTACCGCGTGCCCGCCGCGAGTGGAAGCCTTCCGAGCAGCGCGTGCAGGATCGTCGTCTTTCCGCTCCCGTTCGGCCCCGTCAACGCCACCCTCTCGCCCCAGTCCAACTCGAAATCGAGCGGGCCGAGCCGGAAGTCCCCACGCTCGACGACGGCGCCGTCGAGACGCGCGACGACGCGGCCGCTACGGCTGCGGGCCGCGAGTGGGATGTGCAGCTCCCAAGGCTCGTACGGCTTGTCCACCGTCTCCACCCGGTCGAGCTTCTTGGCGTAAGCCTTCTTCACGTCCTTCGACTTCTTCTTCTTGCGACCCTGCCCGTAGCCGCGCTCCTCCCACTGCCGCATGCGCGCCGCCTGCTCCTCGATACGGCGGCGCTCCCCGACCGAGCTCTCCCAGCGCGCGTATTGCCTCCCGCGCGCGCGGTCGCGCGCGGCCTCGTACTCGCTCCAGCCGCCCGGATACTCCTGCGCGCACCGCGTCCATTCGTCCAGCTCGAGGACGCGCGCGACCGTCCGGTCGAGGAACTCCCGGTCGTGCGAGACGACGACGATGCTCGCCGCTGAGGTGCGCATGAACCGCTCGAGCCGCGCGAGGCCCTCGTAGTCGAGGTTGTTCGTCGGCTCGTCCAGGAGGAGGACGTCGAGCTCGGCCGTCAGCACGGCGTCGAGCGCCTTCCGCGCTGCCTGGCCCCCGGAGAGGGTCGCGAGCCCGTTCTGCTCCTGCGGCATATACCCGACGGTCAGCCACCCCGGCGCGCGGGTCACGGTCCCCGCGTCAGGCTCCTCCATCCCGGCGGCGATCCGCAGGAGCGTCGACTTGCCCACCCCGTTGGCGCCGACGACGCCGATGCGTGCCCCCGGGGGCACGCCGAGGGTGACGTCGAGGAGGATCGGGTTGGCGCCGTGGTACTTGCTGATGCGGTCGAGCGTGAGCATGCGGTCTCCTGAATGAGCGAAGCGCGCCGTCGGGCGCGGGAGCGGGATGGGCTCAGTCAGTCCGTCATGGCTCGGCGCGTGAGCGCCGCGAGCGATGTTACAGCTTGTCCCGGAGCTCCGACAGGGCGGCCCAGCGCGGATCGGGCTCGGAATCGTCGTGCGTGTGCCACTCGACGTTCAGATCCTTCCCGCACACGGGACAGAGGCCGGCGCAGTCGGGCCGGCAGAGGATCTTGCCCGGCAGGGCCAGCACGAGGGCATCGCGCGCCCAGGCCGAGAGGTCGAGCTTGCCGTCCCCCATGTAGGGCGTTCGCAACTCGTCCGAGCCCTCGGGGTTGTTCGCCTGGTACTCGCGGGCCGCGATCCGCTCCTCAACGACCGTCTCGGCCAGGCACCGGAAGCAGGGGCCGTAGAGCCGGCCGGTCAAGGCCAGCTCGAACACCGTTCCCGTACTGGCGCGGGAAACGGCTACCTCGGCCGGGACCTTGGCGGGAACCGGGAGATAGCGCTGGCCGCCGAGAGTCAGCGGCTCCAGCTCGATCTCCTGCTCGGTCCTGTGCTCCTCGCCCGACCTGAGCTTGATCGTGCGCAGGTTGAGGACGGTCACACGTCCAATGTAGCTCCGGGAACACCACGGCCTCGCATATCCACTGCTGCGTTGGTCCTCCCGGCATAGCCGGCGTGGCGACCACGGTGCCGTCGTTCACCGGCTTTCCACTCGGCGTGACGAGCGGGACGTACGACCATACGTTCGACATGACCGATGGCCTCGAGCTACAACCCTGGCTTCATAGCGGTCAACGGCGGCACGCCCGCAGCGCGGGAGCGGCGCTGCTGGCCGGGATCCAGGCCGGGCAGGCGTACCTGAACATCCACACCACGGTCTATCCAAGGGGAGAGATCCGTGGCTTCCTGCAGGGCGTCACCGCCGCCCAAGTGACGCGGTTCACAGCGGCCAGGACGGGCAAGCACGTGCGCCTCCACTGGCGGACGGGTTCGGATTCCCGGATGCTCGGCTTCTACGTCGCGCGCGGAAGCGCCTCCCATCGCACCCGTACGACTCCAAGGCTCATCCCGGCCACCGGTCACGTCGACGGGGCGGGGTACTCATGGCTCGACGGCAAGCCCGGACGTGCGTCGCGGCACTTGTTGCAGACCGTGAGCATCGGCGGCTCGAAGCGCTGGTACGGGCCGGTACGCGCGCACTGAGCGCAGCCGGCTAGATAGGACGAGGTTCCGGGAAGGCCGGCCTAGACGGTGCGGATCAGGTCGACGACCTCCTCGCGGGTGTAGCCGTGGCGCCGTGCGAGCCGGACGAGCTCGAGCGCGCGCACGCGGAGCTCGCCCTGCTCCGGCGTCGCGACGACCGTGGCGCCCCGACCGCGCCGGACGTCGAGCAGCCCCTCGTCCCGGAGCTGTCGGAGCGCGCGGAGGACGGTATTTCGGTCCACGTTCGCCACGGCGGCCAAATCGCGAGCGGACGGCAGGCGGTCGCCGGGTTCGGCCTCTCCGTTCGCGATGGCGCGGCGAATCTCGGCCGCGACCTGGTCGTGCAGGTCGGTCGGCTCGTTTCGATCGAGCTTGACGTGAAGCATTTGTACTAGTCATAATAGCTTTCTAGATGACAGAGTCAACGCTCGGACCTTCTCGCTTCCGCCTCGCCGCGATCATCGCCGAGGCGCGCAGGCGCGGACGCCGCCGGAAGGTCGCGCTTGCGTCCTGCGGTCTGCTCGCCCTCCTTGTCGGCGGTGCGATCTGGGCAGGGCTCGCGCTGAGCAGCGGCGGGGGTGGGGCAGCAGTCGTCCACGCTCCACCGGGTTTTCACGTGGTGCAGGCTAAGGGGCCTGTAGCACACCAGATCGTCGAGACCTGGATCTCGCCGCCGGCTGTCAGCGTCGATCTCTCGACGGGGAATGCGCGGCCGCTTCGGACGACGCGCGAGATCTGGTACGACAGTCGGGGGAACGCAAGCCGCTTCGTGGATCGCGCGGACGGCCGGGTTCAGAGTGATCACGCCCAGACGTGTCCGCATTCCCCGGCTCTCAGTCTTTGCTTTCCCGGATTCTCATTCCAGAGCTACTGGCCGCTAGACAAGACCCGATATACGCGACGGCCCCGAGTCGGAAGCTTCCGCAGCCACCCCGTCATCTGGATCGCTCCAAAGCAGCCCGGTGGCTTCCCGGCGTATGCGCGCGAGGGCGAGCGGATCGGTCTCGACCCGCGCACGCACGAGCCCGTCGTCGACCGCACGTATGCAAACGGCAAGGTCGTCTCGGAAAAGCAGGTGCTCGCACGCAAGCCCGGCATCGGCGCACCCAAGTACGCGTTCGTCGTGGCGAACCCGACCAATCCACTCCGTCAACCACCGGCCGCCTTTTCGTCGAGGGGCTCCGATCCGTTCGCGCTGCGGGCGCGCACGGCGCTCGGACGGACGCCGCTGTGGCTGGGCTCGCGCTTCCAGGGCCAGCGTCTGAAGACGGCCACGATCGGGTCGACTTTCGGTCCCCCGACCGGCAACCAACCCGAGGCGACACCGTTCGTCCAGTACGACTATGGCAACGTCGCGATTACGGAATTCGGTTCCCGCAGCCTGTACGGGCGTGCGGAGGGCGGCCCGATTCCCGGTCGCGTGAGCCTTGTGCCCGCACCGTACAACGGGGCGAATCGTACGGCAGTCGCAGGTCTAGAGCTGACCAGGGGCGGCCTATTCGTCATGGCGGTTAAGTCCCACCCGGGCCATCCGCTGGATCGCGCCGCCGCGCTCCACATCGCACACGCTCTGCGACCGGTTCCGCTGCCGTGAGCGTTCTCGCTCGCTTGCGCGAATGGCTCCGCGGGCCGGCGCTCGATCGCGCCACGCAATGCGAGGCCGCGTCGGTCAAGGAGAGGCGTGACATAGCCAGGCTGTCGCAATCGGACGCGCCCGGGCTCTATGCCGGAATCGTCACGCCCGACCGTACGCTCAAGGGCGGAGACTCCTCACGGAATCGTGCGAGCGGGGGTCTGGACGAACTGGCCTACCGGCCCCGGCGACGCGGAGGATGAGAACTGCCGATTAGTAGGGCGGAGGCTGCTCGTCGGTCTCGCTGCCGACGCCGACCATGACGGACTCCTGCGAGCGCTCGTGGAGCCGTTCGCGCCCACGCCGCACGGCGCCGAGGAACTTGTCCAGGTTCATCTCGAGCGTCGAGAGCATCTGGTCGATCCAGTCCTCGGTCTCGAGTTTCTGCTCCCGGGCTTCGCGCCTGGCGTCGTCGATGATTTCCTGGGCTTGGCGCTCGGCGAGCTTGACGATCTCCGTCTGCGAAGCCTCGCGAGCGGCCTGCTCGCGTGCCTCGCCGAGGATCCGGTCGCACTCACGCTTCGCCTCGGCGAGCATCTCCTGGCGCTCCTTGACGATCCAGCGCGCCTGCTTGATCTCTTCGGGAATGGTGGCCCGCATCTGGTCGAGGATGTCGTAGATCTCCTCGCGGTCGATGCGCACCTGGTCGGTCAGTGGGACGGCCTTCGCGTTGTGCACGAGGTCGTCGAGCTTGTCGATGAGTACGAGTACGTCCATCGGCGATCAGTGTACTGGCTGAGGCGGACTACTCCTCCACTGGACTCTCGGGTGTCTGGGGCGCCGCTCGCAAAGGAGGCAAGCGAAGGAGGCAAGCGCGCGCCGCGCAGGACAGCACACAGAGAGGCAGACAGAGAGGCAGAGGCAGGGTCAGGTCTTGCACAGAGGCAGGGTCAGGTCTTGCATTGCAACATTGCAACATCGTGCGTGATTGCAAGACCTGACCCCCGTCTACTTGCCGCGAGCGGCGACAGGCGGCCGCGGGGCTCGGCTCCGCCGGGCCGGAGCGGTCGCCGGCCAGATGCGCAGGGCCGGACTACTCCTGTGGGTTGAGAGGAGCGCCTGGGCGGCCGCCGGGGTACAGCTCGGCGAAGCGCGCCGCGACGTTGGGAGGCACGAACTCCTCCACGTTCCCGCCGAAGGAGGCAATCTCCTTCACGCCGCTCGAGGACACGAAGCTGAACTGCGGGCTCGCCATCACGTACACGGTCTCGATGTCCGGCGCGAGCGTCCGGTTCAGGTGGTTCATCTGGAACTCCCACTCGAAGTCCGAGATTGCGCGGAGGCCCTTCACCATCGTCGTCGCGCCCCAGCGGCGGGCGAAGTCGACGACCAGCTCGGCAAACACGTCCACCTCCACGTTGCCGTTCTCGTTCAGGGCGTCGCGGAGGAACTCGACGCGTTCCTCGACGGTAAACATCGTCCCTTTGTGGTGCGGGTCGCGGACGACGCCGACGACGACGCGGTCGAAGATGCCGGCGGCGCGCTTGATCACGTCGAGGTGGCCGTACGTGACCGGGTCGTAGCTGCCGGGACAGATCGCCGTTGTCACTCGGGCTCGAACAGGGTCAGTCGGGCGGAGCCGTAGCGCCGGCTCGTCCGCTTGGCCAGCGGAAGCTCGGGCTCATCGCGCGAGGTGGTCTCGAAGACGAGCAGACCATCCTCGGCGAGGACTTCGGGCAGGTAGCGGGAGAGCCGCACTTGCAGGGATTCAACCAATTCGTACGGCGGATCGACGAGGACGAGGTCATACACTCCGCGGTTCGTCGCGAGGAAGCGGAGGACGTCGTCGCACACGACCCGCGCGCCTGTCAGCCGGAGCTTCTCGAGGTTGCGCTCGATCGCGCGGCAGGCGGCGCGGTCGGACTCGACGAAGACGGCGCGCTCGGCGCCGCGCGAGAGGGCTTCCAGCCCCATCGCCCCCGAGCCCGCGAAGAGGTCGAGCACAGAGGCCCCGTCCACGGGCCCGATCAGATTGAAGGCGGCCTCGCGGACGCGGTCGCCGGTCGGCCTTGTGTCCACACCCGTGGGGGCATGGATCGTGTGGCCTTTGCGGCTACCGGCGACGATGCGCACGGAGCTCCCACGCCTCCTCGAGCAGCCGGCCCAGCGTCTCGGGTCGTGCGCCCGGGAGGTGGATGCGAACGGCGGCCAGGCGCTTGCCCCACATCACTTCGGTGCACACGTCGGGATGCTCCTGCACCGCCTGGTGGATTCCGCCCTCGTCCAGCATCACGTTCATGTGCTTCTCGTCCCAGAGCGTGGCGAAGATCTTTCCGTTGACGCGGAAGGACGGCCGGCCGTGGTGGTCCTGCTCGACTGCGCCGGGCAGGGCCAGCGCCAGAGCCCGGGCCTCGTCGCTAGTCAAGGACGGCGACCGCCTCCACCTCGACCAGCAACCCCGGCCGGGCGAGTGACTCGACGCCCACGTATGTGCTCGCCGGCTTGTGCGAGCCGAAGGCCGCTGCACGCGCGTTCATGAGCGGATCGAGCAGCTGCGGACGGTTGCCGACGACGAAGATCGTGATCTTGAGGATGCTCTCCATCGTTCCGCCGACCGCCTCCACCGCGGTGGCCAGGTTGCGGAAGGCCTGCTCGGCCTGCGTGAAATGATCCTCGCCGGCCAGCTGTCCGTCGGGTGCGAATCCGACCTGGCCGCTGATGAAGACGATCCGCGACCCCCGCGCGATCGCAACGTGACTGTAGGTGGGTCGCACGAGAAGCCCATCGGGATCGATCAGCTCGACTGCCACTAGAACCACTCCTCTCTGCCGTCGGGATGGACGCGGCGGAACCACAACGGCCGCCGCTCGAGATCGCCCCGAAGGTAGCGCGCCGTGAGGTGCCAGCTGATCGGGTCGAGCCGGCGGCACGCCTCTTCGCGGGGCACCCAGGCGGCATCGAGCACGAGGCCGTCTGGATCGGCAACCGCGAATTCGCCCTCCCAGGAGGCGACGTCGAACGTCCAAACGGTGGCGAACCAGCCCTCGCGGCGCTCGTCCACCTGGGCCGTTCGTCGCCGAAGCGGACGATCGCCGCGGCGATCTCCACCCGCTCAGGCGGCAACGTCTGCGTCGCCGAACATCCGCTCGACCTCGTCGTCCAGCGGCCCTTCGTAGTCGAGGAGCCCCCCGGCAGCCTCGCGCGCGCGCTCGAGGAGCGCGCGATCCGCCCGCAGCTTCGTGAAGGCGAGGTCGGACAGCCCCGACTGCCGCGTCCCGAGCAGCTGGCCCTCGCCCCGGATCTCGAGATCCGCCTCGGCGAGCTCGAAGCCGTCGGTCGTGCGGACGAGCGCCTCCAGCCGGGAGAGCGCGGACTCCGTCAGCTCTTCCTTCGGGCGCGAGACGAGCAGGCAGTACGACTGCTCGGAGCCGCGGCCGACGCGTCCGCGCAGCTGGTGGAGCTGGGCGAGCCCGAAGCGGTCTGCCTCCTGGACGATCATGATCGTCGCGTTCGGGACGTCGACGCCGACCTCGATCACCGTCGTCGCCACGAGCACGTCCAGCTCCCGGGCCTTGAACCGTCCCATCAGCTCGCGCCGTTCGCGCGGGACGAGCCGTCCGTGCAGGCAGGCGACGCGCAGGCCGCGCAGCTCGGCGCGCCGGAGCCGCTCGGTCTCCTCCTCGGCCGCGCGCGCCTCGATCGTCTCCGATTCGGTGATGAGCGGACAGATGACGAAGGCCTGGCTCCCCGCCTCGAGGTGGCCGCGCAGGCGGCGGTATGCCTCGGCGCTGCGATCCTGCCCGACCCAGCGGGTGATCACCGGCTTGCGCCCGGCCGGGGGATGCGTGATCTCGCTCACCGCCAGGTCCCCGTAGACGGTGAGCGCGAGCGTCCGGGGGATGGGCGTCGCGGTCATGTGCAGCGTGTGCGCGATCCGCCCCTCGGCCAGCGCCTTGCGCTGCTCGACGCCGAAGCGGTGCTGCTCGTCGATCACGGCCACGGCAAGGTCGGTCAGGTCGACGCCTTCCTGGATGAGCGCGTGCGTGCCCACGAGGATGCTCGCGCCGGTGTCGCGCTGGCCTTTCGGCACAGAGCTCGTGAGCAGGCCGACGCTAACGCCGATCTGCCGGCAGAGCTCCTCCACCGTAAGAAAGTGCTGTTCGGCGAGCGTCTCGGTCGGCGCCATGAACGCGCCGCGGTATCCCGCCTCGGCCGCGCGCAGAAGCGCGTACAGCGCCACCACCGTCTTGCCCGAGCCGACGTCGCCCTGAAGGAGCCGCTGCATCGGGGCCGAGCGGCCCAGGTCCGCGTCGATCTCGGTGATGGCTTTCTCCTGGTCGGGCGTGAGCTCGAACGGAAGCGCCTCCCGGTAGCGGGCGATGAGCTCTCCAGGCGCCTCCAGCGCGGGCGCGACAGCTTTCTCTTCGCCCCGGTGTCTCCGCAGGAGCCCGAGCTGGAGGACGAGCAGCTCCTCGAAGGCGAGCCGCCGGCGGCCGGTCTCTGCCTCGTCCTTGGAGCGCGGCCGGTGCAGCGCCCACAGCGCATCGGCCCGCAGCGGCAGTCCTTCGCGCTGCTTCAGCTCCGCAGGAAGCGGGTCCGGAAGGTCACGCGCATGGACGAGCGCGGCGCCGACCACCTCCCGCAGCTTCTTCGGCGTGACCTCCTCGCTCGCGGGATAGACAGGGGCGAAATCCGCTGTTGCGACGACCCCGTTCAGGTCGAATGAGCGAACGTCGAAGCCGTACTTACCGGGCCGTCCGCGCAGCCGGACGTGCTTTCCGGGCTGCAGCTGGCGCGCGAGCCACGGCTGGTTGAACCACGTCGCGGAGATCGTTCCGCTGCCGTCCGCCACCCGGGCGGTGAGGATCTTGAGCCGGCCACGGCGCCGTTCCGAGACCGAGAGGATCTCGCCGGCGATGGCCACGTCTTCGTCCCCGAAGAGGTCGGCGATACGCCGCTCCGGAGCCGGCGACTCGTACCGGCGCGGGCGGTAGCGCAGGAGATCGCCGAGGGTGCGTAGGCCGAGCTTGGCGAGCCGCTTCTGGACGGCCGGCCCGACGCCGGCGAGCACGTCCACCGGGCGCTCGAGCGCCTCGGGATTCGGGGCCCCTTTCGGGCGGGGCCAGTCCGAAGGCGGGTCCACGCCTGCGAAGCCGCTTGGAAGCACGGCTTCAAGTCTAGGAGTGGGTCCGGCTAGGCCTGCTGCGTCTGCTTCGGCGCCTTGGCGGCCTTCTGCACCTTGCCGGCCTTCAGGCAGCGGGTGCAGACGTAGGCGCGCTTGGCCGCGCCGTTCACGAGGATGCGAACGTGCTGCAGGTTCGGCTCGAACCGGCGCCGCGTGGCGACCATCGAATGGCTGCGGCTGTTGCCGAAGGACGGCTTCTTGCCACAGACTGAGCACACCTTGGACACGCGGCGAGTGTAGCTACTGACGGTCCCGGCCGGGTAGCCAGCGCGCCTGGTACCGCGTCAGCTCGCTCTTCGGAAAGCGGGCATACGCCTCGGGTGGCTCAGTGGTCTCACGCTCGACGCCGGCGCGATGTCGTTGTGCGGTTTCGTCCACGGTGTACGCGCCCCAATCCAGGCCCGTCGACCGGTCGCGGGCTCCGACGGAGAGCACCAGGCACGGTGCGTCACCCGCGCCGAGGATCGTGTGGTTCGTTCCCGCCGGGCAGTGCAGGAAGTCCCACCGGCGCAACGGCCGCTCCTCGCCTTCCACGATGGCGAGCGCTTCGCCGGCGAGGACGAGGAAGTCCTCCTGGTCGTTCTCGTAGTGGTACATCGACAGCGGCTCGCCGGGGCCGAGCAGTGTCACGTTTATCCCGACCTGCGGGAAATCCGCGGCGCCTTCGAAGCCTGCGCCCTCGAACTCGCACAGGAAGCCGCGACCCTTGCGGTCCCACCACTGAGCGTCGCGCGCGTTGAGGATGAACCAGCCCTGCCCTTTCGGGACGAGCCCGTGCTCGGTCTCGACGAGCTCCGACTCGGCGACCATGCCGGGCTGCGCCGCCTAGTGGCCGGCGGTGGTGCGGAGCTGCGAGAACATGTCCGCCATCTCGAGCGCGCTCTGGACAGCCTCCTCGGCCTTGTCGAGCCGCTCCTCGGCTTGCTCGGTCGTTTCGGTGGTGAGAACGCCGAACGAGACGGGCGTCCCCGTCTCGAGCGCCGCGAGCTGGAGGCCGCTGGCCGCTTCGGAGGCGATCAGGTCGAAATGCTTCGTCTCGCCGCGGATGATGCAGCCGAGGGCGACCACGCAGCCGTACCGTCGCGTCTTGGCGAGCGCCATGGCCGCGAGCGGCAGCTCGAACGCCCCGGGTACAGCGGAGATCGTTACCGCGTCCTTCGCCACTCCGCGGGCCTCGAGCTCGTCGAGCGCGCGCGTGAGCAGCTTGCTCGTGATCTCGCCGTTGAAGCGGCTGACCACGATGGCGACCGCGAGCTTGTCACCGTGCGCCTCGCCCTGCAGCGTCCGGTAGCCGTCGGGGATGTCCAGACCGCCAGGCGCGTGCTCGACGACCGGTTCGGGCTCCGGCTCCGGCTCCGGTTCGGGCTCGGCCTCCGGCTCGGGTGGAGGCGGTGGCGGCGCGTAGACCGGCTCGGCGACCGCGACTGGCTCCGGCTCGTTCTCGGGCTCGGCCTCTTCGTCGGCTTCATCGGCGACGTCCTCGACCGCGTCCTCGGCCGCGTAGGCCGGGACAGGCTCAGTGCCCGCCGCAGCCGGCTCGGGGTCCCTGTCCCACGGCGCCCGCTCCGGTTCCTCCAGCTCGGGCTCGTCGAGGTGGAACGGGCGGCGGGAGCCTTCGGAGCGCTCAGTCATCCTGCGCATTCTCTACTTCATATCGGAGGTCCTGGTGGTGGAGGCGATGGCCGAGCTTTGACTTCTTCGTCTCCAGGTATCTCCGGTTCTCGGCATTGGGCGGGACCTCGATCGGAACCTGCTCCACCACGGTGAGCCCGAACCCCTCCAGCCCGACGATCTTCTTCGGGTTGTTGGTGAGGATCCTGATCGTGGACAGGCCGAGGTCGGCGAGGATCTGGTTGCCGATCCCCCAGTCGCGCGCGTCGGCGGGAAAGCCGAGCTCGATGTTCGCCTCGACGGTGTCGAGCCCGGTCTCCTGCAGCTCGTACGTCTTGAGCTTGTTCAGCAGCCCGATCCCACGTCCCTCCTGCGCCATGTACAGCAGGACGCCGCGTTCCTCGGCCGAGATGCGTCGCAGCGCCAAGTCGAGCTGCTCGCCACAGTCGCAGCGCAGCGAGTGGAAGACGTCCCCGGTCAGGCATTCGGAGTGGACGCGCACGAGCACGTTCTCGCCGCCTTCGACGTTCCCGCGCACGAGCGCGAGGTGCGGGCGGCCCGTGAGCCTCTCGCGGTAGGCGATGGCGGTGAACTCGCCGTACTCGGTGGGGAGCCGCACCGTCGCGGTCCGCTCGACCAGCTTCTCCCTGCGCCGGCGGTACTCGACGAGGTCGGCGACGGTGATCATCTTCAGGCCGTGCCGCTCGCAGTAGGGGATGAGGTCGGGGACGCGCGCCATCGTCCCGTCGTCCTTCATGACCTCGCATACGACGCCGGCCGGTGTGAGACCCGCGAGCTGGGCCAGGTCGACCGACGCCTCCGTCTGCCCCATCCGCTCGAGCACTCCGCCAGGACGCGCGCGCAGCGGAAGGATGTGGCCGCCTTCGATCAGATCGTGCGGGCCGGACGAGGGGTCGATCGCGACCGCGATGGTGTGCGCTCGATCGGCCGCGGAGACGCCGGTGGCAATCCCCTCGCGGGCGTCGATCGTCGTCGTGTACGCCGTCCCGAGCCGCGACTCCCGCTCACTCGCGAGCAGGCGGAGGTTCAGCTCGTCCGTGCGCTCCTCCGTCAGGCACAGGCAGATCACGCCCCGCCCGTGTGTAGCCATGAAGTTGATCGCGTCGGGAGTGGCGAACTCGGCCGCGATGGTCAGGTCGCCCTCGTTTTCGCGGTCGGGCGCGTCCACGACGACCACGAACTTGCCGGCGCGGAAGTCCTCCAGCGCCTCCTCGATCGTCGCGAAGGCAGCCGTGCGCTCCTGGAGCTCCATCGCGCTAATCGTATTGGCTGGTGACGAGGCGCTCGACGTACTTCGCGAGGACGTCGGCCTCGAGGTTGACCTCGTCGCCCGGGCGCAGCGTCCCGAGCGTCGTGACTTCGCGCGTGTGCGCGACGAGGGCGACCGTGAAGGCGTCCTGGTCGAGCGCGGCAATGGTGAGCGAAACGCCCTCGACCGTGATCGAGCCCTTCTCGACGCAGTAGCGGATGATCTCCGGCGGCGCCTCGATCGTCAGCCGCTCGCCGTCCCAGTCGCGCACGCTCCCCACGCCGTCCACGTGGCCCTGGACGTAGTGGCCGCCGAGCGGTTCGCCGGCGCGCAGCGCGGGCTCGAGGTTGACCTCGCGGCGGAAGGGCTTCGCCCGCGCGAGCGTCTCCTCCATCACATCGAACGAGAGCCGGTCGTTCTTCCGGCCGCTGACGGTCAGGCAGACGCCGTCGACGGCGACCGAGTCGCCGATCTCAGGCTCGAGCGAGGACTCGATGACGAGCCTGCCCTCGCCGGCGGAGACGACCGCGGCGCGCTCGCGAACGATGCCGGTGAACACAGGGAAAGGCTAACCCGCCAGCGCAAGCGCTTCGAGCGTCTCGCGGGCGAGCATGTGCAGGTGGCCGCGGCTCACGTCCGGGCGGCGCAGCTCGAGCATCAGCTCCTCGACCGCCTCGGCACCTTCCCCCGAAAGCCCGTCGGTCGTGAGCTCGGCGCGGATGGCGTCGTCGTCGATCTGGCCGGTCAGCCAGTGGGTGATGAGGTCGATGTTCTTGTCCTCAGGGCTCATGGATATAGGCGGTCAGGAGCACGTCCTCGCCGACCGGTCGCGCATTCAACCGGAAGAGCGGGACGGATGACACAAGGTGGCCGAGGAAGCGTAGGCCGTCGCCGCCCATGACGGGAGCGACGAATACGAGGAGCTTGTCGACCAGGCCGGCCTCGAGGAACGCCGTGGCGAGCGTGGGCCCGCCCTCGAGCAGGAGCGACTGGATGCCCTCCTCGCCGAGCCGCGCCAGCTCGTCCTCGAGCGGGCCGGACAGGAGCTCGAGCTCGGAGCCCTCGGGGAGTGACCCCCTTCCGAACGCGAGTCTCCGCGGCTGGCGCCGAGCGTCCACGCCGCGTGCGTCGAGCCGCGGATCGTCCGCCCGCACCGTTCCCATGCCGACGGCAACGGCGTCGGACGCGGCGCGCAGCTCGTGCACGAGCCGTCGGCTCTCCTCGCCCGAGATCCAGCGGGAGCCGGGTACGGTCACGCGGCCGTCCAGCGTGATCGCGACCTTGTACGTGACGAACGGGCGCCGCTCGACCGCCCACGTCCGCCATGCCTCGTTCAGCTGCCGCGCCTCGAACGAGTCGACGAGCTCGGTCTCCACCCCCGCGGCCAGCAGACGCTCGAGCCCACCGCCGTGCGCGGGGACGGGATCGAGCGACCCGGCGACGACGCGCGCGATGCCGGCCTCGAGCACCGCGTCCACGCACGGCGGCGTGCTGCCGTGGTGCGTGCAGGGCTCCATCGTCACGTACATCGTCGCGCCCCGCGCCTCTTCGCGGGCTGCTGCGATGGCGTTCACCTCGGCGTGCGGGCCGCCTCGCCGCTCGTGCCAGCCCTCCCCCACGACCTCGCCCTCCTTCACGAGGACGGCGCCGACGACCGGGTTCGGGTACGTCGTGCCGCGGCCGCGCTCAGCCAGCTCCAGCGCGCGCCCGAGAGTCACTGCACCGCGGCGGAGAGCTCGCAGTAGGCCGCGACCTGATCCTCCTGCGCGAACAGGCTCGAGCCCGCGACGAAGAGATCGGCGCCTGCCTCGCGCAGCTCCCGGACGTTCTCCATCCCGACGCCGCCGTCCACCTGGATGTGGATCTCGGCCGGAAGGAGCTCGCGCAGCCGGCGCACGCGGTCGGTCGTCTCGGTGATGTACGCCTGTCCCGAGTAGCCCGGATGGACGCCCATGCACAGGACGAGATCGACATCGCCTGCGGTCGCCGCGACCTCTTCGGGCTCGGTCTCGGGGTTGAACGCGATGCCGACACAGAGCCCGAGCTCGCGGGCCCGGGCGACGAGTGGTGCGGGATCCGGCACGACCTCGTGATGGAACGTGACGTGGTCGGCGCCGGCTCTTCTGAACATCTCGAAGTGATGCTCGGGGTTGTCCACCATCAGGTGGACGTCGAGGATCCCGCCCTTCGCGCGGAAGATCGGCGCGATCGCCTGAAGGACGATCGGCCCGGTCGTGATCGGCTCGACGAAGTGACCGTCGCCGACGTCGAACTGGAAGATCTTCGCGCCGCCGTCCAGCAGCGCCGTCATGTCACGGCCGAGGTTGGCGAAGTCGGCCGCATAGATCGACGGCTCGATTTCCGGCCCGCGCATCCACTCGTTCCAGCTCACAGTGGCGATTTAACAGAAAGCACATCGTGCGTGAGTACCCTCGCGCCGGATGAGACGCATGCTCGCGCTGGCAGCGGTCGTGGCTGCCGCCTTGTGCGGGGCGAGCTCGGCGGCCGCTCCTCCCTCGTCGATCGCGGCGCTGGGCGACTCGATCACACGCGCGTTCAACGCCGGCCGCATCCCGTTCCGCGATGCATCGAACTACTCGTGGGCGACGGGGACGCAGGTCTCGAGCCCAGCGCGGCGCCTGCGCGTACGTCTGACGTACAACGACGCGAAGGACGGCGCGCGGATGCGCGACCTGCCGTCCCAGGCTGCGCACGCCGCCGACCAGGAGGCGGCCGACGTCCTGATCCTGATCGGCGCGAACGACATCTGCCATGGCGGCGTGCCGGAAATGACCAGCGTCACGCGGTTCCGCGCCGACTTCGAGAGCGCGCTACGGATCCTCGCTACCGACCTCCCCGACGCGCGCATCCAGGTGCTGAGCATCCCCGACCTCTACCGGCTCTGGCAGATCGAGAAAGGCCACTTCCTCGCGCGTACCGCCTGGCGCTTTCTGCACACCTGCGACGCGCTGTTGCAGCGGCCGCAGTCGAACGCGCCGGGGGATGTCGCGCGGCGGGCGCTCGTGCGCGACCGTCTCGCCAGCTTCAACGACGTGCTCGGAGACGTCTGTGCCGAGTACGTCCGGTGCACCTACGACGGCGGCGCCGCGTTCCGGACGAGGTTCGACCGCGGAGACGTGTCGTCGCGCGACTTCTTCCACCCCTCACGGGACGGCCAGGAGCTGCTCGCCGGCGTCGCCTGGCGGACGGGCTTCACGGCACCTTGAGGCGGGCGATGAAGAATCCCGACGTCCGGTGGATGTGCGGGAGCGTGAGCAGGAGCTCGGGACGGCGCGGATGGCGGAAGTCCGGCCACTCGTCGCCGAGCGGCTCGGGCTCGAGGCCCAGGGCGTCGACCACCGCCTCGTTCTCCGCCGCGTTGATCGTGCAAACGGAGTACGTGACCGTCCCGCCCGGCTTCACGCGTTCGGCAGCGGCGCGGAGAAGCGCCAACTGAAGCTCGGGGAGCGGCTCTGCGCGCCAGCGCGCGTCCGGCCGCGACGCGAGGATGCCGAGCCCGGAGCAGGGCGCGTCGACGAGCGCGCAGTCGAAGCCGGTGAGCTCGGGCGGCAGCGCGAGCCCGTCGGCGTTCACGACCGTGACGTTCGCGGCGCCGAGGCGGCGCGCGTTCTCCTCCAGCTCGCGCGCTCGACCGGGGTGCCACTCGACCGCAACGACGTCGCCTGCGAGCATCGTCGCCTTCCCGCCCGGCGCCGCGCACAGGTCGAGCGTCCGCTCGCCCTCGCGTGAGCCGACCGCCAACCCCGCGAGCTGCGAGCCGCCGCTCTGCGGCCAGATGCGCCCGTCGGTGAGCGCCTGCTCGTCGACCCGCTCGACCCGGTACGCGCCCGGAATGTCCGTGCGCTCGCCCTCGATCGCGCCGCGGACGAGCCGCACGACCGTTTCAGGCGGCTCGTTCTGGGCGCGCATGAGCGCGAGCGCGTCGTCTGCGCCCCACTCCCGCCACCAGGTCTCCGCGACCCAGTCGGGATAGGAGTGCTGGAGGGCCGCCTGCGCCGCGGTGGTCTCGGGCAAGCCGCCGAGGAAGCCGCGGATGCCCTCAGCGAGGCGGCGGAGGATCGCGTTTGTGAAGGCGACCGCGCGCTCGAGGCCGGCCTCGCGGACGAGCTCGACCGACTCGCCGACGGCCGCGTGGGCTGGAACGTGGTCGAGGTAGCCGAGCTGGTAGGCGCCGATCCGCAGCGCCGCGCGCACGGGAGGGTCGAGCTTTCGCACGGGCCGGCGCCCGAGCGCCTCGATCGTGTGGTCGAGGGTCCGGGCGCGCTGGACGGTGCCGTAGGCGATCCGCTGCGCAAGGGCGCGGTCGCGGTGGTCGAGGCCCCGCGCTGCGCCGACGAAGGCGCGGTCGGCGTACGCGTCGTCCTCGAAGACGCGCAGGACGACGTCGTACGCAGCGCGGCGAGCGGGCGCAATCACGGCTTGCGAACCACGAGGTGGAACAGGTGCCAGTGCTTCTCCTCGCCGGTGGCCGTCGAACCGTCTTCCTCGAGCTCGTCGAAAAGCTCGACCACGAACGCTTCCACGAGCTCCTCGACCTCGCCTCGCGTCTGAAAGGTGATCTGGCCCTTCCAAGGCGACGCTCCGGTGCTTGCCCAGTCGTCCTGGTCGCCGAACAGCTGGCCGGCGAAGCGTCCGCCGCGCTCCAACGAGCCGTAGATGCGTTCCCAGACCGCCGGGAACGCGTCCGGCGGGCAGAACGGCAGCGCGAAGCTCGAGTTGACCAGCTGCGCGGCCGGAAACAGGAAGCCTTCGAAGCGCGTCACTTCCGTGGTGAGCCGGTCGTTCTCGCCGAGCCTCGTCCGCAGGCGGGCGACCGCCTCCTCCTCGCCGTCGACGGCGACGACCGACCACCCGCGGCGCAGCAGCTCGGCGGCGTCGCGCCCGGTGCCGCAGCCGAGGTCGACTGCGAGCCCGCGCTCCGAGCCGAAGAGCTCCAGCGCGCGCAGGAGCGTCACACACGGCTCGTCGCCGGCCGCGTCGTAGTAGCGCATCCAGGGCCGGCGGCTCAGCTCTTGCCCCGCATGAACACCACGTCAGGCTCCCAGGAGTCGACCACCTCGCCGAGCCCGCGGCCGCGGGCGTGCGGCTCGACGCGACGGAAGAGCTCGTGCCGGTCGCCTTCGATCAGTCGAGGGAGGTCGTCCCAGCCCTCGAGCGGGTAGTGCTCGAGCTCCCATTCGAGGTAGTCGTGGAAGGGACGGACGCGCCCCTCGAGCGCGAAGAGGCACGTGAGGAGGTGGGCGACCGACTCCGCCTCGTGCAGTCGGCCCCCGATGCCGGCGGGACGCTTGAGCCCGCGGTAGAGCGAGTTCATGTACGCGTCGAGCGCGAGCGGAGGGATCGACGTCGCTTCCTCCTCCGACAGGCGGCCCTTCGCGTCGATCACGCGCTGGATCTCCCCCGTCTTGTCGATCAACGGCTTCGTGCGTGTGAGCGTGTAGCGATCCCACTCCGGGTAGTCCCGGAAACGATCGAGCGTCATGACCCCGACACCGACATGCTCGCCTCGCGGCCTGTCCAGCTCGGGAACCGGCGCGGTGACGACGAGACGCACGTCGTAATCGGAATCCGGCCGCACGTTCGCACCCTTGCCACGCGATCCGCCGAGGAAGAGACCGACGACGCGCTCGTCCGCCCGCGCACGTTCGACGACCTCGTCGAAGGTCAGGTCCTGCATACGAAGATCGCCCAGCCCATCAGTTCGCGGATCCACCGCAGGTACCGCTCCTTGTAGTGCCGCCCGCGCTCACGGAACTCTTCGGCCTCCGGGGCGTCCGGGTTCGCCGCCAGCCACTCGGCGAGCACCAGCCAGTGGAGCGAGCTGTAGCGGTCCCAGTCGTCCTGCGACGACGCGATCAGGTTGACGAGCTCGACTCCGGTCGACTCGATCAGCGCGACCGTCTCGGGCAGCGTGACAAAGTTCTCGTCCTCCTCCACTTTGAAGCCGGCGGGAAGCGGCCATTCGCGCCAGTAGGGCTCGCCGACCGCGACGAGCGGCGCGGCGGGGGCGAGCGCCTCGAGCGTCGGGACGAGCCCGCCGTACACGAACGACGCGCCGATGCAGAGGGCCGCGTCGTATCCCGGCTCGATCGGGAAGTCTTTGGCATCTGCCTCAACCACCTCGATCTGCTCCAGCGCGCGCTTGCGGGCAACTGCGACGAACTCCGGCGCGCGCTCGACACACGTGATCCGGCAGCCGAACGCGCCGGCCAGGATCCGCGCGGGTCCACCCTTCCCCGAAGCGATGTCGAGGACGTGCGAGGACGGCCCGAGCCCGAGCCGCTCGCCGAGCAGGCGGATCTTCTCCGCGCTCGTGGGGTTCTGGATCTCGTGCTTCGCCTCGGTCACCGCGTACCACCAGGTCATCGCAGGCCCCGCAGGAACTCCTCGTAGGTCATGCGCCGCTTCCCTTCCGGCTGCACCTCGACCGGCACGGCCTGGCCGTCCTCGACCCGCGCTCGCCAGACGATGACCGACCGGCCCTCGAGCTCCGCGCGCGCGCCGATGTGCGGCGAGAGGGCGCGGATACGGTCGACGATCTCCTGCGCGGGCGCCGACCAGTCGAGCCGGCGGTCGTCGGCCGTGATCTTCTCCGCGTACGTCGCGCCCTCTTCGGGCTGGGGCGTGAACTGCGGATCCGCGAGCACGCCCTCGAGCAGCTCCGCCGCGAGCGGCGCGGCCCTGGCGAAGATCGGCGCCCGCGTCGT
Organism: uncultured Actinomycetes bacterium; assembly: GCA_963717765.1. GTDB lineage: Bacteria > Actinomycetota > Thermoleophilia > Gaiellales > Gaiellaceae > JACDER01. Next base: position 747,320 of record CAVQWX010000003.1, on the reverse strand, counting down.
CCTGCGGCTCGATCGGAAAGGACTGCTGCGCCGCGATCGGGCCGGCGTCGAGCTCGGCAGTCGTGCGATGGATCGTCACTCCGGTCTCCCGTGTCGCCGGCCATGATCGCCCGCTCGACCGGCGCGGCGCCGCGCCAGCGCGGAAGTAGCGAGGGGTGGACGTTGAGCCAGAGCGCGCTGATCGAGCAGGTCAGCCGGGATGAGCGCGCCGTACGCGACGACGACGACGGCGTCGGCATCCGGGTCGAAGCCGGCGAGGCGCTCGGGCTGGCGGACCTCGATCCCTAGCCGCCCGGCGACGCCTTGGCCGGCGGCGGGCCGACATCGCGGCCTCTACCGCGCGGCCGGTCGGGCCGCGTCAGCAGATAGGCGATGTCGTGGCGGGACGCGAGCCGCTCCAGCACGTCGGCGCCGAAGGGCGCCGTCGCGGCAACCGCGAGCGTCTCCACCTACTGAAGGACGGGCTGCGGCCGGAGGACGCCGAGCGCCTGCCGCCGGCTCTCGTCGTCGGTGCGGTCGAGGATCAGCGTGCCGTCCAGATGGTCGATCTCGTGCTGGGCGACGCGCGCCGTCAGCCCCTCGAGCTCCAGCCGGACGTCGCGGCCCTCCTCGTCCTTGGCCTCGACGGCCACCGTGAGCGACCGTTCGACCGGCACGCGGACGCCCTGTATGGAGAGGCAGCCCTCCTCGTCGAGGTCCGCCTCGTCCGAGCGCCCGACGATGCGCGGGTTGACGAGCGCGACCACCTCGTCCTCGTCCTTCTGGAAGACGAAGACGCGCCGCAGCATGCCGATCTGGTTCCCTGCGAGGCCCACGCCGTACGCGTCCTTCATGAGCTGCTTCATGCGCTCGACGAGCCGCCGGAGGTCGTCGTCGAACTCCTCGACCTCGCGCGCCTCCAGCTTGAGCACCGGGTCGGGATACTGGCGGATCTGCGCGAGCGCAGCGACGCGGATCGCCTCCTGCTGCGGGTCGCGCTCCTCCTCGATGACCTGGCCGGCTTCTTCGGACATGTCGCAAAGTCTAGGAGGGATTGGCGGGGCCCCGCACGCCGCCGGGCTGCGTCCGCTTGGTTCGAGGCAAGGACGCAGGGAGCGCCCGTATGCCTGTCATACGGGCGCGACTGAGGACGCCGCCTCGGGCCGAGCGGCACTGTCCGGCGGCCTCAGCGGTGTCCCGCCGAGCCCTCCCTACGTCGGAGGACCGGCCCGGACGAGCGCGCGCAGCTCTTCGGGCGTCCCGTACAGGTCGTTCAGGTTCTCGAGCCACCAGGTGGCACCGGCGGCGGCGTAGTCGGCCGGCGAGACGACGCGAGAGTAGCCGTGGACGACGATGTCGCCGTCCCCCACCGCGGCGGCTCCCGCGGCCACGTCGTCGGGCGTCATCGTCATGGCATCCCTGCCCGCGCTGTTCGCGAACCAGCCGTCGTAGCGGGCGGCGCGCTCGAGCATGTCCGGGCTGTTCGCGCCGATCCAGATCGGGACCTTGCCCTCCGGTAGGGGGTTCAGCCGAACCCCGTCCACCTCCTCGCCGTCGAACCAGGAGCGCAGTGTCTCGAGCCCCCGGTCGAGCAGCTCGACCCGGCGCGCGCGAGAGAAGCTCTCGCCGAAGCGCTCGAATTCGCCGCGATTACCGCCCAGGCCCGCGCCGAAGACGACGCGACCTCCGCTCAGCCGGTCGAGCGTGGTGAGCTCGAGCGCGAGATCCTGGACGCGCCGGCGCGGGACGGGCGTGATCCCCGTGCCGAGCCGGATCGTCTCCGTCCGGAGCGCACACGCCGTGAGCGTGACCCATGGGTCGGCCGAGGGCATGCCCCAGACGAACGCGAGGTGGTCCCAGATCCAGAGGCCCTCCCAGCCCGCCGCTTCCGCGTCGGCCGCGAGGTCGGCGACGAAGCGCGCGTCCGAGTACGAGCCGATGTTGGCGCAGAGCAGCCCGTGCTTCACGCCTACAAGCTTTGCGGATCGACGTCGACGACGGCGGTCAACCCGGCCCGGCGCATCGCGACGGCGGCGTCGGCGAGGAGGCCCGCCGCGTGCGAGGAGATCCGTCGCGGCTGGTCGGTCTTCGCCACGAGCTGGGAGCGGTGGCGGCCGCGGAGCCGCAGCAGCGGAGCGGGGCCGAGCAGCTCCTCGTCCAGCCCCGCCTTCAGCTCGGTGAGCAAGCGGGTGGGGCCGTCCGGGTCGGGACCTGACGCGACGATGCGGACGAGGTGCCTGAAGGGCGGGTAGCCGAGCTCGCGGCGCCGCTCGATCTCCTCTGCCAGGAAGCCCGCGACGTCGTGACGCGCCGCGTAGCGGATCGCGCGCGCATCCGGCTGGAAGGTCTGGACGAGCACGCGGCCGGGCGCATCGCGGCCGCTCCGCCCCGCCAGCTGCGTGAGGAGTTGAAAGGTGCGCTCCTCGGCGCGAAAGTCGGGGAGCCCGAGCCCGGTGTCCGCGTCGACGACCGCGGCGAGCGCGACGCCCTCGAAGTGGTGTCCCTTCGCGACCATCTGCGTCCCGACGAGCACCGCGCGATCGGTAGCCGCGAAGCGGGCGAGCGCCTTCGCCGCGGCGCCCGGCTTGGCCACCGCGTCAGCGTCGAGCCGCATCAGCTCCAGCTCGGGAAACTGCGCGTCGAGCTCTCGCTCGAGCCGCTGGGTCCCGGCTCCGAGCCGGGCCAGCTCGGCCGAGCGGCACGACGGGCACGTCTCCGGCGCGCCCTCCGCGAAGCCGCAGTGGTGGCAACGGAGCCGGCCGTCGCGGTGCAGGACGAGCGAGACATCGCAGTTCGGGCACCGGATCGTCGTGCCGCATGCGCGGCAGTGCAGCGCCGGCGCAACTCCGCGGCGGTTCAGCAGCAGGATCGCCTTCCCTCCCCGCTCCACCACCGCTCCGAGCTCCGCCAGCAGCGGCGCCGAGAGCGGATACCCCTTCTCGTAGCGGAGGTCGACGACGCGCACCGGCGGAAGCGGCGCCGTCAGCCGGCCGCCCAGATCGAGCCGCTCCAGCCGCTCCCAGCTCTCGGGACGGGGCGTCGCGCTGCCGTACACGGCGACCGCGCCCTCGAGCGAGGCGCGCTTCGCCGCCACCGTCCGCGCGTCGTAGCGCGGATCCGACTCCTGCTTGTACGACGCGTCGTGCTCCTCGTCCACGCAGATCAGGCCGAGCCCTTTCATCGGGGCGAAGACGGCAGAGCGAGCGCCGATGACAACGCGCGCCTCGCCCGAGGCGATTCTTACGCGCTCGTCCCGCCGCTCCGCGTCCCCGAGCGCGGAATGGAGGATCGCGATCCGGTCGCCGAAGCGGGCCTGGAAACGGCCGACGGCCTGGGGCGTGAGCCCGATCTCGGGGACGAGCACGATCGCGCCCAGGCCCCGCTCCAGCGCCGCCTCGCACGCCTGGAGATACACCTCGGTCTTGCCGCTCCCGGTTGCGCCGTACAGGAGGAAGTTGGCGCCGAGCCTCTCGTCCATCGCGCCGACGATGCGGCCGACCGCGTTCTCCTGCGACGGACTGAGCGCCGCCGGGCGGGCCTCGCCGCCGAAGGCGTCGCGCTCGGCGGGACGGGGACGCTCCGCACGCGCCGTCCGCTTCAGCGGAGCGATGAGCTCGAGCGCCCGGGCGGGCGTGGAGCCGTAGTAACCGGCGATCCAGAGCGCAAGGTCGACGAGCGGCGCCGGCACCTCGTCCACGACCTTCTCGATCGGCGCCGCCTCGATGCCTTCGGGCGGCGACTGCGCCACCTCGACGACCACGCCGCGTCGCGTCGCGTTGCCGAAGCGCACCTGCACGACGGCCCCCGGCCCGACCTCGTCCGGCACCTCGTAGGTGAACGGCCGGGCGACCGAGCGCGCCGTCACGAGCGGATAGACGGAGGCGAACGCCATCCGTCCACCCTAGTGAGGGGTGACGCTAGAGGGCTCGGTGCCCTCTAAGCTCCGGCTGCCACGAGCACCAGTTCGGTGCCGAAACCGAGCAGCAGGCCGCCCAGGATCATCCAGGCGACGAGCACGGGATGGCCCATCCGCTGCATGACCTTCGCGAGCTGGAGCACGACGTAGAGGATGGAGCCGGCAGCGAGCGCGAGGAACGTGACCGAAAGAGCCGTGCTCGTCCACGCCTGGCCGATGATCGTCCCGAGGAACGTCGGGCCGCCGCCGATCAGGCCGAGGAGCGCGAGGAACTTCCAGCTCGGGCGCTCACCCGACATGGGAGCGACGATGCCGAACCCCTCGGTCGCGTTGTGCAGCCCGAAGCCGATGATGAGAACGAGCGCGAGGCCGATCGCACCGGTCGCGCCGGCCTGTCCGATCGCAAGCCCCTCGGAGAAGTTGTGCAGCCCGATCCCCGTCGCGATGAGCAGGGCGAGCCACTTGCCCGGAGACAGTCCCGCCACCCAGTTCGTCTCGAACTCGGCCGCCGAGGCAGCGCCCGGGCCGAGCATCGACTTGCTCCGCTCGCGCGACATCCACCTCTCGTAGTAGACGAGCGACATGAGGCCGACCGCGAGCCCGGCGGCGAACAGCAGCCCGTACCCGGCCAGCGCGCTCCAGTCGCGCTTCGCGACGCCTTCCTCGACCGGCTCGAAGCCGTTCTGGACGACGTCGATCAGGAGGAAGACGAGGATGCCGGTGGCGAGGGCGCACAGGCTCGCCTTGAGCGCGGGGCTCGGATTGGACACCCTCCCGAGCGGCAGTCCGAGGAAGATTGTCGAGCCGGCGATCCCGCCGAGTAGTACGATCTGTGCCGTCGACAGTGTCAGTCCCTCCCTGACGTTGTAAGGCATACCTTACAAGCCCGCGGGACTATAGTCGAGAAGAGCGGATGCAGCAAGGGCACTCTGTCGACGACTATCTCGAGACGATCTACTTCCTCGCGTTTCCGATCGGGGAATACCACCCTGTCACGGAGGGCTCGCTCACGCTTGCGTCGCGCGTCGCGGAGATGCTCGGGATCTCGCGCGCGTCGGCCGGTGAGATGCTGAAGCGGCTCGAGGCCGAGGGGCTGATCGAGCGCGGAGAGCAGAAGGAGGCGCTGCTGACGCCGAGAGGACGGGAGCGCGCCGAGCAGGTCGTCCGCCGTCACCGGCTGATCGAGCGGATGCTCACCGACTTCCTCGGCTACACCGCGGCCGAGGCGCACGTGCACGCGGACGAGTTGGGCGACACCTTCTCGGACGAGATGGTGGAGCGCATCTCCGAGCGGCTCGGCAACCCGGACCGCTGCCCGCACGGCTGGCCGGTGGACACGGCGTTCGAGCAGGAAGAGAACCGAGAGCTGTCACCGCTCTCGAAGCTCGCCCCCGATGCGCCCGCGACGATCGTCCGGCTGGCCGAGCACGACGGCGAGCTGCTGCACTGGTTCTACGACCACGGCTACGTGCCGGGCTCGGAGGTACGGCTGGAGGAGCTCCAGCGCACCGCCGGGCCGATCGCCGAGAAAGCCGCCGCGGGCCTGTTCGTGCGCGCGGGCGCGTAGCGCCTGTCCGGCGAAGCCGGACCAGTGGAGGGGGTCTGGGGGAACCGGGAGGTGGTTCCCCCAGCGAGCGTGCGACTTGTGGGATGCTCGTTGTGTCGTGAAACGATTGGCCCTCACCTTTGACGACGGTCCTTCCCAGTGGACCGGCCAGGTCCTCCAGTTACTGCACGAGCATGATGCGCGGGCGACCTTCTTCCTGATCGGTCAGCGCGTAGGGGAACGCCCGGACGACGTGCGCCGCATCGTGGAGGCGGGCCACGAGATCGGGAGCCACACCATGACCCATCCCCGGCTGACCGAGATCGGCGACGAAGATGCCCGCCGCGAGATCGAGGACGGAGCACGCGCGGTTGCGGAGGTCGTGGGCGAGAGACCGCATCTGTTCCGGGCGCCCGGGTTCCACGCCGACGAGCGCGTTTGCAGGATCGTGGCGGAGCTGCAGCTCGACATGGTGTCGGCTGACATCGATCCGCAGGACTGGCAGCCGGGAGTCGTTTCCCACGGGATCCTGTCCGCGGTTCTGGTCCGGTGCCGCAACGGATGCATCGTCGACCTCCATGACGGCTATCCACCCCCGCCGACCCGCTCGCGGGACGACTGCACGCCGACGGTGGAGGCGCTCTGGCATCTCCTCCCGGCCCTTCGCGCGGGCGGCTACGAGTTGGTGACCGTCAGCGAGCTCTCAGCGGCTGCCGAGTAGGGGTATTACGCCGGGGCAAACCGCTCGGCGACGACCGCCTCTCCGGCCTCCATGGCGCTGGAATAGCCCGTCACGGCGGCGAGGAAGTCGTCCCGCTCGAGCGCATAAAGGCGAACCGCGGTTCGCGCGGTGATGGTCGCAGTGCGGGGGATGTCGCGCAGGAGCGCGATCTCGCCGAAGTATTCGAGCGACCCCCGCCCGGCCGGCCGGCCTCCCTCGCTTGCCTCGATCTCACCATCGAGGACGGCGTAGAAGCGGTCGCCCGTCTCACCCTCGCGCACGATCGCCGTTCCGGCCGGATACGAGACCGGGACGAGGCTCGTCGCGAGACGCTCCTTCGCCACGACCGACAGCCCGCGGAAGATAGGAACCTTGTCGATCACAGCCAGCTCCTCGACCGGCGCCGCCACGGCCTCGTCGATCGAGACGAGGCGGCGCCACGAGAACCCGACGACTGCGGCGAGGAACAGGCCGATCGCCGCGGCGGCTCCCCGGACTCCAATCGCGTGGACGAGCGGCGGCCCCACGACGGACCCGATGGCCACTCCCGCCATCGCCAGCCCCCAGACGACGCCGAGCACTCTCGCGAGCACCTCGTCGTGGATGATCCGCTGCAGCAGGCTGAAGCCGCCGACGTCCTCCAGCGAGTTGCCGACCCCGACGAGGGCGAGCATCGCGAGTGCCCAGACCTTGTTCGGCCACAGCGCGAGGCCCGCGATCGGGATCCCCCACAGCAGCAGGCCGATGCCGAACGGAGCCGCCAGCCGTCGCCCGGTGAGCACAACCGAGCCGAATGCGCCGACGAGCCCACCTGCGCCGAGTGCCGCGGTCAGGTAGCCCACCCAGCTTCCACCGGCATGGAGGAGGCGGAAGGCCATGACGACGATCAGGACGCTGAGCGCGCCCCGCACCAGCGTCTGGGCTGCGAAGAGGCCGACGAGGAGCCGGGGCCGAGGGTCCTGCGCGACGACGCGAAAGCCTCCGAGCAGCTCTTCGGCCGGCCGTCCGGCCCGAATCGGCACCATGGGCCGTTCGACCCGGACGAGCAGGACGAGCAGCCCTGAAACGGCATAGATGCCGGCCGCGCCGGCGAACACGACTCCTGCGCTCGTCGTTCCGACGACGAGACCGGCGAGCAGCGGCCCGGCCAGCGTCGCCAGGCTCTCGGTCGTCAGAGACGCGGCGTTCGCCGCGACCAGCTCGGCCGGAGTCGTAGCCAGCGACGGGAGAAGCGCCGCAACCGTCGGCCCCAGCAGGGTCGAGAAGATCGCCAGCAATCCGGCGAGGGCATAGATGGTCACCTCGGACGGACCGGCGAAGAACGCAACGGCCGCGCCCGCCGTCGCCGCGGCGGAGGCGAGCTCGATCCACAGCAGCACGCGCTCGCGCCGAAACCGGTCCGAGAGGACCGCGGCAAAGGGCGTCGCGAGCGCGGCCGGAACCATGCGCACGACCCCGACGATTCCGACGCCCGTTGCGCCGCGAAGGTCGTACGCGAACACGGAGAGCGCGACGAGGAAGCCCCATTCTGCGACCACGGACGTCCCGTACGCGATCTGCAGCCGCCGCAGCGAAGGGTTCCGCAGGACCGTCCCGTACGCCCCGGCCACTTCCGCGAGCCGCCGAGTCACCGCATGCACGGGCACAGCATCTCGCATGCTCGAGCTCGGTGCCGAAAAGCTAGGAGCTGGTGACCGTCTCGGGTGCTAGAAAGCGACCGAGGCCGTGCTCCCGGCGGCCTCGCGGAGCGCGTCCGCCTTGTCCGTGCGCTCCCAGGTGAAGTCGTGGTCGTCGCGGCCGAAGTGGCCGTACGCGGCGGTCTTCGAGTAGATCGGCCGCTTCAGGTCGAGGTCGCGCAGGATCGCGCCTGGGCGCAGATCGAAGTGTTCGTCGACGAGCTGCTCGATGCGCCACTCGGGAATCCGCGAGGTACCGAACGTCCTCACGGTGATCGACACCGGACGCGCGACGCCGATCGCGTACGCGACGTTGACCTCGCAGCGGTCGGCGAGCTCTGCCGCGACGATGTTCTTGGCGACGTAGCGAGCGGCGTACGCGGCCGAGCGGTCGACCTTCGTCGGATCCTTGCCCGAGAAGGCGCCGCCGCCGTGACGTGCCATCCCGCCGTACGTGTCGACGATGATCTTCCGTCCCGTCAAGCCGGTATCCCCCATAGGCCCGCCGAGGACGAACTTGCCGGTGGGATTGACGTAGACGAAGTCCCGCTCCTCGAAACGCTTGTCGTCGTACAGGCTGCGCGGAAGGACCGGCCGGATGACGCGCTCGATCAGGTCGGGCTTGATCAGCGCCTCGGAGTCGATCCCGTCCGCGTGCTGGGTGGAGATGAGGACGCGCTCGATCTCGACCGGGCGCGTGACGCCGTGCTCGTCCTCCTCGTAGCGCACCGTCACCTGCGCCTTGCCGTCCGGGCGCAGGTACAGGAGCTCGTCGGCCTTGCGCACTTCCGCCAGCCGCTTGCACAGCTTGTGCGCGAGCATTATCGGAAGCGGCATGAGCTCCTCGGTCTCGCGGCAGGCGTACCCGAACATCATCCCCTGGTCGCCCGCGCCGAGCCGGTCGAGCGGATCGTCGTCGCCCGGGTCGTGCTGCACCTCGTAAGCAGTGTCCACACCCTGCGCGATGTCCGGCGACTGCTCGTCGATCGCGACGACGACAGCGCACGTGTGCGCGTCGAAGCCGAAGTCGGAGCGCGTGTACCCGATATCCGCGACCTGCTGGCGGACGAGCTTGGGGATGTCGATGTACGTGTCCGTCGTGATCTCGCCGGCAACGATCACGAGGCCCGTCGTGACAAGGGTCTCGCAGGCGACGCGGCCGTCGGGATCGTCGGTGAGGACAGCGTCGAGGATCGTGTCCGACAGCTGGTCGGCGACCTTGTCGGGGTGGCCCTCCGTGACCGACTCGGACGTGAAGAGATATTCGCGCTCGGGCATGCGGGCCGAAGCGTACCTACTGGATTCCCAGGAACCCCGTCAGCGTGAAGTCGTCGCCGTTCTCCGAGCCGTACACCACCAGGCCGCGCAATGGAGCGATGTTGTCCTCGTCGACCTGCGGGGTCGTGCCGCCGTGCGCCTTCTCGTAGTCGAGCGCGTACTCGATCGTCTCCTTCGCGTCGGCGTAGAGGAACCCGCTCGTCTGGTCGGGGACCGCGGCGGCCGCGAGAGCGGATTTGTACGCCGGGTCGTCGGCCAGCTTCGGCCCGTTTCCCTGCAGCTTCTCGAGCATCGCGCGGCTGTTCGTGGCCACGAGCTTCCCGTCGAAGACCGTGGCGTAGGCGGATGTGCCGTTGCCGAGCGTGATTTCCTTCGCCTGGACCGAGCCGATCTGCACCGACTGGATATGCAGTCCTCCCGTAGCGGCACCGATCGTGGCCAGGCGGTCGAGGATGTTCCTCGCCTTCGACTCGTCGTCGACGTTCGCCACGAAGAGGACGGCCGGCTGCCCTCCCTCGTTCGGGTAGATGGCGAGGCCGCCCTCGCCGTTCAGGAGCCCGAAGACGTCCTTGAGCGTGTAGCCGAGCACGAGCTCGATCGCGGCCCTCTGCTGGTCGAAGTTCGGGATCGAGCCGCCGAGCTTGTCGATCAGCTTGTTGATCCGGTCGCCGATCTCGTTGAACGAGACGTAGGCGATCGCGCCTCCAGGCACCGACGCCGGAAGCTCGGCCGTGTACTCGTTGGTGCCGAGGTCGAGGTTGCCGCTGAAGGTGGAGTTGATCTGGATCCCGTCCGAGGCCGGTGTCACCGCCGCCGTCAGCGCCTCGAGCGTGCCGAACTGGCTCTTCGTCGTCTCCGCGGGCAGGCCGGCGGACTGCAGCCGCTTGTCGAAGGCCGCCTGGACCGGATCGCCGCGCGCCCACGCCGTCGCGATCGACTCCGCGGGAAGGGCGCTGAAGTGGTCGCTGAAGGCCGAGTCGTCCTCGAGGGAGCCGCTGTCGTTCCGCGCCTTGTCGAAGGCGTCGAGAATGGCCTGGCTCTCGGCAAAGACGGTCCAGCCGTCGACCTGCTCCTGCACCAGCGGGTCCGAGCCCTTGGCCAGGAGCGCATCGAACTTGGCCGCGTCCCTGGGCTTCGTCACGCCCACGACGTCGTTCCCGTCGTGCTGGAAGTCGAGCCAGACGAGGTCGATCTCGCTCCCGAGCGCCGGCTTGACATCCGTCTCCCAGTCCAGACCCGCCTGCTGCAGCGACGAGCGCAGGTGGGCGATGAACTCGTCCTTGCCGGGGAAGCGGTCGAGGAGCGCTTTCGCCTTCGTCCACGCCGCTGAATCGAGGTTCGAGTCGACGGCGACGTATGCAGCCGCGCTGCCCGGCGCGACTGCCGCCCCGCCCATCGCGCCTGCCTTGTGACCGCCGGCGGATCCTCCGCAACCGGCCGCGATGAACACCACTGCCGCAGTTGCGATGACCCCGATTCTCAGCCTCATTACTCTTCCCTCGGACGGCGGCCCATCAGCGTAGAGACTAGCTCCAGCAGATCGACGCCCGTGAGTACCTGGCACACCCCCTCCGTGATCGGCAGCTCGATCTCGAGGCGGTGGGCGAGATCGCGGAGCACCGGCGCGGTCGTCAAGCCTTCGACCACCTGGCCGATCTCGGCCGCGGCCTCCTCCGGCGAGGAGCCGCGCGCGATGAGCTCGCCGGCGCGCCGGTTCCTGCCGAGCCTGCTCCAGCACGTCACCATCAGGTCGCCCATCCCGGCCAGGCCGGCGAACGTTTCGGGACGGGCGCCGCAGGCGGCGGCGAGCCGGGCCATCTCGGCCAGGCCGCGCGTGATCAGCGCCGCCTTGGCGTTGTCGCCGAGCTCGAGGCCGTCCACCCCGCCGGCGGCGAGCGCGATCACGTTTTTCGCGGCCGCGCACAACTCGACGCCGGTCAGGTCGGTGTTGACGTAGACGCGAAAGATCTGCGAGTTGATCTCGTGCTGGAGCCAGGTGGCGAGCTCCTCGTCCTCACTCGCGATCACTGCCGCGCCGGGGAGGCCCGCGCCGATCTCGGCAGCCAGGTTCGGCCCCGAGAGGGCGGCGACCGGGTGGCCTTCGAGCAGGGTCGAGAGGCGGTTGCCGGTGGACGGATCGAGGCCTTTCGCCAGGCTCAGAACGGGCGGGCCTTCCGGGAGCGCCGCGGCCACCTGTGCGAATGCCTCGCTGGGGACGGCCATGACCAGAAGATCCGCTTCGGGAAGGTGGGGCAGTGTGACGGCGCTCACGTCGGTCAGGTCGACATTCGTCAGGTAGCGCGGGTTCCGGCCGGTCTCGGCGATCGCTGCCGCCTGGTCGGGGTCGCGCACCGCGAGCGTGACGTCGTGGCCGCGGTCGGCCAGCAGGCGCGCGAACGCCGTCCCCCACGACCCACCGCCGACGATGCCGGCCTTCATGACCGTCGCACGAAGTCGATGTCGACCGGCACGCCTTCCAGGTCGAACCGCTCGCGCAGGCGGTTCTCCACCCAGTACCCGTAGTCCCGCGTCATCAGCCCGGGATCATTGACGACGACGCGGAAGCGCGGCGGGCGCGTCTTGATCTGCGTGCCGTACAGGAGGTTGAGCCGTTTGCCGCTGCGCGACGGCGCCTGGCGAGCCTCCTTGAGCTCCCCGAGGAATCGGTTGAGCTCGCCGGTGGGAATGCGCGAGCTCGAGCGGTCGAACAGCTCCTCGACGCGGTCGAGCATCCGGCCGATCCCGCGGCCCGTCTTGGCCGAGGCGGCGACAATCCGTGGCCGCTGCCGAAGGCGCGCCTCGAGCCGCGGGCGGACGTCTTCGATCCCGACCGTCCCGACGTCCCACTTGTTCAGCACGACGAGGGTCGCGTCGTGCGCCTTGCGGGCGACGTCGGCGACGGCGAGGTCCTGGTCGACCACGCCTTCCTCCGCGTCCAGCACGACGAGGGCGACGTCCGCGCGCTCGGCGGCCTGGAGCGCGCGCAGCTCCGAGTAGTACTCGACGCCCTGGCGCTGCCGCCGCTTGCGCCGCAGCCCCGCCGTGTCGACGAGGACGAAGGTGCGGTCGCCGCGGCGGAACACGGTGTCGATGGCGTCGCGCGTCGTCCCGGGAGTAGCCGAGACGATCACGCGCTCCTGCCCGAGGATCGCGTTCAGCAAGGAAGACTTGCCGACGTTCGGCCGGCCGAGGATGGCGACCCGGATCGCCTCCTCCCCCACCTCCTCACGGGCGCTCCCCGGGAGCCGCGAGACGACCACGTCGAGCAGGTCGCCGGTGCCGAGCCCATGCGCGGCGGAGACCGGGATCGGGTCGCCGAGGCCCAGCCGGTGGAACTCGTGTGCGAGCGCGTCCTGCGAGGGATCGTCGATCTTGTTCGCGAGGAGGAGGACCGGCTTGTCCGCTGCGCGCAGGATCGCCGCCAGCTCCTCGTCGCCGGGCATGACTCCGCTGCGCGCGTCGACGACGAAGAGGACGAGATCGGCTTCCACAATGGCGGCCCGCGCCTGGTCGACGATCGAGCGCGTGATCGGCGAGGGATCGACGATGTCCACGCCGCCGGTGTCAACGAGCAGGAAGCGCTGACCGTTCCACTCGCACACGACCTCCTTGCGGTCACGTGTCACCCCGGGCGTCTCGTGGACGACCGCCTGGCGCGTGCCGGTCAGCCGGTTGACGAGCGTCGACTTGCCCACGTTGGGGAAGCCGACCACGGCCACCGTTCCCGCGAGTCTCCCTTCCACGGCTAGGCCGGCAGCCGGGCCCGGACGAGCTGCTCGATCCGCTCGACGACCTGGTCGATCGTCAGTTTGGTCGTGTCGATCTGCTCGGCATCCTTCGCGGGCTGCATTTGCGCGGCATCGTGCTCGTCGCGGAGCCGCAGGTCGGTCGCGAGGGCGTCCGCCCCGATCCCGGGCCGGTCAGCCGTGCGCCGGCGCGCGCGCTCGGCCTCGTCGGCGACGAGGTACACCTTCACCTCGGCGTCCGGCGCGACCACGGTGCCGATGTCCCGTCCCTCGATGACCGAGTCGCCCTCGTGGCCGAGCTCGCGCTGGCGCTCGCGCATGACCTGCCGCACGGAGGGATGGCGCGCGACCATCGAGACGACCTTGTCCACCCGCGGCTCGCGGATCTCTTTCGTGACGTCGTTGCCGCCGATCCAGACCTCGCCGTCCGCCTCGAAGGTGACCGGGTACGCGCGGGCGAGCTCGCCCAGCTTCGTCTCGTCCTCGAGCGGAACATCCCACTGGAGAGCCAGCCAGGTCAGCGCGCGGTACATCGCGCCGGTGTCGAGGTAGTGGAACCCGAGCCGCTCGGCCAGCCGCCGCGCGACCGTGCTCTTGCCTGCGCCCGCAGGCCCATCTATGGCAACGATCATTGTTCGGAGTCCCTAACGAAATGAAGCAGAGGCCGCCCGGCTGCGCTGAGCGGCGCGATACGGCGTGCTCGGTCGTGCCCGTAGCCTACGGCTACGAACGCGCCCTGCGTCCTTGTCTCGCACTCGCCCATCGCACCCGGTCAGCGTCTGGTCATTCCGTCAGGGCCTCTTCTGACCACCGAATCGAGGAGCTCGAAGAAGCCGGGGAAGCTTATAGCGACGGTGTCCGCGCCTTCGAGCTCGACGCCGTCGCGGGAGACGAGCCCGGCCACGGCCCCGAGCATGGCGATCCGGTGGTCACCGCGTGCGTCGATCCGCCCTCCCGTCGGCCGGTTGGGCACGCCGCGGATGCGGAAGCCGTCCCGCCGCGCCTCGATGCGAACCCCGATCGCGCGCAGAGCGTCGGTCACGGTCTCGATGCGGTCGGTCTCCTTCACGTGCAGCTCCTCCGCGCCGTGGACGACGCTTTCGCCTCGTGCCAGTCCGGCGACGAGCGCGAATAGCGGGAGCTCGTCGACCATGCGCGGCACGTCCTCCCGACCGATCTCGGCGGCACGGAGGTCACGCTCGGGCGAGCGCACTTCGAGATCGCCCACCGGCTCGCCGCCCTCCTTCCTCCGGTTGAAGAGCGCGATCCCGACGCCCATTCGCTCGAGCACGTCCAGCAGGCCCGTTCGCGTCGGGTTGACGTTCACGCCGTGGATGCGAGCCCGTGAGCCGGGGACGAGGGCGGCAGCGACGATGAAGGGCGCGGCCGCCGAGAAATCTCCCGGGATCTGAAGATCGAGTGGGCCGAGACGGTCGACTGGCCAGACGGAGACCTCGTGCCCGGCGCGCCGGACCCGAGCGCCGAGCGCCGGCAGCAGCCGCTCGGTGTGGTCGCGGCTGGGAAGCGGCTCGACCACGGTCGTGGGCCCTCGATCGGCGTAGAGGCCTGCGAAGAGCACGGCCGTCTTCACCTGCGCACTCGCGACCGGGAGCTCGTACCGGATCCGGTGGAGCTGTGAGCCGTCGATGCGGAGGGGTGCGTGGCCGTCCGTCGTCTCGATCCGTGCGCCCATCCGGCGCAGCGGATCGGCGACGCGCTCCTGGGGTCGCGCGGAAAGCGACTCGTCGCCGACGAGCTCGAAGCGCCCTTCCTGCCCGGCGAGCAGGCCCGTCAGCAGGCGCATCACCGTGCCGGCGTTGCCGCAGTCGATGGGCTCTCCGGGTGACCGCAGCCCGCGCAGGCCGGCGCCGTGAACGCGGACGACGTCGACCTCCTCGTCGTCCACCTGGATGCCGAGCGCGCGCACCGCGCCTATTGCCGAGTCGGTGTCCGCCGCGCGGCCGAAGCCTCGGATGACGCTCTCGCCGTCCGCGACGGCGCCGAGCAGCACTGCGCGCTGGGAGATCCCCTTCACGCCCGGCACGGCCACGTCGCCGCGGATCTCGCTCGCCGGCTCGATCCTCATTAGTGCGCCGTCCGGTCCGGGCAGCGCACTAGACGACGGGCGCCATCTCGACGCCGTAGCCCTGCTCCTCCAGCAGCCGGGCGGCTCGCTCGCCCTCGCCTTCTCCGGAGATGAAGAGACGCAGCGTACCGCCGCGCTCCGGGGAGACGTGCTGAAGCTCGAAGTCCTCGATGTTGATGCGCTCGGCGCCCAGCGCCTGCGTGATTCCCGCCAGGACACCCGGACGGTCGGGGACGTGAACGCGCAGCTGCTGGAGGGTGCCGAGGTCGGGGTAGGCCTCCGCCAGCATGCGCCCGCGGTTGCGACCCGCCTCGCCGATCCAGCGTGCGAGGAAGCCGGCGTCGCCGGCGTCGAGTGCCTGCTCCAGCTGCTCGATGCGGCGGCGGTGCTCGCCGAGCGCCTCGCGGACGGCGCCGGAGTTCTCCAGGAAGATGTCCACCCAGATGCGCGGGTTCGCGCCGGCGACGCGGGTCATGTCCCTGAGCGATCCGCCGGCGGCGGCAGCGAGAGGCTCGTGGCCGTCTATCCGCGCGGCGCCGGCCTGGTTGACGAGGAGGTTGGCGAGCGCGTGCGGCAGGTGGCTCGTCAGCGCGACGAGCCGGTCGTGGACGGTCGGGTCGACAGCAACCGGCGTGGCGCCCAGCGAGGAGGCGAAGCCGTGGACGAGGCGGTGGGTTTCGGCCGCCGTCTGCGGGCCGGGCGTGAGGAACCAGGAGGCGCCCTCGAACAGATCGGCTCGTGCGTGTGCGGGGCCGTTCGCCTCGGAGCCGCAGACGGGATGACCCCCGACGAACCTAGGTGAAGCCGCGGCGGCCGCCACGCGGGCCTTCGTCGATCCGACGTCGGTGACCGAGCAGCCGTCCTCGCTCGCCGCCAGCACGGCCTGAACCGTCTGGACGAGCTGCGCGACGGGTGCCGCAACGACGGCCAGATCGGCACCCTCGAGAGCGGCGTCGAAACTCGCGGCTTCGTCCACCGCCCGGCGCTCGGCGGCGACGGCGAGCGCCTGCTCGTCGGGGTCGTGCCCGACGACGCTGTGGCCGCGCTGCTTCGCCGCCAGCCCGACGGAGGCGCCGATCAACCCGGTCCCGATGACGGCAATGCGCATGTGACAAGGCTAGATGGCTGACGTCTGGAGGCTCACTCGTTGCGGGATCGGCACGGTTTCGCGCACAATTCGGTGCAACGATGGCCGCATGGCGGTACCCCGCTCACGCGGGACGGACGAACGCCTCGACGAACTGGCGGAACGCGTGACGCGCCAGGACGTCGACTTCCGAGACGAGATGCGCGAGTTTCGCGTCGAGATGCGTGACTTTCGCGCTGAGATGAAGACCGAGTTCAGCGGGCTCCGCGGGGAGTTCAATGGGCTGCGCGGGGAGTTCAGCGCGCTCCGCGGCGAGTTCAATGAGCTGCGCGGCGAGTTCACCGGGCTGCGCGGCGAGTTCACCGGGCTGCGCGGCGAGTTCACCGACCTCCGGAGCGTATTCTTCGGCATGAAGCGGTGGATGGCCACGCTCTGGATCACAGGCGTGCTCGCCATCGTTGCGGTGCTCGTCGAGCTTTCGGTGCGCTCCTAGGAGCGCATCAATTCCGCGACGCGAAAAGCGAGATCCAGCGACTGCCGCGCGTTGAGCCGCGGGTCGCACAGCGTCATGTAGCGCCCGTCCAGCTCCTCCTCCAGCACCGCCTCCGCGCCGCCGATGCATTCGGTGACGTCGTCGCCGGTGAACTCGAGGTGGACGCCGCCCGGCCACGCGCCCTCCTCGCGATGGACGGAGAAGAACGTCTCGATCTCGGTCATGACGTCGTCGAAGCGGCGCGTCTTCCGTCCGCTCGCCGTCGTGATCGTGTTCGCGTGCATCGGATCGCAGACCCAGACGACGGGATGCCCGGAGTCGCGGACGGCACGCACGAGCGGCGGGAGGAGATCGGCGGCGCGCTCCGCGCCCATGCGCGTGATCAGCGTCAGCCGCCCGGGCACACGCGTTGGATTGAGGCGCTCGCACAGCTCGAGCACGTCCTCGGGCGCAGCCGCTGGGCCGAGCTTGACGCCGACGGGGTTGTGCACGCCGGAGAAGAACTCGACGTGCGCTCCGTCCGGCTGGCGCGTGCGCTCGCCGATCCAGAGCATGTGCGCAGAGCAGTCGTACCAGTCGCCCGTCAGGGAATCGCGGCGCGTCAGCGGCTCCTCGTAGTCCAGCAGCAGTCCCTCGTGGCTCGTCCACAAGTCGACCTCGTGCAACTCGGGGCGGCCCGTGATGTCGATGCCGCACGCGGCCATGAAGCGCAGCGCGCGCTCGATCTCGGCGGCGATCCGCTCGTAGCGCTGACCCTCGCGCGACTCCCGCGCGAACTCCTGGTTCCAGGCGTGCACCTGCTCGAGGTCGGCGAAGCCTCCCTTGGTGAACGCGCGCAGGAGGTTGAGCGTCGCCGCGGACTGGTGGTAGACGCGCAGCATCCGCTCCGGGTCAGGCGTCCGCGCCTCGACGGTTGGCGCATCGTCGTTGACTATGTGCCCCAGGAACGACGGGAGGTCGAGGTCGCCGACCTGTTCGCGTGGCGACGAGCGCGGCTTGCCGAACTGGCCGGCGATCCGCCCGACCTTGACGACGGGGAGGGTCGCGCCCCACGTGAGGACGGCCGCCATTTGCAGGAAGATCTTGAGACGCTCCCGGATCGCAGGAGCGGAGAAATCCTTGAACGACTCGGCGCAGTCGCCGGCCTGGAGCAGGAACGCGCGACCCGCACTGACCTCCCCGAGCGCCGAGATCAGCGCCCGGGCCTCGCCGGCGAACACGAGCGGCGGCAGCGCAGCGAGCTGCTCGCGCGCCGCCCCCACCTGCGATGCGTCCGGCCACTCGGGCTGATGGCGCGCCGGAAGCGAGCGCCAGGTCGAGGGCGTCCACGCCCGAGCGGTGCCCATGTGCCCGAGGTTAGCTCTCGACCGGCTTGTAGACGCGTCCGCCGGCACGCAGCCAGCGGATGTTCCCGTCCTCGTCGCGCAGGAAGAGCGCCCGGTCGCCCTTCCAGTCCCCCTCGGGGACGAAGATCTCGTCCGGGGAAGCGAAGGCGATGGGCGCCGGCGGCGGGGCGGGCGACGGCGGCATGTCCGGCGTGGGGAAGCCGCCCTTGGGGATGACGCGGATCTGCAGGCGACCGTCGGCGCGCTCGAGCACCAGATCGCCCATCCGCGCCTCGTAGCGGCCGAGGTACGGCTCGGGATCAACGTCGACCGCCTCGAGCTCGGACTCGCGCACGCCGAGGTAGGCCTGGTACGCAGCCTCGGCCACGCGCGTGGCCACTGTTCCTCCTTTGTCGTGGTTCGTCAGGACGACGAGCGCAAAGCCTTTGTCGGGTGCGATAGCGAGCGACGAGATCTGCCCGTTCGTCCCTCCGCCGTGGCCGATGAAGCCGACACCCTCGATCGTCGTCAGCATCCAAGCGAGCCCGACAGCCTCGATGTTGCCGCCCACCGTGACCTGTGGTCGTGTCATCTCCTCGACCGACTCACGCGAGAGGAAGTCGCCGCCATCGATCCAGAAGCGCGCGTAGCGCAGCAGCTCGGGCACCGACGTGACGATCCCGCCGGCGGCGTGCGCGGCGCGGCCGATCGGCCACGGTCGCGCGACCACGGTACGCTCGTCCTTGTCGAGCTCATGGCCGACGACGAAGCGGCGGGTGATGACCTCGTCCGGAAAGAAGTAGGCGTGCTCGAGCCCGAGCGGGTCGAGTACGAGCTCGCGGATCGCCGCCTCGACTGTGCCGCCCGTGACCGCCTCGATTACACGCCCTGCCACGTAGAACGCCGCGTTGTTGTACGACCACACCTCGCCGAGCGGAGTGAGCTGCGGCTGCTCCGCCAGCGCGGTCACCATCTGCGCGAGTGCGTCGTCGCCCCAGCCGAAATCGTCGAAGTAGTCGCCGAGCCAGCCGCCGGTGTGCGTCAGGAGCTGGCGGACGGTAGCGCGCGCCGCCGCATCCTCGTCGAGGAGGCGGAAGTCCGGCAGGTACGTGCGCACGGGCTCGTCAAGATCAATCTTGTCCGCCTCGACCAGGCGCATGAGGGCGCTCGCGACGAAGGTCTTCGTGATCGAGCCGATCTGGAACAGCGTGTCCTCGGTGACGTCGAGCGGGTTTTCGACGCTCGTCACGCCGAGCGCGGCCGTCTCCACCTCCCCGTCGACGAGGACGCCGAGCGCCACACCGGGAACGGACAATCGCTCCATCTCCGACCGTGCTGTGTCGACGACCTGCTCGAAACGGCTCATGTCGAGAATCTAGTCGGGAAAGCGACGGCGGAGCGCGGCGAGCCGCTTCTCCCACTGCGAGCCCACCTGCTCCATCCACGACAGCGCTTGCGACAGCGCTTCGGGCGTCAGCCGGTAATGCGTCTCGCGACCGCGCCGTTCGGCCGCGACGAGGCCGGCGGAGCCGAGCGCGGTCAGGTGCTTGGAGACGGCCTGGCGCGTGACCGGGAGCTCGGAGGCGAGCTCGGTGGCGGTCGCCGTCTCGCGCGTTGCCAGCGCCTCGACGACCGTTCGCCGCGTCGGATCGGAAAGGGCCGAGAAGACGGGCCCGGCGTCAGGCTGCTGCATAGGCGCACGCGCGGAGCTCGAGCGCCGTCCCCCACTCCGCGACCGACGCGGTCTCGGTGACGACGATTCGCGTGCCCTCGTCGACCTCCTCGATGGTGAAGTCGACCTGGGTCTCGCGCCCGTCCTCGTCGATCCACGTGTACCCGAGCCGCCGGCCCTCCTCGACGGTCTCGACTACCGCGTGCCGTTCCTCGCCGTTCTCCCAGCGGAAATGACCCTCGCCCTCGTCGAGATCGAGCTCGACCTCGGTCGCGAACCACTCCTCCAGGCGCGCGGGATCCGTCAATTCCTCCCACACCTCGTCGGGCGCCGCCGGCAACACCAACTCTCGTGTGACCTCCACCAGAGACCTCCTTTGCGCAACCCTACGGTTGCATGATAATGTGCAACCAGTCAGTTGCACTCTAACAGTCTGATACCGATGGTGGTAGAAGCGGACGGCCGCGGCGAGCGCGCCTTCGACGTCTACTCGCGGCTGCTGCGCGAGCGGATCGTCTTCCTGGGAACAGAGGTGACGGACGACCTCGCCAACGTCGTGACGGCGCAGCTTCTCTTCCTCGAGGCCGAGGATCCCGGAAAGGACATCAGCCTGTACATCAACTCCCCCGGCGGCTCGGTGTATGCCGGTCTGGCCATCTACGACACGATGCAGTACGTCAAGCCGGACGTGCGGACGATCTGCTCCGGCATCGCGATGTCGATGGGGGCGGTCCTCCTCACCGGGGGCGCGCCGGGCAAGCGGATGGCGCTGCCCAACTCCAAGATCATGATCCACCAGGGGACGGCCGGATTCCGGGGGGCGCCGACCGACATCGAGATCCACGCGCAGGAAGTTCTCTCGATGCGGGAGCGCGTGGCCGAGATCATCGCGCGGCACTCGAACCGGCCGCTCGAAGCGGTGATGAAGGACATCGACCGCGACCACTTCATGTCCCCCGAGGAAGCGGTCGAGTACGGGATCGTGGACGAGATCGTGAGGCGGGCAAATGGAGATCGGGAAGCCTGACCGCATCCTCCGCGTCGCCGCTCCTCGGCTGGCGGGCCTGGTGCCTCCGCGCGGACGGGCGGCTCCAGTCCGTCCTGTACGACGACGTGTGGGAGCCCGGCAGGCCACTCGTGGCCGCATGCCCGCACGGCCACACCGCGCCTTCGCTCGAGTGCGCGTGCGGGATCTACGCTGCGCGCCGGCCTGAAGACGCGCTCGTCTACCTCACGGGGAGGGACGAGGCGTCGGTCGTCGGCCGCCTCCTCGGCCGCGTGGCGCTGTGGGGAGTCGTCATCGAGGCCGAGCACGGCTGGCGGGCGCAACACGCGTACCCGTTCGAGCTCGCCGACACGGACGCGGCGCGGAGGTACGGTGTCCGCCGATGTCGCGAGATCCCGAGATCGACGAGCTCCGCGCGCAGATCGCGGAGCGCGACCGCGAGATCATCAGCGCGATCAACGCCCGGCTTCAGCTCGTCCGCCGCTTGAAGGCGTACAAGGAGGAGAACCGGATCAACTTCCTGGACACGCGCCAGGAGCAGCGCATCCACCGCCAGCTCGCGTCGTACAACCGGGGCCCGCTGAGCGAGAAGGGCCTGCACGAGCTCGTCGGGGAGATCCTCGATCTGATGAAGCGCGAGCTGCGCGGGTCCGGACTTCTCGGGCAGGGCCCCAAAAAAGTTGACCCGGAGCCGTAAGGCCTCTACCCTGGATCGGGATGACCTCTCGCCTCGACGGCTGGGCCTGGTCCGGGCGCCACGAGCGTGGCGGGAGCGTCGCCTGACCTAGAGCGGCCCGCACCCTGCTTCGCTCGAGACCTCCAGCGGGAGGTCTTTTTCGTATGAGCACGTTCACCGACATAGCCACCGAGACGCCGCTCGAGGCCTATCTTCGCCTGCGCGGGGACGGGGGATCGTTCCTGCTCGAGTCGGTCGAGCACGGACGCCTCGGCCGCCACTCGTTCGTCGGCCGCGGCTCGCGCCTGGTCGCGTTCGAGGAGGCCGAACGCTGCGGTGACCCGGTCGTCGGCTACGTCGGCTACGACCAGGTCGCCGCGCTCGAGCCCACCGTGCCGCTTCCCGCCGCAGGCCCACCGTTCCCGAAGAGCCGCTTCGTCGTCGCCGACGAGCTCATCCGCTTCGACCACGGCGAGGACACGCCGCCGCTGCCGGCGCCGCCGCCGCCGGTGCACCGGCACGTCATACCGTCGCCCGAGTACGAGGAACTGGTGCGGCGCGCGCAGGAGCACGTCGTCGCCGGTGACGTCTTCCAGGTCGTTCTCTCGGAGCGGGTCGAGCGGCCGACGCGGGCCTCCGCGGTCGACCTGTACCGCGCGCTGCGTCTTGTGAACCCGTCGCCGTACCTCTTCCTGCTCGAGCTGGGCGACATCGCGCTCGTCGGCTCCTCGCCGGAGACGCTCGTCAAGCTCGAGGGGACGCGCGCGAGCGTCAACCCGATTGCGGGAACGGGGCGACCCGGTGGCGAGGCCGAGCTCCTCCGCTCCGAGAAGGACCGCGCCGAGCACGTCATGCTGGTCGACCTCGGCCGCAACGACCTCTCGCGCGTGTGCGAGCCCGGGACCGTCCAGGTAGAGCGGTTCATGCAGCCGGAGCGCTTCTCGCACGTGAGCCACCTCGTCTCGGAGGTGACGGGCGAGCTCAGTCCCGGCGTCGGCGCCTTCGACCTCCTGCGGGCGTGCTTCCCCGCCGGAACCGTCTCAGGGGCGCCGAAGGTACGCGCTATGCAGCTGATCTCGGAGCTGGAGGGATACCGCCGTGGCCCCTACGCCGGCGCCGTCGGCTACGCGCTGCCCGACGGGACACTCGACACGTGCATCACGATCCGCACGATCGTCCTGGCGGACGGCGTCGCGTACCTCCAGGCCGGAGCGGGGATCGTCGCCGACTCCGACCCGGCCGCCGAGCACGCCGAGTGCCGGGCGAAGCTGGCCGCGCTCGAGCAGGCCATCGACCTGGCGGAGGCGCGGACGTGATCCTCCTGATCGACAACTACGACAGCTTCACCTACAACCTCGCGCACCTCTTCAGCCAGCTCGGCGCGGACGTCGTGGTGCGGCGGAACGACGCGATCGACGCCCACGGAGCCGAGCGGCTCGAGCCGTCGCATTTCGTCATCTCCCCCGGTCCCGGCCGCCCGGCCGACGCCGGTGCCACGCTCGAGATCCTCCGCCGTCTCGCTCCGCAAGTCCCAACACTCGGTGTCTGTCTCGGTCACCAGGTGCTGGCAGAGGCTTTCGGCGGCGAGGTCGGCCCGGCGCGCGAGCTCGTGCACGGAAAGGCCGCGGCGGTGGAGCACGACGGGCGTGGCCTCTTCACCGGCCTCCCCGATCCGCTGACCGCGGGCCGCTACCACTCACTCGCGGTCACGCGCGTCCCGGACGCATTCGAGGTTTCTGCAACCGCCGCGGACGGAGAGGTGATGGCCATGCGCCATCGCAGCCTTCCGATCGACGGCATTCAGTTCCACCCCGAGTCGGTGCTCACGCCGCACGGCTCGGCAATCGCACTTAACTTCCTGGAGGGACGATGAGCAAGCGAATCTTCTCGGGCATCAAGCCGTCCGGCGAGGCGACGCTCGGCAACTACTCGGGCGGCTTCCGCCAATACGCGCGCACGCAGGAAGAGGGCGAGGCCTTCTTCTGCATCGTCGACCTGCACGCGATCACGGTGGAGCACGACCCGGCTGAGCTGCACCGGCTCACGCTGCACATCGCGGCGATGCTGTTCGCGACCGGGCTCGACCCCGACCGCTCGACGGTGTTCGTCCAGAGCCACGTGACCGCTCACTCGGAGGCGGCGTGGCTGCTCGGCTCGGCGACGAGCTACGGCGAGTTGCGCCGGATGACCCAGTTCAAGGAGAAGGGCGAGCAGCAGGAGTTCGTCTCGTCCGCGCTATTCGTGTACCCGGTGCTGATGGCCGGGGACATCCTCCTGTACCAGACCGACATCGTCCCGATCGGCGACGACCAGCGCCAGCACCTCGAGCTGACGCGCGACATCGCGCAGCGCTTCAACTCCCGTTTCGGCGAGAGCTTCACGGTGCCGGAGGGCGTCTATCCCGAGGTCGGCGCGCGCATCATGGATCTCCAGGATCCCGAGGGGAAGATGGGGAAGACGGGCAGCACCGAGCATGGGACGGTCCTGATCATGGATCCGCCCGACGTCGTACGTGCCAAGTTCAAGACGGCGGTTACCGACTCCGGGCGTGAGATCGAGCATCGCGAGGACAAGGCGGGGATCTCGAACCTGATCGAGATCATGACCGTCGCGACCGGCGAGACGATCCCCGAGGTCGAGGCCCGCTTTGACGGCCAGGGCTACGGCGCGTTCAAGGAGGCAGTGGCGGAGGCGGTCATCGCGCTGGTCGAGCCGATCCAGCGCCGGTACGAGGAGATCCGCGCGGACGAGCCGGAGCTGATGCGCATGCTCGCGCACGGGGCCGAGAAGGCGCGCTCGGCGTCGGCGCCGACGCTCGACCAGATGTACCAGAAGATGGGATTTGTCCGGCCGGGGTAAGACTTACGCCGTTTTCGCCGGGATCCTCGCGCTCACGGTCGTCGCCGGGGTCCTGCACTACTCCGGCGCGAACGCGGTCGCGATCTTCGTCCTTTCCGGCACGGCGCTGGCGGGCCTCGCCTGGGTCATCGCGATCGCGACCGAGACGGTGGGCGACCGTTTCGGACCGGCTGTCACCGGCGTGCTGCAATCGACGCTCGGCAACCTGCCCGAGCTCTTCGTCGTCCTGTTTGCGGTCTCGGCCGGTGAGCTCGTGGTCGCGAAGACCGCCATCGTCGGCTCGCTCCTCGCGAACGCGCTGCTCGTCCTCGGGCTCTCGATCGCGGCCGGCTCCCGCCAGGCGAACGACGGCGTCATGCGCTTTCGCGCCCGCCTCCCGATCGACACGGCGACGCTCCTCCTGCTCGCCGTGTTCGTCATCGCGCTGCTGGGCGTCTCCGACCAGGTCGGCGACCGGGCGAGCGGGCACCAGGTCGCGATCTCGGTCATCGGTGCCGTCTGCCTCCTGATCGTCTATGCGGCGTGGCTCTGGTCGTACCTCCGCGCGGACCAACCGGCTTCGGATCAGCCTGCCGCCGAGCGGGCCGTCTCCTTCCGCACCGCGATCCTGCTGCTCGCGGTAGGAGGGGTGGCGGCCGCGCTCGTCTCGGACTGGTTCGTCGCCTCGCTCGATGCCGCGGTGAAGGCGATCGGGATCTCGAAAGCCTTCACCGGCCTCGTGATCGTCGGGATCGCGGGGAATGCGGTCGAGAACGTCGTCGGGATCTGGCTCGCGCACAAGGGAAAGGCGGACCTCGCCATCTCGGTGATCAAGAACTCGGTGTCGCAGATCGCCGTTTTCCTCTTTCCGCTTCTCGTGCTCCTGTCGCTCTTCTTCGAGTCGCGCCTGACGTTCGTGCTCAACCCGATCTACGTGATCGCTCTCGTCCTGATGGCCATCGCCGTGTGGCAGATCACCGGGGACGGCAAGGCGGTGCTGTTCGAGGGCCTGGCCCTCGTTGCGCTGTACGTGGTGGTCGCAACGCTCGCGTTCTACGAGTGACCTCACGCGTCGCGCCGGACGAGCTCCCGAAGGGCCGTGACCTCGTCGGGGGCGAGCTCGCGCGACCGGCCGGCAGCCAGATCGTCCGCGCTGAGACCCGCGTAGCTCGACCTGTGCAGGCGGACGACGGGATGTCCGACGGCCTCGAGCATGCGCTTCACCTGGTGCTTGCGACCCTCGTGGATCGTGAGCTCCACCCGGGAAGGGCCGAGCAGGCGGGCCCGCGCGGGAGAGCTGCGGCCGTCCTCCAGCTCGACGCCCTCGGCCAGGCGTCGGAGTGTCTCCTTCGTCGGCCGTCCCTCGACCTCCGCGACGTACACCTTGTCCACCTGGTACCGGGGATGCGCGAGCTTGTGGGCGAGCGGGCCGTCGTTCGTCAGCAGTAGCGCGCCGGTCGTGTCGGCGTCCAGACGGCCGACGGGGACGACGCCCGGGCGGCGTCCGATCAGGTCGACGACCGTCCGGCGTCCGTGCGGGTCGCGCGCGGTGGTTACGACCCCGGCGGGCTTGTGCAGCAGCACGTAGGCGAGCTTTTGCGGGCGAACGCGCTTGCCGTCGACCTCGACTACGTCCCGCTTGCCGACGACGGTGTTCAGCTCGCCGGGCGCGCCGTTCACGGTGACCCGGCCCGCCTTGATCAGCTCGTCCGCTGCGCGGCGCGAGGCGACGCCCGCGCGAGCGAGATACGCGTTCAGCCTCATGTCGTCATTATTCGGGCATGCCCCACTACATCTCGCTGATGCGCTGGACGTCGCAGGGCGTCGCCGGTCTTCCCGGATGGCGCGAGCGGGTGGAAGAGGGAGAGCGGATCATCGAGGATGCGGGCGGCGAGCTGATCGGTGTCTACGTGACGCTCGGACGCTACGACGTGGTCGAGATCTTCGAGGCCCCGGACGACGACACCGCGGTCGAGATCCTGCTCAAGCTCCAGCGCTACGGCGCCGAGCACACCGAAACGCTGCGCGCGTTCACGCGCGAAGAAGCCGAGGAGATCATCCGCAAGCTTTAGGAGGGCCTAACGTTCCCGCCCGAGCGGGAGGAGACGCTCTCCGGGTTCGTCCGCCCAGCGCACCATTACCCGCCCCGCCAGCGACTCGTCGGTCGCGAGCCGGACGATCAGGCCGGCGATCTCCTCGACCGGGACGAGCCCAGGCAGTTCTGCGCGCTCCTCAGTCGACATGGCAGCAATTGCCCGTTCAACTCCCTCCGTCCGAACCCAGTCCGGGCAGATGGAAGTGACCGAGATCCTGTCGCTCTCCCATAACCCGCTGAGCGACGTCGTGAGCGCGAGCAGGCCTGCCTTGGCGGCCGCGTACTCGGGCGACTCGTACGGCTTCCGGACGAGCGCGGCGACCGAGGACACGTTTACGATCGCGCCGCCGCCACGGTCGCGCATGCACGGCAGCACGGCCTGGATCCCGAGCATCGCTCCCTTCAGGTTCACGTCGAGCGTCGTCGCCCAATACTCGGCCGGTGCGTGCCGGAAACGTCGGCGGCTCGTAGCCGCCCGCGTTGTTGACGAGGACATCGACGCCGCCGGCCGTCTCGACCGCGTGCTGCCAGTCGTCCTCTCTGCGCACGTCGGCGACGCAGGGCGTCACGCCGTCCGGCGCTTCGAACGCGTCGAGGTCTGTTCCGATCACGCGTGCGCCCTCGGCCACGAGCGCGAGCGTCGTCGCACGGCCGATGCCCCGGGCGGCGCCGGTGACGATCGCGGTCTTGCCGGCGAGGTCAGGCAGTCTTGCGTTCCGCGACTGCGTGCAGACGGGTCCGGATCTCGTCCGCATCGCCGCCGAGCTCCTCGAGCCGCGGCAGCTCGGACAGGCTCCCGAGCCCGAAGACCCGCTCGAACAGCGGCGTCGTGCGATAGCGGACGGCGCCACCGACCGAAGACTCCCGGCCCGCTTCGCCGAGCAGTCCCCGCTCGACCAGGCCGGCCACGGCCGAATCCGCCGCGACGCCCCGGATGCGCGCAATCTCCGGCCTCGTGCACGGGCCGAGGTAGGCGACGATCGCCAGCGTCTCGAGCCCGGCCTGCGAGAGCCCCCGCTCGGCGGGCTTGCCGAAGAGCCGGGAACAGGCTTCGGCCGCATCGCGGGCGGCGCGGAACGCGTAGCCGCCGGCCACGTGCTCCAGCACGATTCCACTTCGACCCTCGCGGTAGCGCTCCTCGAGCAGGGACAGCGCGGTCTCGATGCGCTCGTGCTCGTCCTCGGTCGCCACCGCCAGCTCGTCCACCGACAGCGGTTGGGACGCGACCACGAGCAGCGCCTCGATCGTGCGAGCGAGGCGGTCGAGCGGGTTGGTCTGGATCAGGCGGAGCGGAGCTTCGATGTCGTCCTCCTTTCACGCGCGGCGGGGGTCTCCTCCTCCGCCCGCGAGACTCGAATCGGCGCGAACGGGGCGCCCTGAGAGAGCGCCACCTCTCCCCGTTTCCGCAGCTCGAGCAGCGCGAGGAACGCGACCGCCTGCTCGGCGAGCGTCAGCCCCACGACCTCCTGCTCGAAGTCGAACCGTCGCCGCCGGCCGAGCAGCGCGCGGAAGCGATCGAGGAAGACCGAAACCGGCGGGAAGCGCAGGGCCATGTGCTCGACCGAGACCGGCGGGGGCTCGACCGCGAGCGCGCGGAGCGCGGCCGCGAGCGACGCCGAATCCTGCGGCGCCGGCACGGGCTCGAGCCTGGGAGCGAGCGGCGCCGGCCCGAGGCGAAAGTAGCGGTCGCGCTCCGCGGCCAGCCGCTCGGCCAGCCACAGCGAGGCCTCCTTGAAACGCCGGTACTCGGCGAGGCGCCGCGCGAGCTCCTCGGCCGCCTCCTCGGGATCGAGCTCCTCGAGGTCGACGTCCTCTCCGGCGACCAGCGCACGCGCCTTCAGCTCGAGCAGGGACGAGACGAGCACCAAGAACTCGCCGCACGCTTCGAGGTCGAGCTCGTCCCGCTCGGCCAGTCCCTCGACGAAGGCGAGGACGACGCCCGCCACGTCCACGTCCGCCAGCGGCACCTCCTCCTTCAGGACCAGGGTCAGCAGCAGGTCGAAGGGGCCTTCGAACGCCTCGAGGTCGAGCTCGAGCTCGTGCACCGACATGCGCGGCAAACTAGCGGCGGCTTCGGACGCGGCGGCCCGGGATGGCCATCGCCGGGCCCTTGGGCTCGATGGGCCGGGCACGGAGCTCCTCGTCGCGTCCTTTATGGAAGAACTGCCACCAGATGAAGAACGCGGTCGCAACGGCGAAGACGACGACCGAGACCCAGAAGTTCAGGCGCTGGCCGAGGAAAATGTGCGCCGGATCGATCCGGAGCGTCTCCTCGTAGGCGCGGAAGCCGGTGTAGATCATCACGTACAGTGCGAAGAGCCCGGGCGGCTTGATGCGGAAGCGCCAGCCGATAATGATCAGCAGGATTGCCCCCAGCACGTCCCAGATGAACTCGTACAGAAAGGTGGGCTGGAAGGTCGCGTCGAGCTCGTAGCCCGCGGGACGGTGCGCCGGGTCGATCTGGAGGGCCCACGGCAGGTCGCTCGGCTTGCCGAACAGCTCCTGGTTCCAGTAGTTCCCCCACCGGCCTATGCCCTGCGCGAGCAAAAGGCCGGGCGCAATCGCGTCCATGAAGAGGAAGACGCTTTGCCCGGAACGCTTGACGACGTAGGCCCCGGCGAGCGTCCCGCACAGGATCCCGCCCCAGACACCAAGGCCGCCCTTCCAGACGGCAAACGGGCCCCACCAGGTGTGGGGGACCTCGCTCCAGCTCGTGATGACGTGGTAGAGGCGCGCGCCGACGATTCCCGCGGCCACGCCCCAGACGGCCACGCGCAGGACGAGATCCCAGTCGCCGCCCATGCGCGTCCAGCGGATACCGGTCAGCACGACGCACGCGACGATCGCGAGCAGCAGCATGACCCCGTACATGTGGATCGTGAGCGGCCCGATATGGACCACGCTCGTGCCGGGGGATGGAATCGAGGCGATCAGGGGCGCCAAGGCGCCCCAATGCTAGAGCAACGGTCTGGCGTTCCTGGGGCGACGCTCGCAAGAGAGCCAAGCGGGCGCGGCGCAGGACAGTGCATAGACGCACGGACAAGCCGCGCCCGCGCCGGATCTCGCCGCGAGCGTCGTCAGGCGGCTTCCGGAGGGCGGCTCCGCCGCCCGCAGGAGCCGCCGGCCAGGGACGTCAGAGCAACGGTCTGGCGTTCCTGGGGCGACGCTCGCAAGAGAGCCAAGCGGGCGCGGCGCAGGACAGTGCATAGACGCACGGACAAGCCGCGCCCGCGCCGGATCTCGCCGCGAGCGTCGTCAGGCGGCTTCCGGAGGGCGGCTCCGCCGCCCGCAGGAGCCGCCGGCCAGGGACGTCAGAGCAACGGTCTGGCGTTCCTGGGGCGACGCTCGCAAGAGAGCCAAGCGGGCGCGGCGCAGGACAGTGCATAGACGCACGGACAAGCCGCGCCCGCGCCGGATCTCGCCGCGAGCGTCGTCAGGCGGCTTCCGGAGGGCGGCTCCGCCGCCCGCAGGAGCCGGCGGCCAGGGACGTCAGAGCAGGATCCTTAGAGCGAGCTCAGGAGTACAGCCGTTCTTCAGCAGGCCGATGGCCTGATGGAGGTCGACGTCCTTCCGGCAGGCGAGGACGGCGGCCGAGCGGCGATCGTAGCCGGCCCGCTCGAGCGCCTCCATGCGCCAGCTCTCGATCCGCTGTTCCTCGGTCTCCGCATATATGACGTCTGCAGTACTCATCTCGATCTCTACAACGCGGGCTTGGCCAAAAAGTTCCGGCCGGGATCGCGCCTTAACAAAGGATTAACGCGCCCCGCTAGGCAAGTGCGGCTTCGCCGAGCAAGGCTTTGACCTCGGCGAAGAAATCGGCCACGGGCTGCACCTTGTACTCGGGCCCGAAGGCGAGCCGCTTCGGTCCGGCGGAAGTCTCGAGCGCGAGCACGACCGGAGCCTCGCCCGGATAGTCGCGGACGAGCGCGGCGAGCTCGCGCACGATCCCCGCGTGCGCCTTGGCGGCGTCGATCCGCAGCTCGACCTGCCGCCGTTCCGGCATCGCCTCGAAGGAGGAGACCTCCAGCGCGATCATCTTCGTCTCCCCCTCCTGCTTGTGGTCGACCCGGCCCTTGACGACGAGGACGCGGTCTGTCACGAGGAGCTCACGCGAGGCCGCGTAGACGGAGTTGAAGACGACGACCTCGGTCGAGCCGGTGAGGTCGTCGAGGCGCATGAAGACCATCGGCTCGCCCTTCTTCGTGGTCAGCTGCTTGATCGCGCCGACGATCCCGCCCACCGTGACGACCTCGCCGTCGCGGCGGCGCTCCAGCTCGACCTGCGCGCAGTCCACCTTGCGACGCAGCTGCTCGCGGATCGCCTCGAGCGGATGCTCCGAGACGTACAGGCCAAGCGTCTCCTTCTCGAGGGCGAGCAGCTCGCTCTTGTCGAACTCATCGCGCGGGATCTGGGGATGGTGCCGCGGCGCCTCTGTCCCCGCAGCGTCGCCGAGGTCGAAGATCGAGCCCTGGCCGGCGATGCGGTCGGCCTGCTCGCGGCCACCCCACGACAGCGCGGAGTCGAGCACGTCCAGCATCCCCTTGCGGGTTGCGCCCGTCGAGTCGAGGGCGCCGCATCGGATCAGCGCCTCGAGCGCGCGCCGGTTCGCGACCTGGGGGTCGACGCGCTCGGTGAAGTCCCAGATCGACTCGAACGGGCCGCCCTCTTTACGCGCGGCGATGATCGCGCGCGCAGCCGAGTCGCCGACGTTCTTCACCGCGTTCAGGCCGAAGCGGATCTTCCCCTCGACGACCGAGAAGTCGCAGGCGGAGGAGTTGACGTCGGGCGGCTCGACCTCGATGCCCATCTCGCGGCAGCCGTTGACGTAGAAGGGCACGCGGTCCTTCGTGTTCATCACGGACGAGATGAGCGCGGCCATGTACTCGCGCACGTGGTGCGCCTTCAGCCACGCGGTGCGGTACGCGGTGAGCGCGTAACAGGCGGAGTGGGCCTTGTTGAAGGAGTAGTCCTGAGACTGCTCCATGTCCTTCCACAGCTGGTTCGCGACGGCGGGCGTCGTCCCCGAGGCGGCGCATCCCTCGAGGAACTTCTCCTTGAGGGACGCCATCAGCTCGTGGATCTTCTTACCGATCGCCTTGCGCAGGTCGTCTGCCTCGGCGGGCGAGAAGCCGCCGAACGTCTTGGCGATCTCCAGATATTGCTCCTGGTAGATGCAGATCCCGAACGAGACGCCCGTGATCTCCTCGAGCCGGGGATCGATGTAGGTCACCGAGGCCCGGCCGTTCTTTCGGCGCGCGTACTCGGGGATGTACTGCATCGGGCCCGGGCGGTAGAGCGCGACGAGCGCGACCAGGTCGTCGAAGCGCGTCGGCTGCACCTGCCGCAGCGCTTCGCGCATCCCCGAAGACTCGAACTGGAAGACCCCGATCGAGTCCGCGTCGGCCAGCATCTTGTACGTCTTCGCGTCGTCCATCGGAATCTTGGTGAGGTCGAGGCCGTTACCGATCAGGTCGACTGCCTTGTCGATCACGTCGAGGTTGCGCAGTCCGAGGAAGTCGATCTTCAGCAGGCCGAGCGCGGCGACGTCCCACATCCCGAACTGCGTCACCACTTCTGCGTCCGGGCCCTTCTGCTGGAGCGGGACGAGGTTCGTGAGGGGCTCGGCCCCGATCACGACGCCCGCGGCGTGGATCGAGTCCTGTCGGACGAGACCCTCGAGCGGCTTCGCCAGGTCCACGATCTCCCGCACGAGCGGATCGCCGTCGTAGGCGGCCTTCAGCTCCTGGCCCGGCTTGAGGCAATCGTCCAGGTAGACCTTCGGGCCTTCCGGGATCAGCTTCGCGACCCGGTCTACCTGGCTGTAGGGGACGTCGAGGACGCGGCCGGCGTCGCGCACTGCGGCGCGCGCCATCATCGTTCCGAAGGTGATGATCTGGGCGACTCGGTCCCGCCCGTACTTCTCGGCCACGTAGTTGATGACGCGCTCGCGCCCCGCCACCGCGAAGTCGATGTCCATGTCCGGCATCTCTTTCCGGCCCGGGTTCAGGAAGCGCTCGAACAGCAGGTCGTACCGGATGGGATCGACGTCGGTGATCTCGAGGCAGTAGGCGACGAGCGACCCGGCGGCCGAGCCGCGGCCGGGGCCGACGCTTATCCCGTTCTGGCGCGCGAAGCGGATGAAGTCCCAGACGATCAGGAAGTAGTCCGTAAAGCCCATCTCCCGGATCGTCTTGAGCTCGAAGCGCAGCCGCTCCTGGAGGTCGGGAGTCGAGCCGCCGTAGCGCTTGTCCAGCCCCTTCTCGCACAGCTCGACCATGTAGTCGAACGCGTCGCGCCCGTCCGGGACGGGGAACTTCGGCAGGCGCAGGACGTCGAGCTCGATCTCGACCGAGCAGCGCTCCGCGACCTCGAGCGTCCGCCGCATCGCGTCCGGGTACTCGGGGAAGTCGAGGGCCATCTCGGCCGGGTTCTTGAAGAAGAACTGGTCGGTGTCGAACTTCCAGCGGTTCGGGTCGTTGAGGCTCGTGCCGGACTGGATGCAGAGGAGCGCCTCGTGCGCGCGGAAGTCACCGTGATGCAGGTAATGGACGTCGCCGGTCGCGACGAGCGGCAGCCCCGTTCCCTCGGCGAGCTTCTGCAGCTGGGGGTTGATCCGCGCCTGCGCGTCGAGACCCGCGTTCTGGATCTCGACGTACGTCGAGTCCTTGCCGAAGACCTGCACGAGGCGGTCGAGGTCGGCGGCCGCGTCCTGCGGCCGGTTCTCCTCCAGCGCCTTCGAGACCCGTCCCGAAAGGCACCCCGAGAGGGCGATCAGGCCGTTCGAGTGGCGCTCGAGCAGCTCCCAGTCGACGCGCGGCTTGTAGTAGTAGCCCTCGAGGTAGCCGGCGGAAGCGAGCTTGATCAGGTTGCCGTAGCCCTCGCTCGTCTCCGACAGGAGGGTCAGGTGCGCGTAGCCCTTCCGCTGCGCGGCGCGGTCGTCGGCGACGTAGACCTCGCAGCCGATCAGCGGCTTGACCCCGTGCTTACGCGTCTCGCGGTAGAGCTCGACGGCCCCGGCAAGCGACCCGTGGTCGGTGAGCGCCACTGCAGGCATCTCGAGCTCGGCGGCGCGGGCGGCCAGCGCCGGGATGCGGCAGGCGCCGTCGAGGATCGAGAACTCGGAGTGGACGTGGAGGTGGACGAACGCCGGGTCGGGCACGGGTAGGTGATTGTAGGAGCGACGCAGGACCGCACCGGTTTCGGGCCCATCGTCGCCCGCACGAGCGTCAGGGTCGGCGCGGGAAGCGGACGCTCGTCACGGCACCCGGTAGGCCATGAGGATCGCGTCCACGAGCTCGTCGCCGCGGCGGTAGTGGCCTCGCCGGTAGCCCTCGCGGACGAAGCCGAACCTCTCGTACAGCGCGATCGCAGGCGCGTTGTGCGGGAAGACGTGGAGCTCGAGCTTGCTCACGTCGGTTTCGTGCGCCCAGCGCACGGCCTGGTCGAGGAGCGCCGAGCCGATCCCCTGGCGACGTCTGCCCGAGGCGACCATGAGGCCCAGGTCGGCGACGTGCTTGCTGGCGGGATGCGGGTCGCGCGCGACGGAGAGGCGGCCGACGATCTCGCCCGCCTCGGACTCGGCGACGTACACGGCGGCGCCGACGTGGCGCCTCAGGGCCCTCAGGTAGCGCCGCTCGTCGGCGACGCTGCGCCAGGAGGTGCGCGTGATCAGCCAGCCCTCGGGCTCGCCTCCCACGTCGCGCGCGAGCGAGACGAGCGCCTGGGCGTCGCCCGGCTCGGCCCGGCGCACGTGAAAGTCCGTCATTCCACGACGACGCCGGCGCCGCCGCGGCGCGGATCGCCGGCGGCCGCCAGCCTGCCGTCCGCACGAATCTCGACCGCGGCCGCTCCACCGAAGTAAAGGTTGCGCCGGCGCCAGCGAACGAGGTCGTAGCCCATAGCCTCGAGCCGGTCGAGCTCGGCCGCATCGGCGCCGCCCTCGCAGTGCACGTCACCGTCCTGCAGGTGGAAGCGCGGGAAGTCGATCGCCTCCTCGACCGACATCCCGTGGACGGCCACGTCGATGACGATCTGCATGATCGCGGCGCGGAGTCGCAGCGACCCTGCGCTGCCGACGACCAGGCGCGGGTCGCCGCCCCGCATCACGATCGAGGGCGCCATCATGCTCGTCATCCGCGTCCCTGCGCGTCCGGCCCCAGCCGAGGCGGCGAGGTCGAACTCGCCGAGCATGTTGTTCAGATGGATACCGGTGCCCGGGACGACCACGCCCGAGCCAGAGCCCGTCGAGGCGGTGCAGGATGCAGCGTTCCCCTCGGCGTCGACGACGGAGATCTGCGTCGTCCCGCCCACGCGGTTGATCGCGTCCGCCAGCTGCTGGTCGTCGTACAGGCGCCGCGTCAGGCCGCCGCGGTGCAGGTCGCGCCCGAAGCGCGCGCCGCGGACGCGGTTCTGCTCGCGCATGATCTCCACCAGCCGCGCGATCGCCTCCGCGCTGCCCGCGGGGCCGCCGGGACCGAGCCGGTCGATCATCCGCAGCCCGTAGCCGATCAGTACGCCCCCGGTCGACGGGGGCGGGTTCGACTCGAACTCGTGCCCGCGAAAATCCGCGCGGACGGGCCGGCGCCGGATGACGCGGTACTCCTCGAGGTCGCGCAGCGTGACCGAGCCGCCGCGCTCGCGGACGTGGGACGCGATCGCCCGCGCGACCTCACCGCCGTAGATCGCGCGTGAGCCATGCTCGGAGAGCAGCTCCAGCGTGTGAGCGAGGTCGCGCTGGACGAGTCGCTCGCCGGCGACGATCCTCCGGCCTTCCGGCCCGAAGATCGCCTGACCCTCCTCGCTGTGGCGCAGGATGAGGTCGACGACGGCGTGCAGGTGCGCCTGCGGCTTGGTGAGCTCGACGCCGGTGCGGGCGAGCTCGATCGCCGGCTCCACCAGGCTCTGCCACGGCCGCGTCCCGTATACGCGGTGGACATACTCCAGGCCCGCCGGCGAGCCCGGCACGGCGCACGAAGCAGCCCCGATCCGGAAGATCTGCGAGGACTCGACGAAGCCGACGTCGACCTCCTCCATCTCGCCCGCCGACGGCTCCCGCGAACCGACGCCCGGGATGGTGACGAAGAAGTCGATCAGCCGGCTCGTCCGGTCACGGGCGCGGTGGACGAGCATGAAGCCGCCGCCGCCCGGGCCCGTCACCGGACTTTCCGCCACCCACGACACGATCGCGGCCGCGATGCATGCGTCGACGGCGCTCCCACCGTCGGCGAGCACGCGCGCGCCCGCCTCGGCGGTCAAAGGGTGGCCCGCGGCGATCGCTCCTCTCACGGACCAGAGCCTACGATGCTGGGCGTCGGCGCGACCCGCTATCAGTGGAGCACGGCGGGCCACCACTTGACATTCTGACGGCGTGCGGACGACGAGCCTGGAGATCGCCCAGGAGGCGCGGCTGCGGCCGATCGGAGAGATCGCCGCCGACGCCGGCCTGCTACGGGACGAAGTCGAGCTGTACGGCAGACACAAGGCAAAGATCGAGCTCTCCGTCCTCGACCGGCTGGCGAACGTCCCCGACGGAAAGCTGATCTGCACGACGGCCATCACGCCGACCCGGGCGGGCGAGGGCAAGACGACGACCGCGGTGAGCCTCACGGAGGGCCTTGGCGCGATCGGCAAGCGACCGGTGCTGTGCCTGCGCGAGGCATCCGTGGGGCCGGTCTTCGGGATCAAGGGCGGCGCGGCCGGAGGCGGCTATGCGCAGGTCGTCCCCATGGAGGACCTCAACCTCCACTTCACCGGCGACATCCACGCGATCGGAGCGGCGAACAACCTCCTTGCCGCGATCGTGGAGTCGCACATCCTGCAGGGGAACGAGCTCCGGCTCGACCCGCTGGCGGTCGAGTGGCGCCGCTGCGTCGACATCAACGACCGGGCGCTGCGCGACATCGTGGTGGGCCTCGGCGGGAAGGCGAACGGCTACGCGCGCCAGACCGGGTTCGACATCACCGCCGCCTCGGAGGTGATGGCCATCGTCTCGGTTGCGCGCGACCTGCAGGATCTCCGCCGCCGCCTCGGCGCGATCACCGTCGGCTCCACATACGAGGGCGAGCCGGTCACGGCGGAACAGCTGCGCGCGGCCGGCGCGATGACGGTGCTGCTGAAGGAGGCGATCAAGCCGAACCTCGTCCAGACGCTCGAGGGCCAGCCCGCGCTCGTCCACGGCGGCCCCTTCGCCAACATCGCGCACGGGAACAACTCGCTCGTCGCGGACCTCGTGGCACTGAAGCTGGGCGATTACGTGGTGACCGAGTCGGGCTTCGGCTCTGACATGGGGATGGAGAAGTTCCTCAACATCGTGTGCCGGGTCGGAGGCCTCTCACCCAGCGCCATCATGCTCGTCGTCACCGTGCGCGCGCTGGAGCACCATGGGGACGGGTCGATCGAGCGCGGCGCCGCGAACCTCGCACGCCACCTCGGGATCGTCGAGAGCTTCGGGCTCAAAGCGGTCGTCGCCGTCAACCGCTTCCCCGGCGATACGCCCGAGGAGCTGGAGCTCGTGCGCCGCCTCGCGCTCGAGCTCGGCGCGCACGCTGCGGAGGTGAACGAGGCGTTCGAGCGCGGCGGCGAAGGCGCGGCGGCTCTCGCCGAGGCGGTGGTCGATGCGGCCGAGACGCCGAGCCCGTTCACGTACACCTATCCCCTGGACGCGTCCATCGAGGAGAAGATCGAGACGGTCTGCAGGCGGATCTACGGGGCCGCCGGCATCGTCCTCCTGCAGACGGCCAAGGACAAGATCGCGCGCTTCGCCGAGAGCGGGCTCGACCGGCTTCCGGTGTGCATGGCCAAGACGCACCTGTCGCTGTCGCACGACCCGACGCTCCTCAATGCCCCGGCCGGGTTCGAGGTGACCGTCCGCGACGCGCGCGCCTACACGGGCGCCGGCTGGCTGGTTCCGCTGCTCGGGACGATGCAGACGATGCCCGGGCTCGGCGCAGGCGCGGCCGCGTTCCAGGTGGACATCGACGAGAACGGCCGCACCGTAGGACTGTTCTGATCGGCGCGCCTGTCGGTGAGCGGCGGCGAGCGCAAGCGCTAGCTGGCCAGGAAGCTCGGCGGCTCGAGCTGCTCTTCCGGTGCGCGGCTCGTAGTGAAGATCGGCGTGCTGCGGCGCGTCCCGCCGAGCCCAGTCGCGACCACGGTCACCCACATCTGTCCCTGCAGCCGTTCGTCGATGGTGGCGCCGAAGATGATGTTCGTCTCGTCGGTGGCGGCCTGGCGGACGATCTCGGCCGCCTCGTTGACCTCGAGCAGCGTGAGGTCTTCGCCGCCCGCGATCGAGAGCAGGATGCCCTTTGCGCCGACGATCTCGGTGTCGATCAGCGGGGAGCGGAGCGCGCGCTCGGCGGCCTCGCGGGCGCGGTCGTCGCTCGTCGAGTAGCCGATCCCCATCAGCGCCGAGCCGGCGCCGGTCATGATCGTCCGCACGTCGGCGAAGTCCAGGTTGATGAGGCCAGGGACGGTGATGAGGTCGCAGATCCCCTGGACGCCCTGGCGAAGGACGTCGTCGGCGATCCGAAACGCGTCGATCATCGAGGTCGACTGGTCGAGCACCTCGAGCAGCTTGTCGTTCGGGATGACGATCGTCGTGTCGCAGGCGCCGCGCAGCGTCTCCACGCCTTCGTCGGCCTGGTGCTTACGCCGCGAGCCCTCGAACTTGAAGGGGAGCGTGACGATCCCCACCGTGAGCGCTCCGAGCTCGCGCGCGATCCGCGCGACGACCGGCGCCGCGCCGGAGCCCGTCCCGCCGCCCTCGCCGGCGGTCACGAACACCATGTCCGAGCCGCGCAGCGCGTGCTTGACCTGGTCGTAGGAGTCCTCGGCGGCAACGCGCCCGATCTCGGCGTCGGCACCCGAGCCGAGGCCGCGCGTGAGGTCGGCGCCGATGTGGAGCTTGGTCGGCGCGTCCGAGTTGCGCAACTGCTGCATGTCCGTGTTGATCGCGATGAACTCGACTTCGGGGATGCCCGCGTCGATCATCCGGTTGACGGCGTTCAGGCCCGCGCCGCCGACGCCGACGACCTTGATGTTCGCCATGTAGGCCGAAGGCTCGGTCAGGTTGACGCGGTGCAGGCGCGGAGCCGGCTCGGGCAGGGTGACCGGCTCGAGCCAGCGCGTCTCAGGCTCCGGCTCGGGATCGGGCCCCGCCTCGCCGATCGGCGCCGGAGTCTCGATCACCTCGAACGGAGGCGCGTGCTCGACCGTCTCCTCCTGGACCGGCTCCACTGCGCGCCCCTCGCGCTCCGCCTGCTTCTGCGCGGCCTCGGTCGCGCGGAAGAGCTCGGCCAGAGGGCCCTCACGCATGCTGGCGCGCTTGCGAGCCATTGAGCACCTCCCTCGCCAGCCGCCGGTACATCTGCGCGGCGTCGCCGGTCGGGTCGTAGGCGAGCACGGACGTCCCCTTCACCGGGGCCTCCGCGTAGCGGATGGTCTTGCGAATCTTCGTGTCGAAGACGAGGTCGCCGAAGTTCTCCTCCAGGATGTCGATGGCCTCACGCGAATGCAACGTCCTCTTGTCATACATGGTGGGGAGGATGCCCTGGATCTGGACTTCCGGGTTCAGGTTCTCGCGGATCATGCTCAGCGTGTTCTCGAGCTGAACGAGTCCGCGCAGCGAGAGGTACTCGCACTGGACGGGGACGATGACCCCGTTGGCGGCGACGAGCGCGTTGATCGTGAGGATCCCCAGCGACGGCGGCGTGTCGATGAGGATGTAGTTGTAGTTCTCGCGGACCGGCGCGAGCGCCTTCTCGAGGGCGCGCTCGCGGCCGATC
This sequence comes from uncultured Actinomycetes bacterium, assembly GCA_963717765.1. GTDB lineage: Bacteria > Actinomycetota > Thermoleophilia > Gaiellales > Gaiellaceae > JACDER01. Next base: position 708,395 of record CAVQWX010000003.1, on the reverse strand, counting down.
ATGCTCGAGAGCGAGAGCTCGGCGCCGGCCAGGTCGATGGAGGAGACGGCGACGGCGACCTCCGCCTGCTGGATTACCTCTTCGATCGGCAGCCGGTGGACGAGCACGTCGTACATCGAGCGCTCGATCGAGTCCGGGTTGAAGCCCTGGCTCATGGTGAGGTTGCCCTGCGGGTCGAGGTCGACCACGAGCACGTTCAGTCCCTGCTCCTTGAACGCCACGGCGAGGTTCAGCGTCGTCGTCGTCTTGGCGACACCGCCCTTCTGGTTCGCGAACGCGATGACACGGCCCACGGTGAGCTCCTTCGAGTCAGGAGGGGAAGAATCCGCGCGCAGGGACGGGCGCGGAAGAAGTCGAGCGGCGAGCCCCATCAGGGCTCACCTTTCGGTTCAGGCTACCAAAGTCCTTTCGGGTGCCAGAACGGGTTCCCCACCAGTATCGAGCGCTTCGCGCAGCCCCTGGACCGCCGCCTGCGCCCGCTCGTTCGCGGCCCCGTCGGACCGCACCCATTCTTCCGCCGCCGCGAGTAGCGCGCGCACCTCGTTCAGGAGAACGTCCGCCGGAGCCTCGTCCTGCTCCAGGCGCTCGATCCTGCTGAGCCGCTCGAGGATGTCCATCTTCCGAGGGTACCCCCGCGCATGTGACGTGTCTGTGACGACTAACTCGCGATTGCCCGCGCCGCGAAGTAGCCGGTCGGACGCGGCCTCAGGCCGAGCGCCGACTCGTCGAGCGCCTCTACGAGGCTGGCCCGGTCGTCGTGCATCAGCACCTCGACGAGCGCGCGACGCTGGAGGTCCCCGTCATCGGCGTCCACTCGCTCCCCGCGGGCGAGGCGGCTGAGCCGTTCCATCACGCCGGCGCGTTCCCGGGGCGTCTCTCCCAGGAGAAGGGAGGCGCGCAGCGCTGCCGCCCACAACCCGTCGGTGCCGCCGAGGAGCGCGGTCAGCGACTCCCGCAGCTGCTCGGAGCGGAACGGCTCGTCCTGGAAGAGGGACAGCTCCCAGCGGTCGAGCGCCTCGCCGAGCTCGGGATCGGCGTCGGCGGCCGCGAGGCGGTCGACGAGCTCGGACGCGAGCCGCGCACGGAAGGCGTCGAGTCGCGTCGCCTCGCCCGCGGGCTGGCTCGCCGAGATGGGCAGGACGGGACGGATGCCGAGCGGTCGCCAGTCGAGCCGCTCGAAGAGGACTGGGCCGGCGGCGACGGGTGCCGCGGTCGCAAGCCTGAGCGAGGTGACGATGTCCCCGATCTCGCCCGGCGCGTCCGGCGGCTCGACTGCCTGCGGGGCGAGAGCCTGCTCCAACTCGAGGACGCACAGACGGTCGGGCTCGCGACCGAAGCCGGATGGCAGCAGCCCGCGCGCCTCCGGCCAGAGGGCGGCGAGCTCGCCGGTCGCCGCCGGGCGCAGGCGGATGCCACGGCCGAGCTCCAGCTGCAACGGGGCGGAGATCCCGACCACCGGTGTGACGGCTGCATAGGCGCGCCCCTCGCCGAAGAGCGAGCGCTCGAAGTCCGCGTACGCGTGGTCGAAGGCGCCGTCGTCCCAGTCGAATCCGCCGCAGGCCTCAGCGGTCTTGATCAGCACAGGGAGCAGGACAGTGCGCAGCAGCGCCTCGTCCTCGGTCGGCTTCAGGCCGGCGTGTGCGCGCGCGAAGATCGCGGCCGCCGGCTCGCGGCGCAGCTCCTCGATCGCGATCCGCGCATCCTCATGGCGGGCCAGGCGGTCGGCGCGGGCCTCCACGAAGTTGCGGACGAGCGGCCGGTACTCGTACAGCGAGGGTCGTCCCGGCGCCGCGTGCTCCTCGAAGGCGAACGGGACCTCCGTCTGCTCGCTGCCGAGCAGGTGGAACGCGCCGAGACAAAAGCATCGGAGCGCACGGTGCAGGTTTTCGGAGCGGACCGCCACGTCCTCCCCCTACGCGGCCGGGGGTTCCTCTCCTCTATGGAATCCGGCGGTGCGAGCCCGGCAAGCCTTTAGGCTGAGCGTCCGTGCGACTGAAGGATCTCGGCATCGGCCGGCTCTGGAACGAGGACCCGGAGATCCTGTGGCCGTACGGGCTCCGCTTCGGCTGCGCCCTCGCCTCGTACGCCTACCTCGCCCCGGGCTCGCGCGGCTACGGCCTCGACCGAGTCCCCTCCGAGGGCGGATTCGTGCTCGCCGCCAACCACTTCGCGGCGATCGACCATGTGCTGATCGGGATCCATTCCCCCCGGGTGGTCTTCAACATGGCCAAGGCGGAGCTACTCGCAATGCCCGTGATCGGGCAGTCGCTCATCTGGACGGGCGCCTTTCCGGTCAAGCGGGGTCTCGCCGACCGCGAGGCGTTGCGCGAGGCGCGCCGGCTCGTCCGCGAAGGGCATGTCGCCGGGGTCCACGTCGAGGGCACGCGGCAACGGTTCGGGTATCCGGGCGAGGTAAAGCTCGGCGGGATGATGATCGCGATGCAGGAGAGCGTTCCCGTCGTCCCCTGCGCCGTCGAGACGTTCAAGTGGAACGCAAAGACCAACCGGCGGGCGTGCGCCGTCGTGTTTGGCGACGCAATCCCGACCGAGGGCTACAGCCGGGACCGGGAGGGCTACACCGCGCTGACCGAGGTAGTGAGCGAGGAGATCCTCAAGCTCTGGCGCCTGGCCGGTGAGGCCGTGGCCCGCGGCTTCCCCCGTGAGCTCTCGGACGGGACGAAGCGCTTCCTGCCCTACATCTTCCCGTTCGTCAAGAACGGCGGTCCGCCGCGCCAGGGCTGAGTCTGGGCTCGTCGGGGTCGGAGTTGTCGAGGACTAGCGCCGCCGGTAGACCGCCTCCTTGGCGGCGCCGTTGCGCTCGACCCCGCGCCTGTCGAATCCTCGAGCTCGACGTGGAGCAGGATGCGGAACGTCCAGAGGTCGTCCAGCTCCGGCCGGAAGCGCGCTGCCTCCGGCAGGCGCCCGGCGAGCTCGTCGGCGAGCGTCGTCTTCCCGGCCGCGTCGACGCCGTCCACGCCGATCCGTGCCGGAAGGGCAGCGCCGAGATCCGGGCTGCGAGCTCGTCTACGACTGACAGCCGGGACACCAGTACGCGATCCGGTTGTCGTCCCCCTGGCCCCGCGACGCCACCGGCGTGCCGCAGCGCGGGCATGGACGGCCGGCACGGCGGTAGACCGACCGGCGGGGATGGCGCGCGCCTTCCAGCGACGCCTTCATCGAGCGCGCAGCCTCGTCCAGCACGAGCTGGAGCTCCTCGTCAGACGTCTCGCCAACCGTGCGCCAGGGCGACACGCGGGCCCGCCATAGCGCTTCTGCCTTCCACAGATTGCCTATTCCGGCAACGACGCGCTGGTCGAGGAGGACGTCGCCGAGCTCCCGCCGAGCGTCGACGCCACGGAGCCGGGAGGCGTCGACGCGCTCGGTGAGGATGTCCGGCCCGAGCCTGGCCGTCCGCCCCCGTTCGAGCTCGAGCACGGGCCCGTTCCAGAGAACCGCTTCATGCTCCCGCCCGCGCAGCACGAGCCAGGGCCGGCCGGCGCGCTTGGACCCGGCGGGAACGACGCTCCAGCGGCCGCGCATGCGGAGGTGGCTGCGGACGACGACGCCGCCGTCGAATTCGAGCAGAAGGTTCTTGCCCACGGCGCGCGTCGAGACGAGCCGCCGCCCGTCCACCAGCGACGCCACCGCCGCACCGCGCGGATGCGGCGCCTCCGCGTCGATCTTCGTCCCCCACCAGCACCTGGATGCGCCGCGCGGCTCGGTGGAGCGAATCCCCTTCCGGCAACTAGGTCCCTCCGGGGAGGATGCAGTCGGCCTCGCGCAGCTGGAGCCGCACCTCGCCCCGCCTGACGATGTAGCGGTCACACGACCCGCCCCCGACCTTGACGAGGCAGACGAAGACGCTCGCCGTGGGACCCTGGGCGTAGAGGATCCGCGGGTTCGCCGTGCACTTCGTCGCACCGCTTCGGCCCGCCGCCGCAGCCGCCTGCTCGACCTTGAGCCGCGCCGCGTGCTGGGCGGGAGCCTCTGCACACGCGGTGAGGAGCGCAGCGCCGGCGGCGAGCGCGCAGGCGGCCCTAGCCCGCCGCATGGACGTCCAGGAGCGGGCCGACGTCGATCACGGCCGCAGGACTGCGCGGCGGGGACCAGCCTGGAAGCCCGCCTCGAGCAGGAGCGGCATCACGTTCGACTCGGCGACCGGCTCGCCGTCGAAGCGCTCGACCGCGAGCCGCTTCAGGCCACGGCGCCTGACGTGCTCGACGAGCGCCACGAGCGCCGGACGGAGCCATTCGTCGTCCGGGTCGCGCAGCGGGACGAGCGACCGGCCCCCGCGCTCGACGAAGAGCGCGGCCTCGCCGCCGAGGAGGACGACGTGCGCGCCGGCGACCCGCGCGGCGCGGGCCCCCGCGCGGCGCGGCCAGGGCAGCGCCGCCCCGTACGGCTGCGCCGGGTCGGCGGCGGCCAGGACAAGAGCCTCGGGACGGTCGTCCTCGCGGCCCCTCAGCTCGCGCAGCCGCTCCACCGCCCCGCCGAGCGCGAACTGGGCTCCGCCCAGGCCCTCCACGAAGTAGCCGCGCCGGCACAGGCCGAGCGTCTCGAGCGCCCGCAGCTCGCCGTAGACCGCGCCGTAGCCGCCGGGGATACCCTCGGCGCGGACGCCGTCCCGGGTCACGATTCCCTGCCGTTCGAGCAGCAGCTCGGCGAGCGCGCGCCGGTCGGGTTGTCCGCGGAAGAGACGGTCGGTCAGCGACCACCGTCCCTGAGTCGCCGTGATCGAGCTGGCCCGCTGGCGCGAGAACCGCCGCGGGCGGCGCTCGGGGCGTGGAATGCCGTACCGGCGCCCGGCGCGAAGCGGCGTCCAGGCGTCGTTCGTGACCTCGCCCGCCCAGACGAGCTCCCACAGCGCTGGAAGCGCCACTTCGGGGTCGAGGTTCGCCGTTTCGAGCAGGTCGAACCAGAACTCGGCGCTCGAGGAGAGAGTCTCGCGCAGCCTGTCGTGCACCTCGCCCTCCGGCCGCTCGGCTGATGCCACCCGCCCCAACGCCGGGGCGTCGTCGCGGAAGTAGATCGCGACTCGGTCGAGGCCCGCCCCGACCCAGACGACCTCGCCCGAGGCGCACAGCTGGTCGAGCTGCGCCGGTTGGTAGCCCGGGACGCGACGCGGCAGGAGCTCGGACTCCCAGAGCGCCACCGGCAGCGGCAGCGCCTGGAGCGGCACGAGGGCCTCGCGCAGCGTCGCGCGCCGGTCGACGCCCTGCCAGCCTGCGAGGAAGCGGCCGAGCGCAGCCTGCTCGGTCGGCTCGACTTCACGCCGCAGCGCGGCGAGCGAGGCCCGGCGCAGGCGGCGAAGAACGTCCGGGTCGCACCATTCCCGCTCCGTGCCGCCCGGCCGCAGCTCGCCGCGGACGAGCTTGTCCGCCCGCTCGAGCGCCGCCAGCTCGCCTTCGGCCGTATCGAGCTCGAGGCCGAAGCGCTCGGCCGCCTCTGCGGTCGTGAACGGGCCGCGTGAGCGCGCGAAGCGCAGGAGAAGCGAGGGCAGCGGCTCGTCGGTCTTCTCGAGGAACGCCGAGGGAAGGCCTCCAGGCGGCATCGCCCCGAGCGCGTCCCTGTAGCGCCCGGCGTCCTCGGCCGCGACCAGCACGTCCTCTCCCCCGACCCGAACCTCGACAGCGCGCCGCTCGCGCAGGAGCGGCTCTCCCAGCTCGGCCTCGTACTCGCCCTTCCGCAGGTGCCCGGTGCGACGGAGGACGTCGTGCAGCTCGTCGGGGTTGCGCGGGCGGCCCGCGAGCTGGCGCTCCACTTCCTTCACGGCGTCGGCATCGAGCAGGTCGCGCAGCTCCTCCTGGCCGAGCAGCTCGCGCAGCAAGTCGCGGTCGAGGGACAGCGCCTGGGCGCGCCGCTCGGCCGGCGGCGTGTCGTCCTCGTACATGTACGTCGCGATGTAGTCGAAGAGCAACGAGGTCGAGTACGGCGACGCGGACGGAGTCTCCACGTCCACGAGATCGAGCTCGCGCGTTTTCAGCCCGCGCAGGATCTGCTTCAGCGCCGGGAGATCGAACACGTCCTGCAGGCACTCCCGGTACGTCTCGAGGACGACCGGGAACGAGCCGTAGCGGCGCGCGACCTGCAGGAGGCTCTGCGCCTTGAGCCGCTGCTGCCAGAGCGGAGTGCGCTCTCCCGGCCGGCGCCGTGGGATGAGCAGGGCCCGCGCCGCGTTCTCGCGAAAGCGCGCTCCGAACAGCGCGCTGCCTCCGAGCTCCGCCACGACCAGCTCCTCGACCTCGTCGGGCTCGAGCATCAGGTCGTCGAGCGGCGGCGACGTGTCGGCGTCGGGAAGGTGGAGAGCGATCCCGTCGTCCGACCAGATCGACTGCACCTCGAGTCCGAGCGAGTCGCGGAGCCGGGAGGTGAGGGCGAGGCCCCAGGGCGCGTGCACACGCGCTCCGAAGGGCGTGAGGATGCAGACACGCCAGTCGCCGATCTCGTCGCGGAAGCGCTCGACAACGATTGCCCGATCGGAGGGGACGACCCGCGTGGCCGCCTCCTGCTCTCGGAGAAACGTGACGAGGTTCGCCGCCGCGCGCCGGTCGAGCCGGTGCTCGCCCGCCAGGCGTTCGACGGCTCGCTCGTCCGAAAGAGCTACAAGCTCCCGCGAGGTCTGGCCGATCGCTTCTCCGAGCTCGTACGGCCGCCCCACGCCTTCGCCCTTCCAGAACGGCACGGCCCCGGGGACTCCGGGCGCGGGGGACACGAGCACCCGGTCGCGCGTGATCTCCTCGATCCGCCAGCTCGACGCGCCGAGCAGGATCACCTGTCCGGCACGCGCCTCGTACACCATCTCCTCGTCCAGCTCGCCCACGCGACCGCCCCCGTCCACCAGGTGCACGCCGAAGAGGCCACGGTCGGGGATCGTGCCCGCGTTCTGGACCGCCAGCCGCTGGGCGCCCTCACGCGCACGCACGAGCCCGGCAGTGCGGTCCCAGACCACACGCGGGCGCAGCTCGGCGAACTCGTCCGAGGGATAGCGACCGGCCAGCATGTCGAGGACGTTCTCGAGCTGGACGCGCGACAGGTCGGAAAAGGGGTACGCGCCTCGCACCAGCTCGTGGAGCTCGTCCACCGTGATCTCCTCCTCGGCGCAGATCGCGACAATCTGCTGCGCGAGGACGTCGAGCGGGTTGCGCGGGATGGTCGTCTCCTCGATCGCCCCTTCGAGCATCCGCTTCGCGACCACCGCGGACTCGAGCAGGTCGGCGCGGAACTTGGGGAAGAAGCGGCCCTTCGACACGGCGCCCAGCTCGTGGCCCGCACGGCCGACGCGCTGCAGGCCGCGGGCGACCGACTTCGGCGACTCGACCTGGATGACGAGGTCAACGGCGCCCATGTCGATGCCGAGCTCGAGCGACGACGTCGCGACCAGGCACGGGATCTGCCCCGCCTTGAGCAGCTCCTCGATCTCGGTGCGCTGCTCGCGCGCCAGCGATCCGTGGTGGGCGCGGGCTATCTCCCGATGCTCCTGGGCAACGCCTTCGGCGGCCGCGAGCTCGTTCAGCCTGAGCGCGAGCCGCTCCGCGAGACGCCGGTTGTTGACGAAGACGATGGTCGAGCGGTGCTCGCGCACGAGCCGGAGCAGCTCGGGGTAGATGGAGGGCCAGATGGACTGCGCCGAGCCGTCCTCGCCGCCGCCCCCGGGCTCCCGCATGTCCTCGACCGGGACGACGATCTCGAGGTCGAGCTCCTTCGCCCGGCCGGCGTCCACAAGCTCGATCCGGCGTCCACCCGCCACGAAGCGGCCGATCTCCTCGAGCGGGCGCTGGGTCGCGGACAGGCCGATCCGCTGCAGCGGCCCCTCGACGAGGCGTTCCAGCCGCTCGACCGAGAGCGCGAGGTGCGCTCCGCGCTTCGTTCCCGCGACCGCGTGCACCTCGTCCAGGATCAGCGTCTGGACGCCGCGGAGGTTCTCGCGGGCGCGCGAGGTAAGCAGGAGATAGAGCGATTCGGGAGTCGTAATGAGGATGTCCGGGGGCTTGCGCAGCATCGCCGCCCGCTCTTTCTGCGAGGTGTCCCCCGTGCGTACCCCGACGTCGAGTGAGCTGTTCAGCCCGGCGAGCGGACCGCGCAGGTTCCGCTCGACGTCGTAGTTCAGCGCCTTGAGCGGCGAGACGTACAGGAGCCGCATGCCCTGGCCGGGCGAGCCCTTGAGGCGGTCGATCCCGTACAGGAATGCGGCGAGCGTCTTGCCGGAGCCGGTCGGGGCCTGGATCAGCGTGTGGCCGCCTCGCGCGATCGCGGGCCAGCCGAGCTCCTGCGCCGGGGTCGGACCGGCGAAGGCGCCCTCGAACCACGTGCGCGTCTCGGGACTGAAAACGTCGAGGCCGCTCATGCGCGCAACGCCTCCACCTCGTGCCGCAGGTCGCCTTCGTCGAAGGTGCCTCGCTCGCCCTCCGGGTGCGGGAACGGCCACCCCGGCTTGGGGTCGTCGGCATAGCGCGGCATCACGTGTGTGTGCAGATGCGGGAGCGCATTGCCGAGCGTCTCGTAATTGACCTTGACCGGCTCGAACACGCGCTCGAGCCTCCTCCCCGCCTCGAGCAGCTCGAGCCAGTACTGTGCGGCCTCCTCCGCCGAGAGCTCGGTCGGCTCGGCCACGTGCCGCCCGCGCCAGATGACCACCGTGTAGCCGCGCTGAAGCTTCTCGCGCTGCAGATACGCGTCGGCGACCTCTCCGGCGAAGAAGCGGATTCCCCACGGCGTCTCCTCGGGGCGGCCCTGCTCGCACATCGGGCAGCCCTCACCGCGCCGTAGCTCGTAGAAGCGATCGGGCCACTCCATGTTGGCGACGTTACCATCGGCCCCGAGAGTGCCCGAGACGCCGGAACAGTTCTACGAGCGCGCGAAGGATGCGCTGCGGATGCCGCCCCTCGACGAGTGGGAAACGTTCCCGTTCGAGGGCGTCACTCGTCCGCGCGCTTTGCAGCCGCCGGCGGAGGATGAGAAGCAGCGTCACGGCGAGGGAGGGGTCGACTGCCACGCCTGCGGCAAGACCGCGGACGACCTGGTCTGGGAGGACGACCACTGGCAGCTGACCGCGATCGGCCCGACCGGACTGCCGCTTGTCTTGATCCTCGAGCCAAAGGAGCACTACGACATCGAGACGGTGCCGGAAGAGCTGGCGGCGGAGATGGGGCCGCTGATGCAGCGGATCGAGCGCGCCATGCGGGCCGTCGGCGACATCGGCCGGGTTCACATCGGCCGGTGGGGTGAAGGCAGCGAGCACCTGCACTGGTGGTTCATGGGGCGGCCGGCCCGGATGCGGCAGCTGAGCGACAGCTTTGCGGCGATCTGGGACGACATCCTCCCTCCCGTGCCGGAGGACATCTGGCAGGAGAGGATCGAGATCGTCCGGCGCAAGCTCGCCCCGTCTTCCTAGCTGGGGGAACCTCCCGGTTCCCCCAGACCCCTCCCCCGGTCCGGCCTGCGGCCGGACCAGCGAGCGTGCCGGCCGCAACCAGGCCCAGCGCCGAACAGCCGGATCATCGGCCGCCGCCGACGGTACCACGCTCCAGGCGTAGAATCCGCGGCATGGCCGTCGCCGTCCAGAAGCTCCACTTCACCGGCAACGACGAGGCGGACGCGCTGCTCGCATCCGAGCCGTTCGCGCTGCTGGTGGGCTTCGCGCTCGACCAGCAGGTGCCGGTGCAGACCGCCTTCTCCGGCCCGCTCAAGCTCAAGCAGCGGCTGGGAACGCTCGACCCGGGCAAGATCGCCGCGACCGACCCGGCCACGCTGCTCGAGGCCTTCCGGGAGAAGCCGGCTATCCACCGCTTCCCGGGCTCGATGGCCGAGCGCGTCCAGCAACTCGCTCGTCTGGTCGAGCAGGAGTACGACGGCGACGCCTCGCGTTTGTGGACGGAGGCGGCCGACGGCGCCGACCTGCGCGCCCGGATCGCCGCGCTTCCCGGCTTCGGCGAGATGAAGATCAAGGCGTTCGGCTCCGTGCTGGCGAAGAGGCTCGGAGTCGAGGCCGCCCAGGATCTCGTCCCCGACCATCCCACGCTCGGGGACGTGGACTCGGCGCAGGCGCTCGAGGAATACCAGGCGAAGAAGCGCGCCTACAAGGCGAAGCTCCGAGCCGAGAAGTAGTGCGGCAGCGCGTCCTCGCCTACGTCACGCGCGAGCGGGACGGCCGTACCGAGCTGCTCGTGTTCGACCACCGCGACGAGCCCGACTCGGAAACGCAGGTTCCGGCCGGCCGCCTCGATCCAGGGGAGACGCTTGAGGAGGGACTTCTGCGTGAGCTCCACGAGGAAGCCGGGCTCGACCGGGTCCGGATCGTCCGCGAGCTTCCGGTCCTCGGGTCCTGGGTCGAGCGTTCCCCGTACGACAACCACGCGTTCGAGGTGCGGGTGGAGAGCGATACGCCGGACATCTTCGAGCACGTCGTCCACGGCGACGGTGAGGACGCCGGTTTAGTCTTCGTCTACCGGTGGGTCGGGGTCGACACCGAGCTGGACTTATGGGACGGGCGAGATCCCACGTACAAGCAGCTGCGCTGATCCTGCTCGCGCTGCTCATGGCGGGCTCGGCCGCCGCACTCCGCATCCCCGGCGCAAGCAACTGTCCGGTCTTTCCCCGGTCGAACCCGTGGAACCGGCCGGTCGACTCCCTGCCCGTGGCGGCCAACTCGCGCGAGCTCATCCGCTCGATCGGCCTGAACACCGGGCTCCATCCCGACTTCGGCTCCGGCGAGATCGGCATCCCTTTCAACGTCGTGAGCAAGAAGACGCCCAGGGTCAAGCTCTCGTTCGACTACGCGGACCAGAGTGACAAGGGCCCGTATCCGATCCCGCGCAACCCCAAGGTCGAGCACGGCGGTGACCGGCACGCGCTGATGCTCGACCGTTCGAGCTGCAAGCTGTACGAGGTCTACGCGCTGCACGCACGGCATGCCGGCTCGGGCGCCATCTGGAGCCTGCGCTCGAACAAGGTGCGCCCGTCCGGGTGGACGTCCGCCGATGCGGCCGGCCTGCCGATCTTCCCCGGGCTCGTGCGTTGGGACGAAGTCGCCCGCGGAAGGATCGACCACGCGCTCCGGTTCACGGTCGAGAGCACGCGCCGCGCCTACGTCTATCCGGCCCGTCATTACGCGAGCGACTCGAACGATCCGTCGCTGCCGCCGATGGGCCTACGCGTGCGACTCAAGGCGAACTACCCGATCGCCGGATTCCCGGCGCAGGCGCGGATCGTGCTGGAGGCGCTCAAGCGCTACGGAATGCTCGTGGCCGACAACGGGTCGGACTGGTACATCTCCGGCGCGCCCAGCCCGCACTGGGACAACGACGCCCTCCATACCCTCGGGCGCGTCAAGGGCACGGCCTTCGAGGTCGTGAACACGCGCTCGCTCCGACCCTGACGGAATGACCACGCGCTGACCGTGTGTCTCCTCGAGGCCGGACCGGACTACGGGCCGTATGACGAAGGCGGCTGACCCGCCGAATCACTTGCCGGTTGACTCAGTTTCTCCTGCGTGTAACTTTCGGCGCCGGTGAGGCTGCGGCTCATCCTTCTGTGCGCGTTTGCCCTGTGCGTGGGGCTCGTGGCCGCCGGCTGCGGCGGCGGTAGCCACAAGGCCGTCGGGGCGGCCGTCTGCGGCGAGGCAGGCAGCGTGCCCCCGTCGTACGAGCCGAGCGGAGACATCGTCGCCGACAACGGGTTTCGGCCGGACACCGACGGCTTCGGCGTCGAGAACTACGGCAACTGCGGCCAGACCAACCTGACCCCCGGGGCAATGAGCGATCTCTTCGGCGCCCAGCAGGTCTGCCTCAGCGGACGCGATGCCGACTGCCAGCTCGATCCGGCCGCGGAGAAGTGGATGGAGGTCACGAACGAGCAGATGGCCGGCGGCCACTGCATGGGCTTGTCCGTCACGGCGCTCCGCCTCTACAGCGGGAACCTCTCCTCGAGCGACTACGGCGCGGACACCACCTTCGACCTGGACGTCGCGAACAATCGGCAGCTCGAGTCGGCGATCGCCGCCGGTTGGGTCTACCAGTTCCTCCCGCGCGTCACCGACCAGGAGCTCACCGGCCCGCCGAACGCGATCCTGCAGGCCATCGTCGACGGCCTCAGGAAGGACGGCAGCAACCGCTCGGAGGCCTACTCGAACGGCGGGCCGCTGTACACGATCAAGATCTTCAACGCCGACGGCGGGCACGCCATCACGCCGTACGCGGTGGAGGACAAGGGCGACGGGAAGTTCGCGGTCCTCGTCTACGACAACAACTACCCGGGGATCACGCGCGCCGTCGAGTTCGACACGAACGCGAACACCTGGAGCTACAACGCGGCGACCAGACCCGACCTCCCGGAGGCGCTGTACTCGGGCGACGCCGGCCATCCCTACAACATGCGGCTCGACGCGACGCCTCCGGGCGAGACGACCCCGCAGCCGTTCGACTTCACGAACTCCCCGAACGCCGGCGCCGGATCGGCCGGCTCCGCCGGCTCGGCCACGCTCTACAACCAGATCTCGCTGCTCGGCAACCCGTCGAACCACGCGCACCTGCTCATCCGCGACAGCCAGGGACGTATAACCGGCTTGGTGAAGGGGAAGATGGTCAACCAGATCCCCGGCGTCCAGGTGCAGCAGATCGCGTCGATCGACAACTGGGCCTCGACACCCGAGCCGAATTACCTCATCCCCAACGACATGAAGGCCATGACGGTCTTCATCAACGGCTCCGATCTGAAGAAGCCGGACACGGAGAAGCTGACGCTCATCGGCCAGGGCTTCTACACCGAGGTCTCCGACCTGAAGATGACGCCGGGCCAGAGCGACGGCGTCTACTTCACCGGCGACGGCAAGGGCTTCGTCTATCGCACCGCCCCCGGCCATGACCAGTCGCCGACCGTCGCGAGCGCCATCGCCGTGGGCGACACCGCCTACGCATTCGCCGCCAAGGCGCTCGGGGTCAAGGGCGGCTCGCAGCTGACGATGTACGTCGACCCGAAGCTGAACGCCTTCGTGCTGGACACGACCGGGACGACGCCGGTCAAGTCCCAGCAGGGCTACGCGGCCTACGTGCTCTCGGTGGTGAAGGCCGCGCCGAACCGCGAGACCACCTGGGTGAACGGGAAGAAGGCGATCCTGCTGCAGCCGAAGTCGCAGGCGATCATCGACTACGGTCACCTTCCCGCCGCGAACAAGGACGTCCCGGTCTACACGGGGGCGTCACCTCTCGAGCTCTCACAGGCGAAGGTCCAGTACCTCCAGCCCGAGTAACGTTGCGCGGGTGAAGAGAGTCGCCGGACCGCTCGCCGTTCTGCTCGCCGCGGTCCTCGCGGGCTGCGGGGCCGGAGGCGGAGGCGGCAAGCACGGGACGACGACGACATCGAGCCGTCAGCAGGGGGTACTCGTGCAGCTCCAGGAGCAGAACTTCTCCGGCGAGAGCGGAAACGTGACCCTGACCGCGACGGGGTCGAAGACAAAGGTGGACATCGAGATGGCGAGCTACGCGGCGAACGCGCAGCCCGCGCACATCCACAAGGGGACGTGCGCCAAGCTCGACCCCACCCCCGCGTATCCGCTGAAGAACGTCGTCAACGGGAAGTCCGTCACGACCGTGGACGTCCCACTCACGAAGCTTTTGGCCGGAAAGTACGCGATCAACATGCACCGCTCGGCGAAGCAGCTGAAGGTCTACGTCGCCTGCGGCGATATCACGCGGCACTCCGCGCCGACGCCGACGGACACCATCGGCGAGCAGGACGGCGACTAGCGACCCTCTAGCTCAGCCGCGTCCAGGTGAGCCCGTGCTTGAGCGGCAGCAGGTACGACGCCTCGAGCAGCGGCCGCACGCAAGCGAAGAGCGCGTCCCGCTCCTCTGGCTCGATCGCCGCGAGCGAGCTGGTCGTCGCGTAGAGGTCGAGCAGGTCGTCGGGACCGACCGTGATCGAGTCCACGAACCGTTCGTACCGGAGCGGTTCGAACCGCGAGTCGAGGAATGCGTCGTCCCAGGGCGGTCTCCGCTGCGCTCTGAAGCGCTCCCACGGCTCACGGAGCAGCTCCTGCGCCGCGTCGGGGAGGGGCGGCTCGGTCTCCCACCAGTGGGTCCAGATCATGGCCAGCCCGCCGCCCGGACGGAGCACGCGCGCGATCTCCGGGATCGCCAGCTCGGGATCGAACCAGTGGAATGCCTCGCCGACGAAGACCGCATCGACGCTCGCGTCCGCGAGCGGAATCTCCTCGGCCGTGCCCGCGAGCACATCGCCGTCCTCGATCAACGCGCGCATCGCGTCATTCGGCTCGACGGCGACGACGTGGTCGAACCGGAGGGCAAGCTCGTGCGTGAGCCGCCCCGTTCCGGCGGCGAGATCCAGCACGCGCATACCACGGGTAAGCCCGAGCACCTCCTGCGCCAGGTCGAGCGCTTCCTGCGAGTACGGCGGGCGGACGCGATGGTAGAGCTCGGCGACGCGCCCGAAGCTCAGGCGGAGCGGCGGATCAGCCGACACCGGCCAACAAGAAGGCCCGATTCTCTTTGAGCATTTCTCTCGCAATCACGAGACGCTGGATCTGGTTCGTCCCCTCGTAGATCTGCGTGATCTTCGCGTCGCGCATCATCCGCTCGACCGGGTACTCGCGCATGTAGCCGTACCCGCCGAGCACCTGGACCGCGTCGGTGGTCACGTCCATCGCAACGTCGGTGCAGTAGAGCTTCGCCATCGCGGAGATCTTGGTGACCTCGTCCGCCGGTGCGCCCTCGTCGATCATCAGCCCGCACTTGTACAGCAGGCCTCGGGCCGCCTCGCACTTCGTCTCCATGTCGGCGAGCATCGCCGCGATGAGCTGGTGCTGCGCGATCGGCCTGCCCATCGTCTCCCGCGTACGCGCATACTCGAGCGCATAGTCGGTCGCGCCCTGCGCCAGGCCGAGACCCTGGGCGCCGATCCCGGGACGTGAGCGGTCGAGGATCCGCATCGCGATCCGGAACCCCTCGCCCTCCTCGCCGAGGAGGTTCTCCGCGGCGACGCGGCACTCGTTGAAGAAGATCTCGCCCGTGGTCGAGCCCTTGATCCCCATCTTGGGCTCGATCCGCCCGACCTCGAACCCCGGGGCGCTCGCCTCGACGAGGAAGGCTGAGATCCCTGCGTGTCCCGCCTCGGGATCGGTCTTGGCGAACACGGTGTAGAGATCGGCGACTCCGGCGTTCGTGATGAAGCGCTTGGAGCCGTTCAGGACGTACTCGTCGCCGTGGCGCTCAGCCGTCGTGCGCATCGCCGCCGAGTCGGAGCCGGAGCCGGGCTCCGTTAGTGCGTACGCGCACAGCCATTCTCCGCGCGCGAGCTTCGGGAGGTAGCGACGCTTCTGCTCCTCGTCGCCGGCCAGCTTGACCCCGAGCGAGCCGAGCTCCTGCACGGCGAGGAGGAGGCCGGTCGTCGCGCAGACCTTGGAGATCTCCTCGATCGCGACAAGCACCATCAGCGCCCCCGTGCCCGTCCCGCCGTACTCCTCCTCGAAGGGAAGGCCGAAGATGTCGTACTCGCGGAAGAGCTCGACCATGTCCCACGGGAACTCGGCGGTCTTGTCGATCTCCTCCGCGCGCGGCGCGATCCGCTCGCGCGCGAGCGACCGGACGAGGTCGCGAATCTCTCGCTGCTCGTCTGTCAGCGGGTCGTAGCGCACGCGGTGAGTGTAGTGCCAGTGCCTCCGCGAACACCGGCTCGAGCCTACTGCGATACGGTGCCGCACATGGCCAACGCGACCCTGCACACCAACCACGGCCCGATCGAGATCGAGCTGTTCGACGAGGACGCACCGAAGACCGTCGGCAACTTCACCAAGCTCGCCGGCGAGGGCTTCTACGACGGCGTCGTCTTCCACCGGGTCATCCCCGACTTCATGATCCAGGGCGGCGACCCGACCGGCACCGGAACGGGCGGCCCCGGCTACGAGTTCGAGGACGAGTTCAACGACCACCCGGTCGAGCGCGGCGCCCTCGCGATGGCGAACGCCGGGCCCAACACGAACGGAAGCCAGTTCTTCATCGTCACCGCCGATGCCTGTCCCTGGCTGGACGGAAAGCACACGGTGTTCGGGCGCGTCACGGGCGGGATGGAGGCGGTCGACACCATCTCGAACCTCGCGGTCGACTCGCGCGACAAGCCGACCGACGACGCGGTCATCGAACGCGTCGAGTTGGCCGGCTAGGGCAGTGTGGCGAACTGGCCCAGGAAGGCGCGGGCCTGGCGGCGCTGTCCGTGAACGGTAGCCTTGCCTCCGAGCGCGTTCGTCGAGCTCCTGGTCGCCGTAGCCGACCGCGGTGAATGACTGCGCTCTTGACGCTCTGCGGGCATCGTCCCGGTGTAGACCTTGGACGTAGCCGCGTCGAACTGCGGGTCGAAGCTGACGCCGACGTTGCTGATTCCGTTCGCCTCCAGGAACGCGCGAGCGCACCCGTGCTGGGATGGCCGCTTCCGTCCGCCTGCCCGTACGTGATCGCATACGCGCTCGAGGCGACGACGGCCGCAAGAACCGCAGCGAGAAGGAAGGGCGGCTTCCTCACGTGCCGCGTGCTACCGGGATCCTGAGGAATCCGAACCGTGCGACGTAGGATCCAGGAGTGATTCTCGAGAACGGGACCGTCCGCACGATGGAGCCGTCGCTGCCCGAGGCGCGTGCTCTCGCGATCGCGGGAGACCGCGTCGCGGGCGGGATCGGGACACACGAGACGGCGCTGGCGAGCCCGGAACGGGTCGACCTCGGCGGCCGCTGCGTGCTGCCGGGATTCACGGACTCGCACGTCCACTTCCTGCTGTGGTCGCTGGCGCAGAACGAGATCCAGCTCAAGGACGCGAACACGCTGGAGGAGGCCGTCGCGCGGGTGGCCGAGGCGGCGGCACAGGCCCCGCGTGGCGCCTGGATCCGCGGCAGCGGCTGGCGGAGCGGCGACTGGTCGCCCCCGGTGGAGCCGACGAAGCACGACCTCGACGCGGTTGCCTCGGACTCGCCGGTCGCGCTGATCGCACGGGACGGGCACTCGCTGTGGCTCAACTCGGCCGCACTCGCCCTCGCCGACGGCGACCTGCGGGTCCCCGGCGGCGTGGTCGAGACGGACGCGTCCGGTGAGCCCACCGGCGTCCTGCGCGAGGAGTCCGCCTGGGAGTTCCGCCGCAAGCGCATGCTCGCCGCGATCTCGGAAGCGGAGTGGCTCGACCTGATGCGACCGGCGCTCAGGCTGGCGGCGTCCCGCGGCGTCACCTCCATCCACGACAAGGACGGCTGGCTGGGCGCGCTCCCCCGCTTCCAGGCGCTCCGCCGCGACGACGGGCTGCCGCTGCGGGTCTGGCAGTCCCTCCCGGCGGCCAAGCTGGACGAGATCGCGGAGGTCGGCCTCGCGTCCGGCCTCGGAGACGATTACCTGCGCGTCGGCTACATCAAGGCGTTCATGGACGGCACGCTCGGGTCGGAGACCGCGCGACTCCTCGACGGCTCGGGCGTGGAGATCACAAGCCGGGAGGAGCTGGCAGACATCGTCCGCCGGGCCTCCGCCGCCGGCTTTCCTGTCGCGGTGCACGCGATCGGCGACCTGGCCAACCGCGACGCCCTCGACGCCTTCGAGGAGACCCGTGACCTGTGGGCGCCGAAGGGTCTCCGGCCACGCATCGAGCACGCCCAGCTCCTCGCCTGGGAGGACGTCCCGCGGTTCGCCTCCATAGGCGTCGCCGCCTCCGTCCAGTTCACGCACGCGACCTCCGACCGTGACCTCGCCGACCGCATCTGGGCCGGCTTCGACGAGCGCGCATACGCATACCGCTCGCTGTGGGACGCCGGCGCGCTCGTCGCGAACGGCTCCGACGCACCGGTCGAGGAGCTCGATCCGCTCGCCGGCATCCGGGCCGGCGTGCTGCGCACGCAGGACGACCGTCCCGCGTGGCACCCGGAGCAGGCGCTCACGGTCGAGCAGGCGCTTCAGGCGACCACCGTGAACCCGGCCTGGCTCGCCGGCGACGAGCGGCGGCGCGGCAAGCTCGTTCCCGGCTACCTCGCCGACCTGGTCGTCCTCGACCGCGATCCGCTCGCCTGCGAGCCCGAGGAGCTGCGCGAGCTCTCTGTGGTCGCCACGATGTGCGGCGGGAGATGGACGCACAACCCGCCGCCGTGGAACTGACGTGAGCGTTCTCCGCGTCACGCCGATCCTGAACGTGTCCGACGTCGGCGCGAGCATCGAGTGGTTCGAGCAGTTCGGCTGGCGACGGGGGTTCACGTGGAACGAGGGCGGCTCCATCGAGGGGGCTGCGTCAGCCGACGCCAACGGGCCGGCGGGCTTCGGGTCCGTGTGCACCGACGACACCGAGATGTTTCTCTGCCTGGACGGCCAGGGTGAGCGCGGGACGTGGGTGACCTGGTGGGTACGCAATGTCGCCGAGGTCGACGCGATCCACGAGCGCGCTCTGCAAGTGGGTGCGGAGATCACGTATCCCCCGACGGACGAGCCGTGGGGGATCCGCGAGTTTCATCTGCGCCATCCGGACGGGCACACGTTCCGGGTCAGCGCGGGCCTCCACGCGGAGTGAGCGGGCTCTTGATCCGCGCCGGCGACCCGCAGGACGTCGAGGCGCTACTCGGCGTCCAGCGAGACGCCTGCACCTCGGCGTTCGCGCACATCTTCCCGCCCGAGCAGTACCCCTTCCCTGACGAGGCCGTCCGTGAGGAGTGGCGGAAGAGCCTCTCCGCCGAGACGGTCGAGGTGCACGTCGCCGAAGTCGCGGGACTGCCGGCCGGCGTCGTGACGATCGGCGGCGAGTTCCTCAGCCAGCTGTACGTGCTGCCCGGGCACCAGGGCGGCGGCGTCGGATCGGCGCTGCACGACCTCGCGCTCGAGCGGCTACGCGCCGGTGGGAACGAGCGCGCCCGCCTTTGGTGCCTGGAGGAGAACCGGAACGCGCGCCGCTTCTACGAGCGACGTGGCTGGGAGCTCACCGAGGAGACGCGTGTCGTCCCATTCCCGCCGAACCCGATCGACGTGCAGTACGCGAAGTCGCTCTAGCCGGGCTCAGTGCCATCAGCGCCGCTCCGGGATCGAACTGGTCGTCGGGCGCCGCGGCGGACGCGGGGGGAGCATCGGGAGCCCGACGCGGCAAGCGCAGGCACGGTGGAGGCCGGCTCCGCCGGCCGGATCCGGGCCGGAGCGGCCCAGGCGTGCCAGATCGCGCAGCCGCACGCGCGAGATCGTGGCATCGCCTCCGCGGCGAACAACCCCCGTGCGGCGCGGATCCCCAGCGGCAGGTACTCGAGCAGCAGCCGCTCGTTGGGAGCGTGCGCGTTCGCGCCGGGAACGGCGAAGCCGGTGACGATCGTCGGTATGCCCTTGTGCTCGAGCGCCGGCACGATCGGAAGCGTCCCACCCGAGCGGACGAGCAGCGGCCTGGCGCCGGTCGCGCGCTCGAAGGCTTCCTGGCCCAGCGCGATCGCACGCGAATCCGGGGCGACCAGTCCGGGATCGGCCCTGGAGCCGAGCGCGACCTCTACCTGGGCGCCGTCCGGAGCGGCCTCCCGTAGCAGCCGCTCGAAGACGGGTGCGATCTCCTCGACACGCTGCCCGGGAGCGAGGCGGATCGAGACGTTCGCCTCGGCGAAGACCGGGAGCACGGTCTTGGTCAGATGCGGCTCGCCGCCCGCGATCCCGTGCACGTCGACCGACGGCTCTCCCCAGGTCCGCACGTAGAACTCCTCCGCCGCCGTCGGATCGGCCGGCTTGGCGCCGAGCTGCGAGAGCTCCTCCGCGCCCGGCGTCAACGCGGCCCAGTCGGCCGCCTCCTCGTCGGTGATCTCGGCCACGCCGGCGCGCAGCGGCTCCGGCACACGTCCGTTCCGCGGCAGGACCCCGGAGAGCGTCTGCATGAGCGCGTGCATCGCGTTCATCGCCGCGCCGCCCATGAGCCCCGAGTGGAGGTCGGCGGCCCCCGTGCGCACGCGCACGTGGAAGTAGCACATGCCCCGCGTTGCGATGTAGAAGGCGGGGACGCCGCGCGCGAGCATGCCGGCGTCGTAGATCACGCAGGCGTCGGCGTCGCGGTCGTCGGCGGCGAGGAAGTCGACGATGGAATGGCCGCCGGTCTCCTCCTCCCCGTCGCACGCGAAGCGGAGGTTCACGGGGAGCTCGTCCGCCGACGCGAGCAGCTCGGCCGCCTTGAGCAGCATGTACAGCTGCCCCTTGTCGTCGACGACGCCGCGCGCGACCAGGTACTCGCCGGCGACGGTCGGCTCGAACGGGCCGCTGTGCCAGAGGTCGAGGGGTGCAGGGGGCTGGACGTCGAAGTGCCCGTAGCAGAGGACCGTGGGCGCGCTGCCGTTGGTGGACGCGCGGATCTCCCCCACCGCGAGGGGCTGGCCCTCCCAGTCGATCAGCTCTGCCTCGCCCCCGGCGACGCGGATTCGGTCGCACACCCATTCGCCGGCGCGCTTGACGTCCTCCGCATGCGCGGAGTCCGCGCTCACGCTCGGGATGCGCAGGAACTCCGAAAGCTCGTCGAGCCAGTCTTGCTGCACGGTCGTACGCTACTTCCCCGTGGCCACCGCTGCCGCACAGCCGATGACCGGCCGCACCGCCTGGGCGCGCAACCTCGCCGGGCCCCTGCGGGACTACCTGCGTACCGAGTCGGGCGGAGCGGTCGTCCTCCTGGCCGCCGTGCTCGTCGCGATCGTGTGGGCGAACGCCGGCGGCAGCTCGTACGACACCTTCTGGGCGAAGGACCTCTCGATCCGCGTGGGCGGATCCGGGATCTCGGAGAGCCTGCGCGGGTGGATCAACGACGGGCTGATGGTCTTCTTCTTCCTCGTTGCGGGGCTCGAGGCGAGGAGGGAGGTCGACATGGGCGAGCTCAGGCAGCGCCGCCGCATCGCACTACCGCTGGTCGCCGCGAGCGGCGGGATGCTGTTCCCGATCCTGATCTTCCTCGCGTTCAATCTCGGCCATTCGAGCGCGAGTGGTTGGGGCACCGCGATGGCCACGGACACGGCATTCGCCCTCGGGATCCTCGCCCTGGTCGCGCCAGGCTATCCCCGTCTCCGCGCCTTCATCCTCACGCTCTGCGTCTTCGACGACCTGATCGCGCTCATCGTGATCGCGACCGCGTACTCGCAGGACGTCTCGTTCTCCGCGCTCGCGGTCGCGATCGTGTTCTTTGCCGGTCTGCTGATTTTGCGAGCGGCCGGCATACACAACGCTCCGGTATCGATCGCTCTGTGCCTCGGGTCCTGGGTCGCGCTGTACGAGTCGGGGATCCACCCGACCGTTCTGGGGCTCGCACTCGGTCTTTCGCTCAGCGCCTATCCGCCGGCGCGGACGGACCTCGAGCAGACGACCGCGCTCGCGCGAGAGTTCCGCGAGCAGCCGACCGCCGAGCTGGCACGCGAGACCCAGCGTGGGATCACGGCGTCGATCTCGCCGAACGAGCGGCTCCAGGACCGGCTGCACCCGTGGACGAGCTACCTGATCGTCCCGCTCTTCGCGCTGGCCAACGCCGGCACGCACATCAGCGGCGAGATTCTCCGCAGCGCCGTCACCTCGCCGATCACGCTCGGGATCTTCTTCGGCTACGTGGTCGGGAAGCCGGTCGGCATCCTCACCGTACTCCTGGCTCGCGACCCGCAAGCGGTTCGGGCTGCGCCTGCCCGTCGGCTGGCCCAACCTCTTCGGCGGAGCCGCGGCGGCCGGGATCGGCTTCACCGTCTCGCTCCTCGTCGCCACGCTCGCCTTCCACGGCGAGCAGCTGACCGACGCGAAGCTCGGGATTCTCGCCGCCGCGATCGGCGCGACCCTGATCAGCACGACGTACTTCATGGCGATCAGGCGCTTGCCCCAGGAGGTCTGGGCCCGCTTCGCGCTGGGGCGAGGCTACGAGGAGATCGTCGACCTCGCCATGCCGGTCGACCCGGAGGAGGACCACATCCGCGGGCCGGAGGACGCGCCGGTGACGCTCGTCGAGTACGGCGACTTCGAGTGCCCGTATTGCGGCCGCGGCCGAGCCGGTTTTGCGCGAGCTGCTGGCCGACTTCGGGGACGAGCTTCGCTTCGTCTTCCGCAACCTGCCGCTCTCCGACGTCCACCCGCGTGCGCAGCTGGCTGCAGAAGCGGCAGAAGCTGCCGCGGCACAGGGGAAGTTCTGGGAGATGCACGACAAGCTCTTCGAGCACCAGGACGCGCTGGCGCCGTCGGACCTCGTCCGCTACGCGGAGGAGCTCGGCCTCGACGCCGACCGCCTCCGCGACGAGCTGCGGCGCCGCGTCTACGCCCCCGGGATCTCCGAGGACGTCGAGAGCGCCGACGAGAGCAACGTCGCCGGGACGCCGACGTTCTTCGTCAACGGGATGCGCCACCAGGGCGCCTACGACGAGGAGAGCCTCGCGGCGGCCGTCCGCCGCGCCTGGTCGCGGGCCCGCCTTGTGACCTAGTGGTTTGGCCGGCAACGTTGCCCGGTTCCTGGGCCGCGAGCACCAAGCCAGGCAAGGACGCAGGGAGCGGGCGGGCTGGTTAGCCCGTCCGCGACCGAGGACGCCGCATGGCGCAGCGTGATCGTGGGCCAGGGGCCAGACGGACGTTGCCGGTCAGACCACTAGGACGCCCTACGCGACTTCGCGGAGCTTCTGCGCGTCAGCGAGAGCCCGAAGCTTCTTCAGCGTGTGGTGCTCGATCTGGCGGATGCGCTCGCGCGTGACGTTGAACGCCCGGCCGACCTCGTCCAGGGTCAGCGGGGCGCGGCCGTCGAGCCCGTAGCGGAGCTGGATGACCTCGCGTTCCCGTTCGGAGAGCGTCCCCAGGATCTTCAGCAGCGCCTCGCGCCGGAGCGACCGCTCGGCCGCCTCGTCCGGGAGCGGCTCGGACTCGTCGGTGAGGAAGTGCCCGAACTCCGATTCTTCCTCGTCGCCGACCGGCTTCTCGAGCGAGACCGGCAGCTGCGCGGTGCGGCGGATCTGCGAGACGTCCTCGATCGCCATCTCGACGTCGATCGCGATCTCGGGGACGGTCGGCTCGCGACCGAGCTCGCCGCGGAGCTTTCGCTCCGAACGCACGATCTTGTTGAGCTTCTCCACGATGTGGACGGGCATGCGAATCGTCCGGCCCTTGTCGGCGAGCGCGCGGGCGACCGCCTGGCGGATCCACCACGTCGCATAGGTCGAGAACTTGAACCCCTTGCGGTAGTCGAACTTCTCGGCGGCGCGCACGAGACCGATCGTCCCCTCCTGGATGAGGTCGAGGAACGGCAGGCCCTGGTTGCGGTACTTCTTGGCGATCGAGACGACGAGGCGGAGGTTCGCCTCCACCATCATCTGCTTCGCGCCGTGGTCGCCGCGCTCGATCCGCTTCGCGAGCTCGACCTCCTGCGCCGCCGTCAGCAGGTCGACGCGCCCGATGTCCTTGAGGAAGAGCTGCAGCGAGTCCGTCGACACCTCGCGCTCGTCCACCTTCACCCGCACTTCCTCCTCGGGCGGCGGCGAACCGTTCACGACCTCGATGTGGAGCTCGTCGAGCGCAGAGTAGAAATCGTCGAGCTGGGAGGCATCGAGCTCGAGGTCGTCGAGGGCGAGCGCGATCTCGTCCGCGCCCAGCGACCCGTTCTCACGGCCGCTGTCGAGGAGCGCCTTTGCCTCATCCGTCTCGAGCACGTCCACGATCGTGCGGACTGTGGGCGCCTCCGTCCGCTCCTTTGTCGTTGTCTCCCCTCCGCTCCGCACTGAGGACGGCACTGTCGCACGCAGGGCGGACGGAATCCATAGGCCGTTCGGCCTATTTTGCGCCGCTGCGGGCCTATTTCGTCTTCGTCAGTTTCTGCAGGAAAAGATGCGACTCACGGGCGAGCGGCGAGCCCGGCTCCGCGGCCTCGGCCAGCCGTAACTGTCGCTTGCCGGCCTTGACCTCTCCGAGCCAGAGGAGCAGCAGGCCCAGGTGGAAACGGACGGTCGCCGCATGGGGAAACCGCTTGCTCAGCGGCCCGAGGCGCGAGAACGCGCGCTCGGGATGGGTCTTGTCGAAGCGGCCTACGGCGGCCGCGACCTGGGCCTCGGCGTCGTCCGGCGCGAGTTGCGCCGCCTCGGCGAAGGCGCGCTCGGCCGAGACCTGGTGTCCGAGCCGCTGCAGCGCGACCCCGTACAGGAGCTTCATTTGCTCGCTCCGTCCCCGGGCGAGGGCGTCCAGCTGCTCCTGCGGCCCGAGACCCCCGAGCGTCTTCGGCGCCGAGAAGCTCGGCACGAACGTCGGGAGCCCGCGGTTGTACTGCGGGTGGAGCAGATCGCCGGCGCGGATGGACGAGAACGTGTCGGGCTGGACGCCCTGCGCGTCCTTCCAGGCCTGGAGCGCCTGCTTCCGCTGGCCGGCCCAGTACAGGGCGAACCCGAGATGGAGCTGGACGAACGAGCTGCGTGGGTGTGCCGCCGCGAGCCCGCCGAGCTCGTCGAGCGTCCCCTCGGGCCACGACGCGAGCGCCGAACCGACCTGGGCGTCGACCGACCGGTACCGCGCGAAGATCCTGGCGGCGTCGGCCGGGTTGCCGTGCGCGTACAGAGTGCCCGCCTTGCGGAGCGCGACCGCCTCGGGGTCGGTGCGCAGGCCCAGGTCGAGCTCGAGCGGCGGCCGCCCCTTGAGCGTCGCGGCGGCGGCGTCGTGACCACTCCCGCCGGAAGCGAGGACCACCGCGGCGACCGCGCCGATCGCCACGGCGGCTGCGATCCCGACGACCGCGTAGACGCGCGAGCGCTTGCTCACGCCTCGACGATACTCCGCCGGGACGCGCTTACTTGACGGTGAACGACCCGTGCATCTGAGCCTTGTGCGGGTCGCACCAGAAGTTGTACTTCCCCTTTTTGAGCGTCACCTTGCGCCAAGTCTTGGTGCCGAGGAACGGAACGGACGTGTGCTTGTCCACGCCCGGGCCCTTCAGGTGGAAGTTGTGGATGGTCGAGCGGTCCTGGATGACGAAGGTGTACGTGCCGCGTTTGAGCGAGTGCACCGGCACGAACTGCTTGTTCTTCAGCGTAATCGTGAAGCCCGGGCCTGCTTGTGCGTAGAGCTTGGTGACCTTGTGCGGGGCAGCCTGTGTGCTGCCGGCGAGGAGCGCGGCGGCCACGGCCGCGACGAGGAGTGATTTGAGCATCGCGCCAGGGTAGCTGGGGCTAGTGCTCGCCTGCCCGTTCTTCTGCGCCGACCGCCTCGCGGTCCTCGCCCGGCAGCATCACGGTCAGGTTCTGGATGCGCGTTCCGTCCACCTCGTCCACGCGAAAGCGAATTGCCTCGTACTCGACCTCGTCGCCCGGCTCGGCCGCGCGCCCGAGCAGGCCGAACACGAATCCCGCCACGGTGTGGTAGTCCTCGCCCGGGAGCTTCGTCCCCACCTGCTCGTTGAGCTCGTCGATCGTGAACGCCCCGCTGACGCGGACGGTGCGATCGTCGATCCGCTCGATGTCGTCGTGCGGGAGGTCGAACTCGTCCTCGATCTCGCCGACGATCTCCTCCAACAGGTCCTCGAGGGTCACGATGCCCTCCATCGCGCCGTACTCGTCGAGGACGATCGCCATGTGCAGGTTCTGCGCGCGGAACTCGGCGAGCAGGCTGGCAAGATCCTTCGTCTCAGGGACGAAATACGGCGTCCTCAGGAGGTCCTCGAGCCGCACCTGCTCGATGCCGCGGTCCATCAGCGCCGCGAAGAGGTCGCGCACGTGCAGGATCCCTAAGATCTCGTCGAGCGAGCCGCGATAGACGGGGTAGCGCGTGTACGGCGACTCCATCACCGCCTTGAGGGCCTCCTCGGGCGGGAGGTCGATCGAGAGTGCGACGACATCCACGCGCGGCACCATCACATCGGCCGCCTCCTTGTCCCCGAAGTCGAAGACCTTGGAGATCATCTGCTGCTCCTCCTCCTCGATCTCCCCGTACCGCTGCGAGCGGTCGAGCAGCATCCGGAGCTCCGCCTCGGAGTGAACGTCATCCTCGGCGCCGGGGGGCTCCAGCCCGATCGCACGCAGGATGAGCTCGGTGGATTTCTGCAGGATCCAGATCAGCGGCCCGAAGACGACGAAGAACCCGCGTACCGGCGTGGACACGGCGAGAGCAACCCGCTCCGAGTACTGCAGCGCCACCCCCTTGGGGACGAGCTCGCCGATCACGACGTGCAGGAAGGTGATGATCAGGAAGGCGAAGACGATCGCGAGGATCGTGGCCATCCACGGGTCGAAGAGGTCCTTGAGCACGGTCTCGCCCACGGCACCGATTGCCAGTGAGGTGAGGGTGACGCCCAGCTGCATCGCGGCGATGAACCGCGGGGGCTGCGCGGTGATCGAGAGGACGGCGCGCGCGCGGCGATTGCCCTCCGACTCCAGCTCGCGGAGCCGCGTGCGCCGCGCGGTGACCAGCCCGTACTCGGCCGCCACGAAGAACGCGTTCAGCAGAATCAGCGCCCCGACGGCGAGCAGTTCGAGAAAGGTGTTCACGTCAACGCCCCGCCGGGCGGACGTCTAGGAATGTCTTCGTCGTCCAACAGGATCTACGGGTCAGTATAGGTAACAGGGGTGACGTCGCCCTGCCGCGCGGCCAGGCCCTTTGCGACAAGCCGCTCGATATGCGCGAGCGTCTCGGCAACGGCGAAGCGGCGCTGGGAAGGACCGTGTGCGCCGGGGAAGAGGGCGAGTGAGATCTCGTAGCCGGTCCGCGACTCGGGGCTCAGGGCGGCGCGTGTTTCGTCGAGACGCTCGCGGTGGTGGTCGAGGATCGCGCGGGCGCGGCCGGCAGGGTCGGCGATCGGGTCGCCGTGCGCCGGCAGGGCGAGCCGTGGAGCAACCTCGATCGTCTTCTGGAGAGAATCCATGTAGGCGCCGAGCGGGTCGGGGCGCGACTCGGGGTAGACGCCGACGGCGGGCGTGATCTCCGGGAGGATGTGGTCGCCGGCGACGAGGACGCCGTCGCGGAGGAACCCCAGATGCCCATCGGCGTGCCCCGGCAGCTCGACCACGTCCCAGCCGTCCACCCGGTCGCCTTCGTCCAGGAGCTGCGGATCCCGCTCGTACCGGATCAACGGCAGCGCCTCGCGGTCGCGTTCCAGCATCGTCTCCGTCATCTCCGCCGGGACGCCGTGCAAACGGAACCAGTCGGCGATCCGCTCCGGCCAGTCCGGAGCTCCCCACACGCGCGCGCACTGCTCGTGGTCGAGCCGGCCCTGGTGGACGGGCGCGCCCGTCACCGCGCGGGCGACCTCTCCGCCCCAGACGTGGTCGGGATGGAAGTGTGTGATCACTATCCGGTCGACCGGCCCGTCCAACTCCTCCCGGAGGAGGTCGTCGAGCCCGGGCAGCGCGAGCCCGGTGTCGACCAGCAGCCGTCCCTCGTCCCCCTCGACCACGTAGCAGTGGACGTGGCCGGGCGCGAGCGGCAGCGGCACGGTCAGACGCTGGATTCCCGGCGCGATCTGTTTCATCTGCGCATTCTCGTGTACGAACGTCTGTTCGTATAATGGAAAGCGTGCGCGCCGTGTACCGCGAGGAGCCCTGCAAGTCGGCCCTGAACCGCGTCAAGGGGATGGGGTTCAGCTGGTCGCTCAATCCGTACATGGGCTGCGTCCACCAGTGCACGTTCTGTTACGTACGCGCCTTCGAGCTGCGCGCTGACCGGCCGTTCGACGACCGCTACGGGACGTCCATCCGCGTCAAGATCAACATCGCGGAGGTGCTGCGGAGCGAGCTCGCGCGTCCGCGCTGGGAGCACGAGACGGTCGCGATCGGCGCGGCGACCGACCCGTACCAGCCGGCCGAGGGGCGCTACCGGCTGACGCGCACCTGCATCGAGGCGCTCCTCGAAGCGCACAACCCGTTCGCCATCATCACGCGCGG
The DNA here is from genome assembly GCA_963717765.1 of uncultured Actinomycetes bacterium. Classification (GTDB taxonomy): domain Bacteria; phylum Actinomycetota; class Thermoleophilia; order Gaiellales; family Gaiellaceae; genus JACDER01. The sequence continues at coordinate 680,557 of CAVQWX010000003.1, read as the reverse complement.
CCCCCTGATCCTCCGCGACCTGGACGTGCTACAGGAGGCCTCCCGGCGAGCCGACGTGCGCGTCACGTTCTCGGTCCCGACGCTGGACGATGAGATCTGGCGGACGACCGAGCCCGGGACGGCGCCGCCGCGGCAGCGGCTGCGCGTGCTGAAGCGGCTGGTGGACGGCGGGATCAACGCAGCCGTCGGGATGGCGCCGATCCTGCCGGGGATCTCGGACAAGCCGGAGCTCCTCCGCGACGTGGTGAAGGCCGCCCGGGAGGCCGGCGCGACCGGGCTGTGGGCGAACGTCCTCAACCTGCGTCCGGGCACGCGCGAGCACTTCCTGGCGCACCTGAAGGAGGACTGGCCGGAGGAGGCCGAGCGCTACGACCGCCTCTACCGGCGCCGCGCGTACCTCGGCAAGGACGTCATCGGCCCGGTGCAGACCGCGGTCGCCGAGCTCAAGCGCGAGTACGGCGTTTCCGACCGGCGGAGGAAGAGGCTCGGCCCCCCGCCCGAGCCGGAGCAGCTTTCGCTGGCCGTCTAGAATCCGGCCCGATGGCGGAGAACGGCTACCTCCTGTTCGTCTGGAAGCCGACGGGCTACGAGCTCGTCGAACGCTCGGGCGACGCGCCGAAGGTCGGCGACTCGGTCGAGATCGACGAACGCACCGAGTGGGTGTGCAAGGTCGCGCCCTCCCCGCTGCCCGGCGACGACCGGGTCTGCGCGTACCTACAAGCTTAGATGGCTGATGCCACGATCTCGCGCGTCCGGCTGCGCGATCTGGCACGCCTGGGCCGCTCCGGCCCGGATCCGGCCGGCGGAGCCGGCCTCCACCGCGCCTGCGCTTCGCCCCAGACGCACCAGCTCGCGCCCCGGAGCAGGCGATCTCATGGCATCAGCCATCTAGACTCTCGGCGGCGGTAAGGCCGAGGACGAGGGCGGTCGCGAGGCCGCTCGCGTAGCCGCCCGCGGCGATCCCGCCGCCGTCCACGCCAGCCGCGAAGAGGCCGTCGACCGGCGCACCGTCTTCGGCGAGGACACGGGCGCGCTCGTCCACCTTCAGCCCGCCGACCGTGTGCGTGATCCCCGCGGCCACGTGGACCGCATAACGGTACGAATCCGGAAGCTCGTAGCCGAGCTCCCCCGCGGTCACGACCGTCCCACCGGCCCCGCGCGCCGCGTCGATCATGTCCGCGACCGTGCGCCCGCGGATCTCGATCTCGAGTGTCGGCTCGTCCACGACGTACCAGGCGCGCCCGCCGGGTTGCCGCGCGATCGCCTGCACGAGATCGGTCTCGGCCCAGGAGATCGGATCGGGAGCGAACTCCTCGCCGTCCTCGTTGAGCACGAGCGCGTAGCTGCCGTACAGCTGGGCGAGCTCGACGAAGCGTTCTTCGGGAACGTACGCCGGAGGCGCGGGCATCGCGCGGCCGTAGAACTCGTCGAGCCCGTCGGAGAGCGCGGCGCCGCGCTCTAGGCCGAAACGAAGGCCGTCGCCGGCGCTCCAGGGATTTGCGCGATGCAGGACGGGCTCCTCGGTGATGTAGCGGTGGACGAGCTCTGGGTCGCCCTGGAATCCGCCGGTCGCGAGGACGAGCGGATCGTCAATGGACGGGAAGGGCGACTCGAGCCGTACATCACCGGCCGCGCGCGCGAGCACGTCCGTCAGCCCCCTGGGGTCGAAGCGCTTGCCGATCGTGCGCGGATTGCCGGTCTCCTCCCACACGACCGGCGGCCCGAGCGACTCGAGCCACGCAAGGGCGTCGTCGAAACGCTCGACGATCAGCCGCTGCAACACCGGGTCGCCGCCGGGGCATTCGCCGCGGAAGTCCTCCAGCGTCCGGTAGCGCCAGACGACGCAGCTCGAGAGCAGCATCGATCCTCCCGGCCGGTCGCCCTTCTCGTAGACGACGGGCTCGAGCCCGAGCTCGCGGGCGCGCGCCGCCGCGCACAGGCCGGCCATGCCCGCGCCGGCAATCGTGGCCGATGCGCTCAGGTGAGGGCGAAGCCCGGCTTGTGCTCGACGTACTCGAGCTTCACTCGCTCGGGGCCCCAGACGAAGACCGCGTACGTGTTCGCGGCGTCGACGACCTTGTCGATCTCGACTCCCTGCTCCTTCGCCTCGTCGATGTGCTCCGCCGCCGACTCGACTCGCATCGCCAGATGGTTCAGAAGCGGACGCTCGGGCTCGGTCGCGTCCCCCGGATGGAACTCGACGTAGGCGCCGCCGACCTCGACGCGGTCGGCACCCGACGGGCCTGGCTCAGCGGCGTTGAAGCCCAGGGGGACGTACTCTTCGGCCGTCCCGGCGGGATCCGCGGACCAGAGCGCGACATGGTCGAGGTCGTATTCGACCGCCGTGTCCGCCTCGACCAGGCCGAGCCGCAGTCCCTCGTGTACGTCGAAGTAGGCTTCGCCGTCGCGCGGCCGTTCGATGTCGGCGCCCTCCGGCACGTCGGCCAGAGCTGTCTCGAGGTCGGAGACGCGAAGCGCGACGTGCTTCAGAGGCCCGCGCTCGCGCGGCCCCTCCTCGGCGAAGAGGGTCAGCTTCCCGCGGCGCGCGTCCGAGCCGACCAGGGTGAACGCGTCGGTTCGCTCGACGACATGCATGCCGGCACCGCCGGTCAGGAAGTCCGCGATCCGGTCGCGGTCGGCGACCCAGAGCGCGACGTGGTCGAGTGTCTCGGGATTCATGCCGGAGAGCATAGATAGCGGAGGGGCGTCGCCGCCCCTCCGCTGCGATGTGTGCGTACTACTTGCGCCGGTCGACGGCGCGCTGGAGCTGAGCCTTGTTCATCTTCGAGCGGCCCGAGATGTTCATGCGCTTGGCCTCGTTGTAGAGCTGTTCCTTCGTCCGGCCGCGCGGGCGGTTCGTGCCGGAGCGCTGGCCGCCCCGGCGGCTCGACGGCATGTCGCGACGGGACGTGCGCGAGGATGTCTTGGCTTCGCCGCTCTGGGCGCGCTCCTTGTTGACCGTGCGTGCGGCGATCTCCTTCGCGCGCTTGGTCGACGCACCGCGCTTCTTCTCGCTGTCCTTGATGTGCTCGTACTGCCGTTCTCGCTTGTTGCTCCATGCTTTCTGCGGCATCGAAACCTCCTTTGATGGCCTTCTGTACGCGGTCTTGTGTGCCCATTTCCAGGGGTTTCAATCTCTGGAACGAGCTCGCGCCAAATCGGCTCGAAGGCGGCACGAACCGGTACGAATCGCCGCGCTACGCTCGCCGTGGGCGGCGGGTGGACGGAGCTCCCCGCCCAGGGTGGGGATGTGGGGGCGAGGGTGTCGGCGTCAGCCTTCGAGCGGCGGGTTCTGGACGTTGTGCTCGGTCGCATACGCGTCCACGAGCCCATTGATCACGTCGAAGCCCTGGTCGAAGGCGTAGTTGATCTTGACGAACGGCTCCCACTTGTCCGGGAGCGCGTCCTCGGGGAAGATCGCGTCGACCGGGCACTCCGGTTCGCATGCACCGCAGTTGGACGTGTAGATACCGCCGGCCAGCGTGAAGGTGTGGTCGCGCGGGACGACCGCGCAGAACGTCTCCGACTCCTCGCCGTCTTCCGGCTCAGCGCTCATCACGCGCCAGTAGACCTCACGTGTCGCGAGGTACAGCCAGCGGATCGGACGGCTGCGGACGCCGAAGTTCGTCTCGACGCTTCCCTCCTCGCCCGAGCCAACGGCCACGTACCCCGCCAGCGGCGCGACCCGCTCGAGCCAGTCGAGCGCCTCGTGCGACGTCGAGCGCAGCCGCCACGAACCGGCCTTGACCGGGTCGCCGTCCGCCGCCAGCCAGCCGTCAACGAAGCCGGCGAGATAGTCCGGGTCGGCCGTCTCCGGCAGCGCTCGCTTGAGGTTCACCGAGGCGCGCACGACGCCCGTTCCGGCGTAACCGGGATGGACGTCCAGGCAGGGCGAGAAGTTGACCTGGTCGAAGAAATCGCGGAACCTCGCCACCCGCTCGCCGTACAGCTGCACGTAGTGGAGATGTAGGCCGGACTTGACCTCCTGCTTGTTCCAGCAGCCGTCCCCGTAGACGATGCCGTGGAGCGCGCCGAGGCGGTACTGCTCCGAGTCGCGGCCGACGGCCAGCGTCGCCGAGGGCACGTACTGCCCGGCGGAGAGCTCCGCGGTCTTCTCGCCGGTCGCCAGCACCCACTGGTGCGTGGGCGTCGCGAGGACGGATCGCCGGAACCGCGAGATGTTGCGCGTCGTCAGCCGCGTCCCCCCGTAGCGGTCTCGCTCCTGGAAAGCGGGCGCGAGCTCGAGCCGCACGAGCGGCTTGCGGCGGAAACGCTTGACGTATGCCGGACGCAGCCCGTGATCGGTCAGCACCTGACACCACGAGCCCTCGAGCTCCGCGAACGTCCGCAGCCCGCGTGAGGTCAGCAGCTGCTCCTCCGGTGCGAAGCAGTCGATGCACTCCTCCGGATCGATTACGAGGATCCGCCCGGCCTCGTGGATGCAGTCGACCGGACAGACGTCGACGCAGGAGAGGTCTTTGATGTCGATGCAGGGCTCGGCGATGATGTACGTCACTGAGCCTTACTCTAACGACGCCCGCGGCGCCGGCTTCACGCCTCGACGAGCTCTTCCACGACCTGCGGAGCGCGCTCGACGAGCGCCGACTTCGCCAGCACCTGGTCGAATCCGGCGGTGTGGGCCGCGCGCAGGCCGGCCGTGTCCGTGTGGTTCGAATACCCCACGATGGGCACATCCGGATACGTGTCCGCGACCTCGTCCGGGTCGATTCGCGCAATGTCCGCGATCACGATGTCCGGCGGGTCGATGCTGTCGGTGGTGACGAGGTGGTGACCCTGCAGGAGCCCTTCGAGCTTCCCGCGGAAGTAGAGGTCGACCCCAACGAGCAGGACGGTCGCCACGGTCGGAGCGTAACATCCTCCCCATGGCGTTTGTGACGGTCGCGCGCGTCGAAGACGTCCCGCCCGGAACGTGCAAGCACGTCCGCGCCGGAGACGAGGAGATCGCGCTCGCGAACGTCGACGACGAGATCTACGCGACCCAGGGGCACTGCCTGCACCTGCAAGGGCCGCTCGGCGACGGCGAGCTGGACGGACCGGTGCTCACGTGCCCGTGGCACGGCTGGCAGTACGACGTCCGCACCGGCCTGAACGAGTTCGACCACGCGATCGAGCTCCGTACCTACGAGGTGCGGGTCGACAACGGCGAGATCCAGGTCTCAGTCTGAGCTGCTCGCGGAGGGCATCGAGCTCATCCGCACCGGCGAGTACTTCGCCGCGCACGAGGTGCTGGAGGACGCCTGGCGGGCCGCCGAGGCGGACGAACGCGATTTCTTCCAGGGCCTCGTCCACGTAGCCGTCGCCTGGTACCAGGCCGGACGCGGCAACCAAACCGGCTGCGAGCGGCAGCTGGACAAGGCGACGCGGCGCCTCGGTCCCTACACGCCGACCCATCGCGGGGTCGACGTCGCTGCTCTCCTCAGTCGTGTGGACAAGGCTGCCGCAATCGTCGCGACCGGATCGCTGGAGTTGCCTAGACCCCTAACCCGAACAGGTGCAGGAAGCGGTTGAACGCGACTCGGAGCCAGCCGATCCTGTCGAAGAAGAGGAGCGCTCCGAGAGCTACGAGAGTGGCGCCCCCGGCGAAGCTCAGGATCCGGTAGCGGTCGCGCAGCCAGCGGAAAGTCCCCATCGCCTTCGCGAACGAGACGCCCGCGAGCAGAAAGGCGAATGCGAGCCCGACGGAATAAGCAAGCAGGAGCGCCGCACCCTTCGCAACAGCAGACGTCCCACCTGCGAGCACGAGCACTCCCGCCAGCACGGGCGTGATGCACGGTGCCGCGCAAGTGGCGAAGGCGGCGCCCAGCAGGGCCCGCGATCCGCTCTTGCGTGCTTCGCCGAGCAACCCCGCCCCGACGAGCTGCTTCGGCACGGGAAGCAGACCCATCAAAGCCAGCCCGACCACGATCAGGATGAATCCGCCGATCTCCTGCTGGGCCTGCCTGCTCACGGTCGTGGCGATCGCGGTCGCTGCGACGCCGAGCGCGACGAAAACGACCGTGAAGCCGGCGAAGAAGGGCAGGCTCGCCACGGTCACGCGCCGCGCCACCCCACGCTGGCCGAGCCGCTCCGCATCGACGGCCGACACCGTGGCGAGGTAGCCCGGGACGAGCGGCAGCACGCACGGGGTGATGATCGAAGCGAAACCGGCCCCGAAGGCGACGACGAGCCGGACGATCATTCGAAGCGCGCGAGCTCTTCCTCGAGCCGGCGCTCGAGGTCCGGATCGAGCGGCGGGCGGCCATTCTGCTCCGGCCCGGCCGCTGCAGGGGCCGGCTCGCGCGAGCGGCTCCAGCGCCAGGCGTAGACGCCGAGGACCGCCCCGCCTCCCACGAGGAGCACGAGCGGCAGCAACCAGGCGAGCAGCCCCCACCCGCTCTTCGGAGGAGCCGCGCGGATCCCCGACCCGAACTGCGCTACGAGCTCGTCCACGATCTCGCTCCGGGTGTCGCCCCCGTTGATGCGAGTGACGATGAACGCGCGGATGCGGTTCGCCGCCGGCGCGTCTGACATGTCCAGCGGAGTGCCGCAGGTCGGGCACATCAGCTGTCCCTCCAGCTCGTGCAGCGTCGGATGCGACTCGCTCGCGAGCGCCGCGGGCACGCCGACGACCAGCGCGACCAGCAGCGCGGCGAGGAGCCTCACGACCTCATCGCCGCGTGAATGCCCTCGGCCAGCTGGCGCTTCGTGACCTGCCCCTCTACGTGGGGGCCGACGAGCTTCCCGCTCCGGCCGACGAAGAACGTCTCGGGTACTCCGGTCAGCCCGTACTTCGCCACGACGTGGCCCGGACCGTCGCGGACGAGGGGATAGGACATGCCGTACTTCTTCGCGAACGCGCGCGCGTCACTCGACAGGTCCTGCTGGTCGACGCCGATCACGACGACGCCCTGCCCCTGGTGCTTGACCCAGGCCTTCTCGAGCACCGGCACTTCGTCGCGACACGGAGCACACCAGGACGCCCAGAAGTTCAGCACGACCGCCTTTCCCTTCAGGGAGGCGAGGGAGAGATCACCCGACTTGTCGAGGCGGGGAAGCGTGAACGCCGGCGCGGGGGCGTTCTTGCGCGCCTGCTTCTGATCCTGGTTGACGAGCTTCCAGACGAGCAGCCCGAGCAGCCCCAGAACGATGCCGAGCGCAACGACCTGCGCTCCGAGTTTCAGACGCATTACGCGGAAACGATAAAGACCTGCGTCCCCACCGCGACGTGGTTGAAGAGCCACTCCGCGTCGGGGATGTACATCCGGATGCATCCATGCGACGCCGAGTAGCCGATCGAGGCGGCGTCGGGCGTGCCGTGGATGCCGACGCCGTCGAAGCCCAGGCCCATCCAGCGCGTCCCGAGCGGGTTGCCGGGTCCGGGTGGAATCGGCTTTGCGCCCGCCGCCCACGGCGAGTCGGGCGGATACCACCAGGGATTTTCCGCCTTGACCTCGATCTGGGTATGGCCAAGCGGCGTCGGATACGCCGACTGTCCGGTCGCGACGCCGAAAAGGCGCCAGAGCTTCATGCCCTTGTACAGATAGAGCTCGTTCGTTCCGCGGTGGATGACGATCACGGGCCCGAAGCTGGTGCGGCCGACCTTGGGCTGCGTGATCTTCTGGATCAGCTTGACCGGGCCCTTGCGATCGGCGTGGAGAGCGACTACGAGCAGCTTGACCGAACGCGTGCGGTCGATCCTCCTCCCGGACACGGACTTCGTGATCCATGGCTTGTTGTTGCGGAGCCTCAGCACCGAGTCGACTGCCGCGCGGTCGAACCGCTTGGCCAGCTTCGCGACGTAAGCGCGCGTCAGACCCTGGCGGACGGCGATCGCGAGCGGGACCTCGCTGTCCGGCGCGGCCTCGAGCGCGCGCTTGATCGCAGACTTGATCTGCGGGACGGCGCCGATCCCGGCGGGCGAGGAACGGAAGCTGCGCTTGCCGACCTTGACGACGATCGGCTGGCTCGCCGCGCTCAGGATCGCGACCTTCGCCTGCGCTCCGCTCATACCGCCGACGGCGACGCCGCCGACGAGGACGCCGGGCGCGATCGTGGTGGGCGGAACCGGACCGGTGGTGGTCGTCCCGGTGGTGGTGGTGGTGGTCGTGCCCGTCGTCGTGGTCGCGGTCGTGTCCGTGGACGTGCTCGTCGTGCCGGTGCCGGTCGCGGCGACGACGGACGCCGACAGGCCCCCGGCGGCGAGGAAGCCCAGGGCAAAGACAACCGGGAGGGCGAGACGGCGCACGTGCGGAGTGTAGCCTCGGCGGATTACGGATTGGTGCGCTTGATGACGACGATCGCGCAGTCGTCCGTGAGGTCGCCGCTCCCGAACGCCCGACAGTCCGCGAGCACGGCCCGGGCGAGCTGCCTGGCGGGGAGATCCCGCGCGCCCACGAGCACCTCGTCCAGGCGCTCCGTGCCGTACAACTCCGTCCCGCGCCGTCGCTCGACGAGGCCGTCCGTGTACAGAACGAGCGTGTCTCCCGGCCCGAACGGGACGCGCACCTCGTCGTAGGTCTGGCCCACGTCGACCCCGAGCGCGAGGCCCCGCGCCGCCAGTTCGGCGATCCCTGCGCCGCTTCCCATGAGACGCGGCGCGGGATGGCCGGCGTTGGCGCACGCGACGGAATCGCCCTCGACGAGGACGTAGACCAGCGTGATGAACTTGCCGGTCGCGATCTCGCCGGCCACGACCTCGTTGGCCGACGCCAGGAAGTCACCCGGCTGCGGATGCTCGCGTGTGAGCGAGCGGAAGACGAACTTCGCCATCGCCATGTCGGCGGCCGCCTCGATTCCATGGCCGGTCACGTCACCGAGGACAACGGCGAGCCCGCCCTCCGGCAGCGTGAGGAAGTCGTAGACGTCCCCGCCGACGTCGACCCGCGCGGAGGACTCGTACACGGTGCCGATGTCCAGCCCCTCTACCCGGGGCTCGCTGCGCGGCAGCAGCGAGCGCTGCATCGTGTCCGCGAAGCTCTTCTGCTGCTGGTAGAGGCGCGCGTTGTCGATGGCGAGCGCCGCCTGGCCGGCGATCGAAAGGGCAGCGTCGAGCACCTCCCCGCGCAGCGGACGCGCAGGGTCGAGGGAGACGAGCGTCAGCGTCGCGAGCGCTTCGGCCGGGGTGGAGACCGGGATGACCACGGCGGTCGCGCCCCGCTCCAGGAAGGGGACGAGCAGCTCCTGTCCGGCTAGCTCCTGCGCCGAGCGGCGGTCGAGGACGATCGGCTCACCCGAGCGGAGCAGCCGGCGGACCGGCGGCGCCGTCGCGGGCTGGTCGCGGCCGAGGATCGAGCGGAGCGCCTCGAGCTTCGGGTCGGCGATGTACACGGACCGCGTCTCGAGCACCTCGCCGCGCCCGTCCGGCAGCCGCATCGCCGCCGCGTCGATCCCGAGCGTCTCGACGATCGTCCGCGTCACCGCCTCGAGCGTCGCCTCGAGCGAGAGGCTGTGGGTGAACGAGTGCGAGATCTCGTACTGCGCGCGCAGGCGGCGCGCGAACTCGCGCTCGGCGGCGAGCGCATGCTCGAGCTGTGCGCCGAGCTCCTTAGCCTCCTCGTGCAGTCGAGCGTTCTCGACTGCGACCGCGAGCTGGGCCGCGAGCGCAGTCATGAGCGCGACCTCGTTCTCGTCGAAGACGCGCGCGGCAGGCGGATAGATCGCGAGCAACCCGATCACCGACTCGGGCGCGACCAGCGGGACAGCCAGCACGCCTTCGATTCCCGATTCGGCCAGCTCGCTGCGCACGCCGCTGAGCAGCTCGGCCGTTTCTCCCGGCGCCAGGATCAGCGCCTGCCGGCCGCGGAGCGGGCCGAGGGCGAGCGAGAGCAGGCTATCCCCCACCCGTGCATGCGGACCGGCCAGGCCGCGCCCGGCCACCGGCTGCAGCCGTCCTCCATCCAGCAGATAGACGGCGACGCGCTCGACGCCGAGAAGCTCCGTGATCCGCTCGACCGCGGTCTCGAGCGTGTGGGAAAGGGACAGTTGGGCGATCGCCTGGCCGATCACCGCGAGGAGCGCGCGCGTGCGCTCCAGCTCCGCCTCCGTCTCCGCCAACGCCTCGTTCGCCCGGATGGCCTGTGCCGCACGCACTCCGAACGTCGCGAGCGGGCCTGCCGACCCGTTGACCGGCTCGGCTCCTCCGTCGAACACGAGCTGGAGGACGCCGAGCGGCGGCTCGCCGAGCCGGACGCTGGCGACCGAGCCTTCGACCGCGACCGGCGCACTGCTCTCGAGCATGTCCGCCGCGGCCTGCTCGAGCTCCGGGATCCGCGCCTGGTCGACCGTGACCTCGGCTGCGAGCGTGAGCACGTCGTCATCGGCTGCGCGCCACAGCACCGCTCCCGAGGCTCCGCCGGCCTCCGCCGCAACCTGGACGAGTTGCCCGGCACTTCCCCCCGAGGCGAGTGCGAGCGCCTCTCCCGCCAGCGCCAGCTCGCGCTCCCGACGAGCCTCGCTGTCGTCGCCTGCGCCGAGCTCGGCGGCGAGGACGAGTGCCGCCTGCGCCGCTGCCGACTCCGCCAGTGAAACGTCGTTCTCGGCGAACGGCTCGCCGGATCTGAGCAACTCGAGCTCGCCGACGACCTCGTTTCCGCGCTTGATGGGGATGGTCAGCGTGGAGCCGTCCTGCCCCGCGCCTCTCAGTGGGCCGCGCGATCCGACCAGCTCGGCCGAGACGACCGCGGACGTCGCCCAGACGGTTCGGGCGGCCAGATCGCCGCTTGCCTCTTCCCGGAGACGCACCACGGCCGCGTCCGCGCGCAGCGCCTTTCCAATGGCTTCGGTGAGCGCCTCGAGCGCCTCCGGAGAGTCGCGCATCGCTCGAAGTATGGATAACCGCCTAAACTTCCCGCATGGCCGAGCCGGCGAGGCGCCAAACGGCGGCTGAAGAGGCGCCGCCGTACGACCCGAGGGCGATCGAGCGTACGCTCGTCGAGCAGCGCGCTCGGCGCGAGGCGCGCGTCGAGCGAAAGCGGGCGGTCCGGCACGCGCACATCCGCTTCTTCATCGTCATCCTCGCGCTTCTCGGCGGGGCGGTCGCGCTCGGGTTCTTCGTCTGGCAGGAAGTGGAGAACCTCTTCGGGCTCTGATGCAGGAACCGGACGACCTCTACGACTCCCCCGAGCAGCCCTACCGTCCGCTGCCGCCGGAGCCCTATCCGCGCGCGCCCGCGACGATCTGGACAGCCGGGGGCCGCATCGCGTGGGTCGCGGGGCTTGTCCTCATGCTCTCCAGCTTCATGGGCTGGTACGTGGGTTCGGGCGAGGGCTTGACCATCAGCGTCATCGGCTGGCACACGGGGACGCTGGGCAAGCTGGTCTTCTTCCTCGGCGCCGCCGTCATTCTCCTCGCGGTCCTACGCGAGGCCGGGATCGAGCTTCCGCCCGCCATTCCGGAGAGCCTGGTCGTAATAGCGATCGGCGCGGTGTCGACGATCTTCGTCCTGATTCGGCTGATCTCGATCCCCGACCAGTTCCTGCCGGCGGACGGCCGTGGAATCGGGATCTGGATCGCGCTCGTGGCCGCGATCGGGGTCATCTTCGGCGGGCTGCTTCGAGCCGGAGAAGAGCTATGACGATCCCGCCGACGAGCAGGCCCAGGATCGCGCCGCCGAGCACGTCGAGCGGATAGTGCACGCCGACATAGACGCGCGAGAACCCGATCGCGACGGCGAGGAGGAAGAACGCCGGCGCCCAGCGCGGGCGGTAGTACGAGAGGACCGTCGCGGCCGCGAAGGCGATCGTGGTGTGACCCGACGGAAACGACGGATCCTTGGGGACGTGGCCGAGCGGATGGGGCTCGGGATAACGGCGCCAGGGACGCACACGTCCCACCGCCCGCCTGAGCCCGAGCGCGGAGAGGTCGGCGACGACGACCGCGGCGAGCACCGAGACCAGCACGAGCGGCCGCCTCCAGAGAAGCGCGCAGACGAGCGCGACGGCAATCCACACCAGCCCGAAGGACCCGATGTAGCTGAGCCCCTCGAAGACCGGATTCAGCCACCCGGCCCGATGGTGTACGACCCACCGTTCGAGCTCGTGGTCGAGGTTGATCAGGTCGGCAGGAGCTGCTTGGTCGACTCGATCAGCTGCCGGGGGTCGAACGGCTTGCCGATGAAGCCGCGCGCGCCACGGGCCTTGACCTCCTCCTCAGAGGCCTCGTCTACCTTGCCGCTGAACATTACGACGGGGATCGAGCCGACACCATGTCGTTCCTGCACGCGCCGGAGCATCTCCCAGCCGTCCACCTTGGGCATCATCACGTCGAGCAGGATGAGATCGGGAGGCTCCTGCTCGAGCGCCGCGAGCCCCTCCTCGGCGCTTCCGGCCTCGCGGACGGAGTAGCCCTCGAGCTCGAGGTTCGCCTTGACGTATTCGCGGACGTGGTCGTCGTCGTCGACGATCAGGATCAGGGGGCCGCCCTGCGGGCCGCCACCCGGGCCGGAGTACTCGAGAAAGGTGTCCAGGTCGGACCGGCGGTAACGCCGGTGGCCGCCCGGGGTATAGAAGGCGGGAACGCGGCCGAGGTCGGACCACTTGCGGATCGTGCTCTGCGCGACGCCGAGATATTTCGCCGCCTGACCGAGCGTCAGCCATTCGGTCGGCTCGCCGCCGCCGAAACTGCGTCTACTTGTATTTCCTTCTCGTGAGTTCATAGGAATCTGAATCTATACAAACCTGGCCATTCCTTGATCCGGGAACTTCTAAACGTCACGGCCCTTGATTCGATCTCAGCGGGAAGAACGTGCGCACGAAGGTCGTGCTCTCGCCGGTCTTCGGGTTGTCGTTCAGCGCCTTGCCGAACGCGATCCCGAGCAGGAAGACGAGGATCAGGACGACGATCCCGGCGATGAGCCGGCGGCGCCGCACGTTACGCCGGGGCGGGCGGCGGCGCTCCGAGGCCTCGGTCACGGCGCGTAGTCCGTCGCGCCGCGGGCGTGGAGATGGAATGCGGCCGCGCCGATCGTCGCGAGCTCGTGCCGGTCGGAGACGATGTCGCGCATCCACGCGTCGGCGTCGTGGTAGACGCGCGCGAGCTCGGCAATCGTGAAGGTCTGGCCGATCTGGCGACGGAGCTGGTCACGGACGATGTCGACGTCGGCCATCAGCGCCCGGTACCGCCGGGGGTCGTCGCGCGCGGCCTGCACACGGCGATAGCCCTCCTCCCACTCCTGGCGGGTGCTCTCGGCCGGCATGGGGGCGGATCCTATGGAGTGCAGCACTCGGAAGGCCAGAGCGGATGAGGCAGCTCCGCGACGATCCGCTCCCCGAGCTCGTATCCGGGATTGGCCAGCGCGAACGCGACATGCGCGTGCAGGCATTTCAACCGGCGCGGGTTGCGCGAGCCTCCGATCCCGAGCTCGAGCGACGCGCCGCCGTCACTGTCGGCGCGGCCGGCAACGAGCTCGCGGCGGATCACACGCTGCTTCTCCGTCGCATCCTCGAGGCTGCGAGCCAGATCGGGATCCTGATCCACCCTTTCGCTCCAGCGCTCCACGCCGCCTGGCGCCTCGAGACGCGACACCGCTGCGACCAGGTGTGGGCAGGTCAGGTAGTAGGTCGTCGGGAACGGCTCGCCCTCGTGGTCGTACGGCTGCTGCTCGGTGACGGCCGGCCGGCCGAAAGGGCAGCGGACGGCTACGCGCCGGAAGGCGCGCGGCGGCCGGCCCAGCTGGCGCGCGACGATCTCGCGGTCATCCACTGCTCCCAAGCGTATGTTGATGCGCGCGAAGCCAGGGATTGATGCCCTTGACGATGTAGAGGCGCTCACCGGGCCGAACGAGCCCGAGGTGGCGAGCCGCGCGCTCGAGGGCCTGCCTGCTGGCCGAGCGATGGAGCCGCCGCGCGAGCTGGTCGTGCTCCACGCGCAGCCGCGAGACCTCGGCGCTCCGCTGGTCGAGCGCCGAACGGGTGCTGAAGTAGCTGTGCGCCGGCCGGTAGTAGAGGAAGGCGACGATCGCCAGCGCCGCGACCGCGGCCCAGCGCAAGGCGATGGTCGAGCGCGGCGGCCTCTTCCTCTTTCTGGGCGGTTGCTCCGGCGTCGACATCCCTTCTCCGCACGATTCGCGGAGCGCGCCGAGGCTCCTGCCTCTAAGCGACGTCGACTCTGATCACGTTGGTGGAGCCGGGGATATTGACCGCGGTCCCGGCCGTGATCACCACGCGGTCACCGGCGTCCACGAGCTCGCTCGCTCGCGCGGCTTCGAGCGCCCGGTTCCACAGATCCTCCACGTCCACTGCCTCGTCCACCAGCACCGGCGTGACGCCCCATTCCAGCGCCATCTGCTGCACGGCGTGCCGATGGTGGGTGATGCCGACGATCGGCCTCGTCGGCCGGAGGCGCGCGACGGCCGACGCGGTCCGGCCGGTGAAGGTCGGGACGAGGATGGCCTTGGCCCCGACCGCCTCGGCCAGGTCACACGCCGCGTTCGACATCGCGTTGCCAACCGTGGGCTCGTCGCTCGCCTCGGGAATCTGATGGCGGTAGTCGAGGCTGGGCTCGACCGCGCGCGCGATCCGGTCCATGTACTCGACAGCCTCGAGGGGGAACTCCCCGATGGCGGTCTCCCCGGAAAGCATCAGGGCCGACGAGCCGTCCAGGATCGCGTTGGCGACGTCGCTCGCCTCCGCGCGGGTCGGCTCGGGACGGTGCTCCATGGACTCGAGCATCTGGGTGGCGGTGATGACCGTCTTTCCGCGGTCGAGCGAGGCGAGAATTATCCGCTTCTGCAGGAGCGGCACCGAAGCCGGCCCGATCTCGACGCCAAGGTCGCCGCGGGCGACCATGAGAGCGTCCGCCTCGACCGCGATCTCCGGAAGCGCAGCGACGGCCTCCGACTTCTCGATCTTTGCGATCACGTGCACCTCCGGATCCCCCCCGGACATGAGCGCACGCAGCTCGCGCACGTCGGACGCAGAGCGCACGAACGAGAGGGCGACGAAGTCGACGCCCAGCTCGAGCGCGAATGCGAGGTCGCGGCGGTCCTTCTCGGTGAGCGACGGAATCGGAACGGGGACGCCTGGGACGTTCACGCCCTTGGCCGAGCTGACGACGCCGGCAACCAGAACCTTGCACCGTGCCCGCCCGTGCTCGACCTCCTCCACCCTCAGATGGACGTGGCCGTCGTCGACCAGGAGGTCGTGACCGGGCTGCAGCACCTCCCCGAGCACGGCCGGGAGCACCGGGATCTCGCCGTCGCGCGCAGCGGGCGCGAAAACGACGACGGCCTCGTCGCCGCGGGCGAGCCGGATCGGCTGCGGCAGGCTCCCCACACGCAGCTTCGGCCCCTGGAGGTCGGCGATGAGAGCAAGCGGCCGGCCGACTTCCTCCTGCGCGGCGCGGACGCTGCGCGCGCGCTCGGCGTGATCCTCGTGCGAGCCGTGGGAGAAGTTGAGCCGGGCGGCATCCATTCCCGCGCGCGCGAGGGCCACGACCATCTCGGGCGAGGACGTCGCCGGCCCGATCGTGGCCACGATTTTCGTGCGTCGAGGCGCTGAGCGCGCCATGTGCCCAGCCTAACTGGCACCGGCCGTGCGACGGTTACGGAGCGGTGAAGCGCGGGAACGCGTCCCAGCCCGGGTACTCGGCCGCCGGCCCGAGCTCTTCCTCGATCCGCAACAGCTGGTTGTACTTCGCCGTCCTGTCCGTGCGGGACGGCGCACCGGTCTTGATCTGGCCGGCCGCAGTCGCGACGGCGATGTCGGCGATCGTCGTGTCTTCAGTCTCGCCGGAGCGGTGCGAGATCACAGTCGCATAGCCGGCTGCGCGGGCACGCTCGATCACGTCCAGGCTCTCGGTGAGCGTCCCGATCTGGTTGACCTTTACGAGGATCGCGTTGGCGACACCGGAGCCGATCCCGCGTTCGAGGCGCTCCGTGTTCGTGACGAACAGGTCGTCCCCGACGAGCTGCACGCTGTCGCCGAGCCGCTCGGTGATCGCACGCCACGCGTCCCACTCGTCCTCGGCCAGCCCGTCCTCGATCGAGACGACCGGATAGTCGTCGAGCAGCGTTGCGTACAGGTCGATCATCCCGGCCGTGTCCACGACCTTGCCGGCCCTTTCGAAGTGGTATGCCCCGTCGCGGAAGAGCTCTGTCGAGGCCGGATCGAGCGCGATCGCGACGCGTTCGCGGTGGCCGACCCGCTCGGCGGCCTCGAGGACGACGCCGATCGCCTCGTCGGCCGAGCCGAGCTCCGGCGCGAAGCCGCCCTCGTCCCCCACTCCCGTGGACATGCCCTGCTCGTGCAGGACGTTCTTGAGCGAGTGGAAGACCTCGGCAGCCACGCGCAGGCACTCGGAAAACGTCTCGACGCCGCCCGGTACGAGCATGAACTCCTGCATATCGAGCGAGTTCTGGGCATGCGCGCCGCCGTTGACCACGTTCAGCATCGGCACCGGAAGCACGCGAGCAGCGCTGCCGCCGAGCCACCGGTAGAGCGGGACGGCGGCGTGGGCCGCGGCCGCCTTCGCGGCGGCCAGCGAGCACCCGAGGATCGCGTTCGCGCCCAGCCGGGACTTGTTCGGAGTGCCGTCCGCCTCGATCATCCGCTCGTCGAGCCCCCGCTGGTCCTCCGCATCCATCCCGCGCAGTGCCTCGGCGAGCTCGTGGTGGACGTTGCCGACCGCATCGCTCACGCCCTTGCCGAGCCAGGCCTCGCCCCCGTCACGCAGCTCGGACGCCTCGAATCTTCCGGTCGACGCACCCGACGGGACCGCCGCCCGCCCGAACGCTCCGTCCTCGAGCGTGATATCCACTTCCACCGTCGGGTTCCCGCGCGAGTCGAGGATCTGGCGCGCCGTAACGTCCGAGATGCGGGATCCGCTCATTCGCGCTTCTTTGCGAGATCGAAGTACCGGTCCTGCTCGTCCAGCTCGAGCTCGGCGAACGCCTGCCCTTCGGCTCCTGCGAGCTGCTCCGCGTCCTCGACCCGTGAGACGAAGCGCTGCGAGGCCCTCCGTAGCTCCAGCTCCGGATCGGCTCCGAGCCGGCGCGCGACGTTCACTGCCGCGAACAGGAGGTCCCCGACCTCCTCGGCCTGCCGCTCGGCCTGACCGTCGAGCTCCGCGCGCAACTCCCTGAGCTCGTCGTCCAGATCGGCGAGAGCGCCCTCGACGTCCGGGTATTCGAACCCGACCGCCGCGGCACGCTGCTGGACCTTCCGCGCATAGAGCAGCGCCGGCAGCGCGCCGGCGACGTGGTGGAAAACGCCTTCGCGCGACTCCTGCTCGCGCTTGATCTGCTCCCAGTTGGCCTTGACGCGCGCGGGCGTAGTTGCCTCGACGTCGCCGAACACGTGCGGATGCCGGCGGACGAGCTTCTCCTGGATGCCGCGTGCGACCTGCTCCAGGTCCCCGTTGCCCTTCTCGGACAGGAGCAGCGAGAGGAAGTACACCTGGAAGAGGAGGTCGCCGAGCTCGTCGACGAGCTTCGCGTCATCCTCGGCGAGCGCCGCGTCCGCGACCTCGTATGCCTCCTCGACCGTGTGCGGGACGATCGTCCGCTCGGTCTGCTCCCGGTCCCAGGGGCAATCGCGGCGAAGCCGCTCCGTCAGCTGCTGAAGGTCGAGGAGCGCTTCGGCGAGCGCCAAGGCTCTAGATGGCTGATGCCACGATCTCGCGCGTCCGGCTGCGCGATCTGGCACGCCTGGGCCGCTCCGGCCCGGTTACGGCCGGCGGAGCCGGCCTCCACCGTGCCTGCGCTTCGCCGCGTCGGCCGCTCACCGATGCTCCCGGCATCGGCAACCGTCCGCCGCGGCGCCCCAGACGCACCAGCTCGCGCCCCGGAGCAGGCGATCTCATGGCATCAACCATCTAGCCGGTCGTGGTCGCGGCCGAGGTGGTGGCCGGCTGCGTCGTCGCGCCCGTGGTCGCCGTCGTCGAGGTCGAGGCCGGCGTGAAGCCCGACGCGTACGACACGTTGAAGTCCTTCTTCATCTTGTTGACCCAGTCCGCCATCTTCTGCTGCTTCTTCGACTGGAGGAGCTGCTGGCGGATCGACTCCTCCACTTGCTTGAGCGGCGTCGTGTGCGCGGGCGTCACGTTCGAGATCGGCTCGATCAGGTGGTAGCCGTACTGCGTCTTGACCGGCCGGGAGAGCGTACCGTTGCCGAGCAGGAACGCGGTCTGCTCGAACGGCGCGACCGTCTGGCCCTTGCTGATCGTGAGCTTCCCGCCCTGGCTGGCGGAGCCGGGATCCTGGGAGTACTTCTTGGCGAGCGTCGCGAAGCTCGCGCCGGCCTTGATCTGGTCGTACAGCTGGTTCGCCTTCGCCTTGGCCTTCGCGTCGGGCAGGCATTTGGAGCCCTGCGGCGAGCTCTGACTGCAGACGGAGATGAGGATGTGGCGGACGGTGCGGCTCTCGGGCTGCTGGTACTGGGTGAGGTGCGCGTCGTAGTACTTCTTGATGTCCGCGTCCGAGGCCTTCACGCCGGCGGTGACCTTGTCGTATAGGTCCTGGGAGATCAGCTGGTCCTTGATGTCGGACTCCACTTCCTTCTCCGTCAGGCCTTGAGTCTTCAGCTGCTTCTGGTACGCCTTGTCGCTGTTGTTGAAGTACTGCTTCTTGATCTGCTTGAGGCGATCCTGGATCTGCTTGTCCGAGATAGTGATCCCCATCTTGTCCGCCTCCTGCGCGAACTCGGCCTTCTGCACGAGAAAGGAGACGGCCTGGCTCTTGATCCGGTCGTAATCCGGAGTGCCCGCCTTGGGGAAGGTCTGGTTGTTCGTCTTGTAGCTGGCCTGCGCGCGCGTCATGAGCTTGTCGAACTGCTCCTGCGTAATCGCGACGTCCCCGACCTCGGCGACGTTGCCGTCGCCGACATCGCCGCCGCCGCCGCCGCAGCCGGCCAGCGCGAGCCCGACGGCCGCGATGGGAATCAGAAAGAGAAAACGACTATGTCTCATGGAAAAAGCGCCGAGGCCAGCGGAGGCGTCACGCTGCCTGGCGCGAGTCCAATATAGCAGTGACGAGAGACAGTGCGGTGCCGAACCCGTCGCCGTTCTCACCGGGTTCTTCCCTGAGCGAGACTTCGCGCTTCGAGGTCGTGTAGATCGCAGTATCGACGCGCCGGCGCAGATCACCCAGCTCCTGGGAGCCGAGCACCAGCGGGCCGACCGTCGCGCGGCCGTTGCGGAAGACGAGGTAGTCGGCGCCGATCCGCGCGAGCTTGAGCTTGGCCTCCTGGATCGAGAAGAGGTTCTCGACGGGCTCCGGGACCGGGCCGTAGCGGTCTTCGGTGGCGGCGTGGAGCTCCACCAGCTCGTCCTCCGTCTCCGCCAGCGAGATGCGGCGGTGCAGGTCGATCTTGAGCGCCTCGGCCGGGATGTAGATCGCGGGGACGTACGCGTCCACCTTCGCGTCCACGCGGATAGGCCGCGCCGCCGGGCGCCGCTGGCCGGAGAGCTCGGCCACCGCCTCGGCCAGAAGCTCGACATAGAGCTCGAAACCGACGGCGGCCACGTGCCCCGACTGCTCGGCGCCCAGAAGCTCTCCCGCGCCGCGGATCTCGAGGTCGCGCATGGCGATCGCGAAGCCGGCACCGAGCTCGGTGTGATCCGCGATCGTCGCCATACGGGCGCGTGCCTCCGGGGTCAGCTCCCGGGAGTCGGGATAGAAGAGATAGGCGTGCGCCAGCACGTCCGAGCGGCCGACGCGGCCGCGGATCTGGTAGAGCTGGGCCAGGCCGAGCACGTCGGCGCGCTCGATGATAAGCGTGTTCGCCTGCGGGATGTCCAGCCCTGACTCGATGATCGTCGTCGAGACCAGCACGTCCGCGTCTCCGCGCAGGAAGGAGAGCATCTTGTCCTCCAGCTCCCGCTCCCGCATCTGCCCGTGCGCGACCGCGAAGCGCAGATCCGGGCACAGCTGCTGCAGCTTGAGCGCGGCCTCCTCGATCGTCTCGACCCGGTTGTGGAGGTAGAACGACTGCCCGCCGCGTGCATGCTCCCGCTCGAGCGCCGCCTTCACCAGCTCCTCGTCGTACTCCCCAACGCTCGTCCGGATCGCGCGCCTGCCCTCCGGCGGAGTCTCGATGACGGAGATGTCGCGGAGGCCGGAGAGCGACATGTGCAGCGTGCGCGGGATGGGCGTCGCCGAGAGCGCGAGGACGTCGACCTCGAGCCGCAGCGAGCGGAGCAGCTCCTTCTGGGCGACGCCGAAGCGCTGCTCCTCGTCGAGGATGACGAGGCCGAGGTTCTTGGGGATCACGTCGCGGGACAGCAGCCGGTGCGTGCCGACCAGGATCTCGACCTTCCCCTCGGCGAAGTCCGCCAGCGCCTGTTTCTGCTGCGCGGCGGGCCGGAGTCGCGAGATCATCTCCACGCGGACGGGGAACTCGCGGAAGCGCTCGCGGAAGGTGTTCCAGTGTTGCTGCGCGAGGACGGTGGTGGGGACGAGCATCAGCGTCTGCTTCCCGTTCAGCGCACCGGCGAAAGCGGCGCGAATCGCGACCTCGGTCTTGCCGAAACCCACGTCGCCGCACACGAGCCGGTCCATCGGGTGCGGGGCCTCCAGGTCGGCCTTGACCGCCTCGATCGCGCGCTGCTGGTC
This sequence comes from uncultured Actinomycetes bacterium, assembly GCA_963717765.1. Taxonomy (GTDB): domain Bacteria; phylum Actinomycetota; class Thermoleophilia; order Gaiellales; family Gaiellaceae; genus JACDER01. The sequence continues at coordinate 660,012 of CAVQWX010000003.1, read as the reverse complement.
CTCCGTCTCGCGGTACGGGAACTCGGCCTCGAGCCGCTCCAGCCAGTCGCTCGAGAGGTCGAAGGTGACGCCCGGCGCGTTCTGGCGGCGCGCGTAGAGCGCCAGCAGCTCGCCGGCCAGCTCGTGGACGCTTGCGCGCGCGCGCGACTTGATGAGCTGCCAGGCCCGGCCGCCGAGCTTGGAGAGCGCGGGGGCGCGCGCGTCCGCGCCGATGTAGCGCGAGACCTTCCCGATCTGCTCGTGCGGCACGTACAGCCGGTCGTCGCCCTTGAAGGCCAGCTGGAGGTAGTCGCGGGTGACCTCCGCGACCGTGCGGGTCTCGAAGCCGAGCAGCTTCCCCACGCCGTGGTCCTCGTGGACGATGTAGTCGCCCGTGCGCAGGTCGGCGAACGATTGAAGCGCGCGGCCGAGATGCGCGGGCGCGCGGGGCGGACGCTTGCGGAAGACCTGCGAGTCGGGCAGGAGCACGAGGCCGAGCTCGCGCCAGACGAAGCCGCGACGGGCTGGCGCGACCGCGAACAGGAGCTCAGGATCGCGACGGAGGTCGTCTTCCGCGTCGAGCAGGCGCGCATCGATCCGCCTGAGCATGTTCTGCGTGCGCAGCGCCTCGCCGCGGTGCGGGAAGGCGACGACCACGCGGTTGCCGCCGCGGACGAAGCCCTGGAGCTCGTTCTCCGCCTCCGCCAGCCCTCTGGCCGCGATCGCAGGGCGCTGAGCCTCGAAGGCGAAGGGCTGGCCCGCGGGCAGCGGTTCCAGCTCGGTCGCACCGGCGACGGAGAGATCGCCTCGTTCCAGCTCCTCCGACCAGATGCGCTCCACCTCGCGGGGCTCCCAGACGAGGTCGGGGATGCCGGGGAGCAGAGAGACGAGGTCGTCCGGGAGCGGCGGAGGCGCGTCCTCGTCCAGGGTCGGCTCGATCAGGTCGAGCCGGCGCTCGGCGGCCGGATAGATCGTCGCCGTCTGCACGGGCCGGAGCGCGCGCTGCGTGAACGGCGAGAAGGCGCGGACGCCCTCGATCTCGTCCCCGAAGAGCTCGATGCGCAGCGGCTCGCGGCCGGTCGAGGGAAAGACGTCGATGAGCCCGCCACGCACGGCGAACTGGCCGCGCTCCTCCACCCGCTCGACCCGTTCGTAGCCGGAGAGGGCGAGCTGCTCGGCTAGCTGCTCGAAGCCGGGCTCGTCCCCGATCGCCACCCGGAGGGTCTCCGGGCGTGCCTTTAGAGGCGGGAGGCCTTCTGCCAGGGCTTCCGCAGAGACGCACACGAGACCTCCTCCTGCGAGGACTTCGAGCGCCCGGGCGCGCTCTCCCACGAGGTGCGGGGGCGGCTCGAGGCCGGATCCCCAGCTGACGCCGCGGCTGGGGAGAAGGGCGACGTGGTGCGAGCCGAGGAACCAGCCTGCCGCCTCGGCCGCGTCGCGCGCGTCGGCGTCGTCGGGCAGCAGGCAGACGAGCGGCCGCTCGAGCTCCTCGTGCAGAGCGGAGAGCAGAAGCGGCAGGATCGGCTCGGAAACGCGGGCACGGCTCGGCAGCGCACCGGCGAGCTGCTGGAAGCGCTCGTTGGCGCGAACCTGGTCGACGAAGGTGTGCAGTACCGGACGGTCCATGACGAACGACGGGACAAGCGTCCCGCGGAGTCCAGTCTAGGTGTGCCCGCGGGGCCGGCGCGAATGCAGCGCGTAGCCCTGCTCCGCGCGCGCGCGCGGCCGGCGGGGTCGTCAGCGCGCGCCGGGCGGTTCGGCGGGGTCGTCAGCGCGCCGGCGGCCGGCGGCCACGCATCTCGAACAGACTCAACGTCGTCCAAGCTCAAACGCCCCACCCTAGGGTGGGGAATGAGGTTCCACCCGCCACCCGCGGCGAGCGTATCGCGCCGGGCCGTCACGGAAGTGGCGCCGAGAGTGTCTATTCGGTGCCGGTTCGTGCTCAGTTGAAACGAGCCTGGGCGGCTTCGAGACCCTCGCGGACGACGGTTTCGACCGCATCGGCGGCGCGCCTGACCAGCGCGTCCACGTCCAGCTCATCCTCGAATGGCGACAGCACGTAGTCGGCTACCGGGCGCCGATCGCCACGGCCGGGGCGGCCGACGCCGATCCGCAGCCGCAGGAACTCCTGCGAGCCGAGCGCCTGCGCGATCGAGCGGAGCCCGTTGTGGCCGGCGAGCCCTCCTCCCCGGCGGGCCTGGAGACGACCCTGATCGAGGTCGACGTCGTCGTGGACAACAAGCAGCTCCTCCGGCGGAAGCTTGAAGAACCGCAGCGCCGCCGCGATGGAGCGCCCCGATTCGTTCATGTACGTCTCCGGCTTGACCAGCGCGAGCCTGGCACCGTCCAGCCGCGTCTCCGCCAGCCGGCCGGAGAACTTTCCCCGCCACGAGGCCTCGGTCCGCCTTGCCAGCTCTACCACCACCATCCAGCCCACGTTGTGGCGCGTGCGCTCGTACTCGCGTCCGGGATTGCCGAGCCCCGCGACCAGCAGGTCAATCGTCGGGGCATGGTCCTTGCCCCGACGGAACAGGCGCATCAGTGGCCCGCCTATTACCCCTCGGCGGTGCCGGGCTCGCCCTCGGAGCCCTCGCCGGCCTCGTCGCCGGTCTCCGTAGCGGCCTCGGCCGCGCCCTCCGGAGCCTCTTCGCCCTCGGGCACCTCCACGCCCTCCGGCAGCTCCTCGCCCTCTTCGGGCTCGGGCTCGACGATGCGGGTCGGCATCGTGACGTTCGCCAGCACCGTCTCCTCGGGATCGTCCAGGTAGGTGACGCCTTCGCGCGGCGGCAGGTCGGCCAGGCGCAGCGTGTCGCCGATCACCATGCCGCTGACGTCCAGCTCGAGCCGATCGGGAACCTCCATCGGCAGCGCCTCGACGTTGATCTCGCGCACGACCTGCGAGAGGACGCCGCCCTCCTTGACTCCCTCGGCCTCACCCACGAGCTCGACCACGACCTGCGCCTGGATCGGCTGGTCGAGGCGAACCTCCTGCAGGTCGACATGGATGACGCGGCCCTTGATCGGATCCTGCTGGGCCTCCTTGAGAATCGACGCGTGCGTCGTCTTCTGCCCTTCGAGGACGACGTCGAGGATGGCGTGCAAGCCGTGTCCACCGGTGAGCGCGCGGCGCAGCTCGCGCTCGGACACGCAGATGGCATGGGGCGCTTTCCCGCGTCCGTACAGGACGCCGGGGATGAGGCCGTCACGGCGCAGGCGCCGGGACTCGCGCGAGCCGGTCCGCTCGCGTTCCTTGACCTCGAGTCTCACTCGCTCGGTAGCCACGGCCGAAAAGTGTAGCCAGCGGCTAGAACAGCTGGTTTTCCGGCCCGAAGATCGCCGAGACGGACTCGTCGTCGAACACGTTCATGATCGTGTCGGCCAGGAGCCGCGAGACAGTGAGAACGGTCATGTTGTCCGGCTTGCGGGTGGGATCGATCGGCACGGTGTCGGTTACGACGAGCCCGGTGATGCCCGAGTCGCCCAGCCGCTCCAACGCCTCGCCCCTGACCAGTAGATGCGTGACGAACATCCAGACTTCCTTGGCGCCGTTCTCCTTCAGCGTCTCAGCGCCGGCGATAAGCGTGCCGCCGGTGGTCGTCATGTCGTCGCCGACGACGGCGATCTTGCCGTCGACGCTGCCCGTGATCTCGGTGATCTCGGCCATGTCATGCGCCGGGCGCGTCTTGTGCATGATCGCGAAGTCGGCGTTGATCAGCTCAGAGAAGCGGTGCGCGTACTTCGCGCGGCCTGCATCCGGCGCGACGGACACCACCTCCGGACCGATGAGGCCGAGGTCGTGGAAGTGCTGGACGAAGAGAGGAAGCGCCGTCATGTGGTCGACCGGGATGTTGAAGAAGCCCTGAATCTGGCCAGCGTGCAGGTCCATCGTCAGCACGCGGTCGGCGCCAGCCAGTTGGAGCGTGTCAGCGAGCAGGCGCGCGGAGATCGGCTCCCGCGGGCGCGCCTTGCGGTCCTGGCGCGAGTAGGCGAACCACGGGATGACGGCCGTGATGCGCTTCGCGGATGCGAGCTTGGCCGCCTGGATCATCAGCAGCAACTCCCAGATGTTGCGGTCGACGGGCTCGCTACCTGTCTGAACAAGGAACACGTCGGCGCCACGGATCGACTCCCCGTATCTGCAGTAGGACTCGCCGTTGGCAAAGGTCTCGAGCTCGATCTCGCCGAGCTCCACGCCGAGATGCTCGGCGATCCGCTGCGCCAGCCCCGGGTGCGAGCGGCCTGAAAAAACCATCAGGCGCTTCCCCGGCGCGCGCTCGAGCCAGTGGCCGGGTTGCGGCTCCGGAAGCGCTGTCTCGACCTCGATGCCAGGCAGCGGCTTGGTCAGCTCAGTCATCGTCGCCGTCGCGCTTTGCACGGACGTAGCCCTCCTTTGTGACCTGCCGCGGCGGGAATCCGGCGAGCGATCCGGGGGGGACGTCGTCGGTGACGACGGTTCCCGCCGCCGTCCAAGAATCGTCGCCAATGTCGACCGGAGCAACGAATGCATTGTGGACCGCAGTCCTGACGTTCCTGCCGATCTTCGTGCGCTGCTTCGGCTGATCGGGGTCGTGCGGGAAGTTCGCGGTGATCGCGCCCGCGCCGATGTTCGAGTCCTCACCGATGTCGGCGTCGCCGATGTAGGAAAGGTGGGGAACCTTGCTGCGCTCGCCCACGTGCGTGTTCTTGATCTCCACGAACGTCCCCGCCTTCGCGCCCGCCGCCAGAACCGTTCCGGGGCGAAGGTAACAGAACGGACCCACGAGTGCCGACGGTCCGATATCGGCGTCGTGCGCGACCGCGTGCGGACCGATCTCGGCGCCGGCCGCAACACGCGTCGCGCCCTTCAGAACGGTGAACGGGTGGACGGTGGAGTCGGCCTCGAGCTCGACGGAGTCGTCGATCCAGGCCGTCTGCAGATCGACGATCGTGACGCCCGCCAGCAGGTGCCCCTCGTTGATCCGGTCGCGGAGGGCGGCGGCCGCCTGGGCGAGGTCGGCGCGCGTGTTCACACCGGTGAGGGTGACCGGGTCGGCTTCGGAGCGGTGCGCGACCGCGCGGCCTCCGGCCGCGACGACCCTTTCGACCGCGTCCGTGAGATAGAGCTCGCCCTGCGCGTTGTCTGCGTCGAGTTGCTCCAGCGCACGACCGAGCGGCGCGGCGTCGAAGACGTAGTAGGAGGCATTGAGCTCTTCGATGGCCCGCTCCTCGTCTGTTGCGTCCCTCTCCTCGACGATCCGGGTGACATTCCCGTTTTCGCCTCGGACGATGCGGCCGTACGGGAGCGGAGTCGGTGAGGTGAAGGTGAGAAGGGTGACATCCGCGCCGCCGGCGGCATGCGCAGCGACGAGACCCTCGAGCATCTCGGCGGTCACGAGCGGTGCGTCGCCCGGAATGATCAGGACGCCTCCTTCGAATCCCTCCAGCGCCGCCAGCGCGGTCGCGGCCGCGTCGCCCGTTCCGAGCGGACGCTCCTGGACGGCGACCTCGACGCTTCCGTCGTAGGCCGAAGCGCTCTCGGGAGACGTGACCACGACGAGCCTGTCGGGGTCGATCGCGCCGGCGGCGGCGATCACCCAGTCCACCAGCCGCTTGCCCAGAAGCGGATGGAGGTGCTTGGGAAGCTGCGAGCGCATGCGGGTGCCGAGCCCTCCGGCCATGATCACGGCTGCGATCCGAGTCGGCATCAGGACGCGAGCGTAATGGCTGGGGCGCCAGGATTCGAACCTGGGATCACGGGACCAAAACCCGTTGCCTTACCACTTGGCCACGCCCCAGCGCAGTAGTCAGTCTAGTTAGGGCCGGTCGGAGAAGAGCGCCACCAGGGCGACAATCGCGAGCAGGCCGACCGCGACGAGCGCAAACGTCCCGACGAGGATGAGCAGGAACGGGATCAGCACGACCGCGGCCTGCGACGTCGCGGCGATCCAGCTCACCTGGCGCACCGTGAGCGACTTCGATTCCCGTCCCGCAAAGAAGTAGACGGTCACCGCAGCGATAGCGACGGCGATCGCGACCCAGCGGTTGATGACGTGCACGGCGACCAGCAGGCCCTCGAGGACCGCGATCCAGAGAGCGATCTGGATACGCCGGTGCCGAAGCCAGAGCCCTGTTTTGCTGGCTCCGTGGTCGATGACGTCGGCGCCTCGGGGCTCCAACTGGCCTGGAGTCGTCGCCATGTGGCGAGGTTACCAACCGGGTTCGCCGACCCAGACCCAACCAAGCGGAGCCACTGCACGCGCGGCCTCCTCCGCCTGGCGATGGTCGCGGAAGAGGCCGTAGACGGCAGGCCCGGCGCCCGTGACGTCGGCACGGAAGGCGCCGAGCTGCTCGAGGGTCGCCGCGTGGGGCGATGAGGCGAGATCGCTACGGGGAAGCCGGATGAGATCGCCGTGGCGCAGCGCGCCCTCCAACGCGGCGGCGCGTTTGTCGAAGCCCGCCTCTCCTGCACGCGCGTCAAAGGCCTGGTAGACGGCGGCGGTTGAGCTCTTCGAGGCGACGTCGGGCAGGAGGAGGACGACATGGAAGGCATCCTCGAGCTCGAGCGGCTCGAGCATCGTGCCGTCCCCGCGGGCGAGCTTCGGCCCCGGCGTGAGGAAGAACGGCACGTCGGCGCCGACCCCGGCGGCGAGCTCGTGCAGGCGCTCGTCCGCGAGCGGCTCGTCCAGCGTCGCGTTTGCGAGCCGCAGGGCTGTCGCCGCGTCGGAGCTCCCTCCCCCGAGTCCGGCCGCCACCGGAATTCGCTTCTCGATCGTGACGCGCCAGTGGGCGTCCGTACCCGCAGCCGAGGCGAGCGCCAGGAGTGCGCCGCGGACGAGCGTATCGCCGGCGTAGCCCTCGACCGAGAGCGCCTTCGCCGAGCCCAGGTCGACGTCGTCGGCCAGCTCGAGCGGCGCCATGACGGTCACGACCTCGTGTTTCCCGTCGCCGCGCACCGGGCCGACGACGAGCGCAAGGTTCAGCTTCGCCGGCGCTCTCGCACGATTGGGCGTGGACATGGGCGCACCCTAGTGGTCAAATGGGGAAATGCCGGTGAAGGCGGAGCCAGAGCTCGGGGAGCAGGCGGACAGGGTCATCCACCTCTCCGCGGCCGAGCGGAGCGCGAGAGGAAAGGCTGCGCGGGCACCCGCACCGCGCTCGAGCCAGGCGCAGCTCGACCTCGAGGAGCGTGATCCGGTGGCTCTGCTCGACGAGCAGAGTGCGTCGCGGGTTCTCGAGCTGGTGCCGATCCGCTACGGGAGGATGCTCGTCTCGCCGTTCACCTTTTATCGCGGGGCGGCAAGGCTGATGGCGCACGATCTCGCGTCCACCCCGAACGCGGGCTTGACGGTCCAGCTCTGCGGCGATGCCCATCTCTCGAACTTCGGCGGGTTCGCGTCGCCCGACCGAGCGCTCGTCTTCGATCTCAACGACTTCGACGAGACCCTGGCTGGGCCGTTCGAGTGGGATGTGAAACGACTCGCCGCGAGCTTCGAGATCGGCGGCCGTGACCGAGGCTTCGACGACGCCGAGCGCCGCGAGTCCGTGCTGGCCGTGGTCCGCGCATACCGCAGGGCGATGCGGGAATTCGCGCGCATGCGGAACCTCGACGTCTGGTACTCGCGGCTCGACGCCGAGGCGCTCGCGGCGCGTGTCCAGGCCGCGAATTCCAAGCAGTCGACGAAGGCGTTCAGCCGCGCGGTTGCGAAGGCCCAGACCAAGGACAGCATGCGCGCGTTCGCCAAGCTGACCCACATCGTCGACGGAGAGCCGCGCATCATCTCCGACCCACCGGTCGTCGTTCCGGTCGAGGAGCTCGTCGAAGGCGACTTCGAAGGCATGGACGAAAGCATTCACGACCTATACCGCGCGTATCGCAACTCACTGGCGAGCAGCCGACGCGATCTGCTCGAGAGTTACCGGTTCGTCCATCTGGCGCGGAAGGTCGTCGGCGTCGGCAGCGTCGGAACGAGGGCGTGGATCGCACTCCTGATCGGCCGCGACAACGGGGACCCGCTCTTCCTACAGATCAAGGAGGCTCAGGAGTCGGTGCTCGAGCCTCACCTCGGCAAGAGCAAGTTCAGGAACGCGGGCAAGCGGGTGGTCGAGGGTCAGCGGCTGATGCAGGCCGCAAGCGACATCTTCCTCGGCTGGATTCACAGCCCGTACGGCTTCGACGGCACGCCACGCGACTACTACGTCCGTCAGCTCTGGGACTGGAAGACATCGGTCGACATGGATCGGATCCTGCCGCAGGGGCTCATTCTCTACGCCCGCGTGTGCGGCTGGACGCTGGCGCGAGCGCACGCGCGCTCCGGCGACCGGATCGCGATTGCGTCGTACCTGGGGAAGGGAGGCGTCTTCGACCGTGCGCTGGCCGACTTCGCCGCCGCATACGCGGATGTGAACGAGCGCGACTACCAGCGTTTGGCGGAGGCGGCAGCCGACGGCCGGATCGTCGCCGAGCTCGGAATCTAGAGCGCGGCGGCCAGAGCGACGAACTCGGCCGGAGCGAGCTCCTCGGCGCGAACGTTCAGTGACCGGTCGATCTCATGCAGAGCGGCGAACACCTCGGCCCGGGACGCGAGGCCGACCTTGTCGAGCGAGTTGGCGACCGTCTTGCGCCGGTGAGCGAAGGCGGCGCCGACGACTTCCTTCACACGCCGGTAGCCGTTGGGCAAGGCCATGCGGCGGAAGGCGACCAGAGCCGAATCGACGTTGGGCTGCGGCCGAAAGACGGATCGCGAGACGGGGTGGAAGCCTGTTCGCTCCGCCGCCAGCTGTACCAGCACCGACACCGCGCCGTACGCCTTCGTCGACGGCCGCGCGAAGAACCGGGCCGCGACCTCGCGCTGCAGCATCACCACCCAGAGGGCGACGGTCGGAAGGCCGTCGAGGCTCTCCACCACGATTGGCGTCGCGACCTGGTACGGGAGGTTCGCGACGAGCTTGGTCGGGGCAGGGTCGAGGTCCGCCAGATCGACCCTCAGTGCGTCGCCGAAGACGACCTCCACATTGTCCCGACCCTCGAGCCGCTCCGCCAGGCGCGGCTCGAGCCCGCGGTCGATCTCGACGGCATGAACATGCCGGACGCGGTCGGCGAGGTAAGAGGTCAGAACGCCGAGACCGGGCCCGATCTCGAGCGCCACGTCGGCGGGGTCGAGCTCGGCGAGCCGGCCGATCACGCCGAGGATGTTCTCGTCCACGAGGAAGTGCTGGCCGAGATCGCGGTTCGGCGAGACGGGCCAGCGGGTCACGGGAGGGAGAACGCTGCGCTCGCGTTCGCGGCGATGCGGGCGGCGAGCTCGTCCGCATCCTCGCCGCGTGCCTCGGCGAGCGCTGCAACGGTGTGGACGACGTTCGCGGGCTCGTTCGACCGGCCGCGGAGCGGCTGGGGGGAGAGGTAGGGGCTGTCGGTCTCGGCGAGGATGCGGTCGGCCGGGACGCGCGCGGCGCACTCACGCAGGTCGCCCGCCTTCGGATACGTGACGTTCCCGGCAAACGAGACGTAGTAGCCACGCTCGAGGGCGGACTCGAGGAGCGTCGGCGAGGAGAAGCAGTGCAGGATCACGGTTCCCCCAAAGCTCCGCAGGGCCGCGAGCGTGTCCTCGTCGGCCGCGCGTGTGTGCACGACGACCGGCTTGCGGAGCTCGTCGGCGAGCCCGAGCTCCCGCTCGAAGAGGCGGAGCTGGTCGTCGTGCGGCGCGTAGTCGCGGAAATGGTCGAGGCCGGTCTCGCCGACGGCAACGGCTCGCTCGTGCGCGAGGAGGTCGCGCAGCTCACCGAGCCGCTCGGCCTCGTCGCCGCCGGCTTCATGCGGATGAATGCCGAGGGTCGCGAAGACGCCTGTCTCTGCTTCGGCGGTCTGGAGCGCGGCGCGGCAAGACTGGATCGTCGTCCCGACGGTGATCACGCGCTCGACGCCGGCTGTGCGCGCACGCTCGAGCACCGCCGCCGGGTCATCGCCGCAGGCGTCGAGATGGGCATGGGTGTCAATCATCCCCGCGAGATGCGTCGTCCATGCGCTTCAGCTCCTCCTCGACCACCTTGTCCGGGTCGAGCTTCTTGAAGAGCAGCTCCGGCTCGCGGAGAGACTGGCCTGGCGGGAGGGCGCTCGGCTCCCACCTGCCGACGAGCGTGCCGTAGTCGCCGGTGAGCACCCCGTACTTCGTCCCGTCGTCGTCCACGTGCTCGCGCGAGTCGGGCGGGCCGGCGATCTCGCCTTCGTGGCCCAAGAGCTCGTGCAGCCGCTGCGAGCTGAACGGAAGGAACGGGGTGAAGAGGATCTTGAGGCTGTCGACGCAGCCCAAGGCGACGTACAGCACGGTGGCAGCACGGTCCCGGTCGGTCTTGACGAGCGCCCACGGCTGCTGCTCGCTCGTGTACTCGTTCACGAGCGATGCCAGCCGCATGGCCTCCGCGAGAGCGGCGCGGAAGCGCGCGGCCTCGATCTGCGTCCCGACAGAGTCGAATCCCGCCTCGACGGCTGCGATGAGCTCACGGTCGCGATCGGTCAGTTCGCCGGGCTCGGGGACCGCTCCGAAGTTGCGATAGACGCTCGCGAGCGTGCGGTTGACGAGATTGCCCCAGGTAGCGACGAGCTCGTCGTTGTTCCTCCGGACGAACTCCGCCCAGGTGAAGTCCGAGTCGTGCGTCTCCGGGCCGGCGGCGGTGAGGTAGTAGCGGAGCGCGTCCGCGTCGTATCGCGCCAGGAAGTCCTTGATCAAGATCCCGATCCCGCGGCTGGCGCTGAACTGCTGCCGCTCCATGGTCAGGAACTCGCTGGCGACGACATTGTCCGGGAGCGTCAGCGGGCGGCCTGCCCCCAGCTCCCCGCCGGTCCCGTAGCCGAGGATCTCGGACGGCCAGATGATCGTGTGGAAGACGATGTTGTCCTTTCCCATGAAGTAGAAGTGCCGTGCCTCCGGGTCCTGCCACCAGTCGCGCCAGGCCTCGGGCGTCTCGCGCGCGGCGGCCCACTCGACCGCCGCCGAGAGGTAGCCGACGACCGCGTCCACCCAGACGTAGATCCGCTTGCTGGGGTCCTCGTCGTAGCCTTTTACCGGCACCCGGATGCCCCAATCGAGGTCGCGCGTGATCGGCCGCGGCTTGATCTCGCGGGCGAGCTCGAGGGAAAAGTTGCGGACGTTCGGCCGCCAGTAGTCCTTCGACTCGATCCACTCGATCAGCCTGTCCTGGAACGCGGGCAGATCGAGGTACAGGTGGTTCGTCTCGCGGAACTCCGGAGTGGTTCCGTCGATCGTCGAGCGTGGATCGATGAGGTCGATGGGATCCAGCTGGTTCCCACAGTTGTCGCACTGGTCTCCGCGCGCTCGCGTGAACCCGCAGATCGGGCACGTGCCCTCGATGTAGCGGTCGGGGAGGGTGTTCCCGGTCGTGGCGGAGAATGCCCCGAGAGCCGTCTGCTCGAAGACGAACCCCTTGTCGTACAACGTCTCGAAGAGGTCCCGGACGACGCGGCCGTGGTTGGCCGTCGTCGTCCGGGTGAAGAGGTCGTAGCTGATCCCCAGATTGCGGAGATCGTTCCTCGTCAGCTCGTTGTACTTGTCCGCGGCCTCACGCGGCGACAGCCCCTCTCGGTCGGCGACGACCATCACCGGCGTGCCATGCTCGTCCGTTCCGGACACCATCAGCACGTCGTTTCCGCGCAGACGCTGGTAGCGGGCGAAGATGTCCGCGGGAACCGCGAAGCCGGACACATGGCCGATGTGGCGCGGGCCGGCGGCATACGGCCAGGCGACGGCCACGAGGATTCGCTCCCGTCGCGATCGGGGCAGGCCGGACATGCGTCCACCTTAGTGGCACGCCCGCCGGATCGGCATCGGGCTCCTCGGCGGGCTCGTCGAGCACCACCGCGAGTGGCGGTTGGGCCTCCGGCGGAGCCTTCCGGCGGCGTCCCAACACGAATCCTCCGCCCGCCACCGCCAGAAGCACGAGCAGGACCGCGACCGCGACTGCCGGCAGCGCCGGCCAGGTGCGGATCGTCGTTGCGGTGCTCGTGCCGTGCTGACGCACGGGGCGGTGCAGCGTGCTCGTGGCGGCCCGACGGTGACGGACCGAACGGACGTGTGGCACGGAGGCTTGTCTCTCGTGCCACAGGTGCACGCCCGGCCGGCTGTCGGGAGATCCAGGAACGGCACCCGGAGCGACAGGGCTCACGAGCTGCACCTGCGTGTGCGGGTGTTGCCGCCGCGTGGGTCTTGCGGCCGTGTCGGTCGCGAGCCGCGGAGCAGCCTGGTTCCACACCGGCCGCGGGACGGCGTTCGAGACGTCGGGCCTCTCCGGCCGTTCCACCGACGCAGGTTGGCCTCCCGGCGAAGGCGCCTGAGTAACCGGCTCCGCCGGTGGGTGTGGTGCGGCTGGACCGACGCCGGCGCGGTCTCCGCGGCTGGGACGGTCTCCGTTGCCGGGGCAGGATCCGCGGACTCGACCGGAGCCGGGGCGGGCGCGGCAACCGGAGGAGCGGCCACCGGCTCTGCGACGGCCCCCGACGCAACGTCAGTCGCCTCGGCGACCGCCACCGGCGCCGCATCGGGGGAAGCCGCTTCGACCGGAGGAGCCTCCGGTTCGGGCTGCGGATCGGGCATGGTGGTCGCGTCCACCGGCTCTTCGGCTGGGCTGGCGGGACCTACGCTCGACTCCGCTGTTGCGCCTGGCTCCGCCACGATGTCTTGCGGAGCAGGCTTTGGCGGCGAGTCCGTCACCGGCTGTAGGAACGTCGCGTCCGCTACCGCGTTCGCTGTCGCAGCGAGGGGCTCCGCCGGAGCGGGTTCAGGTTCCGCGACCGGCGGCCCAGCGCCTGCGGCGGCTTCCGCAGCGGGCTCGGCCGAAGAGGCCTCCGCCTCCGGTGCGGGCGGCGGCAGGCCGACCCTCGGCGGTAGGAACGCGAGCGGATCGAGGTAGCCCTGATCCTCCGCGGTGACGCGGATGCCCATGTGGAGGTACGGCTCCGCGGCCTCCGGCGTCCCGCTGGGCCCGATCGTCCCGACGGAGGAGCCTTCCGCGACGACCGCATTCCGGCTCACGCCGATCGACCCGAGATGAGTGAGGGTCACGGACAGCCCGTCCGGTGTCTGAATCGTCACACTCTTGCCACTCGTCGGTACCGATCCGGCGAACGAGACGGTGCCGGCGGCAGGAGCGAGCACCGCCGAGCCGGCGTCTCCGCCGACGTCGATGCCACGATGCTCGCCACCGGCGTATGGGTGCGCCGGATCGAAGACGAACGGCTGTAAAACTGCGCCGCCGGCCGGCCACGTCCAGGCTCCTGCCGCCGGTGCGCACGCGAGGGCGCCCACCACCGCTGCTGCCCTCAGTACTACACGTCGCATTGTCTTTCAACCTCCTTTGTTGTCTTGTGTGAAAACGAGTCGGTCAAAGCTAACCAGGAGGGTCGGACGTTGTCAATTTCGGCTACAGAGAGCCGCGGTAGAGCGTATTGCGAGGGATACCGGTGAGGCGGGCGACGAGATCGGCGGCGGCGCGGCGCCCCACGCCGGCTGAGACGAGCTCGGCCACGGCGGAGGCTGCAGCGGACTCCTCCGCCGGGCCGGCGACCGCGTCCGCAGGCCCGACGACGAGCGTGACCTCACCCTTCACCGGCTGCCGCAGGCTCTCCACCACCGACGCGGCCGTCCCCCGCACGACCTCTTCGAAGCGCTTCGTCAGCTCTCTGCAGACGGCGACGGGACGCTCGCCGAGTGCGGGGGCGAGCTGCCCGAGACTCTCGACGATCCGCTGCGGCGACTCGAACGCGATCACCGCATGAGGCCAGCGCGCGAGCTCCTCACCCAGCGCAGTCAGCGCGGCTTTCCCGCGCGGGAGGTAGCCGAGAAACTGGTACCGGTCAGCACCCAGTCCGCTCGCGACGAGCGCCGTCTCGACCGCGGAGGCCCCCGGCAGCACAGTCACCGGCACGCCCGCCTCCAGCGTCGCGGCGATCAGCCGGGCGCCGGGGTCGTTCACGCCCGGAAGGCCCGCATCGCTGACCAGTGCGACTCGCTCGCCCGCCTGCAGGCGCGGAAGTAGGGCGGCCGTGCGCGCGGCCTCGTTGTGCCGCTGATAGCTGAGCAGGCGGGCGGAGATGCCGTGCCGCTCGAGGAGGATCCGCGTCCGGCGCGTGTCCTCGCACAGGACGACGTCCGCCGAGCGCAGCTCCTCGAGCACGCGCAGCGTCACGTCGTCAAGGTTCCCGATCGGCGTGGCGCAGACCACGAGCATCAATCCAGGCCCTCGATGAGGCGGCTCATCCGCTCGGGACGCTCCGGATCGGGCGTGACGTAGTCGAGTGGAGCCAGGTTCGGATAGCCGGCTGGCGCGAATGCGCGCGACCGCTGCCTCCACGTCGTAGCCGGTCCTGCGAAACCGCGGCTCAGGATCGAGCTCGAGCCAGTAAGCGGCCGGCTCGGCCTCGTACGGCGCTCCGACGCTTCCGGCGTTCAGCACGCGGATCCCGTCGACCGTCCGATCGAACTGGACATGCGTGTGCCCGCAGACGACGACGCGTTCGTCGACGCCCGCGAGCAGCGACCGGAGCCGCCCCTCCGGCGTGAGCCGCGTGATCGGCTCGGTATCGCTCCCGGGCGCGCCGTGACAGAAGCGGATGCCGTCGACCACGACATCGAGCGGCTGCTCGGCCAGGAAGCGCAGGTTCTCCTCCCCCAGCCGCTCCGCGACCCACAGGCGTGCGCTGCGATTCGGCTCCGGAATGCCCTCGAGATCCAACACACGGTCGGCGTTGCCGCGCACGAATCGCAGCGGCACGGGCAGCGAGCGGAGGAGCTGGAGCGTCTCTGTGGGGAACGGTCCCGAGGCGACGTCGCCGCCCAGCACGACGAGATCCGCGTCGAGGTCCGGAACCACGGCCTCCAGCGCCGGGAGGTTGCCGTGGATGTCGCAGAGCACGGCGATGCGCGTCACAGGTCGATCGCCATCACGGGCAGTATCCGCCCCCACTCGCTCGGCGGGCTGTCGCGCAGATAGCGGGCGCCCATACGCTCGTAGAAGCCGACCGCGTTCGGGTCGGACTCCAACTCGAGCCGGCTCGCGCCGAGCGCGGCCGCGCGAGCCGCGACGAAGCGGAAGAGCTCCGCGCCCACGCTTTTTCCCATCCACGCAGGGTCGACCCAGAGCTCGTCCAGCTCGGCCCGGTCTCTCTCGACGACCAGCGTGGCGTACCCGACGATCACCCCGTCTTCTGTGGCGACGTGCAGGTCCTTGCCCGCGTAGTCCAGGGACTCTGCCCACGCGCGTACGCGCTCGTCGCCGTAGCCCCAGGACGCCTTCGACTCCCGCGCGACCTCCCGCAGCCGCTCCTCTTCGCCCGGGCGAAGCGGACGGATTTTCATTACGCGCCGAGCGCTTCGAAAGCGACGAGGCCGGCGCCGATCAGCCCCGCTTCGGGGCCGAGCTCCGCGGGCACGATCCGGACGAGGTCGCGCCCGGGCTCCAGGGCCTCCCGGCGGACGCGTTCCCTGGCCGGCTCGATCAAGAGGTCGCCGGCAGTCCCGAAGCCGCCTCCTAGCACCACCACCTCGGGATTGAAGATGTTCACCAGCGAGCCGATGGCGCTGCCGAGGATGTGTCCCATGTGGTCCAGCGCCGCCACTGCGGCGTCGTTGCCCGCCCGCGCCTGGTCGACGAGGTCGTGGGCATTCGCATTCTCGCCGAAGAGCTCGCGCGCGACCTTCCCGGCAGCCGTTCCGGACACGAGCGATTCCAGGTGCCCCCGGCCGGTGCAGACGCCCTGACACGGCGGTCCGTCGTGCTCGACCACGATGTGGCCGAGCTCGGCAGCAGCGCCGACGAAGCCGCGGTATGGGCGGCCGTCCAGGATGAGACCTCCACCGACTCCCGTCCCGAGCGTCAGCATCACGAGATAGCGGCTGCCGCGGCCGGCGCCGATCGACGCTTCGGCGAACGCAGCCGCGTTGGCGTCGTTGTCCATCCCGACAGGGAGCCCGAAGCGCTCCTGCATCGAGTCCCGGAGGTCGAAGTCCGCAAGAGGGATGTTCGGAGCGAAGACGACTCGGCCAAGACGCTGGTCGATCGTCGCCGGGATCCCGAAACCGAGCGCGGCGATTCCCGGCTCGAGCAGCTCGTCCACAACCTCCTCGACCTTTTGCACGAGCTCCCCGGCCGACGAGGTCGGCGTCGGCCACTCGATTCGCCGTTCGATCCGGCTTTCGCGGTCGATGACCCCGGCGAGGATCTTCGTGCCCCCGAGGTCGACGCCTATGACATGAGTGGCCTCCACCGCGGCGGCTACCATAACCCGCCGGATGCCGCCCTCCGGCGAAGAAAAGCCGTACCGCGTCTATCGCGGGGGACGGGTGAAGGGTGGGGTCCCCACCCTCGCGCGCGAGCAGCGGACGAAAGCCGTCGAGCGGGACGGCCGCCGGCTGCGGCGCGGCGACGCTCTCCCCGACCGAGGCCCGCGCAAGCCCAAGCGCTGGTACCGGCGCTGGTCGTGGAAGCGCTGGCTCGTCATCGGCTTCGCGTCCGTCTTCACGCTCGTCCTGATCTGGGGGATCGCGAGCTGGTTCTCGTTCCGCAGCGGCGTGATCGCAGCGAATCACCGGCTGCCGAACAGAGTCGAGGCGGTCCTGAACAAGCAGAACGGGCTGCTCCTCTCCCACACGAGCAACATCCTTCTGCTCGGCACCGACTCCGCCAAGTCACGGCCCGGCAACCGGCACTCCGACTCGATCATGCTCGTCCATACGGACCCGGATCACCACCGGATCGTGTACCTCTCGCTCATGCGCGACCTGCGCGTGGAGGTCCCCGGCTACGGCACACAGAAGATCAACGCCGCCTACCAGTTCGGCGGCCCGCGGCTGGCCGTCAAGACGATCCGCCGGTTCACCGGGATTCCGATCAACCACATCGCGCTCGTCGACTTCGCCCAATTCAAGAAGCTGATCGACGACCTGGGCGGAGTGACGATCGACGTCCCGGAGAAGATCCGCTCGAACAAGTTCGACTGCCCCTTCAAGACGCAGGCGCAGTGCGACCGGTGGCAGGGATGGAGGTTCGCCAAGGGGCCGCAGCAGATGGACGGTCAGCGTGCGCTCGTCTACTCGCGCATCCGTGAGAACCTGCTCGACCCCAGCGAGTCGGACGCGACCCGCGCCGCGCGCCAGCAGGCGGTGATTCAGGCGATCGGGAACAAGCTGACCGGCTTCGGAACCCTGGTGGGGATGCCCTTCAGTGGCGGCGACCTCATGCGGCCACTCGCGACCGACCTGACCGCGGGCCAGCTTTTGCAGCTCGGCTGGGTCAAGTTCCGCGGGAGCGCGCTTCGCTGCCGGCTCGGAGGAACGGCGGACGGAAGCGGTTTCATCGTCCCGGACGAGGAGAGCCGCGCGGTGATAGCGATGGTGCTCGGGAAGTCGGCGGCGCAGCCGCCCAAGCCGGGGTCGCTGTTCGGCTCCGGCTGCGTGAGCGGCAAAGCAACACTGCAATAACGCTGTCGGGCCGAGCGGCTACTTCGGCTTCTTCTTGCACTTGCCGTGCACGCGGTGGTAGCCCTTCTTGCACTTCTTCGGCTTGGGCTTCGGCTTCGGCTTTGGCTTCGGTGCGGGCGGCGGCGGAGGCGCGGGTGGCGGGGGCGGCGGCGGGGGCGGTGGAGGCGGCGGAGCCGTCACGCCCGTGATCACAACGGCGGAGCCCGCGTCCACACGCCCGCCGGGGTCCGCACCGGGAGCGCCGACGGCCAGGTCGGGACGGCCGTCGCCGTTGACGTCCCCCACGCCCGCGACGGACGCTCCCGTCCGGTCGCCGGCGTCGCCCGCCAACGTGACCGTTCCGGCCCCGACCACGGCCACGTCGACGTTGGAGGTCGCCGCGCGTCCGTACACGAGGTAGGCCGTGGACGTCGAAGGTGCGCCGAGGAGGAGATCGGCCCGCCCGTCCCCACTGACGTCACCGGCGCCCGCGACGGCGTCGCCGATTCCCTGGCCGACGATGCGAAAGCCACCGGTGCCCAGCGACCCGAGATCGACATTGCCGGGAGTTGCTCGACCGAAGACGACGTACGCACGGCCGGTCCTGGAGGCGCCGATCAGCAGGTCTGGCCGGCTGTCGCCGTTCACGTCTCCGGCAGGCGCAACCGCACTTCCGGCGCGGTCGCCGGGCGCGCCGTCGATCCTGAATCCCTTTCCCGCCAGCGAGCCCACGTCCACCGCGAGCGTGTCCGCCTTGCCGTACACGACGAACACGGCTCCGTTCGGGCCGGCAAAGGGCGCGCCCAACATGACGTCGGCGCGACCGTCTCCGTTGACGTCGCCCGCGCCGGCGACCGAGAACTCGGTCCCGAGGTTCGCGCCGTCGATCAGGAAGCCGTGCCCTCCGAGGTCGTGGAGCGAGATGAGCTGGATGGCGGCACCGCCGAAGATCACGGTCGCTTTGTTCGGCACCACGTGGCCCTGCTTGAACTCGGCGCGGCCGTCGCTGACCACCAGGTCGGCCTTTCCGTCCCCGTTCACATCGCCGGGCGCCGCGGCGATCGTGCCGAGGTTGGGCGCGTTCGGCTCGGCCTGGATCTTGAACCCGCGGCCCCCGATCGACCCGAGGTCCACGTCGGTCGGACCGGCCTGACCGAAGACGAGATACGCCGAGTCGAGCTCGAGCCCGACCGCGATGTCCGGCCGTCCGTCGCCGTTGAGGTCACCTGTCCCGGCGACCGACCAGCCCGCTTCCTGCGTTCCCGTCCCGTTGATCCGGTAGCCGGCGCTTCCTCTACCTCCTGGCGAGACGTAGGCGTAGCCGCCGCCGTTGCCGGGCGCGCCCACGGCCACGTCGGGCCGGCCGTCCCCGTTCTGGTCGCCGACTCCGGCGACCGACGTCCCGGCGAGGTCACCGGGCGCCCAGCCGTCGATGCGGACAGGCTCGGACGCGAGAGTGACGGTGCCAGACGGGTCGGCGGCGCGTACGCCGCCGGAACGCCTAGTGCCAGCGCCGCTGCGGCGAAGAAGGCGAGGCGCGCAATGACCGGACCTACGCCTCGGCGGCCTCCTTCTCGACCTTTTTCTCGCTCTTCTCGCTCTTCTCGGACTTCTCGGACTTCTCGCCGCCGTCCTTCGCTGCGTCCTTCTTCTTCCCGCCGCGCCCATAGTCGGTCGAATAGAAGCCGGAGCCCTTGAAGTGGACGGCGACCGGATAGAGGACGACTTCGACCGGGCCCTCGCCGCAGACCTCACAGACGTCGGGCGGAGGGTCGCTCATGCGTTGAAACCGCTCGAACACATGGCCTTGAGGGCACCGGTACTCATAGATCGGCATTGCGCGATAACGCTAGCAACGAGCTAGGAAGGAGTCTGCTGGCGCGCAGGTGCCTCGCGCTCGACCGCCTCCCGGTAGCACGGCGCGTCCTCGAAGGCGTCGAGGCCGCCTGGGATGCCTCGCGGGTGGCGGCGCGGACGCCTGCGCCTGGCGGCGGCCACGACGGCCGAGGCGCCAACGAGACCGCCGAGAACGAACGAGCGCGCACGCGTCTTCGCGTCCACGGGCCGATTGTATGGTGCGGCCGGTGGCGCGCCTCACGAACGACACGGCCGATCTCAGCCCGCGCACGACGTTCGAAGGCGCGTCGCTGGAGTTCGCGTTCCCCGGTCTCGAGATCGGAGTCGCCGAGTACGACGAGGGGCCGACCGGCTGCACGGTCTTCCATTTCCCGGCCGGCGCCGCTTCCTCGATCGACGTGCGCGGAGGCTCGCCCGGCGTCAGCGGCGCGGGATACGAGTTCGTGAACGCGATCTGCCTGGCGGGCGGCTCGCTGTACGGACTGGAGGCGGCCGCCGGCGTAGCCGCGGAGCTGCTGGCCCGGCGGGAGTACCGGACAGGCTGGATGGACATCCCCATCGTCGCAGGCGCGATCGTCTTCGACTGGGGACGGCGCGACAACGCCGTCTACCCCGACAAGGAGCTGGGGCGGGCGGCGCTCCGCGCGGCGCGGGAGGGGTTCTTTCCGCTCGGCCCGCGCGGCGCGGGCCGCTCCGCCTCGGTCGGGAAGGTCTTCGACTACCAGGAAGGAGAGCCGGCGGGACAGGGCGCGGCGTTCCGGCAGGTGGGAGAGACAAAGGTCGTCGTGTTCACCGTCGTGAACGCGATCGGCGCGATCTTCGACCGCGACGGAACCGTCGTCCGCGGCCATTACAACCGCGCCACCGGCGAGCGGCTCGGGCTCGTGCCGCGCGTGGAGGCTAGGCTCGCGGAGGGCCGCTCCATCCGCCCTCCACCCGGCAACACGACGCTCACCGTCGTCGTGACCAATCTCAAGCTGGACTCGCGACAGCTCCGCACGGTAGGCCGCCAGGTGCACGTCTCCATGGCGCGCGCGATCCAGCCGTTCCATGCGCTCGAAGACGGGGACGTGCTGTTCGCCGTCTCCACCGGCGAGGTCGAGAGCGATCCAGTGCTCGACACGACCGCGCTCGGGATCGTCGCGTCGGAGCTATCCTGGGACGCCGTTCTGTCGTCGTATTAAGCTGACGCCATGTTCGATGAAGGCATGCCCGGCGAGAATCCGAACAAGGGCTGGAACCGCGCCTCGATCCAGTACAGAAGCCGGCGCGCCTACAAGCCGCCGGTCACGGTCGACGACCTCGTCATGCCCAACGGGCTCGGCACCCTCCGGATGTTCTGGAGCTGCGTGCTGATGGCCGGGATCATTACCGCGCTGTACGTCTGGATCCCGATCATCTTCCTCAATACCTTCGTCCCGATCAGCGGGCTCACGTACGCGCTCGCCCTCGGCCTCGCCTTCCTGTCGCTCACTGCGTTCCTGTACTTCGGCGGAGCGCGCGAGACGCGGCGCGACCGCGACCTCGCCGGCCGCCTGTAGCGCGAACCGGCACGCTCCCGTCACAGACATGAAACCGGGGTCAGACCCCCTGGTTTTAACTTCTACCTAGGTGATCCGCAACTACAGGTCAGGCGCCGCACGGCGGCACGTTGCGCCAGTTCTTCACGGTCTCCTCGACCGTCATCGTCGCCTCGTCGCCGCTCGGCGCGACGGTGAACTTGCGGTTCGCGATCTCGTCGCAGGAGGCGCCCTTCTCGACGTGATCCCAGTCGCCCAGCGTGTACTTGTACTCGACCGACGTCCCTTCGGGCCACGTGATCGTGATCCGCCACTTGCCGTCGGCGCCCTTGGTCAGCTTCGTCGTGTGCTGGTTGCACCAGTTGCAGATCTCGGGCTGGCTGCCCGCGATGTAGAGGGTCGCGTTCGCCGGCGTCGTGGCCGGTGGAGTAACGACGAGGGTCACATCGACGGCCAGCGCTGACGGTGTTGCAGTGGCCTGGGCCGAAGGTGCAGAACGGTTGTCGGCTTGGTCGAGAGCGAAAACGACGTAGGAGTATTCGGTACCGGTCGTTAGTCCCGTGTCGGTGAAGTGGGTCGTCGCCGCATCGGTCCGACCAACCTCCTCGTATGCCGGCAGGCCGCCAACGGGAGATCGCTCGATGACGTACCCGTAGAGGTCGCTGTCGCTCGGCGCCGTCCAGGAGAGCCCGATGGAGGTCGCGCCGCGGCTCTTCGCGGTCAGGCCGATCGGCGGGCCGGGAGGGGTCTGGTCCGGGTTCGCATGGACGGTGAGGGTGCCAGCTTCGCTCGAGCTAGGTCCACGTCGCGCCCTGGCTCGTCGAGAACCTGACGCGATAGGGAATAGGTCCCGGGTGCCTCCGGCTTCAGCGTCCCCACGTACTCGTCCTCGTCGCCCTGATCGGAGGAGAAGGTCATGCCTTCGCACGACTCACCGACGAGCGTCGTCTTCGCAGCAGCAGAGAAGCAGAGCTGCGCGAGGATCCCGGGGATCTCGCCGGTCTGCGAAGTGACGGCGTCGATCTTGACGCGGCCGTAGACGGGGTCGGTTCGGCCGCCGGCGCTGATCGTGTAGTCGAGCGTCAGCGGCCGGTCGAGCGACGACCGCGGCGATCGGGTACGACGGGACGACCGAGACCTCGTTCGACGCGGCGCTTTCGTTCCCGGCCGAGTCGACCGCTCTGACGATGTAGTAGAAACGCGTCCCGCTGCGCAGATCGGAGCTCGCATCGTGGAACGCTCGCGGAAGTGACCGGCGCGCTGTTCGCCTTGGTGTAGCCGCCGCCGGAGAGCGGGCTGCGGTACACGTTGTAGCCGGCGGCGCCGCTGACTGCGCTCCAGTGCAGGTCGACCGTGACGCCGTTGGCGGTTGCGGCCAACCCGGTCGGCGCGTCGGGCCCGGTGAGGTCGCCGTTGACGAACTGGACCGATGAGGCGAGCGGCCCGACGGTGACCTGCGGATCCGCACCCGGGAGGAACCCGTCGAGCGGAACCGTCACCGTGTGCGCCTGCTTGCTCGAGTTGACCACGATGATCGCGGCGTTGTCGCCGGACTTGCGCGCATAGGCGAGCACGCCATTCACGTCGTCCGTCAGTAGGAACTTGAGCTGGCCGTCCCGGAGCACGCCGTTGTCCCTTCGCATCTTCGCGAGCTGCGTGTAGTAGGCGCGCATCGCCGTGTCGGGCTTGCGCGTATCCCCGAGCCTCTTGGTGTTGGCGTCGCCCCAGGGATAGGTGCGCCGGTCGTCCGGGTCGTCGTCGCCCGTGACTCCGACCTCGTCGCCGTAGTAGATCGTCGGCGCGCCCGGCATCGTCATCTGGATCAACGCGGCGAGCTTCACCCGCGCCTTCCCTTCGCTGAGATTCGCGGCGTTGTGCCCGCGCTGCGCGGCATTCTCGTCCCCCGGCGAAAGCGTCCAGAGGATCCGCTCGGTGTCGTGTGAGTCGACGAGGTTCATGAGCGTCCAGTACACGGCGTCGGGGTAGTCCTCGCGGATCGACTCCATGCGGCTGACAAACTGCGACGGCGGGATGGGGTTGCCGCTGCCGGGGAAGCCCTTCGAGTCGAACGGATGCGGGGCGAGCAGCGACACGACTGCGTCGCGGAAGCGGTAGTCCATGGACGAGGTCGCGGTGTCGCCGTTGACGTACGGCAGGACGTCGAACTTCTTCCAGAGCTCGCCGACGATCGGCGTGTTCGCCTTGGTCTTGTCCACCGCTGCCTTGAAGCCGTGCCAGAAATCGATCGACTTGCTCTGCATGACGTCCAGGCGCCAGCCGTCCGCGCCGAGCTTGAGCCACTTCCGCGCGGCCGACTGTGCCGAGTCGTAGATGTACTGCTTCACGCCGAAGTTCTCGGTCAGCTGCGGCAGGGAGTTGAAGTTGAACCAGGACTCGTAGTAGCTGTCCTTTGCGGGATCATGGGGCGCGCACGGGGACGGCTCCCCGGCGGCCGGCGGCCGGAACTGGAAGAAGCCCCGGAACTTGGAGAAGGTCTGCTCGCAGGCACCTGTCCCCGGCCAGTTGTGGTAGCGGTCGAACATCGGGCTGTCGGAGGACATGTGGTTGAAGACGCCGTCCAGCAGCACCTTGATCCCGTTCTTGTGCGCCGCCTTCACCATCTTCACGAAGTCGGCCTGCTTGCCCAGATACGGATCGATCTTGGTGTAGTCGCGCGTGTCGTAACGGTGGTTCGAGCCGGCCCAGAAGATCGGATTCAGGTAGACGACGGTGACGCCGAGGCCCTTCAGGTACGCGAGCTTCTGCGTGATCCCAGCCAGATCGCCGCCGAAGTAGTCGCGGCCGTGCGGACCTTCCGTGCCGACGGGCTTTTCCGGCCCGAAGCGCTTCTTGCACGTCTGGAGCGCGTCGCTGTAGTTCCGGCACCAACCCTCCGGCATCGCGCCCCACGGCATGCGCACGATGCGGTCGAGCGCCGGCGTCGACTCGTGGCTCGGGTCGCCGTGCGGGTACGCGTAGCGCTTGTCCTTGCTCCAGACGTACTTCCTCGGGTTGCCGCGCGCCGGGTCGTTCTTCGTGTTCGCGTTGCGGAAGCGGTCGGGGAAGATCTGGTAGATGACGGCGTTCTTCAGCCAGTCGATGGGCTTGAAGGCCGGGTCGTAGACGGTGATCGCCCAGCCCCAGTCGGGCGAGGTGTCGAACGGCTTGCCCCAGCCGCCGTCGCGCACGTCCGAGTCGTCCTCGTAGTAGACGGTCTTTGGCCCGTCGTGGACGATGAAGCGGTAGTAGATCGTCCCAATCGACCCGGGGATGATCTTGGCCTCCCAGAAGTCGCAGCCGAACTGGGATTGCATGTAGCAGGGGACGTTGGACGCGACGATGTGCATGTCCACCAGGTCCTCGCGGCCGGGGTTCGTGTAGTAGGCGCGGAGTGTGACGCTCGTCGCGTCGTCGTGGAACGTGCGGAAGCGGAGCGTGATCTGATCGCACACCGGCGCGCCGGCCATAGCAGCCGCCGGCGGGGACCGCCCCTTCGGGCTGCCGGTAGACCGTCGAGCGGCTGTCGTGGCCGAGGCCGTCCCACCAGATGTCGCCGTCGTGGCCCGGCGCGCTGGCCGCGCGCACGTGCGTCCCCCCGAGAGCGGCGATCAATCCCGCCAGGACCAGACCGAGGAGAGCGACCTTACGCAACCGCCTGAACCTAGCCCATTTCCCGGGCCGTGGCTAGTACCGGCGGCGCGTCATCAGGAAGTAGACGACGTATACGGGGAGGATGATCCCGGCGAAGAGGAACGTCGCGACGCCCCAGGCCGTCGCGTGCCGGACCCCGTTCCTGCTCGCGTGCCAGAAGACGGCCATCGAGATCAAGGCCGAGATGGCCAGGGTGAGGATGAAGGGGCCGGGGCTGATGTTCCCCAGCACCGGTGTGTTTCAACTCGTGACTGCGCCGAGAAACTCGTCGATCGAAAGTGCCGAAACGGTCTGGATCTTCGCGCTGCCGCGCGCGCCGAGCGCGACCGAGACTCGCGCGATGGCCGCGTCGTCGGCCGCCTCGACCACGTTCACGAAGTCGAACGGGCCGAGCGTCGCCCACTGGTGCAGCACCTTCGCGCCCAGCTCTTCCACGTCACGATTCACTTCGCGCAGGCGGTCCGGGTTGGACTTCAGCGTCTGCACTCCCTGGGCCGTCAGCGTTGTCAGCAGGATGTAGGTCGGCATCCTCGCTCCTTTCCGTCGCTCGCGCGCGCACCTTATCGAGCCGCGCAACCTGGTCGTAATAGACGAGAACGGAGCCGAGGAAGATCATCGGCGAGATCACGACGGTGGCAAGGAAGCCGGCGATTCCGAGCTGCAGCTTCGACGTCCCGTGCAGCAGCAGGTAGAGGACTCCGCCGGTGAGGTGGTACGTGATGACGAGGGTGACCAGCGTGCCGAGGACGTGGACGAAGTCGACTCTGGCGAGGTCGATCCCGCGCTGGAGCGCGAGGCGGTAGTCGAGCCGCTCGATCACCGCGGCCGGGACGGCCATCCCGACGTACGCAAGCCAGAGCAGGATGGGCAGGAACGGGCCGATCAGCGTGATCCAGACGCTCCCCGTCGCCGCGAAGAGCAGCGGCAGCAGCGCCACCGTCGGCCAGATCAGGAAGCCGACGACGAAGCCGTACCAGATCGCCCGGCGCGGAGCGGAGCCGCCGACGATGAGGCAGGCGCCGATGTACGAGGCCGTCATCAGGACCGAGCCGGCGCCGGCGGCGACCGGGAGCTGCAGGACGGAGGGGAGCGGCTGGACGATCACGAAGAGGACGGCAGGGCCGAGGCCGAGGGCGATCGAGGGCCAGAACCGGTCGCCGTACAGGCGAATCGTCTCGGCGATCGTCTGTCCGACGGTGCGCTCCGCCGGCGGTAGGGGCGGAGGAAGAACCTTGCGGGGGCGCGCCACCCCCATGAGGTTAGTGGTCTACGCGCGCGCCGCCTGCGGCTCCCAACGAAACCGGCGCACCGCCACGACGAGCCCGACGACGGCCCAGAGGCCGAGGACGCCGAGGTTCTCCCCTGACAACCCACTTCCCGTCGCCCCCGGAGCGAGCGTTGTCTGCAGCCCCTCGGCCAGGTGTGCGAGCGGGAAGACGCGCCCGATCTCCTCCAGCCAGTTCGGGAGCTGCTCGACAGGGATGAAGACGCCGGAAATGAACGACAGCAACACCGCGGTGAACGGCGCGATCGTCGCCGCGGCCTCGGCCGTCGGAAGGATCGAGGTGAGTGCGATCCCCAGGATGCACATCGTCGCGGTGCCGACGATCAGGTAGACGACGAAGCCGCCGAACGTGTCGCCCGGGAAGTGCACGTCGTAAGCGAAGTGGCCGATCAGAAGCATGACGACGGTCATGAACGCGATCAGCAGGACGGCTCGCACGACCTGCGCGGCCATGAAGACCCAGGGAGGAAGCGGGGTCCCGCGCAGGCGCTTGAGCGTCCCGCTCTCGCGCTGGGCGGTGAGCCCGATCGCCATAGTCGAGAAGGCTGTGAGCATGATCGTGTACGCGAGAATCCCGGCCAAGAAGTAGGCCTGCTCGTCGAGCTCGAGGCCGTGCGTGAGCGTGGTCGTCTTGTCCCCGTGCGCGAAGATCGAGTTGAACAGGACGAGCAGGACGATCGGGAACAGGATCGTGAAGACGAGCGCGCGTTGGTTCCGCAGGAGCGACTTGACCCCGAACTTCGTCAAGTGGGCGAGGACCTTGACTTCTCTCACTGACCATCGCTTCCCGTGACCTCGAGGAAGACGTCCTCGAGGCTCGGCCGCCGCACCTCGAGGTCGACAAGCTCGAGCTGGCGCTGGCCGGCGAACGCCAGGAGCTTCGACAATGAGCCCTGGGCGTCCCGGGTGGTGAAGCTCACCTGCGAGCCGGAGACGTCCATCGACCCCTCCACGGCGGAGCCGATCTCCTCCGCGGAAACGCCCTGGGGGAGGCGGAAGCGCACCACGGTCGCCCGGCGCTCGTCTCCGCCCAACGCAGCGGGCGTGTCATAGGCGACGATCTCGCCGGAGCGGAGAATTGCCACGTGGTCGGAGAGGCGCTGCGCCTCGTCCATGTAGTGCGTCGTCAGGAAAACGGTCTTCCCGAGTTCCTTCAACCCTTCGATCATGTTCCACGCGTCGCGGCGCGCGGCCGGATCGAATCCGGTCGTCGGCTCGTCCAAAAAGATCAGGTCGGGATCGCCGATCAGGCCGACGGCCACGTCCACTCGCCGGCGCTGGCCACCGGAGAGCCCCCCGACGCGGTCGCGTTCGTGGCCTTTGAGGCCCACGAGGTCGATCGTCTCGGCGACTGAGCGCGGCGTGAAGTAGAGGCCGGCATACAGCTGGACGGTCTCCGCGACCGTGAGCGACGGGTCCGGCTGCGACTCCTGCAGGACCATCCCGATCCGGTCGCGCCACTCTCGTGGCGCCCTTTCAGGGTCGGTGCCGAGAACGGAGACCTCGCCGTCAGTGCGCTTGCGGAACCCCTCGAGGATCTCGATGGTGGTCGTCTTGCCGGCGCCGTTCGTGCCGAGGAAGCCGAAGACCTCGCCGCGCTCGACCTGGAAGTCGATTCCGCGCACAGCCTCGTGGTCGCCGTACTTCTTGCGCAGCCCGCTGACGACGATCGCCGGTTCAGCCAAGAAGTGCCCTCATGCGGGCCGCAGGCTATCGCAGGGGCACGCGCTACTGATTTCGCGCTACGGATACAGGCCGTCCCCCTGTTCCGCGACAGGCTTGCGCTCGAACAACACGAATCCTGTGCGCGTTCGCGTACGAGTCGTGACGGATTCCTGTCACCTGCCAGGAGACCTTCATGTGCGGTTTCGCCGAGCGGATCGTGAAAGAGTTGCCCGCCAATTCACGCTCGACCGCCACGAGCACGAGGTCGCCAATCGGCGTGAGCTGGTAGCGGAAGTCGCGGTTGAGGGCCTGGAACCAGCGCGGGAGCCGGACCGTCGCATTTCCCCGCCGGTCCGTCGTGACGACTCCGTCGTACACGTTCTTCATGGAGAGCTCGGGCGCAAGCACCTTCAGTGCCACCTTGCGGCGCAGATGGACGTCCTCCGTGAGGTAGACCGCGCCCATCGCGCCGCGGCCGATCAGGCGTTCGACGCGAAAGCCTGCCACAGTCGAGCCGAGGGAGACCTCGGAGCTCATGGGCGACGTCTAACAGTTTTCGTGCGTGACGTCACATCCACCTGACGGCGGTGAGGGGCGATCGCTTCCCACCGCCAGGATCGATCTTTGAGAGGATCGTCTTCTCGTGAGCAAGCCCGAGCGTTACACGGTCGACCTCGCCGAGCACCCTGACCTCGTCGTCATCTACCTCGGCATGCGTGTGGAAGAGCCGCACGGCCACCGGACGCTCGAGACGCTCGGCCCGCAGATCCAGGCGGCGGTCGAGGAGGAACCGGACGGGCTGTTGCTCCACGAGCAGCTCATCTACTCGGAGGAGCCGCTGCACGTGGGGATGCGACAGTACTGGCGCGATTTCGACTCGCTCGAGGCGTGGTCGCTCGCGCTCCCACACAAGGAATGGTGGACGGAATACTTGCGCGACCGCGGCGGGACGTCCTTCTGGCACGAGACGTACTTCCGCACCGGCGGCTTCGAGTCGATGTACGTGGACGTGAACGACCCGCCGGTGGGGATGGGTCTGTTCGCGCCGCGGGCGCCGGCGACGGGGCCCATGTTCTCGGCTCGCCAGCGGCGGGCTGCCGAGCCCGCGGCCCAGCCGCCGGCGAAGTGAGCACCGCCGAGCCGCGAGGAGCTTCCACCGCGGGAATGGGGGCGGGCGGCTACTACGACGCGCACTCGGAGTACCAGCGGCGCGTCATCGAAGCCGGTGACGAGCTTATCCGGTCGATGATGGAGAAGGTCGAGCTCGACTCGGTCGCGACATTCACGATCGCGGACTACGGCGCCGGCACCGGCGCCACCTCCGTGCACGCGGTAAAGGGTGCGATCGGCGTGCTCAGGAAGCGGAACCGTGACCTCCCGGTCCTGGCCGTCCACAACGACGTCCCGACCAGCGACTTCTCGCAGCTCTTCCGCAACGTCGCCGGCCCGGACGGGTATGTCGGCGTCGAAGGCGGTCCGGTATATCCGGCCGCAGTCGCGGGGTCGTTCTTCGGCCAGGTGCTGCCGTCGGGATCCGTCCACGCCGGCATGTGCTCGAACGCGGTGCACTGGCTGCGCGAGCAACCGCGCGCCCGGGTTCCGGAGGGCATGTACTTCTCCGACGCGACGGGTCGCGCGCGCGAAGAGCTCGCCGTCCAGGCCGCCCGCGACTGGGAGGCGTTCCTTACCGCCCGCGCAGCCGAGCTCGCGGAAGGCGGGCTCGTGCTCGTCCAGGGAATCGGCAGCACGGCCTCGGAAAGCGGCGAGGCGGAGGTCTCCGCTGCGCGCCTCCTCCGAGTCATGTGGAAGGTGGCCGTCGGGCTCGCCGAGGACGGGCTGTTGAAGCGCGAGACCCTCGATCGCTACATGCTCTCGGTCTACTGCCGGACGGTCGAGGAGTCGACTGCGCCCGTTGAGGACGGCGGGCCGCTCGTGGGCGTTCTCGACTTGGTGAGCTCCGGCGCCGTCGAGGTGGCCAACCCGTACTGGGAGACCTTCGAGCGAGTGCGAGACCCAGGAGCCTATGCGGAGGGGTACGTCGACTTCGTTCGCGCCTGGTCGGAGTCGACGATGCTGGAGCATCTGTTCGAGCCGGGCGCAATCGGCGTCGATCCGCAAGCTCTTTCGAACATGTTCTTCGATCGGTTGCGCGAGGCAACCGCCGCCGATCCGGATGCCGGCCGCTACCGCGCCTGGATCGTCCGGGTGCTCTTCCGGCGCATCTGAGGTGTCAGCCGCATAAACCGGGGTCTGACCCCGACCTTGACAGTCGGGATCTCTTGTGCCTGACCGGATACCGCGGAGCTATGCGAAACGCAAGCGCGCGAGACTTGGCCGCTTTGTACGAGGGGTCTGACCCCGGTTTCCGAGGCGCTGTGGAGAGAGTGTTTCGAAGGTGTGCCGGGTCACGCGACGGCGGCCGCGTGCGCCTTGTCGAACCCGAGCTCGCCTTCCTCGACGTCCACGACGACTGTGTCCCCTTCCGTGAAGTCGCCCTCCAGCAGCCGTAGCGCGAGCGGGTTTTCGATCATGCGCTGGATGGCGCGCTTCAAGGGCCGCGCGCCGTAGGTCGGATCCCAACCGGCCTCCGCGACGGCCTCCTTCGCCTCCTCGGTCAGCTCGAGCGAGATGCCCCGCTCGGCCAGCCGCTGCCGTAGCCGCGTGAGCTGCAGCTCGACGATCTCGCCCAGCTGCTCCCGCGAGAGCGGGTGGAACTCGACGATCTCGTCGATCCGGTTCAGAAACTCGGGGCGGAAGACATCCGTCAACGCGTCCGCCGAGCGGATGTTCGAGGTCATGATCAACACCGTGTTGCGGAAGTCGACCGTACGGCCCTGGCCGTCGGTCAGGCGCCCGTCGTCGAGGATCTGCAGCAGGATGTTGAAGACGTCCGGGTGGGCCTTCTCGATCTCGTCCAGCAGGACGACCGAGTACGGGCGTCGGCGGACGGCCTCGGTCAGCTGTCCGCCCTCCTCGTAGCCGATGTAGCCCGGCGGCGCGCCGACCAGGCGCGACACCGTGTGCTTTTCCATGTACTCGGACATGTCGATGCGCACCATCGCCCGGTCGTCGTCGAACATGAACTCCGCCAGCGCCCGCGCCAGCTCGGTCTTACCCACGCCGGTCGGGCCGAGAAAGACGAACGAGCCGATGGGCCGGTTCGGATCCTGCAGCCCCGAGCGCGCGCGCCGCAGCGCGTTAGCGACCGCCGAGACCGCCTCGTCCTGGCCGACGACCCGCTCGTGCAGCCGCTCCTCCATGTGGATGAGCTTCTCGGTCTCGCCCTCGAGCAGCCGGGAGACGGGAATGCCCGTCCAGCGTCCGACCACCTCGGCGACATCGTCCTCGTCGACTTCCTCCTTGACCATCGGAGACTCGACAACCTCACGAGACTCGAGCTCGTCCTCGAGCGCCGGGAGATCGCCGTAGCGGATCTCGGCCACACGCTGGAGGTTGCCCTCGCGCTCGGCACGTTCGGCCTCCATCTTCAACTCCTCGATCCGGCGCGTGATCTCCTTGATCCGCTCGAGCGCGCCCTTCTCCTGCTCCCAGCGTGCGGCGAGGCCGTTCCGCCGTTCCTTCGCCTCGGCCAGCTCGCGCTCCAGCGGCTCGCGCACCTCCTTCGACTCCTTGCCCATCGCCGCGAGCTCGATCTCGAGCTGGCGCACGCGCCGCTCGGACTCGTCCAGCTCGAGCGGAGCCGAGTCGATCTGCATACGCAGCCGCGAAGCGGACTCGTCGATCAGGTCGATCGCCTTGTCCGGCAGCTGGCGGTCGGAGATGTAGCGATCCGACAACACGGCCGCGGCGACCAGCGCCGCGTCCCGGATGCGGACGCCGTGGTGCGCCTCGTAGCGCTCCTTCAAGCCTCGGAGGATGGCGATGGTGTCGGCGACGGAAGGCTCGCCCACGAAGACCGGCTGGAAGCGGCGTTCGAGTGCTGCGTCCTTTTCGATGTGCTTGCGGTATTCGTCGAGCGTCGTCGCGCCGATGGCGCGCAGCTCGCCGCGGGCGAGCATCGGCTTGAGCATGTTGGCGGCGTCGACCGCGCCCTCGGCCGCGCCGGCGCCGACGATCGTGTGCAGCTCGTCGATGAAGAGGACGATTTCGCCCTCCGCCGCCTTGATCTCGTTGAGGACGGCCTTCAGCCGCTCCTCGAACTCGCCGCGGTACTTCGAGCCGGCGAGAAGTGCGCCGATGTCGAGCGCCCACACGCGTTTGCCTTTGAGGCCCTCGGGGACATCACCCGCGACAATCCTCTGCGCCAGCCCTTCCGCGATTGCCGTCTTCCCCACGCCGGGCTCGCCGATCAGCACGGGGTTGTTCTTCGTGCGGCGCGAGAGAACCTGGATGACGCGGCGGATCTCCTCGTCGCGGCCGATGACCGGGTCGAGCTTGCCCTCCTCGGCGAGCGCGGTCAGGTCACGGCCGAATTTCTCCAGCGCCTGGTACGTCTCCTCGGGATCCTGCGAGGTGACGCGCTGGCCGCCGCGCACGTTCTCGATCCGCGCCAGCAGCTCATCGCGCGGGACGACGTTCAGCGCGAGCAGCAGGTGCTCGGTCGAGACGTACTCGTCGTCGAGCTTGCGCGCCTCCGCAAAGGCTTCGTCCAGGACTTCGCTGAACGCGCGCGATACCTGAGGCTGCTGCTGGGGGCCCTGGATCGAGGGCTTGCCGCGCAGCGTGGTCTCGGCTTCGGCACGGAGCGCCGCGGCATCGGGGACGAGTTGCTGCGGCAGCTCCTGGTCGAGGAGCGCGAGGAGCAGGTGCTCGGGATAGATCTCGGGGTTGCCCATGCGGCGGGCAAGCTCCTGCGCGGCGCCGACCGCCTCCTGGGACTTGAGGGTCAGCTTGTTGAAATCCATCAGGCGGTCCCCGACGGAGGGCTGTCAACGCTCTCGACGCCCCACTCAGTGTGGGCCGCTGTCGACACCTTCTCAACGCCCCACCCTGGGTGGGGAGTCGTCCGCCCGCCACCCACGGCGAGCGTAACCGCGAAACCGTCACGCAGCTGCGCCGGGAACGCGCCAAGACTGGAAAGTCGGAAGCGCGTCACCTGGGTGCCCTTCGGGCCGGTGGCTCGGCGGGCCGCCAGACGACAAGATCGCGCCGATACTGGCGGTGCACCTCGGCGATCTCTTCACGCATCTGGCGCTCGATCCGTTCCATCCGCGCCTGCGTCCGCTGAAGCTGGTCTTCCATGCGCAGCACCACCTCGACTCCCGCGAGATTCAGCCCCAGCTCCGTCGTCAGCCGCTGAATGGTGCGCAGCCGCTCGAGATCCGCCTCCGAATAAAGCCGCGTGTTGCCGGCCGTCCGCTTCGGACGCACCAGACCCTTCTGCTCGTAGATACGGAGCGTCTGGGGATGCATCCCGACCAGGTCGGCGGCGACGCTGATGATGTAGCGCGGGGAGTCGTCGGCCATCACACGTCCGCCCTCTGCAGCTCCTCTACGAGCTCGCGCTGCTTCTTCGTGAGCTTCTTCGGCACGGTCAGGCGCACGCGCGCGAGCAGGTCGCCCTTCCCGCCGCCCTTCAGCTTCGGCGCCCCGTGCCCCTTCAGCTTCAACAGCTTGCCGGTCTCCGTCCCTGCCGGGATCTTCACCGAGAGCCGCTCGCCGTACGGCGTCGGCACGTCGACCTTCGCGCCGAGCGCCGCGTCCGCAAACGAGACGGGGACGTCCACGACCAGGTCGGCCACACCGCGCCGCTCGTACCGGTCGGACGACGACACGCGCGTGACCACGAACAGGTCACCGGGCGGGCCGCCGCTCAGGCCGGGCTCGCCCTTGCCCTTGAGCCGGATGCGGGTGCCGTCCTTGACGCCGGCCGGGATCTTCACCGAGTAGCGCTTCGTGCGCCGCTCGCGGCCGGTGCCGTGGCAGCGGGGGCACGGATTCTCGATGATCGTCCCGTTCCCGCGGCAGCGCGGGCACGGCTCCGACAACGAGAAGAGCCCCTGGCTCTCCACCACGACGCCGCGTCCGCGGCATTCCGGACAGATGACCGGTGCGGTCCCGGGTTTGGCGCCCGAGCCGCCGCACTCCGAGCAGGCCGTGTCGACCTCGACGGGGATCTTGGTCTCGATCCCGCGCAGCGAATCCTCGAAAGAGAGGTTGACGACCGCCTCGATGTCGTTGCCGCGCTGTGCGACCGGCTGCTGCCGGCCACCGCCCCGGTTGCCGAACATCCCGCCGAAGAGGTCGCTCAGATTGCCGAAGTCGAATGCGCTCGGGTCGAAGTTCGTCCACCCGCCGGGGGCGCCCTGCGCGCGCCCGTCCGCGGAGCCGAACGAGTCGTACTGCTTGCGCTTCTCCGGGTCGGAGAGCGTGTCGTACGCGCCCTGCACCTCCTTGAACTTCGCCTCGGCCTCCGCGTCGCCCGGATTCCGGTCCGGGTGATACTCCCGCGCGAGCTTGCGGTAGGCCTTCTTGATCTCGTCGGCCGAGGCGTTCTTGGCGACGCCCAGCAGCTCGTAGAGGGACTTAGCCGCCGTCGCCACCCGACTGCTCCTGGCGGTCACCCGGGGGAACCTCCCGATTCCCCCGGACTCCCTCCACCGGTCCGCTGTCGCGGACAGGCGCTTGTGCCGTCTCCGCTGACGCTACGACGACACGCGCCGGACGCACGACGTGGTCGCCGAGCTTGTAGCCCTTCTGGACGACGTCGATGACCGAGCCCTCGTCCTGGTCGGATGGCTGCGCGAGCAGCGCCTCGTGCACGTGCGGGTCGAAGCGGCCGTTCGTCTCGATCTCGGCGAGCCCCTCACGGCGCAGAAGGTCGGCGAGGTTGCGGTGAACGAAGCGGACGCCCTCGAACACTTCATGCGCTCCGGCAGTGTCTCCGGATACCGGGGGAACCTCCCGGTTCCCCCGGACCCCCTCCCCTGGTCCGCTGTCGCGGACAGGCCGCTTCGCGGCCTCCTCATGCTGCGACGCGGCCTCGAGCGCACGCTCGAGGTCGTCGAGGATCGGCAGGAGCTCCTTGACCAGCCGCTCGTTGGAGCGCGCGACCAGGCTCTCCTGGTCGCGCGCCACCCGCTTGCGGTAGTTGTCGAACTCGGCCGCGAGCCGCTTCAGGTCGTCGAGATGCGCATCGCGCTCCTGCTCGACCTCGGCGAATCGCTGTGCCAGCTGCTCGAGGGTCACGAGCGATCACCTACCGAGTAGATCGTGCTCTCCGGCCGTGAAAAGCAAGCCAGGCTAGGACGCAGGGAGCGTTCGTAGCCATAGGCTACGGGCGCGACTGAGGACGACGCATGGCGCCGCTTTGCAGCGCGCCGGAGAGTGCGAGCTAGGCGGTAGGAGGTCGCCATCAGGTCTTGGCCTCCTCACCCTCGTCGACGACCTCGTAGTCGGCGTCCTCCACGACTTCGTCGTCCGAGGTGGACGTGCCGTTGCCGCCCTGCGCGCTCTGCGCCTGCTGGGCGCTCGCCTGCGCGTAGACGGCCTCGGCCAGCTTCTGCGAGGCCTCCTGCAGCGCCTCGGTCTTCTGACGGATCTCGTTCACGTCCTGCGACTCGAGCACGCCGCGGAGCTCCATGATGCGACCTTCGATCGTCGAGGCCTCGGCCTCGTCGAGCTTCTCGCGGTGCTCCTTGAGCGACTTCTCGGTCTGGTACGCGAGGCCCTCCGCCAGGTTCCGGGCGTCGGCGAGCTCGCGCAGCTTGTGCGCCTCCTCGGCGTGCGCCTCGGCGTCTCGGATCATCTTCTCGACCTCGTCGCCCTTCAGGCCCGAGCCGCCCTCGATCTTGATCTGCTGCTCGTTGCCGGTGCCGAGATCCTTGGCCGACACGTTGATGATCCCGTTGGCGTCGATATCGAACGTGACCTCGACCTGTGGCATGCCGCGGGGTGCCGGCGGGATGCCGACGAGCTGGAACTTGCCCAGCGTCTTGTTGAAGGCGGCCATCTCCGTCTCGCCCTGGAGGACGTGCACCTCGACGGAGGGCTGGTTGTCCTCCGCGGTCGAGAAGACCTCCGACTTCTTCGTCGGGATGGTCGTGTTCCGCTCGATCAGCTTGGTGAACACGCCGCCCTTGGTCTCGATGCCGAGCGAGAGCGGAGTGACGTCGAGCAGGAGCACGTCCTTGACCTCACCCTTGAGGACGCCGCCCTGGATGGCCGCGCCGACGGCGACGACCTCGTCCGGGTTCACGCCCTTGTTGGGCTCCTTGCCGGTCAGCTCCTTGACCTTGTCCACGACCGCGGGCATGCGGGTCATGCCGCCGACGAGGACGACGTGGTCGATCTTGCTCGCGTCGAGACCGGCGTCGGCCAGCACCTGCTTGGTCGGGCCAACCGTGCGCTCGAGCAGGTCGTGCGTGAGCTCGTTCAGCTTCGCGCGCGTGAGCTGGAGGTCGAGATGCTTCGGGCCCTCCTGCGTCGCGGTGATGAAGGGCAGGTTGATCTGCGTCGTCATCGTGGACGACAGCTCGATCTTTGCCTTCTCGGCCGCCTCGTACAGGCGCTGGAGCGCCATCCGATCGGCAGCGAGGTCGATGCCCTGGTCCTTCTTGAACTCCGAGACCATCCAGTCGACGATCGCCTTGTCGAAGTTGTCGCCGCCAAGGTGGTTGTCCCCGTTCGTCGCCTTGACCTCGAACACGCCCTCGGCGAGCTCCAGGATCGAGACGTCGAAGGTGCCGCCGCCCAGGTCGAAGACGAGGACGGTCTGCTCCTCCTCCTTCTCGAGGCCGTAGGCAAGGGCGGCCGCGGTCGGCTCGTTGATGATGCGCAGGACGTTGAGCCCGGCGATCTTGCCGGCGTCCTTGGTCGCCTCGCGCTGCGCGTTGTTGAAGTAGGCGGGGACGGTGACGACCGCCTCGGTGACCGGCTCGCCGAGGTACGCCTCCGCGTCGGCCTTCAGCTTCTGGAGGATCATCGCGGAGATCTCCGGCGGCGCGTATTCCTTGTCGCCGGCCTTCACGCGAACGTCGTCGTTCGGGCCCTTGACGACCTCGTACGGGACGATCTTCATCTCCTCGTCGACCTCGTCGAACTTGCGCCCCATGAAGCGCTTGATCGAGAAGATCGTGTTCTCGGGGTTGGTGACCTGCTGGCGCTTGGCCGGCGCGCCGACGAGCCGCTGCCCGTCCTTCGTGAACGCAACGACGGACGGGGTCGTGCGCCCGCCCTCCGCGTTCGGGATGACGGACGGCTCGCCGCCCTCGATCGCGGCCATGGCCGAATTCGTCGTCCCGAGATCGATTCCTAGTACCTTTGCCATGAGTTCCTGGGCCTCCGTTCTGAGTTGTTGTCAAGAGAAGAATGAAATCTAAGCCCCAGTGTATCAATGTTTGTGCCGTACGGGCTCAGAAACCCGCGCGACACTGGAGCCGGAGCCCTGCGGAAGAAGAGCAACGGAGAAGATCGCTCTCGGACCGACTACGCTGCACGACGTGAGCGGTGATCCCCGGGTCGAGCAGTACGCGAGGCTTCTCGTCGAGGACTGCGTCGGCGTGCAGTCGGGCTGGCAGGTGCTCGTCCGCTCGCAGCCGCTCGCGAAGCCGTTGATCGACGCGGTCTCGCGCGAGATAGCCCGGCGCGGCGCGTACGCCTTGCCTCGGATCGCGCTCGAAAGCGCCGGCGTCAACTCCGCCTGGGCGAAGGAAGCGCCCGAGGAGCTGCTGGAGGATCTCGCCCCCATCGACGCACATGCGATCCAGAACGCCGACTGCTTCATCGCGATCATCGCTCCGGAGAACACGCGCGACGGCTCGGACATCCCACCCGAGCGGATGGCCCTGCTGCAGGCCGCCGGCCGCAAGTACGCGGAGCCGTTCTTCCGCAACGAGAAGCCCTGGGTCGGGTGCCAGTGGCCGACGAGCGCGCTCGCTCAGGACGCCGGCATGACGCTCGAGCAATTCACCGACTTCCTCTACGGCGCCGTCCTCATCGACTGGCCGGCACTCGAGCGCGAGATGGAGAAGATCGCCGAGCGTTTCGACGAGGCGAAGGAGGTACGGATCGTCGGGAAGGACACGGACCTGACCTTCAGCCTGGACGGACGAAAGGGGAAGGTCTCCGCCGCAGGGGCGAACATGCCGAGCGGCGAGGTCTTCTACTCACCCGTCGAGGACTCCGCGAACGGCGTCGTGACCTTCTCCGAGTATCCGGCGTACTACTTCGGGCGCGACGTCCACGGCGCGCGGCTGCGCTTCGAGAACGGCCGCGCGGTCGAGATCACGGCGGGCTCGAACGAGAACTTCTTCAAGTCCGTGCTGACCTCGGACGACGGCGCCTCGGTGCTCGGCGAGTTCGGCATCGGCTGCAACCCTGGCATCCAGGAGCACATGCGCAACACACTCTTCGACGAGAAGATCGAGGGCACGATCCACCTCGCCATGGGGAATGGCTTCCCCTTCATCGGCGGGAAGAACGAGAGCGCAGTCCACTGGGACATGGTCAAGGACCTCCGCCGGGGCGGCGAGCTGTACCTGGACGGCGAGCTCGTCCAGAAGGACGGCGACTGGCAGCTCTAGAAGGACTAACAGACCCCTCACCCTGAGGGAGAGCGCAAGGGCCCGGCTTGCCGGGCCTTTGCCCTTCTAGGCCACGTCGTCGCGCTGGCCTTCTTCGCCTTCGTACGGCTGGCGCTGGGTCTCCGGCTCCTCCAGCGAGCCCGGTTCCTGCTCCTCGTGCGGAGCGTCCTGCTCACCGTGCCGTGCCTCGCCCCAGTCGTCGTCCTGGCGTGGTTCTTCCGTCTGTGACATGGCCGGAATGTGCCCGTGGTCGGCGCAGCCAAACCTGGCGATACGCTACGGGCATGCGCGATCCGCTCGTCGACGGCTGGGACCGTGAGATCAAGAGCCTGCGCGTGTCCGTCACGGACAAGTGCAACTTCCGGTGCAAGTACTGCATGCCCGCCGAGGGGCTGGAGTGGCTCCCGCGCGAGGAAGTCCTCTCCTTCGAGGAGATCGCGCGGATCGTGCGCGTGCTCGCCGAAATGGGGGTGGAGGAGATCCGGCTGACCGGCGGCGAGCCGCTTGTCCGACGCGACCTGACCACGCTGGTCGAGATGGTGGCGAGGACACCCGGCGTCCAGGACCTGTCGCTGACGACGAACGGGATCCTGCTCGACCGGCTGGCGGGGCCGCTCGTCGCGGCCGGTCTGCGCCGCCTCAACGTCTCGCTCGATTCGCTCTCGCACACCCGCTTCGCCGAGATCACGCGCCGCGACGCGCTCGACCGCGTCCTCGCCGGCCTCGCAGAGGCCGAGCGTTACCCTGAGCTGCGCCCGATCAAGGTCAACTGCGTGGCGATCCGCGGCTTCACCGAGGAGGAGGTGCCTGCCCTCGCGGAGCTCGCGCGGACCAAGCCGTACGTGATCCGGTTCATCGAGTTCATGCCGCTGGACGCCGACGAGGCGTGGCGGCAGGACGAGGTACTTACGGGCGCCGAGATCCGCGGTCTCATCGAGGAGCGCTGGCCGCTGGTGGAGATCCCCGCGAAGGCGTCGTCGACCGCGCGTCGCTTCCGCTTCGAGGACGGCGCCGGCGAGATCGGGTTCGTCAACCCCGTCTCGGAGCCCTTCTGCTCCAGCTGCGACCGCATCCGGCTGACGGCGGACGGAAAGCTGCGTACCTGCCTCTTCTCGCGCCGGGAGTGGGACCTCAAGGACCCACTGAGGCGGGGAGCGTCCGACGACGATCTGGCGGGACTTCTGCGCTGGGCCGTCAAGCACAAGGAGTTGAAGCACCGCATCAACGAACCCGGATTCGTCCGCGCGTCGCGGTCGATGAGCCAGATCGGAGGATGATGAACAGGACGCTGGTGATCTCAGCCGTGCTCGTGACAGCGACCGCATTCGTCGCGGCCGGCTGCGGCGGTGGCGGAGGAGGCGACAAGCAGCTCTCGAAGGCAGCGTACGCCGCGAAGGCAGATGCGGCCTGTGCCGCGGCACAAAAGAAGGGCAGCGGCCTCGATCTCTCGTCGACCGAAAAGATCGCGGCCAACGGCGACAAGGCGAAGAACGTCCTCGACGATCTCGCGAACGACATCGACGACCTTCAGCCACCGGACGCGCTGAAGGACTCGGCGAACTCGTTCGTCACCGGCTTGAAGAAGGAAGCCTCCGACTTCGGCGACATGACGCAGG
Source organism: uncultured Actinomycetes bacterium (assembly GCA_963717765.1). Lineage (GTDB taxonomy): Bacteria > Actinomycetota > Thermoleophilia > Gaiellales > Gaiellaceae > JACDER01. The sequence goes on along the minus strand of CAVQWX010000003.1, from coordinate 620,511 downwards.
CCGCCAAGGACGGCAACGCGGCAAAGGTCAAGGACATCCAGGGCAGGCTTCAGTCCGAGTCCGCTGCGACGAGCGAGGACGCACGTTTCGTGGGGGCGACCGGCTGCGCCAGGCTATTCGCTTGATATCTGACCCCGCGGGTTAGAATCGCCTACCGTGACGGCTATCGCCGGCATCGGTCGACGCTATCTCCCTCTGGGCTGGAAGGACCTCTTCCGCCAGCTCGTCATCTGGTTCGGATTCCTGTTCGCGTACCAGATCGTCCGCGGCCTGGCCGACCGCGATCCTGCGAAGGCCCTTTCCAACGGGCTCTACGTCATCGACTTCGAGAAGCACGTGCACGGGTTGTTCGAGCTGACCCTGCAGCGGATCACGGTCAACTCGCACCTGCTGACGACGCTGACCTCATGGACGTACTGGATGTCGCAGTTCACCGTCCTCGGCATCGCGCTGCTGTGGGTCTACCTGCGCCGGCACGAGCACTTTGCCAAGTTCCGGAACACGATCCTGGTGGCGAACGTGATCGGCCTCATCGGCTACATAACCCTTCCGACGGCGCCCCCGCGAATGTTCCCGCAGCTCGGGTTCGTGGACACGATCGCCACCTTCGGGATCAATCACGGCAGCGGTTTCATCCAGCTCGCGTCCAACCAGTTCGCCGCCATGCCCAGCCTCCACTCCGCGGACGCGCTGATCGTAGGCGTGACGCTCGCGCTGATCGTGAAAAAGTGGTACTTCAAGGTGCTCTGGCTCCTCTGGCCGGCCTGGGTGTGGTTCTCGGTGATGGCGACCGCCAACCACTTCTGGCTCGACGTCCTCGCGGGGATCGCGGTGGCGGGCTTTGCGGCGGCGATCCTGAACGCGCCGCGGATCCTTCGCGTCGTGCGGGCGTGAGTCGAACCGAAGCTCTCGCTCGCCTCCGGGACAGCTACACGGTGGGAGTCCGCCGACTGGCAACCCGTGGAATGCAGCGGCTGGCGCAGACGCGCGTCTCCCCGAACGCCCTGACCGCGGCCGGCGTGAGCCTGTGCATCGCAGCCTCCGTCCTCGTCTACTTCGAGTATCGCAACGAGTACCTCTTCTACTGGCTCGGCGGCGCCGTCTTCGTGATCGGTTCGCTCCTCGACATCCTCGACGGCGCGCTGGCGCGCTCGAGCGGGAAGGGGACGCCGTTCGGCGCATTCCTCGACTCCACGACCGACCGCGTCGGCGAAGGCTTCATGCTCGGGTCGATCGGGCTCGTCTTCTTCCGGCACGGGGACGAGGTCGCGCTCGCCTTCGCGATGGCGGCCATCGCCGGATCCTTCCTCGTCAGCTACGCGCGCGCCAGGGCAGAGACGCTCGGGCTCCGCGGGGACGTCGGGCTCGGCTCGCGCACCGAGCGCGTGGTGGTCATCTCGGTCGGTCTCGGGCTCGCGCCCTGGGGTGTGCTCCCGTGGGCGATCTACGTGCTGGCGGTGACCGCCTGGGTCACCGTCGTTCAACGCATCCTATACGTGCGTACCCAGCTTCGACAACTGCGATAGCACTTTTCTGCTATCACTTCGCCTTGGATGGCCAACGTTGAACGCACGAACGTCCTCGTCCGCATGCCTGCGGAGCTCAAGAGACGCCTGGCGGACGAGGTCACGCGGACGAAGAGAAACCTGAACGACGTCGCGGTCCAGATGCTGGCGTCGCGCTTTGGCGTGCCATTTGCCGGCACCGGCCGCCCCGGTTCACCGCCCAAGGAGAGCGGAGACGTCCTCCTCCGGATGCCCCAGGAGTTGAAGGACAAACTTGGACGGCGCGCGAGCGAGCGCCGCCGCAAGACCAACGACCTGATCGTCGAGACGCTCTCGGAGCGGCTCGGCCTGGAAAGAAAGGAAGACATGGCTTCGACCAACGGAAGAGCCCGCCGGAGCGAGGACAAGGTGCGCGTCGCCATCGTCGGCGTCGGCAACTGCGCGAACTCACTCCTTCAGGGCGTGGAGTACTACAAGGACGCCGACCCGGGCGCGTTCGTCCCCGGGCTCATGCATGTCGATCTCGGCGGCTATCACATCCGCGACATCGAGTTCTCCGCAGCATTCGACGTGAACGTGACCAAGGTCGGCAAGGACCTCAGCTCCGCGATCTGGGCGGAGCCGAACGATACGATCAAGTTCTCCGACGTCCCCAAGACGGGCGTCACCGTCTCGCGCGGGATGACGCACGACGGCCTCGGCAAGTACCTCTCCGAAGTGGTGGAGAAGGCGCCAGGTGACACCGACGACGTGGCCGGAATCCTCCGCGAGACCGGAACGGACGTGGTCGTCAACTACCTGCCTGTCGGGTCCGAAGAGGCGACCAAGTGGTACACGGAGCAGATCCTCCAGGCCGGCTGCGCCATGGTGAACTGCATGCCGGTGTTCATCGCCAAGGGCGGACACTTCCAGCGCCGCTTCGAGGACGCCGGCCTGCCGATCATCGGCGACGACATCAAGTCGCAGGTCGGCGCCACGATCACGCACCGCGTGCTGACGACGCTGTTCCGCGAGCGCGGCGTCCGGCTGGACAAGACCATGCAGCTGAACGTCGGCGGAAACTCCGACTTCCTGAACATGCTGGAGCGCGAGCGCCTCGAGTCCAAGAAGATCTCGAAGACGAACGCGGTAACGTCGATGCTCGACTACGACCTCGGCGCCGAGAACGTGCACGTCGGCCCGTCCGACTACGTGCCCTGGCTGACCGACCGCAAGTGGGCGTACATCCGGATGGAGGGCTCGTCGTTCGGCGATGTCCCGCTGAACATCGAGCTGAAGCTCGAGGTCTGGGACTCGCCCAACTCGGCCGGCATCGTGATCGACGCGGTGCGGCTCGCCAAGCTGGCGCTGAACAACGGGGTCGGCGGCGCCCTCGAGGGCCCGAGCTCGTACCTGATGAAGTCGCCGCCCAAGCAGATCCCGGACGACGACGCGCACGCCGCCGTAGAGCGGTTCATCAAGCAGTACGCACGCAAGCCCGCCAAGGCCGCGTCCAAGGCGTGACAGCAGAGCTCCGCGCCGCGAGCTCGCTCCCCCCGGGTGAGCTAGCGGCGCTCTTCACGCGCGCATACGAGCGCTACTACGTACCGGTGCGGGTGGACGAGGCGGCGGTCGAGTTCCTCGTCCGCACGTTCGACCTCGATCTCGACGCGAGCCTCGTCGCGGTCGACGACGGCGAGCCCGTAGGCCTCGTCAACCTCGGCGTCCGCGGCGGGCGCGGATGGATCGGCGGGCTCGGCGTCGTTGCCGAGGCACGCCGCAAAGGCCTGGGCCGCGAGCTGATGGAGGCGGTGCACGACCAAGCGCGCGCCCGCGGTATGCGCGAGATCTCGCTCGAGGTGATCGAGGCGAACGAGCCCGCGTACCGTCTGTACGACGCCCTCGGGTACGACTTCCTGCGCTGGGTCGAGCTCGGATCGCTGGACCCAGCCGAGGGCAAGGCGCTGCCCGACCAGGACTGGCAGGCGGCGCACAGGCGAATCCTCGAGCTACGCACGGAGCGGGAGCCGTGGCAGCGCGACGACGACACGCTCCGGCACTACGACGACCTGCGCGGCGTGACCACCGGCGCGGGCGCCGCCGTCTTCCGGGTCGCGCCCGACGGACGGGTCGTCCTCATGCAATTCGCGGGAGACGGCGACGCGGCGCGTGAGATCCTCGAATCGCTCCGCACGCTGGGGCCGGTGAGCGTCTTCAACGTGCCCGAGGAGGACCCGGTGCTCGCGGCGTTGAAGGACCTCGGCGGCAGCATCGCGCTCCGGCAGCGCGAGATGTCGTTGACGCTCCCTTGACCCGTGTTAGCGCTTGGGGCGAATGGACTGCTTGAAGCGGAAGAAGTTGGAGGGGTCGTACTTCTTCTTTATCGAGACGAGCCGCGGATAGTTGGCGCCGTAGTAGGCGTGCTGCCAGTTCGGCAGCGACGGATCGATGTAGTTCACGTACGCATAGCCCGAGACGTACGGCCGCAGCGAGTGGTAATAGCGGTTCAGCGCGGCGAGGTTGGAGCCGGACCCCGGGCTCGCGTAGTACTGCATCGAGAAGAGCATGTTCCGGTGCGCGAAGGCGGTCGCGCCGGCCGGCACCTTGTTGATGGCGCCCCCGTACGAGTCGAGGATGAGCGCGAACCCGCCCGCCCCTCTCGGCCAGTTCTCGATCCCGCGGGTCGCCGCCCTGATCCCGGCCGGGCTGAACGGCCTCTGGGCGTAGTCGGACTTGGCCTTGAAGGTGTCGGGTGGCATGGCGCGGCACTGGGCGACCGAGCTGCACGAGGCGTAGTTGAGGACGGCGCCCATCCAGGTGCGCGGAGTGATCGAGATGTGCGCGGTGCCGACGCTCGTGAGCGGCCGGATAAGCGAGCGGAGGGCGTTCGCCGAGCCGAAGAATTGCCCCGACGCGCTCAGCGAGGGCGGTGATCCGTTCGACATGACGAGCACGGAGAGGCCGAGGCTCTGCGGGGCGTGCGGCGCCCAGGCTTGCCAGGCCTTGAAGACGCGCGCCGCGTCCGACCAGGGCCAGCTGACGTAGAAGGTGGAGACGTTGCTCGCGGGATGCGTCTTGAAGGTGAAATTCGTGACGACCCCGTAGTTGCCGCCCCCGCCCCCGCGGCAGGCCCAGAAGAGATCCGAGTTCTGGTGTGCGTTGCAGACGCGGGCCTTCCCGTCCGCCGTGACGATCGTCAGCTGCTGGATGTTGTCTGACGTGAGCCCGTACTTCCGTCCGGACCAGCCGTGCCCGCCGCCGAGCGCGAGCCCGGCGATGCCGACGGTCGGGCAGGAGCCGCCCGGGATCATCAGGTGCCGGTTGTTCAGCTTCGCGTAGATGTCGATCAGCTGGGAGCCTGCCCCGATCAGCGCGGTGCCGCCGCCGTGCGGCTGGACGAAGTTCATGCGGCTCACGTCCACCACGACGCCCGAGCTCGTCGTCGAGTAGCCGCCGTAGGAGTGCCCGCCGGAGCGGCCAACGATGCGGACGCCGTTCTTCCGCGCCCACGCGATCGTCTTCTGCACGTCCGTGGTCGACTCGCAGTACACGATCGCCCGCGGGCGGGCCGAGTTGAAGTGCGTGTCCTGGACGATCCGCGCGCGGTTGTAACCCGGGCTGGAGGGCGTGACGACGGAGCCGTGGATCTGCCGCGCGAGGGCGCGCAGCTGCACCGGGGTCGGGCCGGCGGAAGCGACCTCCGTCCAGATCGGGCCGATCCCGAAGACGGCGGCGGCGAGGGCCGCCTTGCCGCCTCTCTCGACGAGATCGCGCCGATCCATCGCGCCCACACTCTAAATCCGCGGCGGGATGCTCTGCGCGAACCTGAACGCGTTCCGCGGGTCGTACTTGCGCTTGACCGCGGCGAGCCGTCGCAGGTTCGAGCCGTAGTACGCGTGCTTCCAGCTCCGCAGATCCGGGTCGATGTAGTTCTGGTAGGCGAACCCGGAGACGAACGGGCGCATGGCCGCGTACAGGCTCCTGATCCACGCAAGGTTCGCCGCGCCCGAGCCTGACCAGCTCGAGAAGTACTGGATCGAGAAGAGCGAGTTGCGATGGACGAACGCCGTCGCCGCGGCGGGGACGCGGTTGATCGCGCCGCCGTAGGAGTCGAAGAGGAGCTCGCCCTTTCCGAGCGCCGTGCTCCGCTGGTTCGCCTCGAGCCCGGCGAGGAGCGTGGCGATCGCCGCGTTCGAGAGCGGCGCATTGACGTAGTCGGACTTCCCCTTGTAGGCCAGGCGGCGCACCGTGCGGCACTGGCTTACCGGATGGCAGCCGGCCCAGCGGAGCACGGCGTCCATGTACGAGAGCGTCCCGACTCGTCCGTCCGTCGGCCTCCCCGCCGAAAGGAGCGGAAAGATCAGCTTCTCGAGGTCCGACTCCGTCCCGAAGAACTGACCTCCCGAGCTGATCACCGGCGTCGTCCCCGGCCCCTTGGTCGCTGTCGTGGACATGAAGAGCGTCGCGAACAGCTCGTCGGGCGCGTGCGGCGCGAAGGCCTGCCAGGCGCGAATTGCCTCGGCGGCGTCCGCCCATGGCCAGACGACTCGGTAGTACGCGACGTTCCCCACCGTGTGCGTGCGGAAGCGGAAGCCGGTCACGATCCCGAAGTTCCCGCCTCCGCCGCCGCGGCAGGCCCAGTACAGGTCGGAATGCTCGCCGGCACTGCACTGCCGGAGCTTCCCGTCGGCCGTGACGATCGACACGCTGCGGAGGTTGTCGCACGTAAGTCCGAGCTTCCGGCCCGCGTAGCTCGCGCCGCCGCCGAGCGTCAGGCCGGAGATCCCGACGCTCGGGCACGAGCCGGCCGGGATGGTCACGCCGTGCGCGAGGAGCTGCGCGTACACATCGATCAGCCGCGCTCCTGCCCCGATCGTGGCCGACGCGCCGCTGGGGCGCACGCGCTTCATCCGCGTGACGTCGACAACGACGCCGCTCGTCGTCGAGTACCCGCCGTAGGAGTGGCCGCCGCAGCGCGGGACGATGTGGATGCCGTGCTTGCGCGCCCAGCGGATCGTCTTCTGCACATCCTCGGCCGACTCGCAGTAGGCGATGGCGCGCGGATGGGAGGCGTCGAAGCGCGTGTTGACCAGCAGCTTGTCCTGCGCGTAGGCACTGCTCGCGGGCAGGACGACCGAGCCGTCCAGCTCGCGCGCCAGCTCCCGGAACGGCCCGCTCGGCCGGCGCTGGGCGAAGCCAGACAAGGTGCCGACGGCACCGGCTCCAAGCGCCAGACCGCCTGCCCGCTCGAGGAAAACCCGGCGATCGATTCCGCGACTCTATCTGGCTAGAGTGGCCGGAATGGCACTTCGCATTTGCCTGGTCACGCCGTTCGCGTGGTCGCAGCCTCACGATGTGAACGAGCACGTGGCGGGGGTCGCCGCGGAGCTGCGCAAGCTCGGGCACACGGTGACCGTTCTCGCCCCCTCCGGGCGCGCCCGCGACCTGGCCGCAGGCCGGCGCGCGCTGCTGAACGGAGAGGAGGCGGACGTGATCGCGATCGGGCCGATCGTCCCGGTGTCACGCCGCAGCAGCGTCGGCGTCCCTGTCGGGATGCGCGCGGCGGTCTCGTACGCTCTCGGCCGTTTCTCCTTCGACGTCGTGCACGGCTTCGAGCCGGGGATCCCGAGCCTGTCGTACCTCGCGCTCCGCGACGCACGCGCGCTCGCCGTCGCGACCTTCTCGTCGCCCGAGCGGCTCGGGTATCCGCCTGGAAAGGCGCAGCGCGACCGTCTTCTCTCCCGGATCGACACGCTCATCGCCACCTCGCCCGTCGTCGCAGCCGAAGCCGCCGAGCGGTTCCCCGGTGACTACCGGATCGTGTCGCCGGGCGTCGACACCACGCTCTTCCGTCCCGGACGGAAGCGCCGGCGGATCGTGCTGGAGTGGCGGCCCGCCGACCGCCCGCTCGCGCGCGCGGTTGTCCGCGAGATGCGCGAGCTCCCGGGTTGGGAGCTGATCCTGCTGCGGACCAAGCCTCTCGCCGGCCGCCCGTTCATTCCCGCGGCGCTGCGCGATCGCGTTCACGTCCGGACCGCCAGGGACGGCGCCGCGCGCGCCAAGCTCCTGAACTCGGCGATGATCTTCGTCCCCTCGCCGGAGGGCCTCCAGCGCGTGCGGCTCGAGGCGCAGGCTGCGGGCGCGGCGCTGGCCGCCCCACCGGGAGTCCGCAAGCAGCCGGAGCTTGCCGCCGCGGCCGTCGCCCGGCTGGCGGAGGACCGCGAGGCGCGCGAGAAGAGCGCCGCTCGCGGCCGCGCCGACGCGGAACGCGAGAGCTTCGCCGCCGTCGCCGGCGACCTCGACCGCCTCTACCGCGGCCTTGCCGAGCGCCGGCGTCCCGCAGAGCCGCCCGCGCCCGCCGATCCACTCGCCGACCGCGAGTGGATCGTCTGCGACCTGCACATGCACACGTCCTGGTCGCACGACTGCTCGATCGAGCCGCAGGAGCTGGTCGACTACGCGGACGACATAGGGCTCGGGGCGATCGCCGTGACCGACCACAACGTGTTCGGCGGCGCGCTCGAGGCCGTCGAGGCCGCGCGCCACCGCAAGCTGATCGTCATCCCGGGCGAGGAGGTCAAGACCGACGGCCAGGGCGAGATCATCGGCCTGTTCCTCGAGGAGGAAATCCCCCGCGGGATGTCCTTCGAGGACACGATCGCCGCCATCCGCGAGCAGGACGGCCTCGTCTTCCTCCCCCACCCCTTCGACCGCATGCACACCGTCCCGGACGCCGCCACGTTGCACCGCCATCTGGCCGACATCGACGTCTTCGAGGTCTTCAACGCGCGCGTCCTCTTCGAAGCCTCGAACGACGAGGCGCTCCGCTTCGCTCGCAAGTACAACCTGACGATGGGAGCCGGCTCGGACGCCCACGTCCTCCCCGGCGTCGGCACCGGCGCGCTGCGCATGCGCGCGTTCGACGGGCCGGAGGAGTTCCTGATCAGCCTGCGCACGGCCACGGTGTTGCGCCGCCCGAAGTCCCTCCTCTACCTCCAGGGGCTGAAGTGGGTCGCGCAAGCCAAGGAAAGGGTCCGCTAGAGGAGAACTGATTTGGTGCCCCCCGTGACGACCTCCGCGCCCGTGCCCACAGACGAGATCTACGACAGGTACCTGAAGAAGGCGATAGCCGAGATCAACGAGCTCGGCCACGAGATCGAACGCTCGGCGGCCCGGAAACGGGCCGTTCCCGTGCTGGGATCGGGCCACCCGCTCGGCGACATCATGCTGCTCAAGCACTCGCCGCGGCCGGCCGAGGTGCAGGAGGGCGTCGCGTTCTTCGGGCGCGCGGGGCAGGCGATCCTCAAATCGCTCCAGCGGCTGCACGTCGACCCGATGGCGATCTACGGGACGAACGCGATCAAGTTCGAAGGCGCGATCGACCGGCAGGCGAAGCCGTGGCTGACGCGCGAGCTGCACATCGTTCAGCCCAAGCTCGTCGTGGTCATGGGCGACGACGCCCTCGCGTTCCTGAACGCGCTCCACTTCCCGCTCTCCGAACCCGTCTCGGAGGAGCCCGGGAAGCTGCACCCGTTCACGCCGACGATCGAGGCGCTCGTCGTCCCGGACGTCGACGCGTCGCTGGACGAGCAGGCGGCGAAATCGCGGTTCTGGTCGGCGTTCAAGGCCGTCGGACCTTGGTGGTCCGAGCTTCCTCCGTACTGAGAGCCGCCCTCTTCGGGCTCGATGCGGCGCTCCTTGCCGTCTATTACTCGATCTCGGGATCGCTCTGGTCGGCATCGACCTGGTGGGACGTCGCGTTCATCTCGCTCGTCCTCATCCCGGCCGTCTTTCTCCTCGTCTACCTCGTGCTCCCGCTCTGGCGCGCCCAGCCGCTCCACCTGTTCCTCGCCGGCGTCGCGCTCATCGCGCTTGCCGCCATCTTCCAGGTCGTTGGCTGGGACGCGCCGGCGGGATTCGCGAAGCTAGGAGCCGTCACGGCGCTGGGGTGGTGGTTCCTCAACTTCTTCGAGCAGGCGGCCTGGGTCGTGGGCGTCGCCGTGATCATCCCGTTCGTCGATGCCTACTCGGTGTGGAAGGGGCCGACCCAGCACATCGTCGAGCATCAGCCGCACCTCTTCTCGTCGCTCTCGTTCGCGTTTCCGGTGCCCGGCGAGCACGGGTCGGCGAATCTCGGCATGCCCGACCTCTTGTTCTTCGCTGTCTTCCTCGCCGCGGCCGCGCGCTTCGGCCTGCGGCCGCTCGCGACGTGGATCTGCATGACGCTCTCGTTCGGCGCCACGCTGGCGCTCGCCGTCTACTTCGACGTCAGGGGGCTGCCGGCGCTGCCGCTCCTGTCCCTGAGCTTTCTCCTCCCGAACGCCGACCTGCTGTGGGCGGAAGTCGCCACACGTCTCCGTCGCCCTCGGACGTGACCCAGGCATCTCCTGCTTCTGCGACTACCGCGATCGGCGCCTGCCCCACGGAGATCGTGCGAGAGACCGAGCGGGTCGCGACGTCGACGACCGAGACCGTGTTCGAATCGATGTTCGGCACCCAGAGCTCGCCGCCGATCACGACCGAGGCGAGAGGGTTCTGTCCGACGGGGACGGATGCGGTGATCTGGAGCGTCTGCGGGTCGAGCCGGTAGACCCTGTTCGTCTCGCTGGAGATCCACAGCGCGTCTGCGGTCGGCGTGATCCAGTCGGCGTGCTCGAGCTTCAGCTTCGCGGTGATGCGGTTCCGGGCCGGGTCGATGCGGAGGACGCGACCGAGCCGGTAATCCGCCACCCACACCGAGCCGAAGGCGACGACGAGCCCGTTCGGGCCGCCGCCGGTCCTGATCGTCTTCGTCACGCGGTTCCGGGCCGGGTTGATCCGGCTGACCGTTCCGCTCGACTCGTTCGTGACCCAGATGCTTTTCGCCCCATACGCGATCGCGTATGGAGAGAAGCCGACCTTGATCGTCTTGCCTCTCTTGTTCGTCGCCGTGCTGACGCGCGTTACCGATCCGCTGTAGCGGTTGGCGACCCAGATGCTCCCGGCCCCGTAGGAGATTCCGAGCGGGTAGTTGCCCTTGAGCGTGATCCGGGCGGAGACGCGGTTCGTCGCGGGGTCGATGCGCACGAGCCGGCGCTCGATCGAGTTCGTCGTCCACACCGAGCCCGCGGCCGCAACCGCGAACTCCGCACGGATCCCCACGTGCACCTTCAGCGACTCGCCCGCGCCGGCAACGGACACACACGCGAGGGCGGTGAGGACAGCCGCGAGGCGCAGTAGAGTTACCACAACCTTGCGCCACATTACCACAACATTGCGGTATGTCTGAGAACGCGAGCTCGGACACGATCTTGCTGGACGTCTTCGTGACGAATCAGCTTCGTGAGCGCCTCATCGCCCAGTCGCTCGAGGGGACAGGGCTGCCGCCGGAGGACTACCCGATGTACGTGCTCGTCGGCGCGGAGGGACCGTGGACGCCGACGGCGCTCGCCGCGCGGACGCAGATGCCGCTCTCGACGGTGCTGTTTCGGCTGCGCCGGCTGGAGGAGCGCGGCCACGCGGAGCGGATCCCGAATCCAGACGACCGTCGTTCGTACCTCGTCCGGCTCTCCCCCGACGGCGAGAGGCTGCTGCGCAGGGCGCGGCCGCGGTTCCGCGCGCTGGCGGAGGCGGTGGAGACGGAGCTCGGCTCGAAGAGGGTGACGTCCTTGCGCACACAGCTCGGCAACCTGCGCACGGCTATCGAGAACGAGATCGACGGCGCCCACTAGAGGCCCAGCGCTCGGCGGCGTCGATGTACGGCTGAAATCGGTCGGTCATCGGGCGAGCCGCATGGACGAGGCTCCACGCCTCGGCCTCGGTGCTGCCCCGCCTGCGCAGCACGCCGTACAGCAGATGCGGCGCGCGCTTGAGCCCGGCGGCGCAGAAGAGAACCGTGTCGCCCTCGGCCGAGTCGAGCGCACCGGAGACGGCCTCGAAGGCCTCGTCCGGCAAGTCGACGTTCGTGTCCTCGATCGGGATGCGTACGTAGCGCACGCCCACCACCTCGACCATGCGCTCGTCCGGGCGCCAGACGTAGTGGGCGTCGCCGGCCACGTCGACAAAGGTGTCGAAGCCGCGGAGGACGAAGCCGTCGAAGCGCGGCGGCGTCCGCATCTGGCCCGTGATCCAGATTCGCGTTCCCGCGACCTGCCCGCACGTCCAGATGATCGGATCGGGGATGGCGCGCGCGTCGTATCCGCAGCGGGGGCAGCCATTCGCCGGCGGCGCCCACCACGGCTCACCGCAGTTCTGGCAGTCGAAGCGAACCGGCATGAGCGGAGACGGTATCGAGCTAGGAGGGATTGGCGGAATGTTGCGCGTCGTCGGGGCGCGCCGCGTGGTTCGTGGCCACGGACGCAGGACGCGTTCGTATCGGGAATACGGACGCGTTCGAGGACATGCGCCACGGCCCGCGCGGCGCGTTCCGGCGGCACCGCCCATATTTCGCCAAGCCCTCCTACAGGGATCCTGCGAGAGCCGCGAGGACCTCGGTGCCGTAGCGCTCGAGCTTCGCCGGCCCTACGCCGCTGACGCCGGCGAGCTCCGCCGCCGTCTCGGGACGGCGCGTGGCGATCTCGGCGAGCGTCCGGTCGTGGAAGACCACGTAGGCCGGCACGCCGTCGCTGCGCGCCCGGCTCAGGCGCCACTCCTTGAGGGCCCGATACACGGGCGGAAGGTCGGCCTCGTCGGGCTTCGCCGCCCGCTCGGTCGCGGCTCCGATCCCGAGCTCGGCGAGGAACGAGCTCGCTCGCCCGGCCCGCGTCAGGATCAGATGGCGCTTCGCGCGGGTCATCCCCACGTAGAGCAATCGACGTTCCTCCGCGACGGCGTCATCCGTCTTTGCCTGCCGGACCGGAAGCTCGTTCCGCTCGAGCCGGGGAAGGAAGACGGCCTCGAACTCGAGGCCTTTTGCACGGTGATAGGTCAGGAGGTTCACCCCCTCCTCCTCGCTCCCGTCCGCGAGCCGCTGCTCGAGAACGGTCACGAACTCGGCGACGGTCCTCAGGCCGTCGTCGAGCTCCTCTGCCAAGCGGACGAGCCGCGCGAGATCCTGCTGGCGCGTGAGCTCGTACTCGCCCAGGCCCTCGGCCGGCTCCGGCAGGAGCCCTTGATCCTCGGCAAGCCTGCGCACCGTGGAGCCGACCTCCGTGGAGGTCGAGCGGCGAAGGACGGGCAGCAACCGGCGCGCGGCCGCACGCTCGAGGAACGCACCGGCGCGGACGCGGTACGGGATTCCCGCGGCCGCGAGCGCTTCCTCGTACTCCTCCGAGCGCGCGTTCGTCCGGTACAGGACGGCCATCTGCTCGTAGCCCACGCCGCCGCGCTGCAAGGCATGAAGCTGCTCGACCAGGAATGCCGTCTCGTCCTCACGCGCACCGAATGCGCGCACGACCGGCTCCGGGCCGTCCGGGCGAACCGCCCGCAGCGTCTTCTCCGCCCCGCCGAGCCGTGGGGCGAGCCGGTTGGCGAGCTCGAGCACCTGCGGGCTCGAGCGGTAGTTCTCCTCCAGCCGGAAAAGCCGGCCGCGCATCGTGAGCAGGTAGGACGGCGTCGCTCCCGTGAATGCATAGATCGACTGGTAGTCGTCGCCGACGACGCACAGGTCGTCGCGCTCGCCGAGCCACAGCTCGAGCAGCGTCTGCTGCAGGAGGTTCACGTCCTGGTACTCGTCGACGGTGAAGGCGCGAAACCGGGACCGGAACCGCTCGCGCGCGGATGCATCCTCTTCGAGCAGCCGCACTGCGAGCTCGAGCATGTCCTCGAAGTCGACGAGGCCCCGCTCGGACTTGCGGCGCTCGTACTCGCGGTAGACGCGCTCCATCAGGTCGGGTGGGATCGGGGGCTTGTGGCCGTCGAGCGACCGCCGGTACTGCGCCGGCCCGATCCGCCGGTTCTTCGCCCGCTCGATCTCGGTCGCGAGATCGGCGGCGGGACGGAAGCGGAACGGCTTCGGAAGCCCGTTCGCGATGTGGCGGAGCGTGACCACCTTCGAGGGCAGCACATTTCCGGGCGGATCCGGCGCGAGCCCTCGTAGCACCGCGAGCGCGGCCGAGTGAAACGTGCGCGCCTCGACCCCGGCCACTCCGAGGGAGGCCAGCCTGGAGCGCATCTCGCCGGCGGCCTTGTCGGTGAACGTCACCGCCAGGATCTCGGACGGCTCGAACGTCCCCGAAGCCACCTGGCATGCGATGCGGCGCGTGATCGTCGTCGTCTTGCCGGATCCGGCTCCGGCGACGATGCAGACCGGCCCGCGGACGGCTTCGACGGCGGCCCGTTGCTCGGGGTTCAGGCCATCCAGGATCCGCGAGGCGTCCACGGGGCCACCCTAGTGCGCGGGGCGGTCGGGTTCGTTTCAACTTCTCGACAGAAGCGCGCCGGGTTTTGCTCACCTTGGCCACCGTCACGACCGGTTCGCTATTTTGGCAACAGAAAACTCTCCGCGAGACACTTTGATGTGTACAGAGGTGTATGATGGTGCCGATGGGCAGGACGAATGTCGTGCTGGACGACAAGCTGATCGAGCGCGCGATGAGCCTGTACGGGCTGCGCACGAAGCGCGAGGTCATCGATCTCGCGCTGAGACGACTCGTCGGCGAGTACGAGCCGATCGACATGCTCGACATGGAGGGGACGGGCTGGGAAGGGAATCTCGAGGAGATGCGCAGGTCTCGAGTCGTGGACCTGTGATCGTCGCGGATACCTCCGCCTGGGTTGATTTTCTCCGGAAGACCGGGAGCGCCGCCCACATGCGTCTCCAAGAGTTGCTCGCGAAACGGCAGCCCGTAGCCGTGACGGAGGTCGTGATCATGGAGGTCCTCGCGGGTGCACGCTCGGTTCGCCACGCAGCGGAGCTGCGCGCCCACCTGCTGTCGTTTCCGGTCCTGAGACTTAAAGGCATCGATGGATTCGACGAAGCGGCAGCGCTCTTTCGTGCATGCCGTGCCGGCGGGGAAACCGTCCGCGAGCTCACGGATTGTCTCGTCGCCGCTCCCACGATTGCCGCGGGAGCAACCCTTCTCCAGGCCGACCGCGACTTCGAGATCCTCGCGCGCCACACGCCGCTTCGGCTGGAGCCGGTCTGAGCTTGATGGTTGATGCCACGATCTCGCGCGTCCGGCTGCGCGATCTAGCACGCCTGGGCCGCTCCGGCCCGGTTACGGCCGGCGGAGCCGGCCTCCACCGTGCCTGCGCTTCGCCGCAGACGCACCAGCTCGCACACCGGAGCAGGCGATCTCACGGCATCAACCATCTACGCGCGGGTGAGTAGCGCGACCGTCTCGACGTGCGGCGTGTGCGGGAACATGTCCACCGGGCGGACGCGCTCGAGGCGGTATCCCCAGTCGTCGCGCAGCGTCTTGACGTTGCCGGCCAGCGTCGTCGGGTTGCACGAGACGTAGACGATGCGCGGCGCTTCCAGCCGCGCCATCCGCCGCAGAGCCTTCCCGGACAAGCCGGCGCGCGGTGGGTCGACGACGACCACGTCCGGCTTCCCAGCCCGGTCCGCAAGCTCCTCGAGCGAATCCCCCACCTCGCCCGCGAAGAAGGCCGTGTTGGCGATCCCGTTGAGCTGGGCGTTCTCGAGGGCGCAGGCGACCGACTCCTCCGAGACCTCCACGCCCCAGACCGTCAGCGCCTCGCGCGCCATGGTCAGGCCGATCGTCCCGATCCCGCAGTACAGGTCGTACACCGTCTCCTCGCCGGTCAGCTCGGCGCACTCGACCGCGATCCCGTATAACCGCTCGGCCATTGCGGTGTTCGTCTGGAGGAAAGCATTGGGGCGGACGCGGAAGCGCAGGCCGTTGAGCTCCTCCTCGATCGCCTCTTCGCCCCAGAGCAGCTTCGTCGGGAGGTTGGTGACCTCGGCCGGGCGGTCGTTCACCGACCAGTGGATGGAGCGCACTTCCGGAAAACGCCGCAGCGTCTCGACGAACGACTCTCGCGCGGACTTCAGGCCGCCGGGTGCGGTTACGAGCTGGACGAGCGCCTGCCCGGTGTTGCGGCCTTCGCGCACGACGAGGTGGCGCAGATACCCGGTGTGCTCGGCCTGGTCGTAGGCGGGCAGCTGCTCGGAGCGCGCCCAGTCGCGCACCGCCAGCCTAAGGGCGTTTCCTAGATCAGTCGTGAGCCAGCAGCGCTCGATGTCGAGCACCTCGTCCCAGCGGCCGGCCTTGTGGAACCCGAGGGCCGCACCGGAGGGCGTCTGCGTGAACGAGTATTCGAGCTTGTTGCGGTAGTGGAAGACCTCGACCGCGGGGAGGATCGGCTCCAGCGGCGGCTCCGGAAGGCCGCCGATCCGGCGCAGGGCCTCCCGCACCTGCCCCTCCTTCGCCGCGATCTGCGCCTCGTAGGCGAGATCCTGGAAGCGGCATCCGCCGCAGGCGGGGTAGTGCGTGCACGGCGCCTCCACCCGCTCGGGGCCGGGCTCGACGACTTCGAGCGCCAGCGCCTCCGCGTGATTCCGCTTCACGTTCGTCACGCGGGCGCGTACCTTGTCGCCCGGCAGGCCGCGACGGACGAAGACGACGAACCCGTTCAGGCGCGCGACGCCGTTCCCGCCGTACGCAAGCGAGTCGATCTGGAGCTCGAGCTCCTGGTTCTTCCGGACGGGGGCGGCCACCCGCCGAGGGTAGCTCTCTACCGGTGGAACTCGTTGTACAGCTCGCCGACGGTCGGCTCGATGCCCTCGCCGCCGCCCATCACCTTCTCCATCGCCGGCCCGAGCATCGACGCCGCGAAGTCCTCGAACTCCTCCTTCGACTCCCAGACGTCGAAGATCAGCATCCCGTTGTCGGTCGGCGCCGCGTAGTGGGCGATCAGGCCCTTCGGGAGGTTGTCGTTCGACATTCCCATCTCTTTGCTCAGCGCGTCGTACATGTCTGCGCTGGCCGGAATCTCGGCCGTCATCACGATCGACATTGCGCCGCCCCTTTCAATGCAGTGGAGTAACGAGAACCTTCCGCTCGCGCGGCCCGTCGAACTCGCAGAAGAAGACCCCCTGCCAGGTGCCGAGCGCGAGCTTGCCGTCGTCGAGCGGGACGAGCACCTGCGGGCTCATGAGCGACGCGCGTACGTGGGACGGCGCGTTCTCCTCGCCCTCCTCGATGTGCTGCCAGCGCCAGTCGTCCCGCACCATCCGTTCGAGCGCAGCCTCGAGGTCGCGGGCGACGGCCGGGTCGGCGTGCTCCTGGATGGTCACTGCGGCCGTCGTGTGCGGGACGTAGATCAATACGGCCGACGCGCCGTTGACACCGGCGAGCGCTTGCTGGATCTGCTTGGTGATGTCCACCAGCTGCGTCCTGCGTTCGCTCGTCAGATTTATCTCACGCACCGCAATATCCTACGGCGGATGGACTCCGCTCAGCTGGACGCCTACCGCGAGCAGGCGGACCGCTTCATCGCGGAGCTGGACGAGGAGTACTACCTCCACTACGCCGGCCACAAGGAGACGCTCGACCTCGAGGAGATCTACGCGCGCCACTCCGACCTGACCACGGCGGAGATCGCGCGCGAGATCGGGCACCAGGTGGACGGCGACGCGCGCGTGCGCGAACTCTGGCGCTTCGCCTGCGAGGGGCATCTCGGTCGAGCTGACGCGAACGTACGAGGAGAAGCTCGCGGGGCTCGAGGCCGAGCTGGAGGTCGAGGTCGACGGCGAGCGAATTCCCTTCCGCCAGGTGCGCCCTGCGATAGCCAACGAGCCCGATCGGGCTCGGCGCGAGCGGCTCGAGCGCGCGCGCACCGAGCTCCTCGACGAGCAGCTGAACCCCATCTACACCGAGGCGCACGTCGCGACCCACGACGCCGTCCCCGCACTCGGCGCGGAAGGCTACGTCGACCTGTACCGGCGCTTCGCCTTCCCGCTGCACGAGACGGCCGACCAGTGCCGCGCCTTCCTCGAGTCGACCGAGCAGCTGTACGAGCAGGCGGCCGACCGGCTCTTCCGGCAGCGGCTCGGGGTCGGTCTCGACGAGGCGCGGCCGTGGGACGTCGCCCGGCTGTACCGAGCACCGGAGTGGGACTCGGCCTTCCCGAAGGAGACGATGCTCCCGGCGCTCGAAGCGACGCTCGAGGGCCTCGGGGTCAATCTGCGCGCGCAGCGGAACATCCACCTCGACGTCGAGGACCGGCCGCTCAAGACACCGCGCGCCTTCTGCTCCCCGATCGAGGTGCCCGGCCGCGTGATGCTCGTCATCAAGCCGATGGGCGGCCCCGACGACTGGCATGCGCTCTTCCACGAGGCCGGTCACGCGGAGCACTTCGCGCATACGTCAGAGAGCCTCTCCATGGAGGCGCGCCGGCTCGGCGACAACGCAGTGACCGAGGGCTGGGCGATGCTGCTCGAGTACCTGGTGGACGATCCCGCCTGGCACGCGCGGCGCCTCGACATGCCGCGGGCGGACGAGTTCGCCGCCGAGGGAGCGACGATCCTCCTGTATGTCGTCCGCCGCTACTGCGCGAAGCTCCTGTACGAGCTGGAGCTGCACGCGCTGGACGACGTGACCGCGGCCCGCGCTCGCTACACGGAGCTGCTGGGAGACGCTGTGCGCATCGAGCCGCTGGCTGCGAACTACCTGGCGGACGTCGACGCCGGCTTCTACGCCACGTCCTACCTGCGCGCCTGGGCGTTCGAGGCGCAGCTGCGGGCCTACCTGCGGGAGCGCTTCGACACGGACTGGTTCACGAAGCGCGAGGCCGGGTCGCTCCTGCGCGAGCTCTGGGCTGAGGGCCAGGGCTACGACGCGGACGAGCTGCTCGGGGAGGTCGCCGGCACGGCCATCGAGCTGGAGGCGATCGCCGACCGGGCGCGGGAAGCCGTCCGTCCTGCCTAGCTGCATATAGTTCATTCATGACCCGAACGCGGGTATTGATCGTGGGAGCGGCCGGCCGCGACTTCCACAACTTCAACCTCGTCTACCGCGGCCGCGAGGAGTACGAAGTGGTCGCGTTCACCGCGACGCAGATCCCCAACATCGACGGCCGCGTCTATCCGGCTGCGCTCGCAGGCGATCTGTACCCCGACGGCATCCCGATCCGGCCTGAGAGCGAGCTCGAGCAACTCGTCGCGGACGGGATCGACGAGGTCGTCTTCTCGTACTCGGACGTGACGCACGAGCACGTCATGCACATCGCCTCCCGAGCGCTCGCGGCTGGCGGGAGCTTCCGCCTGCTCGCTCCGCAGGAGACCGAGCTGCGTTCCACCAAGCCTGTCGTGGCCGTCTGCGCCGTCCGGACCGGCTCGGGGAAGAGCCAGACGACGCGCCATGTCGCCGCGATCCTGCGCGACGCCGGGCACAAGGTTGCCGTCCTCCGCCACCCGATGCCCTACGGCGACCTCACGAAGCAGGCCGTCCAGAGGTTCGCCCGCTACGAGGATCTGGACGCGGCGGAATGCACGATCGAGGAGCGCGAGGAGTACGAGCCGCACCTGAGCGAGGGCAACCTCGTCTTCGCGGGGATCGACTACGGCGCGATCCTGGATGCCGCCGAGCAGGAGGCCGACGTGATCCTGTGGGACGGCGGCAACAACGACACGCCGTTCATCAGTCCCGACCTGCACATCGTCGTCGTCGACCCGCACAGGCCCGGCCACGAGCTCCGCTACCACCCGGGTGAAACGAACCTGCGCATGGCTGACGTGTGCGTGGTGAACAAGGTGGACAGCGCGAGCCAGGAGGGGATCGACGCGGTGCTCGACTCGATCCGGATCCACAACCCGACCGCACGCGTCGTCCTCGCGGCCTCGCCGTTCCACATCGAAGGCGACGCCACCGAGATCGCCGGCAAGCGCGTGCTCGCGATCGAGGACGGGCCGACGCTGACACATGGGGAGATGAGCTACGGCGCCGCCGTCCTCGCCGCCAAGGCGAACGGCGCAGCCGCGCTCGTCGATCCCCGCCCGTTCGCGGTCGGCTCGATCAAGCACACGTTCGAGGAGTGGCCGCACGTGACCGAGCTGCTGCCCGCGATGGGCTACGGCAAGCAGCAGATGGAAGAGTTGCGCGAGACGATCGCCCGCTCCGACGCGGACGTCGTCCTCATCGGAACGCCGATCGACCTGCGCCGGATCATCGAGCTGGACAAGCCGGCGCTCCGCGTGACGTACCGCCTGCAGGAAATGGGCGAGCCCACGCTGGCCGAGATTCTCGAAGAACGCGGCTTGCTGAAGCAGACCGCGCTGGTGTGACG
Organism: uncultured Actinomycetes bacterium; assembly: GCA_963717765.1. Lineage (GTDB taxonomy): Bacteria > Actinomycetota > Thermoleophilia > Gaiellales > Gaiellaceae > JACDER01. The sequence continues at coordinate 600,859 of CAVQWX010000003.1, read as the reverse complement.
ACCGTCATAGCGCTGGGGGGGAACGCGCTCATGCGCGCGGGCGAGCGCGGCACCGCCGCGGAGCAGTTGGCGAATCTGCGCGAGGCATGCGCCGCGCTCGCGCCGCTGTTGAAGGACGCCGAGGTCGTGATCACGCACGGAAACGGCCCGCAGGTCGGGAACGAGCTCGTGCGCCAGGAGCGCGCGGCCGACGAGGTCCCGCCCTTACCCCTCTACGTCGCGGTCGCCCAGACGCAGGCCGAGATCGGCACGCTCATCGAGACGGAGCTGAGGCCGGTCGCGGGCCGCCCGGTCGTCTGTGTCCTCACGCACGTGCGGGTGGACGAGACGGATCCAGCCTTCGCCGAGCCGACCAAGCCGGTCGGGCCGTTCTATGCGGCGGAGAAGGCGGAGGAGCTCGAGCGCGACCGCGGCTGGAGGCTCAAGTCGGACGCCGGCCGCGGCTACCGGCGCGTCGTCCCCTCCCCCGCGCCGCTCGAGATCCTCGAGCTCGGCGCGATCAGGGCGCTGCTCGCCGCCGGAACGTGCGCGATAGCCTGCGGCGGCGGCGGAATCCCGGTCGCGTCGCGCAACGGGCGTTTGAGCGGAATCGACGCCGTGATCGACAAGGACTACGCATCCGCGCTGCTCGCGCGCGAGCTGGGCGCGCGGCGGCTCGTCATCCTCACGGACGTCCCGGCCGTGCTGCGCCACTACGGGACGGCGGACGCGGAGCCGGCCCGCTCGCTCAGCCCCGACGAGGCGGCGGAGCTTCTTCCCGAGCTCGCCGCCGGCTCGATGCAGCCGAAGGTCGAGGCCTCGGCCGAATTCGTCCGCGCGACCGGCGGCGAGGCGCTCATCACCTCGCCCGCGGCGCTCGCGGATGCGCTGGCCGGCCGTGCCGGCACACGGATCACGGCCGGCTGAACCATTCCCGCCGCCGCGACGAACAAATCCGCGACCCCTCTCGAAAGGAGCCGATGATGGCTGTGGCAGTTGAGATGAAGTTCCCCGGCGGCACGCTCGAGCAGTACGACCAGGTCATCCAGAAGATGGGCTTCACTCCGCAGGGACAGGGCGCCCCGGCGGCCCTCTTCCACTGGGTCGCACAGGAGGACGACGGACTACGCGTCGTGGACGTGTGGAGCTCGAAGGAGCAATTCGAGAAGTTCGCCCAGGAGCAGATTGTCCCGTACACACGCGAAGTAGGACTCGAGGACGAGCCGCACATGACGGTGTACGAGGTGCATAACTACCTCACGGCTGGCTAGAGGACAGGGCGCGCTCGAAGGCCGAGCGCGCCTCCTCGCCAACGATGGCGAAGACGATCCGGCGGAGCGTCTTCGGCTCGTGGCAGCGCACTGCGTCCACCATGATGCGCGCGCACTCGTCGAGAGAGAAGCCGCCCACGCCGGTGCCGAACGCCGGGAGCGCGACCGACTCGAGCCCGAGCTCGTCGGCCACCTCGAGGCAGCGCAAGGTCGTCCGCCCGATCAGCTTGCCGTTCGTCTGCAGGTCCTGACCCATGACCGCCCCATGGATCACGTAGCGGGCCGGAAGCCGCCCCGCACCGGTCGCGACGGCGTCCCCGACCTTGATCGGCCCGAGCGCCACCGCCTCGTCCTCGATCTCGTCACCGCCCGCCCGTCTGATCGCGCCGGCCACGCCCGCGCCCATCCACAGGTGGTCGTTGGCGGCGTTCGCGATCGCATCGACCTCGAGCTGCGTGATGTCGCCGTCGACGACGTCCAGCTCCAGCATGCGGCGAATATAGAACTCGGCGGCGGGTGAGACTCCGCTGATGGCGCGTCCAGTAGCTCGGTTCTCATCCGTCGCCGAGTTCACTTAAAGTCGGGACGTGGTCGACGTCCCCGAGCATCTGAAAAGCCGGGACTTCACGCGGATGGCCGCGTGGAGCCCCGAGGACATCAAGACGGTGCTCGACCTGGCCGACGAGCTGAAGGCGCTCCAGCAGGCGCGCGAGGACCACCGCCTGCTCCCCGGCCGGACGCTCGGGATGATCTTCCAGAAGCCGTCCACGCGCACACGGGTCTCCTTCGAGGTCGGCATCAGCCAGCTCGGTGGCCACGGGCTCTACCTGCGGGCCGACGACCTCCAGCTCGGCCGTGGGGAGACGGTCAAGGACACGGCGATGGTGCTCTCCCGCTACCTCGACGCGATCATGATCCGCACCTATGCCCAGGAGGATGTCGAGGAGCTGGCCGAGCACGCCTCGGTGCCGGTCATCAACGGCCTGACCGACGTCGCGCACCCCTGCCAGGCTCTCGCCGACCTGATGACGATCAGGGAGCGGCTGGGCCGCCTCTCGGGGGTAAGAGTCGCCTACCTCGGCGACGGGAACAACGTATGCGCCTCGCTCATGCTCGGGGCATCCAAGTTCGGGATGCGGTTCGTGGCGGCGACGCCTGCCGGGTACGAGCCGGAGGAAACCGTGGTCAAGAGCGCGCGCCGCTCGGCGGTGCAGTCGGGCGGGACGGTCGAACTGACGCACGACCCACGTGACGCCGCGCGCGGCGCGGACGTCCTCTACACCGACGTCTGGACGAGCATGGGCCAGGACGCCGAGCGCGAGCGCCGGCTGAAGGACCTCGCCGGCTTCGGGATCGACTCCGAGCTGGTCGGGCGGGCCGCAGCCGACGCGATCGTGCTCCACTGCCTGCCGGCGCACTACGGCGAGGAGATCACCGAGGACGTGCTCTACGGGCCGCAGTCGGCGGTGTGGGACGAGGCGGAGAACCGCCTGCACGCGCAGAAAGCGCTGCTCGCGCTGATCGTGCGCTAGCCACGTGCTTCCGCTCAGGGACAACGTTCCGACCCGGCGCTTCCCGATCGTCACGGTCGCGCTGATCGTCGCCAACTTCGCGGTCTGGCTCTTCTACGAGCTGCCCGACCTGAACCACGCGATCTTCCAGCTGGCGTTCTTTCCCTGCGAGGTGGAGAACACGTGCAGAACGGTCGGGCAGAGCTGGGAGGTCACCGCCGTCTCCTCCATGTTCATGCACGGAAGCTGGCTGCACATCCTCGGCAACATGCTCTTCCTCTGGATCTTCGGGAACAACGTCGAGGACGCGATGGGCCGCGTCAAGTACCTGATCTTCTACTTCCTCGCCGGCTTTGCCGCGCTGGCCCTGCAGAGCGTCATCACGATCGGCACGGGGACGCCGCAGGACGCAGCCACGCCCTTCCTGGGGGCCAGTGGCGCCATCTCGGGTGTTCTGGGCGCGTATCTCGTCCTGCTGCCGCGCGCAGGCGTGCTCTCTCTCCTGTTCTTCTTCATCCCGATCGTCGTGCCGGCATGGGTCTTCCTGGTCATCTGGTTCGGGTTCCAGCTGATCTCCAGCTCGGCATCGCTCCAGCATCCGGAGACGGGCGGCGGTGTCGCGTTCTTCGCGCATATCGGCGGGTTCGTGTTCGGCTTATTGACCGTGCGGCTGTTCAAGAGCCGGGACTGGGTAACGCCCGCGTTCCGATGACGTTCGAGGAGCACGTCCGCGCAGCGCTCGACTCACTGCCGCCGCACCTCGCGGCCGCACTCGAGAACGTGGCCGTTGTCGTCCGCGACGAGCATCCGGACGATCCCGATCTCCTTGGGCTGTACGAGGGGACACCGCTGCCGGAGCGCACGAGCGCGTCCGTGGGGGACCTTCCCGACCAGATCACGATCTACCGGCTGCCGCTCGAGGAGTCCTTTCCGGGTCCCCGCGAGCTGGAGGACGAGATTCGCGTCACCGTGCTGCACGAGCTCGCCCATTACTTCGGGATCGACGAGGAGCGGCTCGAACAACTGGGTTACGGCTAATGGACACTTTTCTGAACGTTGTTGCGATCGGGGGACTCGTCGTCGGCCTTCTTCTCGTCCTCGCGTTTGCCTTCGGGCGCCGGCGGTAAAGGAATGATCGAGGAGGTTGATTCGTTGAATACGTCGATGAGAAATCTGAACGACATCCGAACTGAGATAGAGGCGGCCACGGCTCGTCGAACCGAGCTGTGGCACATCCTGTCCGAAGAGGGTCACAAGCCCGAGGTCGCCGCCGAGCTCGAGGAGCTGAACGCACGGATCGACGATCTCTGGAACGAGCACCGGCAGACGCGGGCCACCATGCTCCACGGCGACCGGGAGCAGATCATCCAGCGCGCCCGCGCCGAAGAGCGCCTCAGCCGCGCCGCGTAGGCACCTGTCTACACTGGGGCGCTGACGGGGCGTTAGCTCAGCTGGGAGAGCGCCGGCTTTGCAAGCCGGAGGTCACCGGTTCGATCCCGGTACGCTCCATTTCGCAATCCGCTGCAAACCGGGGGTTTTCTCTTTTGAGTGTCTGGCTACGACGATCGGAGAGAGGCCAGTTTGGAAACACTTTGGAGACCGACCTCCAGCGTGACAGGTCACTTTTGAGCAAGCCGGCCCTGCGACGTTTGCCGCCCGATTGCTGGCCCTGTCCGGCGTCTTGGATGCACTCGATGCTTTAGGTCTCCGTGGGGAGGCGGAGGGTGAAGCTGGCTCCGGTCGGCGCGGGGTCGCAGGTGAGGTCGCCGTGGTGTTGCTGGGCGATGCGGCGGGCGATGGCGAGGCCGAGGCCGTGGCCGGGTTTGCTGGAGTCGAGTCGAACGAAGCGCTCGAAGATGTGTTCGCGTTGATGTTCGGGTACTCCGGGTCCGTCATCCGCGATGCGCGCCTGGACGCATCCGTTGCAGCGCTGTAGCTGCACCTCGATCAAGCCGGTGGGCCGGATGGCGGCGAGGGCGTTGTCGATTAGGTTGCGAAGCACTCGTTCGAGCGCATCGGGATCGCCGTTCACGGTGGTGTCGTTGTCGGCGCTGAGCATGATCGCCGCACGGGGGGCGCGCGTGTGTGCGTCTTCGACGAGCGTGCGCGCGATCTTGACGAGGTCGACGGATGTGCGGGTTGGGTGTGCTTCGAGGCGGGCGAGTCCAAGGAGGTCGTCGACGAGTCGGCCAAGTCGTTCGCTCTCGCGAGCGACGGCTGCTTCGAGACGGTCGCGCTCGGGCCGTTCCGGTTGCTCGCGCAGGAGGGTCTCGACGCTTGCTTGAAGCGCTGTGATGGGGGTGCGGAGCTCGTGTGAGGCGTCGGCGAGGAAGCGGCGGGTCGCGGCGTCGCTTGCGCGTGCTTCTTCGATGGCTTTCTCGAGGGCGGCGACCATCTGGTCGAATGCTTGGGCTAGGCTGCCCAGCTCGGTGTCGGTGCGGCTGGGCTCGAGGCGGAGCTGCGTGTCGCCGTGGGCGATGCGCGTAGCGGTCTCGATGACGGCGGAGAGGGGTCGCAGCGCAGTGCGAGTGCCTTGGAGTACGAGCAGGGTGGCGAGTGCCAGCGCGGCGGTCGCGACCAGGAGCTCGACGAGAAGCAGGTTGGTGACGGCGTGGTCGATGCTTGCGCGGCTGGCAGTGAAGGAGAGCTTCGTCCCGTCGCGGAGGAGCTCGTCGAGAATGAGCAGTGATCCGCGCGCATGGATAGTCGAGGCGGTCTTGGCCGGTCCGGCGGCGGGAGCTTCGCTGCCTGCGGGGGGCGTGATGCGGATGGCGATCCCCTCGAGAGCGAGGCCGGGCAGGAGTCGCTTTGCCTGCCCCGCGGAGCCGACGCGCTCAACAGCCGCGCCGGCTTTAGCCAGTCGGCTGTGGAGGTCGCCGTCGAGTTTCGCGCGGTAGGCGAGGGTGACCGCGGTCACAACGCTGGCGAGAACGATCGCGAGCAGCGCGAGGGTGATGAGGATGACGCGGGCGCGGAGCGAACCGGTCTTCATCGTGGGTCGAGTCGTGGGTCGAGTCGGTAGCCGAGCCCGCGGATGGTGTGGAGGATGCGGGGGCCGTGTGCTTCGAGCTTGCGGCGCAGGGCGCTGACGTGGACCTCGACGACGTTCGGGTCGTAGGCGTCGTAGCCCCAGACCTGGGTGAGCAGCTGGTGCTTGGACAGCACGAAGCCGCGCTGACGGACGAGGTAGGCGAGCAGGCGCAGCTCCGTCGGGGTCAGTTCCAGCGGCGAGCCGGCCCGGGTGGCGAGGCCCGCCTGCTCGTCGACGACGACATCGCCGACTTCGATCGCCGCACCGAGACGGCCCGTTCGCCGGAGCACGGCGCGCACGCGGGCGAGTAGCTCTTCGAGCGCAAATGGCTTGACCAGGTAGTCGTCGGCGCCGAGCTCGAAACCACCCAGCCGATCCTCGACCGTGTCCCGGGCGGTCAGGAACACGATCGGCAGATCCCGCGCGGCGCGCAGCTCTCGCGCCAGCTCGAACCCGTCGCCGCTGGGAAGCAGCACGTCGAGCACGGCCAGATCGGGGGCGGCGGCGAGGACCAGGTCGGGGTCCGGGTAGTCGGAGAAGCCGGTGACGGCGACTCCTTCTCGTCGGAGCGCGCGCTCGACCGCGTCGCGTACCGCCTCCTCGTCCTCGACGAGCACCACGCGTGGCGACCGTGCGCTCACAGAAGCAGTATCGCCTCCCGATCCTGAGCGTTAGCTGAAGACCACCGCGTCTTCAGGCCCAGCACAGCAGCGGTTGCGACGCTCTGCGAGGCATGGACGGCAGCAGTCACACCCTTCGCGCGGCCGCGATCGTCGCCTCGGCCGGGCTTGCCTTGCTGGCGGCGGGATGCGGCAGCTCGAGCAAGGTCGCGAGCGTCGGCTCGTCATCCGCGGGCAAGGCGGCGCCGACCGCCGGCACGCCCGCGGAGCAGGCGCAGTTGGAGAACGAGTATTCGAGGTTCGCGAGGTGCATGCGCTCGCACGGGGTCAGCGACTTCCCGGACCCCATCACCGGGAGTGGCGGCCATCCCGGCTTCAGCCTGCAGGGCGGTTTGAGTAGCGATCTGAACTCAAACCCGGTCTTTCAACGAGGGGTCGAGGCGTGCCAGCACATTCTGGGGCACCAGTTCAGATTCGTCTTCACGTCGAGCGGCGTCGGCAAGGGCGCATGAGCTTTGTCCTGAGGGAGGCTTCCGTGGAGGTCAACCGCGGGGCAGGGGTGGTGGCGGGACCGTCCCCAGCGCAAACCGCAGCCGCCGTCATCGCCACGGCTGTCTTCGTACTGACGGCGGCGGCATGCGGAGGCAGCGGGTCATCCACCGCTTCCGACCGCGCGGCGAATGCGGGAGAGTCGACGAGCTCCGGAGCTGCGGTGGCCTACTCGGCTTGCATGCGCTCCCACGGGGTGCCGAACTACCCCGACCCCGACAGCAGCGGACAGCTCCCCAAACCCGACGCGCACCACCTCGGAGTCAGCAGCACCCAACTGCAGGCAACCCAGCATGCCTGCCAGCACCTGCTGCCGAACACCGGCCGGGCGGTCAATGCCGGGTCAGTCCAACAATGCATGATGGCCGACGACTGTCCCCAAGCCCTCGTGCAGCAGGTGCTGAATGAGGAGCGGGGCTTCGCGCAGTGCATGCGCTCGCACGGCGTGCCGAACTGGCCCGACCCAATCACCGATTCTCAGGGGCGGCCTGTTTTTGCCATCAGCATCAGCAAAGACGGATTCAATCCGTATTCGAAGCCGATCTGGGCCAAAGGCAACCAATGTTCGCACCTGATGCCCGACTTGCCCGGGGCGCCATTCCAAGTCTCGCCATGAACGGCGGAGCAAAGTCGGAGACGTGTGAACGCGCCGAGTTCGCCGGTTCCGGTGGTATGTCGCCTCTGCGCCACAGCCGGCGCTGGTGGGTCACCGTGGCCGTTGTGCTGGTGTTGGTGTTGATTGCGGCCAGCGTGCTCGCGCTGGCAGGCGGCGTGTTTGACGGAGGCGGGGGTAGCAGCGGGCCACCTGGTAACCAGTCCGCGACGTCGGTGGTGACTGTCGAGCGGCAGACTTTGTCGCAGACGACGCAGTTCAACGGCACGCTGGGCTATGCCGGCTCCTACACGGTTTTGGGGCTGGCGCCTGGCAGGGTCACATGGCTGCCCAAAGCCGGACACGTGGTTCGTCAGGGACAGGTGGTGTATCGAGCGGATGAGGTGCCGGTGGTGCTCTTGTACGGGGCCATCCCGGCGTACCGCGCTCTCGCCGAGGGCGCGACCGGGGCGGACGTGGCGCAGCTGAACCATGACTTGGTTTCGCTGGGGTATCTGCACCGGTCCGAGGTGGACTCCGCATGGCGTGAGTTCAACTGGGCCACCGCGGGTGGGGTGGAGAGGCTGCAGAGACACCTCGGCGTGGAGGAAACGGGGAAGGTGTCACTTTGGAATCTGGTGTTCCTGCCCACCGCCGCACGGGTGACCGCGCTGCGAGCTGGTCTAGGCGCACCTGCGACCGGCCCAGTGATACAGGCGAGTTCCACGGTGCCGACGGTGAGTGTTGCGCTCAATCCTGACCTGCAATCGAAGGTCAGAGCCGGCGATCGGGTCACGATCACGTTGCCAGATGGAGGCACCACGCCAGGCAGGGTCACCTCGGTAGGCAGAGTCGCCACCATCCCCTCCAACAATTCCGATGGCTCGGGTAGCGGGCCGACGGTGCCTGTGCAGATCCGACCCACCAATCCGAAGATCACCGGCAGCCTGGATCAGGCCCTGGTTGAGGTGGCGGTCGTCGATCGGACGGTGCGCAACGTTCTCGCGGTGCCGGTGTACTCGCTACTTGCGCGCGCTGGTGGCGGCTATTCGGTCGAGGTGGTCGCCAGCGACGGCACGCGCCACCTGGTGCGGGTGAGGCTGGGCTTGTTCGACGACGCGGCAGGCATGGTGCAGGTGTCCGGGGCCGGATTGGCCGTCGGGCAGCGAGTGGTGGTGCCCGGCGAGTGAGCGGCGCTGCGGCAACGGTGTTGGAGGTCGACCGAGTGAGCAAGACCTATCCCAGTGCGCCGCCGGTGACGGCGCTGCGCGGCGTCAGCCTGACCGTGACCGTGGGAGAGTTGGCGGCGGTGGTGGGCCCGTCGGGGTCGGGCAAGAGCACGCTGCTGCACGTGATGGGTAGCCTGGACCGCCCCAGCGCCGGCACCGTGAAGATCACGGGTCTGGACGTGGCGACTCTCACGGACCGCCAGCTCGCGGCGCTACGGGCCAGCCGGGTGGGGTTCGTGTTTCAGCAGTTCTTTCTCGCCGAGCACGCCACGTTGTTGGACAACGTGGCCGACGGGCTGCTCTACGCCGGCGTGCCGATTAGGCAGCGGCGGGACCGCGCGGCCGAGGCGCTGTCCGCCGTCGGGCTGTCCGACCGGCTGCAGGCGCGCCCGACCGAGGTCTCGGTCGGGCAGCGTCAGCGGGTGGCGATCGCTCGGGCTCTGGTCGGCCAACCGGCCATCGTCTTGGCGGACGAGCCCACTGGCAACCTCGACCAGGCCACGGGACAGGCGATCCTCGCGCTGCTCGAGGAGCTCCACGCGGCCGGCACCACCATCGTGGTCATCACCCATGACGAGCACATCGCCGCGCGTATGCCGCGCTGTGTCGAGATGCTCGACGGGCGCGTCATGTCCGACACTGTCGCCTGATGCAGGCTGCGCTCAGCTCGCCGAGGCTGAGTCTCGCCGACCTCGCGCGTGTTGCCAGCGTCGGTCTGCGCACCCGCCGCGTCAGGGCGGCCCTGTCCGCACTTGGGATCGCGATTGGGGTCGCTGCGATCGTCGCGGTGCTCGGGCTCTCTGCCTCCTCTCAAGCTGGGCTGCTCAACGAGATCAGCAAGCTCGGCACTAACCTTCTCACCGTCGCCAACGGGCAGACCCTAAGCGGCGACACCGCCGAGCTCCCGGTCGCGGCGCCCGGCATGATCTCCCGCGTCGAGGCGGTGACCGCCGTGGACGACATCGGCAGCGTCAGCAGCGCAAACGCCTACCGCAGCCCGCTCATCCCCTCGATCAATACCAACGCGCTGTCCGTGCAGGCAACCAGCCTGGGACTTCCCGACACTGTCGGCACCTCGGTCGCCCAGGGCCGCTTCCTGAACGCCGCCACCGCCCGAGAGCCGGTCGCCGTGCTCGGCGCTGCCGCCGCCGGGCGTATGGGCATCGACCGCATCTACCCTGGCGAGCGGATCTGGGTCGGGGGGCACTGGTTCTACCCGGTCGGCATCCTCAACCCCGCCGTGCTCGCCCCCGAAATCGACACCGCCGTGCTCATCGGGTACCCGGCCGCGCAGAAATACCTCGGCTTTGACGGACACCCGTCGGAGATCTACCTGCGCGCGCAGACCGACCAGGTCAACGCGGTCCACGACGTGCTCGCCGCCACCGCCAACCCCGAACAGCCGAACGAGGTCGACGTTGCCCAGCCCTCCGACGCGCTGGTCGCCCAAGCCGACGCCAAAGCCGCGCTGAACAGCCTGTTCCTCGGCCTCGGCGCGGTCTCCCTGCTCGTCGGCGCCGTCGGCGTCGCCAACATCATGCTCATCGGCGTCCTCGAACGCCGCTCCGAGATCGGCCTCCGCCGCAGCCTCGGCGCCACCAAAGGACAAATCCGAACCCAGTTCCTCGCCGAGGCGATCCTCCTCGCCCTCCTCGGCGGCGCCGCCGGCGTCGCCGCTGGCGCCGTCGCAACCATCATCTACTCCCACCTCAAACACTGGACCGCGGTCGTCCCCATCACAGCCTGGGCCGGCGGCGTTGCCGCCGCCATCCTCATCGGCGCCATCTCCGGACTCCTCCCCGCCATCCGAGCCGCACGACTCTCACCAACCGAAGCACTCCGAACCATCTAGGTGCTTATCGCGCGTCGAGTCCCTTGTCGGTCCCGTCGGCATTGCCCGCGTTTTCTCCGTCCGCCAGATTCCGCTCTAGGTCGCTCTTTGTGGCACGAACTGACGCGACGATGACGCGGTGCTACTTGACGTATCGTCCCGGCGAGCATAGCGTTCACCTCTCGGAAGCCCTGCGGTTTTGGAATGGAGTAGTTTCTGGTGAGGACGACAGCGGCGTCGGTTCGAGCCGCGCACAGGTCTGCGTTGACCGCGAAGGCGTTGCTCGCCGTCGGAGCGGCCATGCTCATTTTCGTCTGCCTCTTCCAGTCGGGCGCGCAGGCCGCAGACCCCGTCCCGAACGAGATCGTCACGGAGAACCTTCAGCCGGGAAGTCCCCCGTCCGAGTGGGACGTCAGCGGGGCGGGCGACCCGAGCATCCAGGGCTTCGCGACCGACATCAGCGTCGACCAGGGCGGGACGGTCAACTTCAAGATCGACACGGTGTCGACCGACTATCGGATCGACATCTACCGGCTCGGCTGGTACCAGGGCAACGGCGCCCGGCTGGTGGACACGATCCAACCTTCGGCCTCGCTACCGCAGACGCAGCCCGACTGCCTCGGCGCGGGGGGCACGCTGCCGGACAACCTCGTGGACTGCGGCAACTGGGGCATCTCGGCTTCCTGGCAGGTGCCATCTGACGCTGTCTCGGGGATCTACATCGCCCGGCCGACGCGCGAAGACGTCGGCGGCGACCTCGCCAGCCATATCGCCTTCGTCGTGCGCGACGACGACGGTAACTCCGATTTGCTCGTCCAGACCTCGGACACGACGTGGCAGGCGTACAACCGCTACGGGGGCTACAGCCTCTACGACGGTCCCGGGCATGCCCACAAGGTCAGCTACAACCGCCCGTTCACGACGCGAGACGCGCCGACCGAGGACTGGCTCTTCAATGCCGAGTACCCGATGGTGCGCTGGCTCGAGCGCAACGGCTTCGACGTCAGCTACTTCGCCGAGGCCGACTCCGATCGGCGTGGCGCGGAGATCCTCGAGCACAAGGCCTTCCTCTCGGACGGCCACGACGAATACTGGTCGGCCGGGCAGCGCGCCAACGTGGAGGCCGCCCGCGACGCCGGCGTCAACCTCGCCTTCTTCAGCGGTAACGAGAGCTACTGGAAGACCCGCTGGGAGCCGAGCACCGCCGACGGTGGAAGCACCGACTACCGCACCCTCGTCTCGTACAAGGAGGGTGATGCCCAGGGTTCCGAGCACTACGACTGCCTCGGGAACTTCGACTGCGATCCCGATCCGGACACGTGGACGGGACTCTGGAGACAGAACCAGACGGGCCACGACGGTGGGCGTCCCGAGAACGCCATGTCCGGACAGATCAGCTGGGGCGACGCGACGACCGCCATCCAGGTCCCCGCTTCCGACACCGGCTTGCGCTTCTGGCGGAATACCGGGATGAGCGGCGCGACCACGCTGGCCGCGGACACACTCGGCTACGAGTTCGACTGGGAGCAGCCGGCGTATGCAAGCTCGTACCCGCCCGGGCGGATCACGCTCTCCGACACCACCGCGGGCGGCAAGAACCACAGGATGAGCCTGTACCGCGCGCCGAGTGGCGCGCTCGTCTTCGGCACCGGCACGGTCCAGTGGTCGTGGGGCCTCGACGGCACCCACGACCGCGGCTCGTCCACCCCGGACCCACGGATGCAGCAGGCCACGGTCAACATCCTCTCCGACATGGGCGCCCAGCCCGAGACGCTTCAGTCGGGCCTGACCGCGGGCGGTCCGCTGGACACATCTGCGCCGACCGCATCCATCACCGATCCGGCGGACGGCGCGACCGTGCCGGGCGGCAGCATCACGATTTCCGGCACTGCCGCCGACTCCGGCGGCGTCGTCGCCGCGGTCGAGGTCTCGACCGACGGCGGCCTCACGTGGGGGCACGCGACCGGGACGACGAGCTGGTCCTACACGTTCAGCGCGTCCAACGGCCCGGTGACTGCGCAGGCACGTGCCGTGGACGACGCGGCCAACATCGGCACCGCGACCAGTGTGAGCTTCACGGCCGCCGCCCAGACGTGCCCCTGCACGATCTTCACGCCGTCCACGACAGGCGTCCAGGAGGACGACAGCACCGCCGTCGAGCTGGGGGTGAAGTTCCGGTCCGACGTCGCAGGTTTCATCACCGGGATCCGCTTCTACAAGACCGCGGGCAATGCGGGGACGCACACCGGGCGACTGTGGACCACCGGAGGCACCAACCTCGGGACCGTGACGTTCGCGGGTGAGTCCGCCACCGGTTGGCAGGAGGCGACGTTCTCGGCACCGATTGCGGTCGACGCCGACACGACCTATGTCGCTTCGTACCACACGACGTCCGGCAACTATGCGACCGGAACCTCGTTCGCCACGGCCGGCGTCGACAACGCGCCGCTCCGCGCGCTGCAGGACGGCGTCGACGGAGCGAACGGCGTCTACCAGTACGGCGGCGGCGGCGTTTATCCGACCCAAACGTTCGGGTCCTCGAACTACCTCGTCGACGTCACCTTCGTGAACGAGGTAGGGCCTGACACGACGCCGCCAACCATCGTCGCTCGTTCCCCTTCACCGGGCGCCCCGTCCGTCGCCGTGGGCTCCAACGTCACGGCAACGTTCAGCGAGCCGATGGCGGCTGCTTCGATTTCGGCGTCGACGGTCGAGCTACGCGACCCGTCAAATTCCCTCGTCAGCGCGACCGTCTCCTACAGCGCCGCGACGCGGACGGCCATCCTCGATCCGGCCGCCCCGCTCGACTACAGCACGACCTACACGGCCACTGTCAAGGGCGGTGCCGGCGGGGTCACAGATGCGGCCGATCCCCCCAACCCGCTAGCGGCCGACGTCACCTGGTCGTTCACGACTGCCGCGCCGCCTCCGCCACCGCCCGACGAGGGCCCGGGCGGCCCGGTCCTCGTCGTCTCCTCGGCGGCAAACCCGTTCAGCCGCTACTACGTCGAGATCCTCCGCAACGAAGGCCTCAACGAGTTCAACGCGGTCGACATCACCAGCGTGAACGCCGCCATGCTGGCCGACTACGACGTGGTCATCCTCGGTGAGATCTCAATCGACCCGTCCCAGGCAGCGATGCTCGAGGCGTGGGTCAACGCGGGCGGCAACCTCATCGCGATGCGGCCCGATCCCGATCTGGCCGGCCTACTGGGCCTGACCGACACGGGAACCGACCTCTCGGATGCCTACCTGCTGTTCGACACGAGTGGCGGCAAGCCGGGCGCGGGACTCGTCGGACAGACCATCCAGTTCCACGGGACCGCCGATCGGTATGTCACGAACACGGGGACGGACGCCCTGGCAACGCTGTACTCGGACGCGTCGACGGCCACCGCCAACCCCGCGGTCACCGTGCGTTCGGTCGGCTCGAACGGCGGCCAGGCAGCGGCCTTCACCTACGACCTCGCGAAGTCGGTTGTCTACACGCGCCAGGGGAACCCGGCCTGGGCCGGCACCGAGCGCGACGGCGAGCAGCCTCCGATCATCCGCTCGGACGACATGTTCTACCCCAACTGGATCGACTTCTCCAAGATCCAGATCCCCCAGGCAGACGAGCAGCAGCGCCTGCTGGCGAACCTCATCGAGCACGTCGACCGCGACCAGATGCCGCTACCGCGGTTCTGGTACTTCCCCCGCGGCGCGAAGGCCGTCGTCGTCATGACCGGCGACGACCACGCCACCGGCGGCACCGTCGGCCAGTTCGACTGGGACAACTCGGTCAGCCCGCCCGGCTGCAACGTCGCTGACTGGGAGTGCGTACGAGGCACGACGTACATGTACGCGAACACCCCCATCAGCGACTCGGCCGCCGGCGCGTATGAGGCCCAGGGCTTCGAGTTGAGCCTCCACATCAACACCGACTGCGCGGACTGGACACCGGCAACCCTGTCCGACTTCTATACGAGCCAGCTCGCCAGCTTCGCGTCCAACTTCCCCAGCGTGCCCCCGCCGTCTACCAACCGCACCCACTGCATCACGTGGAGCGACTGGGCGACCCAGCCGCACGTGGAGCGCGCCAACGGCATCCGTCTCGACACGACCTACTACTACTGGCCGGAAGCCTGGATCGCGGACCGGCCCGGCTACTTCACCGGCTCCGGCATGCCCATGCGCTTCGCCGATCTCGACGGATCGTTGATCGACGTCTACCAGGCGGCGACGCAGATGACGGACGAGAGCGGCATCACCTACTCGACGCACATCAACACGCTGCTGGACAACGCACTCGGCGCCCCTGGCTACTACGGCGTCGTCACGGCCAACATGCACACGGACAACGGCGACCATCCGGGGCAGCAGACGATCGTCAACGCCGCGCTGGCGAGGGACGTTCCCGTTGTCTCGGCGCGCCAGATGCTGACCTGGCTCGACGGCCGCAACGGCTCGTCCTTCGCGGACCTGACCTGGAACGCCGGCACGCTCACCTTCTCGATCGCCCGCGCCGCCGGCTCCAACGGCCTTCAGGCGATGCTCCCGACGCAGGGCGCGACCGGCTCGCTTCAGTCTCTGACCCGGGGCGGTAACTCCGTCACCTACTCGACCCAGACGATCAAGGGCATCGAGTACGCGGTCTTCGACGCGGCAGCAGGTTCCTATGCGGCGACGTTCGCCGTCGATTCGACGGCCCCGACGATCAGCTCGGTCCTGGCCGTGCCCGGGACCGGCGGCAAAACCACGATCACCTGGACGACCGACGAGCCCGCCACCTCGCGCGTCGACTACGGGACGAACGCCAACGACCTGTCCTCGGTGGTCAGCGACGACACGCTGAAGACGTCCCACTCGGTGGATTTGACCGGGCTCGCGCCCGACACGACCTACTACTTCCGGGTGACCTCCGCCGATGCGGTGCCCAACACCAAAACCTCGCCGGACTCGCCGGCGGCGCCGGCCACCTTCTCGACACCGACCGACGTCGCCACCGACACGACCGTGGCGGACTTCGCGGCCGGCACGCCCGGGTCGTCGACCTACGTCTCCGACACGGATGGCGGCGAGGTCGTCCTCGCACCGACCTCCGGCGCCGAGTTCAGCGGCACGGCCTTGCCCGGCGGCTGGATCG
Organism: uncultured Actinomycetes bacterium; assembly: GCA_963717765.1. GTDB lineage: Bacteria > Actinomycetota > Thermoleophilia > Gaiellales > Gaiellaceae > JACDER01. The sequence goes on along the minus strand of CAVQWX010000003.1, from coordinate 585,121 downwards.
AGAATCCGACACCGTGGAGCCCCGGGGGCGCCGTCACGGTCTCCGGCGGCCAGATGATGCTCGATGCCCGCAGCGCTGCAACCACCGCCACCTTCGGGCCCGGGCGCACGCTCGAGTTCGTCGCCACCTTCGGCGGGCAGCGCCATCAGCACTTCGGGCTTATCAACGGGGTTGATTTCAACGCCCCGTGGATCGTCGTGAGCACCGGGACGGCAGGCGACGGCGTCTACGCCCGGTCCGACACGAACCAGACCGGTGTGTCGCTGGGAGCTGGCCTCCAGGGGTCGCCACACCGATATCGGATCGTGTGGACCGCGACCGGCTTCGACTTCTATGTCGACGGCGCGGTCACCCCGTCCGCGACCCTCGCGTATGCCGTTGGCACGCCTTTGAACATCGGCGGCAGCGACCTGGATCCCGGCACGACCCTGTCCGTCGACTGGACGCGGATGTCCCCCTATGCGTCGCCTGGAACCTTCCTGTCGCGGATCCACGACGCCGGCAGTCCAGCCGACTGGGGAACGCTGTCATACGTCGCCGACATACCGAGCGGCACGACGCTCGCGCTCAGCGTGCGCCACGGAGATACGCCGACGCCCGACGGCTCGTGGGGCCCGTTCTCTCCGATCGCGAACGGCGAGGTCATCGGCGGCTCGAGCCGCTACCTCCAGTACCGCGTCGATGCGACGTCGTCGACCGGCGACGTCACCCCGACCCTGTCGTCGGTGATGCTCCCGTTCACCGCGTCGACGACGGACACCGACCCGCCCGGTATCAGCGGGCGCACGCCGTCCCCGGGTGCCACCGACGTCGCCGTCGGGACGGACGTCACCGCGACCTTCGACGAGCCGATGAATCCGGCGACGGTCACGACGTCGACCTTCAAGCTTCAGGGCCCGGGCGGCGACGTCCCGGCGACGGTCACGTACGCGGGCGCGACGGCAACTCTCGACCCGAACGCGGCGCTCGCGCCGAGCACGACCTACCAGGCCACGGTTTCGGGAACGGTCGCGGACACCTCGGGGAACGAACTGGGCGCAGACGACAGCTGGAGCTTCACGACCGCATCGCCCAGCTTCGTCGACACGACCGTCGCCGACTTCAGCGCGGGCACTCCCGGCAGCGACACCTCGATCTCGGACATGAGCGGCGGTGAGGTCATCTTGAAGCCGACGGTTCAGGCAGAGTTCGCGGGCTCGGCGCTTCCGAGCGGCTGGGAGGAGCAGCCCTGGGGCTCCGGCGGCTCGGCGAGCGTCTCCGGCGGCGCGCTGACCGTCAACGGGGCGCGCGCGAACACGACCACGTTCTTCGGTCCAGGACGCTCGCTCGAGTTCGTGGCCACCTTCGGCGGCGGCGCGTTCGGGACGATCGGGTTGGGCGACACCTTGGACAACCCGCCGTGGGCGAACTTCGGTCTGACGAACGACGGCAACTTCTACGCCCGCACCCATGACGGCGCTGGACAGGATGTGGAGCAACTTTCGTCCTCGCTGATCGGGACGCCCCACCGCTTCCGTATCGACTGGAACCCGAGCAACATCCAGTTCTTCGTCGACGGTGCGCTCGTCGCCACACAACGTGCGGTGTCTGCGCCGATGCGGCCGATCGTCAGCGACGCCGTGGTCGGCGGCCCGGACGTCTCGGTCGACTGGCTGCGCCTCAGCCCCTATCCGGCGAGCGGCACGTTCGACTCCCGGGTATTCGACGCGGGCGAGCCCGTCAACTGGAACACGCTCAGCTGGAACGGCGATCTGCCGAGCGGAACCAGCCTCGCGCTAAAGGTGCGGCGCGGCTCGACGCCGACCCCGGACGGCTCTTGGAGCGCATTCGAAAGCGTCGCGAGCTCCGGTGCGACGATTGGCGGGAACTCGCGCTACGTGCAATACCGAGCTGAGCTGACAACGAGCGATCCCACCGCAACACCGGCTCTGCGCGACGTCACGGTGACGTACGCGACGGGCGCCGACACGGCCGCGCCGGTGATCCTCGAGCGCTCGCCCGCCCCGAACGCGACCGACGTCGCGCCGGCAAGCTCGGTCTCGGTCGGCTTCAACGAGCCGATGGCAGCGGCCTCGTTCACGGCCGCGCACTTCCGCCTCCGGGCGCAAGGCGCTGGGACGGACGTCCCCGCGACGATCACCGTCAGCGGCGCGAACGCGAGTCTCGACCCGGATGCAGACTTGCAGCGGTCGACCGTCTACACGGTCACCGTTTCCGGCAACGTCACCGACGCCGCCGGCAACGAGCTCGGCAGCGACGCTAGCTGGACGTTCACGACCGCAGATCAGACGGCCACGGACACGACCGTCGGCGACTTCAGCGCCGGTACGACGGGTGGTTCGACGTATGTGTCCGAGACCGGGAACGGCGAGGTCATCCTCGCGCCCACGGTCGGTGCCGAGTTCAGCGGCTCGAGCCTGCCTGTGGGTTGGGAGAGCGGCTCGTGGACGGGGGGGACGGCATTGGTGGGCGGCGGCAGCGTCACGGTCGACGGCGGCTGGGCGCGAACGACCGCCACCTTTGCGCCGGGTCCGGCGCTCGAGTTCGTCGCCACCTTCAGTGGTGCTTCGTTCCAGAACGCAGGGCTGGGAGAGACGCTGGATTCGGGCTCCGAGTCGTGGGCGATGTTCGGGACGGACGGCACCGCCGACCTCCTGCGTGTCCGGGTCAACAACGCCGGAGTTACGAGCCAGTTCGATCTTGGATCGACCTATCTCAACGCGCCGCATCGCTACCGGATCGAGTGGGATGCCTTCCAGATCCGGTTTCTCGTCGATGGCACGCTGGTCCACACAGCGGACGTCACCATCGGCGCCAACCTGCGACCGATCGCGAGCGACTACAACACTGGCGGCGGCGCGCTTTCGGTCGACTGGGTGCGGCTCGGCCCCTACTCCGGCAGCGGGACATTCATGTCGCGCGTGCTCGACGGTGGCAGCAACGCCGATTGGCAGCAGCTGACGACGACGCTCGATCTGCCGCCCGGGACGGCGGTCAGCTTCGAGACCCGCTCAGGCGCGAGCGCCGACCCTGAGGACGCCAGTTGGTCGAACTGGAGCGCGCTCTCGGGCGGCCAGATCCAAAGCGGCAACGCGCGCTACCTGCAGTACCGCGCGATCCTCACGTCGAGCGACGCCTCGTTGACCCCGGCGGTACGCGACGTGACGGTCAGTTACGTGCCCGTCGTGGCCGGCGCCGCCGACCATCTCACCTTCACCAGCCCCGCCGATGACCTGGCCTCGGGCGCTGACCGCGACCTGACCGTCGAGGTGCGTGATGCTGGCGGCAACCTGGTGGATGACGACTCCACCGTGGTCACGTTCGCCAAGGACGGGGGCGCGGGCACCGTCTCGGGGCTCGGAAACGCCACCGCCAGTGACGGGGTCGTCACCAAGACGGTCACCGGCGGCCAGGCCGGCCCGATCACGATCACCGCCGCCGCCACCGGCCTGACCGGTGATACCGCCACTTTCACCATCACCGCGGCCGCGCTCGACCATTTCAAGGTCGAGGCCGCCGGCGGCGGCGACATCGGTACGCAGACGGCCGGGGGCCCGTTCGACGTGAAGGTGACGGCGCAGGATGCGAACAACAACACCGTCACCGGCTTCGACGGCGCCGCCGACACGGTCGACATCAGCTCCAACCGCGGCTGCCCGTCGGGGTGCACGACCTCGGCCGGCTTCGTCAACGGCGTCCTCGCCGCGCACTCGCTCACCCTCACCGAGGCGGGCGCGGGCGCGACCATCACCGCCACCCGCAGCTCCGGCGGCGCCCAGAGCGGCACCTCGAACACGTTCACGGTCGACGCGGCCGCGCTCGACCACATCACGGTGTCGCCGGCGAGCGCGACCATCGCCGCGGGCGCCACCCAGAGTTACACCGTCGAGGCGTTCGACCAGTTCAACAACTCGCGCGGCGACGTCACCGCCTCGACCACGTTCACGATCGCCCCCGACGGCAGCTGCGTCGGCGCCGACTGCGGCTCGGACTTGTCCGGCGCGCACACCGTCACCGGCACCTTCTTGGGCGACTCCGACGACGCCGACCTGACCATCACCGCGGCCGCGCTCGACCATTTCAAGGTCGAGGCCGCCGGCGGCGGCGACATCGGTACGCAGACGGCCGGGGGCCCGTTCGACGTGAAGGTGACGGCGCAGGATGCGAACAACAACACCGTCACCGGCTTCGACGGCGCCGCCGACACGGTCGACATCAGCTCCAACCGCGGCTGCCCGTCGGGGTGCACGACCTCGGCCGGCTTCGTCAACGGCGTCCTCGCCGCGCACTCGCTCACCCTCACCGAGGCGGGCGCGGGCGCGACCATCACCGCCACCCGCAGCTCCGGCGGCGCCCAGAGCGGCACCTCGAACACGTTCACGGTCGACGCGGCCGCGCTCGACCACATCACGGTGTCGCCGGCGAGCGCGACCATCGCCGCGGGCGCCACCCAGAGTTACACCGTCGAGGCGTTCGACCAGTTCAACAACTCGCGCGGCGACGTCACCGCCTCGACCACGTTCACGATCGCCCCCGACGGCAGCTGCGTCGGCGCCGACTGCGGCTCGGACTTGTCCGGCGCGCACACCGTCACCGGCACCTTCTTGGGCGACTCCGACGACGCCGACCTGACCATCACCGCGGCCGCGCTCGACCATTTCAAGGTCGAGGCCGCCGGCGGCGGCGACATCGGTACGCAGACGGCCGGGGGCCCGTTCGACGTGAAGGTGACGGCGCAGGATGCGAACAACAACACCGTCACCGGCTTCGACGGCGCCGCCGACACGGTCGACATCAGCTCCAACCGCGGCTGCCCGTCGGGGTGCACGACCTCGGCCGGCTTCGTCAACGGCGTCCTCGCCGCGCACTCGCTCACCCTCACCGAGGCGGGCGCGGGCGCGACCATCACCGCCACCCGCAGCTCCGGCGGCGCCCAGAACGGCACCTCGAACACGTTCACGGTCGACGCGGCCGCGCTCGACCACATCACGGTGTCGCCGGCGAGCGCGACCATCGCCGCGGGCGCCACCCAGAGTTACACCGTCGAGGCGTTCGACCAGTTCAACAACTCGCGCGGCGACGTCACCGCCTCGACCACGTTCACGATCGCCCCCGACGGCAGCTGCGTCGGCGCCGACTGCGGCTCGGACTTGTCCGGCGCGCACACCGTCACCGGCACCTTCTTGGGCGACTCCGACGACGCCGACCTGACCATCACCGCGGCCGCGCTCGACCATTTCAAGGTCGAGGCCGCCGGCGGCGGCGACATCGGTACGCAGACGGCCGGGGGCCCGTTCGACGTGAAGGTGACGGCGCAGGATGCGAACAACAACACCGTCACCGGCTTCGACGGCGCCGCCGACACGGTCGACATCAGCTCCAACCGCGGCTGCCCGTCGGGGTGCACGACCTCGGCCGGCTTCGTCAACGGCGTCCTCGCCGCGCACTCGCTCACCCTCACCGAGGCGGGCGCGGGCGCGACCATCACCGCCACCCGCAGCTCCGGCGGCGCCCAGAACGGCACCTCGAACACGTTCACGGTCGACGCGGCCGCGCTCGACCACATCACGGTGTCGCCGGCGAGCGCGACCATCGCCGCGGGCGCCACCCAGAGTTACACCGTCGAGGCGTTCGACCAGTTCAACAACTCGCGCGGCGACGTCACCGCCTCGACCACGTTCACGATCGCCCCCGACGGCAGCTGCGTCGGCGCCGACTGCGGCTCGGACTTGTCCGGCGCGCACACCGTCACCGGCACCTTCTTGGGCGACTCCGACGACGCCGACCTGACCATCACCGCGGCCGCGCTCGACCATTTCAAGGTCGAGGCCGCCGGCGGCGGCGACATCGGTACGCAGACGGCCGGGGGCCCGTTCGACGTGAAGGTGACGGCGCAGGATGCGAACAACAACACCGTCACCGGCTTCGACGGCGCCGCCGACACGGTCGACATCAGCTCCAACCGCGGCTGCCCGTCGGGGTGCACGACCTCGGCCGGCTTCGTCAACGGCGTCCTCGCCGCGCACTCGCTCACCCTCACCGAGGCGGGCGCGGGCGCGACCATCACCGCCACCCGCAGCTCCGGCGGCGCCCAGAACGGCACCTCGAACACGTTCACGGTCGACGCGGCCGCGCTCGACCACATCACGGTGTCGCCGGCGAGCGCGACCATCGCCGCGGGCGCCACCCAGAGTTACACCGTCGAGGCGTTCGACCAGTTCAACAACTCGCGCGGCGACGTCACCGCCTCGACCACGTTCACGATCGCCCCCGACGGCAGCTGCGTCGGCGCCGACTGCGGCTCGGACTTGTCCGGCGCGCACACCGTCACCGGCACCTTCTTGGGCGACTCCGACGACGCCGACCTGACCATCACCGCGGCCGCGCTCGACCATTTCAAGGTCGAGGCCGCCGGCGGCGGCGACATCGGTACGCAGACGGCCGGGGGCCCGTTCGACGTGAAGGTGACGGCGCAGGATGCGAACAACAACACCGTCACCGGCTTCGACGGCGCCGCCGACACGGTCGACATCAGCTCCAACCGCGGCTGCCCGTCGGGGTGCACGACCTCGGCCGGCTTCGTCAACGGCGTCCTCGCCGCGCACTCGCTCACCCTCACCGAGGCGGGCGCGGGCGCGACCATCACCGCCACCCGCAGCTCCGGCGGCGCCCAGAACGGCACCTCGAACACGTTCACCATCACGGCGGGTGCGGCCGACCATCTCACCTTCACCAGCTCCGAGGACAGCCTGGCCGCGGGCGCCACCCGTGACCTGACCGTGGAGGTGCGCGACGCGGCCGACAACCTGGTCGACGACGACTCGACCGTGGTCACGTTCGCGAAGGACTCCGGGGCGGGCACGGTCACCGGGTTGGGGACCGCGACCGCCGTCGACGGGGTCGCGACCAAGACCGTGACCGGCGGACAGGCCGGCGAGATCACGATCACCGCCGCCACCACCGGCCTCACCGGTGACGCCACCACCTTCACCATCACGGCGGGGTCGCTCCACCACTTCAAGATCGACTCGGTCGCTACGCAGCAGGCGACGGTCGGGTTTTCCTTCCACGTGACCGCGCAGGACATGTCCGACAACACTGTCACCGGCTTCACTGGCACTGTCAACGTGGCCTCGACCCTCCCGATCAGCGGTGGCGCGTTCACGAGCTCCAACTTCGTGAACGGCGAGCTGACCATCCCGATCACGCTCACGTCGGGCGCGATGTCGGCGTCGATCACCGTCATGCGCACGAGTGGGAGTGAGGCGGGCGGGTCGAATGCGTTCCGTGTGGTACAGGCCGACGGTGCCGGGACGCTGTCGGTCTCGCCGACGTTCGTCCGGAACGGCTCGACCGGCAACACCCTCGCCTTCACGTACACGCCCGTGGGCGGCGGAATCGTCAACGGGGAGATCTCGATCCAGGTTCCGGCCGACTGGTCGCCGGCCTCGACGGTGGGCACCGCCCCGGGCTTCACGAAGGCGAGCGCAGGCACCCTTTCGGTCTCCCCCGACGGACGGACGATCACCCTCTCGATTTCGAGCCGAGCCGAGAACAACTCGCTGACCGTCACCTACGGTGCGAAGTCGAGCGGAGGGCCGGGCGCGACGGCGCCGTCCTCGTCCGGGCCTGAGACGTGGATCGGGAAGAGCAAGGGTGCTGCGGGCGGTACGCTGCAGGTCGGCTCCTCCCCCTCGGTCAACGTGCTGGCGCCGGACGGCTCGGGGACGATCAGTCCCTCGCCTGACGAGGTCGTGAAGGGTACGACGGGCAACACGATCACCTTTACGTACACGGCCGCGCCGGGCGGGATGCAGAACGGGACGATCACGCTCGTGGTGCCGAGTGGCTGGTCTACGCCGTCCACGGTCGGCACGGCCGCCGGCTTCACGACCGCATCGACCGGCACGGTCAACGTGTCCGGGACGACGGTCAACGTCAACGGAATCACGCTCGACGGCGGCAGCACGATGACGATCAAGTACGGGGACAAGGGAAGCGGCGGCCCTGGTGCCACCGCCCCCACGACCGCGCAGATGCAGACGTGGACGACGAAGCAGCGCTCGAACTCCGCCGGCACGTCGGCCTCGCTCGCCGTCCAGCCGACCGTGACCGTGACCGGAGGCGGTTCCCCGCTCGACCACTTCGACATCGACCCGATCGGGACCCAGCAGGCCGGCTCTCAGTTCAGCTTCCACGTCACCGCCAAGGACGCGAGCAACAACACCGTCACGAACTACAACGGCGCCGTCTCGGTCACCTCGAACCGCGCGATCCAGGGCGGCCCGTTCACGAGCAGCCCGTTCGTGAACGGCGAGCTGACGATTCCCATCACGCTGACCGAGGGCGGGACCGGCTCCACGCTCATGGTCACCGACGGATCCGTCAGCAAGACGTCGAACGCGTTCCGAGTGCTCCAGGCCGACGGCGCCGGGACGATGTCGGTCTCGCCGACGTTCGTCCGGAACGGCTCGACCGGCAACACGCTCACCTTCAGCTACACGCCGGATCCCGGCGGGATCGTGAACGGCATCCTCTCGATCGACGTGCCGGCCGGCTGGCCGGATCCGTCCACGACGGCAGCCGATGCCGGCTACGTCACCGCGAGCGGAGGAACCGTGTCCATCAACGACCGGACGATCGTCATCGACGTGGCCGATCGCGCCGCGGGCAACGCCCTCACGATCAAATACGGCGTCAAGAGCAGCGGGCCCGGCGCAACCGCGCCGGCGACGCCCGGCACGGCCACGTGGACGGCGAAGAGCAAGGGAGCGGCCGGCGGCACCATGCAGCCGCTCGCATCCTCTCCGCAGGTCGCCGTCATTGCCTCCGACGGCTCGGGGACGATCAGTCCCTCGCCTGACGAGGTCGTGAAGGGTACGACGGGCAACACGATCACCTTTACGTACACGGCCGCGCCGGGCGGGATGCAGAACGGGACGATCACGCTCGTGGTGCCGAGTGGCTGGTCTACGCCGTCCACGGTCGGCACGGCCGCCGGCTTCACGACCGCATCGACCGGCACGGTCAACGTGTCCGGGACGACGGTCAACGTCAACGGAATCACGCTCGACGGCGGCAGCACGATGACGATCAAGTACGGGGACAAGGGAAGCGGCGGCCCTGGTGCCACCGCCCCCACGACCGCGCAGATGCAGACGTGGACGACGAAGCAGCGCTCGAACTCCGCCGGCACGTCGGCCTCGCTCGCCGTCCAGCCGACCGTGACCGTGACCGGAGGCGGTTCCCCGCTCGACCACTTCGACATCGACCCGATCGGGACCCAGCAGGCCGGCTCTCAGTTCAGCTTCCACGTCACCGCCAAGGACGCGAGCAACAACACCGTCACGAACTACAACGGCGCCGTCTCGGTCACCTCGAACCGCGCGATCCAGGGCGGCCCGTTCACGAGCAGCCCGTTCGTGAACGGCGAGCTGACGATTCCCATCACGCTGACCGAGGGCGGGACCGGCTCCACGCTCATGGTCACCGACGGATCCGTCAGCAAGACGTCGAACGCGTTCCGAGTGCTCCAGGCCGACGGCGCCGGGACGATGTCGGTCTCGCCGACGTTCGTCCGGAACGGCTCGACCGGCAACACGCTCACCTTCAGCTACACGCCGGATCCCGGCGGGATCGTGAACGGCATCCTCTCGATCGACGTGCCGGCCGGCTGGCCGGATCCGTCCACGACGGCAGCCGATGCCGGCTACGTCACCGCGAGCGGAGGAACCGTGTCCATCAACGACCGGACGATCGTCATCGACGTGGCCGATCGCGCCGCGGGCAACGCCCTCACGATCAAATACGGCGTCAAGAGCAGCGGGCCCGGCGCAACCGCGCCGGCGACGCCCGGCACGGCCACGTGGACGGCGAAGAGCAAGGGAGCGGCCGGCGGCACCATGCAGCCGCTCGCATCCTCTCCGCAGGTCGCCGTCATTGCCTCCGACGGCTCGGGGACGATCGAGCCCTCCCGTGCCTTCGTCGACCAGGGGAGCAGCCCCAACACGATCGTCTTCACCTATACCGCCGCCACCGGCGGTATGGCGAACGGCTTGCTCACACTCGACGTCCCGACCGGCTGGTCCGCTCCCTCGACCATCTCGACCGCCGCCGGCGCGGTCACCACCTCGACCGGCACGGCAACGGTCGCAGGACGCAAGATCACCGTCTCGGGTCTGACCCTGAACGGCGGCGAGAGCGTGACCGTCACGTACGGCTCTCGGGCAGCTGGCGGACCGGGCGCGAGCGCCCCGAACACTGCCGGGCCCCAGACGTGGCCGGCCAGGCAGCGCTCGAGCGCGAGCGGGCCGCTGATCTCGCTGGCTTCCTCGCCCCAGGTCATCGTTGCCCACCTCTACCTCTACTGGACGAATGCCGAGACCGAGACGATCGGCCGCGCCGACCTGGATGGGCAGAACCCGAGCCAGAGCTTCATCACCGGCGCCTCCAACCCCTCGGGGGTGGCGGTCGACGGTGGCCACGTCTACTGGACGAACAACGGCACCGGCACGATCGGCCGCGCCGACCTGGACGGGCAGAACCCGAGCCAGAGCTTCATCACCGGCGCCTCCAACCCCTCGGGGGTGGCGGTCGACGGTGGCCACGTCTACTGGACGAACAACGGCACCGGCACGATCGGCCGCGCCGACCTGGACGGGCAGAACCCGAGCCAGAGCTTCATCACCGGCGCCTCCAACCCCTCGGGGGTGGCGGTCGACGGTGGCCACGTCTACTGGACGAACAACGGCACCGGCACGATCGGCCGCGCCGACCTGGACGGGCAGAACCCGAGCCAGAGCTTCATCACCGGCGCCTCCAACCCCTCGGGGGTGGCGGTCGACGGTGGCCACGTCTACTGGACGAACAACGGCACCGGCACGATCGGCCGCGCCGACCTGGACGGGCAGAACCCGAGCCAGAGCTTCATCACCGGCGCCTCCAACCCCTCGGGGGTGGCGGTCGACGGTGGCCACGTCTACTGGACGAACAACGGCACCGGCACGATCGGCCGCGCCGACCTGGACGGGCAGAACCCGAGCCAGAGCTTCATCACCGGCGCCTCCAACCCCTCGGGGGTGGCGGTCGGCCCGGGCTAGGCTCAGGTGGCACGGAGTTCATGCTGAACACGGACCGCCGAACGTAGACGCCAGGTCGAACGGAGTCGAGATGCCGCTCGGCGAAACCCGCGGGCTGCCCCACCATTACCTAACCGGTGTTTGGCGGCCCAAGAGTTACCGACGTCCGGCTGTGGTGACCGAGAGCGCTCGCGAGCGCAGAGTGAGCCGTGGAAACGTCGTGGAACCACACCTGGCTACAGCACGCGAACGCCGGCTCTAGCCATCATCCATAACCCCCAAGTTTGGCGGGCAAACCGCGCACGAGGCGACAGCCGGAGACACACGGTTGCGGTTTGCAAGCCGGAGGTCACCGGTTCGATCCCGGTACGCTCCATCTCCGCATCCGACACCTGGTAGCGGACGCGAGCGAAGCTGGCCTCCGCGCCGGCTGGCTCCGCCAAAGGGTTCACTCGGGTCGCAGTCGCCGATCCGCTCGGCGGGCTTCCGCGGTGCGAGCACCCCCGACGGGAGCGCGGTCCACGGTTCAGCCGACGACGAAGAGACAGAGGGCCGAGAGAAGCGTGCAGAAGCGCCGGGCTCGGCTGCCGGTTCTGCGCATGCTGATGAGTCTAAGTCCGGGTCGGAGCGTTACAGCCTGATCGCACGCTTGGTCGGAGTCCGCTGGCGGCGTCAGCCGCCGATGGCCGCGGCGAGCGCGTCGATGTCGGCGCCGACATCGGTTCCGCCTTCGCCCGCGCCCCTCCGCGTCACCCCAATTGTTCTCATGACATTGCCCTCGACCACGACGCGTCGCGCGCTCTTGAGCTCGAAGAGATTCTTGACCGACCGGCGTAGGTCGGATCTCCGACCTTCCAGCTCAGCGGCTTGAAAGGGTAGTCACGGCAGGATCTCGACCCCGCGCGGGCGCAGATGACCTTTCCGGCGGGAGGGACGTAGTGCGTGTCAAGGAACACTCGCGGGAGCTCCGCGTGCGCGCCGGCCGCGGCCCCGCCCCGCCGGAGGCGAAGCCACGAGACCAGCGCCGCGGCGGCGGCAGCGATGAAAGCAAGGCGCGAGACCCGGCTCGACACGGGCCCCGTTCAGCTCCGCCCAGGCCGCGAGCACCTCCGGTCGCTCGGTGTATTGGCGTTCGTAGTTCGTAGGCAAGGCGCAATCTGAGCGATGAGCCCGCGACAGCGGTAGCCAGGAACAAAACCGCATGAAACACGTTGCTCACTGCAGAGACACGTCGCGTCCCTGTCTGTTAGACAATCACCAAGGCGGCCCACAACACAGGAGGAAGAGATGGCACTCACTATCGGAGATACCGCACCCGACTTCCAGGCCGAGACCACCGAGGGACCGATCAACTTCCATGACTGGATCGGCGACTCGTGGGCTGTCCTGTTCTCGCACCCGAAGGACTTCACGCCGGTGTGCACGACGGAACTCGGTTACATGGCTTCGATCCAGCCCGAGTTCGAAAAGCGAAACGTCAAGGTGATCGGCCTCTCGGTCGACTCCACCGGCGACCACGAAGGCTGGGCGAAGGACATCGAGGAGACGCAGGGCCAGGCGCCCAACTACCCCATCATCGGCGATGCCGACTACAACGTCTCGAAGCTGTACGGGATGCTCCCGGCCGAGGTCGAGGGCGACCCCAAGAGCCGCACGCCGATGGACAACCAGACCGTCCGCAACGTCTTCGTCGTCGGCCCGGACAAGAAGGTCAAGCTGATCCTCGTCTACCCGATGACCACCGGGCGCAACTTCGACGAGGTGCTGCGCGTGATCGACTCGTTGCAGCTGACCGCCAACCACCGCGTCGCGACGCCGGTGAACTGGCAGCAGGGCGAGGATGTGATCATCGCCGGCTCGGTCTCGAACGACGAGGCCAAGGAGATCTTCGGCGACTGGGAGGAGCCGAAGCCGTACATCCGGATCGTCCCCCAGCCGCAGTAGAGGTTCAGTCCCGCTTCAACAGCCGCATGAGCTCATAGGGCAACGCCCGGTCGCCGACGATCCGCGTCAGCCCCTGCAGCATCGCCGTGCGCGGATTCTGCTCTCCGCGTAACAGCCGCAAGAGAAGGTGCGGGTCGGCGGCCTCGACGACCGTGTCCGCCCGCGCGCGCTTGCGCGTGACAGTCACGCGTCCCGACACGAAGGTCACATGCCAGGGCTCGAGCCCGTCCACCTCGAAGCGGACTGTCCCGCTGACGTTCTTCGCACGCTCGAGGTCGACGAGGGCGGGCAGCGAATCGAAGTACTCGTTCAGCTCGGCCACGTCGGGCGGGGATGGGGCGGCCTCCCCCGTCCCTCCCGCATCCGCCTGCCCCCAGCGTCCTGGGATGCCCGTGAGCGAGAGCTTTCCGATCATCGCGGGGAGGTGCGGATCGGACCGGAGCTCGTCTCCGTCCGGCTCGAGACCGAGCAGTGTGCGGACGAGCAGGAGCGGAGTGCCGGAGGCCCAGGCCTGTGGGCTGCAGGCGGTCGGGTACTCCACGGGGAAGCTGGTCTTCTCGCGCGGGTAGCCGGCGAACGCTTCCGGGAGCCGGCCGTCGAAGTAGGTCGCCGCCTCGAGCAGCGCTGCGGCGATCTGCGCCGCCTCGTCCCGGTAGCCGTAGCGGGCCAGGCCGGCGACGATGAGCGAGTTGTCATGCGGCCAGACGGTGCCGAGGTGGTAGCCGATCGGGTTGTAGGTCACCTCGTCGGCGGACATGGTGCGCACGCCCCATCCGGAGTACAGCCCGGGGCCGAGGAGGTGCCGGACGACGGACTGCGCCTTGTCGTCGTCCACGATGCCGCTCCAGAGCAGGTGCCCGATGTCGGACGCGATCGCGTCCATCTGCCGCTTCTCGCCGTCCAGCGCGAGCGCGAAGCAATCGAGCCCCGTGACCCAGAAGTCGCGGTTGAACCGCTCCTTCAGCTCCGCCGCCTCCTGTTCGAGGCGCTCGGCCAACGCCTGGTCGCCCCAGTGCTCGCGCGCGAGCCGCGCGCAGCGCAGCTTGGCGTCGTACACGTAGCCCTGGAGCTCGCAGACCGCGCGCGGAACGGACGCGAGCGCGCCGTGCCGGTCGACGATCGAGGTGTGGGAATCCTTCCAGCACTGGTTGTCGAGCCCGGTCTTGGTGTTGCGCCGCTGGTACTCCACATAGCCGTCGCCGTCGAGGTCTCCGTACTTGTCGATCCACTCGAGGGCAGCGCGCGCCTCCGGCTCGAACCGCTGCACCAGGTCCGCGTCGCCCGTCCAGCGCTCGTACTCGTCGAGGACGATCAGGAAGAGCGGCGTCGAGTCGACCGAGCCGTAGTAAGGCGAATGCGGGCGCTCCTCGAACGCGGTGAGCTCGCCGAAGCGGAGCTCGTGCAGGATCTTGCCCGGCTCGGCGTCGCGGAAAGCGTCGTCCGCCGGGGACTGGAGGAGGGCAAGCGAGGTGAGCGTCGCCTGCGCGAGCTCGGGGACGTACGGCAACGCTTGATAGCTCGTGATGAGGCTGTCCCGGCCGAAGAGCGCCATGAACCACGGCAGGCCCGCGGCCGGCACGGCCTGGCCTTCCCGCAGCACCGCCGGATAGAAGCGCAGCGCCGCGAGATCCACGAGGCTGCGCGCGTAGACCTCCTCGAGCGGGCGCCAGTCCGACTCGAGCACCGGCGCGCCGGCCAGCCATTCCTCCAGGCTTGCCGCGCCTTCCGGCTTCGCCTCCGACTCCCCGTGCCGGTACCGCGGACGCTCGAGCGGCTCCGGATCGCCCGAGAGCGCCGGGACGACGTCGAGACACGTGCTCCAGCTCTCGTGCGCCTCGATGCGGATACGGAAGGTGATGCCGTCCTCGTCGAGTTCCGCCTCCCGTGCGCTCGAGCTGATCCACGTCTCGCGCAGGTAGCGCTCCCGGGTATAGCGGAGGACGATGCGACCGCCTTCGACGTGCCGCGTGTTCGTCCCCTTCTTGTCCATCGCGTCCTTGACCTCGAAGAGGTCCGCGAAGTCGGCGCCGGCGTCCACGCGCACCTCGAGCTCGATGGGCTCGCGGCCGTGGTTCATCACCATCAGGTCTTCGTGGAACCCGTCCCCCACGAAACGCTGCCGCAGCACCGAGATGGACGAGTCGGTGTACACCGTCCCCGTACCGCGCACGAGGAAGAACTGCGCATACGCGTAGTGGATGTCGTCGGTCGAGAGCGCGGATAGGCCTTCACCGTCGATCGTCAGCCGCCAGCGCGAGAGGAAGCGGGTGTCGTGGTAGAAGAGCCCCTGGGGGTCGCTCGGGGAAGCGTCGACGTCGCCGCTGCCGTCGCTGACGACGAAGGTGCTGCCCTGGAGGCTGCTCACGGTCGGTCCCACGGGCTCGGAGATTAGGCAGGCCGCGGTTTGGCGTGCAACCGCAACGGGGCGTCAGCCGAAGATCCGGCCGAGCGCGGCGACGAGAGCGTCCACGTCGGACGCGTCGTTGTAGGCCTGCAGCGACACCCGGACGAGCTGGACGCCGGCCAGATCCATCAGAAGCGCCTCGATAGCGAATTCGTCCAACAGGCGCGACTGAACCTCCCAGACGTCGCAGGGCGGGAGCGCGGCCGCGAGCAGCTGCACGAACGAGTCCTCGGTCGGAGTCACCGGCTCGAGCCCGAAGAGCTCGGACAGCTCCGCGCGCACGCGCAGCCCGAGCTCGTGGCAGCGGGAGCGCACGACATCCCAGTCGTGCTCCTCCATGAACCGGACGGCCGCCGGCACCGCGAGCCAGGCGGACGGATCGCGCGTCCCGGGCCAGCGCCGGCGCGAGTCGAAGGTCGTCCCCTCTTCCCAATCCCAGCTGAGGACGAGCGGCTCGAGCTCCTCCTGCCGCTCGGGCCGCGCCCACAGGAATCCGGATCCCTTGGGAGCGCACATCCACTTGTGGCAGTTGCCCGCGTAGAAGTCCGCACCGAGCTTCTCCAGGCGGAGCGGGATCTGCCCCGGCGCGTGCGCGCCGTCGAGGATCGTGAGAACGGCGCGTTCGCGCGCGCGGCGGCACAACTCCTCGACGGGGAACACGACGCCGGTGAAGCAGCTGACGTGGCTGCAAACGACGGCCCGGGTGGAGGGCGTCACTCCCGACCACAGCAGGTCGAGTGCCTCCCCCACTCCCGTCCCCGGCGGAATCGCCACCGTCACGTACCGCGCGCCCGCCCGTTCGCACACGTGCCGCCAGAGCATGTCCACGGCGCCGTACTCGCCGACCGGTGCAAGCACCTCATCGTCCAGCTCCAGACGCAGGGATCGCGCGACCGCGTTCAAGCCCTCGGTGGCGTTCGTTGCGAAGACGAGATTGCTCGTATCCGCGCCGAGATACGCGGCCAGCGCCGCCTTCGCCTCGTCGATCAGCTCCGGGTAGCGCCGAAAGCGCGAGAGGAAATCCACCGGCTGCCGCTCGAGCTCGAGCTGGAGCCGCTGGTACTCCTCGAAAACCGGACGCGGGCACGCTCCGAACGATCCGTGGTTGAGGTAGACGACGCCGGGGTCAAGCAGAAACAGGTCGCGCAAGCGCGGGCTCCGGTTCCCCTTCGGCTTCCGTCTCGAGCACGAGCGCCCCTTGCGGGCCATGGTCGAAGGCGCACTTGCGCAGCCTCGGCCGCTCCCCGACAATCCACGCGAGCACGCAGCGATCCTACTCCCGGACTAGGATCGACTCACGTGGGCATTCGCATTTACCTGAGCGAAGAACGTTTAGTCGCGCTCTTCATCGTCCTTTCGTTCCTGATCACGTTCGTGTGCACGCGGGTGTACACGCGTCTCGCGCGGACACGTAACTGGGGAAGCGGGCACGCAGGCGGCGTCCACGTGCACCACATGGTGGTCGGGATCGTCTTCGTCCTCGTGTCAGGCTGGGCCGCGCTTGCTCTCGACCCGGGGACGCCGTGGACGTACGTCCTCGGGATCTTCTTCGGCGCCGGCGCCGCGCTGACCCTGGACGAGTTCGCCCTGTGGCTGCATCTCAAGGACGTGTACTGGATGGAGGAAGGCCGCGCCTCGATCGACGCGGTGATCCTCGCGTTCATGCTCGGCACCGTGGTCGCACTCGGGATTACTCCCGTGGGGATCGACGACTCGGCCGGGGCGGACGTGCTGGCCGTCTCGATCGCGCTGGCCGTCGTGGCCGCATTCGTCTCGATCCTCAAGGGCAAGTACTACATGGGAATCATCGGGCTCTTCATTCCGGTGATCGCGTACGTCGCGGCGGTCCGCCTCGCGCGACCGCGCTCGGCGTGGGCGCACTGGCGCTACACGGACAACGAGCGGAAGATGACCAAGGCGGTCGCTCGCGACGTCAAGCGGCGAGCGCGGAAGACACGCGTACGCGACTTCCTCGGCGGCACGCCACACCTGAAGTCCCCGCAGGCTTGAGCCCCCTCAAGATCGCAGCGGGTCAACACGATCATCGAGGATCTCGAACCTGGTCGCCAAGGGTGACCGGGACAAGCGCTAGCGGCGGACGACCGCCGCGAGCAGCGCCCCCGCGGTGAGCAGCTGCAGCCAGGTCGGGAGGCCGCCGGCCTGGTGGAGCGCGGAGATGCGATGGCTGGGGAAGAGCTTCCGTCCGCCCGGGCGCGGCATGCGAATCACGTGCTCGAGATCGGGCGACGAGGCGGCCGCCGCGCCGATGGTGGCCGCGTCGAGCGGCCCGCGCGTGATCGCGAGCAAGGTGAGCCCCGCCACGCCGCTCCAGAGCTCGAAGCGCGGCGAGGGAATGTCGTCGTGCGGTATCACGTCGCCGACCAGGTGAAGCAGGAAGCCGAGCGCGATCGCGGCAGGTCTGGACCGAACAGCCGCCCCACCGGCGGCGCCGGTCGCCACATGAAGTGAGACGATCACCGGCAGGAGTCTGGCAGGATCCAGGTCAACATGGAGCTCATACACACGTGTTACCGGATCACCGACATCGACAGCTCAGTCGCCTTCTATGAGGCGCTCGGCTTCGAGGAACGCCACCGGCTTCCGATCAGGGACGAGGCGATCAACGTCTTCATGGGACTACCCGGAGACGCCGACCGGCTCGAGCTCACCTACAACTTCGGCGTCGACGCGTACGAGATCGGGACGGGGTACGGGCACATCGCCGTGACGGTGAACGATCTCGACTCGACGCTGGAGCGGCTCGCCGAGCAGGGAATCGAGCCCGAGCAGCCGCCCTACACGGTCCGCGAGGGCGGCTCCAGGTTGTGCTTCGTCCGCGATCCGGACGAGTACCGGATCGAGCTGATCGAGCGCGGCGGCTGACGAAAAATCGCGCCTTGTCGCGCGTGCGCTGGTGATAGAATTCGTGGGGCCTCGCCCGACGCGACGCGGTTTAGCCTCTCCTTGGGAAGCCAGCGCGCCGGGCGCGGCGCTGTCAGGGGTCATACGTAGCCGGAGAGAGAAGTCCTGCCTGATGCCGCCGAGCTGATCCCGCCCCGCGCGGGCCTCCCGAGGCTCCGCCAATCCGCCGCGGGATGCACCGCCTGCGACCTGTGGCGCGCGGGAACCCAGACCGTCTTCGGCGCGGGGACGAGCACCGCCCGCTTGATGCTGGTCGGCGAGCAGCCGGGCGACCAGGAGGACCGCGAGGGAAAGCCATTCGTAGGCCCTGCGGGGCGGTTGCTCGACGACGCGCTCGAGGAGGCGGGGATCAACCGTCGGACCGCATACGTCACCAACGTCGTCAAGCACTTCAAGTGGACGGCCAAGGGCAAGCGCCGGATCCACGCGAAGCCGAACTGGACCGAGATCGCCGCCTGCCGCCCGTGGCTCGACGCAGAGCTTTCGGTCGTGCGGCCAATGGTGCTCGTCGCGCTCGGTGCGACCGCGGCGCAGGCGCTCTTCGGCAAGAACTTCCGGGTCACGAAACAGCGCGGGCGGCCGGTCGAAAGCGAGCTCGCGCCGCACGCGCTGGCCACGATTCACCCGTCGGCGATCCTACGCGCCGACGAGCCGGAACGCGAAGCCGAACTGCAGGCGCTCGTCGATGACCTGCGCGCGGCGGCGAAACTGCTGTCTAGCTCTAGCTAGAGCTCAGTCGCCCCAGTCGAAGTCCCGGGACTGGCTCCAGAGGTTCTGCTCGATCTCCGGGAGCTGCTCGTCCGGGTCCTCGCCGGGCCACTTCAGCGTCTTGGTCGCGACCGGGGAGGCGTCCTGCCCGTCCATCGTGTCCTCGATGCGAGCCTGCTCTTCCGTCTTGAACAGTGGATGGTTGTCGAACGGATCGTCGGCGCGGTAGCGATTGAGCGGCATAGCCGGCTCGAGCTCGGCGTTGCGTCTTTTCAGTTCGAGATGGTCCTGGATGACTTGCGCGAAGAACGACGGCGTCTCCACCGGCATATGTTCCCCTCCTGTGTCGGTGTCGAGGATGCTGATGCTCAGCCGGCGATTCTAACGACATTGCAGGAACTTCTTCCGCCCGGTCTCGTCGCAGTCGGCACAAGGCGGCACCCCTCTCACTCTTGTCACAATGGGCCTGCATGGTTGGACGCGTCTTCACACGCAAGCTCGGGCCGGTCGGAATCGCCCTCACGACCTGGGATCTCTGGCGCCGCCTGCCGCCCGAGTACCGCCGCCAGGTCATGGCCGTCGCTGCCAAGCACGGCCCGCGCATCGCTGCTCTCGCGGCCACGCGCTATCGCCAGTACCAAAAACGCGCCAAACCCTAGACCCTATGGAGGTTGCTATCCGGCCGTGCTGATGTGGGAGGCGGCGACGCTTGACTGAGAACACCGCGACCACCCGTCCCCGGGCTGCCGGGGCGGTCGCCGGGCAATCTCCATATCAGTAGGCGAGGGCTTCGCGGACGATCCGCTCCTGCTCCCGGGCATGCGTCGTCGGGTAGCCCTCGCTCGTGCTCGCGCGCCACTGCCGGCCGATGTAACGAAGCGGGAGCCCGGCCTGCTCGAGACGGTGGCGCGTCGCGCGCCACGCGCCCATGTTCTGCGGCTCCTCCTGGGCCCACACGACGTCCTCGAGCGACGGATAGCCGGCGATGAGCTCGGCGAACTCCTCGACCGGGAACGGGTAGAGCTGCTCCAGCCGCGCGACCGCCACCTCCGGCGGGCGCTCGCCGCCGGCGAGGATGTCGTAGTAGAGCTTCCCCGAGACGACCACGAGGCGCCGCACCTCGGCGTGCTGGGCAGACGGGTCGTCGATGACCGGCCTGAAGCGTCCGTCGGTCAGCTCGCCGACCGAGGAGGCGGCTTCTTTCAGCCGAAGCAATCCTTTTGGAGTCATCACCACGAGCGGCCGCGCGCTCGGGTCGAGCGCCTGGCGGCGGATCAAGTGGAAGTACTGCGCCGCGCTCGACGGGTTGGCGACGCGGATGTTCCCCTCGGCCGCGAGCTGCAGGAAGCGCTCGAGCCGCGCGCTCGAGTGCTCCGGGCCGTTCCCCTCGTATCCGTGCGGGAGGAGGAGCGTCAGCCGTGAGTTTTGTCCCCACTTGGCCCGGCCGGAAACGATGAACTGGTCGATGACGATCTGCGCGCCGTTTACGAAGTCGCCGAACTGCGCCTCCCACAGGACGAGCGCCTCGGAAGCCGAGATGGAGTAGCCGTACTCGAAGCCGACCGCCCCGTACTCGGACAGGGGCGAGTTGTAGACCTCGAACGACGCTTCGGCCTCGTCCAGGTTCTGGATCGGTGCGTAGCGTTCGCCCGTCTCGGCGTCGTGCAGGACGAGGTGCCGGTGCGAGAACGTCCCCCGCTCCGTGTCCTGTCCGGTCAGCCGGATGGGGATACCTTCGACCAGCAACGTCGCAAATGCCAGCGACTCCGCCTGTCCCCAGTCGATGCCGCCGTCCTCCAGCGCGGGGATGCGGCGCTCGAGCTGGCGCGCGAGCTTGGGATGGACGGTGAAGTCGTCCGGAACGCGCATGAGCTCGCGGTTGAGCTCCTGGAGCTGCTCCGCGGGGACGGCGGTGACGATCTCGGCCGGGACGTCGGCAGGTGCGGGAAGCTCTTCGTCTTCCCCCTTGGCGAAGCTGTCCTTGAGCGCCTGGTGTGCGCGCTTGAGCTCGTCCACAAGCGCCTTCTCCTCGCCATCCACTTCCTCTTCGGTCACCACGCCCTTCTCCACGAGCCTGCGCGCAAACCGCTCGAGCACCGTCGGCTGGTTCGCGATCCGCTCAGCCATCAGAGGCTGTGTGTACGCGGACTCGTCCTGCTCGTTGTGGCCGTGCCGCCGGTAGCCGACAAGGTCGACGACGACGTCCTGGCCGAAGCGGTTGCGGAAGGCGAGCGCGAGCCGGATTGCCGAGATGGCCGCCTCGGCGTCATCGGCGTTGACGTGGATGATCGGGATGTCGAAGCCCTTCGCCAGGTCGCTCGAATAGCGTGTCGAACGCCCCTCCTGCGGATCCGTGGTGAAGCCGATCTGGTTGTTGGCGATGATGTGCAGCGTTCCGCCGGTGGTATAGCCGGCAAGGTCCTCGAGATTCAGCGTCTCGGCCACGACCCCCTGCCCCGGGAAGGAAGCGTCGCCGTGGATGAGGATTGGGAGCGCAACATGCGGATCGTGGATGCCGGGGCCGGAGCTGCGGTCGGTCTGCTCGGCACGCGTCCTGCCCTCGACGATCGGGTCGACGGCCTCGAGATGGCTGGGGTTGGCGGCCAGCGTGACCGTGATCTCCCCCGCCTCGGTCGCGCGCGTTCCGTCGGCCCCGTGGTGGTACTTGACGTCCCCACTCCCCCGCTCCGGATCGGCGGTGACCGCCTCCGTCGTCCGCTCCCCCTCGAACTCCCGCAGGATCTCCTCGTAGGGGACGCCGATCGTGTGCGCGAGGACGTTGAGCCGCCCGCGGTGGGCCATGCCGATCACGACCTCGTGCGCGCGCGCGTCGGCGGCGAGGTCGATCGCCTCGTCGAGCATCGGGATGAGCACGTCGAGCCCCTCGATGGAGAACTGCTTCTGTCCGAGGAACGTGCGATGGAGGAACTGCTCGAGACCTTCCGTCTGAACGAGCCTCGCGAGGAGCTCCTTCTTCTCCTCGGGCGCGAGCGGCGTGCGGTAGTGGCCGGACTCGATCGCCTTACGGAGCCAGACACGCTCTTCGTGGTTCGAGATGTGCTCGGTCTCGAAGGCCATCGTCCCGCAGTAGGTCTCCTTCATGTGCGGCAAGACCTCGGCGAGGTTTTCGCCGGGGACGTACACGCGCAGGATGGACGCGGGGATCTGCTCCATCAGCTCCGGCGTGAGGCCGAGGCTCTCGGGCTCGAGGGCGGGATCGCCGACGGGCTCGGAGCCGAGCGGGTCGAGGTGGGCGGCCAGATGGCCGTGGGTCCGGAAGGCCTTGATGAGCGAGGTGCCGGCGGCAACGGCCGCGAGAAGGTCCTCGTCGGGCGCCACAGCGGGAGCGGCCGGGGCGGGTGCAGGTCGGGCCTCGGCCGACGCGGAGTCGCCGTTCTCGGCCACACGCAGGCGCTCGAGCAGCCGCGCGAGGCCCGGGTGCGTCGCGACGAGCTCGCTGTCGCCGCTCTCGAAGACGTCCCGCCATTCTTCGGGGACCGCTTCCGGATTCTCGAGGTACTGCTCGAGCAGGAGCCGGGCGTATCCCGAGTTCAGTCCGTCGACTTCTGGTGAAGCCATTGATGTTGTTGTAGCAAGCCGCCTAGAAGAGCGGTTTCTCGGCCAGGATGGCGAACAGCATCCCGAAAATGAAGCACGTCGCCGTCACCGCCACCGCGATCCCGGCGAGGCGCTGGTTCCGTCCGCTCAGGCCGGCCGCGACGAACGCAAGGATGATCGCGAACGTGTCCACGCGGACGGGCCGGTAGGCCAGCGAGAAGAGCCCCGCAAAGATCGCGATCACGGACAGGAAGCCGGACACGAGGTCGGCGGTGCTCGGTCGGTCGACGGGCTGGACGTTCACGCGCCGGCGGGCGCTCGTCTAGCAACGCGGGCATAGCGGCGGCCGGGCGAGCCATGCGGCCCGGTCCGGCGGCCGGTGGGACGGCGCGCCCACGGCGGCCTGGGCTCGATGTCAGGCCTGGCCCCGAGCCGGGCGGCCTCGGCGGGCCCGCGGTCACCCCTGATTGCCCAGTAGACGACCAAGCAGAGGTAGATGACCGGGATCTTGAGGATGAGCATCAGAAAAACGAACTCCCAGACCATCGATCGCAGGGTACCACCTCAGCTCTGGGGCAACACCTCGTTTCTCACAGCGGCGAGGTGGCCATCCTGCGCAGCCATCTCGGGACAGAGAGATCGGCCCGGATGAGTGCCCCCTGCAGCGCCGCCGCCCATCGTCTCTGCAGGTAGGCGGCGGTGCGAAGCATCGACCCAAGTTGCGTCGTGGCTGCGCGGAGCTCATCCAAGTGGCGCGTGAAGAGCGCGGCAGCGTAGATCCGCCACCCACTCGCTTCGATCTCGAAGACACGTCCCATTCCGCTGTGTCGAGTCCTGAGCCCTTTCGTTGCCGCGATCCGGTGCCATCGGGCGGCGAGATCCTCGAAGCCGCCGGCGATCTTGTACAACCTCTCGACCTTGGGGTCCACATTGACCATTGGTCGCTCGCTGAGAATGCTGTCCAGGCGCGAGGCCAGCGCTTTGTACGACATGATCTGAGCAGTAGTCGCAGCGAAGTAGCGCTGTAGGCCCTCATGCTTCGAAAGTGGCATCGTCTGCGCGACTGGGACTGCCGTGAGCATGGACACGGCCGCCAACGTGGAGAGCGCTCGCACCTGGACACGCATCCTAGTTCCCTCTGGGCTCGTAGCTCGTCTGCCGCGGCTTGTAGTGAGATTGTCCAGAGATCCTGACCACGGTGTACCAGAGATCAGCCTCTGCCATGCATGCATCGTGCAATGGGTCCGGAGCCCACCTCGAGGTGCATGCCGAAACCATCTCGCGCCAGAACACCACGTCGCAGTAGAGACGACCCTTTTGGGAGCCGTAACAGACATCGTGGTTGTAGCAGGCGTAGTTCCAGCGACCCGCAAAGGGTGAGTACAACCAACCCGGTTTGCTGCAGTAGTCGCGGCTCGGCACGTACGCCGCCGGTGGCGGGATCCCGATGTTGTCGTTGACGGTGACCCCACGGCCGAGGTCGTCCCCGAACGCCTTCCCCTCGGTGCCCGGCCACACCCAGTTTGGATTGAGCCCGTCGGGTGTGTAGAAGGTCGATCGGTCGGGCGTGCAGCGATATGTCTTGCCGTTCACTGGGTTGTACTCGTCGCAGCCGTTTGCGAGCACGTAGGCCGAGGCCTTCGGTACGCCCGCCGATAGCGACACGGCCACCGCCGCGACCAGCGCCAGCATTAGCGCCACCGCAACGGCGGGTAGCGCACAGATCCGTTTCATTGCTGCCTCCTTCGATTGTTTTCTCCTGAGGCAACTTAGGTAAACGGGTCGAACGCGTGTGAAACGCCCTCGTGCCGAAAGTGCGCCGACGCCGGCGCTAGGCTGCCCGCCGATGCGTCTCTTCCTGATCGCGCGGCACGGACAGTCCACGCTCAACGTCGAGCAGCGCATCAACGGCGACCCGACCGTGCGCGTCGACCTGACGGAGGATGGGCGCCAGGACGCGCAAGGTCTCGGGCAGCAGATCGCGAACGTCCCGATCGGCCTCTGCGTCCACACGCGCTTCGACCGCACGCGCCAGACGGCGCTGATCGCGCTCGAGGGCCGCGACGTCCCCTTCGAGGTCGAGCCGCTCCTCGACGACATCTACGTCGGCGACCTCGAAGGCGAGACGATCGAGAACTACCGCGCATGGAAGAAGGAGCACACGCGGGCGGACCAGTTCCCCGGCGGCGAAAGCCTCGTGGAGGCAGCGAGGCGCTACGCAATCGCCTTTCGCAAGCTGCTCGAGCGCGAGACGCCGGAGGTCGCCCTTGTCGTGACTCACGAGATCCCGATCCGCTACGCGCTCAACGCCGCGTGCGGCTCCGACGACCTGGACGGGCCGATGCACGAGATCCGCAATGCCACGGCGTACCTCTTCGCCGACCCGTCCCTCCGGCGAGCCGCAGAGCGGATCGAGCAGCTCGCCGGGTAGGCTGTCGCGCCATGGGACGGGGATCGCGCGCGAGAATGCGCTGGAAGCACGACCGCCAGCGCAAGAAGAAGGAACGCGAGAAGCGGAAGGTCGCGGCAGCGCCTACTCGACGTCCACGCTCCTAGCCTCCAGCCAGTCGTATAGCGGCCCGTCGGCGACCTCGAGAAACCGGGGCTCGATCTCGTTGCCCGCCGCGACGAGGAGCTCCGCGACCGCAACGTAGTCCCGCCCGGGCGCGCGATAGTTCTGCGATCCGAGCGCTGCCACAGCGAGCGGCATGGCGAACTCGGCCTCGCCGGGTCGGCACGGATCGGCGCCTGCTTCCAGTAGCCGGCGAACGACGTCGTCGTCCCCGACCCAGGCCGCGTGCCCGAGCAGCGGCAACCTCGGCGATCCGCCGACGACTCCCAGGTAGTTCGGGCCGACGGCCTGCAGCACGGCGTCGAGGTGGCCCTGCAACGCGGCCATGACGATGACCTCCTGAGCGTCCGGGTCGTCCGGGAATGGCCCCGTCGTGCTCTCGCCACGCGCGAGCGCGGCGAGAGCGAGATCCTCGTCAGCGACCGCCGTGTCCGCGCCGAGGTCGGCGAGAGCTTCGACCTGGTCGGCGCGGCCGCGGATGAACGCGTGCTGGTAGGGCGTCCGCAGCGGCACGTTCCCGCGCCACGTCTCTCCGCCAGGCTCGTTCAGGTCCGTGCCGTGCTCGGCCAGGAGCCGGAGCACCTCCGGGTCGCGGCCGCGGCGAACCGCGTGGGCCATATAGCCGCCCTCGTTGGGATCGCCACCCGCGTCGAGTAGGAGCCGGACGTGCTCGATCTCCTCGTAGTCGAGCGCGTGCGGCAGCGCGTTCGTTCCGTTGACGGTCGCCCCGTGCGTGAGCAGGAGCTCCAGGCAAGCGGAACTCCTGTCCTCGAGGGAGTGGTAGAGCGACTCCCCGTCGTCGGGGTTCGCACCGGCCTCGAGCAGAATCCTCGTCAGCTCAGGGTCGTGCACCACGCCCGCTGCGCCGTACAGCGCCGACATCTCGCCGTACTCATTGGCGAAGGTCGCGTTCGGATCGGCGCCTCGCGCGAGGAGCTCCCGGGCCAGCGCGGACGAGGCGAAGCACGAATGGCAGACGTAGAGGATCGGCGCCCAGTTCCGCGGGCCGCCGGGCTCGTTCGGATCGCCGTCCCAGCCGCGGCCGAGGACGAGGCCTACCCACTGGTCGCGCTCGATCTCAGGCCGGGCCTCGAGCATGCGCTCGGCTTGCGTGCGATGGTTGCTGGTCGCCGCGATCACGAACGCCTCGGCATTCGCCTCGGCTGCGGCCACGAGCGCGGGCCAGCTGGGATACCCCTGCTCCCGCGCAACGACGAGCTGCGCTCGGGCGAGGATCGGCTCGCGGCCTCCGAGCCGCTCGACCGCCTCGGTGTCGCCGGCACGCGCCGAGCGGACGAGCTCCTTGGCCTGCTTGCGGAGTTGCTCCAGGTTCATCTCGACCTCCCTCCAGAGAGCCCGTGTCCGCGTCCCGGGCGGAGAAGAGATCGGTTGGCGATGCGGCGGTTCGATGAGGTGGGCTCTGCCCTGCCCGCGGACCGGATGCGCCCTCGTGCGCGGCCGGAATCTTACCGTCAGACACGCGGAGGGCCGGCGTTGCCGGCCCTCCGAGCATCCCGAGCGAGGGGGGATCAGGGGAAGCTGACGTTCGCGTCTCCGACGCGGAGCGCGGTGCCTCCCGGGAGGCCCACGTTGTTGTTCGTCTGGATCACGAGCTCGATCATTCGCACGGTGATCGCCTTCGGCCCGTTGATCACGTGGTACAAGTGCAGCGTTCCGACGTGCGGGATCTGGATCGTCGTGTTGGGTTGGATGTTCAGGACAGGAACGCCGGCGACGCTCACGGCGAGCGCCGACCCGTTCGAGTTGAAGGTGTAGTTCGAACCGTCGAACTCACCGTGGGCCACCGCCTTGATCGCGGTCGCCGTGACCAGCCCGTTCAGGAGGTTGGCGGTCTGCACCGTCGCGGTGGTCTCGCCGACGGTCTTCGTCGGGCCGAGCGTTCCGACAGCCGTCGTCGCGAGGGTCTGAGCCGAGAGAATGTTCGGCACGCCGACCGACGCGAGGGTCGCCGTGCTCGTTCCGCCGAGGCAGGGGATCGACGCGTGCGGGTCCTGTCCGATCTTGACGACGTTCCCCAGCTGGTAGTGGATGCCGGACGCAGTGCCGTTGACCAGACCTCCGATCGGGAGCGGCGTCGTGAGCGCTGCGTATGCGTGAGCGACCGTGATGTCGGTGCCTAGCTGGAGCCCGAACGGATTGCCGGCGTTCGTCACGTGGACGCGAAGCAGGTTCACCTCCTGCGAGGCGAAGTCCGGCTTCACGCTTTGCTTCTGCTCGTTCACGAGCACGAAGCCGATTCCGGGCAGGTCGATCTTCGTGTTCGGCGCCGGCAGGTTGACAGCGTTGCCGTTGATGGTCAGACCGACCACGGTGGAACCGTTCCTGAAGCTGAAGCCCGACCCGTCCGTGTAGCGGACCTCGCTGAGCGCCTTCAAGACGGTCGCGTGGATCAACCCCCCGAGCAGGTTCACGTTCTCGATCGTCTCCGTCGAGCGCGTGAACGTGCTGGTGCCGTCGGACGACTTACCCGTCTCCACATGCGAGTCGACCGAGTCGCTCGAGAGGATGTCGGGGATGTCGAGCGAGACGGCGGTCTTGCGGGCGCCGTTGTTCGTATTCGCGAAGCAGCTGCCGATGTCGGCGGAGACCTGCGGTGTCACGAGCAGGAGACCTCCAACCTGTACCTTCACGCCATACGCATTCCCGGCGTGGATGAACTTGTCGGCGGTGGCCGTCTGTCCCGATGCGGCGAGAACCATGCTCACTGCCACGATCACAACTGCCACGATTGTCAAGCGGCGCAGCGATTGCTTGATCACAAGAATCCTCCTTCGGGTTTTTGCGCCGTTATGTGTGCGAATGCCCCTACCCCGAGATGCCCTGTGCTAGTCCTCACTTTCTGGTCGAATAAGTGCGAATCCTGCCAGGCATTCGAGTCATCTTCGCTCGAACTCCGTAGGCGGTTCGAAAAGCGCAGATCGAACGGTTTGCGCGAGCGCAGATGGACTAAAAAGACCGTGGAATCTCTGGCGAAACCTGCCAGAAACGCCGTTGGTCGGCTAGTGCGCGAAATTCATAGGCGCCACGCTTGTCGTACCGCTATCAGAGGGGCGGCGAAGAATCGTCTATGACTTCGGGCAGGCCTTGGGGAACCGCAGCGGCTGACCGAGCTTCTTCAACGCGGCGGCGACCTGTGCGCCGCCCACATTGTTGTGCGCGCCCGACCAGACCGTGGTCTTGCAGGTATCCGTGTTGCAGTCCCCGAGTCATCGCGCGGACGCCGCTCGTGGCCAGCGCCGTCGAGAAGTTCGAGTACAGCGCGGTCCCGTGGGGGGCTCGCTGTGGGCAAGGCTTGAACCCGACCGAGTAGCCGGGCTCGACGACGCAGTCGCAGACCACGACGTTGGGGTCGTCCGCGGACGGCACGCACGCCGCATTGGTGCAGAGCGCGTACGTCTGGTGGCAGATGTACGCGTCACCGACCTTGAGCGACTTCGTCGGCGTCGACGTCGTGGTCGTCGAGGAGCTTGTCGTCGACGGCGTGCTGGACCCGCATGCGGCTGCTACGAGCGGGAACACGCCGAGGGTGGCGGCGCCACCGGCCGCGCGGGCGATCAGCGCACGCCGCGGGTACCGCTGTTCGTCGTCGGGCGCGAACCTCGTGTCCACTAGCTCGACGATCTCCTGGGGGCCCCGCGCCGGCGCGGATGCCGTCTGCCCGGCGGGCTCGATCAGCACCGCGCTCGAGGTCGCGGTCACTCCATAGGCCGTTCGGCTTCCCGCGCAGGGACTCCAAACGCAGCGACCGACGCGCGGCTGCGTTCGCGATCGATCAGCTTCGAGGCCGCGGCGGTCAGGAACACCGCCGCGAGCACAGCCGAGGCGGCCCAGACACTCATGTCGCGAACGCCCTCATCGGTCGGCGCATCCTAAGCATGCAGGGGTAAAGAGCAGGACTAGCCGGACTTGAACCCGCCTCGTGCGCCGTCCCTCCCGCAGGACACCTCGACAAAGGCCTCCGGCGCCTGGATGGTGGTGACCGACTTGCACCAACCCGCTCCGGTGCATCTCGAGGGGGCATTCTCCCCGCTCTTCTATGCGTACGGGGCGATCCTCCTCGAGGTGATGCTGCGGCTCTTCGCGATCTCGGTGCTCGTCTGGCTGCCGGTGATCGCGTTCGGCGACGGTGTCAGGGAGCCGGCGTCCTGGGTCGCGGCGGTGAGCGCTGCGCTCTACGAGCCCTCGCTGTACATGATCGCGGTCGCACGCGAGGCGCCCGGTCTCGCCAAGGCGCGGGCCCTCGGCTTCCTCGTCCGGCCGCTGTTTCTCACGAACGTGCTCCAGGGATATCTGTTCTGGACCTTCGGGTTCCTCGCAACCCTGACCTTCCGACTGGCGGCGTACCTCGTCTGGCACGTCGTCTACGGCGCCTGGCTGAGCCCTCGCCGACTAGCCCGTGCGCCGCGTGAGCCCGCGTCACCCCCGCCTCAGCTTTCGCGATCGGGGACAAGCGCGAGGCGGAAGCGCGTAGCGCGTCGGGCCCGAGCCGCCCTGATAGCGCTTCCACAACACGATCAGCTCGCGCTGCAACGACTTCGCTTCAGCGTCGCTCAGCGACAGGATCGACCAGGACGACCACAACGCGGGGGCGGACTCTCGAGAAAGCTCTTCGGCGAGATCGAACCCTCCCCTGTCGCGTGCCAAGCCCGCCCCGAACACGCCCGACTCATCGACGCCGATCCGGAGCACGAGCGTGTTTGGATCGGCCAGACGGTGGACCGCCCGCGCGAGCCCTCGGGTCAACGCCTCCTGGCCCTGCATCTCGTTCTGCGAGCAGCCCGTACAAGGTCACCGGACCAACCCGTGCTTCAAGAGCAGACGGACGGACGAGTCGTTGTACCCGCCTCGACGTCCGCAGCCTTAAGGACGAACGTGGACTCTGACGGCGCGGAGGCGGGCTTTGCCCGGCTCCGCAAGTTGCGCCGCTACTTCAGAAACACCACCCCCGCCGAAAATTGGAGCGCCGCGGAGCGGCGCGAGATTTTCGGCGGCTATGGAGCCGAGGGGATTCGAACCCCTGACCTTCTGGCTGCCAGCCAGACGCTCTTCCAACTGAGCTACGGCCCCGGGACGCCCAAGTGTAGCTTCGAGGAACGCCGATTTAGACCGAGACGGCTTCGACCGTCTCGGACGGCACATCCGACCAGAGATCCTCGAGCCGGTAGTACTGCCGCGCGTCCGGCGTGAACACGTGCAGGACCACGTCGAGGTAGTCCGCAACGATCCAGCTCGCCTCGCGGTCACCGTCGACCGCGACCGGCACCGAGCCTTCATCGTGCTTCATCCTGATGTAGACCTCGTCCCAGATCGCCTTCGTCTGGCGCGGGTTCATCCCGCTGACGATGACGAAATAGTCGGTGAAGGCGCAGACGGGCCGCATGTCGAGGATGACGACGTCCTTCGCCAGCTTCTCCTGGGCAAGGCCGGCTATGCGGCGGGCTTGTTCGTGTGAGTTCAGAGGCTCTTCAGATCCCTTGCGAGTGCAGGATCAGTGTAGCCCGGGTCACCGACGATAGACGCCGAGCCGCTCGATGAGACCCGCGACGGCCGGCGGAACGAGCTCGTCGACGGCCTCTCCCTCGGCGACGCGGCGACGGACTTCGCCGGACGACACGTCGACCGGCGGGATCTCGAAGACGTCTACTCGGTTCCGCGGCGCAACGAGGTATCCGGGACGAGTCGCCACGCCGAGCCGAGCCAGCTCGAGCACAGCTTGGGGCTCCTTCCACGACGCGAAGGCGGCCAGCTGGTCCGCGCCGACGAGAAAGACGGGATCGTCCCACTCGCGGGCGCGCAGCATGTCGACCGTGTACGCATACGGATCGAGCTCGATCTCCATTCCCGGAAACGCCGCGCGGGCCAGCCGTAGGCGGACGTCCGCCGGTGCGTGCACCGGCTTGTATCCCGGCCGTTCCGCGACGAG
Organism: uncultured Actinomycetes bacterium; assembly: GCA_963717765.1. Lineage (GTDB taxonomy): Bacteria > Actinomycetota > Thermoleophilia > Gaiellales > Gaiellaceae > JACDER01. The sequence goes on along the minus strand of CAVQWX010000003.1, from coordinate 553,991 downwards.
GACAACGAAGCGATCGAATGCGAAGCGACGCCGAGCCGCGTCCGCGAGCGCAACGTGGCCGTTGTGCGGCGGGTCGAATGCACCTCCGTAGAGCCCGGTCACGCGAGCTCGAAGACCTCGTCTCCGATCTCGACCTCGGCGCCCTTGCGCGCCCCGGCCGCCTTCAGCGCCTTCTCCAGCTCCTCGCCCTCGGGCGGCGTTCCGGTGATACGGAAGCCGCGGTCAGTGCGGAAGATGCGGTACGGCCGCGCCTTCGGCTTGGGGCGATACACGAGGAAGTCGGGGACCGGGACCTCCTCTTCCACGGCCGGCTCCGCGGCCGGCACGAGCTCGAAGAGCCCGCGGCGGAACTCCTCAACTCCCTCCCCGGTCGCGCACGACAGGGCGAAGACACGGACGACGCGCGGATCGTGGAACTCGGGCTGCGGCGGATCCGGAAGGAGGTCGATCTTGTTCAGCACGACGATCTGCGGCAGCTCGCCCAGGCCGGCGCCGTAGGCGGAGAGCTCGCGGTCGACGACGTGGAACTGCTCGGCGGGATCTTCTGCCGCGGCATCGATCACGTGCACGAGCATGCGCGCGCGTTCCAGATGAGCGAGGAACTCGTGGCCGAGCCCGACACCCTCGCTCGCGCCTTCGATCAGCCCGGGCACGTCCGCCACCGTCAGCTGGCGGCCGTCCGGCGCATCCACCGTTCCGAGCACGGGCTCGAGCGTCGTGAACGGGTACTCCGCGACCTTCGGCTGAGCGTTCGAGATCCGGCGCAGAAGCGAAGACTTGCCTGCGTTCGGCAGGCCGGAAAGGGCCGCGTCGGCGAGCAGCTTGAGCCGGAGCTCGAGCGCACGCTCCTCGCCGGGAAGGCCCGTCTCGGCGAAGCGCGGCGTCTGCCGCGTCGGAGAGGCGAAGCGCTTGTTTCCGCGACCGCCGGCCCCGCCCTCGGCCACGGCGGCACGCGAGCGCGGACCGGTCAGGTCGGCCAGGATCGTCCCATCCTCGTCGAACACCTGCGTCCCCACCGGGACGCGCAATTCGACCGTTTCGCCGGCCGCGCCAGTCTTGTTCGCACCGCGTCCGTGCTCGCCGCGTCCGGCCCGGAACCGTCGACCCCGCTGGAACGAGCTCAGGTCACGCAGGTCGGGATCCGCCACCAGGACGACGTCTCCGCCTGGGCCGCCGTCACCACCGTCGGGACCGCCTTTGGGCACGCGGTATTCCCGGCGGAACGACATGCTGCCGTCGCCACCTCTCCCTGCCGCGACGAAGATCCGCGCCCTATCGTGAAACATTCCGAGGCACGATCGCAGGAAGGTATCGGGCGGGCGGAGCCGGGCTCTGCCCGAGCGCAGCCCGCTTCCCCGCTCGACTGCGGCGAGGAGTGAAGGAGGGGGCTCGTGGGGGAACCATGGGTTCCCCCACGGTTACGTGACGGAGATCGAGCGGCGCTCGCCGCTCGTGCGGAACTCGACCTTGCCGTCGCGCTTGGCGAAGATCGTGTGGTCTCTTCCGAGGCCGGTGCCGGGGCCGTGGCGAAAGCGCGTCCCGCGCTGACGCACGATGATCATCCCGGCCTTCACTTCCTGGCCGTCGAAGATCTTGACGCCCAGCATCTTCGGGTTCGAGTCGCGCCCGTTCCGGGACGAGCCGAGTCCTTTCTTATGAGCCATTGCTCTCCGTCTCCTTCTTGGCCGCTGCGGGCTTGCGCGCGGCCGGTTTCGTCGCCGCCGGCTTCTTCTCGACCGCGTCCGGCTTTTCTTCGGCCTGCGCCGGCTTCCTGGTCGTCGCGGCCCGCGTTGCCACCTTCTGGATCTCCACCTCGGACATCCGGCTGCGGTGCCCGGTGTGCTTGCTGTAACCCGTCCTGCGGCGGTACTTGCCGACCCGGATCTTGTCGCCCAGGGTGTGCGACACGATCTTGGCTGTCACCTGCACGCCCTTGGGCGCGAACTGCGTCTTGCCGTTGTCGGCATAGAGCAGCACGTCGGGATGGAAGGTCTTGCCCTCGTCCTGACCCAGCCGGTCGACGAGGATCCGGTCGCCTTCCTGCACGCGGTACTGCTTGCCCGCCAGTTTGATGATTGCGTAGCTCATGTCACGTAAGAACGCGGGCTGGACGCCCGCGGCGCGGAAATTCTAGCTGTCCGAACCCTGTTCCGTGGTTGCCGGCGCCTTCTTGCGCCGGTTGCGACCCCCGCGGGAGCCGCGGCGCGTGCGCCGGCGAGGCCTCGGCGCCTCCCCGTCGGCCGGCGGCTCCTCCGCCTCCGCACCGTTCTGGCTGGGTTCCTCCTTGGCGTCGGGCTCTGCCTGGCCGAGCTCGGGCTCGGGCACGTGGATCCGCGCCTCGACCTGGCCGTTGCCGCCGGCGTCGCCGTCAGCGGACCCCGCGGCGGTCTCCACGGACGCGGCAGCGTTCTCCGCGGACGCGGCAGCGGTTTCCGCGGACGCGGCAGCGGTTTCCGCGGGCGCGGCAGCGGTTTCCGCGGACGCGGCGGCGGGCGACGTGGCCGGCTTGTTCCGCCTCCGTCCTCCCCGCGACCCGCGCCTCGTCCTCCGCTTCGGCTTCTCCGGGTCGTCCGCGGCGCCTTCCTTCGGCGCCTCGTCCGGCTCGGCCGCCTCGGCCTCGACCGCGGTCTCGGTCTCGTTCTTCTTGGTCCCGGTCTCGACCTTGGCCTCGGCGGCCGGCTTGCGCCTGGGCTGCCGGGTCGGCTTGACGGCCTCGAGCTCCGCCGTCACCGGAGACACGACTGCGGCCCGCTTGCCGGGCGGCGTGAGGAGGGATGCGTACGCGACGCCGTCGAGCACGCGCTCGATCCGCACCTTGACCTTCTTGCCGACCATCTTCGCCGCGTCGCCGACCACCACCGCGTGGCCGTTCGTGCGGCCGACACCGGCCTCCGGGTCGTAGAGCCCGACCTCGCCGAGCTCGAGGCGCACTTCGGCGCCCTCCTCCATCCCGTTCTTGGGCGCAAGCTTCGAACGCGCACCCTGGGAGAGAACGTTGAAGTACTCGACGTCGACGTCCTTGCGCGGGACGAGCCAGAAGCGGCGCTTGACCTGCTCCTCGATCGCCCGTAGCCGCTCGGCGGCCGGGCCGACGACCACGGCGGCGACGCGAGCGTTCAGCTCGACGCGGAACGCCTGGCTGCGGGATTGCCGTGCCAGCCCGCGCAGGCGCCGCTCGATCTCGATCGCGGCCGTTGCCTCGGAGATCAGCACGCCTTCTCCGTCACAGAGCGTGCACCGCGTGGTCAGGATCTCGCGCGGCCCGTCGGTCACGTTCTGGCGCGTCATCTCGACGAGGCCGAGCGGTGAAATCTCGACGACGTAGGTCTTCGTCCGGTCGCGCTCGAGCTCGGTGCGGAGCGCGTCCTCGACCAGCGCCCGGTTCTTCGGGTTCGCCATGTCGATGAAGTCGATGACGATGATCCCGCCGATGTCGCGCAGGCGGAGCTGGCGGACGACCTCCTTGACCGCTTCGAGGTTGTTCTTGGTGATCGTGTCCTCGAGCCGCGCGCCGGAAGACTTCGACCGGGAGCCGGTGAACCGCCCGGTGTTGACGTCGATGACCGTGAACGCCTCGGCGTAGTCGAGAATCAGGTAGCCGCCGGAGGGGAGGTCGACGCGGCGCGAGAGCGTGGAGCGGATCTCACGGTCGACGCCGAAGCGCTCGAACAGCGGTTCCCTCTCCCGGTCGCGAACGACCCGCTCGACCATGTGCGGCGACGTCTTCTTCAGGTAGCCGGTGACGCGCTTGTACGTCGCGTCGTCGTCGATGAGCGCCCGCTCGAAGTCGTCCGTGAAGAGGTCGCGGACGACCCGCAGGGGCAGCTCGGACTCCTGGTAGACGAGCGTCGGCGCGCTCACTTCCTTGTCGTGCCTCTGGATCTCGTCCCAGAGGCGCTGCAGGAAGACTAGGTCGCGCTCGATGTCCTCCGCGGTCGCGCCCTCGGCCGCGGTGCGGACGATGACGCCGCCCTGCGGCAGCTTGAGCTTCTTGAGGATCTCGCGCAGCCGCGTGCGCTCGTCGTCCTCGAGCCGGCGCGAGACGCCGAGGCCTTCGCCGTTGGGGACGAAGACCACGAAGCGGCCCGGGAGCGAGATCTCCGTCGTAAGGCGCGCGCCCTTCGACTTCATCGGATCCTTCACCGCCTGCACGAGAATCTGCTGTCCGCGCGCGATCAGGTCCTGGATCTTGCGCTGGCCGCGGCCCTCGAGCTCGGGGCCGACGATCTCGTCGACGAACAGGAACCCGTTCTTGTCGAGGCCGATGTCGACGAAGGCGGCCTCCATGCCGGGAAGGACGTTGTCGACCTTCCCCTTGTAGATGTTGCCGGCGATCGAGCGGCGCTCGGGACGCTCGAGGTAGACCTCGGCGACCTGGCCGTCCTCGAGGACTGCAACCCGCTGCTCGCCTATGTCGGCCGAGATGACGAGCTCGCGCTTCGCGGGCGGAAGCGGGGCGCGCTTGGTCGCCACGCGCCGGCGCTGGCTGCCGGAGCGCGAGCCGCCGCGGTCCGGCCTCCGCTCGGGCTGGTCGGGCTTGGCCCGCTGCGGCGTTTCCTGCTTCTCGGCCTTCTCGGACTTCTCGGCCTTCTCGGCGGTCTCGGCCTGGGCCTTGGCCTGCGCCGTCTGCGCGGGCCTCCGGCGGTTGCGGCCGCCGCGGCTGCCGCGCCTACGCCTCGTCGTCGTCGTCTTTGGTGTCTCTTCGCCCGGCGTGGCGGGCGCTTCGGGTGCTTCTACTTCAGGTGCTTCTTCGATCGGGGCCGGGGCCTCCATGGCCTGCTGGGCCTCGAGCTTTTGCTTCCTCCGTCGGAACCAGGGCAAACGAAATCTCCTTTTCGTGCGCGCGCGCGTGCGTCACCTCGGGCGGGAGGCGGAACGCGCGCTGCGTCTTGTTGTTGGAAAACATCTTGGGTCTACCGTAGCAAGCCGTTCGGAGACCTTTGTCGTCCGGACCGGGTCCTACCATGCGCGCATCAACGAACGGGGAGGTGCCGGCAGTGCCTGAGGAGCAGCGGGAAGCGTTCGAGCTACTACTCATCGAAGAAGCCGACGCCTGGTTCGAGTACCTCGAGGCGACGCGCGGCCAGAGCGAGGCGAGGTACAAGGAGGTCGAGCCCTGGGCCTGGGCCCGCCTGCGCCAACGACTCCGCGCCGTGCGTGCGCGCCGCGCGAGACTCCGCCCGGCCGCCGCCTGAGCTAGAGGTGCGCGAACGGCGCGACCGCGTCGCTGCGCGCCCACGACCGGCCAAACGAGCCGCTCGACCGAGGAAAGCCGTAACGTCTGCGAAAACCGCTCGAGCGAGCGTTCGAACGCCGCCGGCTTAGGGTTCTCCCAACGGTACCGCGGCCAGCGCTCGGCGCGGCGGCCTCGGGCTCGACGAGGAGGACGCGCACCCGGCGGTCACGACGGCGATCGTGGCGAGAGCCGCGAGCGCAGGCTTCATCTCAGCGACGCCGCGCCGCCCGTGGCCTGGCCTTCGCTCGCGCGCCGATCGCGAGCAGCACGCCCATGGCGGCCAGGTTCGTGATCATGGCCGAGCCTCCCACGCTCACGAACGGGAGCGGGATGCCCGTGATCGGCGCGAGGCCGATCGTCATCCCGACGTTGACGAAGATCTGGAAGAGGAAGGCGACGACGATCGTCCCCGCGGCGATGGCCGAGAAGCGGTCACGCGCGATCGTCACGATCCTGAGCCCCCTCCACACCACGAGCAGGTAGAGGCCGAGCAAAAGCGCGCCGCCGGCGAATCCGCGCTGCTCCGCGTATGACGAGAACGCGAAGTCCGTCGCGTGCTCGGGCAGGTAGTTCAAGTTCGTCTGCGTCGAGCCGCTGATACCCCGGCCGGTCAATCCGCCGGCGCCGACGCCGATCTTCGACTGGATGATGTTGTAGCCCGAGCCGCTCGGATCCTTGTTCGGGTGCAGGAAGGCCGTCAGGCGGTCCTGCTGGTACGGCTTGAGGACGTGGATCCCGCCCGCGGGCAAGAACCACAAGACGGCCGTCACGAAGAGCGCCGCGACCGTTCCGATCACCGCCAGGTGCAGCCAGCGCGTTCCCGCGATGAACAGCGCGCCCAGGATCGCGACCGAGTAGACGAGCGCCGTCCCGATGTCCGGCTGCAGGAAGACGAGCAGGATCGGGACGAGCCCGAGCCCGAGCGTCGCCCCTGTAGTCCTCCACTCGTCCAGCCGCTTCGCGTTGTCGGCGAGGAACGCGGCCAGGAAGAGGATGAAGAGGAGCTTCCCGAACTCCGAGGGCTGGAAGCGAAAAAAGCCCAGGTCGATCCAGCGGCGTGAGCCGCGCGCGGCCTCACCGACGAGGATGACGAACACCATCGCGCCGGTCATCACCCCGTAGACCCACCACTTGTGGCGGCGATAGATGTTGGGATCGACGAAGAGGGCGACGAAGAAGGCGATCGTCCCGAGCAGCGCGAAGATCCCTTGCCGCACGAGGTAGTAGCTCGGGTCGCCGGTGACGTCATGGGAGGTGATCCCGTTGATCGCCCAGAGGCCGACGCCCACGAGGGCGGCGATCGCCCCCACGAGCAGCCAGTCGAGGTCGCGCGGCCCCCAGGCGAGGCCCTCGCGCTCATCGCGCACACGCGTGCCGATACGGGTGACGTACTCGACCATCAGTGGCCCGCCCGGTGCCATTGCCGAGCTTCTGGCGCGCGAAAAGCAAGCCAGGGTAGGACGCAGGGAGCGTGCGTACCCGGAGGGTACGGATGCGATCGAGGACGACGCCTGGCGCCGCTTTGCAGCCGCCAGAAGCCGGAGGATGGTGCCGGGCGGGCCACTCTAGTCCGAGTGCGCCGCCACGGCGACCTGCGAGTTGACATGGAAGAACTGCTGGAAGACCTCCATTGCGGCGGGCGCCGCTGCCGTGCCGCCGTGACCGCCGTTCTCGATCAGCGCGCACACGACGAGCCTGGGATCCTCGATCGGCCCATACCCGCACCACCAGGACTGGCTGACCGTGTCCGGGCGCGTCCAGCCCGGAAGCGTGACCACCTTCTCCGCCGTACCCGTCTTGCCGGCGATGTTGTAGGGGAAGCTGCCGAAGACCGCGGTCGACGTCCCGTTGATTCCGTGCGTGGCGCGGTAGAGCCCGTCGCGAACCGCGGACAGCGCCGTCGGGTCGAGGCCGACGGACTGGGGATGTCGAATGGGGAAGCGCCACTTGACCACGGCCTGGTTGTCGTTCGTCGTCTGCTCGACGTCGCCGGCGACGTGCGGCGTGACGAGCTTCCCGCCGTTCGCGATCAACGCGTAGACGCGTGCGAGCTGCAGGGGAGTCAGCTGCAGGTCGCCCTGGCCGATGGCGAGCTGGATCGAGTTACCGGGCTTCCACAGGCGGTCGACCTGCCAGCCGCGCGGGTCGGTCTTCCGCGTGAACGTGCGCTTCCGCCACTCGGGCGTGGGCAGGAGACCGGCCTCCTCTCCAGGGATGTCGATGCCGGTCCGCTTACCGATCCCGAGCCGCGCGGCCCAGGCCTGGAGCGGGTGGCCGCGGTCCCGGGGCAGGTCGTAGAACATCTTTCCGAGCTGGTAGAAGTAGGTGTCGCAGGAGGCCTCGATGGCCGTCATCAGGTCCATCGGCTGGTTGACGTTCTGGTCCCAGTTCTTGAACGTCCCTCCGAGAACCGGTCTCCCCTGCGCGTCCCGCACGTAGTAGACCGGCGTGCACTGAAGCGTGTCGTAGGGCGAGATGATGTGCTCCTGCAGCGCCGCGAGCGCGGTGATGACCTTGAAGGTCGAGCCGGCGGGATAGAGGCCGGAGATCGCGCGGTCGACCGCCGGGTAGTTGTCCTTCTCGGCCGTCTGCGGTGTCAGGCCCTGCTTGACGAGCTTCTTCGCGTCGACCCGGCCCACGTACACGCTCGGCTTGTACGTCGGATACGAGGCGAGCGCCCGAATCGCGCCGTTCCTCGGGTCGAGCGCCACGATCGCGCCGCCGCGAGACGCCCAGCAGCCGAAACAGCCGTCCTGGTGCGCGAGCTTGATCCCGTCCCTGATCGCGCGCTCGGCCGCCTGCTGAAGCTGGAGGTCGATCGTCAACCGCAGGGTGTCGCCCGGCTGGGGCGACATCCGCGGCTTGAACACGCCGCGCGGCCGCCCGCTCGCGTCCACACGCAACTGTGCGACGCCGGCCTTGCCGCGAAGGTACCTGTCGTACACGCCTTCCACACCGCCCTGGCCGATCCGGTCGCCGGGCCGGTAGTCGCCCGTCCGGTACTGGCGTTCCTTCAGCTGTGGGGCGGAGATCTCGCCCACGTGGCCGAGGATGTGCGCGGCGAGCGCCTGGTGCGGATAGTGCCGGAGTGTGGTCGAGTGGACGTCGACACCACGAAACTGGTCCAGGTGCTCGAGGATGTACGCGGCCTGAGCGCGGTGGACTGCGCTCTTGATCGTGACCGGCGTCAGCGGGTCGCCGGCTTTCCCTCGGAGCAAGGCCACGACCGTACGCGGCGACATCTTCAGGACGGCCGCGAGCCGGCGAAGCTCTCCCAGCTGGCGCGACCATGTCTTCGGGAGGTCCTGCGGCCAGATGCGGACGATGGTCCCTGGCGCGTTCGTCACGAGGGGACGGCCCTTTTCGTCCACGATCGTCCCGCGCGGCGCCTCGATGCGGACGGTGCGGACCTGGTTGTTCTGCGCCTCGGTGAGGTAGTGCGTCCCCGACAGGACCTGCAGGGCCCACAGGCGGAAGAGCAGGACCGCGAAGACCGCGAGTGCGAGCAGGCCGAGCACGCCGACCCGCAGGGCGAGCTTCGGGGTGAAGCGATACGGGATCTCGACGCTCTCGTCCGGCGGGAGGAACTCCGCTCGGCGCAGGCGCCGGAGAGGCGGGCGGGCTCCGGTCGTGCTACTCAATCAGGCGCACCTCCCGCACCGGCTGGGTGTCGCGTCCGAGCGACAGCACCCAGCGGCAGAACAGGTAGACGGGGTAGGCGAGCAGCAGGTTGAAGAGCAGGCTCGGCGGAAGCGCGTCGAGGAGCACGGCCTCCGGCGACACCCCCTCTCCCAGCATGAAACGGACGAGGAGCGACGCGAGCGAGTACAGGATGGTGACGACCCCGACCGCCAGCACCGGAGCGTGCCTGCCGCGGCCGGTCGTCTCGCCGTAGCGGCCGATCCAGTACCCCGCCAGGGTGAGGAGCAGCGCCGTCACGCCCATCGTCTCCAGCGTCGCCGTGTCGACGACGATCCCCGCGAAGAAGCCGCCGACCGCGCCGAAGATGGAGCCGCGCATGAGCGCGACGGCGCAGAGCGTGATGAGCAGCAGGTTCGGCGTCCCTCCGATCACGGTCACCGAGTTCAGGATCGAGACCTGGATCACCGCCGCGACGAACAGGAGCGCCCCGGCTTTGACGCCGTCGAGAACGATCACCGCTTCTTGACCAGGACGATGACCGAGCTCAGCGAGGAGAAGTCCACGTACGGCGCGATCTGGATGCTCGCGTACAGGTCGGTGCTGAAGAAGTTCGAGCTGGAGACGATCCCGATCGGGATGCCCTTCGGATAGATCGAGCTGAGCGACCCCTGGTGCCAGCCGGCCGTGACGATCCGGTTGTTGAGCGCGACGTGCTCCGACTTCTGCACCTGGTCGAGGAAGAGCGTCGTCCCCGGCCCGTGACCGTGCCGCACCATCCCCTCGGCGCCCGTGTCGATATCGATCGCCGAGACGGCCGTGTCCTCATCCGTGAGCAACGTGACCTGCGCCTGGCCGCCGGCCACCTTGGAGACTTTCCCGACGAGTCTCCCGTCCGGATCGACGACCGGGTCGTCGTCCTGAATGCCGCTCCCACTGCCGGCGGCGATGACGACGCGCTGCTCGAACTCGCTCGGCAGCTTCGAGATGATCTCGGTGGTTACGGGACGGTAGTCCTTGATCTTCGGGCCGGAGAGGTAATGAACTGATCTCGCGAGCTGCTTGTTCTCCCGCGCCGCGAACTGGAGCTTGATCAGACGCTTTCGGACCCGGTCCAGCTCGGTTTGGAGCTTGTCCCGATCCGACTTCGCGTCGATCAGTCCACGCATGTAGTTGTAGAGATCCTGGAAGGGATGCGCGACGCGCGTGGCGGCGACCTCGAACGGGCGCAGGATGGTCGAGCCCACGTTCTGGATGGAGTGCATCGCGCCGCCGCCCGACTCGCGGAAGTACACCGTGATCATCACGAGCGAGAGGACGACCAGCAGCGCCAGGACGATCCGTCGCTTGACCGGGCCGCTGAAGCGGCCGCTCAGGCGGGGCGGGTACGAGGACGACGTCGACCGCTGCGATGACCCCAGCACCGCCAGCCGTGCAGATCGGTTGCGAGGCACGGGAGCGACCTAGTTTAGGGAAGTGGGCGGCGCGCCTAGCGCCTATACCCGTTGCGCCTCTTGGCGCTCGAGCGGGCGCTGCGGTGGATCGCCTCGAACTCCTCGAGGCTGCGTCCTGAGCCGACCGCGACGCAGGTGAGCGGCGACTCGGCGAGATGCACTGGCATCTGGGTCTCGTGGCGGAGGCGCTCGTCCAACCCGCTCAGCAGGGCGCCGCCGCCGGCGAGGACGATGCCACGGTCCATGATGTCCGCCGCCAGCTCGGGCGGCGTCTTGTCGAGGGTGGATTTGATGGCGTCGATGATCTGTGCGACGGGCTCCTCGAGAGCGCGCCGCACCTCCTCCGACGAAAGGATGATCGTCTTCGGTAGCCCGGTCAGCATGTCGCGTCCGCGCACCTCAGCCTGCACCTCGTTCTTCAGGTCGTAGGCGGAGCCGATCTCGAGCTTGATCTCCTCGGCGGTCTGCTGGCCGATCAGGAGCTTGTACTCGCGCTTGATGTGGTTGACGATCGCCTCGTCCATCTCGTCGCCGCCTACGCGGAGGCTCTGCGAGACGACGATGCCGCCCAGCGAGATGACTGCGACCTCGCTCGTGCCGCCGCCGATGTCCACGATCATGTTCCCGGTCGGCTCGGCCACGGGCAGCCCGGCGCCGATCGCCGCCGCCATCGGCTCCTCGATCAGGTAGGCCTGGCGCGCGCCCGCGGTGAGTGTCGCCTCCTCCACCGCGCGTTTCTCGACGCCGGTGACTCCCGAGGGGACGCAGACCACGACGCGCGGGTGCGCGAAGCGATGCTGGTGCACCTTCTGGATGAAGTGCCGGAGCATCTGCTCGGTCACCTCGAAGTCGGCGATGACGCCGTCCTTGAGCGGGCGGATGGCGGAGATCGTCCCCGGAGTCCGGCCGAGCATCCGCTTGGCCTCCACGCCGACGGCGTGCACCTCCCCGGTCCGCTGGTCGATCGCGACGACCGACGGCTCGGACAGGACGATGCCGCGTCCGCGGACGTAGACGAGGGTGTTGGCCGTGCCGAGATCGACGGCCATGTCCCGGCCGCCGAAGCTGTTGAAGTAGCTCATGAGCCCCATAGGGAGCATCCGAGTGTACCCACGTCCCAAAAATAAAGTCCTGGATATCGCGGCCATCCGGAGGAGGGGGGCCCGGCGGTCCGAACTAGTGGGGATGGCCGGTGCGAGCCAGGAAGCGCTGTACGCCTCGATCGACCTCGAGCTCTCGTGGTCCGAGGAGCAGCTCCCGCAGACACTCCGGACCAAGCATGTCCACGGACTGCACCCCTACCTCGGAAAGTTCGTGCCCCAGCTGGTCGAGGTCTTCCTCCAGCGCACCTTCCGTCCCGGCGACCGCGTGTACGACCCTTTTGCAGGCAGCGGGACGACGCTGGTCGAGGCGAACGCATTCGGAGCGGACACGGTCGGCTGCGACATCTCCGCCTTCAACTGCCTGCTGGCAGAGGTGAAGACGAGGCGCTACTCGCTGGGTGAGCTGGAGCTCGGGCTGCGCGGAGCGCTCGAAGAGGCCCGCCGCTCGGACCGCTCGACGCGCGGCGCGAGCGCGTGGCTCCGCCGCTGGTACGCGCCCGAGGCGCTGGGCGAGCTCCTCGCGTACCGGCGCGCCGCCCTGCGCTTGGAGCCGCCCTACGACGACGTCGCGCGGGTTGTCCTCTCCCGAGCCGCGCGCTCGGCCCGTCTGACGACGCACTTCGACCTGGACTTCCCGCGCGAGCCCGTGACGGACCCGTACCAGTGCCGCAAGCACAAGCGCGAGTGCCGGCCGGTGACCGCGGCGCGGAAGTTCCTTGCCCGATATACGACCGATACTGCCCGCCGCCTGCGCGAGTTCGCGGCAGTGCGGAGCGAGCGCGACGTGAGCGTCCTGCACGCCGACGCGCGGACGGCGGGCGTCGAGGCGACCGGAATCATCACGTCGCCGCCGTACCCGGGGCTCATCGACTACCACGAACAGCACCGGTACGCGTACGAGCTGCTCGGCCTACCCGACCGGCGAACGCTCGAGATCGGCGCGGCCGCTGTGGGCCGGAGCCGCTCGGCGCTCGGACGCTACGTCACGGCCATGAGCGAGGTCTTCTCCGACGCGTCGCGCGGACTCCCGGACGGCAGCCCTGTCGTCATCGTCGTCAACGACTCGCAGGAGCTGTATCCGGAGATCCTGCGGCAGGCGGGCCTGCGGCTGGAGGAACGGATCACGCGGCACGTCAACCGGCGCACCGGGAGGCGCGCCGGCGAGTTCTTCGAAGACGTGCTGGTCTGCCGGACGACCTAGTCGCCGGCCAGGATCTTGTACAGGCCCTTGCGGGTCGATTCGAGCAGCTCGCGGGCTTCTCCGCGCTGCGACTCACCGCCGGCCTGGACGACCTGTCGGGTCGCGATTCCGACGTCCATGGCCAGGCGCATGAGGTCGCGGACGTCGTCCGGCATCCCGCCGGCTGCTTCCTGCCATGGAGTGCCGAACCGCTCGCGGTTCTCCTCGAGATGCTTGCGGCCTTCGTCCGTGAGCTCGAAGAGGGTGCTTCCGTCGCGGGACTCTCCGCGGACGAGGCCCTCGTCCGTGAGCAGCTGCAGCGCCGGATAGACCGAGCCCGGGCTGGGCCGCCATGATCCGCCGCTGCGCTCCTCGAGCTCCTTGATGATCTGGTAGCCGTTGCGCGGCTCCTCGTCGAGCAGAAGGAGGATCGCCGCGCGGGTGTCTCCCCGGCGCATGCGCGTGCCGCCCCAATGGCTGCGGCCGCGCCATCCCCCGAAGGGTGAATCAGAACGATGGTGGAAATGATGATGTCTCATGCCGCGATAGTACACGATATATCGTTATATGTCAAGATCGCACGTTAGCCGAACCCGTAGATCCCCGGGAAGCGCTCCGCGAGGAGCCGGACCAGAAGCGCTCCAGGAAGGCCGACCACGTTGAGGTAGTCGCCTTCCAGCCGCTCGACGAGCGACGCGCCCAGCCCCTGGATCGCGTACGCGCCGGCCCGCCCCTTCCACTCCACGCTCGCGACGTAATGCGCGAGGTCGCGCGCGTCGAGCGATCGAAAGGTCACCCGCGTCACCTCCTTGTGGACTTCCTCCCAGGCCGGCGTCACGAGCGCCAGACCCGAGACCACCTCGTGGGTCTTGCCGGCGAGGCTCTCGAGCATTTCCTCCGCCGCCTCCGCGGTCTCGGCCTTGCCGTAGACGCGGCCGCCGCAGATGACCTCCGTGTCGCAGCCGAGCACCGGCCGTCCATCGGCATACGGCAGCGCCGAGCGGGCCTTGCCGAGCGCGTGTGCCACGGGATCCTCCTGGGTCTCCTCGTACACGGGAGCGAGCACCTCGAACGGGATCCGCAACTGTTCGAGGATCTCGCGCCTGCGCGGCGAGGTCGAGGCGAGCAGGATCGGGGGTGCTGGAGAGGCGCTCACGGCGGGGTCGAGCAGCACGCGAAGGTCATGTCCCCTTCATTCCCCCGGGGCGCTAACGCGCCCGACCCCCAATTTGAGCGTAGTGCGAGATGTGTGACGGGTGTGAAACGCGGGCGTGCTGGAAGTGTGACTTCGGTGACGCTCCCTCGTTCACGAGCTCTTCCGCGCTCGCCAGATCTCCTCCGACGGCCACTTCCTCGCCCACTCGGCAGAGACGAAGTCGTAGCGCGAGTGCGTCTCCGCTCCTTCCGGAGCCTGGATTTCGATCAGGTCGAGGATCTCGAACCCGTTCTCGCGCAACAGCCGGATCCAGTCTCCGTGCGAGAGGTGGTACTCGACCCCCTCGTCCACGTCCGCCGACCACTCGAACCGGTGCATGCCGAACTGGGGTCGGAGTAGTCGCTCCTCCGCCTTGCCGTCGTCCGGCGAGCAGAGGATGAGGAGCGTCGAGTTGCGCAGGAACACGAGCTCCCCACCGGGACGGAGCAACCGCCTGGCCTCGGGGATCCACTTGTACGGGTCGGCCCAGATCGACGCTCCGTACTCCGACACCGCGACGTCGAACGACGCGTCCGGCAGCGGCACGTCCTCGCCGAATGCCTGGACGAGCTCGAGCTCGATCCCGGTCTTCGACATACAGCGCCGCGCCGTCTCCAGCTGCGCGGGCGTGGGATCGACGGCGACGACGCGCCGCGCGCCACGCCGCTTCAGCCACGCGCCGAAGTAGGCGGTGCCGCAGCCGAGCTCCACCACGTCTTTCCCCGACACGTCCGGCAGGACGTGGACTTCCGACTCGGGCACGGCCCAGATCCCCCAGTCGATTTCGTCCTTCGCCCATGCCTCCTCGGCGCGCGCGTCGGTGTAATCCGTATTCGCCCGCGTCCAGGCTTCGACGTTGCGCTCGCTCATCGCCTGCGCGCCTTCCAAACGTGCTCGCCCGGCCAGTTGCGGGCCCAGTCGTAAGGGACGTAGTCACCGTAGGTCGTGGTGGCGCCCTCGGGCGGACGCAGCTCGAGCAGCGCTTCGATCTCGAAGCCGTTCACGCGCAGAAGCCGGATCCACTCGCCGTCGGCGAGGCGATACGTCGCCGCCCGGTTGTCCTCGACAACCCGCCGGAAGTCGAAGTACGAGTGGTGGAGCTCCAGATCGACCTCGTCCGTCTCCGAGTTCCAGCAGACGATGAGGAGCGGGCTCGAGACGTTGAAGGCGAGGATGCCCCGGGGCCGTAACACGCGCGCCACTTCGGGCACGACGACATCTGGGTCGGCCCACGAGAGCGCGCCGTGGTCGGAGAAGACGATGTCGAAGGACTCGTCCGGCAGCGGGATCTCCTCAGCGGACGCGTGGACGAGCGGGAAGTCCAGACCCGCCTCGGCCATGAGCCCGCGGGCGTGCTCGAGCTGCCGCGAAGAGTTGTCGAGCCCGACCGGCCGGGCACCTCGCTTCGCGAGCTCGATCGACCAGCGAGCTGCGCCGCAGCCGAGCTCGAGGATGTCCTTGCCGGCGACCTCGCCGAGGGCGCCGACCTCGCACTCGGGAATCGACCACGCGCCCCAGATCAGGTCGTCGAGGTTGAGCTGCGGCCCGTGGACGGCCTGGTACCCGTCCGCCTCGTTGTCCCAGTGCTCGCGGTTGCGGAGCGCCTGGTCAGAGGGCGGCATCGGGAAACCAGAGGCCGATCTCCCGCGCCGCCGACTCGGGCGAGTCGGAGCCGTGCACGAGGTTGTCCGGCATCGAAAGCGCGAGGTCGCCGCGAATCGAGCCCGGCGTCGAGTCGGCGGGGTTGGTGGCACCCATGGTCGTCCGTACAGACGCGATCGCCCCTTCGCCCTCGAGCACGAGCGCGAGCGTCGGCGCCGAGGTGATGAACTCGACCAGCTCGCCGAAGAACGGCTTCTCCCTGTGCTCTGCGTAGTGCCGTTCGGCGAGCTCGCGGTCGACCGTGAGGAGCTTGGCGGCCCGCATCTGCAGCCCGCGCCGCTCGAAGCGGCCGAGGATCTCGCCGGCGAGCGCGCGCTGGACCGCGTCGGGCTTGATCAAGACAAGTGTTCGCTCGGCGGCCATTTGGGCCGGAACGTTACTCGTCGGGCTGCGGAGTGGAGCGCGACCGGCTCCGGCGCCGGCGCGGTTCGTCCGGCGGCCCGAGGTCGAGCGTCGGAGTCAGCTCGATCGGCTTCTCGCAATATGGGCAGACCTGCCAGAGCGGCTCGAGGGGCGCGTTGCAGTTCTCGCACGCCTGCTTGAGCTTGGTCGTGCAGACCGGACACACGAGGTAGGACGGGTCTACCGCGGCGCGGCAAACCGGACAGCGCAGCTCGAAGCGGGACATTCGCTCCTCCAACTCACGGATCTCGAGATCGCGCTCGCGGATGTCCTCCAGGTACTCGGGCGGACGGAAGAGCATGTAGACGAGCGCGCCGAAGAACGGCGGGACGAGACCGAGGAGCGTTGCCATCGCGACCAGCCACGGATCCTCGATCCGTCGGCGCGCATCCTTGTACACCCAGTACGCGATCGCGAGCCAGAAGATCACGCCGAAGAAGATGAGCAGGTTCCGCAGCACGTACCACGTGTCGGAGTGGAAGAAGTCGGCGCCGAGAGCTGTCATAGGAAGATCTTTCCGACGATGTAGCCGACCAGAAACGAGAGCCCGACCACCGCACAGACCACGAACGCGGCGAACAGGAACACGCCCAACCGCTGACGGAACTTGAGCTTCATGCTACGCGCGCAGGTCGGACAGCGAGGTCGTTGAGCAGATAGAGCGAGCCGGTGACGAGCACCGGCGTGCCCAGCTCGCGCGCCCGCGCCACCGCCTGGACGGAATCCGCGACCGCCTCGACCTGCCTGAAGTAGTGCTGGGCGCGCCGTGCGAGCTCCTCGGCCGCCAGGGCGCGCGGATGGCTGGACGTGGTGGCCACGAACGCCGGCGCGTGCATGGAGAGCAGGCGCAGGATCCCATCGACGTCCTTGTCCGAGAGGATCGAAGCGGCGATCGCGCCGAGCGCGGGAAGGTGCGGCTCGATGTAGCGGACGGCCTCGGGCGTGTGTGCGCCGTCCCAGAGCTCGTCCCCGCGCCATTCGAGCCGACCGGGCAGCTGGACGTGCACGGGCACGATGCGCCGGCCGAGGAAGACCGACGAGGCGGCCGCGCCCAGCGCGGTGTTGCCGCCTGTCTCGAGGATGACGTGCGCCGCACCGTTGTCGCGGGCGAGCCCCTCCCACTCCGGCTCGCCGAGCACAACGGTCGCGCCGGGCCGGACGACCGCCAGTTTCTCCGCCGCGATCTGCGCGCGCGTGTCGCCGAGTACGTCAGTGTGCTCGAGCGCGACGTTGGTCAGGACCACGACTGGCGCATCCAGGACGTTCGTCGCATCGAAGCGCCCGCCCAGCCCCGCCTCGACGGCGGCGACGTCCACGCCTGTCTCCGCGAACTCCGCCAGCGCCGCGGCGGTCAGCACTTCGAACTGCGTCGCGCCGAGCCGCTCGGCCGCCGGCCGGACGCGCTCGACCGCACGCTCGAAGTCGGCCTCCGTGCCGCCTACGCGGATCCGCTCGGCCCAACCGGTCACGTGCGGCGAGTAGTAACCGCCCGTGAGCAGCCCCTCGCGAGCGAGCGTCTCCTCGATTGTCCTCGTCGTCGTGCCTTTCCCGTTCGTGCCGACGATGTGGATAGACCGGTAGGCGCGCTGAGGATTCCCGAGCTCGTCCAGCAGTGTGCGGATTCGGTCGAGCCCGAACCCGTCCTGCGGCCAGGGGCTCAGTCCTTCGACATATGCGGCCACCCTAACCGCCGAGCGCATCGAGCTCGGCCCGGTACTGCTCCAGCTTGTCCTTCTCGGCCTCGACGACGTCCGGTGGCGCGTTCTGGACGAAGCGCTCGTTGGCCAGCATCCGCTCGCCGCGCTCGACCTCTTTGCGGAGCCGCTCGATCTCGCCCGCGAGGTCGCCCTGGCCGTTGTCGCGCGGGCGGACGACGGCCTCGAAGATCCGCTCGGCCTCGCCCTCCAGGCCGACTCGCACGCCGCTGCGGCGGTAGATGCTCGCCGCGAGCCGCACCTCGTCGAGGGCGTCCCGCGCGTCCACGTGCTCCGGCCGTGGCTCGAGCCACGGAGCGACGATCAGCCGGGTCTCACGTGCCGGCAGGTGCGACCAGATCTCCTCGGTCACGTGCGGCATGACCGGGTGCAGCAGCTTCAACAGCCGTTCGAGCGCCGCGAGCGCGGTCGCGCGCGCGTCGTCGTCCTCGGCGTAGAGGCGCGGCTTGACTGCCTCCGCGTACCAGTCGCAGAAATCGTCGAAGGTGAGCCGATAGAGCAGCTTGACTGCAGCGGCGAAGTCGAAGCGCGCCAGGCAGTCCTCCAGCTCTGCGCGTTCGGCGTCGAGCCGCGCGAGGATCCAGCGCTCCTCGACGTCGCGCGGCCGCTCGTCCGGCAGCGCGCCACCGACGTTCTGCAGGATCAGTCGCGAGACGTTCCACAACTTGATCGCGAGCTTGCGCCCCTCCTCGATCGAGCCGAACGAGAAGCGAGGATCCTGACTCGACGTCACCTTGAGCAGCCCGTAGCGCGTCGCATCCGCGCCGTAGGGCTCGAGGACGTCCTCGGGCTCGACGGCCGTCCCTGCCGTCCGACCCATGCGGCTGCCATCCGGGTTGGCGAGGTACGAGTGGATCACCACGTCGTGGTAGGGGTCCTCGCCGAGCAGCTCGTCCCCGGCGAAGATCATGCGGGCGACCCAGAGGAAGATGATGTCCCGCGCGGTGGTGAGCACGTCGCCCGCGTAGTAGCGCTCGAGCTCCGGCGTCTTCTCCGGCCAACCGAGGGTCGCAAACGGATAGAGCGCCGAGGAGAACCACGTGTCGAGCACGTCCTCGTCCTGGCGCAGCTCGGTGGAGCCGCACTCGGAGCAAGCGGCTGGGGCTTCCTCGGACACTGTGACATGGCCGTCCGGGCAGTACCAGACGGGGATCCGGTGGCCCCACCAGATCTGGCGCGAGATGCACCAGGGGCGGATCTTCTCGAGCCAGTCGAGGCAGACACGCGCGAAGCGCTCGGGCGTGAAACGGACGCGCTCCTCGCGGACGGCGGCGATCGCGGGCCGCACGAGCTCCTCCATCTCCACCCACCACTGGAGGAGCACGAGGGGCTCGACCCGCGTCTTGCAGCGATAGCAGCGGCCGACCGCGTGGCAGTAGGGCTCCTGCTGCTCGAGGAGATCACGCTCTCGTGCCCACTCGAGCACGCGCTCGCCCGCTTCGTCCTGCGTCAGGCCGGCCAGCTCCTCCGCCTCCGCGCTCATCCGCCCGTCCTCGCCGATCACGGTCAACTCCGGAAGGCCGTGTCGGCGGCCGATCTCGAAGTCGACCGGATCGTGTCCCGGCGTGACCTTCAGCGCGCCGGTGCCGAACTCGGGGTCGACCTCAGCGTCCGCGATCACCGGGACGTGCCGCTCGACGAAGGGGACGATCGCGTCCTTCCCCACGAGCGAGCGGTAGCGCTCGTCGTCGGGATGGACGGCGACCGCGACGTCCGCGAGGATCGTCGCGGGCCGCACGGTCGCGATCGTGATGTGACCGGAGCCGTCCGCGAGCGGGTAGCGGATGTACGAGAGCGTGTCGTCGACCTCTTCGTGCTCGACCTCGAGGTCGGAAAGCGCCGTCCGGTCGCGCGGGCACCAGTTCGCCATCCTGTTGTCCCGGTAGATCCAGCCCCGCTCGTACAGGTGCACGAACCAGCGCAGGACCGCGCGGTAGTAGCCCGGATCCATGGTGAACCGCTCGCGGCGGTAGTCGAGCGAGGCGCCGAGCAGGCGGAACTGGCTCATGATCTTGCCCCCGTACTGCTCGAGCCAGCGCTGCGCGTATTCGTCGAACCCCTCGCGGCCGAGGTCGCGCTGGGTCTCTCCCGCTTTTGCGAGCTCGCGGCCGATCGCGGCCCAGGTGGAGATCCCGCCATGGTCGTAGCCCGGCTGGAAGAGCGTGTTGAAGCCTCGCATCCGGTGGTAGCGGACGAGCGCGTCCTCGAGCGAAAGCTGGAGGCAGTGGCCGATCGTCAGGGAGCCCGAGATGTTCGGCGGCGGGTGCATGACGACGAAGGTCTCGCCGGGCGTGTCGGGATCCGCCTCGTACAGGCCTTCGTCCTCCCAGATCTCCTGCCAGCGGGCCTCGACGGCCTTCTGGTCGTACATCGACTCCATGCAGAGGATCTTAAGGAGCGGCGAGCGGCGCGCCGCGGGCGAGTACGGATCAGCGACCGGCCGCGTAACCCTGCATGCCGCGGGGGTTCGCGGCGGCCTTCAGCTGTTCATCATCGCGGGCGACCGCCGTGACGCGGCCGAGCGACCATGGCCCCCTCAAGGTGACGTCGTGGCCGCGGGCCCGGAGCTCGGCGATCGCGTCGTCGCCGAGCCTCGACTCCACGGCGAGCGAGCCGAGCTGCGCCCGGCGCGGGAAGAACGAGCTCGGGAAGTGGTCGGTGTGGAACTCCGGGGCGTCGATGGCGGCCTGGAGGTTCAGGCCGTGGACATGGCGGAGGAACACATGCAGCGCCCACTGGTCCTGCTGGTCGCCGCCCGGCGTGCCAAAGGCGAGGTAGGGATCGCCGCCACGGAGTGCGAGGCCGGGGCTCAGCGTCGTCCGGGGACGCTTGCGCGGAGCGAGTGAGGAGGGCAGGCCCTCCTCCAGCCAGAACATCTGCGCGCGCGTGCCGAGCGGCCAGCCGAGTCCGGGAATCGTCGGCGAGCCGTCGAGCCAGCCACCGCTCGGCGTCGCCGAGACGAGGTTGCCGAAGCGGTCGGCCACGTCGAGGTGGACGGTGTCGCTCCTGAGCGTAGGCTCACCGGAGCCGAGCGACGCCTCCGCCTCGACGAGCCGCGGCATGCGGCCGAGGCCGGGCCGGAGCTCGTACGACGCGTCGCCGGTGACCAGCGTCCGGCGCTCATCGTTGTACTCGGGCGACAGCAGGCGCGCGAGCGGGACATCCGCGTCGCCGTACAGCGCGTCCCGGTCCGCGAACGCCAGCTTCGCGCACTCGGTGACTGTGTGGACGAGCTCGGCCGGGCTCATGTCCTCCAGATCGAAACCTTCGAGCAGCGCCAGCTGCTGCAGGAAGACCGGGCCCTGCCCCCACGGCGCCGTCTTGCACACGGTGTGCCCGGCGTAGTCGTAGGTGACGGGCTCCTCGAGCGTCGCGTGCCACCCAGCCAGGTCGCCGCCCGTGAGGAGGCCGCTGTTCTCGGTGCTGAAGCGATCGATCTCGTCCGCCACGAGGCCGTTGTAGAAGAGCTCCCGCGCGCGCTCGATTTCGTCCTCGCGGGAGCCGCCTCGCGCCTCGTCGCAGATGCCGCGGTAGGTCGCCGCGAGCTGCGCGTTGCGGAAGAGCTCGCCGGGCCTTGGCGCGGGTAGGTACAGCGCTGCCGAGGCGGGCCACTCGCGCAGGAGCGGCTCGACCCGCTCGATCGTCGCGGTGATGCCGGGGACGACCGGATAGCCGTGCTCTGCGTAGCCGATCGCAGACTGGAGGACGTCACTGAGCCGCCAGGTGCCGAACTCGCGGAGGAGCAGTAGCCAGCCGCCGAATGCGCCGGGGACACACGCAGCCAGCACTCCGGTCCCCGGCACGAGCTCGTGCCCGAGCTCGCGGAAACGCTCGATCGTCGCCGCGGCCGGCGACACCCCTTGCGCGCACAGCACCAGCGGCTCACCGCGCTCGGCGCTCCAGAAGACTGCGGGGAGGTCGCCTCCCGGCCCGTTCAGGTGCGGCTCGACGACCTGCAGCGTGAAACCGGCGGCCACGGCCGCGTCGAAGGCGTTGCCCCCGCGTTCGAGCACGGCCATTCCGGCCGCCGACGCGAGCCAGTGCGTCGAGGCGACCATCCCGAACGTGCCGCGCAGCTCTGGTCTCGTCGTGAAGGTCATGCGCGCACCACCTTCACGTCCACGCCGACGTGACGAGGACTACGCGAAAGCCGTCGGGGTCCTCCACGGTGACCCCGTTCTCCTCCCAGTACGGGTTGGCCGGGCGTACCGGCGAGATGGCTAGACGCTCGAGTGCCTCGCCGACCGCTCCCGCGCTTCCCAGGTAAAGGACGAGCAGCGTCTCGGGGTGCGGCACTGGAGCCGGCTGATCCCCGCCGCTCGTGAACTCGAGATGCGCTTCCGCGCCTGGAACGGCGAGGAAGACGCCGTCGTAGCCGTCGTGATCCTCGAAGCAGCCGATCTCCGGGAGCCCGAGCGCGTCGCGGTAGAACACGACGACCTCGGCGAGGCGTTCCGTATGACGTGCGACTCGAAGCTGCATCCGCGCCGCGAAACATTACGTCGCGCCGGCCCTAGCTACGCTTCCTCCGTGGAAGTTGCAGCCGAGCAATCCGTTCTGCTCGAGCTCGCTCCGCCTGCTGCGCGCATCACGCTGAACCGTCCGGAGAGGCGAAATGCGCTCAGCCTCGAGGTGATGGGCGAGGTGACGGAGGCGCTGCGCACCGTGGCGGCCGAGAAGGACGTCCGCGCGATCGTCATTGCCGGCGCTGGTCCAGCCTTCTCCGCCGGTCACGACCTCGGCGAGATGGTCGGCCGCGATCTCGCCTTCTACCAGCGGCTGTTCGACGCGTGCACGGTGATGATGGAGCTGATCCACAAGGTGCCGCAGCCCGTGATCGCGAAGGTGCACGGCGCCGCATACGCGGCCGGCTGCCAGCTCGTCGCCGCGTGCGACCTTGCGGTCGCGGCCGAAGAAACGCGGTTCGCGACCCCCGGCGTGAAGATCGGGCTCTTCTGCTCGACACCGATGGTTCCCGTCTCGCGCGCGGTCGGCCGCAAACGTGCGCTCGAGCTGCTGTTCACCGGCGAGCCGATCGACGCGACGACTGCGGCAGACTGGGGACTGATCAACGCCGTCGTCCCGGCGGACGAGCTCGACGCCGAGGTAGACCGGCTCGTGGGCGCGATCGCGCGCTCGAGCCCCCTCACCGTCGGGATCGGCAAGGAAGCCTTCTATGAGCAGATCGAGCTGGACGAATCGGGCGCTTACGAGCTAACCAAGACGGTTATGTCGGCGAACTCGCTCGCCGGGGACGCACAGGAGGGGATCGGCGCCTTCCTCGAGAAGCGCGAGCCGCGCTGGAGCGGCTCCTAAGCGGGAGCGGGACGACACCCTTCTCAGATAGACGCTGAGGTTCTGCCGAAGCTCGCGGACACCGACGCGATCCATGACTCACAAAGATGTAGCGCTAGGGCGTTGCTCTCATAGCCTGATCCGGTACGTCCGCTCAAGACGCCTCCGGCCCCCGTCCGCCGGGATGAGGACGCGTGCGGTCATCCAGCCGTGCAGCGTGCGGCGGTAACGAAAGGCGACAATTCCGCGCGTTCGCGGGCGCAGGTCTCGATTTGCTGCTGACACGCCCGCGACTATTCGACCGTTCTTCGCCTTCGAGAGAACCGCCCGGACCGCCCGCAACGGCTCCGTCACGTTTCCCAGATTAGCCACGGTCAATTCCAGCACAGTCGCGTGCCCGCGACGTGTGACATGGAGCGCATGCAACTCGAGGCGTCGCACGATCCGCCCCGGCGCACGGACGACCACCACGAGACCGAGCCGCAAGCGCACACCCACCGCCCGCCCGCTCGCGACGGGTCGCGTCGCCAGAAGCGCGAGCGCGTCGTGGTCGCCCGGCTCCGCGCCGTGCGGCAACTTCGACGCCACGACCAGAGACGAGCTGGAATGGGGCCCGATCGTGAAGTGCGCGGGCCGCAACGTCAGCCAGCCTGCCGCAGAGCGTGCGCCTCCGCTCCAAACGATCCGGGGTCGTCCACGCAGATCGAGCGCAAAACCGGCACGAGAAGCGTCCACGACAACACGCTGCGTGCCCGAGTTCCTCACGCGTACAGTCGCACGCGCGCTGCCTGACAGCACAACACGGGCGGGCGTCGCAGTCAGCGCGACGGGCGGCGGCCCCGCGCTCGCGCCCGCGGATGCGGGCACGAGCGCGAGGACGACAGGAACTACCAGGGCCAACGAACTGGAACCGGTCATCGGCCGATCGCCGTGAACGTGACGGTGGCCGTGTAGTGACCGGGCGGCACCACCGGCAGCGGCGAGACGAACCCGACGTTGGTCGCCCAGACGTCTCCTCCTGCCGCGCTCGGAGCGGATGTCGACCCGATGAGCAGGTCGGGCGCCGCCCCGATCGGTATCGCGGCCATCGCGCCGCCGCTCAAACCGCTTCCGAGCTGGCCGCCGCTCGGTGCAGTTGCCGAGAGGCCAAGCGGCAGGTCGGCCGGGACGAAGGCCGACCGGTGCACGGTCAGCGCGTACCCGGCCGTGTGATTGCTCGCGACGGTCACCCGCTCCGAGACAGGCGTCGGCCTCTCGCCCGATGCGGCATTCCCGAAGCTGATGCTGGGCCGCTCCAGGGCGATAGAGAGAACCGCCTGGATGTCGATGTCGACGCCGGCGTTCTGCGACGCGGTCGCGGGAGGCGATCCGCCGGAGCAGGGCGCTGCGGCGCTGGACGAGTTTCGCGGTGTCGGCGCCGCCGCGGAGAAGTCGCTCGCGTTCGCGTCGGCGTCGGTGCAGCCGCCGTCCGTGCGCGCGGCCGCGGTCGTGTTGCTGAGTGCCGGAGCGGCCGCGCCGCCCTCGTAGTCGGTTGCCGAGCCGTAGCCGACGAGGTCGACGACAGACGCATCGGCGGAGCAGCTACCCACAGACGCACCGCAGGTGAGCGCGGTCGCGGAGTGCACCAGGGCGACCTTGCCGCCCGAGACCGCAAGGTTGCTCGTCCCAGTGGCGTCGGGTGTCGGCAATGAGGCGCCGATCGCCGCCGCCGAAGCAAGCTGGATCAGGTAGTGCCCGCCTGCCGGGACAGATCCCGACAGCGGCGTCACCTGCCAGGTCGTGCCCGACCCCGTGGCGTACTGGATCGACCACGTGCTGAGGTCGACTGTTGTGGCACCACGGTTGAAGAGCTCTACGAAGTCGTTCGTGTACGGCGCGTTCGTATTGCCGCCACCAGCGAAAACCTGGCTGACGACCATGTCGGATGAGGCGCTACGCGCTGCAGGGACGACGAGCAGTGCGGCAGCGAGTGCAAGCGTGAACAGCTGACTGATTCGGCGCATTGGCGACTCCAATTCGAGAAGGGATATGTGACGTCCCCTCCTCTACCGGCAGCCATCGAGCGCCGAAAGTGTCCTTTCGAGTCTTGGGAGCAATTCGTGACACTTCGTCACAGTGCTCGTGGATGAGCACTACGGGGTGGAATTGGCAAGTCACGCGCGTACGACCTGACGAAGGCGGGTTCCTCGAGAAGCGCGAGCCGCGCTGGAGCGGCCGCTAGTCGAGCTCGGTCGGCCCGACGACGAAGCCGAGCCGGTCGCAGGCTCGTCGGAGGCGCGCGTCGAGCGTGACGAGCCTGCAGCCGAGAAGCTCCGCGAGCGCGACATACTCGGCGTCGTAGGTCTTCGCCCAGCCGAACGTGTCCGCGATCCGCCATGCCGCGTCGCCCAGTTTCGACGGCCGGCTCCGTTCGATCGGAGCGCTCTCGAGCAGACGCTGAGCGTCGCGCGCGGCTCCTTCGCCCAGCTCGCCGCGCCATCGCGCCTCGTGGAGTGCCGAGCGAGCCTCCGACCACATCAGCAGAGGCGCGACGAGTTCCGGGTCACGTAACCCCCGAAGGTGGGTCGCCGACGCGAGCGCGGAGACGACCACGTTCGCATCCACGACGAGCACTCAGTGGCTCTCGCGCGACTGCCGGATGATCCTGACCCAGTTCGGCTGGGGCCGGCCGTCCGCGGTCAACTTCCATTCGACGGGAAGGGGCAGCATTTCGGCATCGTCGTCGAGCACGAGCGCGAGATCTTCCTCCTCGATCACGTGCTGCGTTCCGATCTTGCGCGCACGCAGCTTCCCGGAGCGGATCCACCGGCGGATCGTTTCCGGATCACGCGCCGCCCGGCGTGCTGCCTCAGGCACGGTGAGCATGTAGTTGAATACTACAACAAGCTCAGGCGGACTCTTCGACGAGCTCGTCCTCGTCCTCGACGGGGGCGCCCGCGCTCGTCACGAGCGTCGGCCGCTGGCCCTTCGAGATCGTCTCCTTGGTGATGACGCACTTGGAGACGTCGTTGCGCGAGGGCAGCTCGAACATGACATCCAACAGCGCTTCCTCGATGATCGAGCGCAGGCCGCGCGCGCCGGTCTCACGCTCGAGGGCCTTGTCGGAGATCTCCCACAGCGCGTCCTCGGTGAAGACGAGGTCGATCGTGTCGTAGTTGAAGAAGCGCTGGTACTGCTTGACGAGCGCGTTCTTCGGCTCGACCAGGATCTGCACGAGATCCTCCCGCGTCAGCTGGTGGACGGCGGAGACGACCGGGAGCCGGCCGATGAACTCGGGGATGAGCCCGTACGAGAGGAGATCCTCCGGCATCACGTCCGACAGGAGCTCCGCGTTCTCCGGCGCGCGCCTGGAGCGCACCTGCGCGCCGAAGCCGACCTGGTTCTTGCCGATCCGCTTGCTGATGATCCGCTCCAGCCCCGAGAAGGCGCCGCCGCAGATGAACAGGATGTTCGTCGTGTCGATCGAAAGGAACTCCTGGTGCGGGTGCTTGCGGCCGCCCTGCGGCGGCACCGAGGCGACCGTCCCCTCGAGGATCTTCAAGAGCGCCTGCTGCACACCCTCGCCGGAGACGTCGCGCGTGATCGACGGGTTGTCGGCCTTGCGCGCGATCTTGTCCACCTCGTCGATGTAGATGATCCCCGTCTCGGCCTTCTTGATGTCGAAGTCCGCGGCCTGGATGAGCTTCAGGAGGATGTTCTCGACGTCCTCGCCCACGTAACCGGCCTCGGTGAGCGCGGTCGCGTCGGCGATCGCGAACGGGACGTTGAGGATGCGCGCCAGTGTCTGCGCCAGCAACGTCTTCCCGCATCCCGTCGGGCCGAGCAGCATGATGTTCGACTTCTGCAGCTCGACCTCGCCGTCTTCGGCCTGCGACATCTGCACGCGCTTGTAGTGGTTGTAGACGGCGACCGAGAGCGTCCGTTTCGCCTCCTCCTGGGAGACGACGTAGTCGTTGAGGACGCTGTAGATGTCGCGCGGCCGGGGGAGGTTCTCGAGATCGAGCTGCGGCGGGGAGGTGAGATCCTCGTCGATGATCTCGTTACAGAGGTCGATGCACTCGTCGCAGATGTAGACACCGGGCCCGGCGATCAGCTTCTTGACCTGGGGCTGGCTCTTACCGCAGAAGCTGCAGAGAAGCTGCTCGTTGCCGTCCGATGCTCGCGCCATGTCTGCCTATCCCCCGATTCCCCGTCAGCGATGCGTGACGACGGTGTCGATAATGCCGTAATCCTTCGCCTCCTGCGCGGTCATGAAGTAATCGCGCTCCATGTCCTTCGAGACCTTCTCGAGTGGCTGCTCGGAGTGGTGGGCGAGGATCTCTTCCATTCGTCTCTTCATGTTGATGGTTTCACGCGCCTGGATCTCGATGTCGGTCGCCTGTCCTTGGAAGCCACTCGACACCTGGTGGATGAGGATCTTGGCGTTCGGCAGCGCGAGCCGCTTTCCTTTCGTCCCACCTGCAAGAAGGAGTGCGCCCATCGACATCGCTATGCCGACGCAGATGGTCTGAACGTCGGGCTTGATGTACTGCATCGTGTCGTAGATGGCGAGTCCGGCATAGACCGAGCCACCCGGCGAATTGACGTAGATGTAGACGTCCTTGTCGGGGTCCTCGGACTCGAGATGGAGGAGCTGCGCGATGATCAGATTCGCGATCTGGTCGTCGACGGGCGTCCCGAGGAAGATGATCCGCTCGTTCAGCAACCTGGAGAAGATGTCGAACGAACGCTCGCCGCGCGACGTCTGCTCGATCACCATCGGAATCAGTGGGCTCATGCAGGCTCCTTGCTCGAGGGGGTCCACAACTTCGTATCGCCGGGAGATTTCTCCTGCTCCGGCGTCCACAGCTTCTCACGCGCTTGCGCGAGCTCGGTCGAGATCGGGCTGACCTCCGACACGACACGGTCGAGCGCCTTGCGCAGCCGCAGGTCCTGGCGCAGCTGCTCGGCGAAATCGGAGCCGAGGACCCTTTCGATCGTCTCCTCCTCCTCGCCCTGCTCGCGCAGCGTCTCGGAAATCTCTTCGTCGGTGACCTGAAGGTCGAGGTCGCCCGCGATCGTCTCGAGCACGAGCTCGCCGGCGATCGAGCCGGCCGCCTGCGCGATGATGCGCTCCTCGACCTGCTCCGCGGTCTGGTTCGTCAGAGCGAGGAAGGTCTCGAGGTTGATGCCGCGGCGCTCGAGCGACTGGAGGAGCTCGCGCAGCAGCGTGGTCGCGCGCTGGCGGACGAGCTCGGGCGAAACCTCGAACTTCGAGGCGCGCACGAGCTCGGCGAGTGCGGCGGAGCGGTACTCGCTCTCGACCGCCTCTTCGAGCTGCTCGCGCAACCGTCGCTCGATGTCCTCGCGCAGCTCCGCGAGGCTGTCGAACTCGCTGACGGAGCGCGCGAGCTCGTCGTCCAGCTCGGGCAGCTCCTTCTCCTTCAGCTCCGTGAGGGTCGCCTCGAGCGTCTGGCCGTCGCCGTATGACACCTCATTCGTCTCGCCTGCCGACATCCCGAGCAGACCGGCTTCGATCTCGGGGAGCAGCCGCTGCGAGCCGAGCTCGACCACGTAGTCGCGCTCACCCTCGCCGTCGTGCACGAGATCGACGACGACCGTGTCGCCTTCGCGCGCCGGCCGGTCCTCGGCGGGGATGAGCGTGGCGGCGGTGTCGCGCAGAAGCTCGAGCTCCTGATCGACCATCGCCTCGGGGACGTCGGGCTCTGCGCGCGGCACCTCCAGCGTCGTCCAGTCGGCCACCTCGGGCCTGGGCTGGACGTCGACGGTGGCCGTGAAGCGAAAAGTCTCGTCGCCCGACTCGGGCAGCTCGTAGTCGTACTCGGGCTGCGCGATCGGGCGGATGTGGTTGCTGACGGCGGCGTTGCGGAACCAGCCGCCGATGTGGCTGTCCACTGCCTCGGTGTACAGGCGCTCCTTGCCGACCCGCGCGAGCAGCACCTTCATCGGCACCTTGCCCTTGCGGAAGCCCGGGATCTTCAGGCTGGAGGCGAGATCGGAGGCCGCGTGGTCGATCGCGTGCTGGACGTCGCCGCTGGGAACCTCGACCTCGAGGCGAACGCGATTCTCGGGCAGCTCCTCGACGACTGTCTGCACCTGGCCTATCTAAGCAGAGGGGTTAGGGGTGGCCGAAGCTGCCCGGTACAGTCGTGCGTCGATGGCCGAGCTAACGCCCGACGTGACTGCCTGCCTCGCCGAGGCGGCCGGACTCGCACTCCCTCCTGAGCGGCTCGCCGCCGTAACCGAGGCTCTCGAGGAGGTCCTGGCGCTCGCCGAGACCCTGGTGGAACTCCCGCTGGAGGGAGTCGAGCCTGTGCTCGGCCCGCCCGCGCAGGCGTGACCGGCCCGGACCTCGCCGTCCTGACCATCGCGGCCGCTCAGCGAGAGCTCGGGGCGCGAAACATCTCCGCGGTCGAGCTCACCGAGCCGGTGCTCGCCCGGGTGGATGCGCTGAATCCCGAGCTGAACGCGTACCTCCATCTGGACGCCGACGGGGCGATCCAGCAGGCGAGCGCCCTTGAAGATGTGAGCGTCCGGCGCGCGCTGCACGGGATCCCCATCTGCGTCAAGGATGTGATCGACGCGCAGGGGTTTCCGACGACCGCCGGCGCGGCCGGATGGCGTCGCGACCCGCGCGCCGACGCTGCGGGCGTGGCCCGGTTACGGCGGGCCGGTGCGGTCGTCCTCGGGAAGGGCCACACCAACGAGTTCGCGTATGGGATCGACGGCCTGAACCCGCACTGGGGCGACTGCCGCAACCCATACGACCCCGCTCGTATCTCCGGCGGATCGAGCTCCGGGCCTGCCGTCTCGACCGCAACGGGAATGGCTCTCGCCGGACTCGGCACCGATACGAGCGGGTCGATCCGGGTGCCGGCCTCGCTGTGCGGCCTCGTCGGCGTCAGGCCGACCCTTGGCCGCATCTCAACCGCCGGCGTCGTCCCTCTGGCCTGGTCGTACGACACCGTCGGAGTGCTCGCACGGTCGGTGGAGGACGCCGCGATCGTGCTCGGAGCTCTCGTCGAGCCGGATGCCGATATCCGGCCTCCCGCGGAAGTGGACGTTCGTGGGCTGAGGCTCGGCGTCATCGAGGAGCTGGTCGATGCCTCCGACCCGTATGTCGCGGAGGGCGTGAGCGGCGCGAGAGACAACCTCGAGTCGCTCGGCGCAGACGTGGTGCCGCTCACCTTCGACCTCCTCCGGTACGCGAACGCGATGCACCGCATCGTGCAGCAGGCCGAGGCGGCACGCGTGCACGCGCCGTGGTTCGACACGCAGCGTGATCGCTATGCCGAGCCCGTGCGGCTGCTCCTCGAGGCCGGCCGCCTAATCCCCGCGTCGACCTACCTCTCGGCCCAGCAGGCCCGCAGGCTCTTGATCGAGGAGGTCGAGCGCGCGATGACCGACGTGGACGCGCTGCTCGCCCCCTCCACACCGATCGTGGCCCCACCCAGAGACGCAACCGAGGTCCGGATTCGCGGGCGAACACTTCCCCTGAGGGCGGCGCTGCTCCTGTGCACCGTTCCCACGAGCGAGCTTGGCTTCCCGGTCGTCTCCGTGCCGATCGGGTCGCACGAGGGACTGCCCTTCGGGATGCAGATCGTCGGCCGGCCGGACTCCGAAGCGCTCCTCCTCCGTATAGCCGCGGCGTGCGAGCGGCGCCCTGTTGCTCCAGGCACGTGACTTCGGTTGCAGCACCTGGAGTCGAATCGAGCCAGGCAACCTGCTTTCGAGGTCGCGCTTGAGTGCGGGCGGAGGGACTCGAACCCCCACGGGCTTTCGCCCACCAGGACCTAAACCTGGCGCGGATACCAGTTTCGCCACGCCCGCGTTTCCGAATTGTGCCCACGTGACGGGACCTGGACATGGCCGCAGCTAACGGATCCGCAAGTACTCGTTCGCCGAGCTGACGAAGAGCCCGGGATGTGGGCCCCCGGCGAGCGCGTAGACGCGTCCGCGGTAGGCGACAACGCCGAGCCCGTGCCGGGGTGTGGGCAGGTCGGGCAGGCGCGACCAGCGACGCGCCTTCACGTTGTAGGCGTAGACGGTCTCGATCGTCTCCTGCGCCTCACCTCCGACGGAGACGATCGTGTTGCCGACCGCGGCTGCGCCGGTGCCGCCTCGGGTCTCGGGAACGCGTGGCAGGCCCGTCCACTTGCGCTTGGACGGCGTGTAGACCTCGAACGCGTCGAGATTGCCGGTCGCGACCGTTCGCCCCGCGATCGCGTAGACCCTTCCCCCTACTGCGGTCGCCGCGAGGTGCTCTCGCATCGTCGCCGGCCCGGGCACGAACGACCAGCGAAGGGCCCTCAGGTCGAGCTTCAACGCCCGCGTCGCGAGGCCGTCGGGGCCGATCCCGCCGACCACGTAGAGATTCCCGCGCGCAACGGCGGCCGCAGCCGCGGCGCGCGGCTCCGGCATCGAAGGCAGCGACCGCCATCTGCTTCCACGGAACACGAAGGCGCTCGCCAGCGGGCGGCGGTTCGCTCCGTATCCACCGAGGACGTAGGGCCGCCCTCCGGACGACGCGGCCGCCGCGTGGTCGACCGTTACCGGGAGGTCCGGCAACCGTCGCCAGCGGTTCTTGCCGGGCGAGTATGCGTCCGCGCGGCCCACGTTCTCGCCGGACCGGACGAAGCCGCCCACGACGACGATCCCCCCTGCGCCGAGCCGCGCCGCGGCGACCTCCGTTCGCGGAAGCGGAACGGGCGCCGCCCGCTTCCATCCGGGTGACGCGGCCACGAGCGTAGTCGCGAGCACAGGTGCGAAAAGGAGCGCGCGCACGCGAAGCAGGATAGGTCTCGAGGGGAGCCTTCGCTCCCCTCGGCTCCTACCTGTTGAGCTTCTTGAGGACGACCTTGGGCTTGCCTTTGGCGTCGAACTTGACGAGGCCGACGAAGCCGTTGGCGACCGTCGCGCCGTACGTGCCTGGCACGGCGTGGCCGACCTTGTTGTGTTTGAAACAGACCATCTGCTTGTAGGGGTTGGCGACGCTGCACGACACCTTGCTGCCCTTGATGAAGACGACGTCGCCGACTCCCACCTTGAACACCTTTTCAGCAACGGCGCCGGCGGTCGCGGCGAACGCGAGCACAGCGCAGGCCGCGAACCCGATCAGGAACTTCTTCACGTGGAGACCCTCCGTATCGACTGGGATGAGCCGGGACAGGGTAACGATGGCCGATGCCTGTCCGTACCCTCTAGACGGTGAGGGCTGTGTCTCTTTCCGTGGGCCTGGGGGCGCTTGCGCTGGCGCTCGGCATGCTCGGCTCCGGATGCGCGTCGAGCGTCGCGAAGAGCTTCGCGACCCAGCACTTCGTGTCGCGCCCCGACCTTCGTCCGCCTCCGATCGACGTGCTCACGCGCGCGCACGGCACGGCTCCCGGCTACGTCTTCGTCTCGCCGGAGCGAGGCGTCGACCAGGCCGGCCCGCTGATCCTCGACGACGACGGGCAGGTGGTCTGGTTCCATCCCGTCTCCGCCCACCGCGTCACGAGCTTCCGCGTCCAGCGCTACCGCGGACGCCCCGTGCTGACGTGGTGGAGCGCCGAGGCGAAGAGGGGGAGCGGTCACAACGGGGTCTACGTCATCGCCGACGACCACTACCGGATCGTCGCGACCCTCACGGCCGCTCACGGTCTCGCCGCGGACCTGCACGAGTTCCTGCTCACGCCGCGCGGGACCGCAGTCGTCACTGCTTACAAGAAGATCCCCTACGACCTCTCGGCGCTCGGCGGCTCCGCCCACGGAGCGGTCTGGGAAGGGATCGTCCAGGAAATCGACGTGGCGACCGGCCGGCTGCGCTTCGAGTGGGACAGCATCGACCACGTCGCGGTCAGGGAGTCGTACGAGACGCTTCCGAAGGATCCCTCCAAGACCTACGACTACTTCCACATCAATGCTGTCGACCTCCTGCCGAACGGACACATGCTCGTCTCCGGCCGGAACACGCACGCGGCCTATGACATCAGGCGCTCGGACGGCGCGGTGCTGTGGCGGCTCGGCGGGAAGCGGAGCGATTTCTCATTCGGGCCTGGGGCGCGTTTCGCGTGGCAGCACGACGTGCGCCTCCACCCGGGCAACATGCTGACGGTCTTCGACAACGCCTCGGAGTACGCGCACCGGGGCCACCCGAGCCGCGCGCTCCTGCTGCGCCTGGACGAGAGGCGGCGCCGGGCGACGCTCGTGCACAGCTACCGGCGCCGGCGGCCCACGCTGTCGACGAGCGAGGGAAGCGACCAGCTCCTCCCTGATGGGCACGTCCTCGTGGGATGGGGGTCGATGCCGTTCGTCACCGAGTTCTCGCGGGAGGGTCGGGTGCTGCTCGACTTGCGCATCGGCTCGTTCGGGGCCCGTTCGTACCGGTCCTTCCGTTTCCCGTGGACAGGTCATCCTGTCACGGCGCCGGCGGTGGCTGTCCGCCGCGACCGGGACGGCGAGATCGTCTACGCGAGCTGGAACGGCGCAACCGAGCTCAAACGCTGGCGCGTCCTCGCCGGCCCCGACCGGCAGCATCTCTCCAGCGTCGCGGAGGTGCGGAAGGCCGGCTTCGAAACCGCGATCCGCCTCGGCTCCCGTCCACATCTCGTCCGGGTCGCCGCGCTCGACGCACGCGGGCACATCCTGCGCTACTCGAAGGCCGTCGCGGCCTGAGCGGCGAGGCTACTCCGAGAAGCCGCGGCCGAGGAGCGTCGGGCGCGCCGTTACGACAAACCGCGTGGCCCGGCCACATGCGCGGGCTCACGGATCGCATAGCGGCCGCAGAAGCCCTTCACCTCGCGCCCGCCTCGGCATCCGCCAGACGGATCGGCGGCCAGCGCGAACGCCGAAGAGCAGCGATACGACTGCGTGTCACGAAAGCGCTCAGCCGAGGTCGAACCGGTCCAGGTTCATGACCTTGCTCCAGGCGGCAGCGAAGTCGTGCACGAACGTCTCCTCCGCGTCAGCGCACGCGTAGAACTCCGCGAGCGCCCGAAGCTCCGAGTGATAGCCGAACACCAAGTCGGCTGACGTCGCCGTCCACCGCAGGTCCCCCGTCTCGCGGTCGTGGCCCTCGTACACGCCGTCGGCACCGGGCTCGCTCCACTCGGTGCCCATGTCGAGCAGGTTGACGAAGAAGTCGTTGGTCAGCATCTCGGGCCGGTCGGTGAAGACGCCGTGCGGGGATCCGCCGTGGTTGGCGTTCAGGACGCGCATGCCCCCCACGAGGACTGTCATCTCAGGAGCGGTCAGCTTCAACATGAACGCGCGGTCGAGAAGCCCGTGCTCCAGCGGCATCGCCTCCGCCGGCCCGACCCAGTTGCGGAACCCGTCGGCGGTTCGCTCGAGTACGGCGAACGACTCCACATCCGTCTCTTCCTGCGACGCATCCGTGCGCCCGGGCATGAAGGGCACGGTCACGTCGTGTCCCGCGTTCTTCGCGGCTTGCTCGACGGCCGCGCAGCCGCCCAGAACGATCACGTCGGCCAGCGAGACCTTCTTCCCGTCGGATTGCGATGCGTTGAAGTCCTGCTGCACCTGCCCGAGCCCCTCGAGCGCCGCGGCGAGCTCGTCCGGCTCGTTGACGGCCCAGCCCCGCTGCGGCTCGAGGCGGACGCGAGCCCCGTTCGCGCCGCCGCGCTTGTCCGTGCCGCGGAAGGACGCGGCGGAGGCCCACGCCGTCGCGACCAGCCGAGGAATTGTCAGCCCCGCAGAGAGGATCTTCTCCTTGAGAGCCGCGATGTCCCCGTCGTCGACCAGCTCGTGATCGACCGCCGGGACCGGGTCCTGCCATAGCTGGGGCTCCGGAACGTAGGGGCCGAGGTAGCGCGAGACCGGGCCCATGTCGCGATGGAGGAGCTTGTACCAGGCTCTCGCGAAGGCGTCGGCGAACTCGTCCGGATGCTCGAGGAAGCGCCGCGAGATCTCTCCGTACACGGGGTCGAAGCGGAGTGCGAGATCGGTGGTGAGCATCGTGGGCGCGCGGGCGAGAGAGCCGTCCGCCGGATCCGGAACCGTGTTGGCGCCCGCGCCGTTCTCGGCCTGCCACTGCTTCGCGCCCGCAGGGCTCTCGGTCAGCTCCCACTCATATCCGAACAGGTTCTCGAAGAAGCCGTTGCCCCACCTCGTCGGCGTCGACGTCCACGTCACCTCGAGGCCGCTCGTGATCGTGTCCCTCCCCTTGCCGGTGCCGAAGGTGCTCGTCCACCCGAATCCCTGCTGCTCGATCGGGGCCGCCTCCGGTTCCGGGCCGACGTGCTCCGCGTTGCCGGCGCCGTGCGTCTTGCCGAAGGTGTGGCCACCGGCGATGAGCGCGACGGTCTCCTCGTCGTCCATCGCCATCCGTCCGAACGTCTCCCGGATGTCGCGGGCGGCCGCAAGCGGGTCGGGATTGCCGTTCGGCCCCTCGGGGTTCACGTAGATGAGCCCCATCTGCACGGCGCCGAGCGGGTTGGCGAGCTCGCGGTCACCGCTGTAACGCTCGTCGCCGAGCCACGTGTCCTCCGAGCCCCAGTAGATCTCCTCGGGCTCCCAGTAGTCACGCCGCCCGAAGCCGAAGCCGAAGGTCTCGAACCCCATCGACTCCATCGCGACGTTGCCGGCGAAGATCAGGAGATCGGACCAGGAGATCTTCCGGCCGTACTTCTGCTTGATCGGCCACAGCAGGCGGCGCGCCTTGTCGAGGCTCACGTTGTCGGGCCAGCTGTCGAGCGGCGCGAACCGCTGGGCGCCCCCCTCGCCTCCGCCACGTCCGTCGGAAGTGCGGTACGTGCCCGCCGCGTGCCACGTCATCCGGATGAAGAGCGGCCCGTAGTGGCCGAAGTCGGACGGCCACCAGTCCTGTGATGTCGTCATGACCTCGACGAGGTCGCGCTTCAGCGCCTCGACGTCGAGCGTCTCGAACTCCGTTTCGTAGTCGAAGTCGCCGCCCGTCGGATCGGAGAGGGGCGAGTGCTGACGCAGAACCTGGAGGTCGAGCTGGTCGGGCCACCAGTCCTGGTTCGTCCGCGGCCGATGGGCCTTCGGCTCTGGGCTCGGGATTACCGGGTTCTCGCTCTCGCTGACGCTGGCGGTCGCGTCCTTTCGCTCGGTCACGTCGCTCCTTTCGATCTCGCGGCTTCGTTCATCCAGCACTCGAAGAATAGATCGGTCCCTCATGGCGGCGGAAGGTCACCTACCGTTCGTGTCGAAACGGTTGCGCATGATCCGAAGGCTCGCCGTCGAGTTCCTCGGCACGGCCATTCTCGTCTTCTTCGCCGTCGGAGTGGCCACGCTCATGTTCGGCTTCGGGCTCGACGGCTCGAGCGCCGGGGCCGGCGTGGTGGCGACCGCGCTGGCGTTCGGCCTGACGCTGCTCGCGCTCGTGTACCTGATCGGCTCCGTGTCCGGCTGCCATATCAACCCCGCCGTGACCATCGGGGCTCTGTTCGCCGGGCGGATCTCGCTGCCCGACGCCGTCGGCTACTGGGTCGCGCAGTTCGCCGGCGGGATCGCCGGTGCGCTCGTCCTGTGGGGGACGTTCAGCACGTCCCCGCTGTACAGCCGGAAGGCCACCGGCTTGGGAACCGACGGGTACGGCAAGGAGTCGATGATTCACATCGGGCTCGGAGGGGCGTTCATCTTCGAGGTCATCCTGACCGCGATCTTCGTCTTCATTGTGCTGCGCGTGACCTCGGCCACGGCCAACCCCGCGACGGCAGCGATCGCGATCGGACTGGGCCTCGCGGTCGTCCATCTGGTCGGGATCCCGATCACCGGCACGTCGGTCAATCCGGCGCGCAGTCTCGGGCCGGCCCTGATCGTGGGCGGGACGGCGCTGAGCCAGGTCTGGCTCTTCATTGTGGCACCGCTGATCGGTGGGGTGCTCGCCGCCCTCCTGCACGAGCTGCTCTACCGCGAGGAAGACGCCGGACTGGCGCCCGAAGCGCAGGAGGCCGGCGAGCCCGCCTGATTTCCAGGGACTAGGCGGATCGACAACACGAAGCCGCCGCTCCGGCCGCGAGAAAGAGAAGCACGAGCGGAACGGCCTAAGATCGGCCTCCTGAGCGAAGAGCCTCCGCAGAAGGTCATCATTATCCGCCAGCCCCGCCAGACCTCGTGCTGTGGGTGTAGCTGCGTCGTGCCGACGTTCGTCATACCGGCGCTGGCAGTAATCCTTTGGCTACCGCTCGGAGCGTTAGGGATCGCTCTTGCCATCCCATTCGGCATGGCGAGCATGCACGCGCTGGCCGGCGTCGACCGGCTGCTGAGGGAGCGCTCCTCGCAGGCCGGCAAGCGGCGGTCTGCAACGACTTCCTGAATGGCCCCCAGGACCGAACCGACCCTGGAAATGAGCGGTCTCGTGGCTTCAGGCTGACGCGGTCAGTATCTGATTTTGAGGCTCCACTGCTGAAGCGTCCGGCTGTCGCTCGCCGCTGCTGACGTCGGCGATAAACAGCGTCCACTTGCCGGAGGCATCCTGACTCTCGAACGCACCCAACGGACCCGCCGAGCGGTACGTACCGGCCACGGGAGCGTCGTTGGCCGCCTCCGGTGCCGCAGAGATGTCGGTTCCGGCCTCGTCGATGCCGAGGAACGCGTCCACATTCGTTGGGACGGATTCGAGCCTGCCGTCGCCGGTGCTGTCGGCGTAGATCCTCACTTCGGCTCGCCGCCGGGGTCGGCGCCGAGAATCAGCTCGTCGCGGCCGTCCTCGTTTATGTTCGCCGGCCGCGACGTAGGTGCCCTGCGTGAACCCGGCGGCGGAAGGGCGGCTCCCCAGCCGGGCCTTGCACTGCGCCGGGCGTGCTCCTCTGACGGTTAGCCGCCGCTGATCGCAGCGATGACGTCGACCCGCGAGGCGGGCTCGAGCGCGCTGTCCAGCCCGCCTCGCTCGCGGTCGACGTAGACGTTGATGTGCGGGCGCAGGTTCGGGCCGGGCTCGACGAGACGATCGCGCATCCCCGGCCACCGATCGTTCAACCGGTCGATCGCCTCGTCGACGGTCTCCGCCTCGACCTCGAGCTCACGCGGCAGCCCGGGGAAGAGCGGCGGCAGGATCGGCGGGAGATGCAGCTCGGCCATCAGTCGACGGTGGAGACGCTCACGGATGTGATCCCGGGGAAGAGGCCGCCGATCGCGCTCCAGTTCTCGCCCTGGTCTGCGCTCGCGAACAGCTGCCCCGTGCTCGTGCCGAAGTAGAGACCCGGCGTGTCGTGGTCGTCGATCGCCATGCCCTCGCGCAGGACGCCGACGTAGGCGTTCTCACTCGGCAGCCCCTTGTCGAGGCGCTGCCAGCTCGAGCCGGCGTCGCGGGTGCGCCAGACCGCCACCTTGCCGTCGGGCATCGTCCGCCCGTGGCCCGGGTCGAGCGGGATCACGTAAAAGGTGTCGCGGTCGTGCGGGTGGGTCGCGGCGGCGAACCCGAAATCCGACGGCAGGCCTTCCGTGATCTCCGTCCAGGTCTTGCCCCCGTCGTCGCTGCGGTGCATACCGACGTGGTTCTGCTGGAACATCCGCTCGAAGTCGGCTGCGGGCGCGACCTTGTGGACGCAGAAGCCGATCTCCTCATAGTCCGCCGGCCAGTCCCGGCGCAGCCCCTTGTTGCGCGGCTCCCACGTCTGGCCGCCGTCGGTCGTCTCGAAGAGGCTGTAGCCCTGGACGATCACCCAGAAGCGGTTCTTCTCGTCCGGGTGCGGGATGATCGCAGAGAGGCCGAGGTGGCCGGGCGGCTGCTGGGCCGGGTCGTTCCAGGCCTCGCGGCCCTCCTGGCCTTCGAAGGTAGTGACGAGCGAGAAGGTCTCGCCGCCGTCGGTGCTCTCGAACAGGCCGGCCGACTCGGCGCCGACGAGCAGGCGGCCGTGCGCCGGCACCGCGTTCGAGACCTTCGAGAGCCGCAGGCCGCCGTCGCCGTCGGGATACCCGATGCCTTCGCTCGAGTGCTCCCACGACTCGCCCAGGTCGGCGCTGCGCCAGATCGCGGACCCGAGCCACTCGCTCGCGGCGGCGGCGTAGATCGTGCCCGAGTCATGGTCGAGGGCCACGTGGTAGATCGGCCAGCTCTCGCAGTACGGGCCGCGAACGCTCCAGTCGCGCCGGTCGTCGCTCTCCAGCACGAACAGGCCCTTGCGGGTTCCGACGAGGAGCACATTCTTCAACATTGCTTCACCTCCATCTCGACGGTCTTTCAGTAGTAGACCTGCTCGGACCGCGAAAGTCATCGGTCTGGCCAATCGCCGACGGCGCTCAGACCAGGCTGGTCTGGGAAGTGCGGGGCATGCCCGTCAACCTGCTCCCAGCATGCGGCGCTGGGACCCAAAATGATCGTCGATGGCGTACGCCGGACCCGCGATCCGAGTCATTGCTGCAGGCGACCCACCACCCGATCAGTTGCCCACGGCCGGATCGGGCCCGAACTCGCGGACCTCTTGAGCGCAGCGGCAGGCGACGGCGATCTTGGTGGCCCACTGCAGCGCCTCCTCGCGTGAGGGCACCTCGATGATCGTGACTCCGGCGATGTACGCCTTGCCCTCGCGGCCGTCGGTGACCGTCCCATCAGGGGCAACCACGCTCACGCTCACCTCGTCGTGGGGATACACACCCCCGGCGAACACCCACACCCCGGCACCCTGGGCATCTCGGATCACCGCGTGGGCGGCATCGGCGACGTCAGGCATCTCCTCCTCGGGGATGAGGTCCATCGCACCGTCATCGAACGAGATCAGATACCGCGGCAACTCACGACTCCTTTCTCGGCCGCCTCGTGCAGCCGCTCAACCATGCTACGGATACGCACGCAGTAGAGACTGAAAGACCACCGAGAACTCATCGGCCCCCGCCAGATCCAGCCACACGGCCCAGGGACATTCCCGAACGCTGGCCCACCCGACTGCGCAGCCTTTCGGCCAGAGTCCGTGAGTTCAGGCGACACGGCATCACTACCCGACTGCATGGTCGGTGGCCGAGTTAGTCCCGTCTGACTTCGACGTCCCGCTCGGGCTCCAGACCCCCGAGGTCGGGCTCGAACCGCTCAGGCCCGTGCACAACCAGGATTACGAGGCCTGGACGTGTGATGGCCCCGGGAGGAGTCGAACCTCCGCACGCGGATTCGAAGTCCGCCGCTCTATCCGCTGAGCTACGGGGCCTTGGCGCCAGGGTGGCGGACGGGACTCGAACCCGCGACCACCGGGACCACAACCCGGGGCTCTACCAACTGAGCTACCGCCACCGCGTCGATCCCAGGATAGCCGCCTTCAGGAGGCGCCCGGACGCTCCGATGGCAACCCCCGCGAAAAGTGCGCAGCAATTTTCGCGGCTGAACCCCGGGCTCTACCAACTGAGCTACCGCCACCTCGCTCGCGGCGAAGGATAGCCTTACCTGTCCCGATTCCTCTTTGCGCCGACCGGGTAGGAGGCGACCATGGTCTCGGGTACCGACGTGCTCTCCCCTTCGCTCACCAAACCCAAGTCTGCGCTCTCCTGGCTGCGGCCCAAGAGCCACTTCAACCACGCCAAGGGGGAGGTCTTCCTTTTCATCGGGCTCGGCCTGGCCCTCGCACTTGGCACGACGGTCGGCGTCGCGTGGGCCGCCGGCTTCGGGGACGTCCTCCACCGGCTCGGCCATCCGCAACCGCTCTGGATCGCGCTCGCGCTCGCCGGCCAAGTGGTCGCGTACTTCGGCTACATGGTCGCCTACCGGGAGGTAGCGCGCGTCGAGCGCGGGCCGGAGCTGGGGCTGATGAAGCTGGCCGCGGTCGTGTTCACGGGCTTCGGCGTCTTTGTCGCGCACGGCGGCTTCTCCGCAGACGTCGTCGCGCTCCGCGGCACCGGGATCTCGCGCCGCGAGGCGCGTGTGCGCGTCATGGGCCTCGGCGCGCTCGAGTACGTCCTGCTCGCGCCCGCCGCCTGCGCGAGCGCGATCATCATCCTCGCGCACGGCTCGGGGACGCCGAATCTCGGGCTGACGCTCCCGTGGGCGATCTGCGTCCCGCTCGGCTTCGTCGCCGCGTTCTGGGCACTGCGCTACCACCGGAAGTTCTCGCAGGCGAGGGGATGGCGCGGGGCGCTCGGGCATGCGCTGGAAGCGGTGGCGGTGGTGCGCAACCTGCTGTGCGCGCCGTTCAAGCACGGAAGCGCCTTCGTCGGGATGGGCCTCTACTGGGTCGGCGAGATCTTCTCGCTGTCCGCCGCGCTGCATGCGTTCGGCTCACCGCGCCCCGCGATTGCGGCGCTGATCATCGGCTACGCGACGGGATATGCGCTGACGCGGAGGACGCTGCCGCTCGCAGGCGCCGGCGTCGTGGAGGCGCTGCTCCCGTTCTCGCTCGTCTGGGTCGGCGCCGGCCTCGCCCCCGCGGTGCTGGCCGTATTCGTCTACCGCATCTTCAATCTGTGGCTTCCGCTCATTCCGGCCGTCGTCGGCATGCGGGTCCTGCGCCACCAACACGAGGAGAACGAAGCTCTACCCGAGTTGCCAAAGGCCGCTTAGCCGAGCGGCGTCTCGTCCAGCTTCACGCGCAGCTCTTCCACCGACTCGTACACCTCGACGGCGCCCGCGTCGAGCAGTTCCTGCCGCGACCACCCACCCGTCATCACACAGACCGTGGGGACGCCCACCCTCGCCGCGGCCTCGATGTCCCATTTTGTGTCGCCGACCATCACGGCCTCGGCGCCGTCCACCTTTTCCAGCGCGGCCTTGACCAGGTCGGGCTCCGGCTTCGTCTGTTCTACGTCGTCCCTGGTCGTCCAGGCATCGACGAGCGTGCGCACGTCCAGCAGGTCGAGGTAGTGCTCGAGCTCCTCCTCGGACGCGGAGCTCGCCAGGACGACGGAGATGTCGCGCTCGAGCAGGTCGCACACGAGCTGGTGCGCGCCCTCGAGTGGAGCCACCTCCTCGATGAGGTCCTCGTAGATGTCGCTCCGCTTGTCGCGGATGTCGTCGCCCTTCTCCCGTTCGACCTCCTGTCCGACGAGCGCGGGGACGAGCTGGTCGCCTCCCATGCCGACGGCGCGGTGGATCTTCCAGACGGGCACGATGATGTCGTGCTCGCGGAACGCGAGGTACCAGGCGAGCGCGTGCTGGTAGTTCGCGTCGATGAGCGTGCCGTCGACGTCGAGCAGCGCGGCTTTCGCCACTAAGGGGCCACGGGAGTCGACGCGAGCTGCTCGACGATCGTCCGGCAGAACGCAGGCAGGTCGTCCGGCTTGCGGCTGGACGTGATGTTGCCGTCGGTGACGACTTCCTCGTCCACCCAATTCCCGCCGGCGTTCGTGATATCGGTCTCGACGCTCGGCCACGACGTGAGCGTGCGCCCGCGGACCACGTCGGCCTCGACGAGCGTCCACGGCCCGTGACAGATCACGCCGACCGGCTTGCCCGACTCGACGAAGTCACGCACAAACGCGACCGCGTCCTCGTTCGTCCGCAGCGTGTCGGGATTGCCCACTCCGCCCGGCAGCACGAGCGCCTCGTACTCGTCCACGCTGACCTCGTCCACCGTGCGGTCCACCTCGAACGTGTCCGCCTTGTCGTAGTGGTCGAACCCCTGGATCTCACCCTGCTCCAGCGAGACGAGCTCGGGCTTTCCACCCGCCTCCTCGACCGCCTTCCACGGCTCTGTCAACTCCACCTGCTCCACCATGTCGGTCGCGAGGAACGCGACCCGCTTGTTCTCGAGAGATGGCATACGGGGACGCTCTCCGCGCCCCCGGCGGGCTAAACATCAGCCGCCGTCTGCCCGCAAAAAGGAGGCGAACCCGTGCCTAGCCGACGCGTTGCACCAGATTCGGCGCCGAGTCGGGAGTGAGCAACCGCGCGGCGTGGACGAATATCGCCTGGCTGTCGTTGACCTCGTCCGGGTTTCCCTGGTCGGGAGTCGATTCGATGACCACGCTCAGCTTGTCGGGCGGGTAGTACGCGAGGAAGCCGCTGTAGCCGGGTAGATGGGGATTGGAGAAGATCCATCCCTTCGCCACGCCGACGCCGAGCCCGTAGTAGAACGCCTCTTTGAGCGGGCCGAGCCCGACGGTCGCCGGGCCTACCTGCTCCTTGTGCGAAGCGGGCGAGAGCACCTCCCCCGTGCCCAGCGCCCTCGCCCAGCGACCCATGTCGGCGAGATCCGAGGTCATCGCCCCTGTGTACTGCGCCCAGCTGGGGCTCCAGTTGGTGGCGTCCTCGTAGACGCCGCGCTCGGGGTCGTATCCGTGCATGGTCGGCGCCGGCACAGCGGGCGTGTACGCCATGGTCGTCTGGTCCAGCCCGAGCCGGTCGAGGATCTGCTTGCGGATCTGTGTCCCGAGCGGCTCTCGGCCGGCCTTGGCGAGGACGTCCCCGAGGATCATGAAGTTCGTGTCCGAGAACGCCCAGCTCGTGCCGGGCCGGAACAAGCTCGGCTGGCTGACCCCGAGGCGGATGATCTCCGCGGGTCGCCACAGCCGGAACGGGTCCGCCTGCAAAGCCTTCTCGAACTTCGGATTCGTCACATAGTCGGCGTAGCCGCTGGTGGAGGACGCGAGCATTCTGAGCGTGACCCTCTTCGCGTCCGGCAGCCAGGGGAGCCACTTCGACACGGGGTCGTCGAGGCTGAGCTTCCCCTGATCGACGAGACGCAGCAGCAAGGTCGAGGTGATCCCTTCGGTCACGTTGCTGATGCGGTAATGGTCGTCGACGCTCGCGGCGACGCCTGGGAGCGCCGACCCCAAGGCGCCGCCGACGAGCTGCTTCTCGCCCGCCCAGAGCCCGATTATCGATGCTCGCAGCTTGTACTCCTTGCGGAGTCGCGCTACGAGGGTCGCGAAACGCTCGGCGCGCGGGTCTGCCGTATCCACGCAGACCCCGGGCACGGAGGCGGACAGCCCCGAGGGGCAGGTGGCCGCCTCGGCCGGCGTCGTCCCACTGGATCCCTTGGACGGCGATCCCCCGCCAGAGGAGCAACCCGCGGCAACGGTCGCCAGGGCGACCCCTAGCACGAGCAAGGCGGTCAGGCGTGCCAGCAGCAGTCTCGATCAGTCGAGCGGGTCGCCACCATGCTGCGGCACCCTAAACCAGGCCGGGCACGAAGCATGCGCCTGGAGGGATTCGAACCCCCGGCCCGGGGCTTAGAAGGCCCCTGCTCTTCCACTGAGCTACAGGCG
Source organism: uncultured Actinomycetes bacterium (assembly GCA_963717765.1). Taxonomy (GTDB): domain Bacteria; phylum Actinomycetota; class Thermoleophilia; order Gaiellales; family Gaiellaceae; genus JACDER01. Next base: position 510,020 of record CAVQWX010000003.1, on the reverse strand, counting down.
CGTGTGAACAGGGTATCGCCCTACCCTGGCTGCTAAAGAGTGGCTTCAGGCGTAATCGTCGCAACCGCGGTGCGTTCAGCCTGCTTGCGCTCCGACCGCTCGCGGATCAGGTCGCGGACGATCACCTGGATCGCGCCCGCGATCGGAATCGCCGCCAGCGCGCCGATGACTCCGGCCAGCGCGGCGCCGATCAGCACGGCGATCAGGACGGCCAGCGGCGACAGCTTCACGGTCTTCCCGTAAATCACCGGCTGGAGGATGTGGTTCTCGAGCTGCTGGTAGACGATGAAGAACACGACGACGACGATCCCGGCGGTGATCGAGTGCAGGAACGAGATCGCCCCCACGATGATCAAGGCGATCGTCGCCCCGGCGAGCGGGATCAGGTCGAAGAGGCCGACGAGGAGGCCAAGGGCGAACGGCAGCGGGACGCCGAGCGCGTAGAGCAGGATCGCGGCGCTGCCGCCCGCGATGAGGCTGATGACGACGTTGCCGAAGACGTAGCCCCCGACTGTGCGGTAGATGTCACGGCCCACCGTCCGCCAGCGGCGTTGCGACTTCGGCGGCAGGGTGGAGTAGCCCCGTTCGACCCAGTTCGGCCCTTCGAGCAGCATGAAGAAGGTCATGAACGTGATCGTCACCGACGCGACCACGATCGTGACCACGCTCTTGGTGATGGATAGCGCAGTTCCACTGAAGCCGAAGAGCTTCGACGCCCCCCGTTGTTGAGCGCGTGCTTGATCTTCTCCACGATGTGGTACTTCGTCTCGAGGAAGCCGAGCTTGCCCCTCCCCTTCGTCAGGTCGTCCACGTAGTCGGGGATCTTGTTCACGAGGTGGTTCACCTGGTCGACGAGCGGCGGGATGAAGACGTACGCGACCAGAGCGAACGCGGCGAACACGAGCACGTAGACGATCGCGACCGCCCACCCGCGCCGCTTGACCCCCCGCCGGTGGAACCAGTCGACGAGCGGGTTGAGCGCGAGCGTGAAGAAGACCGCGATCAGGATCCACGTCAGGACCTGCTGGGAGATCAGGACGATCTCGACCAGGACCCCGGCGGCCAGGATGAGGCCGAGCACACCAAGGACGGTGCGCGCGGGCACACGAACGATCCGCTGCGGGATCACGCTGCACAGGATCGCGGGACTGTCGGACGGGCCGCGCTAGGCTAGTCGCGACGCGGGCGTAGCTTAGTGGTAAAGCCTCTGGTTTCCACCCAGAAGACACGGGTTCGATTCCCGTCGCCCGCTCTTCGTCTCCATCCGATGCCCCTCGTAAGTTGTCGGATGTGAAAACGCGAGAACGCGAGACACCGCGAGCTTCGCGCCCGCGGCTGCTCGGTGAAGAAGATCGAGCGTGCGCTCGGGGTCTCTCGATCGCACTGGCGGCGGGCCTATCAGGAAGATGGTCGCAGAAGAAGCGGCAGAACAAGCTCTCGTACGGAACACGCCGGCTCGCGGTGCACAACATCCCAGACCATCTACGGCTCGATCCAGGAGTACGGCGGCTTCGAGCGTCCGAAATGGCTCGACTAGCGGAACGCGCCGATGAGCGCCGCGCCGCCGACCATCAGCGCCGCTGCGAGCACGAGCCTCGCCCCGATCCGCTCGCTCCGCCTCAGGAAGATCCACGCGAGGAGCACCGTCCAGATCGATTCGGTTGCGTACAGCGGCGTCACCACGGTCACGCGTCCGCGGGTCAGCGCCTCGAAGAGCGCCGTGTAGGCGGCGCCGATGAGCAGGCCGGCCGGCAGGAAGGGCACGACCGCACGACGGACGGCGGCGAGTGTGCCGCCGCGGCGCGTGAGCAGGAGGTAGACGAGGATGAGCGCGGACGCTCCGGCGAGCGCGGCGCATCCCGACGCAAGGCCGGAGATGTCGTAGTGCCTCGTAGCCCACCGGACGAAGTTGTCACGCACCGCGATCAGCGCGGCGGCGGCCAAGGCGACGACCAGACCGAAGCGGCGGAAGGACGTCCCTTCCAGATGCTCGCTGCCGAGCACGATGCCCCCGGCGACGATCATGGCGCCGCCGGCGACGATGGCGACGTGCACGGGCTCGTCGAGGAGCAGGAAGGCGGGCACCGCCGCGATCAGCGGCGCAGCGGTTACCGATAGGGCCGCGCGCGCGGCACCGGCAAGCTCGACGGCGAGGGTGAAGAGCAGGCCGGCCACCCCGGGGGCGATCAGACCGGCGAGGAGGAACGGCCAGATCTGCGAGGAGGACAAACCGTCGTCGCCGCTCGCGAGGGCGGCTGGAAGCGTCACGAGCAGCCCGACGGTCGCGGTCACGAATGATCCGGCCGCGGCATCTGGGACACGCAGGAGCCCTTCGCGGACGGCCACGGTCATCGCACCGAAACAGGCTGCTGCGACGAGACCGAGGAGAACCGCGATCACAAGCGTTCGGCGAAGAACCGGATAGTTAAAAGAAAATTCGCCGAGCCGGTTGCGCTTTCGTCCACCACTCCGGCCAACTTTCCGCTTCCGCGTACTGCCGCCCGGCTTGGCTTCGTCCTACTCGCGCTCCGTGCTCGGCGCAATCGGCACTCTAGGGACGAGCCAACCCGGCGTCAAGAGGGCCTCGGGCGGAATCGTCCGCAAATTGCGGCACTTCTTCGACAGCGCCCTTTGAAGGTTGCGGGCGGCGGCTCGCCGCCCGAGCCGCCGCCCACAGTCTCTGCCTCTCCGGAGACCCACCAGGGATTCCCGGAGGGCAAGACTCCTGAAGTGTACCCTCAGCGCGCTAATTCGGCAAACGATATAAGCGCCTAGGTTTGGCGAAGGCAATTTGATTGACTAGTCAATCTACTTTGACTGACTGGTCAATCTATGAACTCGCGCTATAATTCGGTGGCAATTCAAGAAAGATTCAAGCCCGCAATGTGGTCGAAGTTTCACCGGATGCGGCCTCCCGCCGTCCGCAGCCCCATGCCGGATGCACGCGTCCCGAGAGCGAAGCGCGGATCGGGCTCTGCACCGTCCAGGAGCTCGTGTACGTACTCGGCCAACGCCGGACCGTGCTTGAACCCGTGCCCGGACCCGCCGCCGAGAATCCAGACTCGTTCGTGCTCGGGATGCCGGGCGACAAGGAAGTTCGTGTCCGGCGTCAGTGCGTACGGACAGGCCCGCGTCGCGACAACCGGCGCCCCGGACAGGCCCGGGAACCTGGTCGCGATGTACGCGCGCGCGGCCTCCTCGTTCTCGGCCGAAACGACGCGCTGGTCGTGCTCGGGATCGAATGAAGGCCCTTCTTTGTCCGGCGCAACCTTGATGCCGTAGCCGTCGACGTCGCCGGTCCCGTACACGGCCGTGTCATATTCGACCCAGCCGGGCACGGGTGGGGACTTCCACGACGCGTCGCTTCCGAAATGGAACACGTCCTGCCTCGTCACGTGGATGTCGACGAGCCCCGGGAAGATCGACGGCAGCCAGGCACCGCAGGCCCAGATGATCCGGTCGGCCTCGAGGCGCTCTCCGTTTACGAGGACGGCGTCGCCGTCCGGCCGCGCGGCTTCGGCGACATGTCGCGCGCCGGCGGCCAGCGCGACCTCCATCAGCGCCTGGGTTGCATCACGCGCGCGCAGGATCCCGGCCTCGGGCTCGTAGAGGACGAACCGCAGGCCGTCGCCGTCGAACGTCGGGAAGAGGCCCGCCGCCTCGTCCACGCCCATCCGGACCACCGGTACGCCCTCGGCCCGAAGCGCGTCCTCGCTCTGGGCCTCCCAGCCGTCCTCGCTGAGCGCGAACCAGGCGACACCGCACTCGAGCAGAAGCGAGCGGCCGGTCTCCTCCTCGAGATCGCGCCAGAGGTCGCGCGCGCTCCAGGCGGAGCGCGTGTACCAGCGGTCGGAGCCGTGCGCAAAGCGGATGAGGCGGGACTCGTGGCCGGATGCGGCGCGGACGTGGCCGGGCGGATGCGGGTCGACGACGGTGACGTCCCAGCCGTTCTGGGCCAGCTGGCGGGCAAGCGAGGCCCCGAACACCCCGGCTCCGGCGATGACCGCGCTGGGCACGGCCTAAGGGTAGTTACGAGCCGGGAAGGCGGCTGGCGAAGACTCGCTTCGTTGAAGCGGCCTCGAGCCGGGTGACCCGCGAGCGCCAGCACCGGCACGGGACGCAGGCCGGCGAAGGACGTCGAGACGTAGTCGCCGGCCATGCGGCCGAACGCGCCCGTAGGCGACGGGCGACGCTTCGCGACCAGGTCTTGCCCCCGTCCTTCGAGGTGCGAAGTGCGGTCGCGTCCATAGGGATGTCGAGGAACGCCAGATAGCAGTTCCCGCGGTAGGGGCTTCCGGCCCAGTTGTCGCAGGCGATCCAACTCTTGTCGAGCGCGTCGGAAGGGACCGCCGTGGTGGGCGCCTGCCAGGTGAGGCCGTCCCGCGAGCGGCTGACCACGACGGTCCCGGCCGACGGGAGGGCGGCGAGCAAAGCGACCAGCCAGTACCTGTGCTTGGCGTCGTAGGCGACGCTCGGGTCGGCGACGGAGGCGGCGTCCCCCGACGCCTGGCTGCGCGGGAGAGCGACGGCAGGAGCCCCCAGCGCCACGTCTGGCCGGCGTTGTTCGAGGAAGAGAGCCCGATCGCCAGCGCGGCGCCGTCGATGAAGCGCCCGACCTGGTACGCGGCCACGACCCTGGAGCCGTACCGTGCGGTGGAGACCGCGGGCCGCGCTCGTGACGAGCGCGGTCGGAAGGAGCGCGCCGAGCAGCCAGGGGTGACGGCGGGCGAGCAGATTCCCATCATGGACGAGGCTCCGTCAGGCCGCCACCAAGCTTTGCTGAGGACTTTTGTTCGAACCTACGAGGTCGGGGTGGGCGGATTCGAACCGCCGATCTCGGCACCCCAAATGCCGCGCGATAACCAGGCTTCGCTACACCCCGACGCGCATCGAGTGTAACCACTCTCCTTTCAGGCAGCCCGTCCACGGCTCGAGTCGTGCGCGTGGAGTACAGGTCGTCGTGGAAACCATTTGTTGCCAGTATAGAGAACAGGCCGGACGGCGTGACACCACTCCTTTCATACCGGTGCGGGTCCCTCCGTCTCATGGAGTAGCTACCCTCATGCTGTGCAACGGGCTCGAAAGGGTGGGGGTTCCCGTGCGGGCTCGAACGGCGGTTCGGACGAGACCCCGAGACCGCCCATTGATCCGGATGACTGGTCGTCGGACGGGATCGACGATCTCTGGGCTGCTCCGACGCCGCGCGGCGAGCCGACGCCGCGCCGCGAGCAGTCCCCGCGCAGGCGCACGCGGCCGCCCACACGTCAGCGGCCGATAAGACCGGCCGCCCGCGAACGCGACCGCCGGCGCAGACCGACGCAGAGCCCGCTGACGCGGGTCTCGAGGCGTCGCCGGCGCCGCCGCATGATCGGCCTGACGCGCCTCGCGGTCGCGATCGGCCTGCTCATCCTGATCGTCTTCGGGATCATCACGCTCTTCAAGAAGCTCGGGGCTCCCTCGCTCGACGCGGCAGGTCCCAAGAATGGAGCCCTGCTGGGCGCGCCCGGTGTCGCGCGCCTGAAATTCGCCGCCAAGGGAACGAAAGCCGACCTGGCTCACCAGAAGTGGAGCCTCGACGGCAACCCGGTGACGCCGCGCGCGACCGCCCAGCGCCTCGTCTACCGGCCGCGCAACCTCCGCGACGGCAAGCACACGTTCGAGATCGTCGCCACCGGCGGCTTCCTCGGCGCAACCAATGCGAAGTCGTGGTCCTTCACCGTCGACAGGACCCCGCCCAGGCTGAAGCTGGACAAGCCGGTCGTCTCGTACGCCTCCGAGCCGGTCGTCGCGAAGGGGACGATCAACGAAGACGCCGTGCTCAAGGCGAACCGCAGGCACGTCGCCGTCAAGGACGGCACCTGGCGGATCCGCTACGCGGTGCCACCGGGAACCGTGATCCTCACGGCGACCGACAACGTGGGGAACACCTCGAGGTGGCGCCTGCCGGTCACGATCGTCCCGCGCCAGCCGACCGAACCGATCCGGGCGGTGCACATGAGCGCGGACGCATGGGCCTCCTCGCAGCTCCGGAACGGCGTCCTGCAGATGATCGACGAGGGCCGGATCAACGCCGTCGAGCTCGACCTCAAAGACGAGTCGGGGATCGTCGGCTGGCCCGCCCCGGGCGCCGAGATCCACCGCTACGGCGGCGTGCAGGACATCTTCAGCCTCGCGGCCGCGGTCAAGCAGCTTCATGCGAAGGGCGTGCGCGTGATCGGGCGCCTCGTCGCCTTCCGTGACCCGATCGTCGCCCAGAAGGCGTGGGCGGCCGGCCGAAGGGACGAGGTCATCCAGACGCCGAGCGGCGAGCCGTACACCGTGAACTACGGCGGCTTCGGCAACTTCGCCAACCCGCAGGTGCGCAAATACAACATCGCGATCGCCGTTGCCGCGGCCAAGCTCGGCGTGGACGACATCCTCTACGACTACATCCGCCGACCCGACGGCGACCTGAGCTCGATGGTCTTCCCGGGACTCAAGGGAGGCGAGGCCGCCGCCGAGCGGTCCGTCGCCAGCTTCCTGGCCGAGACGCAGCGCGCCCTGCAGCCGTACCACACGTTCCTCGGCGCATCCGTCTTCGGCATCGCGGCGACGCACCCCGAGGAGATCGCGCAGAACATCCCGATGATGTCGCGGCACCTCGACTACGTCTCCCCGATGGTCTACCCGTCGCACTGGAGCTCCGGCGAGTACTCGGTCGCGAGCCCGGACACGCAGCCGTACGACATCGTCTACCGCTCGCTGAAGGACTTCGTGCACCTGACAAAGGGGACGGGCGCGCGCGTCGTTCCGTGGCTCCAGGACTTCACTCTCTACTCCAGCTACGGCCCGGCGCAGGTGGCTGCTCAGGTCAAGGCCGCGACGGACGCGGGCGCTCCCGAGTTCCTGCTCTGGGATCCCAACGTAACGTACGACGCATCCGGCCTCTCCACGAACGCCAAGATGCCGGCGACGGGGACGCTGACGAGGGTGAAGCTCCCTGCCGACGCGCCCGGCCTCATCTCGCTCGGCGGATCGTCGCCCGCGGTACCGGTCACCCCGTCCAACGGCGGCAGCTCGGCGAAAGGCCCCGTCGGTACCGCGCCACCGAACGAGCTCGGGCAGATCCCCGTTCTGATGCACCACCAGCTCATCACCGGCCCCTCCAGCGTGTACGACCTGACGCCGAAGGAGTTCGAGGCGGAGCTGCTGCGGCTCTGGAGGGACGGATACGTGCCGGTGAACGCCTCCGCGCTGGTGACCGGGAAGATCGACATCCCCAAGGGCAAGAAGGCCGTCGTGTTCACGTTCGACGACAGCACGACCTCACAGTTCGGCCTGGAGCCGGACGGAAGCGTCAAGCCCGATACGTCGGTCGGGATCATGATGAAGTTCGCCGAGACGCATGCGGGCTTCGGCCCCGCCGGAACGTTCTACTTGAACAACGACGCCTTCGGGCTCAGCGGCTCGAGCCTCGCAACCGGGCTCAAATGGCTTACGAGCCACGGCTTCGAGGTCGCGAACCACACGCTCACGCACGCAAACCTCGGGAGCCTCGACGACACCGGCGTCCAGAAGGAGTTGGCGGAGGAAGCGGCGCAGGTCGGCAAGGCGCTTCCCGGCTACAAGATTCAGACGATGGCGCTGCCCTACGGCGTCACGCCGAGTACCGGCTCGCTCGCGGTCAAGGGCAGCTGGGGCGGCACCTCGTACGGCCCGTACGGCGTCATGCTCGTCGGCGCGAACCCGTCCGCCTCGCCGTACTCCAGCCAGTTCGACCCGGCCGCGATCCCACGCATCCGCAGCTCGCACCTTCCGTGGAGCTGCAAGCAGGACTACGAATGGGACGCTTGGCAGTGCGTGCTCGAGAAGGATCCGGGCTCCGTCTACGTCTCGGACGGGAACCCGAGCACGATCAGCTTCCCCAAGAGTGAGGAGGGCTCCCTCTCCTCCAAGTTCAGGTCCCGCGCCAAGCCGTATTGACGGCGTGACAGCGGCGCATCAGCGCCCCTGGCTCGGCTACGCGATGGTGCTCACGGCCGCGACGTTGTTCGCGGTCAACGGCGTGGTCGCCAAGGTCATCCTGGCGTCGGGCATCTCGTCGCTGCGCCTGACGGAGGTGCGGATCACGGGAGCGGCGATCGGGCTCGTCACGGCGATCGCGCTCATCCGTCCGAGACTGTTGCGCGTCACCTGGCGCGAGCTCCCGTTCCTGGCCGTCTTCGGGATTTGCGGGCTCGCCTTCGTACAATGGCTCTACTTCCTCGCGATCCACCGGCTCGAGATCGGGATCGCCCTCCTGATCCAGTACCTCGCGCCGCTTCTGGTCGCGCTGTGGGCGCGCTTCGTCGTCCACCGCCCGGTCCGCCGGCGGATCTGGCTCGCGTTGGGTCTCGCCCTCTTCGGTCTCTCGCTCGTCGTCCAGATCTGGCAAGGCTCCGGGAGCGGGCTGGACGGCCTGGGCGTGGTCGCGGCACTCGGCGGCGCCTTCGCTTTCGCCGCCTACATCCTCCTGGCGGAACGCGGGGTGAAGACGCGCGACGCCGTCTCGCTCACGGCCTACGGGTTCGTGTTCGGCGCGCTCTTCTTCGCGTTCGTTCAGCCGTGGTGGACGTTCCCGACGCAGCACGTCTCCGAGCACGTGTCGCTGCTCGGCAATCTGGCGAGCTCCCACCTCCCGGTATGGGCGCTCATGCTGTGGATCATCGTCCTCGGCGCGATCGTCCCGTTCGCGCTCTTCGTCGGCGCGCTGCACCACGTGCCCGCCACGCGCGCGAGCATCGTCTCGATGTTCGAGCCGGTCGTCGCGAGCGCGGTCGCGTGGGCGTGGCTGGACGAAGCGCTCGATCCGGTGCAGATCGTCGGCGGGGCGATCGTGCTGTGCGGGATCGCGCTGGCGCAGACGGCGCGCGGCGATCCGGGCGAGAGCTAAACGCCGTTCGTCATCTTGCGCAGGCGGGCTAGCTTCTCTTTGCGCAGGCTCGCTTGCTCGCCGCGGCTGACGCGGTCGAGCAGCTCGCGGATGACGTCGGCCAGCTCCACCGGGTTGAACGGCTTCGTGATGTAGTCGATGCCTCCGAGCTCGAGGCCGCGCGCCTGGTCGCGCAGCTCGGCGCGGGCGGTGAGGAAGACGATCGGGATCTCGCCGGTCGCGGGATCCTCGAGCAGCGCCTCGGCCAAACGCCAGCCGTCGAGCTTCGGGAGCATCACGTCGAGCAGGACGACGTCGGGGCTCGCCGAGCGCGCCTTCTCGAGCCCGTCCGTCCCGTCGGCGGCCTCGATCACCTCCATCCCCTCCGCTTCGAGATTCACCCGGCAGAGGAGGCGGATCGGTGCGTCGTCGTCGACGACGAGAACGCGCGTCACGCGGGTGCCTCCGAGCGCGCGAGCGGCAGCTCGAAGGCGAACCTCGAGCCCTCGCCCTCGACCGAGGACACGCGCATCCTTCCCCCCATCGCGGACACGAGACCCTCGGCGATGAACAGCCCGAGACCGGCCCCCATCCCCTCCTGATTACCCAATTCGGCCCGGCGGTAAAACTTCGAGAAGATGAGGTCGTGCTCGGCCTGGGCGATGCCCATGCCCTCGTCCGTGATCGCTACCTCCACCGTGCCCGCCTCGCTCCGCGGCCTCGCCGAGATGACGACGCGCCCGCCGGCCGGCGAGTACTTGACGGCGTTGTCGACCAGATTGATCAGCACCTGGCGGAGCTTCTCGTCGTCCGCCTGCGCTTCGAGCGGCTCGTCCGGAAGCTCGACGACGAACTCGTGGCCGTTCAGCGCCGCGGTGTCGGCGTTCTCCACCACGTCCGCGACGAGCGCGCGTAGGTCGGTCGGCGCGAGCTCGACGTGCAGGTCCCCAGCCTCCAGGCGCGCCACGTTCAGGAGCGTGTCCACGATGGCGGTCAGCCTCTCAGACTCCGACGCGACGTACTGCAGGAACGTGCGCCGCTCCTCGTCGCTGAAGTTGATGTCGTGCCGGAGCAGGGTCTCGGCGAAGCCGTAGATGGAAGTGAGCGGCGCGCGCAGCTGGTGCGAGACGGTGGAGACGAACCCGGACTTCATCTGCTCGACGAGACGCTGGGAGGAGACGTCGCGGAACGTGAAGATCCGCCCGGAGATCTCCCCGGTCGGAGTGCGTATGACCGCCTCGCTCAGCGAGAGCCACACCTCTTCGCCGCCGCGCGGGATCGCGAGGATGCGCGTCCCGCCGTCCTCGCTCGCCGGATCGGCGAGGGGACGCTTGAGCACCTCGGCCGGGTCGCGGCCGAGCACGTCCCCACGTTCGACGCCCGTGATGCGCGAGGCAGCTTCGTTCCAGAGCACGACCTTGCCGTCGCGGTCGACCGCGACGATCCCGTCGGCGACGTGGGCGAGGATCGTCTCGCTCCGCTCCTTCTCCATCGCCACGCGCTGGTACAGCTCGGCGGTGGAAAGAGCTGTCGACGCGTTCGCGGCCAGGGCGATCAGCGCCTCGACCTCGTCGTCACGCCACTCGCGGACGCCGCGCGAGTAGACGGAGAGGATGCCGAGCAAGGCTCCCTCGGCGCCGTTCAGCGGGACGCCGAGAAAGGCGCCGCACGTGGCCACGAGCGGGTCGGGATCCGACGCGTGCCGAAGACGGACGTCGGGAACGCGAAGCGGGCTGCGGAACCGGGCGACCTCGCCGGCCAGGCCGGAGGCGAGCGGGGAGCGGCTGCCCACTAGCTCCCCCGCCCCCTCCCCACTCGCCGCCCGGACGACCAGATCGCCTTCCTCGACCAGCCTGATCGCGGCCGCGTCGGTACCGAGCAGCTCAGGCGCCTCCGCCGCCACCTCCGCGACCACGCGGCGCGGGTCGAGCTCGGTGGCGAGGAACGTGCCGATGCGCGCCAGTTGCTGCGAGAGCCGGCGCGCACTGCGCTCGCGCTCGAACAGGCGCCCGCGCTCGAGCGCTCCCTTGGCCGCGTCGGCCAGGTGCCCGGCGAGCACGAGATCATCGTCCGTGAAGGAGCGGTCATGGGCGAAGAACACGACGGCGGTACCGTCGGCGCCGAGGGGGATGGCGAGCAGCGAGCGGAAGCGCTCGGAGGCGAGCGCCTGCCACGCAGCGTCCAGGCGCGTGTCGGAGCCGGCGTCCGGCGCGGCGACGACCAGCCCGCGGGCGCTGCAGTCCGCTAGCGCCTCCGGCAGCGCCGCGACGGTGCCCTCGATCTCTTCCGGAAGCTGATAGCGGCCGACGAGGCGCAGCGCCTCCGCGTCCGGCATGAGCACCGCGGCGAAGCTTCCGCCGAGAGCCTCGGAGGCGGCCTGCGCGACGGCATCCACGGTTTCCTCCAGTGAGAGCGGCTGGGCGAGCGCGGACGCGACGAGGAAGAAGCCGCGCTCGATCCGGCTCCTCCGTTCGCGCTCCTCGAAGCTCGCGGCATGGTGGATCGCGAGCGTGGCCAGTCCGGCGAATGCCTCGATGGCCTCGCGGTCGGCCTGGTCGAACCGCCGCCCGGGATCGCGCGAGCCGACGCCGAGCATGCCCAGCACCTCATCTCCCACGGTCATCGGGGCCACGAGCGCCGACTTGAAGCTCTCGTAGACCGGGTTCGGGAAATCCTCCGCGATGCGCGCGTAGTCGTGCGAGACGACCGAGCGGCGCTCGCGGAACGCGACGCCGGCGAGTCCGTGCTCGCGCGGCGCCTCGAAACCGACCAGGTCCGGGTCGAGGCCGTGGACGGCCACGCAGCGGATGATTCCCCGGTCGGCGTCGTGCAGGTAGCAGTCGGCAGCGTCGGCGTCGAGCAGGCTCGTCACTTCGCCGACAAGCCGCTGCAGCACCGTATCCAGCCGGAGCTCGGCGGATACGAACTGCGCGGCCTTGATCAGAGTCGAGAGGTGGTCGAGACGGTTCTCGCTCTCGCGCAGAAGCCTCGCGGCGTGGGTGGCCAGTCCCACCTCGCGAGCGACCGCTTCGGCGAGCTTGACCTCCTCGTCGGGCCAGATCCCGATCTGCGACCTGTGCAGGACGAAGGTGCCGATCATCTGGTCGAAGACGACGATCGGCGTCGCGAGGACGGCGCGCGCGCCGAGCTCGACCAGGACTTCGCGGCCGCCGGTCTCCGCGTCCTCGAGCTCAGAGGCAGCGAGGACGTCGGCGATTGCGACCGTCTCACGACGGCGCGTGGCGAGGTTGGTGACCGGAAGCCGCTCGGCGACGTGGCCGATAGGGGGCACGCCCTCGGCGTCCCACTCCGCCCCGATGGTCATCTGCTCCCCCGTGACTCCCAGGCGGATGAAGCAGCGGCTGACGTCGAGCGCCCGGCCGGTCTCGGAAACGGCCACCTCGAGCACGGCGTCCAGATCGAGCTCCGAGCGCACCTTGCGGCCGATCCGGGCGACGATGCGCTCCCGCTCGAGCGCCTCGGCCAGCTCCGTGGCGGAGCGGACGCGGTCGAGTGCGAGCCCTCCCTCCGCGGCCAGCGCCTGCAGCAGGGCGAGCTCGTCCGGCGTGAGCTCGCGGACGGTCTCGAGGTAGAGGACGCCGACCACACGGCGCCCCGCCGGCATGGGAATGAAGGCTGCGCCCTCGGCGAGGATCGCGTCGCGGCCCGCGACTGCCTTACGGAGTTCCGGGGACGCCTGGTCGAGCGGGAGATCCCGCCAGTTGCCGCGCTCCCCTCCGGCGCGGAGGAACAGGCCTCCGGAGGGGGCTCCGGCTTCGTCGAGGACGAGCACCGCGGCGAGCGGGACGGCCTCCAGCGTCACCGCCTGCTCGAGTACTGCCAGGGAGATGGTGCCGGCATCGCTCGCTCGTCCCAGCCGGCGCGAGACGTCGGTGACCGAGTCGAACTCGCGATCGAGGAAGGCCCAGCGGTTGAGGAACCGTTTGCCCCGCCCGATCTGGACGAGCACCGCGAGCGGGGGAAACGCCGCCACCACGATGGCGGCCAGGCCGATCCAGAGATGGTCGCCGAGCGGCTTCGCCTCCACGAGGACGTAGCCGGCCAGGACAGCGGTCAGGACGGCGAGGATCGGGAAGAGCGAGAGGAAGGCGAAGACGAGCGTGCTCATGCGGTGCCGCTCCCGCAGCGCGGTCGGAGTGAGGGCCGCGGTCACGGCGGTGTACAGGGCGGCCACGATCGCAAGAGGGATGCCGTTTGCGACGATCGCCTGCGTCTCGCCAGACATGCGTCCGGAAAGAATAGGTGTCGGAAACCACGACTAAGATGGGCGAATGGTGAAGAAAGTCCTACTCGCCTCCCCGCGCGGCTATTGCGCGGGCGTGGAACGGGCTGTCGACACCGTGGAGCAGGCGCTCGAGCTGTACGGCGCCCCGGTCTACGTGCGCAAGCAGATCGTCCACAACGCTCACGTCGTGCACGAGCTCGAGGAGCGCGGGGCAATCTTCGTGGACAGCGAGGAGGAGGTTCCCCACGGCTCGACGCTTGTCTTCTCGGCGCACGGAGTCGCCCCGTCGGTGCACGAGAATTCGGCCGCGCGGGCCCACCACACGATCGACGCGACGTGCCCACTCGTCACCAAGGTGCACGTGCAGGCGCGGAGGTACGCGGCCGAGGGATACACGATCGTCCTCATCGGCCACGCCGGGCACGAGGAGATCGAGGGGACGATGGGCGAGGCGCCGGAGTCGATCATCCTGATCGAGTCCGCCGGCGACGCCGAGGCGCTCGACTTCCCCGCGGACGGAAAGCTCGCGTACATCACCCAGACGACGCTGTCCGTGGACGAGACGCAGGAGATCATCGCGATCCTGCGCCGCCGCTTTCCTCAGATCTACGCGCCGAAGAAGGAAGACATCTGCTACGCGACTTCGAACCGCCAGTGGGCCGTCAAGGAGATGCTCCCACTGGTCGACCTCCTGCTCGTGATCGGCTCGAAGAACAGCTCGAACTCGAACCGGCTCGTCGAGGTGGCGCGCGCGAACGGGGTCCAGTCGCACCTGATCGAGGACGAGACCGAGATCGACGACGCCTGGCTGGACGGGGTCGGCACTGTGGGCATCACTTCGGGCGCGTCTGCGCCGGAGCGACTGGTCGTCCGCGTCGTCGATTGGTTCCGCGCCAAGGGGATCGACAACATCGAGCCGTACGAGCTGGACGTCCGCGAGGACATCACGTTCCGCCTGCCGGTCGAGCTGCGCCGCGAGCTGCAGCTCGCGGACGCGCAGTCCGCCTGAGCACTGCAGCCCCGAATCAGTCGCCTGGACACACGCAAGTAACAGACTGTTACTTGCTCCGATCGGCGCAGCCTCGTGACGATGGTGTGACAGCGTCGAGGGCACGGGCGCGGCAGAGTGCAGGGGTGACCCGAGCGGCACCGCGGATCGACACTCGGCTGCTTGCTGCGATCGAGCGGTTCGACCGGCAAGATCGGCCATTCGCTGAGACGAACCGCCGGGTGGGCGCTTTAGCCGAGGCGCTCGGGCTTCCCCGCCCCAGCTACGAGCAGGTCCGGCGACTCATAGGGGAACTTCGAGCGCGGCGGCTGAGGGTCGGTGCAGGGGAGATTCTGCTCGATATCGCCTTCCGCGCCGCGCCGCCGCAAGCGCTCACGGCACTGGCCGACCGCGACTCCTACCCGCACCGAAGAAAGTAACAGTCTGTTACTTGGTGAGTTGGAGGCGTCGCGACCAGCGCGGCGTCTCTACCACGACCCCCGTGTTGCGACTTCGCCTTCGCGACCGACTAGGACCTGCGCGCCGCTTACGCCTTCGCGATCTGCGGCGATTCGACGGAGTCGGTCTCGACGCTGGCCGCAAGCGTGTCGCGCTTGATCCAGTCCTCGTGCTCGAGCACGTCCGCCTGGCCGGCGGGGAGCGTCAGCACGATGCGGTCCGTGAGCTCGAAGCCCTGCTGCTTGCGGAGCGTGTTCACGTGGTGGATGAGGTCGAGGACGCGCCCCTCGAGGAGAAGCTCCTCGTCGAGGTCCGCGTCGAAGACGACGGAAACGCCGCCCCCCGAGCGGAGGACTTCGTCGGGCCCGAGCTTCTCGCCTGCTACGAGGTAGCCCCCGTCCGGGAGCTCCTCCAGCTCGCCAGCCTCGAGCGCGCGCTGAACGTCGCGGAGACGCGCGCCGAGCCGCGGGCCGAGAACCGGGAGATTCGGCTTGATCGTCAGCGCTGAACCGTCGTCCGAGAAAACGACCTGCTTGACCCGCAGCTCCTCGCCGATCTCGTCAGCGTGACGCTCGGCCAGTGGCGCACCGCCGACGGTGACCTTCCGCAAGGGCTGTCTCAGCCGCAGGCCTTGTTGGTCGCGAGCCTGCCGTCCCAGCTCGACGACGAGCCGGGTCTGGCGTACCTCGGCCAGCAGCTCCTCTTCGATCTCCACCGGCTTCGGCCAGCCCGCCAGGAAGACCGACTCGTCCTCCGAGACCAGGTTCCGCCACAGGTGCTCGGCCAGGAACGGCATCACCGGCGCGATCACGCGCAGCGCCGTTGTGAGCGCATGCCAGAGCGCTTGGAGCGCCGCCGGGTCGTCGTCCCAGAAGCGACGACGGGACCGGCGGATGTACCAGTTGGACAAGTCATCGGAGAAGGCCGCGAACGCCGCAGTCACGTCCGGCGTCCAGTACCGCTCGTATGCGTCGGTCGCGTCGCGGACGAGCTGCGCGGTGCGCGCGGCGAGCCAGCGGTCGAGCGGCTTCTCGCTCCCACCCGCGAC
This sequence comes from uncultured Actinomycetes bacterium, assembly GCA_963717765.1. Classification (GTDB taxonomy): domain Bacteria; phylum Actinomycetota; class Thermoleophilia; order Gaiellales; family Gaiellaceae; genus JACDER01. Next base: position 494,389 of record CAVQWX010000003.1, on the reverse strand, counting down.
GCCCGGCTCGAAGCCGGCGATCTTCGCGTACATGACGAAGAACGAGACCGAGTTCCAGAAGGTGAGGAGCTCCTTCTTCACGTCCTCGGCCATCCCGAAGCCGAAGCGCAGCGGCTGGCTCGGCGTCTGGTCGCAGTAGAGCCAGCGCATCACGTCCGCGCCCATCCGCTCGAGCGCCTCGTTCAGCTCGATCGCGTTCCCCCACGACTTGTGCATCTCGCGGCCGTTCTCGTCGTAGACCTTCTCGTAGGTGAGGACGCGCCGGTACGGCTGGCGGCCGTCAAGCGTGATCGCCATGAAGCACTGGGAGTAGAACCACAGGCGGATCTGCTCGCGCATCTCCGTGACCCAGTCGGCGGGAAACCACTGCTCCCAGTACTCGTGGTCCGGCAGCGGAGCGCCGGTCAGGCCGCGGGCTGAGCCTGTCGCGCCACCCTCGGGCGCCCACACCTCGTTCTTCCAGCCGAGCGTGGAGAAGTGGACGATTCCGGCGTCGAGCCACGCGTCGCCGACCTCGGGGATGCGCTCCACCTCGCCGCCGCACTCCTCGCAGCGGATGACCACGTCGTCGATCCAGGGCCGGTGCAGCTCCTGAAGCCGGTCGAGCCCGCGTATGGCGCGCATTTCCAGCTCGCCGCGCGAGCCGATCACGTTGAAGTGACCGCACTCGCACTCGTAGAACGGCAGCGGAAGCCCGAAGTAGCGGCGCCGGGAGATGTTCCAGTCGCCCATGTTCCGGAGCCAGTCGTCCATCCGCTTCTTGTACTGCGCGGGCGTCCATTCGACCGTCGCGTTGCCGTCCAGCATCGGCTGGCGGATCTCCTGTGCCGAGATGAACCAGTCGTCCACGACGCGGAAGACCAGCGGGGTGGAGCAGCGCCAGCAGACGGGATAGCGGTGCTCGATCGAGCCCGCGTGCACCAGCAAGCCGCGCTCGCGCAGCGACTCGATGACAGGGCGCTGCACTTCACCGGTCGACAGGCCCTCGAAGTCGCCGTAGCCGGGAAGCATGCGGCCGGACTCGTCGATCGGCATCAGCACCGGGAGGTCGAACTCGCGCGAGAGGTCGAAGTCCTCGCCGCCGGCGCCCGGCGCGATGTGGACGATCCCCGTTCCCTCAGCGAGCGAAACCGCATCCCACGGGATGACGCGATGCTCTACGCCATCCTGCGCCGGAAGGTGGTCGAAAGGCCCTTCATAACGCAGGCCCACGAGATCCTCGCCCAGCACCTTCTCGACGAAATGCTCCTCGGGATAGCGCGCGGCGGCGACCCAGTCGCCGTCCTCGCGTCGCCCGTATTCCGCGCCGGGCTTGACGGCCGCGGCGACGTTGGCGGGCAGCGTCCACGGCGTCGTCGTCCACACGACGAGCGACTGTCCGTCGCGCCCGTGCAGCGGGAAGCGCACCTCCAGCGAGGGATGCTCGATGAGTGCGTAGTTCTCCTCCCCCGCCTGCTCGTGCTTCGAGAGCGACGTCCCGCAGCGCGGGCACCACTGGGTCGAACGATGGCCTTTGTACAGCCAGCCGCGGGCGTGCACCTCCGCGAGGAAGCGCCAGATGTACTCGATGTTCGTGTCCGAGAAGGTGAAGTAGTCGTTGCCCCAGTCCATCCACATGCCGAGGCGCTTCGACTGCTGGATCATCATCGCGGAGTAATGCGCTACGCGCTCGCGGCACTTCGCGGCGAACTTGGCCAGGCCGTACGTCTCGATCTCGCGCTTCGAGTTGAGCCCGAGTGCCTTCTCCACCTCGACCTCGACATGCAGGCCCTGGGAGTCGAAGCCGTTCTGGTAGCGCGTGTCGAACCCGTGCATGGCCTTGTAGCGCTGGAAGACGTCCTTCAGCGTGCGGCCGTGGCCGTGGTGGACGCCCATCGGGTTGTTGGCGGTGATCGGCCCGTCCATGAAGGAGAAGCGCGGGCCGCCGCGGTTCCTCTCTCGGAGATGCTCGAACGTGCCCTCGCGCTCCCAGAGCTCGAGAATCCCGCGCTCGAGCGCGGGATGATCGGGAACCGGCGGTAGCTTCTCGAACATCAATTCGATTCTAGGGCGGGAAGGGTTTGACCTCCCCCGGCGTTGTGGTAAAGGACAAGAAAGTTCGTTAAAGCGAGAGGAGAACGATGACCCCGGTGACCGAAGCGACCTTCGAGCAGGAGGTGCTCCAGAGCGAAAAGCCCGTGATCGTGGACTTCTGGGCCGAGTGGTGCGGCCCGTGCCACGCAATCGCCCCGGTGCTCGACAGGATCGCGGAGGAGCGGAACGGCGAGCTCAAGGTCGTCAAGGTGAACATCGACGAGGAGCAGGGTCTCGCGATGCGCTACGGGATCGCGTCGATTCCGACCGTCATGCTGTTCAAGGACGGCGAGCCCGCAGCTGCAGCCATCGGTGCACAGCCGAAGCAGGCTCTCGAGAAGTCCCTGGGCCTCGTCGACGAGGCCGCCGCTTAGCGCGCGGCTTCGACTCCGTCGAGCAGCTTCCAGTTCCCGGCCAGCGCGCCGGTCGCAGCGGCCAGTAGCCGCTCCCCGTCCTCCGGCGTCGCGCGTTCCTCGAGCAGGCGCCGCGCCTCGTCCGCATGCTCGTGATCGAGCTCCGCGTGTAGGCGGAAATAGGCCGTTGCCGGGCTGTCCGGCGTGTAGCCGTAGTGCTCGACCAGGCCGGTGAGCTTCGTGCTCGAGATCGCGGGCTGACCCGACTCGACCGCATAGAGGATCGCGAGGGCCTCGAGCCCGTCGCTCCCGCCCGTCCAGGCCCGGACACATTCGCGCGTCTCGTCGCGCGGCGTCCCGTCCGTTCCGCCTGCCGCGCTCCCGAAGTCGTCCCAGAGCTCGATGTGCGCCTCCTCGTCATCCGCGTGTTCGCGGACGGTCGGGTCAGCGTCCGCTGCCTGGCGCGCGGTAGCCGCGAGCGCGACCACGGCGTGGCGGTACTGGCCGGCGTAGTAGCCGAGCTCCTCCTGCGTGAGCTCGCCCTTCTCCCAACGGGTGTAAAAGGGGTGCTCCAAGACGTTCCAGCGCTTGCGTGCTTCCTCCAGCCGATCGAAGAAATCCATCGTTTCGCTCCTCCTGAGTCCGGGTGCTGGCACTCTACCGCCCGTGCCGGCCCGAGGTTTTCTCGTCATCAACCCCCGTTCCGGGGAAGGAAAGGGCGTCGGGGTCGCCGAGGAAGCGCGCAAGCGCGACATCGCGACGCACGTGCTCCAGCCCGGCGACGACGCTGTCGAGCTGGCCAGAAGCGCGGAAGCCGAGGCGCTGGGCGCGGGCGGCGGCGACGGGACGCTGGGGGCAGTCGCAGGCGTTGCGCTCGAACGCAACCTGCCCTTCTTCTGCGTCCCGGTCGGAACGCGGAACCACTTCGCGCGCGATCTCGGGCTCGACCCCTACTATCCCGCGGCCGCACTGGACTGGGCCGGCGAACGCAGGATCGACGTCGGACGCGCCGGTGAGCGCCTCTTCCTGAACAACGTCGCGATGGGACTGTACGCGGGCCTGGTGAAGGAGCGCGAAGGTCACGGCGAGCGCCGCCGCGGCCTCCTGGCGACGACCCGCGGCCTGCTGCGCTCTCTCCGGCACCGGCCCGACCGGCTGACGATCGACGGACGGACGTTCCACGCGCGGATCGCTATGGCGTCGAACAACTACTACGAGCTCAACCTGTTCAACCTCGGTCGTAGGGAGCGGCTGGACGAGGGCCGGCTGCACCTGTACATCGCCGAAGGGTTGGTCCCGGGACGCTGGGAAGCGCTCTCGGGCGAGCGCTTCGAGATCCATTCGCGCTCGAAGCGGCTGCGGGCGGCCTTCGACGGGGAGCCCGGCGTGCTCGAGGCCCCCGTTGAGCTCCGGATCGAGCCGGCGGCGCTACGCGTGCTCGTGCCGGGCGATCCAGGCTCGTTAGGACCTGCTCGTTGCAGTCGAACGCGAGCTCGTCCCAGGGGATATCCGCGGGGGCGAACCAGCGGAGCTCCGCCACGTCGTCGGCCGGCCGCTCCTCGCCGGAGACGACGCGCGCCTCCCAGTAGAGGTTGAACGTGCTCGCCGCGGTGGAGTCGTAGCCGTAGCGGTCCATCCAAACGCCCAGGAACTCGATCGGCTCGATCTCGAGCCCGGCTTCCTCGACCAGCTCCCGCTTGACCGCGTCCAGCGGATGCTCGGCCTCGTCCACGAACCCTCCGGGCAGGTCCCAGCAGCCCTTGTCGGGCTCGAGCGCCCGGCGCCCGAGAAGGACGCGTCCGTCGTCGTCGACGCAGACCGCGGTCGCGGTCGGCACGGGATTGGAGTACGCAACGAACCCGCACTCGGGACACTCGACGCGCTTCTCGTCGCCCGCCAGCTCGGTGCGGCAGCGCGGGCAGTACTCCCAGCCGTGCAGAATTCCCACTGCCCCCAGACTATGCCGGGAGCGCCACCAAACTATGCCGAGAGCGTCAGCGACAGCCCATGAGCTCGCCCGGATCGAGCTGCTCGGCTCCCTCCCCGGGGAGCAGCTCGCGAAGCTCGCCGGGCGCATGCGGCGCGAAACCGTCCTCGCCGGAGCGGCCCCGATCGTCGAGGGCGAGGAAGGTGACCGCTTCTACGCAGTGCTCTCGGGAATGTTCAGCGTGACGAAGTCGGGCCCCGGCCCGCGCGCCATACTCCGTCCGGGCGACTACTTCGGCGAGGTCGCGCTCGCGATGAACGTTCCCCGGACCGCGACCGTCCGCGCGCTCACGCCAGCGGTGGTCGCGAGCTGCGACCTGGAAACCTTCAACGAGTTCATCCGCCCGCTCTTCGCGGACGACGACTAGCGCGAGCTTCCTTCCCTCTCTCCTGGGCTCGGTTACCCACGAGACCCGGCGTCCAAACCTGAGTAGGCTTCGCGCATGGCCTTGCGTGGCGGAATCGACCTCGGTGGGACGAAGATCGAGTCGGTCGTCGTAGACGGCGACGGCGCCGTGGTCGGGCAGGCGCGCCACCCGACTCCACACGACGGCGGGCCTCCGGCCGTGATCACCGCGCTGGCGGGTGGGCTGCGCGAGGCGGCCAAGGCCGCGGGAGTGGAGACGGCCGAGCTCACCGGTGTCGGGGTCGGATCGCCGGGCGAGATCGACGACGGCACCGTCGCCCATGCGCGGAACCTCCCCGACTGGGACGGCACCTACCCGCTCGCGTCCGCCCTGAGCGAACAGGTCGGCGCGCCGGTGACGGTGGCGAACGACGTGGGCGCGGCGGTCGACGCCGAGGCCAAGCTCGGGGCGGGAAAGGACTACGGTTCCTTCCTCGGCGTCTGGTGGGGAACGGGCGTCGGCGGCGCCGTCGTGTTCGGCGGCGAGCGCTGGCTGGGACGCGGCGCAGCCGGGGAAATCGGACATACGGTGGTAAAAATGGGCGGCGCCAGGTGCGAGTGCGGCCGGCGCGGCTGCCTCGAGGCGTACGCCGGGCGCGGAGCAATGGAGCGCAAGGCGCGCAAGGCCGTCGCCGGCGGGACGAAGAGCGACCTGTTCGACCTGATGGAAAAGCACGGGCGCCAGCGGCTTACGAGTGGGATCTGGGCGCGCGCCCTCGACCGCAACGACAAGCTCGCCGAGAAGCTCATCCACCGGGCGGTCGTGGCCCTCGGAGCCGGGATCGGCTCCGTCGTCAACCTCCTCGACGTGGAGGCGGTCGTGATCGGCGGCGGCCTCGGGACGCGTTTCGGCCAGCCCTACGTGGAGAAGATCGAGCAGCAGATGATGAAGCATTTGTTCGTCCCCGAGCGCCCTCCCGCCGTTCTCCCGGCCGGACTCGGCGACCTCGGCGGAGCGATCGGCGCCTCCCTCCTCGTCGGATGAGCGGCAACGGCCAGCTCGAACGCGAGGTCAAGCTCAGCGCCGGCCCGGAGCTCAGCCTCGCCCGTCTGAACGGCACGCCCCTCGAGCCGCGGCAGTTCTCCTCGGTCTACTACGACTCGGACGACCGGCTCCTGGCCCGTATCGGCCTCACGCTCCGCCGCCGAATCGAGCACGGAGGCAGCCTGTGGCAGCTCAAGCTCCCGCGCAGCGGCGGCCGGCTGGAGCTCGAGAACCCGGGTGGGCCGGCCCAGCCTCCCGAGAAGATTGCCGGCCTGCTCGCCGCCGTCCTCCGCGGACGCGCACTCTCGCCCGTCGCCGAGCTCCGAACTATCCGGCGCGGTGTGCGCGTGGAAGCCGACGGGTCGACAGCGGACGTCGTGCACGACGAGGTGGCCGTTATGGACAACCTCCGGGTCGTCTCCGAGTTCGACGAGCTGGAGATCGAGCTGGTGGACGGCGTCCCAGACGGGCTGGAGCAGATCGAGGTGGCGGTGCGACGCGCCGGGGCGGGCGACGGCGACCCCCGGCCGAAGGTGCTGCGGGTCCTCGGCGACAGTGGTTTCGCGAAGCCGGCCCGTCCGCAGCTGCAGGCCTACTTCGAGCGCCAGTACGAGGAAATCCTCGCCCACGATCCCGGCACCCGGCTCGGCGACGATCCCGAGGACCTGCACGACCTCCGCGTCGCCGTCCGGCGACTGCGCGCCATTCTGAAGGTGGCCTCGCCGCCGCTCGACGAGGAGTGGGCGGACGAGCTGCGGGCCGAGCTCGACTGGCTGAGCGACGCGCTTGGAGCGGTGCGGGACCTCGACGTGATGGTCGAGCACCTGCGCGGCGAGCAGAACTCCCTCGACCAGGAGGAGCGAGCTCTCTTCTCGCCGATCCTCAAGCGGCTCCAGCGCGAGCGGACCGCCCGCCGGCGCTCGCTCGTGACAGCGATGAAGAGCTCGCGCTACACGGATCTACTCGACCGGCTGGAGGACGCCGCGCGCCGTCCACGCAGCCGTTCGGCCCATCCCTCGCCGGACGAGGTCGCGGCCGCCGCGTTCGCGAAGCTGCGCAAATCCGTACGCAAGCTCGACCGCAACCCCGCCGACCATGCGCTGCACAAGGCGAGGATCAAGGGGAAGCGCGCGCGCTACGCCGCCGAGCTCGCGGCGCCGGGCCACGGCAAGAAGGTCGCGAAGTTCATCGACGCCGCGAAGAAGTTCCAGGACGTCACCGGCGAGCACCAGGACGCCGTCGTCACCGCCGGGCGGCTGCGCGAGCTCTCGGCCGGCAGCGTTCCCGGGACGGCATTCGTAGCGGGGCGGCTCGCCGAGCGGCAAGAGGCGTGCCGGAAGCAGGCTCGCGGGGCCTTCGCCGGCGCCTGGCGCTCGCTCGAGCAGGCCGGCAAGCGCGCCTGGTGACCGTCCGCGCCGCGGGCGGAATCGTGACGCGCAACGGCGAGGTGCTGCTCGTGCACCGGCCGAAGTACGACGACTGGACATTTCCGAAAGGAAAGCTCGACGCCGGCGAGAGCGACGAGCAGGCGGCCGTACGCGAGGTCGAGGAGGAAACGGGGCTCCGCTGCTCGCTCGGTCGCGAGCTTCCGTCCACGTCGTACACGGACTCCCGAGGCCGTCCGAAGATCGTTCGCTACTGGCAGATGCAAGCTGACGAGGGCGAGTTCGAGCCCACGGACGAGGTCGACGAGATCGCCTGGCTAGGGCCGGAAGAAGCTGCCGAGCGGCTCACGTACGCGCACGACCGGAAGGTCCTGGAGGCCCTGTGATCGTCATCTTCGTCCGCCACGCGCGCGCCGGTGACCGCGAGAAGTGGGAAGGCGACGACCGGCTGCGCCCGCTCGACAGGAAGGGTCGCCGTCAGGCCGAGGGCCTGGTCGAACTGCTGGCCGAGTACCCGATCGAGCGTCTGCTCTCGAGCCCGTACCTCCGCTGCGTCCAGAGCTTCGAGCCGCTCGCACAGGCGCGCGGCCTTGAAATCGAACACGTCGCCGAGCTGGCGGAAGGATCGTCGCGCGAGGACGTCCTGCGCCTGCTCGGCTCGCTCCAGAACGCGTGCGTCGCGCTCAACACGCACGGCGGCGTGGACATGGAGGTGATCGGCGGTCATCTGAAGAAGGGCGCCGCCGAAATCCTCGAGTTCGAGGACGGGCAGATCAAACGGGTCCGTCACCTCGACCGCCCGGCCGTATAACCCGCCCGAACTATGCGGCGAGGCGGCGCGGGCGCGGCAGAGGTTCTACCCCGGTCGCCAGACCGCTTCGTACAGCCGCGTCGTCTCGCTCAGGCCGCGCAGTTCGTGAGGCCCCCGGTCGAGGAGCGGCACCCTGATCCGGCCGGCAACCGCCTTTGTCGCTTCGGACAGGAGGATCTCCCCTCCCCTGGCGGCGCCGGCGATCCGCGCTGCGGCGATCACGCTCCAGCCGAAGTAGTCGTCGTCCTCGGAGATCACGTCCCCGGTGTTCAGGCCGATGCGGACGTTGAGCGGGTTGTCCGCGCGCGACGCATTGCGCTCGACCGTCGAGGCCTGGATGTCCACGGCGCAGAGCAACGCCCGCCGTGCGCTCGAGAATGCCAGCATCAGCCCGTCCCCCTGGTGCTTGACCTCAACCCCGCCGTGCGTCTCCACCACCTCACGCACGACCACGTCGAACTCGCGAAATAGCACGCGCGCGGCGTCGTCCCCGAGCCGGTCGAAGACCCCGGCGGAGCCCTCGATGTCTGTGAAGAGGATCGTGACCGTGCCTTCCGGGATGCGGCTCGGCTGCGAGAGCTCGCGCATCAGGCTGCGCGCGGCATCCGGATGGAGAAGCGGCTCACCCCGGTGCACCGCGCGAACCGACTCCGAGACCTCCTCCGGGCTCGCCTCCTTCAGCAGGTAACCCGCCGCGCCCGCGCGCACGGCGGCGACGATCTGCGAGTCCTCCACGATGCTCGTCAGAACGAGCACCTTGGCGGCGGGGCACGCCTCCTGGAGAAGCTTCGTCGCCTCGATCCCGCCCAACTCGGGCATGGTCAGGTCCATCAGCACGACGTCCGGGCAGAGGCGCTGAGCCTCGTCTACGGCCTCGCGCCCGTCCGCCGCCTCGCCCGCCACGACGATGTCGTCCTCGAGTTCGAGCAGCATCTTCAGCCCGTTGCGGACGACGGCGTGATCGTCCGCGATGAGCACCTTGATCGGCGCGGTCACGCGCCAACCATAGTCCGCTAGTGGCGGCGGCTTCCTCCGAGAACGCGCTCGTCCGACAGCGCTTCGGCCGGATCCTCCTTGGGCGATGGGGCCGGCTTCGGGTGCTGGCCGCCCAGCTTCCGCAGTAAATCTCGAATCTTCTTCATCCGACCAGGCTACGGACGGAATCACTGCGCCGCCTCGGCCTTACGGGCGATTTCGCGCTCATCCTCAGGGACGAGACGGGATCGCCCTGCCGGTGGAGGCATCCGCCGGTACGGTCGGCTACCGTCATCCGGGTGAGGAGATTCCTTGACAGGGCCTGGCCGTATGCGCGCCGCTACTGGTTCGACGCCCTGATCGTGGTCGGCATCGGGATCAATCTGGCGGGAACGGTCCAGGACTACCACAGCAAGGATGGACCGGGCGGCCCGCTGTGGTTCGACGTCATTGCAGCGGTCGCGATTCCGGGGACGCTGTTTTTCCGCAGGCGTTACCCGTTCGGCGCCCCGGTGTGCACCGCGGTCTTGATCGCGGCTGCTTCGTTCGTCGACGACAGGCTCATTCCGTACGAGTTCATTCCGCTGCTCACGGGCGTCGCCGCCAACGCGCTGTTCGCGCAGCTGCCGGAGCGCCGGCAGGCAATCGTCGGCTACCTCCTCACGAGCACAGTCGCGGGAATCGTCACCCGGAACGATCCCAAGGGCACTGTCGGGAACTGGGTCTTTATCAGCATCGTTTTCGGGGTCGCCTGGCTCGTCGGCTTCGCTTTCTCCGGCGCGTCGCGACAGGCCGAGGAGGCCAAGGAGCGCGCCCGGCGCGCCGAGCGCGAACGCGAGGAGCGAGCATTGTTGGCGGTCTCGGAGGAGCGTGCGCGGATCGCGCGCGAGCTGCACGACGTCGTCGGCCACAGCGTCAGCGTCATGACCGTCCAGGCCTCGGCCGTGCGCAGGCTGCTCAAGCCCGAGCAGGAGCGCGAGCGTGAAGCGCTTTTGATCGTGGAGCAGACAGGCCGCGAGGCGATGGCCGAGATGCGCCGGATGGTCGGCGTGCTCCGCCGGCCCGAGGAGGCGCCTGCGCTCGCCCCGCAGCCGAGCCTCGAGCACTTGGACAAGCTCGTCGAGCACGCGCGCGAGTCGGGCCTCCCCGTCAGGCTCAAGATCGAAGGCGACGCCGTGCAGCTTCCGGCGGGCGTCGACCTGACCGCCTACCGCCTCGTGCAGGAAGGGCTGACGAACGCGCTGAAGCACGCCCGCGCCAAGAACGCGGAGGTGCTCGTCCGCTACTCGAACGGGTTCGTCCAGCTGAGCGTGACCGACGACGGGACGGGCGACGGCGGCGGAGACAGCGGTGGTCACGGGCTCGTGGGGATGCGCGAGCGCATCTCGGTGTACGGCGGGAACCTGGAGGCCGGCCCGCGCCCGGAAGGCGGATATCGGTTGAGCGCGACGCTCCCGGTGAGCGGCGCGTGAGCATCAGCGTCCTCCTCGTCGACGACCAGTCGCTCGTCCGCACCGGCTTCCGGATGATCCTCGAGGCCGAGGAGGACGTCGAGGTGGTGGGCGAGGCAGGGGACGGGCGCCAGGCGGTCGAGCAGGCGCGCGCCCTGAAGCCCGACGTCATCCTGATGGACGTGCGCATGCCGGAGATGGACGGGATCGAGGCCACGCGGCAGCTGCTTGCGGACGGCACCTCAGAGTCGAAGGTCGTGATGTTGACGACGTTCGACATGGACGAGTACGTCTACGACGCGCTCCGCGCCGGGGCGAGCGGGTTCCTGCTCAAGGACGTGCCGCCCGAGCAGCTCGTGGACGGGATCCGGGCCGTCGGCTCCGGGGATGCGCTGCTCGCGCCCTCCGTGACGCGCCGGGTCATCGCGGAGTTCGTGCGCCATCCGCCCGAGTCGGTTCGCACGGCTCCGTCCGAGCTCGACGAGCTCACGCCGCGGGAGCTCGAGGTGCTGCAGCTGATCGCGCGCGGGCTCTCGAACGCGGAGATCGCGGAGGAACTCGTCGTCAGCGAGACGACGGTGAAGACGCACGTGGCGCACGTCCTGATGAAGCTGCGGCTGCGGGATCGCGTGCAGGCCGTGGTGCTCGCGTACGAGTCGGGCCTCGTCCAGCCGGGCTCGTAACGGGGGAACCCCTGGTTCCCCCGTTTGCCCCCTCCTTGGCGCCGGGGGCGGTGTACGAGCGTGGTCCGAGCCGATGACCGCTCCTGGTGTGCAGCCGTTCTTTGCGCCCGTTGTGGCTCTCGCCGGGCCTAGCCCGGCTTCGCCTCCCATACGCCACCGGGCTGAGAAAGCGCGCTGCAGAGCCCGCTTGCCCTAGCGCGCCGCTCCTTCGAACGGACGATTCCCCTACATCTCGTGGACGAGAGCAAGATCGTCCGATGCACCGAGCCAAGACCATTCCTGCGGCCGACGATTTTCGGCTCCTCGCCTGCGACCTTCTCCACTGTCAACGAACTGAAGGAGGAGGGACAGTGATCAACCCAGGAGACACCATCGTGAACCCCGTCACGGGCGAGCGGATCGTCTTCCACAAGACCTCCGCCAGCACGAACGGCGAGTACGTCGAGATCGAGGTGTTCGTCCGGCCGGGAGGCGTCGTCGCAGCCGCCCACGTGCACCCGCACCAGACCGAGCGCTTCGAGATCCTCGGCGGGACGATCGGGATGAAGGTCGGCCGCAAGAGGATCGAGGCCCGCTACGGCGACGTCGTCAAGGTCGAGCCTGGCACGCCGCACAGGTTCTGGAACGCCGGCGACGACGAGCTCCACTTCGTCTGCGTCATCCGCCCGGCACTCCAGTTCGAGCAACTGCTCGAGACGATGTTCGCGCTCGCCGCCGACGGCAAGACGAACCGGAAGGGGATGCCGAGCCCGCTCCGGCTGGCGGTCATCGCCAAAGCGAACTTCGACACCGTCCGGCTCCCGCTGGTCCCGGACTGGATGCAGCGGACGGCGCTCGCGGCAGGCGCGCCGATCGGCAGGCTGGCCGGGTACGAAGAGACCTACACGCCGACGGGTGGAGTGCCCGTTCTCGTCTAAGCCGCGGCCAGCTCGGAGAGCACGTCGAGCGCGGCACCTTCACGCAGGCCCGTCTTCGCCACCTCCAGGGGGATGGCGAGATGGGCCTGTACCTCTGCGAGGATCAGAGAGCCGGCCAGGAGGGTGCGGGCCCGGCGCGGGTCGATCTCGAAGCGCTGCGCAATCTCCTCGGAGGACCGCTTGCAGAGGATGGCCTCGGCCCTCTCCAGCTGCTTCGCGCCGAGCTTGCGGCCGGCGACCTTGCGCAGGGCGCGAGCGGTACCGCCGGCGACGTAGGCGGCCTTGGCCAAGGGCGGCGCGAGACCGTTGACCATGCGGTGCGCTTCCTCGCGCGCGGCAGGGAGCACGCCCTTCCCAGGCGGATCGTCGAGGTCAAGACGATGCGTCAGTCGGACGGCGCCCAGGTCGATGGAGCGCTCCCAGGCGGGGCCGGCGGGGGTGCCGACCACCAACTCGGTGGAGCCGCCGCCGAGATCACAGACGGCGATCGACTCGGGGACCTCGTCCAGCCCCGCGAGGACGCCGAAGTACGAAAGGCGTCCCTCCTCCTCGGGCCCCAGAACACGGACCGAGGCATGCGCGGCGTCGGCGAGCGCGGCCACGAGCTCAGTCGCATTCGCGCTCTGACGACCGGGTGCCGTGACGACGACTTCCACATGATGCACGCCGTGCGCGCGCGCCTCGGCAGCCTGCTCGCGGACGCACCAAGCCGTCTCGCGCAGCTTCAGGTCGGAGATCCAGCCGAAGTTCTCGACCTCCTCCCCGAGACCGAGGAACGCCCGGGACTCGTGCACCGGCACGAGACGGTTGCCCGCGCAGCTGGCGACGAGCAGCCGGACCGTGTTCGAGCCCACGTCGATGATCCCGACCCGCATCATGCGGATTCTCCCGAGCACATCGGCTGTCAAGCCTCTATCTGGCTCTGGCAGCCGCGGCGCGCCGACGCGCGGCGCTGCGCATGAGCATGACCTGGCCGGGCTTCGCCCGCTCGCCCTTCTTCGTCCCGATCCGCTTCCAGATCCCGTCGGAGCCGAGCTCCCAGGCGGACGCGTTGTCCTCGAGCAGCGCGTCGATCGTCGACCCGAGCCGGTTGCAGAGCCGCCGGTCCTCGACGGGGACGACGAGCTCGAGCCGGTTGTCGAGGTTGCGCGGCATCAGGTCCGCGCTGCCGATGAAGTAGAGGGAGTCGTCCCCACGCTCGAAGTTGAAGATCCGGCTGTGCTCCAGGAAGCGGCCGAGAACGCTGCGCACGCGAATGTTCTCGCTCATCTTCTTCACGCCCGGACGCAGCGAACAGAGCGCGCGGACGATCAGGTCGATCTCGACTCCGGCCTGGGACGCCGCGTACAGCTCGTCGATGATCGCCGGATGCGTGAGGGCGTTGACCTTGATCCGGATCCGGCCGGGCTTGCCGGCGGAGACGGCCTTCGCCACCTTGCGGATCTCCTCGATCAGGCGGGAGCGCAGCTCGAAGGGGGCGACGATCACCTTCCGGAACTCCTGCGGCTTGCCGAATCCGGTCAGGTAGTTGAAGAGGTCGGCGACGTCGGCGGCAATGTCCTCGTCGGCTGTGAAGAGCCCGAAGTCCTCGTACGTGCGGGCGTTCGAGGCGTGATAGTTGCCGGTGCCGACGTGGACGTAGCGGCGGAGCGTCCCGCCCTCGCGCCGGACGATGAGCGTCGCCTTCACGTGGATCTTCAGGTTGGCGAAGCCATAGACGACGTGGACGCCGGCGCGTTCGAGGGCTCTCGACCACTCGATGTTCCGGCGCTCGTCACCGCGCGCCTTGATCTCGACCAGGCACACACTCTGCTTGCCCTCCTCCGACGCCTCGATCAGCGCCGGTACGAGCGGCGACTCGTCGCTAGTGCGGTACACCGTCGCCTTGATCGCAATCACGTCGGGGTCGCGGGCAGCCTGCTGGACGAACGCCTCGAACGTCCCTTTGAACGACTCGTACGGCTGCTGGACGAGCAGGTCGCCGCGCGCGATCTCGGCAAACATCTCGGACGGGCTGGAAGCGTTCGCAAAGCGCGGCGGGACGATCGGGACCCACGGCTCGTCCTTCAGCTCCGGCCGGTCGAGCGACGAGATCTGGTTCACCTCGGACAGATCGAGCAGCCCGGAGACCGTGTACACCTGGTCGTTGCCGACGCCGAGCCCGGCCTTCAGCCGCTCGACCATCGCCTTCGACGCGGACGAGGAGACCTCCAGACGGACGGCGTCGCCGAAGCGGCGCCGGCGGAGCTCCAGCTCGACCGCCTCGAGCAGGTCGTCGGCCTCGTCGGAGACCTCGAAGTCCGCGTCGCGCGTGACGCGGAAGACTGCGCGCTCCGAGATCTCCATCTGCGGGAAGAGCCAGGAGAGGAAGTGGGCGATCACCCGCTCCAGCGGGACGAACAGGCCGCGCTTGCCGACTTCGACGAAGCGCGGCATCCCCTCCGGGATCTTGACGCGCGCGAAGCGCTGCTCGGCCGTCTCGGGGTCGACCACGAAGACGGCGAGGCTGAGCGAGAGCGCCGAGATGTACGGAAAAGGCTGGCCCGGCCCTACCGCGAGAGGCGTGAGGATCGGGAAGATCTCCCGGTCGAAGATGCTCGCCAGCTCGTCCCGCTCCCCTTGCGTGCAGTCGTCGACGTTGCCGACCAGGATTCCTCGCTCGGCCAGGAGCGGCGAGAGCTCGCGTGACCAGAGCCGCGACTGGCGGGCGGTCAGGTCGACCGCGCGCTCGCGGATCTCGCCCAGGGTCTCCTGGGGCGTCCGTCCGTCGGGCGAGCGGACAGAGATCCCTGAGGCCTGTTGGCCCAGAAGCCCGGCGACGCGGATCATGAAGAACTCGTCCACCATGCTCGACGAGATCGCCAGGAACTTGACGCGCTCGAGCAGCGGCAGGCTCACGTCTCCGCCCAGCTCCAGCACGCGGGCGCAGACGTCGATGAAGGAAAGCTCTCTGTTCAGGTGCCTCTCTCGCGGCTCGGTCGAATTCATCCCGGCCACGTTACTACGGTGACGTCTTCGTCACCGGGTCGAGCTTGTAGCCCACCCCGAATCTGGTCTGGATGAAAGTGTGCTCGCCGGCCCGCTGGTCGATCTTCTGGCGCAGCTTGCGGACGCACACGTCCACCGTGCGGTCGCGGTGCGTCTCCCGGCGCCCCCACACCTTCTGCAGCAGCTCGTCCCGGGTGACGACGCGGCCCTGCTCGAGCCCGAGCGCGTACAGCAGCCGGAACTCGGTCGGCGTGAGCTCCGCGTTCTCGCCGTTCACGTACGCCTGCACGTTGGCCGGGTCGATCCGCAACTCCTCGATCTCGATCTGCTCCCCACGGGCCGGCTCCTGCGCGCGGACGCCGCGCCGGGCGGCTGCGCCCACGCGTGCGACCAGCTCCTTCATCGAGAACGGCTTGACGAGGTAGTCGTCGGCGCCGAGCTCGAGCGCGTGGACGCGGTCGTGCTCCGTCCCGCGTGCGCTCACGACGATGATCGGCGTTCCGATCCCCTCCTCGCGCGCGCGCTCGATCACGTTCCAACCGTCCAGCTCGGGCAGCATGAGGTCGAGGACACAGACGTCCGGGCGCTCGAAGCGCAGCCGTGTCAGACCGAGCTCGCCGCGCGCGATCCACAGCGGGTCGAATCCCGCGGCCCGCAGATGATGGAGCATCCCCTGCGCGATGACAGCGTCGTCCTCGACGATCAGGACTTTCCCCATGGTTACGGTCATAATGGCCTTGAATCCCGCCTCTTCGGGTGCCCCGGCGGTGGAAAACTGGTGAATAGATGGTAAAGAACCTGCTCTGGCGTAGGCCTGCGCGCGTCGAGGACGAGGGTACCCGGCTGGAGGCGGCGCGGGCGAGGATCCTGACCGAGGAGAGCGGGGAGATCCTGGTCGTCCTGGACGAGAGCGAGCGGGTGGTCCTCGCCAGCCGTCGAGCCCGTGAGACGGTCGAGGGGCTCGAGGTCGGGGAGCTCGTGCCGGAGGAGCTCATGCGTCCGCGGCAGGGGCCGCCGCCGGTCCTGACGCCGTACGAGCTGAACGGGCACCGCGAGGTGCTGCTGCGACTGCCTGAGCCGGACCTTTCCTCCTACGAGGAGCTCCGATCCGGCTTCACCGCCGTCGTCTCGCACGAGCTGCGCACGCCACTCGCGCGTCTGCTCGCGCTGCTCGAGACCGCGCTTCTCCCCGACACCGACCAGGCCGACCTGATCGAGCAGGCGCGGCTCGAGGTCGAGCAGATCCGCGAGTTGATCGACGAGGTCCTCTTCCTCAGTGAGTTGGAGACCGGCCGCGAGGTCGTCTCGCTCGGCCGGACGCACGCGCTCCCGATCCTGCGCGAGGTGCTGGAGAGCCTGCGCGACGCGGCCGGGCGGGCCGGGATCACGCTCCGCGCCGAGGGCGATCCGGCCGCGGAGCTTCCGCTACGGTCGCGGATGCTCCGGGTCGTAGCCGAGAACCTGGCCGAGAACGCGATCCGCTACGCAGGGGCGGGCGCCGAGTTCACGCTCTCGGTCGAGGAGGTCGACGCCGGGACGCTCCTGCGGGCGGCCGACACGGGCACCGGCGTGCCGTATGACGACCTGGGGCGACTCTTCGAGCGCTTCTACCGCGCCGACCGCGCGCGGGCCTCACGCGGTACCGGGCTCGGCCTCGCGATCGTGAAGCACATCGTCACCTCCGCCGGAGGGACGATCGAGGCGCGCGGCGGCCCGGGCCAGGGACTCGAGATTCGCTGTTTGTTGCCGGCTAGTCGTTAGCGAGCGGCGGCGACTTCGGCGGCGGTACGAAGACGTCCGTGTGGCGGGCGGAGAGGTCTTCGGGCCAGTCGCGCGGATACTCGCCGAGGCTGCGGCCCTCGCCCCCCGGGATGCGCAGCTCGACCGAGATGCGGTTGTCCTCGACTCTGATGAGGTTGTAGGACGGGTGCGGGAAACCGCGCACGCGCAGCGTCGAGACGGTGCCCGAATGGACGATGAACATCCCGGCGACCGGCCAGACGTACGGGACATGACGGTGGCCCGAGAGGACGAGGTCGACGTGCAGCTGTCGCAGGAGCGCGATGACATCGCCCGCGTCGAGCACCTGGTTGCGCTCCCTGCCGGTGCCCGGAACCGGCATCAGATGGTGGTGGCACACGAACACGCGCAGGTCGACGGAGCCGTCGAAACCCTCGGCGATCCACCCGTAGTGCTCGCGCCCGACCTCCCCCTCGTCGATGTCGGGCTTGGAGGTGTCGACCGCGACGAGCGATACATCGACGCCGCCGAGCTCCGCCCGCAGCCGCGAATCGCGCGCGCCGAACTCCTCCTCGAAGCGGATGTAGCCGACGTTACGGGCGTCGTGGTTGCCCGGCACGAGCACGATCTCGGGACACTCGATCGCGGCAAGCTCCTCCCGGGCCTCCGGGTACTGGTCGGGATAGCCGTCGTCGGTCAGGTCGCCCGCGACGACCACGAGATCCGGCGCCGCCGCGTTGACCTCCTCGATCGCCGCACGCAGGAGCTCGAGGCGGAAGCGCGCACCGCCGACGTGCACGTCCGATAGCTGGGCGATCAGCATGTCCATCAGTGTCTCAGAAGTGGGTGAGGGGAGCACGGCCCTGACCCTTGGCGGAGCTCCCCTCGCTTGTGGCACTGGCGGGAGTGTTTCCGAGCTTGTCGCCGCCGTGGGTAACAGGTTGGTGAATCCCCGGTATCGAGCCGTTAAACGCGAACGGCGCCGCGGGAGCGGCGCCGTCGCTTGCCTCGTGAGGAGGTCGCTTAGTGGATCTTGGCGAGCGTCTTGAGCGCCTTGGTCCGGACGACCTTGGGGATCGCGACGAAGAGAAGCTTCCGCGCACCCGCGACCGTCTGGCCCTTGGTCAGCGCCCACTTGACGAACGACTTCGTTTCAGCGCTCGTGCCCGACTTCTGCAGGAGCGCGTATGTGAATGTGCAGATCGGATAGGCGTTCACGTACTTCTTGTTCGCCGGAGGATCGACGATGTGCATCTCGTTGTCCGCCGGGACCTTCTTGACCAGGGCGGCGGCGGCTTCGATCGAGCGGAGGCCGGGCGTCGTGTACTTGCCCGCCGCGTTCTTGACGCGGAAGAACTTGAGGTGATTCTTCAGCGAGTAGGCGACGTCCACGTAGGTCAGGGCGCCCTGGGTCTGCTTTACGGTGCTGGCGACGCCCGAGCTCCCGCGCGCGCCGGTGCCGGCGGGGAAGCTGACCTGCGTACCGATACCCACCTTGTTCTTGAACGCCTTGCTGACCTTCGACAGGTAGTCCGTGAAGTTGTAGGTCGTGCCGCTCCCGTCCGAGCGGAAGACCGGCGTGATCTTCACGTGCGGGATGGTCTTGCCCTTGTTGATCTTCTTGATCGCAGCGTTGTCCCAGAAGTCGATCCGGCCGAGGTAGATCTTGGCCAGGATTGGCCCGGTGATGTTGAGAGCGGGCGACGCGCCCGGAATGTTGTAGGCGATGGACGTCGCCGAGAGGCCCCATGGAATCTGGACGCACGGGCACGCGCCCTTCTGGTCCGGGGTCAGTGGAGCATCGCTCGCCCCGAAGTCGACCTGGTGGTTCGTGATCGCGTTGATCCCGGCGCCCGAGCCGACCGCGCTGTACGAGATCGACGAAGCCTTGTAATTGGTGGTCCAGAGCGCGACGAGTGGCGCAACAAACGACGATCCGGCTCCCTTCAGCGTGCCTGTCGGCCGCGCGCCAGCGGTGCCCGCTACGAAGGCGACGGCCATGAAGGCCGTAAGCACCGCAGCAAAGAGCGTCTTCTTGCTCAAGGAAATCTCCTCTCCTGTCTCACTCATGCCAGGGGTTCAGCGTGAGGATGCCGCCCTGGCCTGGCCGGTTGGGACGCCGGAAGGTTGAGTTTGTGTATCGGAGTGGTGAACCCGCCGAAAGGGCGAGTCTCAGGGAGTAGGCTCGCGGTCCTTGACCGCCGTACCGACAGAGTTCCCCGCCGGGCGGCGATTCGGCGACCGCATCGGCGACAACACGCTCAGGGTCCTGACCGGAGCGGCCGGGGTCGGCGTCGTCGTCCTCATCGGGGCGATCGCCTGGAAGGTCATCGACGGCAGCACGCTCTCCTTCTCGGAATTCGGGCTCGGGTTCCTTGTCCACTCCGTTTGGGACCCGGTCCACAACGATTTCGGCGCGCTCTCGTTCATCTATGGGACTGCGGTCACGTCGTTCATCGCGCTCCTCCTGGCAACGCCGCTCGCAATCGGCATTGCGCTCTATCTGACCGAGCTGGCGCCGCGTGCCGTGCGCGAGGTGATCGGCGCCCTCGTCGAGATGCTGGCGGCGATCCCGAGCGTGATTCTCGGGCTGTGGGGGATCCTCATCCTCGGCCCCTTCATGCTGAACCACCTCGAGCCGTGGCTGCAGTCGTTCCTCGGCTGGCTCCCGCTCTTCAGCGGGAGCCCCGACCAGAAGGGGATCCTGCCCGCCGCGATCATCCTTACGATCATGGCCGTCCCGATCATCGCGAGCGTCGCGCGCGAGCTGTTCATCAGCGTGCCGGACGATCTGAAGGACGGCGCGCGCGCGCTCGGCGCGACGCGTTGGGAGGTCGTGCGTGGCGTCGTTCTCCAATACACGCGCGCGGGCCTCGGGGCCGCCGTCATCCTCGGTCTCGGCCGGGCCTTGGGCGAGGCGATCGCGGTCACCCAGGTGGTCGGCGGAACGGTGAATATCTCCAGGTCGCTTTTTGCGAGCGGCGACACCCTGGCCAGCCGGATCGCAGCCCAGTACGCCGGCTTCGAGACCAACCTGCAGCTTTCGTCGCTCTTCTACCTGGCGGTGATCCTGCTCGCGTTCTCGCTGATCATCAACCTGATCGCGCAGCTGATCGTCCGTAGATTCGAATTCCAGCGGACGGGAGGGACCTGATGGCGACGACGCCCACCGACGTCGATCCGCGCGCGGCGGTGCTCTTCCAGACCGACCAGCGGCTGCGCAGGCGGCGGATCGTGAACAGACTCATGGAGGCGCTGGGCACGCTCGCCTCGCTGCTGGCCGTCTCCGTCCTCGTCATCGTCGTGGCGTCGGTGGTCAAGAACGGGTGGAGCGCCTTCAGCGTCGAGTTCTTCACGACCTCGCCGGCGAACTCGGGGTTCGGCACCGCCGAGGGCGGGATCCTGCCCTCGATCGTCGGTAGCTTCCTGCTGGTCCTGATCGCGACGATCTTCGCGCTTCCCATCGGAGTGATGGTCGCGATCTTCGTCAGCGAGCTGGCGCCGCGAAAGCTCGCGGAAATAATTCGGCTGGCGCTGGACGTCATCAACGGATTGCCGACCATCGTGACCGGCATCTTCATCTTCAGCGTCCTCGTGCTGGCCCACGGGCAGAGCGCCATCGCAGGCGGCCTGGCGCTAGCGATCATCGGCCTGCCCCTCGTCGCCCGCTCGGCGCAGGAGGTGCTGCGACTCGTCCCGTCGTCCTACCGCGAGGCCGGATTCGCGCTGGGCGCACCGCGCTGGCGCACCATTCTCGGGGTCATCCTCCCGACCAGCCTGGGCGGGATCATGACCGGGACGACGCTCGCAATCGCGCGCGTCGCCGGCGAGACCGCTCCGCTGCTGTTCACCTGCTCGCTTGCGATCACCACCAGCGTCACCTGGGATCCAAGACAGCCGGTCCAGTCGATGCCGCTCACGATCTTCACCAGTGCCGAACAGCCGGATCCCTCCTTTCACGCACAGGCATGGGCGACCGGGGCCGTCCTCCTCGGCTTCGTCCTGATCGTCAGTCTCATCTCCAAGTTTTTCCTCGCCCGCAGCCGACGTAAGCTGGCCCGATGAATCAGGAGGACCCCGTGACACAGACGGATACGATTGTGAACGTGGCACCGATAGAGATCGCTCAGCGGCGTGAGCGACCCCAAAGCACGACGGCGCGCGAGACGGTCTTCGACATCCAGAATCTGTCCGTCTCGTACGGGAAGACGCTTGCGATCAAGGACGTCTCCTTCGAGATCTACCACAACAGGGTCACTGCGATCATCGGGCCGTCGGGGTGCGGGAAGAGCACGTTCATCCGGACGCTGAACCGGATGAACGACCTGGTTCCGAGCGCGAAGGTCCAGGGAGAGGTGCTCTACCACGGCGTCGACCTGTACGCGCCCAAGGTCGACCCGGTGCAGGTGCGCCGGCGGATCGGGATGGTCTTCCAGAAGCCGAATCCGTTCCCGAAGTCGATCTACGACAACGTCGCCTGGGGTCTGCGCGTGCTCGGGATGAAGGACAACATGGACGACCGCGTCCAGCACGCTCTCGAGCAGGCGGCTCTGTGGGACGACGTCCGCCACCGCCTCAAGAAGAGCGCGCTCGGCCTCTCGGGCGGCCAGCAGCAGCGGCTCTGCATCGCCCGCGCGCTCGCCGTCGAGCCCGAGGTGCTGCTGATGGACGAGCCGGCGTCCGCGCTCGACCCAATCGCGACCTCGCGGATCGAGGATCTGATGCACGAGCTCAAGAACGAGTACACGATCGTCGTCGTGACGCACAACATGCAGCAGGCCGCGCGCGTCGCCGATATGACCGCGTTCTTCGGGCTGGAGGTGCTCGCGGACAAGTCGCGGACAGGCATCCTGGTCGAGTACGCCCAGACCGACAAGATCTTCACTCAACCCGCCGACAAGCGGACCGAGGACTACGTAACAGGGAGATTCGGTTGAGAGTCACGCTGCAGGAAGATCTCGACACTCTCCAGGCGAGCCTGCTCGAAGAGGGCGAGCTCGTTCTCCGCGCGCTGCGCGGCGCGCTCAATGCGCTCCGTGAGGCAGACGCCGAGCTGGCGGACGAGGTCATCGCCTTCGACGACGAGGTCGATCAGCGTTACCTCGAGGTCGAGCAGGCGATCGAGGCCCTGCTCGCGCGGCAGACGCCGGTCGCGGTCGATCTGCGGCTCGTCCTCGCGATGCTGCACACGAACCTCCATCTCGAGCGGATGGCGGACTACTGCGTCACGATTGCGAAGCTGACGAAGCTGGTGGCCGGTCTCGAGCCCGACTCTCGGATGATCCAGGCGTTCGAGGAGATGGGCTCGCGGGCCGAGGAGATGATCAAGGTCGCGCTCGACGCCTTCGTCGACCGCGACGTCGACGAAGCTTCCTCGCTGGTCGACCTGGACGAGCTCATCGACCGGGCGAACCGGCGCGTCGTCCGGCAGGTGCTCGAGCTCGATCCGGAGCTGAGCGAGTGGGGCGTACGCATGCTGCTCGTCTCGCGTTGCCTCGAGCGCATCGGTGACCACGCCGTCGATATCGGCGAGCAGGTCGCCTACCTCGTGACCGCAGAGTTCCGCGAGTTCACAGACGCTTCGCACCCGGTGCAAGGGCCCTAATCCTGCGCCTGGCGTTCGCGCTCGCGGCGGCACTGATCCTGCTGGGCGCCGTTGCGTGCGGCCGGGGAGGCGGCAGCAGCACGCAGCAGTCCGGCGAAACGCTAAAGGGCGCTGGAAGCTCCCTCGTTGCTCCGCTCGTGTCGGCCTGGGCCGCCGAATACAAGAAGCGGACCGGCGTGCAGGTGGCCTACGACGCCGTCGGCAGCGGCGCGGGCGTCCAGGCGATCACGCGTCGTGACGTCGACTTCGGTGCCACCGACGCGCCGCTGACGCCCGAGCGGGCGAAAGGCGCGAACGGCGTCCTCCAGATCCCATGGGCCCTTGCGGCCACGCTGGTCTCGTACAACGTGCAGGGCATCCCCAACCGCCTCAAGCTGACCGGGCCTGTACTGGCGGGCATCTTCCTCGGGCATGTGAAGGCGTGGAACGACGCATCCATCGCGAAGCTGAACCCCGGCGTCTCCCTGCCCGACACGACTATCACGCCCATCTTCCGCATCGACTCGAGCGGAGACACCTACGCGTTCACGGACTATCTCTCGAAGGTGAGCCCCGAGTGGAAGTCCAAGATCGGAGTGGGCGCGCAGGTGAGCTTCCCCGCCGGGGTCGGCGGTCGCGGCAACCCCGGGATGGCCGGGTCGATCAAGCGGCAGGACGGAACTATCGGGTACCTCGCAATCGCCTACGTCTTCGAGACCAAGTTGAACTATGCGCTCGTCCAGAACAAGGCGGGGAAGTTCCCGGTCCCGGGGATCCCCAGCACCGAGGCCGCGGCGAGAACGGTGACGAGCCTGCCGCCGGACAACGCGGTCTCGATCACCGATCCGCCGGCCTCCGAGCCGGGTGCCTATCCGATCTCAACGTTCACGTACGCGCTCGCGCCCGACCAGTCGTCCAAGGCGTCGACGCTCAAGCCCTTCCTGACCTACGCGATCGGGGACGGGCAGAAGCTCGGCAAGCAGTTCCAGTTCGCTCCGCTACCGCAGCCGGTCGTGACGGCCGGCCAGGACACGATCGCGCAGATTCATTCCTGAGGGTCGCCGGCAACGACAGGCTGACCGCGGACGAGCTGGTAGGTGAGCGCGCCCACCGCGGCACCGGCAAGCGGGGCGAGCACGTAGATCCACAGTGCGTGGAAGTCGCCGGACACCAGCGCCGGCCCGAACGATCTCGCCGGATTCATGGACGCTCCCGAGATCGGGCCGCCGAACATCGCCTCGAGGCCGATCGTCCCGCCGATCGCGATCGCGGCGGCCTCTCCCACTGCCCGCGTGTCGGTCGCCACGGCCATGACCACGAACATCAGGAAGGCGGTCAGCACGAGCTCCCACAGGAACGATTGCGCCTGAGACCCGGATGGCAACGTCGCGCCGACATGGGCGATGTTGCCGAGCGAGCCGCGCAGGACGGCGGCCGCGGCGACCGCTCCGAGGAGCTGGGCGAGCCAGTACGCGAGCGCTCGGCCCGGCGGAAAATGGCGAGTGAGCACGAAGCCGAGCGTCACCGCCGGGTTGAAGTGCGCGCCGGAGATGTGCCCGACGGCGTAGATGCCGGCCAAGATCACGAGGCCGAAGCTGATCGCGACGCCGACGTGTCCGAGCGCCTGGGTCTTGGCGTCGACCATCACTGCGCCCGCGCCGGCGAACACGAGCATGAACGTCCCGATGAGCTCGGCGCCGAGCGCGCGGGCGAGACGGCTCAATTTCCCGTCAGCTCGCCGACAAGTCTCTGCACGCGCGCGTCGATCTCGTCCCGGATCCGCCGGACCGTGTCCAAGTCCTTGCCGGCCGGATCCTCGAGCTCCCAGTCCTCGTAGCGCTTGCCGGGGTAGACCGGGCACGCGTCGCCGCACCCCATGGTGATGACGACGTCCGCGGCGTCCACGGCCTCGTCCGTGAGCGGCTTGGGGAACTCCTCGCTCATGTCGACGCCGATCTCGTCCATCGCCGCGACGACAGCCGGATTGATCTCCTCACCCGGCGCGCTTCCCGCCGAGCGGACGTGGATGCGGCCCTCTGACCGGAGCTCGACCAGCCCCGCGGCCATCTGGCTCCGACCGGCGTTGTGGACGCAGACGAACAGGACCTGCATCAGCAACAGCCGGCGCTCGCCGCCGCCTGAACCAGTGGGAGCCCGCTGGATTCCGGCGAGTGAGTCTTCGTCGCTTTGACGATCGCGCCGTGCATTCCGTCTGCGACTTCGTGCGTGAACTCGACTGACACGTCGACGAAGCCGGCGGCCTCGAGGCCCGCGACGTACTCGGAGCGGGAAAGAGCCCCCGCGATGCAGCCGACGTGGCTGCCCCGCTCCGCGCGCTGCTCCGGGGTGAGGCGATCCTCCGCGACGACGTCGCTGACGCCGATGCGGCCGCCTGGCTTCAGCACGCGCGCCATCTCCGTGAGGACAGCCGGCTTGTCGACGGAGAGGTTGATCACGCAGTTCGAGATGACGACGTCGACGGAGTCGGCGGGAAGCGGGACTGCCTCGATCACACCCTTGAGGAAATGCACGTTCACGACGCCCGCTTCGGCTGCGTTCTTCCGCGCAAGAGCCAGCATCTCGTCCGTCATGTCCACGCCGTACACGGTTCCGGCCGTACCGACGCGCCTCGCGGACAGGATCACGTCGATTCCGCCGCCCGAGCCGAGGTCGAGCACGGTCTCGCCCTCGTTCAGCCCGGCGACCGCGGTCGGGTTGCCACAGCCCAGCGACGCCAGCACCGCCGCCTCGGGCAGTTCGCCACGCTCCTCGGCGTGGTACAGCGCTTCCCCGAAGTCACCGGGGCTTCCGTCCTCGCAGCAGGAACCGCTGCCGCACCCACCGCCCGTTTCGACGGCGCGCGCCGCCTGCGCGTAACGCTGCCGCACCTGTTCACGCAGATCGATCACACGACCTCCTTGACTTGCACGAGGCTCTCGAGTTGCGAGCTCGCCTCGGGCTTGAGAGAGAAGTACGCCCATTTCCCACGCTGCTCGCGCTCGAGCAGTCCAACCTCGGTCAGTCTTTTGAGGTGATGGCTGACCGTCGGCTGCGAGAGCTCGAGCGCCGGCTCGAACTCGCAGGCGCACACCGGCTCGTCGCTCGTCGCGAGCAGGTTGACGATCTTCACGCGAGCAGGATCCGCCAGAGCGCGGAAGATCGCCGCTGACGCCTCGGCTTCCTCATCGGAGAGCGACGATGCGCCGAGCGGCCGGCAACACGAAATCACGTTCAGGCGTTGCATCGACGCATGTCAATATATCGACAAGCGTCGATCTATGTCAAATGGTGTTCAGAAGATCCATTCCACGGGCCAGTAACACGCGGCCGCGACAAGGGCGGCGGCCGGGATGGTGAGGATCCAGGCCATCACGATGTTCCCGGCGACGCCCCAGCGCACGGCCGAGAACCGCTTGGTTGCTCCCGCGCCCATGACCGCACCCGAGATGACATGGGTCGTGGAGAGCGGGTACCCGAAATGGGTCGCGAGGTAGATGGTCGTGCCCGCAGTGGCCTGCGCCGCGAACCCGCTCGCCGGCTCGATGTCGAAGATGCGCTGGCCGACCGTGCGCATGATGCGCCAGCCTCCGACGTAGGTCCCGGCGGCGATGGACACGCCCGCCGCGACCTTGACCCAGGTCGGAATGTAGAAGTGGTCGATCGTGCCATTCGTGAAGAGCGCGAGCGCGATCACCCCCATGGTCTTCTGGGCATCGTTGGCGCCGTGTGCGAACGCGACCCAGGTGCCGGAGGCGAGCTGCCCCAGCCGGAAGCCACGATTCGCAATGCCCACGGTGACGCGGAAGAAGAGCCAGAGAATCGCGAGCAGCAGTGCGAACGCCGCGGCGAAGGCGATAATCGGCGCGAAGATCCCGGGGAGGACCACGCTGTGCACGATGCTGTTCCACTCGACGCCCTCGGCTCCGGATTGGACCAGCGCCGCGCCGATGAGACCGCCGATGAGCGCGTGCGAGGAGCTCGACGGCAAGCCGAGCCACCATGTGATCAGGTTCCACGTGATCGCTCCCAGGAGCGCGGCGAGCACGGTCTTGTCAGTCGCGAGGCCCGTGTCGATGATCCCCTTCCCCACCGTGCTCGCGACCGCGGTCGTGACGAACGCGCCGGCGAGGTTGGCCAGCGACGCGACCAGGACGGCCATCCGGGGGGTGAGCGCCCGTGTCGAGACGGAGGTCGCGACGGCGTTGGCCGTGTCGTGAAAGCCGTTCGTGAAGTCGAAGGTCAGGGCGACGACGACCACGAGGACGAGGAGACCGTCGCTCACGGCGCCGTCACCTGTTCTTCACGAAGATCGCCTCGAGAACGTCCGCTGCGTTCTCGCAGGCATCGACCGCCTCCTCGAGGTGCTCGTGGATGTCCTTCCAGCGAATCACCGAGATTGCGTCGCCGTTCGAGTGGAAAAGCTCCGACACCGCCTCACGGTTCAGGCGATCGCCCTCGTCCTCCAGGTCACGAAGCGCCGCGAGTTGCCGCCTGGGGTCCTTGAAGCCCTGGAGCAAGTCGACCGCCTCCTCGATCTTCTCGGTCGCCCGAAGCACCACGTCGCCCTGCTCCTTCGCCTTCGGCCGGACCTCCTCGATCCCGTAGAGGACGATGTTTCCGGCCGCCTCGTCGATGTGGTCGCAGATGTCGTCGAGGGCGCTCGCCAGCCTGTACATGTCTTCGCGGTCGAACGGCGTGACGAACGTGCGGTTCAGGAGGTCGACGATGTCGTAGGTCAACCTGTCTCCCTCGTGCTCGAGCTCCTTGATGTCCCAGCTCAGGTCGGCGGTGTCGGGGAAGCGGTCGAGAAGCTCGACGAGGGCGCGGGCGATCGCCACGGCGTTCGCACCCGCCTTGCGGTAGAGCTCGAAGAACTCGGTTCGCTGGGGGACGAAACGGACCACGGCGCGGCTTTATACCGCGCCGGCGAGGACGGCGTCGGACAGCCGCGGCCACGCGTCCTTTGCCCACGGCCCGAACTCGCGGTCGGTGAGGCAGCCGAGCGCGAGCGGCCGCTCCTGGTCGACCCACAGGAAGGTCCCGGAGCCGCCGAAGTGCCCGAACGTGCGCGCTGAGTTGCGCGTCCCCGTCCAGTGCGGGCTCTTTGCGTCCCTGAGCTCGAGCCCGAGGCCCCAGTCGTTCGGGTCGAAGCGTCCGAAGTCGGGCAGCACTCCGGACAGCCCGGGAAACGCGACGGCCGTCGCCTCGGCCAGCGTCTCCGGCGCGACCACCGCCGGCGTGAGCAGTTCGCCGGCGAGCAGGATCAGGTCGTCCAGCGTGCCGTGCAGGTCAGCGGCCGGCGAGCCGCGTAGCTCCGCGTTCATCCCGAGCGGCTCGAGCACGGCCGCCGACAGGTACGCGCCGAAGTCCATCTCCGCGCGCGTGCCCACGTGGGCGGCCAGCACCTCGAAGCCGGTGTTGGAGTAGATCCGGCGCTCCCCCGGGCGCGCGATCGGCGCGTCGCCGGTGAAGGGAAGGCCGGAAGCGTGCGCGAGCAGGTGCCGTACGGTCGAGCCCGGGGGGCCGGCCGGCTCGTCCAGGTCGACAGCGCCTTCCTCGGCCGCGACCAGCGCGGCGAGCGCCGTGACCGGCTTCGTGACCGACGCCCAGCGGAACACGTGCTCGCCGTCGCCGTACCGCGCGACCGGCTCGCCGGACCGCACGACGGCCGCCGCGGCATGCTCCGCTCCCCAGTCCTCGATCTGACGCAGGGCGTCCACCGCCGCGATACTACGAGCCCGATGGAGCCCTGGTCCCACGATTTCGCAGGCCGCCTCGACGAGCACGTCTTCACGAGCGAGGTCCTGAAGGACAACCCGCTGCACGACCCGCACGACCGGCCGCTCTGGGTGTACGTCCCGCCCGGCTACGACGACGAGCCCGACCGGCGCTACCCGAGCGTCTACGTCATCCAGGGGATGACGGGCCAGATCGACATGTGGCGGAACCGCTCGGCCTTCCGCAAGAACTTCCCGGAGCTCGCAGACGACGCCGTCGCGAGCGGCGACTGCCCGCCCTGCGTCCTCGTCTACGTCGACTGCTGGACGTCCTACGGCGGGAGCCAGTTCCTCGACTCCCCCGGGACAGGCCGCTACCACACGTACCTGTGCGAGGAGCTCGTCCCGTGGGTGGACGAGAGGTACCGCACGCTCGCCGGGCCCGAGCACCGCGGGATCGCCGGCAAGTCGAGCGGCGGCTACGGCGCGATGGTCACGCCGATACTGCGGCCCGACCTGTTCGGCGGGATGGCGACGCACGCAGGCGACGCGCTGTTCGAGGCCTGCTACCAACCGGAGTTCCGCGAAGACGCGCGCGCTCTCCGCGACGACTACGAGGGCTCGTACGAGAAGTGGTGGGAGGACTTCCGCTCCCGCCCGGCCTTCTCGAAGCGCAGCGACTTCCACCTGATCAACACCTGGGCGATGGCCGCGTGCTACTCGGCGGAGGAGGACGGGTCGGTCACGCTCCCGTTCGACACGGCGACGGGCGAGCTCCTCCCGGAGGTGTGGGAGCGCTGGCTCGCGTGGGATCCGGTGCGGATGGTTCCCCGCTACGCGGATGCGCTCCGCTCGCTCACGGCGATCTACATCGACGCGGGCAAGCGCGACGAGTTCTACCTCGACCTGGGCGCCGAGGCCTTCCGGCGCGAGCTCGAGGAGATCGGAGTCACGGACGTCTTCTTCGAGCTCTTCGACGCCACGCACATGTCCATCGAGTACCGCTACCCGCTCGCCCTGAAGTACCTGGCGGAGCGGCTGTCGTGAGCGAGCGCCAGGTCGTGCCGGCGGTGTCGCCGTGGGCGGCGTCGGTCGGCTACTCGCGCGCCGTCCGCGTCGGGGACCAGATTCACGTCTCCGGGACGGCCCCCGTCATGCCCGACGGCGAGCCGCCTCCTCCCGATGCGTACGAGCAGGCGCGCCGCTGCCTGGAGATCATCGTCTCCGCGCTCGCGGAGCTCGGCGCGCGTGCGGAGGACGTCGTCCGTACGCGCGTCTACATCACCGCGGCGGAGCACTGGGAAGGAGTTGCCCGAGCGCACGGCGAGGTCTTCGGGGAGATCCGGCCGGCGAGCGCCATGCTCGTGATCACCGGCCTGCTCGACCCGCGCTTCCTCGTCGAGATCGAAGCCGACGCTCTCGTGGCGTGAATCGCCAGCTGGCGATCCTGACCGGCCTGTACGTCGGGGTCGTGCTGACCGCGCAGGTGAGCGCGAACAAGATCATCGAGCTCCCCTTCACGCACCTGGCCGCCCCCGCCGGCACCTACCTGATCGGCCTGGCACTGGCGCTGATCGAGACCGCGCACCACACCGCTCCCACGAGGCGGGAAGGCTGGAAGAACGCGCAGCTCATGATCGCGATGGGCTTCGCCGGGTCGGCCGTTCTCGCGATCTGGATCGCGATCGTGAACGAGATGAACAGCGTCGGTCCGGACCGGTTCGGCTTCCTGGCCGGAACCTGGCGGATCGTCGTCGGCAGCCTCGCCGCTTTCGCCGTGTCGGAGACGATCGACAACGGGCTCGGCGCCTGGATGCGCGGACGCTTTCCCGATGCCGTGCGCGTGGTCTCCACGAACGCGATCTCCGTCCCGCTCGACAGCCTCGTCTTTCTCGCGGTCGCATTCGGCTCGCTGGCGTTCATCGAGGGCCAGATCGTGGCCAAGATGGCCGCCACCGTCGTGCTCGGAATCCCGATCGTCCTGCTCCTCCGGCGCTTTGTCGGGGGCGCCGACCGGGCTATTGTCCGCGAGGCATGACGAAGCAGGCCTACCCGTCCTCGATCACGGGCCTCGAGGACAGCCTCCATCCCGGCAGCGTGGTCGACCACAAGTTCGGGTCGAGCGAGGCATACACGCTCGGAGTCGAGGAGGAGTACATGCTGCTGGACGGGGAGACATTCGACCTCGTCCAGCACATCGACACCGTGCTCGGTGACCTGCTCGGGCACGAGCACGAGGACCGGATCAACGCCGAGCTGATGCAGTCGACCGTCGAGATCGCGACGCCGGTCTGCAGGAACGTCGCCGAGGCCGAGACGGCCCTGCGCACGCTGCGAAGGACCGTCTGTGAGGTCGCACACGCGCGCGGGCTGCGCGTCGGCTCGTCAGGGACGCATCCCTTCAGCCTCTTCGAGCGCCAGCGGATCACCGCGCGCGACCGCTACCGGGCGCTCGTCGACCAGCTGCAGTACATCGCACGGCGCGAGCTGATCTTCGGGATGCACGTGCACGTCGCCGTGGACGGGCCGGAGAAGGCGATCCAGGTCGTGAACGGTCTGCTCAACGACCTGGGCGCGCTGCTCGCGCTCTCGGCGAGCTCACCGTTCTGGCGCGGCGAGCCCACCGGCCTCGCCTCGAGCCGGCAGATGGTCTTCGCAGCGTTCCCTCGCTCGGGCCCGCCGCCGCGCTTCGCCGACTACGCCGACTACGCCGAGGTCGTCGGCCACCTCGAGCGCACCGGCTGCATCGCCGACTACACGCACATCTGGTGGGACGTCCGCCTCCACCCGCGGCTCGGGACGGTGGAGATCCGCATCTGCGACGCGGTGACTCGGGTGGAGGACGCGGTGGCGATCACCGCGTACTGCCAGGCGCTGGTCAAGCTCTACTCCGAGCGCTTCGACGAGGGCCTGGAGGTCCCGTCGTACCACCGGATCCTCACGACCGAGAACAAGTGGCTGGCCGCACGCTACGGGCTCGAGGCGCCCGTCATGGATCTCGCGACAGGCCGCCGCAACCGCGTCCCGGTCGCCCAGCTGATCCGGCGCAACCTGCGCGACCTCGAGCCGCATGCGCGTGAGCTCGGCGCCGAGCGCGAGCTGGAGGGGATCGCGGAGATCCTCTCCCGCGGCAACAGCGCAGACCGTCAGCGCCGCGTCTTCAACACGAACCGCGACATCGTCGAGGTCGTGGGCGAGATCGCGGAGGCGACGGAAGCGGGCGCGGACAGCTAGCGCCTGATGCGAAGCGTCCTCGTGTCGATCGCCGCCAGCCGCTTCGTTCCCGCCAGCACGGCCAATCTGCCCGGCTTCAACTCGAGCTTCGTGTGCCAGACGTTCGCGGTCGTGACCCGCCGCGGCAGGTCGATGCAGAACGCGTGCAGGTCGACCGAATCGAGCGCGTGCACGAACATCGCGCCGCTCGAGCGCACGTACAACGTGTAGATCCAGCGCCCGCTCGGGCCGGTCGCGCGCGTGACCGGAGAGCCGCTCATCGGCCCTTCGCCCTTCTCACGCGCGTCGAAGATGATCTGGCGCAGGAGCCGCCCGTGCGCGAGGTCGTAGGCGCGCACGTAGTAGTGCTGCGAGGTCGGCGACGCGTGCTGGATCAGGAAGAGCGTGCGGCCGTTCGGCGAGAGCGCGTCGTAGGAGAACTGGCCGTGGAGAACGGCGTCGCGGCGGACGGCGAGCGAGCGGGCGTCGACGGCGACGAAGCGCGACCGGGAGGTGAGCAGGAGCGTGCCGCCGTCGTGCGAGATTCCCTCCCCTACCCCGTCGGAGGTGGGGACAGGGAATCCCAGCGAACCGTCGATCGTGACTTTCCGCGCCTTGGCGCGGGTTCGCCAGAGCGAGAGGGTGGTCCGGCGCGAGTGGACCGCGGTCGTGTACATCCGTCCGCCCGGCGCGAAGATCGAATTGGTGGTGGTGACGGCGGACGCGCCGGGCCCGTCGGCAACAGCCGCGCCTGCGGCGACTCCCGCAAGCGCCAGCAGCACCGCGAGCGACCGGATCATCTGCGTACGACCCGCAGGGTCCTGGTGTCGATGACGGCGACCCTCGTCGTGCGATTGCGGACGGTGAGGCGGCCGGATGCCAGCTTCATCCCCACGTTCCAGACTGCGTTCGGCGCAACGCGCGGGAGATCGATGCAGACCGCGTGACGGTCGACCGTGTCGAGCGCGTGCACGAAGAGCGTGCCGTTCGAACGGCCGTACAGCGTGTACACCCGGCGCCCGGTCGGGCCGGTCGCGCGGACGATCGCAGCACCGGTCATCAGGCTCGAGTTCTCGCGCGTGTCGAAGATGATCTGCTTCAGCAGCCGCGTCCTTGCCAGGTCGTAGGCGCGGACGTAGTAGCGGTCGACCGGGCCGTTCGCCGTGTGCTGGATGAGGTACAGCGTCGATGCGGTCGGCGACAGCGCGTCGTAGGTGAACTGCCCGCGCAGCCGGATCATGCGGCGGACGTGAAGCGTCCCGGCGTCGAGGACGGCGAAGCGGCCGAACGATCCGGCGCCGGCGAGGACGAGCGTGCGGCCGTCGTGCGACAACCCCTCGCCCTGTCCCGTGTTCGTCGGAGCCGGGAAGCCGAAGTTGCCGTCGAGCCTGGCCGTTTTGACGGTGCGCGCGTCGCGGACGAGGTCGACCGTCGTGCTCCCCTTCCTCCAGACCGCGCGATAGCTGACCTTTCCGTCGGCGGACCTGACCGACCGGGCGGTTCCCATCCCCGGTAGGGCTGCCCAGGCCCCGCCGGCTGTGGCGAGCGCGACAAGGGCGATCACGACGATGCGGGGCATGCTCCCCATACGCCGGGAACGAGCCGAGAGGTCCCGCCGGACTCGAACTGCCGTCACAGCCGTATATCCACGCATGGACCGGAAACCTCACGCCGCTCGTATAGTCGGCGCGCGATGGCGAGGCTCTGGGGTGGAGAAGCCTCCTGGGTGCGCGGGGCGCAGGCCGGCTCCGTCCCGGACCTGGAGGCGCTGTTCCGCGAGCACTGGCCGCGGGCGCACCGGGCGGCGTACCTCGTCGTCCAGGACGCCGCGGCCGCGGAGGACATCGCGCAGGAGGCCTTCCTGGCCGCGATCCGCGCCCTCGACCGCTTCGACCGCCGCCGTCCGTTCGGTCCGTGGCTGCACCGCATCGTCGTCAACCGCGCGATCGACTGGTCCCGCGCCCGCGCCCTGCGCGCCGAGGTGGGCGGGGACGCGCTCGAGGAGCGAGCGTCCTCCCCACCCGTGGACGCCGCGTACTCCGAGCCGACGGCGGCCGCGTTGGCCGCGCTGTCGCCGGAGCACCGCGCGGTGATCGTGCTCCGCCACCTGCTCGACTACACACCGGGCGAGATCGCCGACCTGCTCGATCTCCCCCGCGGGACGGTGAACTCGCGCCTGCGCCGCGGCCTCGACCGGATGCGCGAGGAGCTTCCGGAGGAGGACGATGGCTGACGCCGATCTCCGCCGCGCGCTGAGAAGGATCCAACCGCCTGACGCGATCGGCGCGGAGCGCCGTGCCTGGGCGGTCACCCGCAGCGCCTTCGACGAACGCGAGCCCGCTCGGCGGCGGCCGCCGCGGGTCCTCCGGCCGCTCCTCGTCGCCGCAGGGGCGGTCGCGCTCGTCGCAGCGGTTGTCAACCCGCCGGTCCTGAACGCGATCCGCGACGCCGTCGGCCGCACGAAGGAGAAGAAGGTCGTCACCTACAAGCAGGCGCTCTTCTCGCTCCCCGCATCCGGCCGGCTGCTGGTGAACACCGCGCGCGGCCCGTGGATCATCCGCCCGGACGGCGGACGGCGGCTGCTCGGCCGCTACCGCGACGCCTCGTGGTCGCCGCGAGGACTGTTCGTCACCGCCCTCGGGGCCCACGACCTCGTCGCCCTCGAGCCGGACGGAACCGTTCGCTGGTCGCTGGCGCGCGCCGGAAAGCTCTCCTCCCCGCGCTGGTCGCCCGAGGTGCAGGGCTCCACGAAGATCGCGTACCTGCGCGGCGAAACGCTGCGCCTGGTCGCGGGCGACGGGACGCAGGACCGGCTCGTCGACGCCACAGCCGCTCCCACGGCGCCGGCCTGGAAGCCCGGCGGCTTCGTGCTCGCCTACGTCGGGGCGGCGGGCCGCATCCGCGTGGTGGACACGGCGACGAACAGGCTGTCCTGGCACTCGCCGCGGCTTCCGCCCGTGACCGAGCTCGCGTGGTCGGATGACGGCACGCGCCTCCTCGCCCTCACCCGCCGTTCCCTGGTCGTGTTCGGCGGGCTGCGCGGGCAGCGGATCGGGCGCGCGTTCCTTCCCGCCGCCGCCGTCGCGGCGGCGTTCGCGCCCGGCGGTCACCGCATCGCGGTCCTCCTGCGCTTCCCGCAGCAGAGCGCCGTCCAGCTCCGCGACGGCGACGCGCCCGGCGCGACGCCACGCACGGTCTTCAACGCGGACGGGCGGTTCGGAACGCTCGCCTGGTCGCCGAACGGCACGTGGCTGCTCGCGGGCTGGAAGAGCGCCGATGCGTTCATGTTCGTGACGCCGGCCGGCCGCCAGCGCATCGTCGGCGACATCGCGCGCCAGCTCGGCGCGTTCCCGGACGTGCCGCAGGCGGGATGGTGCTGCCCGACGGGTTAGGGTCCAGCCGTGGAGCTACCCGAAGCAACCGTCTTCCTGGAGAGCCGCGACCCGGTCACGCTGCGCGACCTCGTCGCCGAAGGCCCGATCCTCCTCCTGTTCTACCTCTTCGACTGGTCCTCGACCTGAACGAACGAGATGGAGCTCCTGCGTGACAGGAGACCGGAGCTCGAAGCGGCGAACGTGCGCGCGTACGGCATCTCCCGCGACTCGCCGTGGACGCATATCGCCTGGAAGCAGGCTCTCGACCTCGATTTCCCGCTGCTCTCCGACTGGAACGGGGACGCAACGGAGGGATTCGGTGTCGCGCGTGAGTTTCGCGGGATGCGCGGCGTCCCCGAGCGTGCGGCGTTTCTGATCGGGCAGGACGGTACGGTCCGGGGCCGATGGCGGTACGACGACTCCGAGCTGCCCGACTTCGACGACTTGATCTCGGCCGCGCAGGCTTTGTCGCACTAGCCTGCGCGCTCTATCTCGCGGCCGCGGTCGTTGCGACCTGGCCGGCGATCCGGCACGCGGACGACCGCTTCCTCGCGCACTTCCACCGCTCCGGGCACGGCCACGTCCTGCCCGGCGACTACCTGCAGGCCAATTACCACCTGTGGCTCGTGGGACACCAGTTGGAAAACGGTCGCGCGCCCTGGATCGATCCGTACTCGTTCCAGCCGGAGGCGAGCCCGCGCCTCAACTTCGGCGGCTGGCCGTTCGGGCTGCCGTACTGGCCGGTCGAGGCCGCGTTCGGGCCGGTGATCGCGTGGAACCTCCTGATCCTGCTCTCGTTCGTGGCCGCGGGGCTCTTCACGCTCGCATGGCTGCGGCAGCTCGGGTTGGGGAGGGGAGCGGCGCTCGTCGGGGGGCTCGCGTTCGCGCTCGGGCCGTACCGGGTGGCGCAGAGCACGGGGCACTTCCGCGGGCCGATCTCGATCTTGCTCCCGCTCGCGCTGTTCGCCTTCGAGCGCGCGCTGAAGGGGAGCCGCTGGTGGCTCGTGCTCTCGGGGGCGGCGCTTGCCTCCATCCCGTTCTCCGATGTCCATCTCGCTCTCGCGGGCGTGCCGTTCTTCCTCCTCTATGTGGCCCTGCGCGCGTGGCGCGAGCCGCGAAAGCTCGTGGGAGGCGTCCTTGCCGGGCTCGCCGGCGTGGGGACCGGCGTGCTCGTGGCCGTGTTGACCATCCCGGGCTCGATCAACGGGGGCGGGCGCAGCCTCCAGGAGGTCGCGCTCTACTCGGCGGACGGCCTCGACTTCGTCACGCGCCATGTCCGCACGGGGCTGGAGAGCTTCGTCTTCCTCGGCTGGCTGGCACCGTTACTCGCGCTTGCGGGGCTCGGCGTCCTGATCTGGACGCGGCGGTACGCGCTTGCGGTCGTGCTCGGAATCGGCGCCGTCGTCCCCGTCGTGCTCGCACTAGGGACGAACCTCCCGCTGTACTCGACGCTCTGGCGGCACTTCCCGCCGCTCCGGTTCCCGCGCGTCCCGGAGCGGCTCATGCCGGTCGCGGTCCTCTGCATCGCGGCCCTGGTCGCGTTCGCGGTCTCCAAGGTTCCGTCACGCGTGTTCGTGCCGGCCATAGTGGTCGTGGCGCTCTTCTTCGACCTGCACGTCCGGCTCTTCCAGGGGTTGCCGGCGGACGGGAACAACCAGGCGTACGTCGCGCTGAGCGGGCAGCCGGCGGGCCGGCTCGCCGAGCTCCCCGTCTTCCTGCCCGGTCGCAGCGAGGGAAGCGTCTACCAGTACTACGACATGCAGGTGTCCCGCGAGCGGCCCGGCGGATACTCGACGGTGGCGCCGAAGTCGGCCGACGACACGGCCCGGCGGCTGCGGCCGCTCAACTGCGGGAACTGGAGCGTGCATCCACTCGCCCTCGACCGGCTGGGCGTGCGCTACGTGGCCGTACACACGGGCCTGTTCGCGGGCGACGTGCCGCTCAAGCCCGGATGCCTGCAGCCCGCGGTGCGCGGCCTTCTGAAGCACGGCTACCGGCCGCTCGGGAGCGGCGGCGACATCCGGATGTACGTGAAGCGCCAGTAGACCTTCACCCGTCGATCCTCGAGCTCGGTCTCTCCGCCGCTCCGCACGCGGAAGGCGCTGTACAGCGTGCGCAGTCCGAGCACGACCAGTACGCCTCCGCCGACGAGACCGAGGACGACCCGCACGGGGCCGATGGAGACGAGCGGCGCTGCCCCGACCACGCCGAGCGTGGCGTAGAGCGCGTCGATCAGCGCGATCCCGGCCCCGATCGAAAGGCCGATCCACAACCCGCCGCGGAGTGTCGATCGGATCATGAACAGGGAGATCGGCCCGAGCTGGAGCGCCACGAAGAAACCGAGGCCGAAGCCGACGAGAACCGCGTGCACGGACAGAATCCTAGGTCGCGCCGAGTGCTCGCTCGAGCGCGGCCCGGTCGGTCGGCGCGCCGTGCGTGGGAAGCACGTGCTCGACCGGGAGCTCGAGGAGGGGTCGTAGCCCCTCCGCGACCTGCTCGTGGGTCACGCCCTGACGCAGCCACTCGTGCGGCATCTCGAACCCGCGGC
This sequence comes from uncultured Actinomycetes bacterium, assembly GCA_963717765.1. Classification (GTDB taxonomy): domain Bacteria; phylum Actinomycetota; class Thermoleophilia; order Gaiellales; family Gaiellaceae; genus JACDER01. Next base: position 457,200 of record CAVQWX010000003.1, on the reverse strand, counting down.
CGAAGTCGGCCAGCGTGTCCCCGGAGATGACGGCGCGGTGGCTCTCGATCCAGAGCACGACCTCGTTTGGCTCCCGCGCCGGGAAGGCCACTATGCCGGCGGGCAGCGGATCGCCGGCCACGTACGGATGCGCCTCGCCCTCCCCCTCCAGGAGCCAGCGCACGTCCGGGCTGACCCAGCCCTCCACGCGCTCCGGCGGGAGGTCGTACTTCTCGATGAGATCCTCGCCGGTGTCGGGCAAGGGCGTGTACACCGGCGCGCCGTGCCGCTGGACGAGCCTGCGCGCGTCGCGCTCGTGCCACGGAGCGGTCAGCACGATGATCACGTTGCGGGCGCCGGCGAGCTGCTCGAGCTCGGGCGGCGGCGCGACCGGGTCGAAAAGGACGAGTCGCTCGCCGTCGTCGATCGCGTACGACGAGACCACCTCGGGCCAGTGTTCTTCCTGCGACCACTCGGGATGAGGCGCGTCCCAGTGCCAGAGGCCGGGCCGTAGCTCTCGCAACTACATCCCCATCGCGTGGTACCCGGAGTCGACGTACAGCGTCGTTCCGGTGACGTTGGCCGCGTCCTCAGACAGAAGGTAGGCAGCCGCTGCGCCCACGTCCTCGGCCGAGATCGGCCGGTGCAGCGGCGCGCGCTCCTCAACGATCGCCTCCATCGTCGGGAAGCCGGCAATCGAGCGCGCCGCGAGCGTGCGCACGGGCCCAGCGGAGATTGCGTTCACCCGGATGTTCTTCTCCCCCAGATCCCAGGCAAGGTACTTGACGGACGAGTCGAGCGTCGACTTGGCCACGCCCATCACGTTGTAGTGCGGAACCGCGCGCTCCCCACCGAGGTAGGTCATGGTCAGAATCGAGCCGCCGCCGGCCGCCTCCATCAACGGCTCCGCGGCTCGCGCACAAGCGACGAGAGAGTAGGCACTGACGTCCAGCGCCATCCAGAACCGGTCACGCGGCGTGTCCGTGAAGCGGCCCTCGAGATCCTCCGCGGAGGCGAACGCGACCGAATGGACGAGGAGGTCGAGGGAGCCGTCGAACGCCGCGCCCACCTCGTCGAACACGCGAGCCACATCCTCGTCCGACCGGACGTCGCACTCCGTCACCAACGAGCTGGAGACGCTGTCGGCGAGCTCGCGGACGTTCTTCTCGATCCGCTCGCCCTGGAAGGTGAACGCGAGCTGCGCGCCCTCGTCGGCAAGCCGCTTGGCGATCGCCCAGGCGATCGAGCGCCGGTTGGCGACGCCCAGCACGAGACCGCGTTTTCCGTCGAAGCGCATCGGGGCCGGACCCTACATCGCGTTGCGGTACGCTGATCGCCTTGCGCCGCTTCGTTCCACTGCTTGCCGTCGTCGCGGCGCTCACGGTCGTCGCACCGACCTTTGCAAAGCTCCAGCCGATCAAGCGCAGCTTCGGCGAGGTGGCGCTCCCACGGCTGCGCGCAGGGACGCTGCAGATCCCCAGAGGCCACGCCGACGGCCGCATCCGCGTGATCGTCCGGCTGAAGCAGCCACCGCTCGCCGCCGTGTTCGGCCGGAGCGCGAAGAGCGCGGGCGAGCACCGCCTGAACGTCGCCTCTTCGTCCTCGCGCGCCTACCTGGCGCGGCTCACAAGCCTCCAGAACGCGGCCGCGGCACAGCTGAAGCGCGCGATCCCGACAATCCACCTGCAGCGGCGCTTCCAGGTCCTGCTCGACGGCATCACGGTGAGCGTCCCCAACCGCTCCTTGCCCCGCCTCGTCCGGCTGCCGTTCGTGAACAAGGTCTACCCGAGCCTCAGCTACACGGTGAACACGAACGAGAGCCCGCAGATCATCCAGGCCGACGCGCTCCACCAGCGCACGGGAGCCATGGGCGACGGCGTCAAGATCGCCGTCGTCGACACGGGCATCGACCAGACGAACCCGTTCCTGAACCCCGACGGGATGAATTTCCCGCCCGGGTTCCCCAGGGGCGGGAAGAAGTGGACGACGCCGAAGGTGATCGTCATGCGCGCCTTCCCCGGGCCCAACTCCGGGCGCGAGGGGCGGATCGGCGGCGACCCGGCGTTCCCGCACGGGACGCACGTGTCCGGCATCGCAGCGGGCCGCACCGGCACGGATGCGCCCCCGAGCGCCTCCCATCCCCAGGTCAACGGCCTGAGCGGCGTGGCCCCGAAGGCATGGCTCGGCGCCTACCGCGTCTTCACGATCCCCACGCCGCTCGGCCAAAGCGCGAACACGCCGGAGATCGTTGCGGCCTTCGAGGCGGCGGTGCGGGACGGGATGGACGTGATCAACTTCTCCGGCGGGGGACCGCAGACGGACCCGGCCAACGACGCGATGATCGAGACCGTCGCAAACGTCGTCCAGGCGGGCGTCGTCCCGGTCATCTCCGCGGGCAACGACCGCGACGACTTCGGCCTCGGCTCGGACGGCAGCCCCGGAACGGCGCCGGACGCGATCAGCGTCGCCGCGGTGACCAACAACCACGTTTTCACCCCTACTCTCAGCCTGGAGTCCCCCAGCCTGCCGGGCATCCCGGCGGACGTCCCCATCCAGGAGGCGGTAGCGCCGAGCATCCCCAACGGCTGGGCGTTCAACGCGCAGCAACTGACCGACATCGGCACGATCGTCGGCCGTGACGGGCAGGCCGTCGACCGGCACCTCTGCGGGCATGCCGACGATCCGAACGGGACGTACAACCCGCTTCCGGCCGGCTCGCTGAGCGGCTCGATCGCGCTCGTCTCGCGCGGCTACTGCGCCTTCGTCTCAAAGGCAGAGCGCGTGCGGGAAGCAGGCGGGATCGGGATGGTGCTCGTGAACAACCGCGCCGGGACGCCGAGCGGAATCCCGGTCGAGACCGCCGTCCCCTCCGGGATGATCTCCGACCTCGACGGAGAGCGGCTGCGCAACGCGCTCGCCGGCACGTCCGGCCGGGGCCAGATCAAGATCGACACGCAGATCCGCCAGATCCAGACCGACCGTGGCGGCGTGGTCACGTTCTTCTCCTCCGCCGGGCCCACCGCGTTCGGGCACCAGCTGAAGCCTGACGTGTCCGCCCCCGGCGGCGACATCCTCTCCTCGGTCACGAAGGCTCTCGACCCATCCCAGTTCGCGGTCTTCGACGGGACGAGCATGTCGGCGCCGCATGTCACCGGGTCGGTCGCGCTGCTCGTCGAGCTCCATCCCACCTGGACGCCGCAGCAGATCAAGTCGGCGCTCATGACGACCGCGGGGCCTGCGTGGGGGAACACGGCGAGGACGCAGGAGGCACCGGTCACGCTGGAGGGCGCCGGGCTGATCAACGTCGACAAGGCGGACAACCCCCTCGTCTTCACCGACCCGAGCTCGGTCTCGCTCGGCGACCTGAACGGGAACCACGGGAGCCGGAAGTCCCAGCTCGTGGTCGTGTCCGACGCCGGCGGCGGCGCCGGCACGTGGCAGGTCGAGCTGGCGCCGCAGGCTGCCACCGCGGGCGCCAGCTTGCAGGTGCCGAGCTCGATCGACCTCGCTCCGGGTGGAATCACGTCGGTCCCTCTGATTGCGACGGCAAACCCCGGCGCGACCGAGGGGGCGGACTACGGCTTCGTCCTCCTGCGCAAGGGCGCCGAAACACGGCGCATCCCGTACCTCTTCCTGGTCACGCGGCCCGCATTCGAGGGTGTCGACGCGAAGAACCTGGACGTCTATCAGGTGGGCACTACGAAGTCCGGCCCCTCGCGCGCAAACATCTACCGGTATCCGGAGTGGGCCTTCGGACCCCCGCCCGGGTACACGGCGCAGCCACCGATGAACGAGGCCGGGGGCGAGAAGCTGTACACGACGCTGGTCAAGACGCCGATCGTCAACCTCGGCGTCGCCGTCATCGAGCGTTCGGCGGACGCCATCATAGACCCGTTCTTTCTCGGCTCCCCCGACCAGAACGACGTCCAGGGCTATGCCGGGACCCCGGTCAACGTGAACGGCTACATGTTCGACTACCACGCCGATCTCGGCGTCGCCGGCGCGGCCTTCCCGCGGCAGCAGCGCTTCTGGGTGGCCGTCGACTCGGGCGGCGACCAGTTCACGGGCAAGCAGTTCCCCGGCGACTACCTGCTGAAGATGTGGAAGAACGACGTCACGCCGCCGGCGGTGCGGCCCATCACGACGCGCGTCTCGGCGGGGCGGCCGCTTATCGCGGCGCGTGTGCTGGACAGGCAGTCGGGCATCGATCCCTTCTCGCTCGTCATCGCGTACAACCGGGTGCTGGTGGGTGCGGCGGCCTACGACCCGGCCTCCGGGCTCGCGCTCTTCCCGCTACCCGCGCAGGCACCGGTGATAAAGCCCGGGAAGACGAACGCGATCATGGAGACCTCCGACAACCAGGAGGCGAAGAACATCGCGAGCATCGGGAACAACCCGATGCCGAACACGACCTTCCGCTCCTTCGTCATCCGCGCCGTGCAAGGCCCGGCCGTCTCCTGGCTTGTTCCGCCCGCAGGAGCGTGCGTGAAGAAAGTCGTCCGCCTGGGCGTATCCGCCACTTCGGGCGCGCGAGTGTCCGCAGTCCGCTTCTACGACGGCGAGAAGCTGATCACGAAGGTGACGAAGGGCCCTGGGAGCCTGTACGTCGCCGACTGGCACACCACCAAGGTGAAGACCGGCCGGCACACGCTCCGGGCGACAGCCCTGGACCGCCAGGGCCGCAGCTTCAGCGCCTCTCGCAGCCTTCGCGTTTGCCGGTAGACCGCCGCGTCGCGCTCATAACGGGCGGCTCGAGCGGGATCGGGGCGGCAATCGGCCGGCGATTCGCGGCCGACGGCTGGCAGTGCGTGCTCCTGGCGCGCGGCGAGGAGCGCCTGCGGGCCGTTGCGGAGGAAATCGGCGCCGAGTACGAGCTCTGCGACGTCGCCGTTCGCGCTCAGGTGGACGCCGTGGCCGAGCGAGTCCTCGAGCGTCATCCGCAGATCAAGCTGGTCGTGTGCAGCGCGGGCATCCCCGGCCGGCACGGGTTTCTCCGCGCCGACCCGGAGGTCATCCAGCGAGTGATCGAGACGAACTACCTCGGGTCTGTCTGGACCGTCAGGGCCTTCCTGCCGGGACTGGAGGCGGCAGCGCCCTCCCATGTGGTGATGATCGTCTCCGTCGCCGGGCTCGTTGCGTTTCCGCCCTCGGGCCCGTACTCGGCGGCCAAACACGCGCAGCTCGCCTTCTCCCGGGCGCTGACGGCGGACCTGAAGCCGCGCGGGATTCGCGTGCACACGGTCAACCCCGGCTTCGTCGAGACGGAGGGATTCCCGCAGAAGGGCTTCCTCGAGATGCCCATCCTGGGCCGGCTCGTCTCCCGGCCGGACGAAATCGCGCGCCATGTCGAGCGCGCGATCGAGCGCGAACGGCGCGAGACGGTGGTGCCCTCGTGGTACAGGATCGCTCCGCTTGCCCAGGCACTCGTCCCGGGCCTCGTCCACCGGGCCGTCAGCCGCGCGCGCTACCGGAAACCGCGAGCGGATGCTCACGCAGGTACTCGTCCGCCAGCCTGAGCTGCTTCGGGGTGTTGACCGTCAGCCAGAGGCCTTCGTGGCGGAACGCGTGCAGCCGGCCCGCGGCCGCCAGCTCGGGAAAGGTCGTGTCCTCGTGGTCGCCCCGCTCCGGCAGGCGCTCGACCGCCTCGTCGTCGAGCACGTAGACGCCGCAGCTGACCCAGACCGGGAGCGCGGCGTCCTCGCTGAACCCGGTCACGACGTCCTCCCCGTTGACGTCGACCAGCCCGAACGGGCTCTTCGGGCGGACGACCGTGATCGTCGCCGCGGGGCCGCGCTCGCGCTGGCGCGCGAAGAGCGCGCCGAGGTCGACGTCCACCAGCTCGTCCCCGTTCAGGGCAAACACCGGGCCGTTCTCCTGGCGGGCGCGCGCCGCGTTGCGCAGGCCGCCGCCGCGGCCGAGCCGCTCCGACTCGGGCGCGGTCGCGATCTCCGGTCCCAGCCCCTCGAGCGCGCGCTCGAACAGCTCCTCGGTTCCCGCCGAGCAGCTGACGATCACGCGGTCCACGCCCGCGGCGGCGAGTTGCTCCACCTGGTACGCGATCAGGGGCCGGCCGGCGACCTCGACGAGCGGCTTCGGGCGGCCACCGGCCGCATCGCCGAGCCGCTCGGCCTTGCCGCCGGCGAGGATGAGTGCCTCGGTCACGAGATCCCGGGCTTGCGCATCAGGTACCAGCCGATCTCGACCGTGTACCGCTCGTGCCCGGGCGCCATCTCGAGGGCGCGCTCGCGTGCGATTCCCTCGCAGCCGGCGCGGTCGAGGTAGGACGAGATCTCCCGCTCCTCGCGCGCGAACTCCGTGCGCAACAGGATGAGCCCGTTCGACTCGAAGAGGTGACGCATGTCTACGTCCGCGAGGGCCCGTGTATGCGACGGGTCCCGGGCGCGCTCGAACCGGTTCAATTCGAGCGCGACGAGCGGATCGACCGGCGCGAGCTGGTCGACGACGAGGACGTACCCGCCGGGAAGCGTCGAGCGCACGAGCTCCGCAACGACGAGCTCCGGCCGGGCGACGTGATGGAAGGTCCGGACGCACGCGGTTATGTCGAAGGATCCGAGGCCTTCCGGCAGCTTCGAGATGTCGCCCTCGACGAACGTCACGTTCGGGAACTCGGCGGCGCGGCGCTTCGCCTCCTGCAGCATCTCGGGGACGGCGTCCACGCCCACGACCTCGCGGACGAGCGGCGCGATCGCGAATGCCAGCGCGCCGGTCCCTGTGCCCAGGTCGAGCACACGCTCGTCGCCGCGCAGATCGACGAACCGGCGGAGCCGCTCGCGCACGGCCTCCCGCCGCGATTCCTCCAGCTCGGCGAGGTGCGGCGCGCTCTCGGAGAAGCGCTCGTGGAGAGCGTCCATCTCGGTCACCGGCCGGACTCTCTCCTGATCAGGTCGAGCGCCTCCTCGCGGGACGAGATCGTCCCCGCGGCGCGCTCCTCCGCGATCAGCTCGAGCAACCGGCCAATCTCAGGGCCCGGCGGGAGCCCGATCTCGTCGCCGCGCAGCAGCGGCCCGGCGGGGTCGGCCGCGCGGGCGGCCTCAATCGCGTCGAGCAGCTCGGGGTTGCCACCCTGGAGCCGCGCCGCGTCGGTCGCCCACGGCTCGGTTGCGCGGCGGAAGCGGTGGACCGCACGAGGGGAGAGGTCGATCGGGAGCTCGGCGGCGAGCACGCACCGAGCGTACCGCCTGAGCTGGTTCGAGATCGGCAAACGCTGGAGCGACTCGCCGAAGACGGCGACCAGCAGGAGCCTCGTGTCTCCGCCACGCACCCGCTCGAGGCGGGCGAGCGAGCCGCCGAGGGGCTCGAGCACGCCCAACGCGTCGAGCCGCGGATACGCGCGCTCGGAAAGGTGCTCGAGCTCGCCGAGGATCCGCTCGCCTGCCGGTTTCGAGGCCAGCGGGGCGTCGCGGCGGATGAGCGCCTCCGTGCCGGGGTCGATGCGGAAGCCCAGCTGGTCCTCGAAACGGACCGCGCGGAGCAGGCGGAGCGGGTCGACGCGGAAGACGTCCTCTCCAACGGCGCGTATGACGCCGTGCTCGATGTCCGAGCGGCCGTCGAAGGGATCGACGTCTGCGCCGCCGGCGAGCGGCCGCGCGATCGCGTTGATCGTGAAATCGCGGTCGGCGAGGTCCTGTTCGATGCCGTCTGCGAGCGGCGTGAAGTCGACGGTGCGCCTGTCGCGGTACGCGACTCGCCAGGCTCCGTGCGGGCCCGAGAGCCGGAAGACGACGCCCCCTGCGCGCTTCCTGAACGACTCCGCTGCTGCCTTGGGATCTCGCGTAGCGATGTCGAGATCGAGCACCTCCTTCCCCAGGAGCTCGTCCCGGATCGCGCCGCCGACGATCCACGCGTCTTCCCCGGCGAGCACCTCCCGTGCCTCATCCAGCATCGACGACCTCCCGCTCCGCGCGCTGGGGCCCTGACTCGATCCGGCTCGTGATCTCGTAGTTGATCGTCCCGGCATGGCGCGCGTGCTCCTCGGCCAGCGCGCCGTCGCCGATGATCGTGACCGGTTCGCCCGCCGGGAGCTCCCGCGGCAGCTCGACCGCGAACGAGTCCATGGAGACGGTGCCGACTGCCCGGCAGCGCTCGCCGGCGACCAACACCTCGGTGCCGGTCAGGTCGCGGCGGAATCCGTCCGCATAGCCGACGGGGACGAGCCCGATCCAGGTGTGACGCTCGGCGGCGTACCGGCGGCCGTAGCCGGTGCTCTCGCCCGGGTAGAGCTCCTTGACCTGGGCCAGGCGGCTGCGCCAGCCGAGAACCGGCTCGAGCCGGTTCTCCGCGGGATCCGCCCCGAACGGCGAGAGGCCGTACAGCGCGACGCCGCAGCGGGCTGCCTCGAAGCGGGCCTCGGGGATGCGGAGCGCGGCGGCCGAGTTCGCTGCGTGGCGGATGAGCTTCGGGTAGCGGTCGGTTGCTTCACGGAAGAGCTCGAGCTGGCGGCCGGCGAAGACGGTGTCCGTGTCGGCCGTCGCCAGGTGCGTCATGAGCCCGACGACGTTCTCGGTGGGCTCTGGTAGCTCCGCGTAACCGAAGCGCCCCATCCCGGTGTCGAGCTTCAGATGCACGGGAACGCCTTCGGGGATCCGTCCGGCACCCACGACGAGCTCGAGTCGCGCCTCGCGGGCGATGGCCTGCTCGTGTTCCTCCGTCGGCCCCATGACCAGGATGCGGGCCTCGCGGAACGCGTCGCGCAGTGCAACCCCCTCCGGTACCGTGACGACGCAGAGTGCCGCTGCGCCCGCCTCCAGCGCCGCGCGGGCGGCGTCGCGCGCCCCGTGCCCGTAGCCGTCAGCCTTGACGACCGCCCATAGCTCGGCGCCCTGCAGCTCCTCGAGCAGCCGCGCCGCGTTTCGTCGCAGCGCGCCGAGGTCAATCGAGATCTTCGAACGCATCCGGAAGGGCCTCGATCACGTCGCCGGCGACCATCCCGCGCGGCCAGCCCGAGCGAAGCGCGGCGAGGCCGTGGGCCATCGTGGCGGCGGCGGCGGCGAGTCGCGGCTCCATCCGCTTCGCCAGGAAGGCCGCGGTGATGCCGGTCAGGACGTCTCCCGTCCCCGCGGTCGCGAGCGCAGGAGTCGTATGCGTCCCGTGCACGAGGACGCCTTCGCCGGGCGCGCCGATCAGCGTGTCGGCGCCCTTGAGCAAGACAACGCAGTTGAACCGTTCGACCGCGCGTCCCAGCGCCTCGAGCCGGTGCGCGTCCACCCAGGAGGATTTCTCCCCGATCAGCCGTCCCAGCTCGCCGGAATGGGGTGTCAGCACGGTCGCCGCCTGCCGCTCGAAGGGCTCGAGGTCGTACAGCGCGTCGGCATCGACGACCGCCGGGACTTCCGTTTCCTCGAGCAAGCGGCAAACGAGGGTCTTCTTCTCCGCCGAGCGGCCGAGGCCAGGGCCGAGCGCGAGAGCCCCCGCGCGGCCGGCCGCGTCGAAGACCTCCTCGAGCGGCCTTTTGACGGCCTCGACTACGAGCGTCTCGAGAACGGGGAGGGACTCCTTCGGCGCCGCGACGGCGACGTAGCCGGCGTCCGCGCGGAACGCGGCGCGCGAGGCCAGCGCGGCTGCGCCGGACATGCCCTGCGAGCCGCCGACGACCAGCACCGAGCCCGACGAGTACTTGTTGTCGCCTTCCGTCTTGCGCGGCACGACCTCGAGAATCGCGGGCGAGACGAGCCGGTGCTCGGTTTCACCGTGTTCGAGCCCGATGGCGACGACCTCGACCTCGCCCGCGTGGAAGCGGCCGGGCGCGACCAGGAGACCCACCTTGGGGCCGTGAAAGGTGACGGTCAGGTCGGCGTGGACCGCCGCGCCCGCGACCTCGCCGGTGGAGGCGTCCACCCCCGACGGGACATCGACCGAGACGACGGGCACGCCGGCGGCGTTGATCTGCTCGATCTGACTCGCCGCCTCCGGCCGGGGCTCGCCCTGGAAGCCGGTGCCGAAGAGGGCGTCGACGATGACGTCTGTGTCGTTGGGGACGTCTTCTCCCGACTCGACGACCTGTGCCCCGAGCAGCCCGGCCGCGATCCGCCCGTCACCGCCGTTCGACCCCTTGCCGCAGACCGCGACGATGCGGGCGCCGGGATAGTGGTGGGAGACCGCCGCGGCAACCGCACCGCCGGCTCGGTTCATCAGCTCGGGAATCGAGTCGGGATACCGGGGATAGCGCTCTTCCGCCGCGCGCATCTCTTCCGAGGTGTAGAGCGGCTCAAGCATCCCGTGGCGACACCACGCAAATCGCGGCGGCGAGCTCACGCGGGTGCGTCATCAAGCACGGGGGAACCCATGGTTCCCCCGTGAGCCCCCTCCTTCGCACCGCCTTTGACTCCAACGCCCGATTGGGCTCTCGCCGGGCGAAGCCCGGCTTCGCCCAGTATGCGCGTGTCGGACTCCCGCGCCTGATCATCGGTCTCGCTCCGAGACGATGCAGACCGCAGCCGCGAGCTCGCGCGAGTGCGTCATCGACAGCTCGATCGCGCCGGCCTCGACGCGCTCCGCCCAGGCGGCTGTCCTCCCCGACAGGTGCACTCCGGGCTTGGGGCGGCCGCGGATCTCGATCTCCCGCCAGGTGAAATAGACGCCCGAGCCGAGCGCCTTGCCGACCGCCTCCTTGCCCGCGAACCGCGCCGCGTAATGCTGCGCCGGGTTCGGACGTGAGTCGCAGTAGGCGCGCTCGACCTCGGTGAAGCAGCGCTCCCTGAACCCGGGGTAGCGGTCGAGCGCGCGCGCCACGCGCCCGATCTCGATCAGGTCAACGCCGATCTTCAAGCGTCCTCCCACGTCACGATCTCAAGGCTCAGGAGATTGAACGCGCCGTGCGCACTGTAGGCGAAGCCGGGCTTTGCCCGGCGAGAGCCCCGTCCTTGCCTGACCGCGGATGGCGCGAAGGAGGGGGCTCACGGGGGAACCATGGGTTCCCCCGTGCTCAACCCCAATCTTCCTCACGACGCTCCAGCCACTCAGGTAGCTCGGCGATCGAGTCGAGGATGCCGTCGGGATGGACAGGCGAGCCGTCGAGCGCCTCCTGCCGGAACTTCCCCGTCCGCACGAGGACCCCTTTCAAGCCGCACTTCTGCGCGCCGTCGATGTCGGCGTCGAGGTCGTCGCCGACCATCCAGGTTCGCTCAGCGTCCGCGTCGAGCTCGTCCAGGGCGGCCTGGAAAAAGGCGGCGCTCGGCTTGCCGAGCAGCGTCGCCTCGATCTCCGCCGCGTATTCGAGCCCGGCCACGAACGCGCCGGTGTCGAGGAGCGGCCCGCGAGCGGTCTCCCACCAGCGATTCCGGTGCAGGCAGTAGAGGTCGGCGCCTGCCTCGAGCTCGGCGAACGCGCGCGCGAGGTTCATGTAGCTGAACACCTGGTTGGTCGCGTACGACTCGTCCGCGCCGCCGATGAGCACGGCGTCCGCGCTGTCGCCGACGAGCGCGATGCCCTTGAGGTCGTCGATGATGCGCGGCATCGTGAGGGCCAGGACGCGGCGGCCGGCAAGCGCGCGGCCGGCAGCGATCGGCGTCGTCTGCAGCTCTTCCTCCTCCAGGTCGATCCCGAGCCGCTGGAGCTCGAACGCGAGGTCCTTGCGGGCGCGCGTCGTGTTGTTGGTGACGAAGCGCAGGCGGTGACCGGCTTCGCGCAGCGCCTCGACGGCTTGGGCCGCGCCGGGCACCGCCTCCCACGAGACCTGGAGCACACCTTCGATGTCGAGCAATATTGCGGCCATGGACGGCGAGTCTATTCGGGTCACGCGCTCGGTGACCCTCCCCCGGTCCGAGATCGAATTGCGCTTCTCGCGTTCGAGCGGACCGGGCGGGCAGCACGCGCAGAAGACCGAGTCGCGCGTCGAGGCCGTCTTCGACGTGCAGGCCTCTTCGGCGCTCACGGAGCGGCAGAAGAGCCGCGTCGTGCGCAAGGCCGGGCCGGTGCTGCGCGCGATCGCGCAGGACGAGCGAAGCCAGTGGCGGAACCGCGAGCTCGCGGTCGAGCGGCTGGTGGAGCAGCTGCGCGCCGCGCTGCGCGTCGAGCGCCCGCGCCGTCCCACCAAGCCGACCAAGGCCTCACGGGAGCGCCGCCTCGAGCAGAAGCGGCGCCGCTCCGAGATCAAGCGGTTGCGGCGTGCTCCGTAGCGTCGAAGCGGTTCTTGCAGTGAGCCGAGCAGAAGTAGACGGTCCGGCCGTCGCCTGAGCTCGTGTACCGCGTCTTGCGGTCGACGGTCATCCCGCAGACCGGGTCCTTCACGCCGCGGCGCATCGTCAGCGCGAAGAGCGCGGCGAAGACGAGGAAGGCAACGATGTTCAGCGCCGTCGTGTAGTTCCATGTGATTCCGCGATTTCGGATCGAGTCGATCGAGGGACGGTGGGTCGGCACGAGGTCCACGGCGCTGAAGATCCCATCCACCGCCAACGCGGCCAGCACGATGCAAGCGAACATGATCGCCACGATCCGCCAGGTCACCTTCCAGCCGTAGAACTTCCGGTAGATCAGGACGATCGGGATGACGATCAGGTCGGCGTAGATGAACGCCATCACGCCGGAGAACGAGATCCCGCCCGCCCAGAGCACGGCGGCGAGCGGGACGTTCCCCACCGAGCAGACGAACGAGAGGACGGCGACGATCGGCCCCACGAGCACGTTCTCGATGAGTTGCACCGGTGCGGACGCGTCGGTGAGGAACAGGTCGTTGAAGAACGACATCGGCAGGAGGGCGATGAAGCCGGCGATGAGGAATCCCGCGCCGATCTCCTTCCAGAGCATCTGCCAGTCGCCGCGGAAATTGTGCGCGACGTCCGACCAGGCCTCGACGGACGTCAGCCGTTCACGCCAGCTGAGGGCTGATGCCGCCGAGGTGTGCTGGTGCCCGGCGGCCGCGGCGTCGGCGTGCGTGCGCGCCTCCGCCTCGAGCTTCCTGGTGATGAAGAGCCGAGTTCCCAGCCACATCAGGGCGATGAGGAAGATGCCGCCGACGAACTCGGCGAGGGTGAACTGCCAGCCGATGAAGATCCAGAGGACGATCCCGATCTCGAACACGAGGTTCGTCGACGCGAACTGGAAGACCATCGCCGTCGCGAAGCTCGCGCCTTTCTGGAACATCGAGCGCGCGATCGCCGTCGCCGCGTAGCTACACGACGACGAGGCGGCCCCGAGACCGGTCGCGAGCGCGACGGAGCGCAGGCCGCTTCCGCCCAGCGCGCGCTCCATCCGCGAGCGCGGCACCCAGGCCTGGACGATCCCCGAGAGGAGGAACCCGAGCACGAGCGCCCACCAGACCTCCCAGGCCATCTGGAACGCGAACCAGAGGCCGTCGGCGATCTTGTCGAGGACCGGCACGATGCGAGACTAGCCTCCTTACCGTGATTTATCTCGCGACGGCCGGGGAATCCCGTTTCCGCATGAACGACGACGTGATCATCCTCGACGGTTGCACCTTCATGTACTCCGACGGCTGCGGAGACGTGGACGCGTCCGATGCGGAGGGCCTGTTCTACGAGGACGTCCGCCATCTCTCGCGCTGGCTCGTCCGCCTCGACGGCGAACCGATGGAGCCACTGACGAGCCGCCGCGTCGACTACTACTCGGCGCGCATCGTCGGCACGGGAGAGGACGGCGACGCACCGCCGATCTCGATTCGCCGCGACCGCTTCGTCACCGAGGGGGTGCACGAGGACCTCGTGCTCCAGAACCTGCGGGATGACCCCTGCGAGGTCCGCCTCGAGCTCCTCTACGCGGCCGACTTCGCCGACGTCATGGAGGCGCAAAGCGGCGAGCACGACGAGGGGCGCAGATGGATCGACCTCCGGCCGCGCTCGGTGACCCTCTGGCAGGAGCGGGAGGGCTACCGGCGCGGCACTGCAATCACGTTCAATCGCGCCGGCAGGGTTCAACGCGAGCGCGCGGCCTTCGACGTCCAGCTCGGCCCGCGCGAGACCTGGTCGCTCTGCGTCGACGTCACGCCGATCGTCGACGGCTCACGGCGGCCACCGATGCTCCGCTGCGACAGCTTCAAGAGCGCGGCGCCGAAGATGCCCCTGTCCCTGGACGACTGGCTCGAGCAGTCGCCGCAGATCGTGACCGACCACCGCGCGCTCGAGCGAACGTATCACCAGAGCCTTCTCGACGTGGCCGCGCTGCGCATCCGGCCCGACAAACTCAGGATCAGGTTCGCGATGCCGGGCGGAGGCCTGCCCTGGTACATGGCCGCCTTCGGGCGCGACAGCCTGATCACCGCGTACGAGCTGCTCCCGTTCCACTCGGAGCTCGCGCGGGCCACGCTCGAGGGGCTCGCAGAGATGCAGGCGACGGAGTGGGACAACTGGCGCGACGCCGAGCCGGGCAAGATGATGCACGAGCTTCGGCGGGGAACACTCGCCGCGCTGGGCAAGATCCCCCACACCCCCTACTACGGAACGCATGACGCGACGCTGTGGTGGCTGATCGTGCTCGACGCGTACGAGCGCTGGACCGGCGATACTGACTTCGTCCGCAGAGTCGAGCGGAATGCACGCGCGGCGCTCGGCTGGATGGAAGGCCCGGCCGACCTGGACGGCGACGGATACCTCGAGTACCGCAAGCGATCGGACTCGGAGCATGCGCTCGACAACCACTGCTGGAAGGACTCGAGCGACTCCATCCGCTTCGCCGACGGCCGCATTGCCGAGGCGCCGATCGCGACATGTGAGATCCAGGGCTACGCCTACGACGCGCGGCTGCGGACAGCACGGCTGATGCGTGAGGTGTGGGGCGACGAGGAAACGGCTGCGCGGCTCGAGCGCGACGCGGCAGAGCTGAAGCGGAGGTTCAACAAGGATTTCTGGGTCACGGGGCGGGGCCACTACGCGCTCGCGCTCGACTGTGAGAAGCGTCACGTGGACTCGCTGACCTCGAACGTGGGGCACCTGCTCTGGAGCGGAATCGTGGACGAGCGCCGCGCGCGCGGCGTCGTCCACCGGTTGCTGCGCGACGACATGTTCTCGGGCTGGGGATTGCGCACGATGTCCACCCGTGACCGCGGCTTCAACCCGCTCGCCTACCACCGCGGCACTGTGTGGCCGCACGACACGGCAATCGTCGCAGAGGGAATGCGCCGCTACGGCTTCCGCGACGAGGCCGCAGTCCTCTGCCAAGCGCTCCTCGACGCGGCCGGACGCTTCACGAACCAGCTGCCGGAGGTCTTCGCGGGCTTCCGGCGTGACGAGACCGACGTCCCGGTCGAATATCCCGGGGCGCTCAAGCCACAGTCCTGGGCGGCTGCCGCGCCACTCCTCACCATCCGGACGCTCCTCGGTCTGGACGCCGTGCAGGGGAGGCTGCGTTCGCGACCCCACCTTCCCGAGGGAATGCAGAAGCTGCAACTGAAGGACGTCCGCGTGCGAGGATCCACGCGATGGGCAAGTACGTGAACGACCTCCCGAGCAAGAACCCCGAGCGCTCGGTCGAGAAGATCGAGGCCTACCTGGCCAAGCAGGGGTTCGTCCAGACTGGGCGACCCGGCAAGGAGGTGTGGAAGCGCATGTCCTCGGCGATCCTCAGCCCCGAGTACGTCTCGTTGAGGCCGGGCGACGGGCATGTACACCTGGAGGCCTGGATCAGAGCGGTCACGCCTGCCCCGCGGGTCTGGATCGGGAAGGCGAACCCGCGCAGCGGTACGCCTATCGGAGTGCCTTCGAAAGAACGTCTCCGCCAGCGGCTCGACGACATCGAGCGCATGGTGGGGTGACTATTCGACCGTGACTGTCTTGGCCAGGTTCCGGGGCTGGTCGACGTTCAGTCCCCGCAGCCGCGCGATCCGGTAGGCCAGCAGCTGTAGCGGGACGACCGCGAGCACGGCCTGGAGGAAGGCCGGCGTGCGCGGGACGTAGATGACGTCGTCGGCGTGGTGCTGGATGTCCTCGTCGCCGTCCGTCGCGATCGCGATCACGTGCGCGCCGCGGGCCCGCGTCTCCTGGATGTTGGACACGATCTTGTCGTAGACGTGGATGTTGGTCGCCACGACGACGACGGGCGTCCCCTGCTCGAGCAGAGCGATGGGGCCGTGCTTCATCTCGCCGGCCGAGTACGCATCCGTCGGGATGTACGAGATCTCCTTCAGCTTGAGCGCCCCCTCGAGCGCGACCGGCAGGCCGATGTGACGGCCGAGGTAGAGAAAGAAGGGCTGGTCGTAGAAGCGCTGGGCGATTTCCTCGATCGGGTGGTCGCCGTCGAGGAACTGGTCGAGCTTCTCGGGCAGCTCGTACAGCCGGTCGAGGATGAACTCGATCTCGTCCGGCGGCAGCGTCTTGCGCACCTGCGCGAGCTTGAGCGCGACGAGCGAGAGCAGCGCAACCTGCGCGGTGAAGGTCTTCGACGCCGCGACGCCGACCTCCATCCCACAGCGTGTGTAGAGCACGGTCTCGGCCTCGCGCGTGATCTGCGTCCCCATGAGGTTCGTGACCGCCAGCGTCCGTGCGCCGAGCTCACGAGCGAGCCTGACCGCGTTGACAGTCTCGCGGCTTTCACCCGACTGCGAGATGCCGATGACGAGCGTGTCCTTGGAGAGAACGGGATTGCGGTAGATCCACTCGCTGGAGATGTCGGGCTCCACGGGCACGCGCGCCCACTCCTCGATGATGTAGCGGCCGACGACGCCGGCGTGGTACGACGTCCCGGAGGCGACGATCACGATGCGGCGCAGGTTCTGGATCTCGGTCTCGGTCATCTCGAGGGCGTCGAGCACGAGCTCGCCGTGGCGGACGCGGTCGCCGATGGTCTCGCGGACGGCCTCAGGCTGCTCGTAGATCTCCTTGAGCATGAAGGTCTCGTAGCCGCCCTTCTGCGCGCTCTCGATGTCCCAGTCCACCTCGATCACGTCGCGGTCCTCGACCGGTCCGTCGTCGACGCGTGTGAAGGTCGCGCCCTCCGGCGTGATCGCGACCACCTCGCCGTCCTCGATGAACTGCACCTGGCGCGTCTCGGTCAGGAACGCGGCGATCGACGAGGCCAGGTAGGTCTCGCCCTTGCCGAGCCCGACGACGAGCGGGCACTGGTGCCTCGCACCGACGAGCAAGTCGGGGTGGTCGTGGTGGATCGCGACGAAGGCGTAGTGCCCTTCGAGCTGCGCATAGGCGGCGCTCACAGCGGCGACCAGGTCGCCGTCGTAGTGGCGCTCGATGAGATGGACGACCACCTCGGCATCGGTCTCGGAGCTGAACTCATGGCCGTCCGCCCGGAGTGACTCCTTCAGCTCGCGGTAGTTCTCCACGATCCCGTTCAGGACGATCGCGACCTGCTGGTCGGGACAGCCGGTCAGCGGGTGGGCGTTCGCCTCGCAGACCGAGCCGTGTGTAGCCCAGCGGGTGTGGCCGAGGCCGGTCGTCGACTGGGAGCCGTTGTCGCCGGCGGCGCGCTTCAGGTTCTGGAGGTTGCCGACGGCGCGGACGTAGTCCAGCCCGTCATCCTCGAGCAGGGCAAGCCCGGCGGAGTCGTAGCCGCGGTACTCGAGCCGTTCCAAACCGGCGACGAGAAGCGGCTTCGACGCTCTCGGGCCGACGTATCCGATGATTCCGCACATGTCCCTGTGTGCCTCCTTGACGGAAAAACGCTCCCGAAAACGCGACGAGCCCGGCGAGCGGATCTGCGTCGATCAGCTGCCGAGCTCTCGTCGTACGAGCGCCGAGATCCTACCACAGAGGCTGGCGGACTCCTCCTCCGTCTCTGCCTCCGCGAGCACGCGGACGACCGGCTCCGTGCCCGAAGGACGCACCAGAATACGGCCTGTGTGGCCGAGCTCGCGGTTCGTGCGCTCGACTTCGACGCTGACGCTTTCGGGGATGTCCCTCGTGTGGACGGCGACGTTCTCGCGAGCCTGTGGGTAGTGCGGCATGACCGCGGCTGCCTCGGCCAGCGGCCGCCCTGCGAGCGCACGGCAGAGCAGCAGTGCCGCGACGAGCCCGTCGCCGGTGACATGGTCGCGCAGCCAGATGATGTGGCCTGCCTGCTCGCCGCCCAGGGCGCCGTCTTCGCGCTTCAGCGCCTCGAGGACATAGCGGTCGCCGACATCCGTGGTGATCACGCGGATGCCCCGCTCGGCCATCAGCTTGTGGAAGCCGAGGTTGGTCATCGATGTGACCGCGACGACGTCGACGCCGAGATCGAGGGCGAGGATCGCGATGATCTGGTCGCCGTCGACCGTGTTGCCGCCGGCGTCGACCGCGAGCATCCGGTCTCCGTCGCCGTCGAAGGCGACGCCGAAGTCGAGCCGGTTCCGAGAGACGGTACGGGACAGGAGCGCCAGGTCGGTCGCGCCGCATCCTTCGTTGATGTTGGAGCCGTCCGGCTCGGCGGCGACCACGGTCACGTCGGCGCCGAGCCGGCGGAAGACGTCGGGGGCGATGTCCGAGTAGGCGCCGTTGGCGCAATCGACCGCGAGGCGGAGGCCGCTCAGGTCCGTGCCGAAGCGGGATACGACGTGCTCGACGTAGTCGTCGCGTACGTCGTCATTGCGCTCAACCGTACCTCCGTCGCCGGCAGCGCCATCGAGAATTCCCTCGATTTCCTCTTCGGCAGAGTCGGTGAGCTTGGCGCCGTCCCGGTCGAAGAGCTTGACGCCGTTGTATTCGGGCGGGTTGTGCGAGGCGGAGACGACGGCGCCGAGGTCGAGCGCGAAGAGCGCGACCGCCGGCGTCGGGAGGACCCCGCCGAGCACAGCCGTCCCGCCGGCCGACTCGATCCCGCGCGCGAGCGCGTCCTCGAGCTCGGGGCCCGATCCACGCGTGTCGCGGCCGACGAGCACCCGCCCGCCGCCGGCCCAGATGGTCGCGGCCCGGCCAAGCCGCTCGACCAATTCGGGGGTCAGGTTTTCGCCGACGATCCCCCGCACGCCATCCGTTCCGAAGAAGTGCCTCGTCATGAGCGGAGCACCCTAACGGCGCGCCGTAGCAGCGGAAGCCGCCGCCGTCAAAACCGGGGTCAGACCCCTTGACATGAGAGAGGTGCCCCAAAAGGCGGTGCGCCTTGTGGCTTTCCCTGCATCTACCCTGGCGTGCGCCGTAATTCGGCACATCTCGGCGCGGGATTTGTGACGGCGGTCGACGCGTCGAGTGCCAAATCCGTGACGACTTCCTCTACCGAGCCGCCAGGCGAGACGCGCCGCCGCACACTCGGATGCTTTGTGCGTGCGGGCCGGATCGAAGTCCGACTTGCCGTCTAGCGCTTCGAGAACTGCGGAGCCTTGCGGGCCTTGTGCAGGCCGGCCTTCTTGCGCTCCACGATGCGCGCGTCGCGCGTGAGGAAGCCGGCGCGCTTTAGCGGCACGCGCAGGCTCGGATCAGCCTCGACGAGCGCGCGCGCAATGCCGTGGCGAACGGCGCCCGCCTGCCCGCTCGGGCCGCTGCCGTGCACGCGCACGCGCAGGTCGTACGTCCCCTCCGCGTCGGCGATCCGGAGCGGCGCCATCACCATCTCACGATGCGCCTGGCGGGGAAAGTACTCCTCGATCGTCCGCCCGTTGAACCACGTCGCCCCGTCTCCCGGCCGCAGGATCACACGCGCGACCGCGGTCTTGCGCTTGCCGGTGCCCATGTACTGGGCGCGCTCTGTCTGAGAGGCGCTCATGAAAGCTCCAGTGGCTTCGGCGCCTGTGCCTCGTGAGGATGTTCGGGCCCTGCGTAAATCTTCAGCTTCAACAGCTGCTGGCGCGCGAGCCGGTTGCGGGGAAGCATCCCCTTCACCGCCTTGCGCAGCACGTCGGTAGGCCGGCGCTCGAGCTGCTCCCGTAGCGTGCGCTCCTTCAGGCCGCCGGGATATCCGGAGTGCCGGTAGTACATCTTCTCGTCCATCTTGTTCCCCGTCACGGCGATCTTCTCCGCGTTCACGACGACGACGAAGTCACCGGTGTCGGTGTGCGGTGTGTACTGCGGCTTGTCCTTGCCGCGCAGCGTGTCGGCGATGCGCGTGGAAAGACGGCCCAGGGTCTTCCCCTCGGCGTCCACGACGTACCACTCGCGCGGCACCTCGCCGGTCTTTGCGTTCCAGGTCTTCTGCATAGAAGCGGCGGACTAGACGCCCGCCGAGGCGAAATGCTAGCAACAGAGCACGGCTTTCAGCTGTTCGCGAAACGAGACGGCCCCGCCGTGAGAAGGGTGGCGGACGTAGGGCGCGCCGAGCGCCGATTCCGCGAGCCGGCCGACAGCGACCACCCGGCGACCAGCGGCGAGGCGCCGCGCGAAGGGAAGGCCGTCCTCGACCTCCCGGCGGCAGGGCCGGCGGTTTGTGCACGCGGTTCCCGGATGCGTCGGTACGACGTTCCAGAGAAAAACCTGCTCCTCCACGCCGAGCTCAGCGAGAACGCGGTGGACGATCGTGGCCGTCGCCTCGGCCGGCCCCGCCCCAGTCAGTTGTCGCTCCGAGGTGAAAGGAATCCCCGAGACGCGCGCGCCGCGGTAGCCCGGCGCTTCTCCGACGAGCAGAACCGGCGCCGCCTCGCGCGAGCCGAGATACTCCCGGAGCCGGCGCCGCCGAAGATTCGCCCCCGGCCCGTCGCGGTAGAAGTTGAACGTCGCCCCGATCTCCGCCATGGCCAGCTCCTCGACAACGTCCGCGATCACGCTCCGCACCCTGACAGACGGCGGCCAGCAGCCGCTGGAGGTCGCGAACGAGGTCGCGGCCTTCCTCGGTGCCGCCCAGCACACGCTCGACCTCGCCCAGTACGACCTCAATCTCGGGCCGGACACGGCGGCCGTCGTCGGCGACGCGATCCGCGACGCGGCCGCTCGCGGTGTCGCCGTTCGCATCGCCTACAACCTCGACCACCGGCTGCCGATCCCGGTGCCTCCACCGCCCGAGCCGGACGCGACGCTGATCGCTTCTTTCGGCGCGCCCTCGAAGGCGATCGCCGGCGTGCCCGACCTCATGCACCACAAGTACGTGGTCCGTGACGGCGAGAGCGTCTGGACCGGCTCCCTGAACTGGACGGACGATTCGTGGTCGCGGCAGGAGAACGTCGTCGTGATGATCCATTCGACCGACCTCGCTTCGCGCTTCACCAAGGACTTCGAGCAGCTCTGGCACGCGGGGAATGTGGAGGAGACCGGCCGCGTCGACCCGTCCGCAATCCACGTGGAAGGCGTCGAGGTACGCGCGTGGTTCACGCCGACATACGGCGAGGATCTCTCCCACCGCATCGCCAACGCGATCGGCCGCGCGCGCCGGCGCGTCCGCATCTGCTCGCCGGTGCTGACCGCCGCGCCGGTGATCTCGACGCTGGCCCAGCGCATCTCGGACGGCGGGCTCGACGTGGCCGGATGCATCGACTCGACCCAGATCAACGGCGTCTTCCACGACTGGCACCGCGACGGCAACGCGGCCTGGAAGATCCCGATCCTGGAACGCGTGCTGCGCGCGCCCTTCTCGGGGAAGCCGTCGATGCCCTACGCGGCGCAGAGCGTCCACGACTTCATGCACGCGAAGGTGACTGTCGCGGACGACGTCGTCTTCACGGGCAGCTTCAACCTGTCGCACCGCGGCGAAAAGAACGCGGAAAACATGCTCGAAATCCACGACGCGGCGCTCGCCGAAGGGCTCGCACAGTTCGTGGACCAGGTGCGCGCCCGCTACCCCCGCATCACGCGCTAAACAGCACGGACGACTCTGGGGACGCAGAAGGGAGCGGCGCTAAGCCGGTTCGTCTTCGGTGGCTTCTTCGGCCTGCTCGCCGTGCTCGACGATGTCTCCCGGCTGGAAGAGGATTCCCTTCAGCGTGTCGCGCCAGCGGGGACTGCGGCGGAGGAGGAACTCCAAATCCATCCCGAAGTGCTTGAACTCCTCGCCCATCGCGTCTTCCATGATCGCCCGCGCCTCCTCGTTCTTCTCGACGTCGAGGCGCTGGTGGTACCAGTTGATCGCCTCGGCCTCCTCGATCAGCGACGTGCAGATGCGGGCGAAGGTGCGTGCATCGGCGGAGAGCTCGTCCGGCGGCTCGTGATACTGCTCGGTCGGCATGACCTGAACCTTATTCCCACTCGATGGTGGACGGCGGCTTCGAGGAGATGTCGAGCGCGACGCGGTTGACCCCCGGGATCTCATTGATGATCCGGCTGGAGATCGTCTCGAGGAGGTCGTAGGGCAGCCGCGCCCAGTCGGCGGTCATCGCGTCCTCCGAGGTGACGGCGCGGATGACGATCGGGTACGCATACGTGCGCTCGTCTCCCTGGACGCCCACGGAGCGGATTCCGGGGAGGACCGCGAAGCTCTGCCAGAGATCGCGGTAGAGGCCGGCGCGGCGCACCTCCTCCTGGAGGATCGAGTCCGCCTCGCGCAGGATCTCGAGCCGCTCGTGCGTGACCTCGCCGATGATCCGAATGGCGAGGCCGGGGCCGGGGAAGGGCTGGCGCCAGACCATCCGCTCGGGCAACCCGAGCTCGGCGCCGACGCGCCGCACCTCGTCCTTGAAGAGCAGGCGCAGCGGCTCGACGAGCTCCATCGCCATGTCCTCGGGCAACCCGCCGACGTTGTGGTGGGACTTGATCGTGGCCGCGTTCTCGCTGCCGCCGGACTCGATGACGTCCGAGTAGAGCGTTCCCTGGACGAGGTACCGGATCTTGCCGAGCTTGGCCGCCTCTTCCTCGAAGACGCGGATGAACTCCTCGCCGATGCGGCGGCGCTTCTCTTCGGGGTCGGTCACACCCTCGAGCCGGGCGAGAAACCGCTCCTCGGCGTCGACGTGGACAAGGGGCACGTGGAAGTGCCCGCGGAACGTCTCCACGACCTGCGCGGCTTCGTCCTTGCGCAGGAGCCCGTGGTCGACGAAGACGCACGTGAGCTGGTCCCCGACCGCCTTGTGCACGAGGAGGGCAGCCACCGCGGAGTCGACACCGCCCGACAGCGCACACAGGACGCGCTCGTGCCCGACCTGCGCGCGGATCCGCTCGACCTGCTCCTCGATAACCGCGGTCGCCGTCCAGGTGGCAGGCGCGTCCGCGACCGAGTAGAGGAAGTTCTTGAGGATGTCGTTGCCGTGCGGCGTGTGCCCGACCTCCGGGTGGAACTGGACGCCGTACAGGTTCCTGTCCGGGCTTTCGAACGCAGCGACCGGCGTGGACGGCGAGGTGGCGACGACGTGGGCGCCCTCGGGTGCCTGAGTGACCGTGTCGCGGTGGCTCATCCAGACGGTCTGCTCTCCGGGTGTCCCCTCCAGCAGCCGACCGCCCTGCGCCTCGAGCGGCGTCTTGCCGAACTCGGAGACGCCGGTCCGATCGACCGCGCCGCCGAGCTCGAGCGCCATCAGCTGGGCGCCGTAGCAGATGCCGAGCGTGGGGACACCGAGCTCGAAGAGCTTGGGATCGACGTGAGGCGCGCCTTCCGCGTAGACCGACGCGGGGCCGCCGCTCAGGATCAGCGCGAGGGGGTTGCGCGCACGGATGCGTTCGGCGGAGACGTCGTGCGCGACGAGCTCGGAGTAGACGCGGCACTCGCGGACGCGGCGCGCGATCAGCTGCGAGTACTGGCCGCCGAGGTCGACGACGAGGACGGGACGCTCCTCCGCCGGCATTTCCTCGACCGGCAGCGGAACGACCTGGCCCATCAGAACCTCCCGTAGTTCGGCGCGTCTTTCGTGATCGTGATGTCGTGCGGGTGGCTCTCGCGCAGCCCGGCCCCGGTTATGCGGACGAACTTCGCGCCCTTCATGGCCTCGACCGTGGGCGCGCCGCAGTAGCCCATCGCCTGGCGGAGCCCGCCGACCAGCTGGTAAACGATCCCCGCCAGCGGCCCCTTGTACGGTGTCCGCCCTTCGATTCCCTCGGGAACCATTTTGTCGACGTCCTCGACGTCCCCCTGGAAATAGCGGTCCTTCGAAAACCCGCGCGCGCGCATCGCGCCGAGCGATCCCATCCCCCGGTACTCCTTGAAGCGCTCGCCCTGATGGAGGATGACATCGCCGGGGCTCTCGTCTGTGCCGGCCAGGAGGGAGCCGAGCATCACGACATCCGCGCCGGCGGCGATGGCCTTGGCGATGTCGCCGGAGGAGGTCATCCCGCCGTCCGCGATCACGGGAACGTCGCGCGGGACGGCCGCCTGGCTCACATCGAAGATCGCCGTTACCTGCGGAACGCCCACGCCGGCGACCACGCGAGTCGTGCAAATACTGCCGGGACCGATGCCGGCCTTCAGCGCGTCGGCGCCGGCGTCGATCAGCGTCTCTGCCGCCTCGCGCGTCGCGATGTTCCCGGCGATCAGCTCGACGCCGAGCTGCCCTTTCAGCTTGCGCACCATCTCGACCACCGCGGAGGAGTGTCCGTGCGCCGTGTCGACGACGAGCACGTCCGCGCCGGCCTCGACGAGAGCCGCCGCCCGCTGTTCCGCGTCCGGACCGACTCCCACGGCGGCCCCGACACGCAGCCGGCCGTGCTCGTCCTTGGTCGCGTGCGGGTACTGAATCCTCTTCTGGATGTCCTTGACGGTGATCAGGCCCTTCAGCTGCCCCTCGGCATCGACGACCGGCAGCTTCTCGATCTTGTGCCGGTGCAGGATCGCCTCCGCTTCCGCCAGCGTCGTCCCGACGGGCGCCGTGACCAGGTCGCGGCTCGTCATCAGCTCGGATACGGGCCGCGCCGCGCCCTCCTCGAACCGGAGGTCGCGATTGGTCAGGATCCCGACGAGGAGACCGTCCTCGTCCGTGATGGGGACGCCGGAGATGTGGTAGCGCTCCATCAGCTGCTTCGCGTCCGCGACGAGCGCCGTCGGCGGAAGCGTGACCGGCTCGACGATCATCCCCGCCTCGGAGCGCTTGACCTTGTCCACCTCCGCTACCTGGTCCTCGATCGAAAGGTTGCGGTGGACGATTCCGATCCCGCCCTCGCGCGCGAGCGCAATCGCGAGGCGCGCCTCGGTGACAGTGTCCATGGCGGCCGAGACGATCGGGATCTGGAGCGTGATCGAGCGCGTCAGCTGCGTCGCCGTCGAGACGTCGTTGGGCAGGACGTGGGACTCGGCCGGCTGGAGGAGGACGTCGTCGAACGTCAGCCCCTCCTTCGAGAACTTGGCGTCGAGGGCAAGGAGCCGTTCGAGGTCTGCCGGTGAGAGCTCGATGCTCATCTGCGGAAACAGACGCCCTTAACAGAAGAGACCCAGGCGCACACTTCCGCCCGGGCCGGTGAACTTCCTTGTGTCTCGCCTCTCAACTTCCGACGATCCTAGCAAGTCAGCCAGACACAACCGGATCGAGCGTGTGCACGTCGACCTCGGAGGCGAGGCGCGACGCCTGCCGTGGGTCGAAGCGGCCGGCGCCGACCTCGAGCGTCGCGGCCGTCCCGGCGGCGACGGCGCTGCGCAAGGCGTCCTCGGTGGGCCGGCCGGCGGCGAGCGCGGCGATGAAGCCCGCAAGGAGGACGTCGCCGGCGCCGACAGGCGAGATCGTGTCCACGAGCGCGGCGCTCGCGTGGTAGGCGGTCTTGTGCCGGTTCTCGCGCAGCAGCGCGTAGCAGCCGGACTCCTGGGTGACAAGGACGTTGCGCGCCCCGAGCTCCGCGATCTCGTCCAGCGCGAACACGAAGTCCTCCTTCTCGACGAGCTCCTGGCCCACGAGGTCCTCGGCCTCGCCCTGGTTCGGAGAGACGAGGTACGGGTCCGCCTCGATCCCGCGCCGCAGCGGCTCTCCCTCCGTGTCGAGGACGCTGCGCACGCCGTGCCGGTTCAGGTCGCGGATCGCCTCTGCGTAGAAACTCTCCTCCACGCCGCGAGGCAGCGTGCCGGCGAAGACGACGAAGTCGGCGCCGCGCGCGAGGTAGTGCAGCTTTTCCAGCAGCGTCTCCAGCTCCTCGCGCGTCACGTGCGGGCCCCACTCGTTGATCTCGGTGAAGGTGCCGGCGGTCGGGTCGACGACGGCGCTGGAGGTGCGCGACTCATCCTCGATGCGGACGAAGTCATTGAGGATCGCCTCCGCGGAGAGCTCCTCCAGGATGCGCTGGCCCGTCCGGCCGCCGACGAGCCCGGTCGCGACGACGGGCACGTCGAGGAGCTTGAGGGCCCGTGCGATGTTGATCCCCTTCCCGCCCGCCAGCGTCAGGGCCTGGCTGGCGCGATGCCGGTGGCCGAGCTGGAAGTTCGGCACAGTCAGCGTGCGGTCGACGGCGGCGTTGAGGGTGACGGTGATGATCACGTCGTGGGCCTCCCGGTGACATTTGTGAGTCTCCGACGCGCGAGAAGCAAGCAGGGCAAGGACGCAGGGAGCCCCCGTGCTGGTAGCACGGGGGCGACTGAGGACGCGGCCCTGCGCCGCTTCGCAGCCGTCCGGAGGCCGCAGGATGTCGCCGGGAGGCTCACGAGATCCATCCGAACAGATTGGAGAAGGTCCGACCGATGTACCAGCCGGCGCGGCTCGCGAGACCTGGCGCGGAGACCGCACGGGCGGTCATCAGGGGACGCGCGCCGACGAAGCGGTCGCCGGAGTAGATCCGGACCTGGCCGACCGACTGGCCGCGCCGCACCGGCAGATCGAGGGCCTTCGGGACGACCACCTTCTCGACGACCGGTCGACCGACGCGGACGGGCCGGACGAGCGAGCGCGGAGCGACGAGGTCGACGGAGCCGCGCCCGAACCCGGTGGCAGCCTGGGCATAGGCGCCTCCGGCCGAGATGAGAGTCGCTCGCCGGTACTGGGAGAGTCCCCAGGTGAGAAGCGAAGCGAGGTCGGCGTTCCGCTGCCCCTCCGTCGGCGAGCCGAGGATCGTCGCGTAGACGGTCACACCGTCCCGGCGGGCGGCGGCGACCTCCGACCAGCCGGCGAGATCCGTGTGACCTGTCTTCACTCCGAACAAGCCGGGGTAGGAGTAGAGCAGCGTGTTGCGCGTGTAGATCGTCCGGCCGCCCTCGATGTTCGCGGTCGTGTCGCGCACGATCCGGCGGACGACGGGACGGCGCATCAGGATGCGGGCGAGCTTGGTCACGTCGCGTGCGCTGGAGACGTGACCGGGAGCGTCCAGCCCGTCCGGCCGCACGAAGTGCGTGTCCCGGAGGCGGAGCTTCCGTGCCTTCGCGTTCATCAGCGCGACGAAGCGCGCCTGGTTCCCGTGGCCCACGTAGTACGCGAGCGTGTCGGCTGCGTCGTTCGCGCTGGGGATGAGCGCCGCTTCGATCAAGTCGCGCACGGATATGCGTTCCCCTTCGCGCAGGAAGATGGTCGACTCGCCGATGGTGGTGACCTCCTCGGGAACGGTAACCAGCGCGTCCAGCTTCGCGTGCTCGAGCGTGACGAGCACCGTCATCATCTTCGTGATGCTGGCGATCGCGCGCCGCTGCCCGGCGTCCTGGGATGCGAGGACCTCGCCGGTCGCGCCGTTCTCGACGATGTAGGCCGCCGCTCGGACGGGCGGAGGACCGGCGAGTGCCGAGGAGCTAACGACTAGGGCGGAAGCTGCGGCGGCGAGGAGCGCCTTGAGAGGCCTCACGTGCCGTGATGCTAGTGAATGCGGAGGCGCTGGCCGATCTCTAGTGCGTTCGGATCGATCTGGGGATTGAGCGCGACCAGGTCGTCGAGCGTCGTTTTGAAGCGCTCAGCCACGACGCCGAGCGTGTCGCCGGGGCGCACGCGGTAGTACTGCCGCTGCCCGCCGGAAACGCTGGAAGTCACAGGCGCGGAGGGCGTGGAGGCTCTGTCGTCACCGGCCTTCAGGCCGGCGCGCACAAGGAGGGCGGCAGCCGTCGCCGCGGCGAGGAACGCAATGGGCGCCCCGTAGCGCGCGAGCGGTGTGCGCCAGGTCTCTGCGCCCATGCCCTACCACCCTGAGATCGCCCAGACTTCGCGCTGGAGCCGCGCGGCCTCGGCGCCGGTTGCCGTCCGCCAGTCGAGGTCGGATGAACGAAAGGCGTAGATGAGGGAGCGGGACACGCTGACGAGCGCGCTCGCGGGGCCGCTCGTGAACGCGCGCGCAACGTCGGCCGGCGTTGCGCCCTGGGCTCCGATGCCGGGGAGCAGCAGTGGCGCCTGCGGCAGCAGCCGCCTCGCCTCGCCCACCTCGCGGGGATGGGTCGCGCCGACGACGGCACCGACGCTCGAGAGCCCGCAGTCGCCGATCAGCTCTTCCCCCCAGGAGGCGACCAGCTCGGCGATCTGATGCCAGAGAGGGCGCCCGTCCGACAGCTTCAGGTCCTGGACGTCGCCCCCGGCGTTCGAGGTCTTGAGCACGCAGAAGATCCCCGCGCCGGTCCGGCGCGCGGCCTTGAGGAAGGGCTCGAGCGACTCGCGGCCGAGGTACGTGTGGACGGTGATCGCGTCGCCAACGGGGGCGTCTCCGTTCCGCCGCTCGAGATATGCCGAGGCGTACGCGCGGGCCGTGGATCCGATGTCGCCGCGCTTGGCGTCGATCAGCACCATCAGGTCGGCGGCGCGGGCGTATGCGCAGACGTCCTCGAACGCCTTGACCCCGTGGTGGCCGAACGCCTCGAAGAACGCGATCTGGGGCTTGATGCCAACGACGTACGGCGCAACGGCGTCGATGACGCCGTTGCAGAACCTCGTGCAGGCGGCCGCCGCCTGCTCAGGCCCGAGAGGCGCCTCCCCGCGGAGCTCCAGCGGGAACTGCTCTGGACGGGGATCGAGGCCGGCGAGAAGCTGGCTGCGCTTGCGCTCGACCGCAGCAGCCAGGCGATCGGCGAACAACGTCGTCCCGATCTCGGCCGTTACCTCCATCAACCATCTAGGGTACCGCGGAGCCCGGCCTATTCCTTCTGTGTAAAGACATCCGGGGGAAACGTCGAACGCTCCCCCCGGACAACAGCCGAAGACTTAGTAGCCGCCGCCTCCGCCGCCACTGTCACTGTCTCCCCCGCCCATCGAGCCGCCCATCGAGCCGCCCATTGCGCCGCCGCTCTTCACGGCCTGCTTCAGGGAGCTGCCTGCAGAGAACTTCGGGACAGTCGAGGCCTGGATCTGCACCTTCTCGCTCGGGTTGCGTGGGTTGACGCCCATACGGGCGGCCCGGTGCGCCGTCGAGAACTTGCCGAAGCCGGTGAATGTGATCGAATCGCCGCGCTTGAGCGAGTCGGTGATCACGTCGAGCACTGCGTCGACGGCCTTGCCGGCATCACGCTTGCTGAGGTCGGACTTGGACGCGACGCGGTCGATGAAGTCCTGCTTTGTAACATTTGCCACGGGACGCTCCTCCTTGAGAAGTACGGGGCCGCCCGTGAGCCTAACAGGCTAATGCTTTCGGCTCAACCAAGCGGTTTTGCGGCACTTTTTTGCAACTCGAGCAACGATGATGCCCGATAGAGCGGATGGAGCCGCACCCCGACGCGAGCGAGCGCGTCCACACCGCCCTCCTCACGGTCGACGACGCAGATGGCAGTACGGCACTCGAGACCGGCCTCGCGGACGGCGCCGACCGCCCTCGCGAGCGCGCCGCCGGACGTCACGACGTCCTCGATCAGGCAGACACGCTCCCCTTCCTCGAACGCGCCCTCGATCCGGTTCGCGGTCCCGTACTCCTTGGCCTCGTCCCTGACGATCACGAAGGGCAGGCGCGAGACGAGCGATGCCGCCGTGGCCAGCACGACCGCGCCGAGAACCGGGCACGCGAGGCGGGCCGCATCGGCCTCGTGCTCCTGCACCGCCTCCGCGAGCCGGCGGCCGAGAGCCTCGAGCACGTCGGGCTGGGTCTCGAAGCGGAACTTGTCGAAATAGAAGGTCGACCGCTTGCCCGAGCGGAGGACGAAGTCACCCTCCAAGTACCCGTGCTCGACGAGCGCCTGTGCAAGCTCCTCGTCGTTCACGCCGCCGCGCGGACGTCGCGCGCGAGCGCGAGCAGAAGGGCGCCTTCGGCGACGTCGTCGCCGAGGGAGGTGAGCGAGCCGTCGGCGAGGTAGACGTCGACTCGCACGGGTGGACGCTGCCGGCGCCGGCGCAGAACCGCGGCGACCGCGGCGCCCAGGAGCACGAGGAAGAGGATCCGCTTAAGCCGCATCGTCCGTCTTCTTCTTCCGAGCCGGCGGCTTCCTGCGCGGCTTCGGCTCCTCCTCCGGCTCGGCCAGGGACCGCAGGCAGGTGCGGAGGTCGTAGAAGATCAGCCCGACCGTGGGATCGGGGACGGTCGTCACCGCGACCGCAGTCGCACCCTGGCGGGCGACGACGACGCTGCCCTCGGGTAGCGACGCCTCGATCTGGACGATCTGGTCGCCGCCCTCGACCGCGGCGGACGCGGTCTCGAGCAGTCGGTGTGCGGCCTGCGCCATCCCCGGTGCGCGCTCCTGCGCGAGCGTCGAGGCGACCACGCCGCCGGACTCGTCGAAGATGACGGCGTCCTGCACCTGCGCGGAGATCTGCTTCAGCTCTGCAAGGGCCTGACCCGGGTCCACGTCCTCACGCTAACAGGTGCAATCCGCATACTCTTCTGGTGCGCGGGCCCTTCTCGAAGTTCTTCGCCGACCGGGGAACGCACCTTGCCGCGATGATTGCCTACTTCGCGCTGCTGTCCTTCGTCCCGCTCGTCTTCCTGGCCCTCTCCGCGCTTGGCATCGCCGGTCGGCCCAGCGAGCAGAGCTTCGTCGTCAAAGAGCTGTCGAAGGCGTTCCCGAGCGTTTCCATCGACGGGATCGTCAAGACGGTCACGCGGATCCAGAACCACTCGACCGAGCTCGGGATCATCGGCGGCGTCTTCCTTGCCTGGAGCTCGCTCTCGCTCTTCAGCGTGCTCGAGTCGGCCTTCAACATCGTCTACGACCGGCCCAACCGCGCGTTCCTGCGCGGGAAGGGGCTCGCCATCCTCCTGCTCGGCGGCCTCCTCATCACGCTCTTCGTCGGGCTGCTCGCCGGATCGATCGGCTACGACATCCTCAAGCGGTTCGCGCCGGGAGTGATCGGCAACGGCTACGTCGCGTACACGCTCTCGATCGCGGCCTCGTTGGTCTCGGTCTTCCTCTTCGTACTGTCCGCGTACTACTTCCTCACGAACGAGAAGCTGACCGTTCAGGAAGTCCTGCCTGGCGCGCTCGTGTGCGCGGTCGTGCTGGAGGCCTCCTTCCAGGTTCTGCCGATCTACCTGCGGCTGGCGGGCAACGCGACGGCGGTGAAGGCGTTCGCCGGCCCCGCCCTGCTGCTCCTCTGGCTGTACGTGATGGCGAATGTGATCGTCTTCGGCTCGGAGATCAACTACTGGCTGGCGCGGCGGGCTGCCCAGACGGAGGAAGCCCCCGGCCTAGCCTGAACGGGGGAACCCAGGGCTCCCCAGTTGGCCCCCTCCTTAACTCCTCGGCCGTCCGAGCGCATATGTGGGCGGAGCCCCACGAGGTGCCGCCTGCCTGGGCCGCCGGAGCTACGAACCTGTAACAAATTGAATCGTGCTTACGAGGCGGCCGCGGTCGTTTGCTCGAGCAGCGCATCCGTATCGGCGAGCGCAGGCCGGTACCCCATCGACCCGAACAGCTCGCGCGCCTCGGAGAGCGGTTGCCGGGCGGCCGGATTGTCGAGGGCGAGCAGGCAGCGCCCCTGTCCGAGCAGGGCGTAGGCACGCTCGGGGACGTTCCCGAAGTCGTGCCAGCGGGCGGCTGCCTCGGCGTAGAGAGATGCCGCTTCGATGTGGTCGCCGGCGTGCTCGGCGAGCTGGGCGCGGCTGGTGCAGAGCGCGTGCTCGCGGAGCGGGAAGCGTGGTTCGATCCCGCCGGCGAGCCGCTCGGCGAGGTCGGCGTCGCCGGCGGCCAGCGCAACTCGCAGCATCGCCCCGAGTTGTCTGGAGTAGTAAGGGACGTCCCGTACACCAGGCGTCTGCTCGATCTCGGTGAGGAGCGCGCGCGCCTGCTCCGGTTCGGCGGTCGCCAGCCGGGCGGCTGCGACGGGCGCGAGCACCTCGACGGTCACGTCTGTCTGCACCTGCGTGCGCGCACTCTCGACGAGCCAGTCGGCGATACCTGATGCGCCCTCCGCCTCGCCGCGAGCGAGATGGGTCGCCAACTCGAGCGCCCGCACCCAACTAAGCACCCATGTTGCGCCGCTCGCCTCGACGGCCGCCGCAAGCGCACCGGCTCGCTCGAGCGCCTCCTCCGGGCGCCCGAGCTCGACGAGCAGGCCGGGGCAGTCGGCCTCCATCGTTTCTGCCTGGCTGGCCAGGCCGCGCTGTTCGCAGAAGGTGATCCCCTGCTCGAAGTCCGCGAGCGAGCGGGCAGGCCCCTGGAGCGGGTAGCGCGAGATCGCAAGGTTGTTCTGCGTGCGGGCGGCTTCGTCGCCGTCTCCTTGTTCGATGAACAGGGAAAGCGCTCGCTCCATCTCGACGAGGCCGTCCGGGTCGCCGAGATCGGCGCGGGCGATGCCGCGGTAGCCGATAGCGCGCGCCGGCTCGGGCAGGCCGAACGCCTCGGCGAGAACGCACGCACGGTCTGCGGCTGCGATCGCCTCGCCAAATGCGCCGGTGAGGAAGAGCGCGGAGGCAAGCTGCGAGTAGGCGGCGACGAGCGTCGGCCCCGGCTCCTGCTCGAGCAGATCGACGGCCTCGCCGGCGAGCGCAACCTGTGGGCCCTCGCCCAGTACCAAGTTGACGCGCGCAAGCAGGATCAGCGCCCGCGCTTCGCCTTCCTTCTCGCCGGAGGCGCGGAACGATGCGAGCGCCTCCTCGAGCGCGGCCTCGGCCTCGCGCGGCCGCCCCGCCTCCGAGGCCGCTTCAGCGCGCCGGACGAGCAGCTCAGGACGCTCCAGATCGTCGGCCGGGGTGAGCTCGAGCGCCCGAGCCAGCCGCGCCTCCGCCTGGGCGACGTCGAGGCCAAGCGCGCGCTCGCCCGCAAGGGCGAGGAAGCGCCGCGCCGGCAGGGCGAGCTCGTGCGCCTGTTCCGCGTCGCCGGCGGCCTCGGCCAGCTCGAGCGCCTGCAGGTAGTGGTGGGCGAGCACCTCGGCCAGGTCGTCGACCCGACCGCCCGCCGAGTGCTCGATCCAGGCAGCGGCCGAGCGGTGACGGCGTGCGCGCTCCGGCCGCGGGATCTGGGCGTAGGCGACGTCGCGGACGAGCACGTGCCAGAACGAGTATTCGCTCTCGCCCTCGATCGAGCTCACCCGGGCGGGGCGGACGAGCTCCTTGCGGGCAAGCTCGTGCAGCGCCAGCTCGAGCTCGCTGCGCTCGCTGCCGCCGATCTCGGCCAGGGCGCCGACCCAGAACACCTTCCCGAGCACGGCCGCGTCCTGGAGGAGGCTCTTGCGCTCGGGAGGCAGCGTGTCGAGGCGGGCGGCGATCAGCGCCTGCACCGAACCAGGCACTTCCTCCGTCTCGGCCAGAGAGCCCCGGTCTGCGAGCAGGCGCACGAACTCCTCCGCGTACAGCGGGTTGCCGCCCGCGCGCTCGAGCAGCGCCCGCTGCGTCTGCGCCGGCAGCACCGTCCGCTCGAGCAGGCCGGCGATCAGGCGGGCGGTCTCGACTTCGCTCAGCGGCGCGAGGTTGATCCGCTGTCCGTTGCGGGCGCTCGCCCCGAAGGCCGGGTGTTGCTCGTACAGCTCCGGGCGCGCCGTACACAGGACGAGCAGCGGCACACCCTCGGACCACTCCGCCACGTGCTCGAGGAAGGCGAGCAGCGCCTCGTCCGCCCAATGCAGGTCCTCGAACACGAGCACACTCGGCCGCGCCGCAGCCAGCCCCTCGAGGAAGCGCCGCCAGGCCGTGAACAGCTCCTGCCGCTCCGCCTGCGACGCTGCCTCGACCCCGACCAGCGGCCCCAGCCGCTGCACCAGCCACCGCCGCTCCGGCTCGTCAGGGGAGACGGCCGCCTCCAGCTTCGCCGCCGCCACCTCTGCCGAGTCCGACTCGAGGATGCCCGCCTCGGCCTTGACGATCTCCCCCAGCGCCCAGAACGTGATCCCCTCCCCGTAGGGCAGGCAGCGCCCCTGTCGCCAGCGGGTCAGCTCCGGCTTCGTCTCCAGGTAGACGAACAGCTCCGCGACCAGCCGGCTCTTGCCCACACCCGGCTCGCCCACGATCGTCACCAGCTGCACCGAGCGCTGCTGCGCCGCCCGCTCGAACGTCCCGATCAGAAGCGGCTTCTCCAGCTCGCGGCCGACCAGCGGCGTTGTGAATTGGCGAGTGACGTCGGTCCCGAAGCGAGCGCGGGCTTCCTTCACACGCCACAACGACAGCGGCTCCTCCTTCCCCTTGACCACCGCCGGCGGAAGCTGGTCGTATTCGAACACTCGACTCGTGGCCCGGTAGGTCTGCTCACCCACCGCAACGCCACCTACCGGCGCCGCTCCCTGGATGCGGGCGGCCGTATTGACCACATCACCGGTGACCAGCCCCTCCCCCTCCTCCGGGCGAGCACCGAGCGTCACCACCGCCTCGCCGGTGTTGATCCCGACCCGCACCTGCAAGTCGAGCTCGGGATCAGCCTCGTTCAACTCCTCGATCGCCTCGAGGATGCGAAGGCCGGCGCGGACAGCGCGCTCGGCGTCGTCCTCGTGCGCGACCGGCGCGCCGAACACGGCCATGACCGCATCCCCGACGAACTTCTCCACCGTGCCCCCATAGCGCTCGATCTCGGAGCGCAGCCGGGCGTGGTAGGGAGCGATGCGCGCACGGACATCCTCGGGATCTGCCTGATCGGACGCGGCGGTGAAGCCGACCAGGTCGCAGAACAGCACCGACACGACCTTGCGCTCCTCCTGAACGGAGCGCAGCGGCTGCTCGGTCAGCGCCGCGCCGCAGAACGAGCAGAAGGGAAACTCGCCGGGGAGCTCCTTGCCGCATGAGAGGCAGGTCGTCACCGACCGAGTCTAGGACAGTCGCGCGAGAGACACGAGCGCGAGTCGCGCTATGTCGCACTGGGCCAAGGCCTCGCACCCTTCATACCAGGAGGTTTCGATGGGAACAGCACCGCTTGACGACGAACTCTGGAAGCTAAGCGAGCCGCTCTTGCCGGTGCGGAAGCGCTTCCACCATCCCGAGGTTCATGTTGTCAGAGGTCTGACCGTGAGCCGAGTGCTTGGACTAGTGCACGTGCCGCGCGGGCTCGGTGAGAGTTCGTGGACTTCCACTCGTTCCCGAGCTCCGCGACAGTTCGGGTCTCGCCGGCGGGGACGAACACCGGGTCGTAGCCGAAGCCTTCCGAGCCGCGGCGCTCCGTCGCGACCGTCCCGTCGAGCGTCCCGCGCCCGCGACGCTCGGTGCCGTCGGGAAGCAGGGCAACGAGCTCGCATACGTAGCGCGCACGGCGGTCGGACTCTCCCTCGAGCTCGCGCAGCAGGCGATCCACGCTGCTGCCGGGCTTGCCCCAGCGGGCGGAGTGGATGCCCGGCCCGCCCCCGAGGGCGGCCGCTTCTATGCCGGAGTCCTCGCCCAGCACGATCCCGTCCGGGGCCAGGGTTCTCCCGAAGCGGGCCTTGATGAGCGCATTGTCGTAGTAGGTCTCCCCGTCCTCGGGCGGATAGCCGTCCGCCTCGAGCAGCTCGATCTTCCACGCCGGGAACCGCGCGCTCGAGCTCACGCGCCTTGTTCGCGTTGCTCGAGGCGAGCCGCAGGATCAACCGGCGAGGGCTGCGCGCTGCGCCTCGGTCATCTCCTCGATCCCGCCCTGCGCCAGATCGAGGAGCTCGTCCAGGCGCTCGCGCGTGAACGTCACCCGCTCGGCTGTCGCCTGCACCTCTATGAGCTCGCCCGCGCCGGTCGTGACGACGTTGACATCCACTTCCGCGCCCGAGTCCTCCTCGTAGTCGAGGTCGAGGAGCGCCTCGCCGTCCACCACGCCCACCGACACAGCCGCCACCGAGCCCGTCAACGCCTTCGAGAGCCCGAAGCGGTCGAGCGCGAGCATGGCGGCGACGTACACGCCGGAGATGGACGCGCAGCGGGTCCCTCCGTCTGCCTGCAAGACGTCGCAGTCGAGCCAGAGCGTCCGCTCGCCGAGCGCCTCGAGGTTGGCGACGGCGCGCACGGAGCGGCCGATCAGCCGCTGGATCTCGACCGTCCGACCCTGCTGGCGCCCGGAGCGCGCCTCGCGCTGCGTACGCTCGCCCGTCGACGCCGGAAGAAGGGAGTACTCCGCCGTCAGCCAGCCGCGGCCCCGGCCGGCGAGCCAGCGCGGGACGCTCTCCTCCAGCGAGGCCGTGCACAGCACGCGGGTCTTGCCGCAGGAGATGAGCGCCGAGCCGTGCGGCTGCTCCAGGAAGTTCGGGACGATCTCGAGCGGGCGGAGCTCGTCGCGGCGGCGGCCCTCCCTCATGCGGCGGCCGCCTGGAGATCGGCCGGCGTCACCTGTTCGACCCCGCCGAGCGGAAGCTGGAGGAAACGCTCCCCCAGCGCGCGGAAGAGCGCCGGATCGCCTGTGGTGAGGAAGCGGTACTCGCCCTCGCGGGCCGGGTCGTTCTCGATTCCCTTCCGCGCCAGCGTCTCGGCCACTTCGTGCGCCGTCTCCTCCGCGGAGAAGACGAGCGTGACCTCGCGGCCGAAGACGCGCTGGAAGATCGGGCGGATGAGCGGGTAGTGCGTACAGCCGAGGATGACGGTGTCCACGTCGGCGTGCTTGAGCGGCCGGGCGTATTCCCGCACGGCCTCGGTCGTCTCCGCAGAGAAGGGATCGGCGCTCTCGATCAGAGGCACGAGCCGCGGACACGCGACGGGGAAGAGCTCGACGCCGGCATCCAGGGCGTGCACGAGTGCTGCGTAGCGGCCTGCGGTAACCGTGGCCTGCGTCGCGAGGAGCCCGACGCGGCGGTTGCGGGTCGCCTGCACGGCGGCGTGCGCCTCGGGGGTGATGACGCCCACGACGGGGACGGACAGGCTCTCCTGCAGCTGCGGGAGGGCGGCCGAGGTGGCCGTGTTGCAGGCGGCGACGATCAGCTTGACGCCCTGCTCCTCGAGGTAGCCACCGATCTCCCCGGCAAAACGGCGCACCTCGTCGAGCGGACGCGGCCCGTACGGCAGACGTGCGTGGTCACCGAGGTAGACGAAGTCCTCGTGCGGCATCGTGACCAGGCACTCGTGCAGGACGGTTAGGCCCCCGACCCCCGAGTCGAACACTCCGATTGCCCGCGTATCCACTGAGGAGCGATTGTAGGAGCGGACGCGGTTGGGCTACCCTTCTCCGCAGTTTGCGAAGGTTCTTCCCTTTGATTTCGCTGGCGGGGGCCTTGGCAATCGCCGCCGCTCCCGCCCACGCCTCGAGCACCGAAGTCTCGCTGCAGATGGACGACGGCGTGTCGCTTGCCGCCACCCTCTATCTGCCGGACGGGACGCCGCCCGCGGGCGGCTGGCCCGCGGTCATGCTCTTCCACGGCCTCGGCGGGACGCGCGCGAGCATGGCGCCGATAGCGCAGGGCTTCCTGGTCAACCAGGGCTACGCCGTTCTCGCCTACGACGCGCGCGGGCACGGCGCCTCAGGCGGGCTAGTCACGCTCGACGGGCCGCGCGAGCTGGCCGACCTGCGCGAGGCCTTCGAGTCGTTCACGTCGCGAGCGGACGTCTCCGACACGCAGATCGGCGCGATGGGCTTCTCGCTCGGCGGAGGCGCGGTTCTGCGGGCTGCGGTCGAGGGTATCCCGTTCAAGGCCATCGTCCCCACGATCACCTGGACCGACCTGTACCAGGCGCTCGCGCC
Source organism: uncultured Actinomycetes bacterium (assembly GCA_963717765.1). Classification (GTDB taxonomy): domain Bacteria; phylum Actinomycetota; class Thermoleophilia; order Gaiellales; family Gaiellaceae; genus JACDER01. The sequence goes on along the minus strand of CAVQWX010000003.1, from coordinate 419,691 downwards.
CCAGGGCTGGCCGAAGACCGGCGCGATCGCGAACTTCCTCCAGTCGGTGCACAGCTGGGAACCCACCGTCTACGGGATCGCACAGGACGCGATCCGGAACCAGAACATCTCAACCGTCAAGGCGTTCTCCGCGCAGCGCTCCTCCCTCCCCGGGCTTTCGAGCCTGACCACGCCGTCCTTCTTCATCCAGGGCCGCCGCGACTACGCCTTCGACATCTCGCAGGCGAAGGCGGGTTACATCGCGGTCAAGGGGCCGAAGCGGCTGTACCTGGGGGATCTCGGCCACGCGCCCGCCTCGAACCCCGAGGCCGAGAGGCCGCATTACGTGACCGAGGCGCGCGAATGGTTCGACCGCTACCTCAAGGGATTGCCGAACGGAATCGACACACGGCCGCCGGTCGAGGTCGCAGCCGATCCGTGGACGGGCAAGACGATGAGCTTCAAGACGTGGCCGAAGACCAAGGTGATGAACCTGAAGCTCACGGGCGCGAAGCGGACGATCGCCGCGACCGACAGCGTCGTGCGGACGGTGAAGCTTCCCAGGCGCCGGCTCGAGGCCTTCGGCTCGGCCACGGTCACCGCCAGCGTCTCGTCCTCGACTGGCTGGCCGCACCTCGTCGCCGTCGTCTCCGCGCTCACGCCCGGCGGCGGCGAGACGGTGATCAGCGAAGGCGGGATCCCGACGTCGGGGTTGACTGCGCAGGCAACCCGCGTCACGATTCGGCTTCTCAATGACGCAACCCTCATTCCGTCCGGCTCGCGCCTGCGACTCACGCTTGCGTCCTCCTCGACGGCGCAGAACATCGGCAACGCCCTCTACCTCGACGTCGGCATGTCGCCGTCGGCCAAGTTGACCGTGGCCAAGACCACGTTGCGGCTACCAGTCCTGCAGCGCCCCGTCTCCAGATGAAAGGAAACCAGATGAGAAAGACACTCCGGCTCGGCCTCCTGGCCGCCGCGGCCGCGGCCGCGCTCGCGTTCGCGTCGTCGGCTTTCGGGGCCTACGCGCCGAAGCTGCTGATCACCAGATCCGACGAGGTCACGAGCATCAAGTTCTCGCAGACCGACGCGGACGAGGCGACGGCGCACGTGACCATCCTCGTGCCCCCGGGGTACAGCGGCAACTACGTCCAGTCGCCCGGCACGAACATCGGAACGCTGCAAGGTTCGGTCATCGCCGGGGCCTTCGGAGGTGCGACGGTGCCCGTCGCCGGGACGATCGTCGCCGGCGACCCGACGAACGCGGCGCTGATGGCAACCGCGAAGACGTGCACGGGGAGCGAGACGCATGCCGCGATCTGGCTGCTGAACGTGACCGCGGCCGGCCAGTCGCTGCCCGCCCCGGTGCCGCTCTTCCTGGACGCGACGACGGGAGGGCCGTACGAGCTGTTCTCCTCGACGTCGATCCAGCTCTGCCTCCCGCCGCCTCCCCTTGCCTCCTTTCAGATCAAGCTCCTCGAGGCGTCCCTGGACGTGGGGAACACCCTGAACATCTTCTCGCCGTCGACTTCCGGTCAGTTCCGCTGGACGGCGATCAACACGCCGTACAAGGCCATCAACGACAACTCGGTGAACCTCGCAGGGACCGTGGAGACGCAGGCGATCGACGCCGCGCCGGTGGACGCCTCCCTCACTGCCAAACGCCTGACCAAGACGCGCAGGGTCAAGCACAAGCTCTTCACGGACATCTTCTACACATACTCCGTCAAGATCAGCGGCAAGCTCCAGGCCGGTGGCGAGCCGGTCGGGGGAGCCAACGCCGACATCGTGGCCGGAACGAACACCAAGGTCGCCACCGTCCAGACGAACGACAACGGTGCGTTCACGAAGACGATGAAGCTGAGGAAGACGACCTCCTACCACGCGGTCTACACCAACGGTGCGCAGACGCTGAGCGGCGGAACTTGCGTCCCACCGCTCCCGCTCGCGCCCGGCGTGAACATGCCGTGCGCCAGCGTCACGCAGAGCGGTCTCGTCGCGACGACCGAGCAAACGCGGGTCGTCAAGCCGAAGCTCACGCACAAGCGCATCAAGCACAAGAAGCCGAAGAAGCGCCCCCGAGGGCACGGCTAACCGGCGAGACAGCTACCCTTTCGACGGGGCTCCGAGCGGAGCCCCGTCGAGTTCTCGCGCCCAGTGCTCAAGGTCGTCGCCATCCTTTCCGCGCTCGCCGCGTCCGCCCTCGCCGGCGCGGCGCTCGCGGCCGCCCCCACGCTCTCGGTCTCGGCCACGACGAGCGAGTTCGCCACGGCCGCCTCCACGATCATCCGCTTCGAGGACACGGGGCAGGATCCGACCGCATCGATGGACGTCTTCGCCCCGGCCGGCTTCGGGGTCGACCTCGGCCAGCCGATCGGCGCGACCATCGGGGCGCTCGACGGCCACGTCTCAACGTCGACGTCAGCCGACACGCGGGTGACGGGGCTGATCAAGAACGCCGATCCCGTTACGAATCCCGGGACCGGCTGTGCGCCGGACCGCCCCGTCCACGATGCGGTGTGGACGGTCAACCTCAACGCGGGCGGAGCAACGCTCGGGCGGCTCGTCCTGTACGCCGACCGGTTTTCCTCCGCGAATTACGCCGCCCGTACCCGGCTGTGCCTGGACGACCCGGCGACGGCCGGCTACCGGCTGCTTCGCGCCTCGCTGACGGTCAACGGAGTGTTCACGAATCCAACGGCCGCGGGTGAGTACCGCTGGACGACGATCCTGCGCACGCAGTCGCAGGTCCCATCGCCCCCGGCGCAGAGCCAGACGATCGTCAGCCTCCCTCCGAGGCTGACGCTGGGGCGCAAGCTCATCCGTCCGCACGGCCGACATGGGCGCACGTTCATCCGCCTCTCGGGGACGGTGACCGCGGGCGCGCGCGGCGTGTCCGGCGTGCGGGTGCAGGTCTTCGCGGGCCGCAGGGCGGGCGCGCTCACGCGCCTGACCTATGCCACCTCGTTCGAACGCGGGAGGTTCGAGGTCGTCGCCCCGCTCAGGGCCAACAAGGTCTTTCGCGCCACGATCTCCGCGCCTCTCCGAGCAGGCCCGCTCTCGCGCTGCGAGAGCTTCGCGCTCCAGCCCGACGCCGTCTGCTCCAGCCTCACGCTCGCGCCCTTCACAGCGCAGAGCGCGACGGTGAGGCTGGGTTAGTGGTCTGACCGGCAACGTCCGCCTGGCCCCTGGCCGGGCAACGTTACGGGCCAAACCACTAGAGTGCTCGAGTGAACATCCTCGCGGTGATCCACGGCGACAACGTCCGCGCGGGAGTTTTTGCCGAGCCCATCGCCGAGCGGGGAGACGAGCTGGAGGAGTGGAGCCTGAGCTGGGGCACGCCTCCGCCGCGGCCGCTCGACGCCTACGGCGCCGTGCTCGTCCTCGGCGGCGCAATGCACGCCGACCACGAGGAGCACCATCCGTGGCTGCGCGACGAGAACTTTCTCCTCCAGCGGCTCCTCGGGCTGCAGGTGCCGATGCTGGGCGTCTGCCTCGGCGCGCAGTTGATCGCGAAGGCGGCGCACGCCGAGGTCGGGCCTTCATCCGAGCCCGAGGTCGGCTGGTACCCGGTCGAGCTGACGGAGGAGGCACGCGACGACGAGCTGTTCGGCGGCCTGCCCGAGCGGTTCGACGCGTTCCAGTGGCACTACTACACGCATGGGATCCCGGCCGGCGCGGTCGAGCTGGCACGGAGCCCTGTCTGCACCCAGGCCTTCCGCCTCGGCGACCGGGCCTGGGGGATCCAGTTCCATGCCGAGGTGACCGAAGAGCAGATCGAGAGCTGGGCGGACGAGGACGAGTCCGAGCTGCCGATGAGCCGCGACGAGCTGGTGGAGCAGACGCGAGAGCGCATCGCGGACTGGAACGAGCTCGGCCGAGGCCTGTGCGCGTCCTTCCTCGAAGTCGCCGACCGGGTCGGCGCGCCCGCCTAGCGACCCCACGTGTCGGCGGCGGCGCTCGGGCTCGCACTCGGCGCCGCGTTCCTCCACGCCTTCTGGAACGTCTTCCTCGGGCGCTCGAAGGACATCGAGGCCGCGACCGCCGTCGTCCTCGTCTTCTCCGTCCTCCTCTTCGCCCCGATCGCAGCTTTCGCGGGGCACGTCACCTGGCCGGCGGCGCCATGGATCGCCGCGTCGTCCGTGCTCGAGCTCGTGTACTTCGCGCTCCTCGCCGCGGCTTATCGCCGCTCGGAGGTCAGTCTCGTCTACCCCGTGGCGCGCGGGCTGGCGCCGGTGACAGTGCTCGTCATCGCCGTCGCGGCCGGGCGCTCGACGTCCACCGGCCAGGTGCTCGGCGTGATCGCGGTCGGCACCGGTGTCTTCCTCGTCCGCGGGCTGGCGCGGAAAGGCGACACGCGCGGGCTGCTCTTCGGTGTCGCGATCGCCTGCTGCATCGCCGGCTACACGCTGGTGGACAAGGAGGGAGTGCGGCACGCCTCGCCGATCCCGTACCTCGAGCTGGTGCTGGCCGGGCCGGCCTTCGTGTATCTCGCTGCGATGCTCGTCGCGCGCGGGCGCGCGGCGGTGCGGTCGGAGATCCGGCCGGTCAACGGCCTGCTGGCCGCGGCCGGCTTCGGCGCCTACTCGCTCGTTCTCGCCGCGCTCCAGCTCGCCCCGGCAGCGTCGGTCGCGGCCGTGCGCGAGACGAGCGTCGTGATCGCGACCGTCATGGCCGCGCTCTTCCTGCACGAGCGGGTCACGCGCGTGCGGCTCGCCGGATCGATCGTGGTGGCCGGCGGGATTGCGTTGCTGGCGCTTGGTTAGTCGAAGTCGGTCGGGAGGCCCGGCCGGCGCGCGTGCTCGAAGAGGCGCGCGAGCTGCTCCCGCGTCCCGCGCGGCGCGGACAGCTCGGGCAGCTCGTCCTCGGCGAAGAACGCGGCCTCGCCCGTCTCGGCGCCGATCAGCGGGCCCGGCTCCTCCACAACGAGCTCACAGCGGACGAAGAGCTTGTAGATGTTCGGCCGCAGCGGCCGCCCGTCCTGGTAACGGCCGAGGTTCAAGACCGCGAGCAGCTTGACCGCGCGCGTCGAGTAGCCGGACTCCTCGCGGACCTCGCGGACGACGGCCTCCGAGAGCGACTCGCCGACGTCCGCCCAGCCACCCGGCAGCGCCCAGCGCCCGTCCGTCAGCTCGCGGACAAGCAACATGCGTCCGTCGCGGACCACCACACCCCGCACGTCGACCTTTGGCGTGGGATAGGACTGCTTCAGCCAGCGAGGCGCGATAGAGACGAGCCAGGGGCGGAGCTTCACCGCTCGTCCACGTAGGACCACTCGTGCCAGGAACCCCCGTAGTTCCTGGCGTTGTAGCCCGCCTCGGCGAGCGCGGATGCCGCGCGCGCCGAACGCCCGCCGCTGTGGCAGTAGAGGACGATCTCGGTACCTTCGGGCTCACCGATGAGCGCCTGCACATCCTCGGCCCCGAGGATGTCCTCGACGGGGACGTGCCGGGCACCGGGAATGTGGCCGTGCCGGCCGCAGCAGGGATACCCGCCGGTGCCCGAGTACTCAGCGCCTGTGCGAACGTCGATGACGGCCACCGAGCCGAGCCGCTTCGACAGCTCCTCGTAGCCGATCTCGTTCACAGGAGCTCGTCCAGAAGCCGGTTGAACTCCTCCGGCCGCTCCATCGAGATCAGGTGCCCGGCCCCCTCGAGTACCTCCACGCGTCCGCCAGTCGCGCGCGCCTCCTCGACCGAGATGAACGGATCGTGCTCGCCGACGGCCATGACGAGCGGGACGCCGAGCCGCGCGACGTGCTCCCCGGCTCGTACAGCCGAGGCGCGACCGCGTCGTCACGGTCGAGCGGCTCCCACATGCGCTCGTCGAGCGGGAAGGCGTGCAGCAGGACTAGGTGGCCGCGGCCGCGGACTACCTTGTCCGCCTGGTCGGCTGCAAACCGGCGCATCCCGGCGTCCTCAGTCGGCCCCGTACTGATCAGTTCGGGGCCTCCCTGCGTCCTTGGTCTGCTTGGTTTTCACCGACCAGACGGGAAGGCGCCCACGGCCGCGACCACACGTCACAGGGCCGCGACGACGGCGCTTTCGGCGGCCACCGAGGGCCGCTCGAGCAGCCGCTCGAGCCACGCGGCGAGCGACGGGAAGGGCTCGACCTCGAGGCCGAACGACTGCTGTCCGCGGAAGATCCAGGGCACATAGGCGATGTCGGCGAGCCCGAACTCGCGCCCGGTCAGGTAGCGCTGGGCTTCGAGGATCGCGTCGAGCCCGCGCAGCGCGGCGTCGAACCGCTCGTGCGCACCGTCGTCACCGCGCCGCACGGCGTAGTACGGGCTGGAGAAGTCATCGTGACGCCAGATCCGCAGTCGCGCCAGCGCGCGCTCGGCGGGATCAGCGGGGAGGAGCGCGGGCTCGGGGAAGCGCTCCTCCAGGTACTCCATGATCACTGCCGACTCGGACAGGACGAAGGTGTCCTCGTCGATCACCGGGACGCGGCCGGCCGGATTCTTCTCGTACAGCCATGCCGGCTTGTCGCCGAGGTCGATCCAGACACTTTCGTACGGGATCCGCTTCTCGGCCAAGACGATGCGCACGCGTCCGACGTAGGGGCAGCGCTCGGCGTCGTAGAGCGTCAGCATCGATTCGATGTTAGACGCGCTGCGCGCCCGGGATCCCCGCAGCCTGCTCGTGGCCGTGCTCGGCGCCCTCGATCTTCATCGCAGCGCCCAACTGCGCGAGCAGCTCCTCGACGGGAGGGAGCTCGCCGGGAGCGGACGCCGTGCGCGCGAGCGTGCGGATCTCCCGCGGATCGGCGCCAGTCAGCCGCGCGACCACCGTCGGGTTCGCTCCGAGGGCGACGGCATCGCCGGGCGGGAGCTCTCCGTAGTACTCAGGCACGGAGAGATACTCGTCCACCATGCGGCCCCGCTCGTAGAGCCGGTAGCGGACGACCTTGCCCCGCTCGATCCCGATCGAGAGCGTGACGGCTCCCATGCGGTCGGAGAGCTCGCGGGCCAGGCGGCGAAGCAGCTCCGGCTCGCGGTCACAGGCCTCGTCGTAGACGGCTATCCAGCCGTTCCGCGGCGGCGAGATGACGGTTCCCTCGGACTGGGCCGCCCGCAACGGGACGAACCGCTCTACTGCAGGCGTGACGGCACCGATGTCGTCTGTCTGAACGTGGACCGAGCCGAACGACGGCCCGGTCTCGGCGGCGGTCGACAGCCGGCGGCGCAGCTCCTCGATCTCGCTGCCCAGCGTGAGACCTTCCTCGCGGAGGCCCCACGAGGCGTACGCGGCGCGCGCCGGGGCATTCGAAACTTCGACCGAGAGCGTCATGTGCGTCGCGCCTCTCTCCGCCAGGGCCTCCGCGACGGCCGCGGCGAGATTCGTCGCCAGGCCTCTGCGCCTCGCCTCCGGACGCACGTAGAGGTCGGTGAGCACGCCGTGCGTTGCCCGCTTACGCCGCGCGAGCGCGAAGCCCGCGATCTCCCCTTCCTCTTCGGCCACGAAGGCGAGCTGGTCGCCGAGGATCTCGTCCACCTCACCCAGCTCCTCCTCGAGCGAGGCGCCGTAGTAGTCCGAGTCCGGCATCTCCGAGAAGAACGTGGTGTACAGCTCGTGCAGGGTCTCGCGGTCGGCGGGGGTTGCGAGGCGTATCACGTTACGGATTCTGTCTGTCGTGGGCTGTGCCTGCCAGCCGTGCGCCCGTGAGGAGGTAGTGGGCGCTCAGGTTCTGGAAGGGCTCGAAGCGAGCGCCGAAGGCTCGGACGTCCACCTCGCCGTAGAAGGCGCGGACGGCCTTCTGCAGGGCGAGGTCGCCCGCTGGCCACGCGCGCGGCCGCGCGAGGTAGCGCGCACGGAACCAGTCGGCGCTCCAGTCGCCCAGCCCGCGCAGGGAGACGATGCGCGCCTGCACCTGGTCGTCGGGGAGGACGCCGAGCTCCTCGAGGTCGAGATCGGATCGGGCGAGCGCGACGACGTACTCGGCCTTCCGGCGCGAGAACCCGAGCGCGACCAGTTCCTCCTCGCGAGCCCCCGCGACCCGCTCCCGCGTAGGGAAGGCCCAGGCGTGCTCGGCTCGCTTGCCGAAGCGCTCGATCAGGCGGCTGCGGATTGCGACCGCGGCGAACATGGAGACCTGCTGCGCCGTGATCGATCCGACGAGCGCCTCGAACGGGTCCGGCGAGAGTGGCGGGCGGAAGCCGGCCAGCTCCCGTGTCAGCCGAGCGAGGACGGGATCCGCGTGCGCGAACTCGTAGAACCCGTCGAGGTCGAACGGCGCGCCGAGGAGAGTGAGGACGACCGGCTCGTCCGCGTTTGCGAGCGGGTCGACGGAGACGCCGCCCGGAGCGGGCTCGATCCGCAGCTCCCTGCCTTCCACGACGCGGTGCAGCCCGCCTTCGTGCCACAGGTTCGCGCGGTCGACGCCGAAGGCCCGGAAACGCTCGGTCGAAACGTCGAAGTCGTACGGCTGCGGCAGTTCGAGGAGGGGCACGAACGGAACCTACGGTACTCTCAAACACTCTCTACGAACCCAGGAGGACGACGTGAAACGACTCATCGCGGCCTGCTTTGCCGGGCTCCTGATCTTCGCTGTTGCAGCCGGCGCGGCTTCGGCGGCGACCCCGACTCAGCGCATTGCGAAGCTCGAGAAGCAAGTGAAGTCCCTCACTGCGACGGTGAAGAAGCAGCAGAGCATCATCAACTGCGTGGCGAAGTCGAGTGGGAAGTGCGTGACGTTGAAGAGCACCGTCACGCAGGCGGCGAACCTCTCGCTCGCGGACCTCTTCCTGACGGCATGCCTCGCCGCGACGACCTCGGACGCATTCCAGAGCACCTGGACGACGCTCGACCAGGCCGGCGGCACGAGCTTGTTCGGACAGCAGCAGACGATCAGCGACGCGGACACGTGCAGCGCGCTACCGGTCACGCGCCAGGGGATCCGGACGCCGCCGACGACGTCTGTCTTCAGCGCGCTGACCGCGCTCTTGTCGTCCGGGAAGGCTCCGGCATTCAGGCTCGGGTAGGCGCGAGCGCAGCAGCGATTTCGAAGAAGTCCTTGAAAGGCTCGTAGGGAAGCCCCTTCTGCTCCATGTGGTCGGCGAGGCGCCTGGTCGCGAAGACGCGGTCCGCCGCCTCGCCTGCGCACCGGTCCGAATAGCCATCGCCGATGTAGACGAGCTCGTCCTCGTCTGCGAGCCCGAGCGCCGTCCCACGCTTGCAGGACTGACCGCATACCTCGCACGGGTCGCCGTAGCGCCAGTCCACGATCCAGCCCGCCGGGCCCGGATCGACGTGGTTCGCGATGACCTCGACGTCGATGCCCTCCCGCTCGAGGAGAGGCTCGATCAGCTCGTTGAAGCCGCTGGAGACGACCACGAGCCGCCAGCCCTGCTCTCGTGCGAGCTCGACGAACTCGTGAAACCCAGGGCGGATCCGCGTGCGCGCGGCCGTCCACTCGATCACCTCTTCGAGGGACGCGCGCACGGTCGCGTACTCGCCGACGATCTCGTCCCGCAGCGTCACCGTTCCCTCCTTCAGCCCGTGGTCGAGCTGGCCGACGATCTCAGGGTCGCCGAACTCGAACGCGATGTCCTGCAGGCGATCCTTTTCGGTGATCGTGCCGTCCCAGTCGACAGCTATGAGGCGGCTACTCAAAAGTGCGAGGTCACGCCGGCGGGATCCTCGTCGGCGTTCGTTGCTTCCTTGACGGCTTCGGGCTCCTCGTACCAGGAGTACGCGTACTTGCCATCGTCGAGCTCCTTCGCCAGCTTCGTCAGGCGGAGGGGATGGAACGTGTCGCACATGACCGCCAGCTCGTGCGTCTCGGTCATCCCGATCGATTTCTCCGCCAGGCCCGGCTGCGGCCCGTGCGGGATCCCGGACGGATGCAGCGTCACCGACCCGACCTCGATCCCCTTGCGCGAACCGAACTGGCCGTCGACGTAATAGATCATCTCCTCCGAGTTCAGGTTCGAATGGTGGTACGGGATCGGGATGGCCATCGGGTCGAAGTCGAGCTTGCGGGGACAGAACGAGCAGATGACGAAGTTCCGGCCCTGGAAGGTCTGGTGCGAGGGCGGCGGCATGTGGATGCGCCCCGTGATCGGCTCGAAGTCGTGGATGGAGAACGTCCACGGGTAGACGTAGCCGTCCCAGCCGACGACGTCGAACGGGTGGTAGTCGAGCACGTAGGTCTGGTAGCCGTCCTTGACGCGCACCTTGACGACGTGCTCGCCGCCGTCCCGGTGCGTGTGCAGCTCCGTCGGCGGATGGATGTCGCGGTGGTAATACGGCGCGTGCTCGAGCAGCTGCCCGTACTCGTTCCGGTACCGGCGCGGGATCTCGATCAGGCCCGGGGATTCGAAGACGAGGTGCCGCTGGGGGCCCTCCGGCACGAAGCGATAGGTCGTCCCGCGCGGGACGACGACGTAGTCGCCGGCGCTGTACGAGAGGTCGCCGAAGATGGTCTCCAGCGTCCCGGAGCCCTCGTGGACGAAGATGACCTCGTCGCCCTCGCCGTTGCGGTAGAAGAAGTCCATCGGCTCGGTCGGGTGACAGAGCGAGATCTCTACGTCGTCATTCCACATGAGGAGCTTCCGGCCGGTGATCTCGTTGCCCTCGGCCTCGATCCCCATCGTCCGGAAATGCCGGTGCGCGTGCGCGTCAGGAACCCATTCGTCCCGCTTTATCGGCTCGAAGGAGCCGAGCTCGCGCACCCGGCAGGGCGACTGGAGGTGGTAGAGGATCGACTCGTTCCCCTCGAAGCCCTCGAGCCCCATGACCTCCTCGGTCAGGAGCGTTCCGTTGTCCCGAAACTGGATGTGGCGCTTGCGCGGGACGTCGCCGAGATGCTGGTACGTAGGCACGGGCCAAGGATAGTCAGACGTTGATGCTAAGGCGGAGAACCCCGATCGGCTCCAGCTCGAACTCGATCGTGCCACCCGTATCCACGAACTCTTGCGTCTCGTGGGCCGGAGCCGCCAGCAGATCGCCCGGTTGGAGGCGGGTGTTCCATGCTGCCACCTGCCGTGCGATCTCCCAGTCGAAGTCGGTCGGCGGCGCTTCGTCCGGGGTGACGGCAGTCGGGCCCAGACCGAGCGCGAAATCACGATCCTTTGGAGGATCGAGGAGCGCACGCATGTCAGCCATTAGCGTGTAGCCGGCGAGCTGCTCGTCGGCGCCGATCACCCCACAGACGCGCGCGTTCGCGCTCCCGTCGCCAGGTGCCGAAATCGTTGCGTCGGGGTGCTTGATCGCCGACGGATTGGCGAACTCGAACACGTCCTCGTTCTCGAAGATCCTGATCGACGGGGGCTGGATGACCGGCGCTCGGAAGCGGGTCTCGGCCAGCGGAAATTCGGCGTGCTCGCGCGCCGTCCCGCCGCCGGTGAAGAAGGCCTGCAGCGTCTGCGCGGCGACCTGGATCACCCTGTCGCCGTCGAGCTTCCCCGGCCAGCCGCGCTCGAGGTCGAGCTCGACGGGCGTGAACATGCAGAGCTTCATGTGCGCCGGTCCTCCACGCGTGACAGCTTGCCACCCTCGGAGCGGGGCAGCGTCCCTAGCTCCTTCAGCTGGACGGCGATCGAGCAGCCGATCGTCTCGAGCAGGAGGCGCTCGGCGCGCTCGCGCAGCGCGCCGCCCGGCAGCGCGGTCTCGATCTCGACGGTCGCCGCGTCGAGCGTCCCCGTCCGCTCGACCACGATCCGGTAGTTCGGGGTCAGCTCGGGAAGCTCGAGCAGGATCGCCTCCACCTGGCTCGGATAGACGTTGACGCCGCGGATGATCAGCATGTCGTCGGTGCGGCCGGCAGGCGGCGACATGCGCACGAAGGTGCGCCCGCAGCTGCAGGGCGAGCGGTCGAGAGAGGAGATGTCCCCCGTCCAGTAGCGGACGAGGGGCAGCGCCTCCTTCGTGAGCGTCGTGAGGACGAGGACGCCCGGCTCGCTGTCCGCAACGGCCTCGCCGCTCTCGGGATCGACGATCTCCGGCAGGAAATGGTCCTCGTTCACATGCAGCCCCGCCCGCTCCTCGGCACACTCGCCTGCGACCCCCGGCCCGATGATCTCCGACAGCCCGTAGACGTTCACGGCGCGCACGCCGAGGCCCGCGTCGATCTGACCGCGCATCCCTTCCGTCCACGGCTCGGCGCCGAGCATGGCGATCTTCAGGCTGATCTGGTCCGGTGTCACGCCGCGCTCGGCGAGGGCCTGCGCGAGGGTCAGCGCGTAGCTCGGCGTGCAGGCGATCACATCGGGGCGAAGATCCTGGATGAGCGTCAGCTGCCGTTCGGTCATCCCTCCCGAAACGGGGACGACCGCCATTCCCAGGCGTTCGCCGCCGTCGTGGAAGCCGAGGCCGCCGGTGAACAGGCCGTAGCCGTAGGCGTTGTGGAGGGTCATCCCGGGCTCGGCGCCGGCCGCCGCGAGCGCGCGCGCCACAACGCGCGCAAAGACGTCGAGGTCCTGGTCGGTATAGGCGACGACGGTGGGCTTTCCCGTCGTCCCCGAAGAAGCAGAGATGCGCCGCAGCCGTTCCCGCGGCACGGCGACGCGCCCGAGCGGGTAGGCGTCGCGCAGCTCGTCCTTCCGCGTGAAGGGCAGCGCGCCCAGTTCACCGAGCGAGTCGACGGGCGCGAGGGCGCGCAACCGTTCGAGCTGCAGCTCCTCCAGCCGCTCGCGGGGCATCGTCTCGAGGTCGGGCTCGAAGATCACGGCTCGGTGTGGACGATCACGTCGCTGACAGGGACCGCCTGGCGGATCTCTTCTTCGATCTCGCTGGCGCGCGAGTGGGCCTCGGCCAGCTCGCTGTTCGGGTCGAGCGCAAGGGTGAGGAAGGCGACGAGCCCGTCCTCCGTCCGCAGGAAGCGGAGCTCGCGCGGCGGCTGACCCGTGGCCTCGCGGACGATGCGCTCGACCGCCGCGCTGTCACGTTCCATGTCGGTCGGGCTCGGTGCGCGTCCGGCGGCGCCTTCCGACAGCGGCTCGAGGTGCGTCTGGACGGTGGACACCTCCGGCGCCGCATCCTGGATGGCTTCCTCCACCTGCGAGGCGACGTCGTGCGCCTGGCCGAGCGGCAGCGAGCCGGGAAGCTTGAGGTGCAGCGACACCGCGACACCATCGTCCGTCTCGACCGCGCTCACGTTGTGAATCTCGCGTACCTGCGGGACGGAGGCCGCCGCGGCCTGGACGCGCTCGCGCAACCCCGCCTCGTCCATTGGCTCCACGTGCACGACCACGTCGGTCTCCGGCAGCGCGCGCTCGATCGCCTCCTCCACCGCGTCGGCCGCGGCGTGGCCCTGAGTGACCGGGGCGTCCGGAGCGACACCGATGACCACGTCCGCGAAGTGCCGCCCCGCCGCCTGGCGGATCCGGAGCCTCCGCAGCTGTACCGGCGGCTCGACGTTGCGGATGGCGCCTTGCGCGGCCTCGTACGCGTCGGCGGGCGCGCGGTCCATGAGCACGTCCACGTTCCGGCGGATCAGCCGCCCGGCGGCAAAGAGGACGAGGACTGCGACGAACAGAGCCGCCGCGGAGTCGGCATCGTCGAACCCCGCGCGTACGAAGACGAGCCCGATGAGCACGGCAGCCGAGCCCACGAGATCGCTTCCGAAGTGGAGGGCGTTCGCCTGCAGCGCCGGGCTCCCGTAGCGCCTGGCCGTACGGAGCGACACGAGCATGCGGCTCGCGTCGATCACGATCACCGCTCCGATCACGGCCAGCGCGTACCACTTCGCCTCGACCGTAGGCTCCGTCCGCCCGGTGATGTGCGAGACCGCGCGCCAGATGATGAAGAGGCTTGCCGCGACCAGGAACCCGGCCTCGGCGAGGGCGGCGAGGTGCTCGGCCTTGCCGTGGCCGTACGCGTGCGCGCGGTCGGCAGGACGGACGGCGACGCCGATCGCGAAGAACGTCAGGAGCGCGGCGACAAGGTCCACGCCCGAGTGCAGCGCCTCGGAGATGAGCCCGAGGCTGTTGGTGGCGAGACCGGGAACGAGCTTGAGCGCAACGAGCGCCGCCGCTGCGCCGACCGAGATGAGCGCGGTTCGACGCTGGGGGTTCATGCTCCGGGCGAGCATGTTCGGAGCCCCGCTGCCGCAGCGGCGCGCAGCAGCCGACGGTCATAAGCGATCAGCTCCTGCGGACCGAGCGATTCGGCACTCGCAAGATGAATGGCATCTAGGGCGCGAAGCTGAACAGACGTAAGGTCACTCGCGCGACTGAGGATCCCCTCATCGATGTCGAGGAGAAGACAGCGTTCGAACAGCCTCGTCGCTTCGGCGTGAACCGCTGGTTCGTCATTCGCGACCTTGATTGCGCGTCTCACCTCGACGGTGGCGAGCCTACTCGTAGCGAGCTCAGCTCCTGGGTCGAGGTAGTCCTCGAGCGCAGCGCTCTCAGGCTCGTCGAGCACCAGCTTCACGAGAGCGGACGCGTCTGTATAGATCAGCTCAGAATCGCCCGCTCGTACGATCTTCTTCGATCGCCTCGCTGCCGCTCATCGGCCCCGTCACCGGAAAACGCTTCGGGAGCGGAAACAGCGGTCGCGTCGCAGGCTTAACCCGGCCGCTTGCGATCAACTCGTCGAGGCGAGATCGCGGATACGGCGTGATCAGCGCGACCGGCTCGCCGTCGTGCGTCACCTCGATCGTTTCGCCCGCGCGCACGCGCCGGATCGTCTGCGTGAGCGTGTCGCGTAGCTGTCGTATGCCGATGCGTGTGGCCACTAGTGGCCACATGATATCAGGGCGTGCGCTACAGGTTCCCGCGCAGCGCCTGCTCGCGCTCGATCGCCTCGAACAGCGCCTTGAAGTTGCCCTCGCCGAAGCCGCGCGCGCCGTGCCGCTCGATCACCTCGAAGAACACGGTCGGCCGGTCCTGCGCGGTCTTGGTGAAGATCTGCAGCAGGTATCCGTCCTCGTCGCGGTCGACGAGGATCCGGAGGTGCCGTAGGTCCTCCCAGGATTCGCCGATCTCACCCACGCGCGCGAACGCCTCCTCGTAGTAGGACTCCGGCGTCCCGAGGAAGTACACGCCTCGGTCGCGCATCGTCTGCACCGTCGAGACGATGTCCTCGGAGGCGAGAGCGATGTGCTGCACGCCCGGGCCGCCGAAGTACTCCAGGTACTCGTCGATCTGGCTCTTGCGCTTCCCCTCGGCCGGCTCGTTGATGGGGAACTTGATCTTGCCGCTCCCGTCCGCCATGACCTTGGACATCAACGCCGAGTACTCGGTGTGGATCTGCTCGTCGCCGAAGTGAAGGATGTTCGTCATGCCGAAGACGCGCTCGTAGTACTCGACCCAGTGGTTCATCCGGCCGAGCTCGACGTTGCCGACGACGTGGTCGATCGTCTGCAACCCAACCCCTAGCCTTCCGTTGCCGGTCTGGGCAACGTAGCCCGGGAGATAAGGGCCGCCGTAGTCGCTGCGGTTGACGAAGGTGTGGACCGTCTCGCCGTAGGTCGCGATCGACGCGAGCTCGACGCGGCCGAGCTCGTCCTCGACCGCGTGCGGCTCGGCCACTCCGTGCGCGCCGCGCTGGACGGCCTCGCGGTACGCCTGGGTCGCGTCCGGAACGGTGAGCGCGATGTCCTTCACGCCGTCGCCGTGCTCGAGGACGTGTCGCCCGATCTCGTGGTCGGCGCGCAGGGCGGTGGTGAAGACGAGGCGGATGTCTCCCTGCTCGATCACGTAGGAGGCGCGGTCGCGGACGCCCGTCTCGGGCCCCGCATACGCGGTCAGCTGGAAGCCGAACGCATGCTCATAGAAGTACGCCGCCTGCTTCGCATTGCCGACCCAGAGCTCGAGGTGGTCCCAGCCCAAGATCGGCATGAAGTCGACGCTACTCACCCCTTCATCTTAACGGGGCGCAGGCGCTCAGTTGGTCGCAGCCCAGGCGGCGTCGAGGCCGCCGTGTAAACCGGCCGCGCCACGCTTGCTCCGGGTCGAGGTACATAGACCGTCTCGAAGGCGCCCTTGGCAGCCGTGAAGGCCACGTCGCCGGCAGCGTTTCCGTCGAGTCCACCCGACGCGCGGTCCTTCCGCGGGAGCGCAGTCGAGGCGATCACCAGTAGACGGCTCCGTGATCGAGGACCGGTGTGGCGACGCGGTGCGCGAACGTCTTCTCGAAACGACCGGCTGCTGAACGCGCCCTGAGCCCACCGCGGCCGATGGTTATCAGTGTCCCTCCGCGCGTCCATCCCAGCGGTGTCTCGCCAAGTGCGACTTCCCGCCGGGTGCCGCCTGGTTGCGCCACGTAGAGCACAGCCGTCTTCCCGCGATACCAGGAGAACGAAATCCGGTTCCCGGCGACGGCGAGGGATCCGAGGTCGCCGGCGAAGCCGTTGCGCGAGCGCCACAGCAACCGGTGCCGCTGGCCGATCGACAAGTGACCGTGCTCGATCCGGTACCAGGATCGGTCGCGGGGAAACCAGCTCGTCGAGCGCGGGACCGGAAGCGTCCGTGGGCCGAGCATGCAGATGCCGCCGTCGGGCTCGACGCGGAAGCGACCGCGAGCGGTCGCCACGATGACGGGCGCCGGCAGGCCCGCCGGCCCGCGCAGCATCAGCGGACGGCACCGGCCCTCTCGCCCACCGCCCGCCGCAGCGCTCACGCCTGCGACGAGAAGAACGGCGAGCGCTCCGAGCAAGACCCGGGCCATGCCTTTCGTACGTTCGAGGAGCGGCGAGCGGTCCCTTCAGCGGCGCGCCGGCGCTTCGGCGGTCTGCCTCAGCTCCTCGCCACCTTCGCCCAGCTCGTCGCTGAGCGTTGGCTCTTCGATTCCTTTCCGCAGAGGAACTTCTCGAATCCCCACGAGCACGATGACGAGGACGACCAGGCAAAGGACGGCCGCGGTGAGGAAGGCGGGCCGCAGAGCGGAGGCGAGATCGTCGCGCAAGTGCAGCGGCAGCCGATGGACGACCTCTCCGCCGGAGCCGACCCCCGGCGGCAGCCCCTGGTTCACGATCACGCCCATCAGCGTCACGCCCAACGTCGCCCCGATCTGCCTCGAGAACTGCGTCAGCGCGGTCGCAGAGCCCATCTGCGCAAGCGTCACCGAGTTCTGAACCACGAGGACGAACACCTGCATCATCAGACCGAGGCCGATCCCCGCGATCACCATGTTCCGCGCCGCCTCGCCGTTCGTGGTCGACGTATCCATGCGCGAGAGCAGGAAGAGCCCGGCGCCGAGGATGATCGGCCCGATGATCGCGTTCAGCCGGTAGTGCCCCGTCCTCGAGACCCACTGCCCCGAGAGGATGCTCATCCCGACCGCGCCCAGCATGAGTGGCGTCAGCACGACGCCCGAGGACGTCGCCGACGTCCCGATCACCCCCTGGACGAACAGCGGCACGAAAGCGATCACCCCGAACATCGCCATGCCGACGAGCGCGACGGAGGCGACCCCGGCGGCGACCGTCCGCTGCCGCAGGAGGTCGAAGGGCAGGATCGGCTCCTCGACGTGCCTCTCGACCCAGCCGAAGAGGGCGAGCAGCACGGCGGCCGAGACGAAGGCGCCGGTCACCGGCAGGGAGGTCCACGCATACTGCCGCCCCGCCCACACGAGGCCGAGCAGGAGGGCGGTCGTGCCGGCAGCGAGGAGGAAGAACCCGCGGTAGTCGATCGAGTGGGGCCGCTTCTCCGCCCGCCTGGGCATCGTGATGGAGATGACCACGAGTGCGATCAGGCCGACCGGGACGTTGACGTAGAAGATCCAGCGCCAGCTCGCGTGGTCGACGATGAAGCCGCCGAGGGCGGGCCCCGCGATCGAGGCGAAGGCGAAGGTCGCGCCGATCAGCCCCTGGTAGCGGCCGCGGTCGCGCGGCGGGACGATCACGCCGACCGTGGCGAGCGCGAGCGGGAAGAGCCCGCCGGCGCCCAGCCCCTGGACCGCCCGGAAGAGCACGAGCTCGGTCATGTTCTGCGCCAGCCCGCACAGCGCCGAGCCGATCAGGAAAATCGAGATCGCGACCATGAACAGGACGCGCCGGCCGTGGATGTCCCCGAGCTTCCCGTACAGGGGCACGGTCACGGTCGAGGCGAGCATGTACGACGTGATGACCCAGGAGTAGCTCGTGAGCCCGCCGATGTCGCTCACGATCCGGGGGAGCGCCGTGGCGACGATCGTCTGGTCGAGTGCGGCGAGCAGGAGCACGGTCATCAGCCCCGCGTAGATCGCGAGCACGCGGCCGATCGTGAACCGGTAGCCCTCCGGCTTGCGCGCGAGCCGTTCGCCGAGCGCGATCATTCGCCGCCGGGCACCAGTCGTACGCGACGTCTGCGCGCCATCCAGATCCCGACTCCGATCGCGACTCCGCCCACGATCTGCAGCCAGGACAGGGTCTCGCCCAGCAGCAACACGGCGAAGATCACGGCGACGAACGGCTGCGCGTTCGCGAACAGCGTCGCATGGGAGGGGCCGACGCGATCGACGGCCTTGAACCAGAGGATGTTCGTGAGGACGAGCGGGCCGAGGACGGCGAAGGCGAGTAGCGCCCACACTTCCCACCCGAGGTCCCAGTTCTGCTTGGCCAGCTGAGGCACAGCCGTCGCGGCGATCGCGAGCCAGCCGATGACGAGGACGACCGCGCTGATCCGGTAGGGCGAGTAGCGGCGCATCAACGGCGCGATCGCGACCGAGTAGGCCGCCCACGTCGCCGCCGTCGCCACGCCGAGAAGGTCGCCCTTGACGTCTCCCCGCACCTCGCCGGAGCCAATGGCGACCAGTGAGACTCCCACGAACGAGACCGCCGCCGCCAGCCAGAAGCGCGAGGACATGCGCTCGAGGCCGATCGCGTACGCGATCAGGGCGGCGAAGATCGGCGTCGAGCCGAGGATGAGCGCCGTCGTCGACGCGTTCGTCAACTTGATCGCGTAGACGTACGAGAGCTGGTTCAACCAGATCCCGAAAGCCGCCGCGACGAGGACGATCACAATGTCCCGCTTGCGCACGCGCAGCGACCCCTCGTATGCGTACGTAAACGAGGCGAACAGGGTCGCGGCGATCCCGTAGCGGACGGTCGAGTACACGAGCGGCTGAAAGCCGTGCTCGAGGACGTAGCGCGTCACCGTGAAGTTGAGCGCCCAGATCAGGATCGTCCCGGCGAGCATCAGGTCGGCCGTGCGATCCCGGTGGGCGACGGTCACTGTCTCGCTCCGCGCCACCCTTCGAGACTATCTACATGGTTAACTATCCCTGATGGCCGAGCCGACCAGAGACGACGTCGACAAGCTCGTCGGGCCCGCGACGCCGCAGTTCGCATACCAACTGCGCGCGCGCGTGCGGGAGCTGATCGCCGATCTGCCCGCCGACCACGACGTGCGGCGCTACGGCGAGGAGAAGATGAAGCTGCTCGACGACCTCGGGCATGCGTCCTCCAAGGCCGAGGACGGTCCGCCGGAGCCGAAGAGCCGGATCGGCTGGGATGAGATCCCCAGCTCCGCTCCGGCCTCCGAATCGCTGCCGCGCCGCTCCTGATGCAGCCTCTCGCGGGCGCTCGATCGCGGGAGGGCGGCTGGACGCGAAGCCGGGCTCGGCCCGGCGTAGCGGGATCTCGGACCGGGGCGCAGCGGGGCGTGAAGGAGGGGGCTCATGGGGGAACCGTGGGTTCCCCCCTGCTTCGCAGGTCCGCGCTCGTCACGGGCGGGTCGCGGGGAATTGGAAAGGCAATCGCGCTCCGCTTCGCGCGCGACGGCGCGGCACAGGTGGCGATCGGCTACTACCGCAACGACGAGGCGGCCGCGCAAACGGCGGAAGAGCTGCGCGCCCTCGGCGCCGAGCCGGTGTTGGTGCGCGGCAACATCTCCGGCGACCGGGTGCTGCGCGAGATCGCCGAGCTCGGCCCGCTCGACGTCGTCGTCCACAATGCGGCCACGGGCGTCATCCGGCCCGCGCTCGAGGTCGAGGACAAGCACTGGGACTGGACCCTGAACGCGAATGCGCGCGCGCTCCTGTCCCTGGCGCGCGCGGCGGTTCCGTCCATGCCGCGCGGTTCCTCCATCGTCGCGATCTCCAGTCTCGGCGCGCAGCGCGTGCTCGAGAACTACGTGCTCGTGGGAACGTCCAAGGCGGCGCTCGAGTCGCTTGTCCGCTACCTGGCGGTCGAGCTCTCGCCGCGCGGGATCCGGGTCAACGCTGTCTCGGGCGGGGTGGTCGAGACCGGCGCGCTCGAGCACTTCCCGAACAAGGAGCAGATGCTCGAAGCGGCGCGGACGCGGACGCCGGCCGGCCGTATGGTGGAGGCGGAGGACATCGCCGGCGCGGTCGCCTTCCTGTGCTCGCCGGAGGCGGAGATGATCCGCGGACAGACGGTCGTCGTCGACGGCGGATTTTCGCTTCTCGCTTGAGGCCGGGTTTTCGAACTGACGCCGCGGGTAGTCCGTGGACATGGGATTCATCGTCAGCCTGCTCATCATCGCCATCGGCGCGATCCTCACCTGGGGCGTGAACGACACGTCCCCGTCCGTCAACCTCGACGTGATCGGGGTCGTCCTCATGGGCGTCGGCATCGTCGGCTTCATCCTCACCCTGTTCTTCTGGGAGTCCTGGTGGGGCCCCGGCTACTTTCGCCGGACGCGCTACGCGAGCGGCCCCGGGTACGAGTACGGGGCAGCGCCGCGTGGCCGCCGACGCGGCTACGTGGTCGAGGAAGAGGAAGTGCCGGCCGGGCCGCCGCCGGTCGCGCCTCCGCCCGCCGGCCCGCCGCCTCCGTAGGTCGCTAGCTCAGCCGATGCAGCGCCTCGTCGATCTCCGCGTCGGAGATCGTGAGCGGCGGCGTCGCGGAGATCAACGAGCCGTCCTCTCCGGCGGGAATCACGATCACGCCGCGGCGGATCGCCTCGTCCGCATCGCCCGCCCGAGCCCGCATCAGCCCCACGCCGTGCCATCCCGCGGCCGCGAAGCTCTCGCCGGCCGCGGTCACGCGCTCGAGCAGCGACGGCACCTCGTCCAGCACGACGAGTGCCGCGGCACACGCGAGCGGACTACCGGTGTGCGTGTGGGTGTAGACGTCCTCGGGGCCCAGCTCCCAGACTCGCTCCAGCCCCGGCCTGAAGAGCGCGGCCGAGAGCGGCAGCCCGCCCCCGAGCGCCTTGCCCGTGCAGAGCACGTCCGCGAGCTCTCCGGAGCGCCAGAGCACGCCCGTCCGGCCAAGCCCACAGTAGATCTCGTCGGCGATCAGCAGAGCGCCCGCCTCGTCGCAGCGCTCGCGCAGCCGCGCGAGGAAGCCGTCCGGCGGCACGCGCGCGCCGGCGCGGCCCTGCACCGGCTCGACGATGACGCAGCCCGCGTCCTCCGGGAGCGGTCCCGGATCCTCGCCGTACGGGAAACGGTGGACCGGCCCGGGGAGCCAGGCGGCGAACGGCCCGCGGAAGCGCTCGAACCCGGTGGCGGCGAGCGCCAGGAGGCCGGTGCCGTGGTAGGCACCCTCGAACGCGACGATCCCCGCTTTGCCCGTGGCCAGTAGCGCGGTGCGCAGGGCGATCTCCACGGCGTCCTCGCCGGTCACGCCGAGCTTGGCCGGCCGCCCGAGTCGCTCACGCAGCCGCACGGTCACCTCCGCCTCGGCGAGGTCGCCGAGGGCGTGCGTCACCGGCTGCGCGGCGATGGCGGCGCGGATCTTCGGGTTCGAGTGGCCGAGCGCGGCGACGCCGAAGCCTCCGGACAGGTCGAGGTATTCCCGTCCGTCCTCGTCCCGGACGCGGCAGCCCTCCGCGCCGGCCCAGATCACCGCCTCGCGCTCCTGACCGCCGCTCGCTGTGGCCGGCGGAGCCGGCCTCCGCGGCGGCTCGTGGCCCTGGCGACGCTCCTGCCTGCGGGCCGTATTCCCATACTGTCCCGCCGGCATACACGCCGCCAGGGCCACGTCATGAGGGCGAGGCGGAACCGTTCGCGCGGAACAGGTCGGCGAGGATGTACCCGGCGATCTTGGGATTCTCCTGCAGCCGGCGCATGGAGTACTCACGCCATTGCCGTCCGTACGGCGTGTAGATCCGCAAGCGGTGACCCTCCTTCACGAGCTTGTCCCCGCGCAACTCCCGCACGCCGAGCAGCATCTGGAACTCGTACTCCTCGCGGTCCATGTCCGTGACGCGCTCCAGTCCCCGCTCGAGCAGCCACTCGTCGTGGGTCGCGATCCCCACGTACGAGCCGCCGCCGAGCAGCAAGTCGAGGGCGGCGACAAAGTTGTCGCGCACCTCCTGGTAGCCCTGGTAGGCGACCAGTGGCGGTTCGAGATAGATCCCCTTGCACAGGCGGACGTTCGGCCGGAGATCGGCGAGCGAGCGGATATCGCGGAGGGTGCGCCGGAGACGGGACTGGAGGACGACGCCGACGTTGTCGAACCCGCGGCCGCGCAGCTCCCGGTAGATGTCCAGCGTCTGTGTCGTGCGCGTCGATTCCTCCATGTCGATGCGAACGAAATTGCCGCTCTCCGCGGCGTGCTCCACGACGGACTCGGTGTTCTCGAGGCAGAGGTCGGGGTCGATCGTCAGTCCGAGCGCGGTGAGCTTGATGCTGACGTTGGAGTCGAGCCCGTTCCGCTCGATCGCATCGAGGACGCCGTCGTGCTCGTGGACGAGGGCCCGAGCCTGCTCGGGCTCGTCGATGTGCTCCCCGAGGACGTCGACCGTGGCCATCTTCCCTGCCGCGTTCAGCTTGGACACGACACGGCACGCGTCCTCGAGCGTCGGTCCGGCGATGTAGCGGTTCGAGATCTTGCGGACGATCGGCTTCGGAATCGCCGGCAGCAGCCGGACGACGGCGCGATCGACGACGTTCGCCATCTAGCTCTCGCGCATGAATCCCTGGCGGGCGGCTGAAACGAGCGCCACCGCCTCCGGGAAGAGGATCCGCATCGCGTCGCGCAGTGCGATCGCCTGCTCGTCCGACGTTCCCGAGACCTCCATGCGCTTCAGCGCGGCGCCGGTCAGCTCGACCGCAGTGTTCAGCGTCAGCGTCGCGAACTGCTCGCGCTGCGCCTCCGCGACCGACTCCGCCTGCTGGGCCGCGAACTCGCGCAGCCCGCGCATCAGTTCCTCCGGATCCTGCCCGAACAACGGAAAACCGCCTTCCACGCCGTCTAGCTTACGTGCCGAAGAGGATCGGGAGGGGCGGCGCATGGCCGCGCCGACAATCTCACGAGAGCTCGCCTTTGTAGCTCCCTTCGATCTCTCGCGTCAGCTGGTCGACGGCTTCCATCCCGCACTTCATTCCCTCGGCGAACGGCGAGCCGCCCTCGCCCAATGCACGCTCGAGTCTCCGGGTGGCCTCTCCGATGCGGTCGAGGTATTCGGGCGACGCGAGCCGCGGCGGCGGCTCGATCGTCCGCTGGAGGTTGCGGGCGGCCTCCTCGGCCTCCTCGATTCCCGCGGGCGCTTCGGTCATCCGCACGGCGACCAGTCGCGAGATCAGGTCGTCCAGATCGCCGCCGGCCGCGACCTCCTCGGCGAGCTCGCACAGCGCGGCGATCGACGCGGCGTCCCGCACAGCCCGCCTGTTCTTGACCGGAGCTCCGGCGCCGTCGAGGGCGAGCCACGAACGGCCTCCGCCCCCCTCGAACGCGCACAGGTACGCGCGCTCGCCCGGATGCGGCTCGGCAGCGAGGATTCCGGCGAGCGTCTCGCCGGCGTCCGCGTTCAGGGTCGCTGCGGCCGCGATCCGCTCGAGCTCCTCGTTCAGCGACACCTTGCGAGAATACGGCCATGGAGCAGGCCGCATCGCCTCGCACCCAGGCGGCTCGGGAGCTCTTCGCGCCGCTCGGCCCGACCTACGACCGCTACGCGCGGCTGCTCTCGCTCGGCCAGGACCCGCGCTGGCGGCGCTTCCTGGTCGAGCGGATCGAGGCTGGGCCGGCGGACCTGGTCCTCGATGTCGCCACCGGCACGGGAGCGGTGGCGATCGAGCTCGTCCGGCGTACGGGCTGCTCGGTGGTCGGGATCGACCCGAGCACCGAGATGCTGGACGAGGCTCGCCGCCAAATTAAGCTCGCCCGCGCGACGAGGGACATCCGCCTGGTCGAGGGACGCGCCGAGGAACTGCCGTTCGACAATGGCGTCTTCGACGCACTGACGGTCACGTACCTCTTGCGGTACGTCGACGACCCCGGTGCAACGCTCGTGGAGCTCGCCCGGGTCGTCCGCTCGGGCGGCACGGTCGCCTCGCTCGAGTTCGGGCTCCCCCCCGCTCCGCTTCCGCGCGCGGCCTGGGAGCTGTACACGGGCGTCGGGCTCCCGGTTGCGGGGCTCGCCATCGGGAAAGGCTGGCACGAGGTGGGAGAGTTCCTGCGCGGCAGCATCCGCGACTTCTACGCGCGGCTGCCGCTCGACCGGCAGCTGGCCCTCTGGCGGGAGGCGGGAGTCGAGGACATCCGCGTACGCCGGCTGAGCCTGGGTGGCGGGATCGTGATCTGGGGCCGGCGGGAGTGAGCGCGGAGGCAAGGCCGGCGTTCTACGCGCTTCGTTCGGGAGGCTGGCGTGACTACGTCACGCTCCTCCATCCCCCGTACACCCTCTGGCACCTCAGCTACGTCGCCATCGGCGCCGCGATCGCGCCGGGATTCACGTGGGCGAGGCTGGGGCTGGCCCTCGGCGCCTTCTTCCTCGCGGTCGGGATCGGCGCGCACGCGCTGGACGAGCTGATGGGACGGCCGCTGCAGACGCGGATCCCACGCCGGACGCTGATCGCA
Source organism: uncultured Actinomycetes bacterium (assembly GCA_963717765.1). GTDB lineage: Bacteria > Actinomycetota > Thermoleophilia > Gaiellales > Gaiellaceae > JACDER01. The sequence goes on along the minus strand of CAVQWX010000003.1, from coordinate 395,073 downwards.
CTCGCCGCGGCATCGATCGCAGGCGCGATCGGGCTCGGCGTCCTCGGCGCGATCTGGTACGAGCCGTGGCTGCTCGCGTTCGTCGCCTTCGGCGGCTTCATCCTCGCCGCATACAACCTGGAGCTTGCCGGCGGACGCTTCCATGACACGTTCTGGTTCGCTCTCGCTTGGGGCGCGTTCCCCGCGCTGACCGCGTACTTCGTGACCGCCGAGCGCCTCCGCATCGAGGCGTTCCTCGTGGCCGCCTACGCGTTCCTGCTCAGCGTCGCGCAGCGGCGGCTCTCCACTCCGGTCCGTACGATTCGGCGCAAGACGCGGGCGATCTCCGGGACGATCGAGCACGCGGACGGGACGGTCGAGCGGATCGACGCAGACACGCTGATCCATGCGCCGGAGACAGCCCTGCAGCTCCTCGCGGCGGCCACGACGGCTCTCGCTCTCGCGCTCGTTCTCGTGCACGTGTAGGGTGGCCGCGCCCGTGAGTGCAGAGTCCGTTTTCCAGGCGGTCTTCGCGGGAGCAGCTGTTCTCGTGGCCGCCTCGTTCGTGGCCGTTCTCCTGCGGCCCGTCTCTCCCGTGTTGCTCAAGGGCGCTGCGCTGGCGTGCGCCGCCGCCGCGCTGGGCGGCTGGATCGCGTTCGTCTTCGGGCCGACGCTCGAGCTGGGAGCGGCCGCGGCAGGTCTGATCCTGTGCTGTGTGGCCGAGCTCGGAGCCCTCGTCCTCGCAGAAGCGCTCGCTCGGCGGCGCCACGTCGAAGGCGACCTCGTGCGGGCCGAGAGCCGGCTCGACCGGCTGATCGCAAAGGAGGGCGAGCGACGCGCGGAGGAGCTCAGCCACACGCTCGCTCGTGCACGCGCCGATGCGAGCTCGATGCTCGCCGACGAGGAGCGCAAGTACGCTCTCGAGCGCCAGCGGCTCCTCGCCGAGCGGGAGGAGCAGGGGCGAACGGAGCTCGCCGAGGCACTCAGCCGTGCGCACCAGCGCGCAGACCATCGGGTCGCTGCGCTAACCGGCGACCTGGAGCAGCTCCAGCAGAGCGTCCGGGTGGAGATCAAGAAGCTGGGAGAGCGCCAGAGCCAGCTGATGGCCGAAGCCGAGCAGCGAATCGAAACGGACAACCGGCGCCTCGATACGAGCCATGAGGAGCAACGGGCGGCCCTGGCCCGCATGCGCACCGAGCTGGCCGAAGCTGCCGAGGCAGCATTCGCGTCCGCCAAGGGCGAGATCGAGGAGCACGCGGCGGAGCGGCGCCGCGCCCTGCACGAGGTCTCCGAGCGACTCCGGCGCCGCGAGCGAGAGCTCCACGAGCAGATCGAGCGCGAGGAGAACGAGGCCACTCTCCGAATCAGAGCGAGCTTCGAGGACGTCGAGCGGCGCCAGCTCGACCACCTCACGCGTTTGATCGACCGCGCCGGCCAACGCTATGTGGAGGCCGCCGAGCAGCAGTTCGAGGCATCCATCAAGGGAGCGCGCGACGAGGCGGCCCGCCTGCTGTCGCGCGAGCTCGAGCGCTCGTCCGCGCTGTTCGCGCGGGAGGCGGAGTCCGTCCTCGCCGAGCGGCTCTCGAAGATCGGCGACCTCGGCGGCCAGCGGCTGGAGAAGCGCCTCAGCGAGAGCGAAGCCCTCCTCAGCCGGCGCAGAGACGAGATCCTGGCGACACTGGAGCAGCGCCTCGCCGACGCGGAGAGCGAGCAGCGGCGGCGGATCGAAGCTCTCGAGGCCGAAACCGAGGCCGAGCGCGGCATCCTCGAGACACGCCTGCAGGAGCTCGCGCGGCGGATCGACGAGACAGTGGCGCAGGCTGAGAACCGCCTCTCTTCCGTGATCCGAAGTTCCTAGCCATACGAATCTCCTCCAACTTCTAGGGGGAGGGTTCGTCTGATGGAGAACGAACCAGGGGTCTACCACGGGAACTGCTCATGAGTGAGACTGAGACCATCGAGGTGCAGCACGAGACGGAGAGGTCGAAGGTCGAGGGCTGGCGTCTGCACGTTCTCATCCAGGCCGGGTATCCGCTCCCACTCGCCGAGAAGCTGGCCGGCAGCGAGGCCGACTTGCATCGCGCCGTCGAGCTCGTGTCACAGGGATGTGACCACTCGGTGGCTGCCGCCATCCTGCTCTAGCTCCCCTTGCAACGCGCGCGTCAGCGCGCGACAATCGGCGCATGCGAACCGCCGCGCTTGCCGTGGGCCTGGGAGTCGCAATCGCCGTGGCGGCCGCGATCGGTGTGCTCGGCTACGCCGCGGGCCACTACACGAACAGGACGACGACGGTCACCGTCGCTGTTACCACCACGGCTTCCTTCGCGTCAGTCGATCCGCAGGTAGCGGCCGGGGCGCACGACTTCGTCCAGTTCGCCTGCGCGCAGTGCCACGGCGACCAGGGACAAGGCGGCGTCTCGCCGGACGTTCCAGCGCTAACGGAGGTCGGGCAGTCGCTAACGTCGCAGCAGCTCCGAGACATCATCGACCACGGGCTGGGCGAGTCGGCCAACCCGTCCAAGCCGTACATGCCGGTCTGGGGAGAGGTGATCTCCCCGCATCAGGTGGACGACCTCGTCTCGTACATCCACGCAGGGCTGCCGGATGTGCCTACCGCAACGTCGCCGCCGATCCCGCAGAGGCAGGGCGCAGCGGTCGCGGGAGCCGCGCTCTACGTTCGGTACGGCTGCATAAACTGCCACGGGCCGAACGGCCTCGGCGGCGTGCCGAACCCGCAATCCGAGGACAAGACCATCCCGCCGCTGTCCGGACCCGACTTCCGCGCGGAGTTCAACACAGACCAGAAGATCATCGAGATCATCCGCACGGGGAGCGTGCTCGGCCGGGCGCCGATCGTCAGCATGCCGCACTGGGGCGGGATCATTCCGGAGACGCAACTACGGGCCCTCGCGGCCTACATCGAGACGCTGAAGTAGGGAACCCTTGGCATGCTGAGACCGTGAAGGTCGAAGCAGTCGAGTACGGCGACCGCAAGGTCTATTCGGTCGCGTCGTTCAACCGGGGGATCGGCTCCTGGCTCGAGCGCCTGCCCACGGTGTGGATCGAGGGCGAGGTTACGGAGCTGCGCCGCCAGGAGCGCTGGCAGAGCGTGTTCTTCACGCTCAAGGATCCGGATAGCGGCGCGTGCCTCGCAACGACGATGTCGCGGCGACAGTTCGACGCCCTGCGGCTCGGCCTGGCGAACGGGGAGCGCGTCCACGTCTTCGGGCGGGCGGAGCTGTTCGAGGCGCGCGGCGACTTCCGGCTACGGGCCCTCACGATCGAGCGCTTCGGCCTGGGCGCGCACCTCGCGGCACTCGAACGGTTGAAGAAGCAGCTCGCGGCGGAGGGTCTCTTCGATCCGGCGCGCAGGCGATCTCTCCCCCTCCTCCCGCGCCGGATCGGGCTTGTGACCGGCAACGACGCCGCCGCCAAGCGTGACGTGCTGACCGGGATCACATCCCGGTTCCCGCCTGCGCGAATCGTTGTTGCCGAAACCTACGTCCAGGGGCCCCGCGCCGCGCCCGCGATCATCGAGGCGCTCCAGCGCCTCTGCGAGGAACCCGGCGTCGACGTCGTAGTGCTCGCGCGCGGCGGGGGGAGCTTCGAGGACTTGCTGCCGTTCAGCGACGAGCGGCTCGTTCGGGCCGTGGCCACCTGTCCCGTCCCGCTCGTCTCGGCCGTCGGGCACGAGCAGGACACGCCGCTGTGCGACCTCGCCGCCGACGTGCGCGCCTCCACGCCGACGGCGGCGGCACGGCTCGTCGTACCCGACCTGCAGGAGCTCCTCACGGGCCTCGAGCGACGGCGAGAGGCGCTGGGACGCTGCACGCGCCGCATCCTCCAGGGCGAGCGCACGCGTCTGTCGCGCACGCACGAGCGGCTGCGCAGCGCCCCGGCGCTGGCCGTGGAGCGCCGTCGCGCGCGGCTGGAGCAGACAGGCGCCCGCCTGCGGGCGCTCTCGCCGCGGGCAACGCTCGAGCGCGGCTACGCGATCGTGCGTGGCCGGGACGGGATCGTCCGCTCCTCGGGCGCTCTCGCCGGCGGCGACCGGGTCGACGTCGAGCTGGCCGAGGGCGGTTTCATGGGGACGGTGGACGAGACGCGGTGAACGACGATCCGACGTTCGAGGCGGCGCAGCGGGAGCTCGAGGAGATCGTCGAGCGGCTCGAGCTCGGCAACGCGACCCTGGACGAAGCGATCACGCTCTGGCAGCGCGGCGAGGACCTGTACCGCTTCTGCCGCAGCAAGCTCGACACCGCCGAGGGGCGGATCGAGGAGCTCGCCAAACGCGTCGAGGCTGCGGCTCCGGAAGCCGGTTAGTATCTCGCCCATGCCTGCCACAGTCGAGCAGCTCCAGCGTGTCCCGCTCTTCGCCGACCTCGACCAGCGCGAGCTTCAGTCGCTCGCGTCCTCTTTCAAGGAGCGCGTCTTCGACGGCGGCTCCACCGTCGTCGGCGAGGGAACCGGTGGCGTCGGCTTCTTCATCATCGACGAAGGAGAGGCGACCGTCACCCGCGGCGGCGAGGAGCTGGCCAAGCTCGGCCCCGGGCAGTACTTCGGCGAGCTTGCACTGATCGACGAGGGAACGAGAACGGCCACGATCACGGCCGACAGCGACCTCAAGTGCTACGGACTGACCTCCTGGGAGTTCCGCCCGCTGGTCGAGGGGAACTCGCACATCGCGTGGAAGCTCCTCGTGGCTCTCGCGAAGCAGCTACGCGAAGCGCGCGCCACCTAGCAGGCTTCCGAGCTGGAGCAGGTCGTCGCGCGCCCGCGCGGGATCGCCGCTCAGCTCATGCAGCTCAGCACCGGGAAGCCGTTCTCGGATGCGGCCGCCGAAGACAGCGCAGCGGACGCCCTCCGTGAGGCAGACGCGCAGGGCCGCACCTGGTGCCTTGCCCTCCAGCGTCGCCCGATCGACGGTCCCCTCCCCGGTCACGACGAGCTGCGCGTCTCGCGCGCGCTCACGGAACCGGACGAGCTCGAGCACGAGCGCCGCACCCGAGACCAGCTCAGCTCCGAGCGCGGCCAGCGCGGCGCCGAGCCCGCCGGCGGCGCCGGCGCCGGGGAGGTCGGCCACAGGACGCAGGTCGTCGCGCGCCGCGAGCCTCGCCTCCAGCTCGTCCGCCTCTTCGGGTGAGGCGCCTTTTTGCGGCCCGAAGGCGCGCGCGGCGCCACGCGGGCCAAGGAGCGGATTGCCGACGTCGCAGGCGGCACGCACCGGAACCGGGAGAGTGGAGATCACCTCCAGCAGGCCGGCGCCCCCATCCACCGTGGCCGTGTCTCCGAGACAGACGAGAAGGGAGTCCGGCCTCTCTCGCAGCGCGGCCTCGATCAGCTCCCCGAGCCCCCGGCTCGAGGCCCGTAACGGATCCCGCTCTTCCGCCGCCAGGAGGGGCAGCCCGACGGCCGCGGCCGCCTCGAGCACGGCCGTCCGGTCGGGGAGCATGAGCCAGCGCGCTGCTACTTGACGTCCGAGCGGATCGGACACCGCGGCTTCGTGCCAGGAGCCGCCGCGAGCGGACGCAAGAACCGCCGCAGTCCCTCCTCCCCCGTCGGCGATCGGCAACGCTCCGGCCTCTGCGCCCGCCGCCTCCGCTCCCTCGACCAGCGCAGCCGCCGCGTCGACCGCGTCGAGGACGCCCTTGAGGCTAGCCGGAGACGCGAGGAGCTTCACGCTTGCGCTCGACCTCGGACCCGCCGTTCTCGCGGTCCGGGAACTCGGCCTCGGTCACTTCGGGCATCTTGCGCAGCATCGCGAACGACAGGCCCTCGCGTCCCAGGAAGAACAGCCCGACGCCTATGCCGACGGAAGCTTCGATCGCCTGCAGCCCGATCCCGAACGCGAACCCCTTCGCGTAGGGCACGCCGTACTGGACGAGCGGGAGGGCGATGGCCGCCTGCGTCAGCCCGACGTTCCCGGGCCAGAGCGGGAAGATCGTGGCGACGTTCATCAGGACGAGAACGAGGCCCGCAGCCGGCAGCGGCACGTGGATGTCGAAGCCCTTCATCGCCGTGTAGACGGCGAAGAACTGGCAGAGCCAGCCCAGGCACTGGAAGAAGATCGCGCCGGCGGCGGGCAGGGGTTCGTGCATCACTGCGAGCCCGTAGCGCGCCATCGTCACGACCCGCTTCAGCGACCCCGCCTCCTCGAGCACGGAGCGGTGGTGCCGGCGTGCGCTGAAGAAGGCGAGCAGGAAGAGGGCCGAGCCGACCGACACGACCGCGATCAGGCTTGTCAGCGCCCAGCCGGGGATGTCCGCGGTGGCGAGCACATAGCCGATCAGCAGGAGCGCCGGGACGATGTCGAACACACGGTGGGCGAAGACCGTCCCGACGAGCAGCGCCCAGCGGCCGTTCTGCGGCGGGCTCCTCCGCGTCAGCACCGCCACCCGCGCGAGCTCGCCGATCCGGCCGGGCAGGACCGCGTTCGCCAGCAGGCCGACGCAGAAGGCGGAGAAGACGAGCGGAAACCGCGGCCGCGGCGGAGCCATCGCCTGGTCGATCACGATCTGCCAGGCGATGCTGCGGGCCACGATCGAGAGCAGGTTGAGCCCGACGGCCACGGCGACCCACTCCCACTCGACGGCCTGGAAGGCGTCCGGGATCGCTCCCCAGTCCGGGCCGCGCCACCACAGCAGCAGGCCGACGATCGCCGCAATCGCGACCATCACGCCGATCCGGAACCAGGGGCTGCGCGGGATGTGGAGCTTCACGCCGCCACCTGCTCGTAGATCTCCGCCAGCCTGCCGGCGATCCGGTCCCAGGAGTAGCGCTCGAGCGCGAGCTCGCGCGCAGCGATGCCGATGGCGACGCGCGTCTCCTCGTCCGCGAGCAGGGCGACCACGGCGTCGACCAGCGCCTTGGGATCGCCCGGCGGGGCGAGTACCGCGGTTCCCGGCTCGATCACCTCGCGGTAGCCGTCGATGTCGGAGGCGATCACGGGCGTGGCGCAGGCGAAGGCGCGGGTGAGCACCATGCCGAAGCTCTCCCCGCCCAGCGACGGAGCAACCATCGCCTTCGCGCTCAGGAGCTCGCGGGTGAGCTCGTCCTGGCTGAGGAATCCCGCGATCTCGACGCCGTCGTCGCTCACGCCCACGCGGCTGAGCACGAGCCGGACAGCGAGCGGGTCGGCGCCGATGATCCGCAGCACGGCTCCCGTGCGCTTGCGGATTTCCGGCCAGGCCCGCAGCAGGACATGCAGCCCCTTCCGCGAGTCGTGCCGGCCGACGAAGAGGACGTGGTGCTCCCGGTCGCCCGGATCGGCTTCGTCTGGAATGAGCGTGCCGTTGGGGACGATCTCCCACTCGCCGGGGATCCAGGCTGCGATCGTTGCCCGTGCAGGCTCCGACACGGCGATCCGGTAGTCGATGCGGTCCATGAGGAACCCCCACAGCGGCAGGCCGATCCTCATCCAGTCGAGCGGCCCGGAGGCGTGCCAGGTGCCGACGACGGGACAGCGCGCGAAGGCGAGGGTGGCGACGCAGATCGCCGGAGTCATCGGCTCGTGCACGTGGAGGACGTCGAAGCGCTCCCGCTCGAGCACGCGGCGGATGCGCGGCACCGATGAAGGGCTGAGGACGATGTTGGGCAGGCTGCCGTTTGCGGGAACGATGACTGAACGGCCGACGGGGATCACGTCCGCGGGCGGCTCTCCGTGGCGCCCTAGGCGCGGGTGGAGGGCGCGCGTGAAGCTCCCCGGAGGGTCGTTGCCCATGATCGTCCGAGTCTCGATCCCGAGCTTGCCGAGCGCCTGCGCCTGCAGCTCCGCGTGCTCGATGACCGCCCCCCAGAAGGACCAGGAGTACGGGACGACGATCCCGACCTTCACGGCGCTGAGGATACGTCTCTAGGTCCGAATGCCCTGTTTGAAATGGAAGAACTCATCCGGGTCGTACCTCCCACATACACTCGACGGATGAACCTCGACGAGGGTCTGGCCGAGCTCCACACGCACCTCGGCGGGTCGGTCGCCTCCGAGATCCTGTGGACGCTTGCGCATGAGCAGGGGATTGCCCTGCCGGTCAAGGACTACTGGGAGTTCGACCGCCTGGTGACGATCGCCGACCCGCGCCGCGTCGACTCGCTCGACGCGCTGAACGAGATCTACCACTGGACGGAGCTCATCCAGTCCAGCCCGCTCGCGGTGGAGCGGTCTGTCCACCAGGCGATCGGGGGCGCGTTTCGCTCGCAGCGGATCACGACGCTCGAGGTGCGCTTCAATCCGATGAAGCGGAACCGCGGCGGCGAGCGCGACCTCGACCACATCATCATGGCCGCCTCGCGCGGGCTCGACCGCGCGGCGCTCGAGTATCCGCTCGTCCGCGCCGGGCTGATCCTGATGATGGATCGGACGTTCACGCGCGAGCAGAACGAGGTGATTATCGAGAAGGCGATCCGCTATGCGCCGCGCGGGGTCGTCGGCGTCGATATCGCCGGGCCGCGGCCGCGCGGAGCGCGCTATCCCTATCGCGAGCTGGCACCGCTGGTGGAGGAGGCGCGGTCGGCCGGGCTGGGGGTGACCATCCATGTCGGCGAGGAAGGCGGCGACCAGGGGATCGAGGAGATCCGGGAGGTGGTGGAGACGCTTGCGCCCGACCGGATCGGGCACGGCATCCTGGCCGCGCGCGACACCGGCCTGTGCGCCACGCTCGCCCAAGCCGGGATCGTGCTCGAGATCTGCCCGACGTCGAACCTGCTAACCCGGGCGCTGGCGGACGAGGACGAGGTGCGGGACACGTTCCGTGCGTTCGCGGCGGCCGGCGTTCGCTACACGATCGCGACGGACGGGCCCGAGATGATGCGAACGCACTTGCGCGACGAGTTCGAGCTCCTGCTGCGAATCGGCGCGCTGGACGAGGACGAGCTCACCGAGGCCAACCGCCGCGGCCACGAGGCCAGCTTCATCCGCCACCAGCCGCTCGTCGCGGCGTAACAAAAGTGCAACAACCAGCGCCGATTTAAACCGGGGTCAGACCCTCTGTCCGTTCCGGACAGCAGTCCCGCCGCAAACCGCACGCCTTTTGTCAAGTCCGGGGTCAGACCCCGGTTTTAAGGCGCCGGTTCAAAGGCGCACGTACCGGTTGAAGCGCGGCCGGAGCTCCGCCGGTTCCGGCTCCTCGACTACGCCGTTCACGCCTTCGCGCTGGGTCGAGTGGAGGATGCGCCCCTCTCCCAGCCAGAACGCGATGTGGCCCTCGTAGCAGACCAGATCGCCGGGACGAAGCTCGTCCTGTGCCACCTCTTCCCCGGCCGCCTCCTGCTGGTCGGCGTCGCGCGGGACGAGTCGGCCCGTCCGCCGGTAGGCCATGTGCACGAGACCGGAGCAGTCGATCCCGCGCTCCGTCATCCCGCCCCACTCGTACACGGCGCCGAGATACGTGCGCGCGCGCTCGACCGGGTCGTCGCCCTCTGCCACCATCCATGAAGGATCGCCCTCGCCGCCCACGACCTCCTCCCGCACCCAGCCTGGATAGTCGTAGGCGGTCGCGATCCGCGCCCACCCGTCGCGCCGCTCTTCGACGGTCAGCGGCTCGCCGGCCAGCACCTGCGTCACCTGCTCGGCGTCGTCCCGTGGCTCCGCGCGCACGGGCGACAGAGTGGCGGCGCTAGTCGGGCGGCGGCTCATACGCCGGCTCGACGATTCCCGGATCGAAGACCGGCGCGACCACGTGCGGCGTTATCTCGCCGGACTTGATCTGCTCGGCCCAGTGGCAGGCGACCACGTGCCCCTCGGAGAGCTTCCGCAGCTCGGGCACCTCGTCGCGGCAACGGGTCTCCTGGATGTACGGGCAGCGCGTGTGGAAGCGGCAGGCCGGCGGCGGATTGGCGGGGGACGGGAGGTCGCCAGCGAGCAGCAGCGCCTTCCGCTTGAGCTCGACTTCCGGATCCGGGATCGGAACGGCGGACAGGAGCGAAATCGTGTACGGATGAAGCGGGTTGTCGTAGAGCTCCTCGGCCGGCGAGATCTCGACGACCATGCCGAGATACATGACGGCGATCCGGTCTGAGATGTGGCGGACAACCGCGAGGTCGTGCGCGATGAACAGATACGTGAGGTCGAACTCGTCCTGCAGCCGCTCCAGCAGGTTGATGATCTGCGCCTGGATGGAGACGTCCAGGGCCGAGACCGGCTCGTCGGCCACGATGAAGTCCGGGTTGACCGCGAGCGCGCGGGCGAGGCCGATGCGCTGGCGCTGGCCGCCCGAGAACTCGTGCGGATAGCGCGATCCCGCATCCGCCGGCAGGCCGACGATCTGCAGCAGCTCCCGCACCTGCTGCGCGGCCGCGCGGCGCGACGCGAGCCCGTGTGCGCGAATCGGCTCGCCGACGATGCGCGCGATGCTGTGCCGCGGGTTCAGCGACGCGAACGGATCCTGGAACACCATCTGCATCTGCCGGCGCAGCGGTCGCAGGTCACCGTCGCCGAGGTTGGTGATGTCCTTCCCGTCGAACTCGATGCGGCCCGACGTCGGTTTGTACAGCCGCAGGATGGCGCGGCCGACCGTGGACTTGCCGCACCCCGACTCGCCCACCAGGCCGAGCGTCTCGCCCCGGCGGATGTCGATCGTCACGCCGTCAACCGCGCGGATGTTCCCGATGTGCCGGTCGAGGACGATCCCGCTCTTGATCGGGAACCAGACCTTCAGCTCCTCGAGCCGGACGAGCGTCCCGTTCGTGCTCATACGGTCGCCGCCTCGCGCGCCCTGGCCCACTCGTCCACGGGCACCGGGTTGAAGCACGCGACGTAGTGGCCGCGCTCGACCTCGACGAGCGCCGGCACCTCTTTCCGCGACAGGTCGACCTCGAAGCGGCAGCGCGGCTGGAACGGACATGCCGCCGGCTCCTCGAGCATGTTGCGCGGCTGCCCCTCGATCGGCTTGAGCTTCGTCTTCCGCGAGGCGTCCAGCCGCGGGACGCTCTCGAGGAGACCGAGCGTGTACGGGTGGCGCGGCCGCGCGAAGAGCTGCGACGCCGACGCGGTCTCCACGAAGAGGCCCGAGTACATGACGTTGACGCGCTCGCACGTCCCGGCAACGACGCCGAGGTCGTGCGTGATCATGATCAGCGCCGCATTCTCCTCCGCGACGAGCTCGCGCAGCAGGTCGAGGATCTGGGCCTGGATCGTGACGTCGAGGGCGGTGGTGGGCTCGTCGGCGATGAGGAGCTTCGGCTTGCACGCGAGCGCCATCGCGATCATCGCGCGCTGCCGCATGCCGCCCGAGAACTGGTGCGGATAGTCCTTGATCCGCGCACGCGCGTTCGGAATCCCGACACGGTCGAGCAGCTCGACCGCGCGGTCGTTCGCCTCCTGCTTCTTCATCTTGAAATGCGCCTTGAGCTCCTCCCGGATCTGCTTCCCGATCGTCAGCACCGGGTTCAGGCTCGTCATCGGGTCCTGGAAGATCAACGCGATCTCCTTACCCCGGATGCTGCGCAGGCGCCGGTCGGAGAGATGGAGGAGGTCGCGTCCCTCGAAGATCGCCTTCCCGGTCGGCACCCGGCCGGCCCGCGGCAGGATGCCGAGGATCGCGAGCGCAGTGACGCTCTTCCCGCAGCCGGACTCGCCCACGATCCCGAGCGTCTCCCCGGGGGCGATCTCGAATGAGATCCCGTTGACCGCGTAGACGGTGCCGCGGCTCGTCCAGAACTGAACGCGGAGGTCCTCCACGCTCAGAAGCGGCTCAGGTGCGCTCACCGGCCCCTCAGCTTGGGGTCGAGAGCCTCGCGCAAGCCGTCACCGATGAGGTTGAACCCGAGCACCGAGATCACGATGGCGACGCCGGGGAAGATGGCGAGCAGCGGAGCGGCGGAGAGGTACTCCTGCGCGTCCGCGAGCATGTTCCCCCACTCGGGCGTGGACGGATCCTGCGGCCCGAGACCGAGGAACCCGAGCGCGGCTACGTCGATGATCGCGGTCGCCAGCGCGAGCGTCCCCTGGACGATCACGGGCCCGAGCGCGTTCGGGAGGATGTGGGAGAACAGGATGGCCGGCCGGCGCACGCCTACCGCCCGCGCCGCGAGCACGAAGTCGTTGTCACGCTGGGCAAGGATCGACCCGCGTAACAACCGCGCAAAGATCGGGATGTTCGTAACTCCGATCGCGACCATGATCTGGTAGATGCGCGGGATCGGGAGCTCGAGCGCCACGATTCCGATCGCGAGCAGCAGGCCCGGGATCGCGAGGAGCATGTCCATCAGCCGCATGATCACCGAGTCGACGATGCCCCCGACGTAGCCCGCGATCGCCCCCAGGAGCATTCCGACCGAGAGCCCGACCGACACCGAGACGATGCCGACGATAAGCGAGAGCCGCGCGCCGTAGACGATGCGCGAGAAGGTGTCCTGGCCGACGACGTTCGTGCCGAACCAGTGCGCGGCCGAGGGACCGGGGCAGCAGGTCTCGGGGAGCTGGGTGGGAATCTGTTCCGGCGGATACTGGGCGATCAGCGGCGCGAAGATCGCGACCACGACAAAGGTGAGGACGAAGATCGCACCGACGATCGCGCTGGGGTTGCGCCGGAGACGGAACCAGGCTTCGCGCCACAGCCCGCCGGTCGGCGCGTCGAGCGCGAGCTCGGTTGACTCGATTTCCGCGATGCTCATCGGCTGTACCTGATCCGTGGATTGAAGAAGGCATACGACACGTCGACCACGAGGTTGACGATCACGAAGACCAGGGCGAGGAAGAGGATCCCTCCCTGGATCACCGGGAAGTCACGGTTGAAGATGGCCTGCGTGATCCAGTAGCCGACGCCCGGATACTGGAAGACGGTCTCGGTGAGCACGGCGCCCGAGAGGAGCAGCCCGACCTGGAGCCCGATGATCGTCGAGATCGGGAGCATCGCGTTCCGCAGGACATGCCGTGAGTCCACGATCTGCGGAGAGAGGCCCTTGGCCCGCGCCGTGCGCACGTAGTCCTCGTTCTGCACGTCGAGAACCGCGGCGCGGGTGATGCGCATGATGATGGCGAGCGGGATCGAGCCGAGCGCGATCGCGGGGAGGATCAGATGCCTGGACACGTCCCAGAAGGCATCCCACCTCCATTCGATGACTGCATCGAGGAGATAGAAGTTCGTCGGGTGGTTGAGCTCGGTGGTGACCGAGATCTGGCCGATGCTCGGCAGCCAGCCGAGCTTGACCGAGAAGATGTATTTCAGGATCACCGCCAGGAAGAAGATCGGGATGGAGATCCCGATCAGCGACCCGACCAGGGATAAGTGGTCGAACGCCGAGCCGTGCCATTTGGCGGCGAGGAATCCGAGTGGGAGCCCCAGCCCGAGGGCGAAGATCATCGCGACGAGCGCGAGCTGCAGCGTCGCCGGGAAGCGTTGCCTGATCTCACTGGTGACCGAGCGGCGCGAGGCGATGCTCTGCCCGAGATCGCCCGACGCGGTCGTTTTCAGGTAGTCCCAGTACTGCTCCAGGATCGGCCGGTCGAGGCCGTACCGGTGCCGGACCTCGGCGATCCGGGCCGCGGTCGAACGCTCACCGAGCAGGGCCTCGGCGGGCCCGCCGGGAAGGGCTCTGATCCAGAGGAAGACGAGAATCGAGAGCCCGAGAAGGATCGGTACGAGGAGGAGCAGCCGACGGACGACGAAACGCAGCATCTACGTCGTCGTCCGCCGGCCGAACACTCCTTTCAGCCTAGAGCCCTCCGACCGACACGAGGGCGAACGGCTCGAGCGAAACCGGGCTGGGCGTATAGCCCCTGACCGACTTCTTGAACCCGAGCGCCGGGCTCGTGTGGGCGTAAGGAACTGCGGGCAGGTAGTTCATGATGATCTTGTTTGCCTGCTGGTAGAGCTTGGTGCGCTTGGCCTGGTTCGTGATCGTGCGCGCCTTCTGCAGGATGTTGAAGATCTGGTTGTTGTGGAAGTTGAACTGGGCTTGGTAAGTGCCGAAGAAGACGCCGAGGAAGTTGTCGGGGTCTCCGTAGTCGCCCGTCCAGCCGATCAGGTTCAGATCCCCTGCAGTCCCGTCCGTGACCTTGGAGACGTAGTCCGGGCGCCAGTTGGCCGTGTGCGGCGTGACGTTGAAGCCGGAAGCCTCCAGGCTCGCCTGGAAGACCTCGAAGTTGCGCTTCGGGTCAGGCATGTACGGCCGCGACACCGCGGACGGGTACCAGAAGTCGACCTTGCACGGGACATGGCAGCTCGACGAGTTCAGGAGGCTCCTCGCCTTGCTCGAGTTGTACGTGTAGGTCTTGACACCCGTCTTGGCGTAGCCGAACAGCTGAGGCGGCTGGAACTCCTTGGCCACCACGGCTCCGGGCGGGTATGCCGCCGAGTTGATCAGACCCTTCCGGTTGAGGCCGTAGGCCACTGCCTGGCGGACCTTGAGGTCGTTCATCGGCGAGCCGGGGCCCTGGTGCATCGTCACGTACGCGACGTTGAACGCAGGCCGCGTGAGCAGCTTGAGCCCCGAGCTGTTCTTGATCGTGTTGTAGTCCTGGGGCGCGACGAGGTCGTAGCCCATGATCTCGCCCGTCTGGAGCGCCTGGAGGCGGGCGGTGTTGTTGCTGATGGGCCGGAAGATGACCCTGCCCAGCTTGGCCTTCTTGCCCCAGTACTTGTTGTTGCGGACGATCTCGAGCTTCTCGCCGACCGTCCACGACTTGAACTTGAACGGGCCCGTCCCGGTCGGGTGCTTGAAGCCGTACGTCCCGGTGGGCGTGAAGATGCCGTTCCGGATCTCGGCCTTGTTCGCGCCGTACTTCTTCAGCGCGGTCGGGCTTGCGATCCCGAAGTTCGTGAGCGAAAGCGCCGGGATGAAAGGCCCGAACGGCTTCGCCAGGCGGAACTGCACGCTGTAGGTGCCCTTCGCCTTGCAGCTCTTGTACAGGCTGGGCGAGAGGCTCGAGCTCTCGTTCTTGTGGAACCCCCCGAAGATCGCCTGCCAGTAGTAGGTGGCGTCAGGCGACTGGAACGCTCCCTTGAAGTTGTACCAGCGGTTGAAGTTGTAACAGACCGCCGCCGCGTTGAACGGCGTCCCGTCGTGGAACTTGACACCGTGGCGGAGGGCGAACGTCCACACCTTGCCACCGCCCGACACCTTCCACTTCAGAGCCAGCCCGGGCCGGATCTTGGTCGTCCCGGGCTTGAGGGTGATCAGGCTCTCGGTGATCTGGTCGATAACGCGCAGAGACTCGCCGTCGGACACGAGCGCCCCGTCCAGCACTACCGGATCGGCGGACGTTCCGAACACGAGAGTCTTCCCTGCGCTACCGCTCTTCGCTGCGTTGTGCGCCCCGCTGCTCGCACCCACCACCACCAGCGCGATCATGCACGCGCCGATGAGGAGTGCGAACTTGCGCGATTTTCTCCTCACGTAAATGCTCCTTTCCGCGTAACAGCGCTCCCTGTTACTTAGACGCGAAAGTATGTAGGCGGTTGGGGTCTACGTCTAGGGGGATCGGCTAACGCGCACCGCTACGCGGCTGCGACGGAGCTGAGATCGCGGATCGCCGCGAGCCGCGCCAGCGCCTGCGACTCGAGCTGGCGGACGCGCTCGCGCGTCAGGTCGAGCTCGTGCCCGATCGCCTCGAGCGTCCACGGCTCGCCCTCGAACCCGAAGCGCAGCTCGAGAATGCGCCGCTCGCGCTCCGGCAGCGCGTCGAGCGCGCGGCGGACACCCTGCCGGCGCAGCGACTCCTCCGCCTCGTCGAACGGATCGGCGGCCTCGCGGTCGGCGAAGAGATCGCCGAGCTCGCCCTCGTCGTCGGCGCCGACGCTCTGATTGAGCGACACGGACGCCTGCGCGGCGCCCATCGCCTCGTCCACGTGCTGGATCGGAAGACCCGTGGCCTCCGCCAGCTCCTCCTTCGTCGCCTCGCGGCCGAGCTCGACCTCGAGCCGGCGCGCCGCGCGCGAGAGCTTCTGCTGACGCTCGACCACGTGCACCGGCACCCGGATGGTGCGCGCGTGATTCGCGACCGCGCGCTGCACCGACTGGCGAATCCACCAGGTCGCGTACGTAGAGAACTTGAACCCGCGGCGCCAGTCGAACTTCTCGACCGCCCGGTTCAGTCCGAGCGTGCCTTCCTGAATAAGGTCGAGAAATGGAACGCCGAGCCCTCGATAACCCTTTGCAATGGAGACGACCAGGCGCAGGTTCGACTCGATCATCCGCCGCTTGGCGGTCGGGTCGCCGCGCTCGATCGCCTTCGCGAGCGTGACCTCCTCGGCGGCCGTCAGGAGCTTGTGCCGCCCCACGTCCGCAAGGAAGAGCTGCAGACTGTCGGCCGCACCGGTCAGCGCCTCGGTCGGCGCCGGGGGCGGCTCGGGCGCGCGCGTCTCCGCCGCCTGCGGCTGGCCGATCTCCAGGCCGCTCGCCTCGAGCTCACGGCTGAGCTGCTCGATTTCATCCTCGTTCAGCTCATGCTCGAGGGCGAACGCCTCGAGCTCGGCGGGCTCGATGAACCCGCGCTCCTCCGCGCCCTCGACAAGCGACCGCGCGCCTTCGCTCTCCAACAGCTCATGCAACTGGTTCTGAGTCAACTGGTCTGCCTTTCTACCTTGTCCCGATGCCGGGTTCTGTGGTGTTTCGCACTCTAGGCACACTCTCCTGGAGCATCCACCGAGAACTGTTCCCTGCGCGGGGCACTCACACACATGGAACGAGACCCCGGTGCCTCTTATTCCGTCGTCAACGAGGAGACGGTTTGCCTCCCTCCTACAAGACGCTTAACCAGGCTAAAAGTTTGCCCCGGACGTTCACCGCTTCGTGGAGCGCCGTTTGCGCGGTTTCGACGGCCCTTTCGCCCGCCGCTCGGCCAGTAACTCCGACGCCCGCTCGAGCGTAATCGTATCGGGCGTGTCGGCGCCACGAATCGTGGCGTTGACGTCTCCATCCGTGACGTAGGGCCCGAAACGGCCGTCCTTCACGACAACAGGCTTCTGCGTCTCCGGATCCGGGCCGAGCTCGCGCAGCGGCGCGGCGGAGTTCTGCCGGCGGCGGCCCTTGGGCTGGGAGAGGAGACCCAGCGCTTCCTCGAGCGTGACCTCGAGCAGCTGCTCCTCGCGGTCGAGCGAGCGCGACTCCTTGCCCTTCTGGACGTAGGGGCCATAGCGCCCGTTCCGCGCTACCACTTCCTCGCCGTCCGCGGGATCGGCGCCGAGCAGGCGTGGGATGGTCAGGAGGCGGAGCGCGTCCTCGAGCATGATCGTCTCGAGGGACATGCTCTGGAAGAGCGACGCGGTGCGCGGCTTCTCCTTCGACCCCTCCTCCACCACCTCTGTCACGTACGGGCCGTACCTCCCGTTGCGGGCGACGATGTCGCGACCGGTCTCGGGATCGGTGCCGAGCGTGCGGTCTTCGGAGGGCTTGGAGAGCAGCTCCTCGGCCTTCTCGGCCGTTAGCTCGTCCGGAACGATGTGCGGCGGGACGCTCGCCCGGCGCCCGTCCCGCTCCAGATACGGGCCGTAGCGGCCGACGCGCACCATGATCCCGTTGCCGATGTCGATCGAGCTCACCTCGCGGGCGTCGATCCCACCGAGGTCGGAGACGAGATCCTTCAGGCCCGCGTCGCCGTTTCCGTAGTAGAAGCGGCGCAGCCACTCGACCCGCTCCTCGTCGCCTGCGGCGATTCGGTCGAGGTCGTCCTCCATGCGCGCCGTGAAGTCGTAGTCCACGAGGCGCCCGAAGTGCTGCTCGAGCAGCCCCACCACGGCGAAGGCGAGGAAGGTGGGGACGAGCGCGCTGTCCTTCTTGAAGACGTAGCCGCGGTCAAGGATCGTGCCGATGATCGCCGCGTAGGTGGATGGGCGCCCGATCCCGCGCTCCTCGAGCGCGCGTACCAGCGTCGCCTCGGTGTAGCGCGGCGGCGGCGTCGTCTCGTGCCCCTGCGGCTCGAGCGAGGTTGCCGTCACCGAGTCGCCCTCGGAGAGGTTCGGGAGCTTGCGCTCCTCGTCCTTGCGGCCGTCGTCGCGCCCCTCCTCGTAAGCGGCGAGGAAGCCGCGGAAGGTGATGACCGTCCCCGACGTGCCGAATTCGGCCTCTTCGCCGGCGGACGAGGTGCCCGCGATGCGCATCGAGACTGTCTGGCCCTTCGCGTCGGCCATCTGCGAGGCGAGCGTCCGCTTCCAGATCAGCTCGTACAGCCGTTGTTCGTCGCTGCCGAGCTCCCGCTCGACCTGTTGCGGCGTGCGGAAGGCGTCGCCGGCCGGCCGGATTGCCTCGTGCGCTTCCTGCGCGTTCTTGACCTTGCGGTCGTAGCGGCGCGGCTGGTCGGGCACGTACTCCGGGCCGTACAGCTCGCGCGCCTGGGCGCGCGCCGCGGTGAGGGCGGCGTCCGACAGAGTGGTCGAGTCGGTGCGCATGTAGGTGATGTAGCCGTTCTCGTACAGGCGCTGGGCGACCTGCATCGTCCGCTGGGAGGTGAAGCGCAGCTTGCGGCTCGCCTCCTGCTGGAGGGTCGAGGTCATGAACGGAGCGCTCGGGCGGCGAAGGTACGGCTTGCGCTCGACGCTCTTGACGGCGAAGTGCGCCGCGTCCAGCCGTCCGGCGAGCCCGCGGGCCCCGTCCTCGTCCAGCAGCAGCAGCGCGTCGTCCTTCAGCCGGCCGTCGCTCGCGAAGTCGCGACCCTTGGCAAGCCGCTTGCCGTCGAGCGCGACGAGCGCGGCGCCGAACTTCTCTGGATCGAACATCCCTTCGATGTCCCACCAGGCGGCGCGAACGAAGGCCATCCGCTCGCGCTCGCGCTGCACGACGAGGCGCGTCGCCACGGACTGGACGCGGCCCGCAGAGAGGCCACTCGTGATCTTGCGCCATAGGACGGGCGAGACCTCGTAGCCGTACAGCCGGTCGAGGATGCGCCGGGTCTCCTGCGCGTCGACGAGACGCACGTCGATCTGGCGGGTTTCCTCCAGCGCGCGCTCGATCGCCTGGCGCGTGATCTCGTGGAAGACCATCCGGCGGACGGGCACCTTGGGCTTCAGCACCTCGAGCAGGTGCCAGGCGATCGCCTCGCCCTCGCGGTCCTCGTCCGTCGCGAGCAGCAGCTCCTCAGCGTTCGCCAGCCGCTTGCGCAGCTCGGTGACCCTCCCCTTCTTGTCCGAGTCGACGACGTACAGCGGCTCGAAGTCGTGCTCGACGTCGACCCCGAGGCGCGCCCAGGGCTCTTTCTTGAACTTGTCCGGGATCTCCTTCGCGCTCGTCGGCAGGTCGCGGATGTGGCCCACGGAGGACTCCACGACGAAGTCGTCGCCGAGGTACGCGGAGATCGTCCGCGCCTTCGCCGGGGACTCGACGATCACCAGCCTTTTGCCCGTTTTCGTTGCTGCCACGGCGAATGACCTTAGCGACCGGCCTCGCTCGGCTGTCAAACGAATCGATCGTGTTCCGTTACTCCCGAGTAACCACGGGCGGCGATACTGGCGCCCGTGCCCGAGTCCAAACGTGACCCGATGTCGAATGCCTTCTACTACTTCGTCGGCATCGTCAGCTGGCCCGCGCTGCGGCTCCTGTACCGGCTCCGCTGGCGCGGGCGCGAGAACGTTCCGCCGGGAGGGATCGTCCTGGCCTCGAATCACGTCTCGAACTTCGACCCGTGGCCGCTCGGCTACCCGCTGTGGCCGAAGCGGCGGATGCGCTGGATGGGGAAGTCCGAGCTCTTCAACCCGATCCTCGGCCCGATCCTGAGGCGCGGAGGCGCCTTTCCCGTGCGACGCGGGATGAACGACCGCGAGGCGATCGAGCGCGCGATCGAGCTCGTCCACGAGGGCGACATCGTCGTGATGTTCCCCGAGGGCACACGGCGCAAGAAGGGGTTGCGGAAGAAGTTCCGGCCGCACGCGCATTCGGGGGCGGCGCGGATAGCGATCGTCGCCGGGGTCCCGCTCGTTCCCGCCGCAGTGCGCGGCACCGACCGGCTTTCCCGGCTCGGGCCGTTGCGCGTCGCGTACGGTGAGCCCGTGCCGCTCGAGGACCTCGCCGAGCTCGACCACGGGTCGGCGGCGAAGATCGCGACCGAACGGCTGATGGACCGGATCGCCGACCTGGAGGAGGAGCTCGGCGCAGGATGAGGCCGCTGCTCGTCATCGACGGCGACTCGTTCGCGCACCGCGCCTACCACGCGCTCCCGAAGTCGATTCGCCGGGCCGACCGGCGGCCGGCCGGGGCCCTGGTCGGCTTCGCCAACATGCTCATCCGCCTGTGGGAAGCCGAGCAGCCGCGCACCGTTCTCGTGGCCTGGGACACGCTCGAAGTGCCGACCTACCGGCACCAGTCCTTCGACGCCTATCAGTCGGGGCGCGAGTTCGACGCGGAGCTGCTCGAGCAGCTGGCGCTACTGCCCGAGCTGGTGGCGTCCTTCGGGTTCGCCGTCGCCAAAGGCGACGGATACGAGGCGGACGACTTTCTGGCTGCCGCCGCCGACGCCGAGACGGCACGCGGCGGGGAGGCGCTCGTCGCGACCTCCGACCGCGACGCGTTCCAGCTGGCCTCCTCGACCGTGACCATCCTCCAGCCCACGCGCGGCGTAAGCGAGATCGCCCGCATCGGCCCGCCGGAGGTGCGTGAGCGCTACGGCGTCGAGCCCGCGCAGGTGCCGGATTTCATCGCCCTGCGCGGCGATCCCTCGGACAAGCTTCCCGGCGCGCGCGGCGTCGGCCCGAAGACGGCCGCGCAGATCCTGGCGGAGTACGGCTCGCTCGAGAACGCCCTCGCCGCGGGCCGCTTCTCGGCCGAGGCGGACGCCCTCCGGCTGTACCGGCAGATCGCGCAGCTCGACCACTCCGCGCCGCTCCCTCCGATCGAGGACGCGCAGCCCGACTGGGCCGCCGCAGCGAAGCGCGCGAGCGACTGGGGGCTGGGAGCGCTCGCCGGACGCCTCGAGGAAAGGGCGCGGGAATCGACGTCGTAAGCAGCGCGGCGATGGAGCGGCTGCACCCGACCGGGCCGCATCCCGAGTCGCCGGAGCGCCAGCGCGTGCTGCTCGAGTCACTGCAGGACTGGAAGGAGGCCGGGCCGGCGACGGAGGACGAGGTCGCACGCTGCCACGACCGCGCCTACATCGAGCGGATCCGCGACCTCTCCGGGCCTACGTGGCTCGATCCGGACACGGTCGGCTCCGACACGAGCTACGAGGGCGCGACGCTGTCCGCCGGAGCCGCGCTCGAGGCCGTCCGCCAAGAGGCCTTCGCAATCGGCCGCCCGCCCGGACACCACGCGCTCCCCACGCGCGCGATGGGCTTTTGCCTCTTCGGGAACGCGGCGATCGCCGCCCGCTATGCGCAGGCCGAGCTTGGCGTCGAGCGCGTGGCGATCGTCGACTGGGACGTCCACCACGGGAACGGCACGCAGGAGATCTTCTGGGACGACACGAGCGTCTTCTTCGCATCGCTCCACCAGTGGCCGTTCTATCCGGGAAGCGGTGGACCGGAGGAGCAGAACGAGACGACGCTGAACGTCCCGCTCCCGGCCGGGTCCGGCGACGCCGACTACCTGCGTGCGTTTGCCGAGAAGGTCGAGCCGGCAGTCGCGGGGTTCGACCCGGAGATCGTCATCGTTTCTGCGGGCTTCGACGCGCACGAGGAGGACCCGCTGGCGATGATGGAGGTGACCGAGCACGGGTTCCTCGAGCTCGCCCGGCGCTCGGCCGCACTTGCCTCCCACTGCGCCGCCGTGCTCGAGGGCGGGTACAACCTCGCGACGCTTCCGCGGCTCGTCCAAGCAGCGCTCGAAGGCTTCTCGGCGTAGGGCGGGTCTGGCGAAATACGGCAGACCCGCCATAGATAACCTGGTTCAACATGCGGGACGAACACGGCATCCGAGCCGAGAAGCTGGCGCGCGAGTACAAGGGCGGCATCAAGGCCGTGGACGGGATCGACCTGCGTATCGAGCCCGGCGAGATCTACGGGTTCCTCGGCCCGAACGGCGCGGGGAAGTCGACGACCGTGCACATGCTGACGACGCTCCTGCCACCCACCTCGGGCACCGCCAGCGTGGCGGGATTCGACATCGTCAAGCAGGGCCCTCAGGTCCGCGCCTCGATCGGCGCAGCCTTGCAGGAGGCCGCACTCGACCCCTTTCTGACCGGCCGCGAGCACCTGCGGCTCCAGGCCTCCCTCCATGGGCTCTCGCCCGAGGAGCGCAAGCGCCGGAGCACGGAGCTCCTGGAGCGGGTCGGGCTGACGCGCGCGGCGGACCGCAAGATCAAGGGCTACTCGGGCGGGATGAAGCGCCGGCTCGACCTGGCGCTCGCACTCGTGCACGAGCCGAGCACCCTGTTCCTCGACGAGCCGACGACAGGGCTCGACCCGCAGAGCCGCACCGCGCTCTGGAGCGAGGTCGCCCGGCTCGCCAAGGCCGAGGGCGTCACGGTCTTCCTGACGACGCAGTACCTGGAGGAGGCGGACGTGCTCGCCAACCGCGTCGGGATCATCCACCGCGGCCACATCGTCGCCGAGGGAACGCCGGAGGAGCTGAAGGCGTCGATCGGGCGGCCGACCGTCGAGGTGACCCCCGCTGATCCGGACCAGCGCGAGGCGATCGAGGAGCTCCTCGGGAACTTCGGCTCGCCGACCGTCGGCGACCCCCTGACGGTCGCCGTGCGCTGCGAGCAGGAGGCCGACCTGGCGGACATCATCCGCGCGCTCGACGCCGCCGGCCTGCACGTCGCGCAGATCCAGATGCACGAGCCGACGCTCGACGACGTCTTTCTCGCCAAGACCGGCACCTCGCTCGAGGGTGCCGCCGAAGAGGAAGAGGAGACGGAAGAAGAGGAGAAAGAGGAAGAGGAGCTCGAGCCGGTCAAAGCGTGACGGGCTCGGTTCACCAGGTTTTCGAGATCGCGCGGCGCTCGATCGTGCGCACGCTGCGCCAGCCCGCGCAGATCATCCCGAACGTCACCTTTCCTCTGCTCCTGCTCGCGATCAACTCGAACGGCCTGCGGGCGGCAACGCACCTCCCGGGCTTCCCGACCAACTCGTTCCTCGACTTCTTCATCCCCATCGCGTTCATGCAGGGCGCGCTCTTCGCCTCTGGAACCGCCGGGGTCGACCTCGCGCGCGACATCGACAACGGCTTCCTCAACAGGCTCGCGCTCACGCCTCTGCGCGGCTGGGCGCTACTGCTCGGCCAGCTCGGCGGGGCGGTGGCGCTCGGAGCGATTCAGGCCACCGTCTACCTCGGCGTGGGGATCGCGGCCGGCGTTCGGTTCGAATCGGGAGTTGCCGGCGCCGTTCTTCTGTACGTGCTCGCCATTCTGATCGCACTCGGGTTCGGGACGCTCGGAATCCTTATCGCGCTCAAGACCGGCTCGGGGGAGGCGGTGCAGTCAGCCTTCCCGCTCCTGTTTTTCCTGCTCTTCCTGTCCTCGATGAACCTGCCGCGCAACCTGATCGCCGTCGGCTGGTTCCGCGATCTCGCGACCGCCAACCCGGTCTCGTACATGATCGAGGCGATGCGCAGCCTGGTCATCACGGGCTGGGACGTACAGGCGCTCGCGCTCGGCTTCCTCTTCACGGTGCTGATGATCATCGTCGGCCTGGTCGGCTCGGCCAGGCTGCTCAAGACGAGGATGGCGCGGACGTGAAGCTCACCTCGCGCCGCCAGATTGCCGTGGCCCTCGCCTACCGGCAGGCGAAGGTCCTCGTCAAGAACCCCTCGCTGTTTCTGCCGCCGATGCTCTTCCCGCTCATGTCGTTCCTCGCCTTCGCGGGCGGCCTCTCGAGGCTGAACCAGATACCCGGGTTCAACTACCGGGGCGGATACACACCGTTCGTCTTCGTTTTCGTCTTGCTGCAGTCGGCCGCGTTCAGCGGCGTCTTCATGGGCTTCAACGTCGCGCGCGACTTCGAGACGGGATTCGCGCGGCGGCTGCTGATCGCGGTCTCGCACCGCTCGGGGCTGATCGCCGGGTACGCGCTCGCCGCGCTGCTGCGCTGGAGCGTGGTCGCCTTCGTCCTGACCATTGTGGCGCTGATCGCGCAGATGCCCGTGGGCGGGAACGGCATCGACATCATCGGGATGTACACGCTCGCCGCGATCCTCAACTTCGCCGGCGTGCTGTGGTCATCGGGGATCGCGCTCCGGCTGCGCTCCACTCAGGGCGCACCGCTCATGCAGACGCCGGTCTTCCTCGCACTGTTCCTCACGCCGGTATACGTCCCGCTCGTCCTGCTCAAGGGTTGGATCCACGTGGTCGCGACGGGTAACCCGATCACGTACCTGCTCGAGTCGGGCCGCGGCTTTCTGTCCGGGAATCCCGAGCAGGTCCTGCTAGCGTTCGCGTGCGGAGCCGGGCTCATCGCGCTCTTCCTGGTCTGGGCGTTTCGCGGATTGCGGCGCGCCGAGCGGGCTACGAGCTGAACCGACTTGTCGGGGCCCCGGCGAAGAGCGTCATGGGAGCCGCATCCTCGTAAGCCGGTTGTAACGGGAGGGCGGAGGCGCGAGACTAGACGGTCGATCTAGCCGCGACCGCAGAACGGAGAAGAGAGGAGCACGTCATGGCCGCAACCGTTTCCGTCCTCCCGGAGATTTCCGAGGAGGAGCTCACCGAGTTTCGCATGATGCTGGGGGGCGAGGCGCTCAGGCCCGCCGATCCCGGCTACGACCGGGTTCGCCCGTCGTTCAGTCAGATGTACGCCGACAAGCCCGGTCTCGTCGTCCTCTGCAAGGGAACGGCGGACGTCGTCGCTGCGGTCGACTTCGCCCGTGCCCGCGGGATCGAGGTCACCGTCCGCGGCGGCGGCCACTCGGTCGCCGGCCTGTCCAGCACCGACGGCGGCATGGTCATCGACCTCGCGCCCATGAACGGCGTGCTCGTGGACGAAGATGCACAGCTCGCGTACGTCCAGGGCGGCGCGCTCTGGGCGGACGTCGACCGCGAGGCGCAGCTCTACGGCCTCTCGACCCCCGGCGGCGTCGTCTCAGACACCGGCGTCGCGGGGCTGACGCTGGGCGGCGGCTACGGCTGGCTGCGGCGGACATACGGGCTCTCCTGCGACAACGTCGCCGCCTACGAGGTCGTGACGGCCGACGGCAGCGTCCTGAACGCGTCGGCCGACGAGAACTCCGACCTGTACTGGGCGCTGCGCGGCGGCGGCGGCAACTTCGGGATCGTCACCCGCTTCACGTTCCGCCTGCATCCTGTCGGCCCGATTGTCGCCTTCGGCGGCGTCTTCTACGCGTCCGAGGACGCCGACGCAGTCCTGCGCGGCTTCCGCGAGTACGCCGAGACTGCGCCCGACACGGTCAACTGCATGGCGGTTGCCATCTCCTTTCCGGAGGACGAGCATCTCCCGCCTCCCGTCCACAACCAGGACTGCATCGTCGTCGGCGCGGTCTTCGTCGGCGATCCGGAGGAGGGCATGGCCGAGATCCAGCCCCTGCGCGAGCTTGCAACGCCGCTTGCGGACATCTCGCAGCCGATGCCGTTCCGGATGGTGCAGGCGGCGTTCGACGGCTTCTTCCAGCGCCAGGAAGTGCGGACGTACTGGAAGTCGACCTCGGCGAACGAGCTCTCCGACGAGCTCATCGACCTCATCGCGACGCGCGCGCAGGACCGCCCGGCGCCGCTCGCGACGATCGTCGTCTGGCTCACCGGCGGCGAGGTGAACAGCGTCGGCCAGGACGACGCCGCCTTCAGCGAGCGCTCGGCGAAATACCTGTTCAGCGTCGAGGGCACCTGGCACGAGGCGGCCGACGACGACAAGGTCGTCTCCTGGGTGCGCGATACGTGGGGCGCGATCTCCGAATACGGCACCGGGACGACGTACATCAACTTCGCCGAGGAGGGTGAGTCGGTCGTCGACGAGGCCTTCGGAACCAAGCTCGAGAAGCTGGCGCAGATCAAGGCGAAGTACGACCCGGACAACTTCTTCCACCGCAACAACAACATCGCCCCTGCCGCATAACGGTTGAGCACCTTCGTCGTCCTGCGCGAGCGTGGCCCGGGTTGGGATTGGAGCCGGGACATGCGAGCGCAGGACGGCTGGGACGATCACGCGGCGTTCATGGAGGGACTCGTCGAGGAGGGATTCGTCCTCCTCGGCGGGGTGCTCTCCGACGGGCGGGCGTTGCACATCGTCGAGGCGGAGTCGGAGGATGCGGTGCGAGCGCGGTTCGACCACGATCCGTGGCCTGAGGAGATGCTCGACGTGGCAAGTGTGAGCCGGTGGGAGGTCCTGCTCGGCCGGCTGACATAAGCCCTGGGCCGCGACAAAGTCGTCCGGCGGGAGCCGCACGATGTCCACGTGCTCGCGCTCGTTCTGTGCATCCTGCTCGCAGGCGTGCTCAGAGCCGGCGCGCTGCTGAAGCTGGGCCGGCCGCGGGCCTCGGCGCGCTCGCTCGAGACGTTCGGAGCCCGCGGGGCCGGCCTACGGTGGACAGTGGTCGAAGCAGCCGTCGTCGTCGAGTTGGGGTGACAGAGCGTCTACCCTGGCGAAGATGCCCGACTTCCCGTTGACCGGCGGTTGCCTCTGCGGAGGGGTCCGCTTCGAGGTCAGCGAGCCGCTCGTCTCATCCGGCTACTGCCACTGCACTCGCTGCCAGCGGCGCACCGGGACGGGGGCGTCGGCCTCGGGCCGGATCGCGCCCGGCTCGCTGGCGATCGTCTCGGGGGAGGAGCTGATCCAGTCCTGGGATCCGCCCGACCACGGCTTCGCGAAGGTCTTCTGCGGTCAGTGCGGCGGCGCCCTGTGGAGTCAGAGCCAGGAGGATCCCGAAATCAAGAGCATCCGCCTCGGCGCATTCGACGCGGACCCGGGGATTCGCCCTTCCACCCGCCAGTTCGTCGCCTATGCCGCGCCGTGGGAGCCGATCCCGGACGACGGGCTGCCCCGGTACCCCGAGCACCGTCCGCAGTAGCTATTGCACGTCCTCGCCAGGCCAGGTGTCGGTGAGGAGGTAGCCCTCCGGGAATGGGTCGCTCGGGTCGACGAGCACCTGCGTGACGCCGGTGATCCACGCGCTGCCGCGGATGGCAGGGACGATCGCGGGACGCCCGCCCACCTCGGTCTCCGACACGATCCGCCCCTCGAACGCTGTTCCCAGCACGGACGCATGCGACATCGAGTCGCCCGGCCCCATGAGACCGCGGGCGTGCAGCGCCGCCATCCGGGCGGAGAGCCCCGTGCCGGTTCCGGAACGGTCGAGCCGGCCGGGGGCGATAACGACCGCGTTCCGCGAAACCTCCCCAACGCCCCGCCACGGCTCGGCGATCTGGACGATGCTCACTCCGGCGATCTCCGGGCTCTCCGGGTGGATGCACGGCAGCTGCTCGCGCGCCGCCGCCCG
This sequence comes from uncultured Actinomycetes bacterium, assembly GCA_963717765.1. Classification (GTDB taxonomy): domain Bacteria; phylum Actinomycetota; class Thermoleophilia; order Gaiellales; family Gaiellaceae; genus JACDER01. Next base: position 367,851 of record CAVQWX010000003.1, on the reverse strand, counting down.
GATCAGCTCGCCCACCCGCGACAGCTCGCGCGCCTCGGACGGCTCGAGCGCGAACCCCAGCGCGGCCGCGTCGGCGATCGCGTACCACATGCCGCCGAACGCGACGTCGACGGTCAGCGACCCGAGTCCGTCGACCTCGAGCGGCGAGTCGATCCGGTCGGCGAAGCACGGCACGTTGGTCAGCTCGACCGACTCGCACTTCCCCTCCCGGCAGGCGGCGCGCACCTCGACGAGGCCGGCGGGAGCCTCCAGGCGGAGCGTCGTCTCCGGCTCGCGCATCTCGACCATGCCCGTCTCGAGCAGCACAGTCGCGACGCAGATCGTGTTCGAGCCCGACATCGCCGGGTACTCGGTGGGCTCCATGATGATGAAGCCGGCGTCGCAGTCAGGGAGCGTAGCCGGGACGATCAGATTGGCGTGCACGGCGACGCTGCCGCGCGGCTCGCGCAGGAGCAGGCGGCGAAGGGAGTCATCGCGCGCGAGCGCCTGCATCTGCTCGAAGACCGTCGCACCCGGCGGCGGAAGCACTCCTGCGGTGACGACGTTGCCGATCTCGCCGCCGGCGTGGCAGCCCACGACGGTCAGGGTTCTTGCCGCGCGCAAGGCCGCGTCAGTCTACGACCCGCGCCTGGACCCCCCACCCGCCGAAGTCCTCGGACACGGCGACCACGAGCTCGTTGTCACCCTTCTCGAGAGGGAGATACACCGTGTCGTGCCAGCCGATGCTGCCGAGGAAGCGGTAGTCGCGGGAGCGGTAGGTGGCGTCTCCCACATACAGCGCGGCTCCGTTGAGATAGACGCGCGCGCGGTCGCTGAAGCCGAGCTGGACGGCCTTCGCGCCCGCGCCGTCTGCCGGGATCGTCGCGCGCGCGAGGGCGGTGTTCCTGCCGTCCTCGATGCCCTGCACGCGCGCAAGGTCGACGAGGCCGCCCGGCTCGCTCTCGACCGGAGTCCACGAGCGCGGCTTCGCGCGCTCCTGCTCGAGCTCCTCCTCCGCGAACGCATCCGAGACATCCCACTCGCGGATCACTCCCGCTGGGGGAGCCGGTTGTGGCGGCGGCGCCGGATCGACTTCCGAGTCCTCCCCGAACGCTAGGTCGCCGAAATGGACGTCGGGCCCGCTGACGAGCACGCCGATCCGGCCGTGCCGCCGCGGCTCCTTGAGCGGGCAGACGAGCGCAACGGTCGTGAGGTCGCCGACCCGCACTTCGGCACGACTGCCGGCGAAGTCGACACGGATTCGAAACCAGTCACCGACCGGGAACCTGAGCGGAGCCCAGAACCCGTCACCGTGGTAGAGCTGCCAGCTCGAGATCCCGTTCGTGACGGGCGTGTACTGCACGGCGTCGGGGTTGCCGACCTGGTGCGGACGGACGAAGAAGGACTCGTAGTTCCGGTCGTCCGCGGCGCGCCACACGATTCCGTGGAACGACTGCTCCGCGCCGACGGCCAGCTCGAGCTCGACCCACCCGTCCTCGAGCTCGACGTCCGCGAGCGCAGCCGCGAAGCCGCGCGCGACCGTCGACATCCTCCGGCGGAAGATCGACCACTCGCGCTCCCCCTCGCCCCAGTCCCAGCCGTCGGAGTGGAAGGACAAGCGCATCTGCGCCTATCGACGCACTGGGGGCTCCGTTGTTAGAACTTCCGCATCGGCATCGCACTACCGCACCTGTCCGGCGCGACCTACCTCACCGACGGCGGGATGGAGACGACGCTCATCTTCGAGCAGGGGATGGAGCTGCCGCTGTTCGCCTCCTTCCCGCTACTGGAGACTGAAGAGGGACGGGAAGCGCTGCGCGCCTACTTCGAGCCGTACCTCGCGATCGCGCGCGAGCGCGGCGTGGGGATCCTTCTGGACGCGCCGACCTGGCGGGCCAATCCCGACTGGGGCGAGAAGCTGGGGTACTCGCGTGAGCGGCTGGAGCAGGCGAACCGCGACGCTGTCGCTTTCATGGACGAGCTCCGCGACCAGGCGGATGTCCTCGTCAGCGGCTGCGTCGGCCCGCGCGGCGACGGCTACGTGCCGGGCGAGCTGCTGTCGGCAGAGGAGGCGGAGGAGTACCACGGCTGGCAGGTTGCGATCTTCGCGGGCACCAGCGCCGAGCTCGTCAGCGCCCTCACGATGAATTACGCGGAGGAGGCGCTCGGGATCGCGCGCGCCGCGGACGCGGCGGGCCTTCCCTGCGCCGTTTCGTTCACGGTCGAGACGGACGGACGGCTACCGAGCGGGCAGCCGCTCGGAGAGGCGGTCGAGCAGGTGGACGCGGGGACGGACGGCGCGCCGGCCTACTTCATGATCAACTGCGCCCATCCCACCCACTTCGGCCACGTGCTCGAGCAGGACGGCGCGTGGAAGGAGCGGATTCACGGCCTGCGCGCGAACGCGTCGAAGATGAGCCACGCGGAGCTCGACGAGGCGGAGGAGCTCGATCCCGGCGATCCCGAGGAGCTCGCCTCGGACTACGTCGCCCTTCGCTCGCTGCTACCGAACCTCAACGTGGTCGGCGGCTGCTGCGGCACCGACCACCGGCACATCGACGCGATCAGCAAGGCCTGGGCTGAGTAGGAGCCCTCCTAGTCGACCTCCTCGTAAAGCTTCTCACCGCGGTGCAGCCGCCGCGCGATGTCGAAGATCTGCCGCTGCGAGCGGGTCGTGGTCGCGTGCGCCGCGAGGTAGCGAGCGGCTGCGAGCAGTGGGAGCGAGTCGCCGGTGAGCTCGTGCTGGCGGGCCGCGGCCTCCACGCACTGGATCGTGTGGAAATTGCGGTTCTCGCGGACGAGCGCGGCGCCGAGCGCGGCTACCAGCCTCTGCGGCTCACCACCTGCGCCCAGGAACGAGGCGGCCAGCTGCCCGGCCTCCTCGACCTGCTGCTGCCGGTCGAGCAGCTGGGGCAAGCCGTCCAGCAGCTCGTCGGGGTCGGCGCCCTCCTGCGGTCGCGGCAGCCTGGCGGCCGGCACGTTCAGGAAGCGGTCCAGGTGGACGCTGGCGGCCGCATCGAAGACGCCACGCAGGAGCTCGGGCGACGGAGAGCGGCGCAGGCCCTGCTCCACCGCGTTCGCGAACGTGAACGTGTGCATGGCGGTGTCCCAGTCGCCGAAGTCGTTGCTCGTCGGGAAGCGTGCGATCCGCGTGGCGGCCGCGTAGGCGACCGCAGAGGCGAGCTCGACCTCGTTCGCGCCCGCGCGTAGCGCCGAGAGGAGCGCGTCCACGAGCGCGGCCGCCTCCCCCTCGATCAGCATCGTGACGAGGTCGTCGCGGCCGTCCCAGCCGCCGCGACGCGCGGCGCCCTCCTCCACCGCACCCGGAAGGCGCTCGAACGCAGCCTCGAGCAAAGCGGGTAGGTCGACCGGGTTGCGCCAGGCGTTGGCCTCCTCCATGCGCTCGGCGAAGGCGAGCTGTGCCGGCAGCGATCCGAGCACCGCTTCGGCGCGGTCCCAGCCGGCGACGTCGAGGGCTTCGAGCGCCTTGTTGACGAAGTCGAGCGTGTGCCCGCCGTCGAGATAACGGTGGTCGGTGGCGGCCGCGAAGAGCATGTCCGCGAGCTGGTTCTGCGTCGCGCCCGCCCGGACGGCCGACACGAGCGCGCGCTCTGCGCCCTCTGCATCACGCACCTCGATAAAACTTCGGAACCACTGCGCGAGCCGTGCGGGCTCGGGCGGCGTCCCTGGAAGCGGATCGAGCGGGAAGCGCGGCGGGCCCGTCGCCGAGTCCGAGGCGACGTCGGCAAGCCCGTGGTAGAGCGCGGCGGGCTGCTCGGGCTCGTCCAGCCGGGGGACGAGATTCATCATGCAGGTGAGGGTCGTCAGGCCGCGGAACCAGCCCTCGCCTCGACGCACCACGCCGAAGTCGATCCCGGAGCGGAAGAGGTCGAGGCCGCTCGGGTCGGCCTCGAGCAGCGCGAGCGTCGCCTTCGCCAGGACGAGCGGGATGTCCCGCTCGAGCGCGTCGCCGAGACGCCTGCGCTGGTGGCCGATCGGATCCTCGCGCGGGCTCAGGTCGACGAGGACGTCGTCGCCGTCCACGGCCACCGGGAAGCGGCGCAGCTCGTCGGCGAACTGGTCGAAGGTCCCGCCCGTGGCCAGGTCGAAGCGGGCGTGGTGCCAGTGGCAGGTGAGGATCCCGTCGCACACCGTGCCGCGGTGGAGCGGAAAGCCCATGTGCGGACACCGGTTGTCGACCGCATATACCTCCTCGCCTTCGGCGAACAGGCAGAGCGTGTGCCGGTCGAGGTGCACGACGAGGCGGCCGGCGGCGCGGAGCTCTTCGAGCGACGCAGCGCGGACGCCACGATCTGTTGCGATAGCGGTCATGCGGGTCTCCTTCTCCACCAGAAGCGGGGGTCGTCGGGCTCGGCGGCAGCGAGCTCGTCCATGCTCACGCCACGGTACTGCTCCAGCGTGAACGACGTCTGGGCCGAGAAGCCGAGGGCCGAGAGCGAAAACGTGAGCGGATGGACGGACAGGCGCCAGCCTGCGAGCGGGCCCGGCTCGTCGAGCAGCGCCCCCTCCGCATCCGAGCGGACGTCGAGGACGATTGCGCCGCCGTGCTGCCCGATGAAGTGGTCGTGCCAGACGGCGAGGCCGCGCCGCGCGTCCGCAACGTACTCGTTGAGCCGGTCGTTCGCCTCGCGGGCGCTGGTCCCGTCGGGAGCCAGGGCATGGACGAGATAGCAGCGTGTGCTCACTACGTCCAGCCTAGAACCTCAACTATGGTTTAAGTCAAGTGGCCGCCGAGCTGACCATCGGAGAGCTTTCCGCCCGCAGCGGCGTCGCACCCTCGGCCCTGCGCTTCTACGAGCGGCAGGGCCTGATCGCGGCGCAGCGGACGAGCGGGAACCAGCGCCGCTACGACCGCGCCACGTTGCGGCGAATCGCCCTCGTCCAGGCGGGCCGAGCCGCCGGTATTCCGCTAACGCGCATCCGCGGCGCGCTCGAGACCCTGCCCTCCAACCGCACTCCGAGCCGCCGCGACTGGGAGCGCCTCTCGCATGCCTGGCGCGCGGACATCGAAGCCCGCATTGCGACACTCGAAGCCCTCCGCGGCCGCCTCGACACGTGCATCGGCTGCGGCTGCCTCTCGATCGACCGCTGCGACTTGCTCAACCCCGACGACGAGGCTGCGCAGCACGGGCCGGGCGCGCACTATCTGCAGCAGGACTCAGCGCGCGCTCGACCTCATCGATCCAGTCGAGGTGGAGCTCGAGCAGCTTCCGCAGGAACCTGATCACCAGCCGCAGGTACTTCTCGCGCTGGCCGAGGCAACGGCGTACGTTCCGGACGATCCCTGGGAGCACGCGCCCGGGTCGTGGGCTGGCTCATCTACGAGCAGACGGATGTCGTTTTCATCGTCGGCGGCCTGCGCTTCCGGCTGATGGTGGGCCGCTGGACGCGGGATAGTCCCGAGGCCGTGCGGCGGCGGGAGGGCGCACTAGCCGTATCCCAACCTGCGCGCGTGGTTCGAGCGCATCGAGTCGCAGCCGGGCTACATGGAAGACGTCGAGCCCTACGGCGCCAACGCCGCGCCGGGCGCCGGACAGTCCATCTACGGCTAGCGAGACTACTCGGTCGGCACGGGCGATTCGATCTCCCGCACGGCGGGTGCTGCCTCAGGCTCGGCCGGGCCCATGTCGAGCCGGAAGGGCGGATACTCGTCTCGCATCAGCAGGACATACGCCGCCACACGGGCCGTCCATCTGTCCATGCCCAGGACGAAGTTGAAGATCCCCGGCGGATAGCGGCCTGTGAAGAGCAACGCGACAGCGGCGAAGAGAACGAGAACGCCGACCAGGTCCGGGCTGGCCCAGCGCCCAGTCTCGTCGCCCCATCCCCAGCCCCAGCCCCACCCACCGAGGAAGATGCCGACGACGACCGCCTGCGGAATCACGAGCAGCCACCACTTGACGAGGACGAGCCCGCGCGACAAGCGCTCCGGATAGTCGACGTCCAGCCGCGCCGGGTAGTCGGGCTCCGGCCCGAGCGTGAAGGGCGGATAGCGGTCGGTGCCGAGCGCGGCGTACGAGTAGAAGCCGACGCGCCACGTCCAGCGCATCACACCGAGGACATAGTCGAACAGCCCGCGCGGGTAGCGGCCGGTGAACAGGATCGCGAAGAGCGCGATCACCCAGGCGACGAATGCGCCCACCCACAGAAACGCGAGCACGATCACGTGCGGGATCACCAGCAACCACTTCACGATCCACAGCCCCCTGCTCACATCCGGCTCGAGGTCGCCCTCGAGCCTGACGGGGTAGGCGTCCGGGACGGTCGCCATCAGGCGAGCGCCGCCGCCTCGGCGGCCGCCGAAGGCTTGGGCTCCGGGAGGCGGGTCATGCGGAAAGAGTTTACGAAACCGAGGAGCCCCGCCAGCAGCGGGATGATCAGCGCGATCTGCAGCGCGTAGTGCCGCGCGTCCGTATTGATGCGGATGATCTCCGCCTGCACGTCCTTGGGCTGGCCCTCGAGCAGGGTGATGATTGCGGTGTTGCTCATGATCTCGGCGTCGTGCTCGGTCGAGACCTGCTCCTTCTCGGCCGGCGCGAGCACCTGGCTGTCGTTGGCCATGTTCGTGAAGGTGAGCGAGAGGACGGAGAGCATGATCGCGCCTGCGAATGCTAGGCCAAAGGAGAGCCCGAACGAGCCGGCCGCGGAGTTCACGCCGGCCGCCTCGCTCACCCGCTCCTCCGCGATCGGGGCGAGCGTGTAGTTGTTCAACTGCGAGACCATGAGGCCGAAGCCGGCGCCGGCGATCAGGAGCGGGATGACGAGCCACCACCCGGAGTCGGCGCGGCACGATCGGGATCAGGACCGCCACGCCTATGGTCACCAGGCCGAACCCGATCTGGATGAGCCTGCTGGGACGCTTCTTTCCCGCGACGCGCCCGACGAGCAGCGCGACCGCGAACATCGTCAGCGAAAGGGGAGCGAGCGAGAGCCCGGCCTCGAGCGCGTTGTACTCGAACACGATCTGGAGGTAGAGCGGCAGCACGCTCAGCAGGATGAACGCGGCGGAGACAAGGGCTTCGAGCGCGATCGCCGACTGGACGGCGCTCGCGGTCGCGTCCAGGTCCTTCACGACCGAGGAGATGGAGACGTTCATGAGCGACGTGTCGACGACGAGCACGAACATCGCCATCGCCAGGAGGATCGCGAGCTTGGAGCTGCCGGAGCCCGCGGCGGGGGCGTCAGCGGTCGTCGTCGCTCATTGCCGCCTAGGCTCGCAGAGAGCGAACGGTGCGTCGACATCGATTAGCAATAGAGAAGCCCCGCCTGCGCGGGGCTTCTCGTTAGCAGGCCTGTAAGCCGGATTCTGTCGCGGGTGACCATCCATCTAGGCCGGCTGTCTCCAGACGGCTCGAGCGGCCTACCCGGCCCCCACGCGGGCTACGTGAGCGGGGCCTGTTCGCCTTGCACCGGACGGGGTTTGGCGAGCCGCCGTGTCACCACGGCGCTGGTGGGCTCTTACCCCACCTTTTCACCCTTACCATCGGCGTCTCCGGAGAGTTTGTCGCCGCTGGCGGTCTCCTTTCTGTGCCACTTTCCGTCGGCTTTCGCCGCCTGGGATTTCCCCAGCGTCCTGCCCTGCGGTGTCCGGACTTTCCTCGAACGCCTGTCATCGACAGGGCTCGTGGTCACCCGGCCTGCGATCCCGATTTTAGCTCCTTTCTCTCGGCCCGCCAGACCTCCTCGAGATCCACGCGGGCAACCTCGCGGCCATTGCTGTCGTAACCCACGAGGACGAATGGCCCGCCATTCGGAAACGTCTTCCAAGCGTCGCTTGTCGGAAGCTGCCCCAAGAACCACCCATTCGCGTCAGCGAACCGGACGTCATTTGTCGACGGATGCTGAAGCTCGAGGTCGGCGATCCCGCTATTCGGATTGACGTGGCCGTCGAATTGCCAATCCGCCTGGCCTGAGCCTTGGCGTGCACCGACAGAAACCTGGATCGGCGCTCCGCCTCGGGTCGTCTGGAGAGATTCCCAGGTTCGGCAATCCCAACCTGTGAAGGGGTTCGGCCCGAGCGGTCTGTCATTCACGGTGTGAGGAGCATTTGGCCTCGGCGAGGCGAGCGCATGGAGGATGCAAACGCTTCCGTCCTTCTGAGGAGCGCGCCAGATCGCGATCGACGGCGCTGTGGCCGCCCACTGCCCGGGAGCTGTCTCGTAGGCGTCGCTGCCCAGCCTGAGCGTGAGCTCGACGAGCTTGGTCGCGTCCTTTACGTCGACGAGCCACGGGTAGTACATGACGTTGAAGTGACATGGCGGTTTGGCCAGCGAGTCGTAGTCTCCGCTGGGCGCGTCGTCCCCGGGCGCCGGACCCCACGAGAAGCATTCCGTACGGAGTGTCGCACCGGAATGGTCGAGGATCCTCGCCGGGCCCGCTCGATAGCTGAGGGATTCCCAGCGGTCTCTCGCAACGCTCGCAACGAAAAAGCCGCTGTGGTGTAGCGGAATGACGAGCGGGAAGCCAGCGGCTCCGGTCAGATCGAACGCAGCAGCCCGCGGATCGACGATCCGTCCGTACACTGCCCACCCCGCCGGGCTTCCATTCAGTGGGAGATGGGCATAGCTACGGATATAGGTCGTCGCCTGGTACTCACAATTGTGACCGTGTGACCCCACCTCGTCCGGAAGGAAGAGCACTAGGCAGTAGCCGTCGTCTCCAACCGGGGCCGCCACGAGCGATGCTCCGCCGTCTTCCGCCACGGTGCGCGCACGCGTGCTGTCGGGATCGGGCGGGAAGGAGCTGTCGACGTCTTTGGCCAGCTCGAAGTTGACTATGCCGGGGTTGTCGGGAGGAGGAGCGCTCTCCCACCAGGGGATCCCGCCAAAGGCTGCCGCTATCGCGACGCCGGTCACCACCAGACCCAGAACGACGAGGACGGGCACGAGAACACGCGAACGGCGCAGCCGAGCGCGCGGCTTCGCGCGGCGCAGCACGTCGGCCCAGTCCGGCTCGACACCGACGCGCAACGGCACCTGAGCCTCTAGCAGTTCCTTGACCTCGGTCACCGTGGCACCTCCTCCTCGAGCAGCCGCCGGATAGCGGCATGCGCCTGATTCAACGTCGCGCCAACAGTCCCGGGCTTGATGTCGAGCACGTCTGCGATCGAGCCATAGTCGAGGTCGGCGTAGTAGCGGAGGAAGAGCACGAGCCGCTGGCGCTCGGGCAGCGACGCGACCAGTGCGCGCACGCCGGCATCGGGGGCAAGCCCGTTCGTCGACGGCTCGGCCGACGGACCGAGCGGCACGTCGGCCGGGCGATCGCGCCGGGCGTTCAGCGCCGTTCGGACAACCGTGCGCCAGACCCAGCCATCGAGACTGCCCTCGCCGCGGTAGTCAGTCCTGCTTCGAACGAGCCTCGCGAACGCATCCTGGACGGCGTCCCGGGCGAGCTCGACGTCGCCGACGATCGCCTCGGCCACGCGCAGGAACCGCGCATAGCGACGCTCGTAGATCGCCGCGAGCTCATCGGTGCCCATCTCCACCCATTACGACACAGGTGGCGGGTGCTTTGTTTAGCCGGCAGGCATCCCCAGCTCCAGCTGCACCGCCGAACCCGCCTGCCCGGCGCCGAGCGTCGACCCGCACTCCGCGCAACGCAGCCCGCCGAGCACCTGCATGACGAACTCGCCGCAGACGAGGCACTCGAGGCTCGCGCCGCGCGCGAGCGCCGACAACTCCTGGTCGAGCGTGCGGAACAGCGGCGCGACCTCGCTCACGACACCATCCTGAAGACGCCGACCACCTTGCCCAGCACCTGCACGTAGGGCGGGTACATGGGCTCGAGTGCGTCGTTCTCGGGCTGCAGCCGGATCCGGCCGTTCTCCCGGTAGAACCGCTTCACCGTCGCCTCGTCGGCCGCCTCGTCCTCGCCCGCGAGCGCGGCGACGATCTCGCCGTTCGTCGCATCCTGCTGGCGGCGGACGACCACGAAGTCGCCGTCCAGGATCCCGGCGTCGATCATCGATTCGCCGCGGACGCGCAGGAGGAATTCCTCCCCGCCCCGCGCGAGCGGCTCGGGGACGGCGAGGTACTCCTCGACGTTCTGCTCGGCGAGCAGCGGGCCGCCGGCCGCGATCTGTCCCACGAGCGGAAGACGGTGCACATCGGGCTCGGGCTGGGAGGCGGACTCGCGCCTGTGCGGCGCCAGAAGCTCCAGCGCGCGCGGCTTGGTCGGGTCGCGGCGGAGCATTCCCGCCCGCTCGAGGTTGGCCAGATGGGCGTGCACGGTGGACGGCGAGGCCAGGCCGACCTCCTGTCCGATCTCACGCACGGTCGGGGGATAGCCGTGCGCCTCGACGTAACGAACGAGAAATTCCCAGATCTCACGTTGCCGCTCGGTCAGCATGCCGTCTCCTTGGTTGGACGAACGTGTGTTCGCATCACAAGGTAGCGCGGGCTGCGGACGGCGTCAAGGCGCCGCCCGCAACCTGCTCGAGCTACGACTGCGGAATGCCCTTGAACAGGGCGAATGCCGCGCCGGTCGGATCCTGGAGGACGCTGAACCGCCCGACCTCGGGAATGTCCGTCGGCGCCATGTGCACGGTGGCGCCGAGCTCCTTCGCCTTGTCCGTGGACGCATCCACGTCCTCGGTCCCGATGTAGACGAGCCAGTTCGGCGGGACGTTGTGTGACTTCATCTCGTCGGTGAGCGGCATGCAACCCGCGACGCCGGCCTCACCGCCGCCGGGGCGCTCCAAGATCGTGTAGGTCATCCCGCCGCCCATGTCCATGTCCTTGGAGGTCCAGCCGAACACGTCACCGTAGAACTTCTTCGCGCCGTCCACGTCGCTGGTCGCGAGCTCGTCCCAGGCGAACGTACCCTCGGCCGGGGGACCTTCCGGCGGGCTCGACGACGCGAACGCCGACAGCACCGCGCCCTGCGGGTCGGCGAACACGAAGAACCGCCCGATATCGGGAATGTCGGAGGGGCCGAAGTAGATCGTCCCTCCTCCGGCCTTGACCTTCTCGGCCGTCTCGTCAGCGTCCTCGACCGCGACGTGGCCCAGCCAGTGCGGCGGAGCGCCGCCCTGCGACGCGCCGAAGCCTCCATGCATCGCACCGTCGTTCTTGATCATCGGATATTTCTCGTCACCCACGTCCACCGTCTCGACGTTCCAGCCGAGCAGATCCGTGTAGAAGCTCTTCGCCTTCTCGACGTCGCCGGACATGTGGTCGTGCCAGACGAACTTGCCGACCAGCGTCTGTGTCTCCGTGCTCATCGGAGTCCTCCTCCCGTCGTTTCTCCCGACGCTACCGGAACCGCGGTCACCGTCCGGTAGACCGGAGGTGACCAACTGGAGAAGAACGCAGCTTTATGCGCTGGAGAGGACTTGAACCTCCACGGCCCATCGGGCCACAAGGCCCTCAACCTTGCGCGTCTACCAATTCCGCCACCAGCGCGTGGGGAAGAAAGTGTAGCGGCGGCCCGTCTTGTGTCTGACCGCGAAACGAAGGGAGAGAGCGTGTACGAGCAGCCCTCACTGCACATGGAGCTGGCGAGACTGAAGCACCGCGACTACGAGGTGGAGGCCGGCCGCGCCAGGCTTGCGGCGCAGGTCGAGCGCCACCCGTCCGAGACGCTGTCGTTGATCCGAGGAGCGGTCTCCAGTCTCCGCGACGCGCTCTCCCGCCGCCCGGCGGCCGCCAGGGCTCCGCGCCTCCAGCCGGCCGGCTAGCCCGACCTTTCCGTGACCTGAGACGGCGGGCTCCTTGCCCGCCTTCTCGGGTTGTCGGCGAAGAGTTAGCTCGTCCGTGCGCCGAAGTCGGCGGTGACGATCGTGACGCCGAGACCGTGGTAGACGCCGGGCGCGGAGTCGAACTCCTTGACCGAGATGCCGATCTGGCGCCAGTCCTTGTCGAGCAGGTTCTCGCGGTGCGGCGGGCTGTTCATCCACATCGTGACCGCGTCGGCCGGGCTCAACGGGCCGGCCGACCAGAGCAGGTTCTCACCGACGCTCCAGTACCGGTAGCCGCGGGAGCCGTAGAAACCCTCGATCCGCTTCCAGAAGGCTGTCCCGTCGGCCGAGTCGTGGCTGAAGTAGCCGCGGCTGCCCATCTCGGTGGAGTGCTGGCCGGCGGCCGCCGTCAGCGGACGAACCAGCTTCAGCGGCCGCAAGCCGTGCTGGGCCCTGATCGTGTTGATCTCGGCCACGATGCCTCGCGCCGCCAGGTTCTGGGCGTGACGCGGGGAGTGAGATGCGGACGCGACGGGCACGGCGATTGCCGAGACGACCCCGAGCATCGTGAAGAGCCGCAGCACGTGTGGAAGCATCAGGGATGGAAGGGACGATGTCTATAGGCCATCCGGCCCATTTTTCTTCGGGGCCTACGTTGCGGGATCTCGTCCGTCGAGCAGAATCGTCCAGCGCTCGACGGTGACCGGGGTGAGCAGCCCGGTCTTCGCCCACACGTCTTTGGCGAGCCGCGCGCGCACCTCGTCCTCGGAGCCGGCCTCGACGATCTCGATCACCTCGCGGTCACCATCCAGGGGTCCGCCGAGGACGATGAAGCCGTCCTCCACCAGCTCGTCCATGTACCGCGCGTGCTCCTCCCAGTCGGGCTGCTCGCGCATATCGCGCGACCAGTCCCAGGAGCCGCCACGCGCGAGCCGGACGACGAAATGAGGCATGCCGGGAGTCTGGCAGGATGACGGCTTCGGCCGTTTGAGCTAGACCGAGCGCTCACCGCCTGAGTTGTCCCGGTCACCGCGCCGTGACACGATCGGCGCGTGTCGACGCCCGCCGATCAACCGTCGATGAGCGCAGCCGAATACGGCCGCCTCGTCGCGGTCGCCGCGCTGATCGGGATCCCGGCGGCGGCGCTCGCCGCGGTCTTCCTCGCCTTCGTCCACGACCTCGAACACTGGCTCTGGCACGACGTCCCGAACGAGCTCGGCCTCTCGTCTCCGCCGTGGTACCTCGTCATCGGGCTCCCGGCCGCCGGCGCGTGCATCGTGCTGGCGGCGCGCCGGCTGCTGCCGGGTGACGGCGCCGCGAAGTCGTTCGGCTATCTGATCAGCCTTGGTTGCGGCGCACGCGTGGTTCGACACCTCCCCCACGGTTTCCGTCGCGGTGGGCGCGGCCGCCGGGATGGCGGCGGGGACGCGTCTGTTGATCACCTCGGTGCTCTTCGCCACGTTGCTCGTCGGCACAGCGGGAATCGACGCGACGCCGGCCGCGGTCCTGGCCGCAGCCGCCGCGTGGCTGACGATGCAGACACTCGACCGCCGCGCTGCGCTGAAGCAAGGAGTCGGCGGAGTGACCTCGCGCTAGAGCCGACGCGCGGATTCGAACCGCGGACCCCTTCATTACGAGTGAAGTGCTCTACCAGCTGAGCTACGTCGGCGCTTGCCGGTCACTGTAGCGCGCGCACCAGGCCGCCGAAGGAGCCCAGATACATCTTCCCGTCGAGGATTGCGGGCCCCAGGTAGTACCGGTCCTTTCCGAGCGCATGACGCTCGATGACGCGCCCGCTGCGGCCGTCGATCCCGAGCAGCGCGGCACCGGAATGCCAGCCGACCTGCCACACGATCGAGCCCGCTGCCGTCGGCGTCGAGTCGATCACACCCTGCTTGTGCGTCCACGCGACCTTCCCCGTGCAGCCCGAACCGATCGCGACCTTTGCCAGCCCCTTCGGCGTGTCCACGAACAGCGCTCGGAGCCCCGCCGACCATGCGGCCTGGGTGACGAGCGGCTGGGCGGGGCTCGTCGGAGAGACGTTCAACGTCCAGGCAGGTCCGGCCGCGATCTTCCTCGTCTTCCACGCGTAGAGCCGTCCGTTCTTGTTCAGGCCGACGACCTCCTCCGGGCAGCCGCGCGGCGTGAAGACGACCGGCGAGCCGACGAAGTCGAGATCCAGCGGCTGATGCAGCCCTGTCGGATGGCTCGCCGAGCGCACCTGCAGCGAGAGTGACAGCTCCACGAGGTGCTCGCCGTAGGGCTCGTACTCGCGGAAGGAAGTGCCGTCGTTCGTGCCTCCGCGAAACGCGTTCCCGGTGACGGCGAGGAGCGAGTGACGCGCCGAGCTGTACGCGATCCCGCCCCAGCCCCAGATCCCTCCACCACCGCCGTGCCCGGGCGGGACGACGTCCCAGTGGGACACGGCCCGCGTGAACGTGTTCACGCGGAACATCTTTCCCACCATCGGCGCATCGCAGTAGGAACCTGTGCCGAGATAGATCGAACCGCGCACCGCGGTGAGCGCGCCCCACACGAGCTCGTCGCGGAAGTCGGAGTAGAGCCGAACGGGCCAGCCCGCGTGCTCCTTCCCGGTCGCCAGGTCGAGCGCGTGCAGGCGCCCCACACCGTCCGCGACGTAAAGCGCATGCGTGGCCCTGTCGGCGACGGGCGTCCCGGTCACGCCGTAGGCGTCGAGCTGCTTGCAGGGATGGGACGCGATCCTTCCGACCTGGGCGCGCCAGAGCTTGCGGCCTGTGTCGGAGATGGCCTGGACGACCCCCGCCGAGGTCGCGGCATACACGGTCGCGCGTTGCGTGCCTGACGCGCCGCGGACGACGATCGGCTGCGCCGTGATCCGCCCCGGAAGCTTCAGTGCCCACACGTCTCGGACGTCCTGCTCGAGCGCCCGTGCGGCGCTCGTGCGGGCGAGGCTGTTCCCGAAGGTCGTCCAGCCGGTCACCGGGGACGAAGACGAGGAGCCGGCGGCGCTCGCGACCAGAACGAGCGACGCCAGCGCGACTACACAGCGACCCACGGAGCAGAGGATGCGAACGCGCGCCGCAGATGGATGAAGAGCGCTTCGAACGCGAGACCCGGCTGGATGTTGAACTCCTCGAGCGACCTCCAGGTCTCGCGGACGAGCTCGGCGGCGCGTTCGGCGCCGGGCGAGCGCTCGGGCAACGCGTCTTCTCGCAGGTCGTCCAGGTGGTCGCAGTGAACGGCCGCATCCTCCGCGCCGGCCGCGACCACGGCCAGGTCGCGGTACCAGGCGGCGAGCTCCTCGAGCATGAGCAGAAGCTCCTCCCGCTCGGCCCCACGCTGGGCGCGGCGGACACGCTGCTCCCCCTCGCGGGCCGGAAGATCGAGGTGCTCGAGCTCCGCCTCCGCCTCGGCTTTCGCCTGCGCTCCCGACTCCCCAGCCGCGCCGGTAACGAACTCGGCGGCGGCCGCCGGCCGGAACTCCGGATCGCGGTAGACGGAGCGGGCGACCGCCAGCAAGCCGGACCGCCGCTCGGCCGCCCTCGGGTCGAGCAGCCGCTCCACCCGGTCGAGGCGTCCGCCGGCGACGCGGGCAAGCGCGGTCGTCTCGTCCTCCGACAGCACCGGAGCACGCTCGGCCACCTCGTCCCGCACGGCGCGCTCCGACAGCCGCCGGAACAGGATCGGCTGGCAGCGTGACCGGATCGTCTCGGGCAGCGGGCCGAGCTCGTCCGCCACCAGGATCAAGACGGCGTAGGACGGCGGCTCCTCGAGATCCTTGAGCAGCGCGTCAGCCGCGTCCTCGTTCAGCGTGTGCGCCGAGAGGACGACGTACACGCGCCGGTCGGCCTCGAACGGACGCATGTGCAGGTCGTGGTGGAGCAGGCGTATGTCGTCGATCCGGATCTGGTCGCCGAGCGGCTCGAGCACGTACAGATCGGGATGCGCGCGGCGCGATGCGCGGTCGGAATCGCCGATCATCTCGCCCGCGAACCCCAGCGCTGCGCTCTGCTTGCCCACACCGGGCGGCCCGTGGAAGAGATACGCATGCGCCGGGCCGTCGCGCAGCGCCGCCTCGAGCAGGCGCTTGGCCTCGTCTTGCTCGCGGATTCGCTCGAGCACGGGGAGATCCTAGAGCGCCACCCGCACCCGCTCGGCCAGTTCCTCCTTCTCGAGCGAGCCGTCCAGCAGGACGATCCGCTCAGGAAAGAGCTTGCCCAACTGCCAATAGGCGGAGTCGAGCGCGGCGTGAAACGCCTCGCCCTCGCGCTCGATGCGGTCGCGGGCGCGCCGCGTACGCTGCGCGGCGGTGGCGGGGTCGAGCATGAGGACGAACGTCCTGTCCGGGAGCAGGCCGCCGACGACGGCGAGGTTCAGCTGCAGAACTTCCTCGATGCCGAGCCCGCGTCCGATCCCCTGGTAGGCGAGCGAGGAGTCGATGTAGCGGTCGCAGACGACGGCCGCGCCGCGGTCGAGAGCGGGCCGGATGACCTGGGCGACGAGCTCCGCGCGAGCGGCGGCGAAGAGCGTTGCCTCCGCCCAGGGCGAGACGTCCTCGCCGTGCAGCAGCACCTGCCGGATACGCTCGCCGAGCGGCGTCCCGCCCGGCTCCCGGGTCGCGACAACCTCCTCGTCCTGCGACAGCCGCTCCGCGAGCAGCCTCGCCTGGGTCGTCTTGCCCGAGCCGTCCAGGCCCTCGAAGGTCACGAACACCGGCCTAGGATAGGAGCGTGCGGGCGATCGTGACCGGCGGCGCGGGCTTCATCGGCTCGCACCTCGCCGATGCGCTGCTCGCGCGCGACGACGACGTCCTGGTGATCGACAACCTCTCGCGCGGGCTGCGCGAGCACGTCCCCGGCGGCGCCGAGCTCGTGGAGCGGGACATCCGCGAGCCGCTCGGCGACGTTTTCGGGGACTTCCGGCCCGACGCGTGCTTCCACCTCGCAGCGCAGGCCGACGTCCGCGTCTCCGTCGCGCGACCCGACGAGGACGCAATGGACAACGTGATCGGCACCATCCACGTCCTCCAGGCCGCCCAGGAGCAAGGTGCGAAGGTCGTCTTCTCCTCTACCGGGGGCGCGATCTACGGCGAGTGCGAGCGGCCGGCACGCGAGGATGACCCGCTCGAGCCCCTCTCGCCGTACGGGACGGCCAAGCTCGCGGCCGAAAGCTACGTCTCGATGTGGAACCGCTTGCACGGCGGGCAGCACACGGTCCTGCGCTACGCGAACGTGTACGGCCCGCGCCAGGTGGCCGGGCTGGAGGGAGCCGTTGTCGCCATCTTCTTCCAGCAGTTCCGCGCGGGCGAGCCGGCGACGATATTCGGCGACGGGAAGCAGACGCGGGACTTCGTCCACGTCTTCGACATCGTCGCCGCGACGCTCGCCGCCCTCGACGCCGAGGGCCTCTTCAACGTAGGCAGCGGCATGGAGAGGACCATCCTCGAGCTGCACGACCTCTGCCGGCGTGCGTCCGGCACCGAGGGCGAGCCGGTGTTCGCGCCGGAGCGGCTGGGAGAGATCCGCCGCAGCGCCCTCGATGCAACCCGCGGCGCGCATTGGCTCGGCTGGAGACCGAAGCTGTCGCTCGAGGAGGGATTGCGCCAGACGTGGCGGGAGGAGTAGCGGCGGACGGATCGAATCCGGACCCGACGTGGATCACTCCGTCGCCACTCCCTTCGAGCTCGGCGCACAGGACTGGCGCAAGCTCACGCTCGTCCTAGGCGCCCTGGCCGCGGTCGAGGCGGTCCTCGTGGTCGTCCTCGCCGTCGTCCTGATCGTCCCGAAGGTCTCGCACCACCTGAAAGGCTCGGCGGCGCAGGGAGCGGAGATACCCGAGGGCGCGACGGGGCCGCACACGCCGGCCGGCAGGGCGAAGCTCGCCCCGGGGAAGACGCCGGTGATGGTGTTGAACGGGAACGGCCGCGCCGGCGCAGCCGCCTCGAGCGCCGCTCAGGTCCGGCACTTCGGTTACCGCCTCGGCGAGATCGGCAACGCGCCGCGAACGGACTATCCGGTCAGCCTGGTCATGTACCGGCCGGGCCTCCGCCCGGAGGCGCTCAAGTTCGCGAAGAAGCTGCACGTGCGCACGGTCGGGCCGCTGGACGGGATCAAGCTCCGCCAGCTCGGCCGCGCGAAGCTCGTCTACATCGTCGGCGCCTCGTAGGAGGGCGCGGTGGAATTGCTGCGCGCGCCGTCCTGGGTGCGGACGGAGAGCCGGCCCTCGTCGATCGATTCTCAGCTCAATCGGTCCGTTCGGGCCGTGGGTCTGTGAGCGCCGTGGAAAACCGGGGTCAGACCCCGGTGTGCCGAAACTGGAGAAAACTCTTCGAGGGTTCACGCCCATGGTCCGAATTGGCCCCGCTTGTGTGAATAGGCGGCCTGTCCCCTTGGGCGTATCCGCTCGGTGTGAGGTCACGGACGGAGCGCGGGGGCCGTACCGGGAATACGGGCACGCCCGAGGACATGCGCCTCGGGCCCAGGCTGCCTGGCAACTCCCGAGGCGGTCGGCGTCTTCGACCTCGTCCTCTTCCTCGGCGTGCTCTACCACATGCGCGATCCGCTGCTCGCCCTGGAGCGGGTCGCCAGCGTTACGGGGAAACAGCTGATGGTGGACACGCACGTCGACCTGATCGGCCTGCGCCGGCCGGCGGCCGCGTTCCATCCAGGAGACGAGCTGAACCGCGCCGCGTCGAACTGGTGGGGGCCCGAACCCGGCCGCAGTCGGAGCAATGCTGCGCACGGTCGGATGCACGCGTGCGGAGATCGTCCAGCGGCCACGCGGTTCCGTACTCGGTCTGGCGCGGATTACGCCGCAAGCGGCGCGGGCTCGATCCATTCCGGCGGGCGTCCACCTACGGCCGGCTGACCGCGCACGCGTTCAAGGCTTAGGCGCGCAGGCCTCGGTCCGCTCGGCGACGGCCGTCTTGTCGAACGGATCGAGCACGGTGGCCTGCTTGAGGAAGGCGCAGGCGGTCTTCCGGTAGCCCGCCTGCAGCTCGAAGTCGCCGAGGTAGAACCAGGGCTCCGGGTTGTCCGGCTGGTCGCGCACGGCACGGGCGTAGGCGCGTTGTGCCTCGGCGAGACGGCCGCGGAGCGTCTCCGCCAGGCCAAGCGCGTACAGCGGCCCGAGCGCGAGTGGGTTGAGCGAGTGCGCGCTCCGGGCTTCCGCGGCGGCATTCGCGTAGTCGAGCCGGCCGATCGCCGCGTTCGCGTCGTCCGTCTTCCGCACCGATAGCCACGGAAGGACGAGCGACGCCACTGCAACGCAGACGACGGCGGCAGCGCCGAGCGCCCAGCCGGGAGAGGCCTCCTCCTGTCGCACCGGACGCGTCGTGAGCGCGCCCACGACAAAGAAGAGGAAGCCGCTGACGGCGACAAAGTCCCAGTCCACGTCGACGAGCGACTGGACGACGTACGCCGCGGCGGTCAGCGCGAGGGCAAGCGCCGCGAGCCGCTCGGGGCCGGTCGCGCGGCGGACGGTCCGTATAGCGACGAGCACACCCGCGACCGCCGCGCCCAGGAGCAGGAGAAAGCCCACGATCCCGGTGTCGCTCAGCGCCTGCAGGAACAGGTTGTGAGGCTGCGTGACGAAGATCGGCGTGGTCCGCTCGAGCAGGTTCACGAGCTGGAACGTGTTTGCGCCCCTCCCCTTGCCGGGCGCGTCCTCGAACGAGCTCCACGCCTCGTTCCACCACATCCAGCGGTTGTTCGAGCTGAGCGAGGGGATGCGGCTGGAAGACTGCGAGGGAACGTCCTTGGCGCTGGTGAAGTCGTGCCAGCGCGCCTCGATCCAGGGCTCGGGGCCCCCGGCGCGCGCGACCGACGCTATGAGGCCGGCACACGCGACCGCGACCAGCACGATCGCCGTGAGGCGGACGGCCGTGCGACGCATCCGCGGGGACGGCCCCGGCCGCCCGAGCAGCCAGTACGCCGTCAACCCGACGGCCGCGGCGGCCAGGAGCAGCACCGGGACGAAGATCGCGCCGTCGTGACGGCGGACGGAGTACGCCTGGCCGTCGTCGGTGATCCCCGGGCTGAGAAAGGCGTAGACGAGGACGGGAACCGCCGCGACGACCGCGAGCCCGAGGATGGCCAGCGACTCGAACGCTGTCCCGCTCAGCACGACCCACGCGAGCGCGGCCACCGCCGTCACGGCGATCCCGCTGCGCGAGTACGTCAGGACGACGGCCACAAGCGCGCAGAAGACAAGAACGGCGCCGGCCGCGCGGGCCACCTGGCCGCGCGCCCGGTCGGTGGCGAGCCACAGTCCGAGCACGGCCGCCGCCGCGCACAGCAGCGCAAGCGCGTTCCAGTAGCCGACCGGCGAGCGGAGGCGCGCGACCTCCCCCCCTCCCGCTACGAGCGATGGGAACACCTTCCCCGCCAGCGCCCACACGATCACGGCGCCGAGTGCGACCGTGAGCCCCGTCGCGACCGTGCGCCGCGATGCGACTGCCCCGACGCAGAGGCCGACGACGGCGAATCCGATGTAGGCGACCTCGCGGTTGAAGAGGTTCCAGGACAGGTCAGGCGCGATCGACCACCAGACCGAGAGCCCGCTCCACGCGACGAAGCCGCCCAGGAAAGCGAAGAACGCCAGGCCCGGACCGTCCAGCCCCGGCCGCGGCAGCCACCCGGCCAGCACCGCGACGGCGAGCCCGCCCGCCACGAACAGCGCCGCCAGGGCGACCGGCAGGAAGTCGACGTCATCCGTTCCTCCGCCGAAGAAGAGGGCGGCGACCATGAGCCCGGCGGACGCGGCGAGAACCAGGACAGAAGCGTTGAGGCGACGGTTCACGGGAGGAGAAGCCTGCCAGGCGGCTAATCTGGGCGTCGGTGCGGCGCTTCTTTGTGATCGTCCTGTTTGCCTTGCTCCTGGCCGCGCCCGCGCAGGCGGGCGGGCCGAGCATGCTCGTCGGCGCAAACGACGGGCTGATGCTGCGCACGAGCCTCGTCGAGGCGAAGGCGAACATGGCGCTGGCGAAGCTAGCCGGCTTCCGAGCGGTCAACCTGCACGCCTTCTGGTGGCCGGAGGTGAGCGAGCCGCGCGAGTACGACCAGCAGACGCTCGGGAACCTGGCCGCAGCGTCGCGCCTCCTCGGCGTCCCCGTCTTCGTCGCGGTGACGAACACGCGCGGGCGGTATACGCCGCAGGACAACGTCCACCGGAAGCAGTTCGCCGATTTCGCCGCGAACGTCGCGAGAGACTTCCCCTCGTTCACCCGGATAATCGTCGGCAACGAGCCCAACCTCAGCAACTTCTGGCAGCCGCAGTTCGACGCGAAGGGAGGCGACCTCGCCGCGCTCAACTACGAGAAGACCCTGGCGAGGACCTACGACGCGCTCAAGTCGGTCAACAAGAAGATCACCGTGATCGGCGGCGCGGTCTCGCCGCGCGGGCACGACGATCCGCACCTGAGCAGCAAGTCGCACTCCCCCACGGTCTTCATCCGCGATCTCGGCAAGTTCTACCGCTCGAGCGGCCGGAAGAGGCCGATCATGGACTGGCTCGCCTTCCACCCCTACGGCTCGAACTCCAGCGAGCTGCCGAGCACGCGGCACGAGACGGGAACGAACATCACGCTCGCCGACTACGACAAGCTCGTCAAGGTGCTCGGCCAGGCGTTCGGCGGGACGAAGCAGGTCGGCTCGAAGATCCCGATCGTCTACGACGAGTACGGCATCCAGTCGACCATCCCGAAGAAGAAGGCGAGGAAGTACACCGGCAAGGAGCAGGCCTCGACGAAGCCCGTCTCCCCGACCGTGCAGGGTCAGCGCTACAAGGAGGCGCTCGGCATCGCGTTCTGCCAGCCGACCGTGAAGGCGATGTTCCTCTACCACGCCTTCGACGAGCCCGGGATGACGGAGTGGCAGTCCGGCCTCTACTACGCCGACCACACCGCGAAAGCGAGCCTCCCGATCGTCAGGAAGGCCTTCCAGGAAGTGAAGCGCGGCGTGATCGCGCGCTGCCCGGGGATGAAGCTCAAGGTGAATGCCAAGGTCGCTTTCCAGATTCCGAAGGGCGGTCGCGGCGGCATCCGGTTCAAGCTCAGCTGCAATCTCGACTGCCAGTACACGTCCGGCGTGATCGAGATGTCCAGCGGCAAGAGCATCCTGTCCGCCCTCGGCAAGGCGATCGGCGGGAAGACGAAGACGGTGAAGATGCCGGCGCGCCCGCTGCAGAAGGGCCGCTACCGCGTGGTGGTTTCCCTGGTCGCCACCGTCAATCCGGGACGCGCCAGCCGCAAGGCGAGCCCGCCGTTCACGGTTCGCTGACACACGAACCGGCGCTGGTGCCGGTTCCTTAACATTTGGCTTACACGCTGCTGTTTACATGAGTCGCGTGGAGGGGAGAGTCCGACAGATGAGATCCATCGTCATAAGTGCCGTGCTCGCGGCCGTCGCTGCTCTTGCGCTCGGGGCGGGCTCCGCCTCGGCCAAGTCGTGCGGCGCGGCCGTGATCAACGACTGGTACCGGGACGGGACGATCGACAAGCAGTACCCGGCGCAGTGCTACCGCCAGGCTCTCGCCCGCGTCCCCGAGTCGGCGAAGATCTACTCCGATCTCCCCGAGCAGCTCGACCGCGGGCTGCGGGCCGCGCTCACGCGCCATGGCGTGCTCAGCACGAAGACGACGATCACCCGCCCGTCCCGCTCGACCGCGGGGCATCGCTCCGGGCCGATCCAGCGCGTCCTCGGCGAGCTCGGCCCCGACAAGGCGGATTCGATTCCGATTCCGCTCGTGATTTTGGGAGGCGTGGCCCTTCTCCTCATCGCGGCCGGCGCCGCCAGCGTGATCGTTCGACGGCTCAACGGCCGCCGGAATACGCCCTAGTCCGTCCGACGCCATCCCCAATATGCGCGGTCCGTCTGGCAGGGGGCCGGAACTAGACTTGGGAGGACAAATGGCGTCGGCAGAACACGATATTCAGACCGTCGAGCAGGTCGAAAACACGGTCGTCCAGGAGGAAGCAACCGTCGCAGTGAAGCGGTATTTCACGATTCCCGGCCGCGACCCGTTCGACGAGATCGAGTGGGAGGTCCGCGACGCCTTCATTCCCGGCAAGGACAAGCCCGCCTTCGAGCAGAAGAGCGTGGAGTTCCCCAAGTTCTGGTCCCAGACGGCCACCAACATCGTCGCGCAGAAGTACTTCCGCGGCCGCATGTCCTCCCCCGAGCGCGAGACGAGCGTCAAGCAGATGATCGGCCGAATCGTCACCACGGCCGGCGCGTGGGGCCGTGAGGGCGGCTACTTCGCCGACGAGGATGAGGCCGGGACCTTCGAGGCCGAGCTGAAGACGATCCTCGTCAATCAGCTCGCCTCCTTCAACTCCCCCGTGTGGTTCAACGTCGGCTTCGAGGAGAAGCCACAGTGCTCGGCCTGTCAACCCTATGACGCGCTCATCTCGACCCCTCAGGGAATGGTTCCAATCGGTGAGCTTGTCGACGGCAATCAGATCGGCCGCGAGGTCTACGACTCCATCGGCGTCACTCGCATCGTCGCGACGAAGCACAACGGTCTAAAGGACGTCTACCGGATCAAGCTGCGAAACGGCCAGTTCGTCGAAGCAACGGCCGATCACGTCGTCAAGGCAGTTGAGGAACGACGGACCGCGCCATGCTGGCTCCGTGTCGACGAGCTGAAGCCAGGCATGCGGATGCATCTGCATCCCCATCGAGCCAAGGTTCTCTCGCGAGTGCTCGCACCCGTCGGCACGGGCATGGCGGAAGAGCCGGAGCCGATCAACCTCACGAGTGACGGAGGGATCACTGAGCGGGCTGAAGCAGCGCTCGCAGGATGGCTACAGGCCGACGGGTGTGTCGCCGACTACGGGAGTCTGACGGTCGAGTTCCAGGTCGCGGGCGAGGCGGAGCTGGGCTGGATCCTGCAGAACCTTGCGATCGCGCTCCCGGACGTTCACCACCGGGTGTCCGAAGTCAAGCGCGACGACGGTTCGGTCTCATGCCGGCGCATCCGACTCTACGGCGAGGTGCTCCGAGAGTTCGTCGAAAAATGGGAGCTCTTGAATCGCGGAACTGAGATCCGTGTTCCGCGCCGACTCTGGACCGCGTCCCATGACGTTATCGCTGAGTATCTGCGGAGCGCCTTCCAGGCCGACGGCTACATCACCGTCCAGCGCAACGACAGCGGCGAGAGCGGACGCATCGCACTCGCAGTCATCGGCGAGCGATGGACCGAAGACCTCCAGCTCCTCCTCAACGTGCTGGGAATTTATTCACGGCGAACGCACAAGCATGAGAAGCGCGAAGACCGCCACGACCTCCACGAAGTCGCGATCTCGATCGGCTCCGAGCGAGCACGCTTTACCGAGCTAATCGGCTTCGTGAGCAGTGAGAAGCAGCAGCGACTTCTGCGCTCGCTCGACATCGAAGGAGCAAAGACCTGCCCGGACCTCCGCGAAGAGATGATCGTCTCCATCGAGCCCGTCGGAGCTCAGGATGTCTATGACATTCAGACCGAGTCAGGCGAGTACCTGACCAACAACGTCGCGGTCCACAACTGCTTCATCCTCTCGATCGAGGACTCGATGGAGTCGATCCTCGACTGGATCCGCCGCGAGGGCATCATCTTCCGCGGCGGCTCGGGCTCGGGCGTCAACCTCTCCAGGCTCCGCTCCTCGAAGGAGCAGCTGTCGAAGGGCGGCTACGCCTCCGGGCCGGTCTCCTTCATGCGCGGCGCCGACGCGTCCGCCGGGACGATCAAGTCCGGCGGAAAGACGCGGCGCGCGGCCAAGATGGTCGTCCTCGACGTCGACCATCCGGACATCGAGCAGTTCATCTGGTGCAAGGCCCACGAGGAGGAGAAGGCACGCGTCCTCGAGCAGGCCGGCTACGACATGTCCCTGAACTCCGAGGACTGGGCGTCGATCCAGTACCAGAAC
Source organism: uncultured Actinomycetes bacterium (assembly GCA_963717765.1). GTDB lineage: Bacteria > Actinomycetota > Thermoleophilia > Gaiellales > Gaiellaceae > JACDER01. Next base: position 343,288 of record CAVQWX010000003.1, on the reverse strand, counting down.
GCGAACAACTCCGTCCGCGTCACCGACGCCTTCATGGAGGCGGTCGACGCCGGCGCCGAGTGGAACCTGACCGCGCGCACCGACGGCCAGGTGGTCGACGCGCGCGACGCGCGCGACCTGCTGCGCCAGATGGCCGAGGCGGCGTGGAAGTGCGCCGATCCAGGCGTCCAGTACGACACGACAATTAACGCCTGGCATACGCTTCCAAATACATCTCGTATTAACGCTTCTAATCCGTGCTCAGAATACATGTCAATTGACGACTCGGCGTGTAATCTCGCGTCAATAAACCTGATGAAATTCCGCCGCGAGGACGGTGAGTTCGACGTCGAGGCCTTCGAGCACGTCGTCGACACGATGTTCCTCGCGCAGGAGATCTTCGTCGGGTACTCCTCGTATCCCACGCCCGAGATCGAGGCGAACGCGAAGACGTACCGCCAGCTCGGGCTCGGCTACGCGAACCTCGGCGCCCTGCTGATGGCGCGCGGGCTGCCCTACGACTCGGACGAGGGTCGCGCCTACGCGGCGGCGATCACGGCGCTGATGACCGGTCGCGGGTACCGAAAGTCGTCGGAGATCGCCGCTCGGATGGGCCCCTTCGCGGGGTACCAGCGCAATGCCGCGGCGATGCTCGGCGTGATGGCCAAGCACCGCGCGGCCGTCGGGAACATCGAGCACTCCGACTCGGTTCCTTCGGATCTCCTGTCCGCGTGCCGCCGCGCCTGGGACGACGCGCTGGATCTCGGTGAAGTCCACGGCTACCGGAACGCGCAGGCAACCGTGCTAGCGCCGACCGGCTGCCTGGTCGGCGACAGCCTGGTCTCGACGAGCCGTGGCCTGGTGCGGCTGCGCACCCTCGGCGATCCCGTTGGCCAGAAGTGGCAGGAGCTCGAACTCGAGGTCGCGACCGACGAGGGGCCGCGCGAGGCGACGCAGTTCTACGTCAACGGCTTCGAGCGGGTCGTCTCGATCGAGACCGGCCGCGGCTACCGCATCCAGGGAACGGCGACGCACCGGATCAAGATCGTGGACGAGAACGGCGACTGGGTCTGGCGCCGGTTCGGGGATATCCGCCAGGGCGATCGCGTCCCGCTCATGCGCGAAGGAATGGTCGGCGACCCGCAGACGGTCTCCCTTCCACCACTCGGGGACCTCTACTGGACGGCGGACTTTCGCACGCGCGTCCCTCGCGAGATGACCGCAGAGCTGGCCGAGCTCGTCGGCTACTTCATGGGCGACGGCTCACTCCACGCCAAGGGCCTGCGCTTCTGCGTCGCCCAGGAGGACGAGGACGTCGTCGAGCATCTGTGCGATCTCATCCCGGCTCTGTTCGGCCTGGACGCGACGGTCACCGAGAAGGATGGCTACACCGAGGTCGCGGTCAACTCCGTTCCGCTCGTGCTCTGGTGGGAGGCTTGCGGTTTCGCCAAGCTTCCGCCTTCAGCTGAGCATCGCGGCAAGGGCTGGGTGCCCCAGGTCCCAGACGCCGTGCTGTACACGAACGACAAAGCGGTTTACGCCGCGTTCGTGCGCGGCCTGTTCGAGGCTGACGGGACGACGAGTAACGGCTACGTCTCGTGGAGCACGACGAGTGAGATCTTCAGTCGCGACGTGCAGACCCTGATGCTGGCGCTTGGCTTCGTGACGACGCGCAAGGTCGACGGCGCCGGCTCGAACTGGGGCTCGAATGACCGCTATGTGCTGCGCCTGCTCAACGTGGCGTCCGCTGACCGCTATCTCGAGGAGATCGATTTCATCTCCGCGCGGAAGGCAGCGACGCTCTGGAACGGAGACCACCAGCAGGCTTCGCGGCACGACCACATTCCGGTGAGCCGCACGCTCGTGGACGAGCTCGCTCCCGAGAACGACGCGCTGCGCAGGACGATGCTCATGTCGCTGTCCAGGCGCGGAGACCTCTCGCGCCGCTCAGCGTCCGCGCTGCTCGAGCGAACCGAGAGCGAGGAACTCGAGCACCTGCTCGGCTTCTACTACGACACAGTCGCAACCGTCGAGACGCTCGACGACCAGCCGACCTACGACATCTCGGTTCCCGACAACGTCACCTACGTCGCCAACGGCTTCGTCAGCCACAACACCATCAGCTTCATGATGGATTGCGACACGACCGGCGTCGAACCCGACTTCTCCCTGGTGAAGTCGAAGAAGCTCGTCGGCGGCGGCGAGATCACGATCGTGAACAAGACCGTGCCGATGGCGCTGGAAAAGCTGGGGTACTCCCCGGCGGAGGGCAGCGAAATCGTCGCGTTCGTGGACGAGCGGAACACGATGATCGGCGCGCCCTACGTGAAGGCCGAGCACTACCCGGTGTTCGACTGCGCGATCGGCGAGCGGGCCATCCACTACATGGGCCACGTGAAGATGATGGGCGCCGTCCAGCCCTTCATCTCGGGCGCGATCTCGAAGACGGTCAACCTGCCCGAGACGGTGACGGTGGACGACGTTGCCGAGGTGCTCAAGGACGCGTGGCGCCTCGGCGTCAAGGCGATCGCGATCTACCGGGACAACTGCAAGGTGGCGCAGCCCTTGTCCGGAAAGGACAAGGAAGCGGCGGCGGCCGCCGCCGTCCCACCGATCCCGCTCACCCTCCGGCGCCGGCTACCGGAGGACCGCACCGAGGTCGGCCGCAAGTTCCAGGTCGGCGACTACGAGGGCTACCTCCACGTGGGGCTGTACGAGGACGGGACGCCCGGCGACATCTTCTGCGACGTGGCGAAGGTCGGGACGACCCTCCAGGGCCTCGTGAACTCGCTGATGATCTCGGTCTCGCTGGGCCTGCAGTACGGCGTGCCGCTCGAGGTGTACGTCTCCAAGTTCGCGCACATGCGCTTCGAGCCGGCCGGGCTGACGAACGACGCGGACATCCGCACCGCGAAGTCGATCGTCGACTACATCTTCCGCTGGATGGGGAAGAAGTTCCTGACCGTCGACCAGCAGGAGGAGATCGGGATCCTGTCGCCAGAGGTGCGGGCGCGCTTGGCGCAGGGGTATGCGAACGGCGGGACTGCTGAGGCCGAGGCTCCGGCAGGGCCGGCGGACGCAGCTCCTCCGGGCCAGACCGCGCTGTTCAACGCCTGGGAGGACGCGGTCGAGTGCTCCAAGTGCGGCGGCCGGATGATTCGCACCGGTTCCTGTTACACGTGCAGGGACTGCGGGACTAACACCGGTTGCAGCTGACACCTTGATCGCAGCCACGGCGCGGTCGTAGGATCGCGTCGTGGCTGCTCCTGAGCGCGACGAGGCTCTTCGCTACGCCTGCTTCGCGCACCTTCGCCTCCTCGAAGCGGCGCACGGGCCGGAGCTACCGCTTGCCGCGCTCGCCCCGGGGTTTCCGTTCCGCGGCGCGGCCGTGAAGTACCTGAATGCGCAGAAGGGCATTCACCGGTCGAGACATCAGCGCGGCCCGGCGGCGCTGTCGGTGATGACGTCCTTCAACTCGCCGTACGACGACGAGGTCGTGCCGGAAGGATTCATCTACGCGTACAGGGCGGGTTCGGCGGAGCAGGCTGACAACCGAGCCCTGCGGGCCGCCTGGGCCCTCCAGGTGCCACTCGTCTACTTCGTGGCCGTCCAGCCGGGCGTCTACCGCGCCGAGTATCCCGTCTTCGCCGCAGAGGACGATCCCGGCGCGCGCTGTGTGCTTCTTGGGCCGGGGGCCTTCATCGGCGCAGTAGACGAGCCCGAGGCTGCACCCATCGCGGATCGCATTGCAAAGCGCTACGCCGTCCGCGAGACGCGCATCAGACTTCACCAGGCGCGATTCCGCGGGCGAGTGCTGCCCGCGTATCGCAGACAGTGCGCGGTGTGCCGGCTGAAGGAAATCCGGCTCCTCGATGCCGCTCACATCGTCCCTGACCCCGAGCCGCAGGGCGAAGCCGCTGTCTCCAACGGTCTCAGCCTCTGCACCATCCATCACCGCGCTTTCGATCACGACCTCGTCGGCATCGATGATGACTTCCGCGTACACATCGCGCCGAGGCTTCTGTACGACGAGGACGGGCCGATGCTCGAGATCTTGAAGGGAGCGGAGGGGACGACGATCGTGCTTCCGCGGGCGGCCGAAAGCCGTCCAAACCGCGAGCGTCTCGCGGAGCGATTCCAACGATTCGTCGCCGCAGCTTGATCGGAACTACGATCGGCCTGTGAAGACGCGCGCCGCCGTCCTGGAGGAGTTCGGGCAGCCGCTCGAGGTGCAGGAGCTCAACCTGGCCGAGCCAAGGGACGGCGAGGTGCTGGTCCGGATCGTTGCCTGCGGCGTCTGCCACACCGATCTCTTCACCCTCTCCGGCGCCGATCCCTCCGGATACAAGCCTGCCGTGCTCGGCCACGAGGGCGCGGGCGTCGTCGAGCGCGTCGGGCCGAGCGTGCAGGACGTCAAGGAAGGCGACCACGTCGTCACCCTCTTCTCGCCGCAGTGTCGCGAGTGCATCCACTGCCTCGACCCGCGCACGAACCTCTGCCTCGCCATCCGCGAGCAGCAGGGCCAGGGCTACCTGCCGGACGGCACGACCCGCTTCTCGCGGGACGGCGAGCCCGTGCGCCACTTCATGGGGACGTCCACCTTCTCGGAATACACGGTCATGCCCGAGATCGCGCTCGCGAAGGTCAACCCCGAGGCGCCGCTCGACCGCGCTGCGCTCTTCGCCTGCGGCCTCTCGACCGGGCTCGGCGCGGCGATGAACACGGCCACGGTGCAGCCCGGCTCAACCTGCGTGGTCTTCGGAGCGGGAATGGTTGGGCTCGGCGCGGTCGCCGGCTGCCGGCTCCAGGGGGCGGAGCGGATCGTCGCCGTCGACCGCTCGGAGGGCAGGCTCGGTCTCGCGAAGGGCCAGGGCGCGACCGACACCGTCATCGGCGGGCCCGACGCCGTCCAGCAGATCCTCGACATGACCGACGGCTTCGGAGCCGACTACACATTCGAGGCAACCGGGAACGTGAACGTCATGCGCCAGGCCGTCGAGGCCGCACGCATGGGTTGGGGGCTCGCCACCATGTGCGGCGTCGCCGGCAAGGGCGAGACGCTCGACATCGTCCCGCGTTTCCTGATCACCGGCCGTCGCGTCGCCGGCTCGTCGTTCGGCGGCGTCAAGGGTCGAGACCAGGTTCCGCAGCTGATCGAGCGCTACCTCGCCGGCGACATCGACGTCGATCCGTTCGTCTCGCACAAGCTCACGCTGGACGAGGTGAACAAAGGCTTCGAGCTGATGGAGGCCCAGGACGGCATCCGCAGCGTGATCGACTTCGGTTGATCGAGGAGCTTTCCGGCCCGCAGGCGGTCGCGCGCCTCCCCGAGCTGGTCGAGGTCTACAGGGCGGCCTTCACCGCGCCCCCGTACGACGAGGACGAAGCGAGCGTCGCGCGCTTCGGCGACGAGCAGGTCCCGAACCACGCGCAACGTGAGGGTTTCCGATGCGTCGCCGCCCGCGAAGACGACCGGGTCGTCGGCTTCGCGTACGGCTATACCGGCCGCCGCGGGCAGTGGTGGACGGACTACGTGGCCGAACGCGTGCCGGAGGAGCTGGCCGACGAATGGCTAGGCGGTCACTTCGAACTCGTCGAGCTCGCCGTCGATCCTGACCAGCAGGGCCGCGGGCTCGGCAGTGCGCTGCACGACGCGCTCCTCGCCGGCCTCCCGCACGCCCGCGCCCTCCTCTCCACCTGGCGCGCCGAGGTACCCGCACGCCGCCTTTACCTAACACGCGGGTGGACAGTGCTCCAGGAGGAGCTCGACGCGAGCTCTTCCCTGCTCGGGCTCGATTTGCGCATACTTCGCTGATGAACGACTTCGTAGTAGTCGAGACGGCGCTCAACGAGGCAGACGCCGTGACCCTGTGCGCGTTGCTGGAGAGCGCCGGGATCGAATGCGACCGCCGCATCACGAACTTCGGCGCAGGCGCCTTCGACGGCTGGTCGGCGTCGGCTCCGCAAGAGATCCTCGTTCCGGCGAAAGACGTGGAGCTCGCCAAGCAGGTGCTCGCACCTCCCGAATGATCGCGGGCGCGCACATCCTCATCTACGCCGACGACGCCGAGGCCACACGCGCATTCCTCCGCGACGTCCTCGGCTGGGAGAACGTCGACGCCGGCGACGGCTGGCTGATCTTCGCGCTCCCGCCCGCCGAGCTTGGCGTCCATCCCGCCGACGAGGGGCGGCCGAGCGGCACCCACGCGCTCTCGCTCATGTGCCACGACATCGAGGCGACCATGCTCGAGCTCGAGGCCAAGGGCGCGGAGCTCACAGTGCCCGTCACAGAGGCCGGCTACGGCCTGATCACGGCCATGAAGATTCCGGGCGGCGGCGAGATCGGCCTGTACCAGCCCAAGCACAAGAGCCCGCTGGACGAGTTCTCGACCGGCTAGAACCGGTGCCGATTCCGCTGCCGATCGAGACAGAGCGGCTGACCATTCGCGCCTTCGACCCTGATGGCGACGCCGAGGCGATGCTGGCCGTCTACGGGGATCCCGAGGTCATGCGATTCATTCCCGGAGGCCACTTTCGCGGACAGGCCACGGTGAGGGCAAGGCTAGAAACCTACAGGCGCGCCTCCTCGCGACGCGGTTTCAGCTCGTGGGCGGTCGCCGAGCGAGAGAGCGGACGTGTGTTCGGCGACGTCGGGTTCGGAATCTTCGAGCCGACGCGCGACATCGAGCTCGGCTACACGCTCGCTCGCGCGTACTGGGGTCGCGGCTATGCGACGGAAGCTGCCGAAGCGTGCCTCACCCTCGGGCTCGCCCTGCTCGGCGCCCCGAGAATCATCGCGCTCGCGGACGAAGAAAACGTGGCCTCGCAGCGCGTGGCCGAGCGGATCGGAATGACGAGGCTGGAGACGATCGAGGCCCACTACCGGCCGCACGTCCTCTTCGAGGCGCGCCCATAGTGAGGAACGCCCTCGTCACGGGCGTCAGCCGCCGGATCGGGATCGGGTACGCGATCACGCGGCGCCTGCTCGAGGACGGTCACGCCGTGTTCGTCCAGGGCTGGTCGGTGCACGACGACGCCAAGCCGTGGGGCGGCGAGCCGGGTGGCACGGAGGCCGTCGCGCACGAGCTCGGCGTTCCGTTCGTGGAAGCCGATTTCGCCGATCCGGCGGCGCCCGCCCGCGTCGTGCAAGCCGCACAGGACGCCCTCGGCCCGCTCGACATTCTCGTCGCCAACCACGCGCGCAGCGGACACGGCCGGCTCGGAGACCTCACCGCCGACCATGTGGACGACTTCCTGCACGAGAACGTCCGGGCGACGCTCCTTCTCGTCAAGGAGTTCGCCGACCGCCACGACGATTCCCGCCACGGTGGCCGCGTCATCCTCATGACCTCCGGCCAGCACCTCGGCCCGATGGCGCGCGAGGTCGCCTACGCCGTCTCGAAGGGCGCGCTCCAGCAGGCGACCGCGACGCTGGCGGACGAGCTCGCCGAGCGCGGCATCAGCGTGAACACGGTCAACCCCGGCCCGACGGACACGGGCTGGGGCTTGGCGGACTGGGACCCGAGCGGGCCCATGCCCTTCGGCCGCTGGGGCGAGCCCGACGACGCCGCGCGCCTGATCGCCTGGCTCTGCAGCGACGACGGACGCTGGATTACCGGCCAAACGATCAACTCGGAGGGCGGGTTCCGGCGCCTCCGCTAGTCGTGCGGCTCAGGCGACGCGGATGCGAACGGTCTTGATGGTCTTCTTGCCCGCCCTGAGCACGACCTTGTACGTGCCGGAGGGAATCGGGCCGCTGGTCGCGCTTCCGAGGCCGGTCGAGATCACCGGGCGGTTCGTCTTTTTGATCGCCCCGACGAACTTCCCGTTCAGGTCGTACCAGCTCGCCGTGATCGGAGCGATTGTGGGCTGGCTCGCGAAGCGGAAGACCGCCCATAGCTGCCTCGAGCCGCGCGGAATCGGATTGACCTTCACGCCGTCCTCGAGCGTCGCCGGGTAGGCGCTGCGGACGACACCCTCGAGCGGCGATCTGAGGAACACCGTCCGTATCTGCAGCGGGACAGGCGTGGTGCCCACCCGGCCGGTGAGCGAGAGGACGAACGCGCCGGGGAACAGCTGGGCGCCCTTTGCGAGCTTGCCCTTCCGCAGGAGCGACTTCAGCCGGAACGAGCCGAGCGCCTTGACGTTTCGAGTCAGGAGGGGCCCCCCTCCCGGGCGGCGCAGTTGGATACGGAGCCGGGCCCGCTGCGAGATGCTTCCCTCGACGCGCAGCGTCCCCTTGCCGACGCTTGCCTTGAAAGCGGCTTTGATCGAGGGCGGCCGCAGCCGCACGACGAGCGACTTGTTGGGCCGCAGCGGCACGAACGCGGCAGAGACCGGAGGTGCGGCGAGCGACGGCCCGGCGGTGAACGTGCAGACCGGTTTCTGGCCCGTGCAACCGGACCTCCAGCCCGCGAACTTGTAGCCCGGGGCGGGAATCGCCTTCATCTCGAGCGTGCCTCCCGGCGGGATCTCGGAGAGGCAGGCGGTGCCCTTGACACCGCACCTGATCGGCTGCCGCGCGGGCTCGCCGCTCAGGCCGCGCTTCGTCGAGACCGTGACGATGCTGCCGTTCCCCTGGACGCTCGCGAGCAGGTTCGTCTGCACCGGCGGCGGATCGGCAGGCGGCTCGACGGCGGGGTGCTGGACCTCAACGGGCGAGGGGGGCGGAGATGGCGGGGGTGGCGGCGGAGGCGGTGGTGGAGGCGGCGGAGGCGGCGGCGGGGGTGGCGGCGGGGGTGGGGGCGGAGGCGGAGGCGCCGTGCACGTGAAGAACAGGTCGATGGGCGTGTACCTCCCCGGTCCGAAGATAAAGGTGTAGGGGGCGCCGAGCCCACCCGTGCAGTTCGGAGGGGCCGACGTTTGCGTGATCGTGATCGTGTAAGTCTGGTCGGGGATCGGCTCGCCCGAGAACTCGGTGAAGGTGAAGAAGTACCAATTCCGAGCGCAAGCGTCGCCCGAGTGGGGATCGACGGTGACGTTGTCCGACCAGATGTAGTGGAAACACCAACCGGGATCCGGGATCGCCCCGAACACGCCGTTGGCGTTGCGTGGGTAGAAGATCACCTCGGAGAACGACGACGCGAACGGGGTGGCATCGCAGCGGTTTCCTGCACCGTCCGCATCGACGTCGCGCTGATCCGGGTTGTAGACGCGGAGGCAGTTGTCGGTCGAGTCGTCGACACCGTCTTGATCGGCGTCCACCGCCGCGCGAGTCGGGTTGGACACACGGGCGGAAGCAGTCGGAAGCGCGAGCGTCGCCACTCCCACGAGGAGAGCCAGGAGGGAAGCGAACAGCAGACCCCGCTTGCGCCGTGCCACAGTTTGTGAAGTTTGCCATAAATCATCCGGCGCGAATATCGCGCTTCCTCTGATTTAGGTAAGAAGCTCAGCAAGAACGATCAGGCGAAAACACGCTTACCGAGCAACCATCTGGACATGGCGACCACCGCGAACCGCGACCAGCTACGCACGCTCATCGACGTGCTCGTGGACAGCCTGCAAGAGCCAGGGCGGGGCGACGAGCTCGCAGGGCGCGCGTACCTGAGCCGGTTCCATTTCGACCGTCTGGTCGCAGCCGGCCTGGGTGAAGCGCCCGGAAGGCTCCGCCGGCGGCTCCTGCTGGAGCGAGCCGCCTACACGCTCGACCGCGGTGCACCGGTGCTCGAGGCGGCGCTCGGCGCCGGCTACTCCTCGGGCGAGGCCTTCGCGCGGGCATTCCGGCGCGCGTTCGAGGTCTCGCCGAGCTGCTTCAGCGGCGATTTCCGCCTGGCTGCGCCGAACGGCGTCCACTTCCATCCGCCCGGCGGGCTCCTCATTCCCGCCGGAACCGAAAGGAGCGACCCCATGGACCTCACCGACCGCATGATCGAGCACGACCTCTGGCTCGCGAACCGGCTGCTCGACGCCGCGAGCGAGCTTCCACAGGAAGCGCTCGACCGGCCGGTCCCGACCCCGACCGAGCCGCAGCACGCCTGGTTCGAGGACGGCGACCCGACGCTTCGCTCGATGTTCGACCGCCTCGTCTATTCGAAAGAGATCTGGACGGCGTCCCTTGCCGGGCGCGACCAGCCCGAGCGGGGCGGAACCTCGCTCGAGGAGCTGCGGGAGCGGCACGAGCAGGCCGGCGAGGAGTTCGCGGCAGCAGTCCGCGGGATCCGCGACCGCAACGTGTGGGATACGGCGTTCGTCGACGCGCTGTGCGACCCCCCGCAGACGTTCACCTTCGGCGGGATGGTCGCGCACGTGCTCACCTGGTCGGCGCACCGCCGCCTGGTGATCGCGGGGGCGCTGCGCAACCTCGGAGCCGACATCGGCTCGCCCGATCCGCTGGAGTGGGAGCGGCGCGCCGCCTAGCCGACGGCACCGGCCGCGGCCTCGGCCGCAGCCAGCTCGAGATCCTCCTTCCGCACGATCAGGAGCGTCACCGCGATCGCCGCAACCGCGACGCCTGCCGCCACCCAGAACGCCAACGCGTAGCCGGAGGTCAAGTCGGCCGGGGTCGGGTTTCCATTGGGCGCGAGCTTGCTGATGTGCGAGGTCGCGACCGTAGTCAGGATCGCGAGGCCGAGCGCGCCGCCGATCTGCTGGGATGTGTTGATCAGTCCCGAAGCAAGGCCGGCGTCACGTCCGGTCACTCCGGCCAGTGCGGCGATCGAGATCGGGACGAACGTGAAGCCGAGCCCGGTGCCCAGGATGATGAATCCGGGGAAGAGATCGGTGAGGTACGAGCCGGTCGCCGAGATCTGCGTGAAGAGGACGAGGCCGCCGCCGACGAGCGCCAGACCACCCAGCAGCGCCGGTTTGACCCCGGTCTTGGTGACGACCGCCTGCGCCACGCCTGACGAGACGACGGCCGTGAGGGCGACGGCGAGGTAGCCGATCCCGGTCTTGAGAGGAGTGAACCCGAGGACTTGCTGCATGTACAGCGATAGCAGGAAGAACATCCCGAAGACCATCGTCCCGAGCATGAGGCCGATGATGTTCGCGCCGGTCAGCGTCCGCCGCTTGAAGATGCGGAGCGGCACCAGCGCGTGTTGCGATCTCGACTCCCATACGACGAATCCCCCGATCAGCAGCGCCGAGCCGATGAACTCCAGGATCGTCTCCGCGGAGCTCCAGCCCACCTGGTTCGTGCGCGTGAGCGCGTAGACGAAGAGCATCAGTCCGCCGGTCACGAGGACCGCGCCGATGGAGTCGAACTTTCGCGCCATCCCCTCGGCGCGGCTCTCCCGCACGAGGCGGGGAACGAAGAAGAGGGTGCCCAATCCGATCGGAACGTTGACGAAGAAGATCCACCGCCAGGTGAGGTAGGTGGTCAGCACGCCGCCGAGGATGACGCCGATGGCCGCGCCCGCGCCGGAGATCGCGCCGAGGACGCCGAGCGCCTTGTTCCGCTCCGAGCCCTCTGCGAATGTGACACTCGTGATCGAGAAGACCGACGGGGACAGGATCGCACCGGCCGCGCCCTGGGCGACGCGCGCGCCGATCAGCATCGCCGAAGAGGTGGAAAGGCCGGCGAGGAGCGAGGTGGCCGAGAAGAGCGCGAGGCCGATCATGAACACGCGCCGGCGGCCCAGCACGTCGCCGATCCGTCCGCCGAGCAGGAGAAACCCGCCGAATGTAAGCGCGTAGCCGCTGACGATCCACTGCAGGTTCTCGGTGGACGAGAAATTCAGGTCCTTGTTGATCGACTGGAGCGCGACGTTCACGATCGCGATGTCCAGCACCACCATCAGGTAGGCGACGCTGAGAACCGCCAGGGCTTTCCAGCGCCTGGGGTCGGGCTCGGTCACTCGGTCGTGCATGCGCCCTCTGGTTCGTTGCCGCTCTCCAGACGCTGTAGCAGCTCGGCGAGCGTCGTGAGCTCCTCGTCGCTGAGCCGTGCCCCGAAGTGCTCGCGGACGGAGGCGACGTGCGAGCGTCGCGCGTGCTTCAGCTTCTCCCGGCCCGCCGGGGTCAGGACGGCGTAGGCAACGCGCGCGTCCGCGGCGCAGTGCCTCCGCTCCACGTAGCCGGCGCACTCGAGACCCTCGAGCAGGCGCGTGATCCCCGAGGGGGTGAGCAGGAGCTCACGTGAGAGATCGACGCGCCGTAGCTGCCCGCCCTCCGCGTGCGACAGGCGGAGCAGGCATTCGTAGTCGTTGAGCGTCAGGCCGTGGTCCTCCAGGAGATCGGCGCTCAGACCGCGTGTCGCCGATGCGTGCGCGCGCACGAGCCCCACGAACGCCTCCACTGCAGGGCCGAGTTGTTTCGGTGTCAATATTTGACTAGTCAATCTTCTTCAGCTATATTTGCTTGCGCACTCAAGTATACCGGCTACCAGGAGGACACCAGTGAACACGATTTTGGACTCCAAGACCACCCTACCGACCGGCACCTGGAACGTCGATGCGACGCACTCCCAGGTCGGGTTCGCGGTCGACTACATGGGCGGCACCTTCCGCGGCACGTTCTCTCCATTCGGGGCGAGCCTGACAGTCGCCGAGGACGGAACGGCCACGATCGAGGGCTCGGCGCCGGTCAGCGGCGTCCGCGTCCAGGACGAGAACCTCGCCGGCCACCTCCAGTCGCCCGACTTCTTCGACGCCGAGCTGGCGCCGGAGATCACCTTCCGCTCGACGAAGATCGAGCGCTCCGGTGACGAGGTCTCGGTCACCGGCGACCTGACGATCCGCGGCGCGACGCTGCCGGTCGTCCTCACCGGCACCGTCGGCGAGCCCGCGGAGGATCCATACGGCGGCACGCGCTTCTCGCTCCGCCTCGACGGCACCGTCGACCGCACCGCTTTCGGGATCAACTGGAACAACCCGCTCCCGGGCGGCGAGCCGGCGCTGGCGAACGACGTCGCGCTGACCGCGGAGCTGTACCTGGTGAGGAGCTGAACCAATGCGTGTGCTCGGCATCGCCGGCAGCCTCAGGAAGGACTCCTGGAACCGAAGGCTGCTCCTCGCGGCGGCCGAACTGCTGCCCGAGGACGTGGAGCTCGAGATCTGGGACGGACTGAAGGCGGTGCCGCCCTATGACGAGGACGACGACGGCCACGCGGCTCCCCCTCCGGTGGCGGCGCTGCGCGAGGCGATCGCCTCGGCCGACGCCGTCCTCGTCGCCACGCCCGAGTACAACGGGTCAGTGCCGGGCCAGCTGAAGAACGCGCTGGACTGGGCGTCGCGACCGTTCGCGACGAATGTGCTCCGGTTCAAGCCGGCCGCGGTCGTCGGGGCAAGCACCGGAGCGTTCGGGGCCGTGTGGGCCCAAGCCGAGCTGCGCAAGGTGCTGTCGACGATCGGGGCTCGCGTGATCGAGGGCGACGTCGCGCTCGGGCACGCGCCGGAGCGCTTCGACGACGAAGGACGGCTGGTGGACGAGGAGGCCCTCGAGCAGCTCGCCGACGTGCTCGACGGGCTCGTCACGGCGGCCATGCCGCGCGTCGCGGTGGCGGCTTAGACGGTTGATTCCATGAGATCGCTTGCTCCGGGGCGCGAGCTGGTGCGTCTGGGGCGCCGCGGCGGACGCTTGCCGATGCCGGGAGCATCGGTGAGCGGCCGACGCGGCGAAGCGCAGGCACGGTGGAGGCCGGCTCCGCCGGCCGTAACCGGGCCGGAGCGGCCCAGGCGCGCCAGATCGCGCAGCCGCACGCGCGAGATCGTGGAATCAACCGTCTAGTCCTCGGTACGATCAGGCGGCCATGGTGCTCGCCTTCGACATTCTCTTTCTCCTGCCCGTCTTCATCCTCGGCGGGATCCTGCTGCTGTTCGGCGTGATCGTCCTGCTCGGCCGCTGGCGGGGCGGGAAGTACCTGAAGCCGCTCCTCATGCAGCTCCAGAGGATCCCGTTCATGGAGCGATGGATGCAACGCGCCTCGCGTGCCGCCCTCGAGAAGCAGAACCCCGAGCTGGCGAGCGCGGTCTCGAAGATCGAGCGGTCGGGAGCGATGAGCGACCCGCTCGCCGCGCAGCGGGCGATGAGCAAGCTCACCTCGGCCGAGCGGAAGGCCTATATCGAGGCCGCCGGCGAGCAGGGGCCCGGGCCGACGAACCGCGCCGAGCGGCGCCGGCTCGAGCGGGCCAAGCGGCGTTCGCGCTAACCGGCGCTCGCGCGGCGCGTCCTAGCTCGTAATGAAGGCGACCTGGATCCCGGTCGCAATCGTCCTCCTCCTCGGGCTCGCCGGCTGCGGCGGGGGCGGTCCCTCCAAGCCTGCCCGCGCGACCGTCGAAGGGCCCATCGTCGAAGGCTCCGACCCTGCGAAGGCCGTCTGGCTCTTCCAACCTGCCGGGACGCCGAAGCGAATGGTGATCTTCTTCCACGGCCAGGGCGGAGCCGAGGAGGCGACTCCGGCGAATCACCGCGCCTGGATCGACCACATGGTCAAGGGCGGCGCCGTGGTCATCTATCCGCGCTACGAGCAGGACTACGCCTCCGGCGTGCTCGGCCCCGCAATCGCCGGCGTGAAGACGGCGAACAAGAGGCTGGGAAACCCGAAGCTGCCGGTGCTCGCGCTCGGCTACTCGCGCGGAGGCGCGCTCGCGGTCGAGTACGCGGCGGCCTCCGCCGGCAAGGGCGTCCCCGTTCCTGACATCGTCGAGAGCATCAACACCGTCTCATTCGGCGAGCAGACGCACCCCACCGATCTGCGGCCGCTCAAGCACTCGACCACGGTCGCGCTCCTCGTCAGCGACCAGGACCAGCTCGGAACGGTCGGCGCCGGCGGCCTCCTGAAGCGCCTGAAAGCGTCCGGCTTCCCCGGCACGAACATCGAGCTGAACTTCGCGCGCTCGCACGGCTCGTTCAAGGCGGACCATCTCGCCCCGCTCGAGCTCTCCCCGAACGCGAAGCACGCGTACTGGGACCCCACGGACGCGCTCCTTAAGAAGCTCGACGCCTGACGGCCCGCGCCCGAGTGAAAGCGTCATGGGTCCCGGTCGCGCTCGTCGCACTTCTCGTCGTAGCGGGCTGCGGCGGCCGTTCCTATCCCAAGCGCGCGACGGTCACGGGGCCGCTGGTCGAAGGCGCTGACCCGGCCGCCGGAGCCTGGCTCTTCCGCCCCGCGGGGAAGCCGAAACGGCTCGTCATCTTCTTCCACGGTCAGGGAGGGCCGGAAGAGACAACCCCGGCCGACCATCGCCCGTGGATCGACCATCTGGTGGCGGAGGGGAACGCCGTCATCTACCCCCGCTACGAGCAGAGCTACGCCACCGCGGTGATCGGGCCCGCCGTGGCCGGCGTCAGAACGGCCTCAGAGCGCCTCGACGAGCCCGGCCTTCCTGTCATCGCCCTCGGGTACTCGCGTGGCGGGGGGCTCGCCGTCGAGTACGCCGCGGTCGCCGGTGAGGAGGGAGTCCCGGTACCGCGGGCAGTCGAGGCCGTCAACACCGTGGCAGCCGGTGACCAGGCGCAACTGGTCGACATCCGCCCGCTCCGGCATGACACCGTCCTGTCGCTGATCGTGAGCGACAAGGACAGCCTCGGCGCGACGGGCGCGCGGGCTCTCCTTCGCCGCCTGAGGCTATCCGGCTTTCCGGGCTCGCAGATACAGGTGCACTTCGCGCGCTCGACCGCGTCCTTCCTCGCTGACCACGCGGGACCGATGGGCAGCTCGCCAGGCGCCCGAAGGGCGTACTGGGTGCCAACGGACGCCCTCCTCAGGAAGCTCGGCGCCTGACGGCCCGCCAACCCCGGGCGGCGAGCCACTTGGGGATGCGGCGGCTGGAGGTCGCGAGCGCCTCGTCCAGCGCGTCGCCCGCCTGCTCGTGGATCCCCTCCCCGTGGCCGACGAGGATGTGTCTCGGCTCGAGGCCGCCGAGCCGCTGAGGCGGCAGGAACCGCAGGAACGCATGGACGCCGAGGCGGTCGCCCGGCGCGAGGTAGTACGGGGCCGTTCCGAGCGCGTCGCCGCAGACGAGGACGCGCCGCTGCGGCCACCAGAGCGCAATCTCCGTCCACAGCCGCGTGCGCACGATGCGGAGCGGCTGGAAAGGTGTGCCTGGGACGAGCTGAAAGGGGGTCACGTGCAGCGGGACGCCGAAGGTCTTCGCGAGCGTCGCGCAGTCGCGCCGGTGGCGGTCGAGCAGCTGAACGACGCCGGCGGGCTCCCCGAGCGCGCGGATTCGCTCCTCCACTCCGTCCCCCTCGACCGCATCGATGAGCCAGACCTTCCCGTCGAGGACCAGCGCGTGCGAGCAGCGCTGCATGAAGGCGGGCTCGGCCGCGATCCAGCCGATCCCCCACTCCTGCTCGTCGCAGAAGCGAACGTCCATCAGGCGGCGAGCCGCTCCTGCATTACTCGCACCGACTCGGGATTGGAGTCGATCAGGACGTACCGCCGCCCCAGCTCGGCCGCGGCGGCGCCCAGCGTCCCGCTGCCCGCGAACGGGTCGAGGCACCAGTCGCCCTCTCTTGAAGAGGCCTGGACGAAGCGGCGAAGGATCCCGACAGGTTTTTGCGTCGGGTAGCCAGTCTTCTCCTTTCCGGTTGGAGAAACGATCGTGTGCCAGAAGACGTCGGTCGGCAACTTCCCTCTGGCCGCCTTCTCCGCGGTGACGAGGCCCGGGGCCATGTACGGCTCGCGGTCGACGGCCTCCGAGTCGAAGTAGTAGCCGTCCGTGTCCTTGACGTACACGAGGATCGTGTCGTGCTTGGCCGGCCAGCGGCGCTTGGCGCGCGCGCCGTAGTCGTAGGCCCAGATGATCTCGTTGAGGAATTGCTCGCGGCCGAAGATCTCGTCGCAGAGGAGCTTGACGTAGTGCGCCTCGCGATAGTCGAGATGGAGGTAGAGCGTCCCCGTCTCGTGTAGTACGCGGCGGAGCTCGCGCAGGCGCGGTTCGAGAAAGCCGAGGTAGTCGTCGAACGAGTCGCGGTATGAGCTCTCCTGGAGGAGGCGCGTCGCGTAGCGGCGGCCCTTGAAGCCGGTGCGGTCGCCGTCATCATCCGCCACGGCCTCGAGCGTCCTGCGCGTCTGGCGGCGGCCTGTGTTGAACGGCGGATCGGTGTAGACGAGCTGGAAAGAGCCGTCCGCGAGGCCCGGGAGGACGTCCAGGTTGTCGCCGAGGTAGATCGAGTCCTCCACGGCACCACCTTAGACTCGCCGCATGACGCGGATCGTCCTCGGCTGCGGGAACTTCGGCGGGATCGGCTCGGCGCCCGAGCTGTTCGGACACGGCGAGTCTGAGGACGAGGCCTTCGCGATCATGGACGCGGCCTGGGATGAAGGCATCCGCTGGTTCGACACGGCGGACGCCTACGGCGGCGGCCGCAGCGAGACGGCGATCGGCAAGTGGATCCGCGCGACCGGCAACCGCCCGCGGCTGACGACGAAGACCTACAACCCGATCGAGGCGGGTGAAGACCACGGCCTCGCTCCCGACCGCATCCTTCGCCAGATCGAGACGAGCCTCGAGCGGCTCGGCGTCGACCGCGTGGACGTCTATCTCGCGCACGAGTTCGATCCGGAGACGCCGTACGCCGAGTCCGTCGGCGCGTACGAGCGGCTCGTCGAGGAGGGCGCGATCGGCGCGTACGGCGTCTCGAACTTCGACGCGGCGCAGCTCGAGGAGGCCCTCGCAGTGGGCCGGCCCTCGCTCGTCCAGAACTCGTACTCCCTCCTGGAGCGCGGCGACGAGGAGGATGTCCTGCCGCTCTGTGCCGAGCACGGGCTCGACTACCAGGGTTTCAGTCCCCTCGCGGGCGGCTGGCTCACAGGAAAGTACCGGCCGGGCGAGGCACATCCCGAGGGCTCGCGGATGACGCTCCGGCCAGGCCCGTACGCACATCTCGACGTCGAGCACGTCCACGGAGGGATCGAGCGCCTCAGAGAGCGCGGCGATCCGGCGACGCTCGCGCTCGGCTGGGTGATCTCGCACCCCGCCGTCTCGGCGGCGGTCGTAGGGCCGCGCCGCCCGGAGCACCTCCAGCCCGCCCTCGCCGCGCGCGGCCTCGACCTGTCCCCTAGCGAGCGCGACGAGATCGCGTCATTCTTCGCCGATGGGTGATGCCATGAGATCGTCGACTGCGGGGCGCGAGCTGGTGCGTCTGGGGCGTCGAGGCGGACGCTTGCCGATGCTGCCAGCATCGGTGAGCGGCTGGCTCGGCGAAGCGCAGGCTCGGCGGAGGGCGGCTCCGCCGCTCGCAGCCGGGCCGGAGCGGCCCAGGCGTGCCAGATCGCGCATCCGCACGCGCGAGATCGTGGTATCACCCATCTGATGCTGGTGCTCAACCAGGAAGAGGTCGAGCGGCTCCTCGACATGGACGGCTGCATCGAGGCCATGGCCCGCGCCTTGACGGCGCTTGCCGCAGGCGAGGTGGACATGCCGCTCCGCTACGTCTTCAGCCCGGCCGGGGGGTCCACGCTCATCGGGCTCATGCCCGCGCACCGGGCCGGCGACGACCCGCTGTACTCGCTGAAGACGGTGTGCGTCTTTCCCGACAACCCCAAGCGGGGACTGGACGCGCACCAGGGGACGGTGACGCTGTTCGACGGGGAGACCGGCGTCGTGAAGACGGTGATGAACGCGTCCGCGATCACCGCGATCCGGACGGCCGCCGTCTCAGCGGTCGCGACACGTCTCCTCGCCCGGACGGGCGCCCGCAAGCTCGCGATCCTCGGGGCGGGCGTGCAGGCGCGCTCGCACCTCGACTCGATGCGTGCGATCCACGACTTCGGCCAGACCGTCCTGTACAGCCCGACGGCCGGGCATGCTCAGGCGCTGGCTGAGGAGTTCGGCGTGGAGGCGGCCGCCTCGGCGGAGGAGGCGGTGCAGGACGCGGACGTCGTCGTGACCGCCACGAACGCGACGTCGCCCGTCCTCGAGCTCCGCTGGCTGAAAGAGGGCGCGCACGTCAACGCAGTCGGCGGGCGGCCGCCGCAGATGACAGAGCTCGATCCCGAGACGCTCGCGGCCGCCGCGCTCTTCGTCGACCGGCGCGAGTCGGCCGAGAACGAGGCCGGCGACTACCGGCAGGCGCTGGAGGAAGGCGCGATCGGCCCCGGCCACATCCGCGCCGAGATCGGAGAGGTGCTGATCGGGTCGAAGCCGGGCCGGGAGAGCGACGCGGAGCTGACGATCTTCCGCTCGCTCGGTCTCGCGGTCGAGGATCTCGCCGCGGCCGAGTACGTGGTGCGCCGCGCGCGCGAGACGGGCGCGGGCACCGAAGTCTCCCTGTGATCCCGGCCGCCGAGATCCGCAAAGCCCAGGCCGCGATCGAGGGCGCTGCCGTCCGCACTCCGCTCCTCCGGCTGAACGCGCCCGAGGCCGACGCGGAGATCTACCTCAAGCTCGAGAACCTGCAGCCGATCGGTTCGTTCAAGATCCGCGGGGCGACGAACGCGATCCGGCAGACGTCGCCGGACGACCTCCGCGCCGGGGTCCTCACGGCCAGCGCCGGGAACATGGCTCAGGGGGTGGCATGGGCGGCGCGCGAGGCAGGTGTCCCGTGCACGGTGATCGTCCCCGACCACGCGCCGCAGACGAAGCTGGACGCGATCGAGCGGCTAGGCGGGAGCATCGTGAAGGTCTCGCTGGACGAGTGGTGGGACGCACTCACCAACTACGGGATGGACGGCGTCGAAGGCGTCTTCATCCACCCGGTGGCCGACGAGCGGGTCATGGCGGGCAACGGGACGATCGGGATGGAGATCGTCGAGGACCTGCCGAGCCCCGACGTCGTCCTCATCCCGTTCGGCGGAGGTGGGCTCACGACGGGGATCGCGAGCGCGCTGCGTGCGTTCGCACCGAACGCGAAGGTCTACCCGGTCGAGCCGGAGACGGGCGCTCCGCTGGCCGCGTCGCTTGCCGCGGGCGAGCCGCAGGAGATCGAGTACAGGCCATCATTCGTCGACGGCGCCGGCGCGCGGATGGTGCTTCCCGAGATGTGGCCGCGAGTCAGCGAGGTCGTCGACGGCTCGCTCACCGCCTCGCTCGACGAGACGGCCGGCGCGATCCGCCTGCTCGCGGAGCGGGCGCGCGTGATCGCGGAGGGAGCAGGCGCGCTTGGAGTGGCCGCTGCGCTCGCCGGCCGCGCGGGCACGGGAAGGATCGTGTGCGTCGTCTCGGGCGGGAACATCGACTTCTCGACGCTCGCGACGATTCTGTCCGGGGCGACGCCCTGATCGAGATCCGCCCGGCCGGCGAGGTCGACCCGGCCGATCTCCTCGCGCACGTGATCGAGGCCTGGCACGCGGAGTCCGTCGTCGCCCACGACGAGGTCATGTATCCCGCGCGGCATCGCGGCTTCGTCGCCGTTCGGGACGGCGAGATCGTCGGCCACGTCTCGTACCGAGGGGACGGCGACCGCTGCGAGATCGTCTCGATCGAGGCGCAACCCAAGCGCGCCGGCATCGGCTCGAGCCTGATGGAGGCGGCGATCGCGGCCGCGCGGGACGAGGGCTACAAGCTCGTCTGGCTGACGACGACCAACGACAACCTCGACGCCCTCCGCTTCTACCAGCGGCGCGGTTTCCGGATCAGCGCGATCCGGCCAGGTGCGGTCGACCATGCGCGCGAGACGCTCAAGCCGGAGTTACCCGTGGTCGGCTCGTACGGGATCAAGATGAGCGACGAGCTCGATCTCGTACTCGAGCGTCTCTGATCAGGGCGAGCCCGAACCAGAGCCAGACGAGCGTCCCGCCGATCACGGCGGCGACCACGGCCGCCCAGGCATTGTCGAACAGCACGTCGGTGATCAGGAAGACCGTCGCGGTTATCCCGGCGGCGAGGAAGACAGCGCCCGTAATCGCGAGCCGGTTGGCGGTCACGAGCATGTGCTCCTTGTCTCCCTCACGCCAGCGCAGGCGGTGGTAGGTCGAGGGCGCGATCAGGAACGCCGAGGACACGGCGGCGCACAGGAAAGCGACGAAATAGACGTACCGCTGGACCTCCGTCACGTTGTCCCAGCCGTTCGAGAACGGGACGACCAGGAGGAAGGCGAACAGCACCTGGACGCCCGGCAGCACCACCCGCAGCTCGTTCAGGAGCTCGATCAGCTCGCGATTGAGATCGTCTTCGTGCCGGACCTTGTTGTCGCTCACCGGAACAGGTCTCGATCGGACGGCATCACCAGATCTCTTCCCTTCCCCGAGCCTGCCAGATCGAGACCCCGAACCACGGCGACGGGCACGCGCGAGAGCTTCCCCATCACGAGCTCGGCCGCGCCGGCGATCTCGTCGGCGACGGCGATCGTCGTCGCGTGCAGCTCGTAGCCCGCCGGATCGCGCTCCCCGTGCAGGTTGCGGAGCACCTGCAGCCCGGCGGCGCCGATCGCCACGTCGGTCGTCCCTTCGCGCCAGGCCCGTCCGAAGGAGTCGGTGACGAGGACGGCAACCGACCGCCCCGTCAGCTCCCGGAGACGGGTGCGGATCCGTTCGGCGGACCCGTCAGGGTCCTCGGGGAGCAGCACCACGGTGCCCGCCTCGGGTGCGTTGGAGGCGTCGACGCCGGCGGAGGCGCAGACGAAGCCGTGGCTCGTCTCGGCGATGAGCAGGGGCGGCCGCAGCCGGACGATGCGCGCGGTCTCGCCGAGGATGACCTCGGTCTGGCGCGGATCGCGTTCCCCGGAGATCTCGCGGGCATAGCGCGACGGCTCGATCCCGTCGAGCGCGCGAACGCGCCCCTCCGCCTTCGACACGGCCTTCTGGGCGACGACGACGACGTCGCCGTCCTCGAGCTCCACCGCACCGGCGATCAGCGGCGCGAGGTCGTCCCCCTCGGCGATCTCCGGGAGCCCCTCGACGCCGATGACCCGGTACTCGCTCACGAGAGCCAGGTGATGCGGATACCGGCGTGCCCCTTGTAGCGGCGGTTCAAGCTGACGATCACGGCGGTGAGCCCCTCGAGCGCCCGGGCATTCGCGAGCGACCCGGCGTCCAGCGCGCGGCCCGCCACGAGGCGCGACGCGAGCTCGAGCGAAAGCTCCTTGGCGCGCTCGTCGTCGCCGCAGACGAGGGCGTCCTCGTCGGGAGCGCGGTTGCCGGAGAGCGTTCTGGCGGCGAGTGAGTGGAGCCCGGCCGCGACCGGGCCGGGGACGGTTGCGGCCACCTGCTCGGCGACGGAGGGGCCTTCGCTTCCCGGCCGGACCGTTCCGTCGCCGAAGCGCAGCTCGCTTGCGACCGAGAGCAACGGCGTGGAGGCGATCGCGCGCGCGAGCGACTTCGCCGTCTGCACGGCCGCGCCGGCGGCTACTGCGAGGACGGTGAGGTCGACCCCGCGTACGACTTCCTGGTTCGGTCCTCCCGAGACGCCGAGCTCCCGCGCGGCCGCCTTGGCGCGCTCGCCGTCGCGGGATCCGATCACGACCTCGTCCCCCGCTGCCCTCAGCCGCTTCGCCAGCCCCCGTCCGAAGTCGCCGGTCCCGCCGATGATCGCGACCCTCACGCGACCGGCACCGAGAGCGCCGCCTCGGCCAGGCGGCGGCGGGCGTCCGCGCCGTCCATCAGCGTCCGCGTGACCACGACAGGCACCGGCGATTCGGCGCTGGCCGCATCCGCCTCGTCGACCACCAGGGTGTCGATGAGGCCCTCGTAGACGGAAGCGACGTGCGCAGGCGACGTGCCGCCCGCCAGCCGAGCGAGCATCCGGTCGGCGGGCCCCTTGACCGTCTTTCCTCCGATCAGGGGGCTGACGGCGACGGCGGGGACGCGGCGCTGCTCGAGCGCGGCCCGGATTTCGGCGACCGCGAGGATCGGCGCGATGCTGACGTAGGGGTTGCTGGGCGCAAGGAGGATCATGTCGGCCCCGGCCAGGGCTTCGAGCACGCCGGGCGCGGGGCCGGCCGCCTCGGCGCCCTCGAAGCGGACGCCATGCACCTCGTCCCGGTGGCCACGTGCGACGAACCATTCCTGGAAGGGAAGCTCGCCGGCCGGTGTCGCCAGCCAAGTGCGCAGGCGGTCGTCGGTGGCGGGCAAAAGCGCCGCGCGGACGTCGAAGGCCGCGGTGAGCCGTTGTGTGATCGCCGACAACGGCTCACCGCGCCGCAAAGCCTCCGAACGAACCAGGTGCAAACCCGTATCGCGGTCACCGATCCTAAACCAGTTCGGGCCGCCGAGCGACGCTACGGTCTCGAGGACGTTCCATGTCTCCGCCGACCGTCCCCAGCCCCGTTCGAGGTCGAAGACACCGGCGAGTGTGTAGAGCACCGAGTCCAGGTCGGGCGACACGTGCAGGCCGAGGATCTCCACGTCGTCGCCGACGTTCCCGATCACGGTCAGGCTCTCCGGGCCGGCCGTTTCCGCCAGCGCCTGAGCGAAGCGGGCGCCGCCGAAGCCGCCGGCGAGCAGAGCGAGCTTCACGCGACGTCCCGAAGCGACGCCAGCGCGGTTGCCGTGTGCCGGCCGAGGCGCGACTCGACCCGGCCGAGATCCTCCACCGTGTCGATGTCGTCGACGAGATCCGGAATCGCCGCCATGACGCAGCCGGCGCCCATCTCGTGCGCGCGCCGGCGAAAACGGGCGGCACTATCAGGTCCGTACAGATCCGCGAACTGGCCCGGTTCGGAGAGCGCGAGCGCGTTTGTCGTCCCATCGGCGGCCTCCACCAGCGCGATGCCGCCGGGCTGAGCCGACCCGAGCAGTGCCAGCAGGTCGCGCGGAGTGACGCAGGGCAGGTCGGCATTGACGATCAGGACGGGGGCGCGAGGAAGCCGCTCGAGCTCGAAGGCGACCGCCGCGCCCTGCCCGCCCATTCCCGTCGCGACCCGCACCTCCCCGACGGCGCCTGCTGCAGCCACCACGTCGGCGAGCATCGCCTGCGCGAACTCTGGCCCGAGCCCGAGCCGCGTCTTGGCCCCGGGGCCTCGGAACGGCACCACGATCCGCACCATCGGCGAGAGCCTATCCCGGCCGACGGTGTGATAAGACCTCTCTTCAGACACGGGAGAGGGGTTCGGAAGTTGGGACGGGAATGAGGATCAGACGCTGGGTCGTGGTCGCGGCGGCGGTCGCCGTTGCCTTCGGAGTGGCCACGGAGAGGGCCAATGCCGCGTTCTCCGTCCACATCGGAAGCAACACGCTCACCGTGACCGGCGACGCGGCGAGCGACACGCTCGCGCTCCGCCTGGCGCCCGGCGACCCCCATACCCTGATTCTCGACGTCGGCAACAACGGGAGCGCCGACTTCACCGCGAACCGTCTGCTCTTCAACACGATCGTCGTGAATGCAGGCGCCGGGAACGACAGCGTGCTGATCGACGAGTCCAAAGGGGCGTTCACCGACCAGGAAGCGACGACGCTCAACGGCCAGGATGGAAACGACACGCTGACCGGCGGGCGTGGGCCCGAGACGCTCATCGGCGCGGACGGGAACGACCGGGTCACCGGCGGCCGCGGGAACGACGTCGCCCTGCTCGGGAAGGGCGACGACACATTCGTGTGGAACGCCGGGGACGAGAGCGACACCGTCGAAGGCGAGGCCGGAACGGACACGCTCGACTTCCACGGATCGAGCGCCAGCGAGAACATCGATCTGTCCGCCAACGGCAACCGCCTGCGCCTCACCCGCGACGTCGGCAGCGTTGTCATGGACGCCGCCGCGGTCGAGCACGTGAGCGTGCACGTTGGCGGGGGCACGGACACCCTCACGGTCAACTCACTGGCCGGAACCGGCGTCAACCGGGTCGACGCCGACCTCGGCGGCACCGACGGCGCCGTCGACACGGTGACCGTGAACGGGACAGCGGGCGCGGACAGTGTGTCGGTGTCTGCTGTGGGCGGGGTGGTGCAGGCGAACACGGGGGCGGCGTCGGTGTTCGTGTCGAACACCGAGCCCGCCCACGACACGCTCCAGGTCAACACCCTGGCCGGCAGCGACAGCGTCTCGCTCTTCCCCGGGGTGAGCCAGCGGCTCAGACTGAACGTGGACGGCGGCGCCGACGCGGACACGATCCTCCCCACGGGCACGAACGGCCCGGACAGCGTCCAACTGGTTCTCTCTGCCATTCCCTCGACCGTGGATGTGTCCCTGGACGGTGGCTCCACCTTCGCCCACGTCCTCGCCTCGGATGTGAGCGACAGGATCGACGTGCAGACACTGGGCGGGGCGGACACGATCCTGGCCGGGAACGGCCTGGCGGGGCTCACCCCGCTGGTACTGGACGGTGGTCCCGGGCCGGACACGATCACCGGCGGCGACGGCAACGACATCCTGATCGGCGGCGACGACAGCGACACCGTCACCGGCGGGCGCGGGATCGACACCGCCTTCCTCGGCAACGGCGACGACACCTTCGTGTGGAACCCCGGCGACTCGAGCGACACCATCGAGGGCCAGGCCGGGACGGACACGCTCGACTTCCACGGCGCCAACATCGCCGAGAAGTTCAACCTCTCCGCCAACGGCGGCCGTCTGCTCATGACCCGCGACGTGGCCAACATCGTGATGGACGCAAACGACGTCGAACACGTCACCGTGCACGCACTCGGCGGCGCCGACACCCTCACCGTCAACTCCCTCGCCGGCACCAGCGTCAACCGCATCGACACCGACCTCGCCTTCGGAGGCGGCGGGGACGGCGCCGCCGACACCATCGTCGTGAACGCGACGAACGGCGCCGACAGCGTGACGGTGTCGGCTGCGGGCGGGGTGGTGCAGGCGAACATGGGGCCTGCGTCGGTGTTCGTGTCCGGGGCGGAGCCGGCCAACGACGCGCTGCAGGTGAACACACTGGCGGGCAGCGACAGCGTCTCGTTTTTCCGTGGGGTGAGCGCGCTGCTGAGCTTGAACGTGGACGGGGGCGCGGACGCGGACACGGTCTTCCCGACCGGGACGGCGGGCCCGGACAGCGTGCAGCTGGTTCTGTCCGCCATCCCCTCGACGGTGGATGTGTCCATGGACGGCGGCTCCAGCTTCGCCCACGTCCTCGCCTCGGATGTGAGCGACAGGATCGACGTGCAGACACTGGGCGGGGCGGACACGATCGTGGCCGGGAACGGCCTGTCCACGCTCACCCCGTTGGTGCTGGACGGTGGTCCCGGGCCGGACACGATCACCGGCGGCGACGGCAACGACATCCTGATCGGCGGCGACGACAGCGACACCGTCACCGGCGGGCGCGGGATCGACACCGCCTTCCTCGGCAACGGCGACGACACCTTCGTGTGGAACCCCGGCGACTCGAGCGACACCGTCGAGGGCCAGGCCGGGACGGACACGCTCGACTTCCACGGCTCCAACGCCAACGAGAAAATCGACCTGTCCGCCAACGGGGGCCGTTTGCGCCTCAACCGCGACGTAGCCGCCATCGTGATGGACGCGAACGCGGTCGAACACGTGACCGTGCACCTCCTCGGCGGCACCGACCAGCTCACCGTCAACTCCCTCGCCGGCACCGACGTCACCCGCGTCGACGCCGACCTCGGCGCCTTCGGAGGCGGCGGCGACGGCGCCAGCGACACCGTCATCGTCAACGGGACGGCGGGCGCGGACAGTGTGCCCGTCACTGCCGGCGGGGGAGTCGTGAACGCCGTGAGCGGCCCGACCTCGGTGTTCGTGTCGAACGCGGAGCCGGCCAACGACGCGCTGCAGGTGAACACACTGGCGGGCAGCGACAGCGTCTCGTTTTTCCGTGGGGTGAGCGCGCTGCTGAGCTTGAACGTGGACGGGGGCGCGGACGCGGACACGGTCTTCCCGACCGGGACGGCGGGCCCGGACAGCGTGCAGCTGGTTCTGTCCGCCATCCCCTCGACGGTGGATGTGTCCATGGACGGCGGCTCCAGCTTCGCCCACGTCCTCGCCTCGGATGTGAGCGACAGGATCGACGTGCAGACACTGGGCGGGGCGGACACGATCGTGGCCGGGAACGGCCTGTCCACGCTCACCCCGTTGGTGCTGGACGGTGGTCCCGGGCCGGACACGATCACCGGCGGCGACGGCAACGACATCCTGATCGGCGGCGACGACAGCGACACCGTCACCGGCGGGCGCGGGATCGACACCGCCTTCCTCGGCAACGGCGACGACACCTTCGTGTGGAACCCCGGCGACTCGAGCGACACCGTCGAGGGCCAGGCCGGGACGGACACGCTCGACTTCCACGGCTCCAACGCCAACGAGAAAATCGACCTGTCCGCCAACGGGGGCCGTTTGCGCCTCAACCGCGACGTAGCCGCCATCGTGATGGACGCGAACGCGGTCGAACACGTGACCGTGCACCTCCTCGGCGGCACCGACCAGCTCACCGTCAACTCCCTCGCCGGCACCGACGTCACCCGCGTCGACGCCGACCTCGGCGCCTTCGGAGGCGGCGGCGACGGCGCCAGCGACACCGTCACCGTGAACGGGACACCGGTTGCCGACACGGTGGGCATCACTCCGCTGGGAAGCGATGTCCGGGTGAGCGGGCTGGCACCTGTCTTCGTCTCGAACGCCGAGGCGGCGAACGACAGGGTCATCGTCAACACGCTCGCCGGCAACGATTCGGTGACCGCCAGCTCCGGCCTCGCGGCCCTGATCAAGGTCGTCGTCGACGGGGGGCTCGACGCGGACACCATCCAGGGTGGAGACGGCGACGACACGCTGTTCGGGGACGACGGGCCCGACACGATCCGGGGCATGGCCGGCAACGACTCGCTGTTCGGCGATGCCGGGAAAGACTTCCTGAACGGCGGACCGGGGGCCGACACGTTTTCCTGCGGCGGGGCCGGAGACACGCTCGTCACGGACGCGTTCGACACCATCGGCCCCGACTGCTGATCGCGCCGTCCGACCTCGACAACGCCTCGATCGCCGACGTCCTGGGTCGGTTCGCCGCCGCGCTCGACCTCGCCGGGGCCAGCCCGTACAGCGTTCGTGCGTACCGGCGGGCGGCCGATCTGATCCGGTCGACGCCGGCCGACGTCGCAGAGCTCGTGCGGGCGGGACGCGTCCGCGAGCTGCGTGGAATCGGCGGCTCGATCGAAGCTCGTCTGCGCGAGCTCGTCGACACGGGCACGCTCGCCGAGCTCGAGGAGCTGGAGCGGGAAACCGACCCGGAGCTGGTCGGGATCGGCCGTTACCTGGGACTGAGCCCCAACCGCGCCGTCGAGATAGGGCGCGCGCTTTGCGTGCACACCGTCGAGGAGCTGCGCGAGGCCGCGGCCGCGGGACGGCTCACGGAGGTTCCGGGCATCGGGCCGTCGACCGAGCAGCGGCTGCGCGAGCGGCTGGCACGTGAGCCGAGCTCGGAGGCGCCTCGGCTGCTCCTCGGCCGCGCGCGAATGCTGATGGAATCGCTGGCCGCCGCTCTCGGCGCGACCACCGCCGGGGACGTCCGCCGCTGGCGCGACCACCCGCACGACCTCGCGCTCGTCGCCACCGATCCGGACGCGCTCAGGCGCTTCGGCGACCTCCTCGAGATCGTGGCCGTGGTCGAACGGGACGAGCGGAGCGCGCTCGGAGTCACCGTGGAGGGCGTCGGCGTCCGCCTCGTGATCGCATCGGAGCGCACCTTCGGCACCGAGCTTCTCCGCGCCACCGGCGCCGAGCCCTACGTCGCCGCTCTGGGGCCGCTGCCGGCGGCCGCAGGCGAGGAGGACCTCTACGCGGAGCTCGGCGTCCCCTTCTGTCCGCCGGAGCTGCGAGAAGAGCCGTTCCACGGCGAGCCGCCCCCGCTGGTCGAGGTCGGCGAGATCCGCGGCGACCTCCATTGCCACACCACGCGCTCGGACGGCCGCGCATCCGTGTACGAGATGGGGCTCGCCGCGCGCGAGCGCGGCTACGAGTACCTGGCGATCTGCGACCACACGAAGAACGTGCGCGTCGTGCCTGGCCTCGCGGCCGACGACGTGCGCGCGCAGGCGGAGGAGATAGCGGAGGCGAACGAGAGGCTCGCGCCGTTTCGCGTGCTGCGCGGAATCGAGTGCGACATCCTCCCCGACGGTTCGCTCGACCTTCCGGACGACGTGCTCGCCGAGCTCGACTGGGTGCAGGCGAGCCTCCATGCGGGGCAGCGACGGCCACGAGAGGAGCTGACGAAGCAGGTGCTCGAGGCAATGCGGAACCCGTACGTCCGCGCGCTCAGCCATCCGACAGGCCGCTACATCGGGCGGAGGCCGGAAAACGCACTCGCTATCGAGGAGGCGATCGCGGCGTCGGTCGAGACGGGTGTCGCCCTGGAGGTCAACGGACTGCCGGACCGGCTCGACCTCAAGGGCGAGTATGTCCGGCTCGCGGTCGAAGCCGGCGCGCAGATCGTCCTCAACACGGACGCACACTCGATCCAGGGGCTCGGGAACATGGAGCTCGCCGTGCACACGGCGCGCCGCGGCTGGGCCACCGCGGCGGACGTCGTGAACACCCGCCCATTGTCCGAGGTGCTGGGGTGATATCCTCCTTCGCGACAACGGCAAGGGAGGCGCACAATGACGAAGACTGCTTCTACACCCCTTGCGAGAGCCGAGAGGCTCTGCGTCTAGCCCTGCGCTAGCGCCCTCTCACCCCGCTCTACGTCCCTCATCCCCGCGCTGGCGGGTTCGTCTGCGCATTCACGAAGGAGACCTCCGTTGTCCCTGACCGAACTCGGTTGGAACGAACATTTCGAGCAACACCGACCCGAGGGCGAGCTCGTCCTCGGTCGAGTCGCAGTCGAGCACCGCGGCGCCTATGCCGTCTACGCCGACGGTGGCGAGGCCTGGGCCGAGCTCGCCGGAAAGCTCCGGTACGAGGCGGCGGGCCGCGGCGAGCTGCCCGCGGTCGGCGACTGGGTCGCCATGCAGCTGCGCCCCGAAGGCCGGGCGACGATTCATGCCGTCCTTCCGCGGCGCACCAAGATCTCGCGCAAGGTGAACCTGGGCGAGACCGAGGAGCAGGTCCTCGCTGCGAACGTCGACACGATCTTCCTGGTCAGCTCGCTGAACCGCGATCTGAACGTCCGCCGCATCGAGCGCTACCTGGCGACGGCGTGGGAGAGTGGCGCCGAGCCGGCGGTGATCCTGAACAAAGCCGACCTCTGCCCCGTGGAGGAGCGGGCGGAGCTGATCGCCCAGGTCGATGCGATCGCCTTCGGCGTGCCCGTGCACACCGTCAGCGCGGTCACGCGCGAGGGCCTGGACGAGATGGCGCCTTACTTCGGGCCCGGCCGCACGGTCGTGCTGCTCGGCTCGTCGGGCGTCGGCAAGTCGACGCTTATCAACAGCATCCTCGGCACGGAGCAGCTGGAGACGCGGGAGATCCGGGAGGGCGACGGCCGCGGGCGACACACGACGACGCACCGCGAGCTGATCGTCGTCCCTTCCGGCGGAATCGTGATCGACACGCCGGGGCTGCGCGAGCTCCAGCTCTGGGGCGAGGCGGACGGCGGAGTCGGAGAGGCGTTCCAGGACGTCACCGCGCTGGCGGCGACCTGCCGCTTTCACGACTGCGCGCACGAGACCGAACCGGGATGCGCGGTGCGCGCTGCCATCGGCTCGGGAGCGCTTCCCGCCGAGCGGCTCGAGAGCTACCGCAAGCTCCAGCGCGAGCTCGCCCGGCTCGAGCGCAGGCGCGACGGCCGGCTGCAGTCGCTCGAGCGCCAGAAGTGGCGGAAGTTCTCGAAGCAGCAGCGGCGGAACCCGAAGACCCGCAGGAGGTAGGTCAGCTGATTCCTCCTTGACGAGCAGCCTCTCCATCTGCAATATCCACCAAGTCAGTGGACAATGTCGAAAGATAGGAGAGATGAATGCATCGCATTAGACAAGTGGGTGTGATTCCCTTAGTCGGCGGAACCCTCGCCGGCGCAGCCGTGGCCGCCACGAGCGGCACGAACCTTGCATTGGTCGCGTATTCGACGCCCAAGGCCGCGTACTCGCAGCTCATCCCCGCCTTCCAGAAGACCGCCGCGGGCAAGGACGTCACCTTCTCACAGTCCTACGGCGCGTCCGGCACCCAGAGCCAGCTCGTCCTGCGCGGCCTCAAGGCCGATGTCGCGATGTTCTCCCTCTACCCCGACATGCAGCGCCTCGTGAAGCCGGGGATCGTCGCCGCCAACTGGAACAAGGACAAGTACCACGGCATGGTCACCGATTCGGTCGTCGTCTTCTCCGTCCGGCCCGGGAACCCGAAGCACATCAAGAGCTGGAACGACCTGACCAGGCCAGGCGTCGAGGTCATCACGCCGAACCCGTTCACCTCCGGGGGCGCACGCTGGAACGTCATGGCCGCCTACGGCGCGCAGCTCAAAGCCGGGAAGTCGTCGAAGCAGGGGTACGACTACATGGTGAAGCTGTTCAAGAACGTCTCCGTCCAGGACAAGAGCGCACGCGAATCGCTGAACACGTTCGCGAGCGGCAAGGGCGACGTCCTCATCGGCTACGAGAACGAGGCCATCTTCGCGAAGAAGAACGGCGTCCAGCTCCAGTACATCGTCCCGAGCTCGACGATCCTGATCGAGAACCCGCTCGCGGCAGCGAAGAACGCTCCGTCGCAGGCGAAGGCGTTCGTGAACTGGCTGAAGACGCCGCCTGCGCAGAAGATCTGGGCGGAGAACGGCTACCGCCCCGTCGTGCCGAGCGTCCTCGAGCAGGCCAAGTTTCCGAAGCCGGCCAAGCTCTTCAAGATCGGCTACGTCGGGGGGTGGAACGCGGTCTCGAAGAAGTGGTTCGACCGGCAGAACGGTCTGATGTTGAAGGTCGAGCAAGAGGCTCAGCGTGGCTGAACCAGTCGCAGTCGGCTCCGCCGTCGCGCCGCGGCGGCGGAGCTGGTCGGGATTGGGAATCGGGGTGGTCACGGGCTACCTGTCCGTGATCGTCCTCCTCCCGCTCGCGGCGCTCGTCTGGGAGGCTCACAAAGGGGGCCTCTCTGGCTTCTGGAAGACGATCACCGCGCCCGAGGCGGTCGCGGCCATCGAGCTCACCCTCGTGGTCTCGGTCATCGTCGCGCTCATCAACGCGATCGCCGGAACCGCAATCGCGTGGGTGCTCGTGCGCGACAAGTTCGCGGGGAAGAGTTTCGTGAACACGCTCATCGATCTTCCGTTCGCCCTGCCCACGATCGTGGCCGGGTTGACGCTGCTGGCGCTGTACGGGCCCGCGAGCCCGGTCGGGATCAACGTCGCCTTCACCCGGGTCTCGGTCGTGATGGCTCTCCTGTTCGTGACTCTGCCATTCGTCGTCCGCACGGTGCAGCCGGTGCTCACGGAGCTCGACCGGGAGATGGAGGAGGCAGCGGCGTCGCTGGGCGCGAACCGCTTCGCCATCTTCCGCCGCGTTGTCTTCCCGAACCTGCTGCCGGCGATCCTGTCCGGCGTCGCCCTCGCGTTCGCTCGGGCCGTCGGCGAGTTCGGCTCAATCGTGCTCATCTCGGGGAACCTGCCGTTCAAGACGGAGGTCGCCTCGGTCTACATCTTCAGCCAGGTCGAGAGCGACGACCCCGCGGGAGCAGCCGCAGTCTCGGTGCTCCTGCTCGTGATCTCCTTCATCGCGCTCCTGGCAATCGGCGCCGTCCGCCGCTACGCGACGAGGCACGATGCCGAGTAGGTACCTCCTGCGCTTCGGTGCGCTCGGCTATCTGGCGCTGCTGCTCCTCATCCCGCTCGGGATGGTCTTCTACCGCGCCTTCGAGCACGGGTTCTCCGCCGCATGGGACGCCGTCACGTCGCCCGACGCGGTGCACGCGCTCTGGCTGACCGTGCTCGTCACCATCATCGCCGTCCCGCTGAACACGGTCTTCGGGATCATCTGTGCTCTCCTGATCGTGCGCGGGCACCTGCGGGGGAAGGGAGTGCTGAACGCGCTGGTCGACCTCCCGCTCGCACTCTCCCCCATCGTCGTCGGCCTCTCGCTGCT
The DNA here is from genome assembly GCA_963717765.1 of uncultured Actinomycetes bacterium. GTDB lineage: Bacteria > Actinomycetota > Thermoleophilia > Gaiellales > Gaiellaceae > JACDER01. The sequence goes on along the minus strand of CAVQWX010000003.1, from coordinate 310,590 downwards.
GATCCTTTACGGCCGCGGCGGCTGGCTCGGCCCGTGGCTCAACGATCACGGGATCCAGGTCGTGTTCGCGTTACCGGGCCTCGTGCTGGCGACGACGTTCGTCTCGCTCCCGTTCGTCGTGCGCGAGGTAGTCCCCGTTCTGCGGGAGATCGGGACGGACCAGGAGCAGGCCGCGTCGACGCTCGGCGCGTCCGTACTGCAGATCTTCCGCCGGGTCACGCTGCCGGCCATCCGCTGGGGCGTCGTCTACGGCGTCGTCCTGACGACGGCGCGCTGCCTGGGCGAGTTCGGCGCCGTCTCCGTCGTCTCGGGGAACATCGAGGGCAAGACCGAGACGATGACGCTTTACGTCGAGAACCAGTACCAGGGATTCAACACCTCGGGCGCGTACGCGGCATCGGTCGTGCTCGCGCTGCTCTCCGTCGTCACGCTGGTCGCGATGACGCATTTCCGTCGAAAGGAGGAGATCTAGATGGGTATCGCCGTGGAAGGGGTGTCGAAGAGCTTTGGCGAGTTCGCGGCACTGTCGAACGTTTCCATCGACGTACAGGCCGGCTCATTGACTGCGCTTCTCGGACCGAGCGGGAGCGGCAAGTCCACCCTTCTGCGCGTCATCGCGGGGCTCGAGCGGCCCGACGCGGGCCGCGTCCTGCTCGACGGGGCGGACGTGACCAAACTAACGCCGCAGCGCCGCGGCGTCGGCTTCGTCTTCCAGCACTACGCCGCGTTCCGGCACATGACGGTGTACGAGAACGTCGCGTTCGGGCTGCGTGTGAGGAAGCGTCCGAAGGCGGAGATCAAGGAGCGCGTCGGCGAGCTTCTGAAGCTCGTGCAGCTCGAGGCCTTCGGCAAGCGCTATCCCGCGCAGCTCTCCGGCGGGCAGCGCCAGCGCATGGGGCTCGCGCGCGCGCTCGCCGTCGACCCGGCCGTCCTGCTCCTCGACGAGCCGTTCGGCGCACTCGACGCCCGCGTCCGTAAGGAGCTACGCGTCTGGCTGCGCCGCCTGCACGACGAGACGCACACGACGACGCTGATCGTCACGCACGACCAGGAGGAGGCGATGGACGTCGCCGACCAGATCGTGCTTATGAACCACGGACAGGTCGAGCAGGCCGGCGGCCCCCGCGAGCTGTACGAAGACCCGGCCAACGAGTTCGTCATGGGCTTCGTCGGCCCGGTGAACCGGATCGGCGAGAGCTACGTCCGTCCGCACGACTTCGAGCTGGAGATCCATCCCAATGGGCACAGCACCGAGGCGATGGTCGAGCGGCTCGTCCACCTCGGCTTCGAGGTGCGCGTCGAGCTCGTCCGGAGCGACGGCGAGCAGCTGTCGGTGCAGATCAGCCGCGACCAGGCGAATTTGCTCGAGCTCGAGCGGAGGCAGATCGTCTACATTCGCCCGCTGCGCGAGCGGACGTTCGTAGAGGATTAGCGCGCCGTCCAGGCATCGGGGTCCCGCGTTAGCTTCTGGACCGTCTTGGGAAGCTTTCCGCGGGCGACGTCGGCCAGCGTGACCTCCTCGAGCACCGACCGCAGGTTGGCGCGGACGGCGATCCAGACGTCCCGCAGTTTCTCCGCCGAGCCCACGTACTCCACGTCCTGCGGACCTACCCCGCGCACGTTCGCGATCGGCCCCTCGACGCTGCGGATCACCTCGGCGAGCGTGATCTCCTCGGGCGGCCGAGCGAGCCAGTAGCCGCCTTCCGCGCCGCGCTGGCTGCGGACGAGCCCCGCGTGCCGGAGCTCGAGCAGGATGTTCTCGAGGAACTTCAGCGGGATGTCCTGCGCCTGAGAGATCCGCTCGCCCTTGATCGGGCCTTCGCCGGCGACGGCCAGCTCGACTGCGGCACGGACGGCGTAGTCCGCTTTCGCGGAGACTCTCAACCGAGTGCGGTGGCTGTCCCCGGGCCGCTCGTCGTCCACTCGGCGAGCTCGTACCAGTGCGTGCCGCGCAAGGCCTCTCCCACCCCCGGGTCGGTGTGCGCCGCGTGGAAGACGTGGTGCTCGAGATCGCAGCAGATCGTCAGCTCGCCGAGCATCCCCTCGGAGAAGCTCGAGAGCGCGTCGGCCGGTAGATGCGCCTCGGCCACCGAGTAGTGCTTGAACTGGAGGTCGGGCGCCAGCTCCATCAGCTGGGGCCAGTCGGGACACGTGCGCGCGCTCATCTCGTTCTCATTTCCGCAGCGTGGTCGATTTCCTCCGTACGCCAGCTTCCTTCGAGGCGGAGAATCCCGCGCTCGCGACCGTCGGGATAGACGAGGAAGCGATACGCATCGTCGAGCCAATGGTAGAGGTGGTCGCCGGCCTGATCGGTCAGTCCGAACCGCAGCTGGAAGCGGCCGTCGGTCAGCGGAAGGCGGTCGACGTCGAAGCGCAGCGTGCGCTCGCCGGGTGACTCGTCCCAACCGAGCTCGCCGGCGTCCTGCACGCCTGCAGCGAGGAGCAGTCCCGCGTCGGTCCGGAGCTCGTATGTGAGGCGGGGCGCGGGCAGGGGACGGTCGGTCCGGATGCGCACGCGCAACGTCAGCGGCTCTCCGGCCAGAAACTGGCGGCGCTCGGATCCGTCCGCCGCCAGCAGCTCGACCTCGTCGATCCGCGCCTCGCCGCTCCCCCACTCCCGCAGGCCGGCCTTACGCTCGTCCGGATCCCGCTCCAGCGAAAGCAGGCGGTGGTAGCGGGTGATGGCGTCGTGCGTCGGCCCGTCGAAGTCGAGCCGGCCGTTGACCAGCAAGGCCGCGCGCTCGCACAGCTTCTCGACGGAGGCGGCGTCGTGTGAGACGAAGACGATCGTCCCCCCGCGCCGCTTGAACTCGAAGATCTTTCCGAAGCACTTCTGCTGGAAGGCCTCGTCCCCCACCGCGAAGACCTCGTCCAGCAGCAGGATGTCGGCGTCGAGATGCGCGGCCACGGCGAAGCCGAGGCGCATGTACATGCCGGACGAGTAGGTGCGGACAGGCAGGTCGATCGCGCGCTCGAGCTCGGCGAACGCGATGATCTCGTCCATCACCTCGTCGATGTACGCGCGCTTGAGGCCGTAGATCGAGCCGTTCAAGTAGACGTTCTCGCGGCCGGTGAACTCGGGCTGGAAGCCCGCCCCGAGCTCGAGGAGCGACGCGATGCGACCACCGGTGAGCGCGGTACCCGCGGTCGGCTTGATGATCCCCGCCAGGATCCGCAAGAGCGTCGTCTTACCCGAGCCGTTCCGTCCGACGAGGCCGACGGCCTCGCCCCGCCGGATCTCGAGCGACACGTCCTCCAGCGCGACAACGTCCGTCGGCTTCTGGCGGCCGCGCGTCAGCAGCATCTCCTTGAGCGTGCGGACCGGCTGGGGATAGACGCGGAAGATCCGCGTCACCTGCTCGACGCTGATCTCGCCCGGCTTCACGCCGGTGCGGGTTGCTCGGCGAGGGCGCGGGCGACGAGCCGCGCGAGGATGGCGACGAAGGCGGGATCGGCGTTCGGCATCTCGATCCTGTCGAGTTCGACGCCCAGCTCGCGTGCCTTCTCGGCAGCTTCGACGTCGAGATCCCAGCGGATCTCCAGATGGTCGGCCACGAAGCCGATCGGGCAGACGAGAACCTTGCGGACGCCCTCGTCATGGAGGGCCTGGAGGTGATCGAGGATGTCCGGCGCCAGCCAGGGCTCGCCGGTCGCCGATTCGCTCTGGTAGGAGAAGCTCCACCGCTCGAGGTGCGCCTCGTCGGCCACGAGCCGTGCCGTTGTGAGCAACTCCCGCTCGTACGGGTCGCCCTCGTCGAGGATGCGCGCGGGGAGGCTGTGGGCGGTGAAGACGACGTGTGCGTCGGTGCCTCGGACGCGTCCGGCGAGGAAGTCGATCAGGCCGGGGTCGTCGTGCCAGCTGTCGACGAAGGCCAGGCGGGCGCGGCCGTCGAGCGCCTCTTCGAGGCGACGGCGGTAGTCGCCGATCGAGAGGCGCGAGTAGTGCGGGGCGAGGACGAGGCCGACGAGTGTCGTGGCTCCGTCGGCGAGGGCGAGCTCGACCGCCGCGGGGATGCGCGGATGCCAGTGCTTCATCCCGGTGTAGACGGGGATGCCGAGCTCACGTTCGAGGGCTGCGCGCGTCTGCTCGGTCACCTCGTTCAGCGGCGAGACGGGGGTCGTGCCGATGCCGAGCCTTCCGTAGCGCTCGACGAGCTCGTCGATCCGCTCTTGCGGGACGGGCCTTCCGCCCCGGATGTCCTCGTAGTAGGCGGGGACGTCCTCCAGACGGTCGGGCGAGCCGTACGCCATGAGGATCACGGCACGGTTAGACATTCGGCGCAGAGTCTCCACCCACGCGTACGAATTTCGGCGATATGCTCGCAGTGGGGTGGAGGATGGTGGCCCCGCTCACCCGCAGGTGCTCCCAGCGAGATGGCGCCGCTCGAACGCTTCATCTCGGACGGCACGCCCCGCCTCTGTCCCGTACCCCCTGCCCCACATCGAGCGAGTGAGCATCCACCCGATCTCGACCTCGCCGGGAGAGACCTCGGCGCAGCTCCACCCCAAGTACTTCGTGTCGGTGAAGCCGAGTCCTGAGCCGCTCTCCTTCGAAACCACCCGGCGCTTGCCGAAGCCGTGCTCGCGAATGCGCTCGACCGACAGAGCGAACCGGCTCTCCGACACCTCGCGCGGAAACGCCCCGAGCGGGCTCCGGTAACGCAGCGTCTCGGCATCGGCTGTGAGAGAAACGAATTCCTCGAGGCACGACTCGCTGAGAGGCTCGAGCAGCAGGCGCTCTGTCTCGATCACCTTCATGCCGCGACCTCCGCGGCCGTGCGTTGGTGCACGAGCTCGACCAGGCGGCGCAACACACCGGGATCGGTGTCCGGCAACACTCCGTGCCCCAAGTTGAAGACGTGCCCGGGCCGACCGGCGGCGCGGGTGAGAACGTCGAAGACGCCGGCCTCGATCCGCTCCCAGGGCCCGAGGACAAGGGCAGGGTCGAGGTTCCCCTGCACGCCGCGATCCTCGCCCACGAGCGCCCACCCTTCGTCCAGCGGAATCCGCCAGTCGACGCCGATCACGTCGCCTCCGGCCTCCGCCATCAGCCGCAGCAAGGAGGCAGTCCCGGTCCCGAAATGGATGGTCGGCACGTCGACGGATGCCAGGATCCGCGCCGAGTACCGCGCGACGAACTCCTCGTAGTCCGCGGGAGAAAGCGCGCCGACCCACGAGTCGAAGACCTGGATGACGTCTGCGCCCGCCTCGACCTTCGCCCGCACGTACGCGACGGACGTCTGGGTCAGCTTCTCCATCAGGGCGTGCCAGACCGCGGGCTCGCGGTACATCATCGTCTTAACGCGCACGAAGTCACGGGTCGGCTTCCCCTCGATCAAGTAGCCGGCGACCGTGAACGGCCCTCCGCAGAAGCCCACGAGGGCCCGCTCCGGCTCCAGCTCGGCTCGCACGAGCCGGACGGCCTCGAGGATGAACGGGACCGACTCGTGGGGATCGGGCACGCGGAGACGCTCGACGTCGGCGGCGGTCCGCACCGGCTCCGCGATCACCGGCCCGACCGACTCGACGAGCTCGACGTCGATGCCCATCCCCAGCACCGGCAGCATGATGTCGGCGAACATGACGGCCGCATCGACACCGTGCCTGCGCACCGGCTGGAGCGTCACCTCCGCGCACAGCTCCGGCCTCCGGCAGACCTCGAAGAGGTTGAACTGCTTCCGCAACTCCCGGTATTCCGGGAGCGAGCGGCCCGCCTGGCGCATGAACCAGACCGGGGTGCGCTCCACCGGCTCGAGCCGGCAAGCGCGCACGAGGAGCGGCTCAGACACGGCTCTAGACTAGCCTCGTGCCTCCCACGATCGTCCCTGCACGACCCGTCGCGAGCGGCCCGCTGGCCGCGCGCTGGCTCTGGTACGACCTCCCTCCGCTGCGCGCAGGCGCGACCGTGCACGCGCGCGCGGAGCTCGAGAACGCAGGCTCCGCCGCCTGGGAGCCGGAAGGGGAGGGCCACATCAGCGTCTCGTATCACTGGCTCGACCCGCTCGGAAATCCGATCGTGTGGGGCGGCATCTTCAGCCCCGTCCGGGAACGCGTCCCGCCCGCAGCACGGACGGAGATGTGGTTCGCGGTGATGGCGCCGATGCCGCCGGGCCGTTACCGGCTGTCGCTGGACCTCGTCTCCGAGGGCCGCAGCTGGTTCTCCGAGCTCGGCAACAGCCCGCTCGAGGTCGAGGCAGAGGTCGCTCCCCGCCTGGCGCGCCGCGCGCTCGCCGTTCGCATCAGCGACGGCAACGAGGAGCTGCTCCCCCGCACGCTCGCCGCGCTCGAGGCACAGGAGGAGCCGCTGGTCGAGGACGACGAGGCGGAGGCGTTCGCCCATCTCGTGCCCGGCTGCCTCCCGGCACCCGACTGGTCGCGTCGGCTGCTCGATGCGCACAGCGAGGGCTTCGCATACGTCGGCGGCTCTGTTGAACCGGTCGGCGGGCTCCGCGCGCGCAGGAAAGCTGCGGCCGCGCTCGCGCCATGGGCGCCCACCGGAGGACGAAACCCGGCCTTCCCCCACCCGCTCCTCTGCCCCTCGATCGTCCGCGAGCACGGCGCTTCGTGGGAGGACGTCGCGGGGCTCCCGGCCCTGCGCTCGCCCGGCCGGCCGTGGATCTACGACGCGCGGCTTCGGCTGCCGGTGCTGGTCGAAGCGCTCGAGCTATGAAGCAAGCGCTGCTGACGATCCTCCGCTGCCCGGTCTGCGGAGGAGCGATCGAGCCGGACGAGTTCAGCGAAGAGCTCGACGAGGGAATCCTCCGCTGTCTCTCCTGCGGCGAGAGCTATCCGGTCGAGCACGGGATGCCGCTCATGCTCAGCGACCGCCTCCCGGGCATCGCCGACAAGAAACGCGAGATCGCAGGCTGGGTGGAGAAGGCGAAGGGCGAAGACTGGTACGTGCCGGAGGAAGAGGTCGACACGAACCTCCCGTACGTGTGCCGCGAGCTCGGCTGGGACGATCCCGTCTGGGCCTCGAACGAGTACTCGTTCTCGCGGTTCCTCGCACGGTGGGTACGTCCGGGGATGCGCGTCCTCGAGGTCGGCGCGGCCAAGAGCTGGGCCTCGCAGCATCTCGTTCCGCGCGGGTGCGAGTACGTGGCCACCGACGTCCTGGCCGACGAGAACATCGGGATCGGCCGTGGCGCGTTCTTCGCCGAGCGCGTGGGCCACTACGAGCGCGTCCAGGCAGACGGCGAGCATCTCCCCTTCGCCGCGGGCTCCTTCGACCTCACCTTCTGCGTGGCCACGCTCCACCATGCCCTCGACCTGCCGAAGATGGTCTCGGAGATGGCCCGCGTCACGAAACGCCGCGGCGCCGTGGTCGCGCTGAACGAGGGGACGCGCCCGCTCGGCTGGAGCGACCAGGCCCCCGCCCAGGAGGGCGAGAAGGCGCTCGGGATCAACGAGCACACGCACACCGTCTGGGCGTACCTCGCCGCCTTCGCGCGCGCCCGCGTGGTTCCGAAGGAGCTCTATCCGGCGAACGGGAAGGTGCTGGGCAAGGACGGCAGCTGGAGCGCGCTCGCGACCCTCCGCGCGCACACGCTCCACGGCAAGGATCTCGGCTACGAGGGCATCAGCCTGGCCGGGACTAGGATCTGATCATGCCGGTAGGCGAGGCAAGCTCGGAAGAGACTCCGTACGGCCGCTACGTCACGTCGGGGGGCTGGTTCGTCCTCAATGTCGCGGACGCGCTCGCCGTCCAGAACGAGGAGAAGGGCGGCGTCACCTACCCGCTCGAGTCCCGGGACCATCCGTTCGAGAACGTCGGCGTGCGCGTCGTCGTCCTCCCGCCCGGCCAGCCGAACGCGCTCTATCACTCGGAAGGCGTGCAGGAGGGGTTCCTCGTGCTCTCCGGCGAGTGCACGCTCGTCGTCGAGGAGGAGGAGCGGCCGCTGCGGCAATGGGACTACTTCCACTGCCCCGCCGGCACGCGCCACGTGCTCGTCGGGGCCGGGAGCGGGCCCTGCGCGATCCTCATGCTCGGCGCGCGGCCCGACGTCGACCTCCGCTACCCCGTGAGCGAAGTCGCGGCCAAGTACGGCGCCTCCGCCGCAAAGGAGACCGGTGATCCGGAGGAGGCCTACGGCGACTGGCCCGGCGACTTCACGCCGGCGCGGGTTCCGTGGCCGCCCGAGCCCTAGAGCTCGACCGCGATCCGGTCGTCCACGCGGCGGAAGACCCACGCACCGAGCGCGAGCGCGACCACGGCGGCGCCGAGCGTGTAGACGACGTCCCCCCAGTGCGGCAGCTGTCCCCAGAAGAGGACGTCGTGAATCGTCTCGATCGGCGGCGTGATCGGGTTGCCGTAGTGGAGGAACTGGATCAGCGTGTGGTGGTGTTCTTCGAACGACCCCTTCAGAAGGCCTCCGGCCTCGAACGAGTACATGATCGGGGTGAGGAAGAACCACGGCAGGAGGAGCGCCGCGACGATGTGCTCGACGTCGCGGAAGAGGACGTTCCCGGCCGCGACTACCAGCGACAGCCCGGCCACCAGCGCGACGATCGGAATCATCAGCGGGATGGTCAGCCAGATGGTGTCCCGCGTCTCCGGGATGGCCATCAGGTTCACCGGGATGAGGATGACCAGGATCGCGACCAGCGCGATCAGATGCGCGGCCACGGTCGAGAAGGCCGTGAGTTGGCGCGGAAAGCGAACCTTCTTGATCAGGTTGGCGTTGTCCACGAGCGACCGGGTGGAGGTCGCAAGCGCCCCCGACAGGAACACCCAGACCGACAGGCCGGAAAGGAGATACAGCGGGAAATGGTGGACCCTCGAGACGGGGAAGAGCACCGAGAACACGAGCGTGTAGATCCCGACGAGGACGAGCGGGTTGACCAGCGACCAGAGGACGCCGAGAAACGACCCCTTGTATTTCGCGCGAAAGTCGCGGCGGAACAGGTTCGCGAACAGCTCGCGATGCTGGAGGATCTCCGCGTACACCGACATCCCTAACAGACTCTAGGTGTAATACCCAGGCGATGAGCGCGCTCGTCTCAGCGATCGCGTTTCCGGTCTGCGCGGCCGTGATCTGGATCGCCCTGCGAACGCCGCTGGCCTCCCGCCTGTCCGCCAAGCCCTCGAAGGAGCGCTGGCACAAGCAGGAAACCCCTGCACTTGGGGGGATCGGGGTGTTCGCGGGGATTCTCGCCGGCGTCGGCCTCGCCATCGCGGTGGGCGCGGTCGGCGGGAGTGACACCCTGCTCGCGATCATCGGCGGCGCGGGGCTTCTGTTCGCGGTCGGCCTGCTCGACGATGCGTTCGGGTTGCCGGCGCTGGCGAAGCTGGCGGCTCAGGGAGGCGCGGCGACGATCGTTCTCACCAACGGCCTCACGGTCGAGCTGGTGAAGACCGACTGGATCGCGGTGCCCATCGCGGTCGTCTGGCTCATCGGAATGACGAACGCGTTCAACCTGCTGGACAACATGGACGGGATCGCCGCGACGCTCGCCGGGATCGCGTGCGCCTACTTCGCCATCGACGCGGTCACGGCGCACTCGAACGACCTCGTGCTCGTCCTCTCGCTGAGCGTCGCCTTCGCCTGCGCCGGCTTTCTCCCCTTCAACGTCCGCCGCCGCAAGCCCGCGGCGGTGTTCCTCGGCGACTCGGGCAGCCAGGTCCTCGGCTTCTCGCTGGCCACGATCGCGCTCGCGTCCAGCTGGAAGGCGGCCGCGCCGTCGCTCGCAACCGTGCTCCTGCCGATCCTCGTGCTCGCCGTCCCGATCCTCGACACCGCGCTCGTCACGGTCGTCCGCCTGCTCGAGCGCCGCCCGATCCACGTCGGCGGCCGCGACCACACGAGCCATCGGCTCGTCTACACCGGATTGTCCGAGAAGCGGACGCTCGTGCTGCTCGCCCTCGTCGCCGCCGCGCTCGGGGCCACGAGCCTCGCGTACAACGCCGCGAACAACTCGTACGTGACGCTGATCGGCGTCCTCATCTCCTTCGCGGTGCTCGTCCAGCTCGCCGGCTTCCTGGGCGACTTCGGGCCGACCGGCCTGCACCGGGGACGCCTCGTGGAGATGCTCGTCGACGGCGCGCTGATCACCGCCGCCTTCGCGTGCGCATATCTGCTGCGCTTCGAGGGCGCCGGGCCGCCGAACCAGCGCCACCTGTTCCTGGCGGCGCTGCCGGTGCTCCTGGCCGCACGCTACGCCGTGTTCATCCTGACGGGGATGTATTCGAGCGTCTGGCGCTTCATGAGCGCCCGGGACGCGATCCGCATCCCGATCGCCGTCTTCGTCTCGGAGGGAATCGCCGCGCTCTTCCTCTACTTCTCGCAGGCCCGCAGCTTCGAGACCTACTCGCGCAGCGTCTTCGTGATCGACGCGATCCTGTGCACGCTCCTGATCGGCTCGTCGCGGCTGGCCGAGCGCGCGATCTCTCCGGCGCTCGGCACGCTGGCGCGGCCGGAGGAGCGGCGGCGCGCGCTGATCGTGGGCGCCGGGCGCGGCGGACGGAGCCTCCTGCGGGAGTTGCGCGAGACGCCGGGACAGCAGGTGATCGGCTTCATCGACGACGATCCGCGCTTGCGCCACCGGCGCGTACACGGCGTCCAGATCCTGGGATCCGCGGCCGAGATCGACGCCGTGCTCGCGCGACGCGAGCCGGACGTCGTGTTCGTGACGATTCCCGACGCAGCGCGCGAGCGCCTCGACTTCGTCGTCGCCGGCTGCGAACGGGCGGGGATCGCGTGCTCGTTCGTCCGCCGCCAGATCGACCTCGATCCCGCGGTCGTCCTCGGGCAAGTCTCGGAGTGAGCTTCCGGCACAGCCGGCTCGCGCTCGCCGGCATCTTCGTGGCGCTCGCCGCGGTCTACATCGCCGAGGCGCTTCTCCACCACTCGCCGTGGATCTTCTTCGACGAGCTCGACTACTCCACGAACGCGCAACGGATCGCCGAGCTGGGAACGCCTCCCGGCGGCAAGCCCTTTCACTTCGACGGGCTATATCCGTTCATGATCGCGCCCGCCTGGCTCGCCGACAGCGTCCACACCGCCTACTGGGCCTCGAAGACGATCGGTGTGCTCGTGATGACGGCGGCCGTCTTCCCCGCATACTGGCTGGCGCGGATACTGGCGGCGCCGCGGCCGGTGGCGCTCTTCACCGCCGCGGCGACCGTCGCGGTGCCGGCGCTCAGTTTCTCGTCGAGCCTCATGACCGAGACGCTCGCCTACCCCTACGCCGTCCTGTGCTTCGCGCTGGTCGTCAAGGCGCTGTCCGCGCCATCGCGCGCCTGGATCGTGGCCGCCTCCGCCGCCGTGATCATCGCGCCGGTCGTGCGGAAGGAGCTGGCGGTGATCCCGGCCGCAGCCGCGGTCGCGGCGCTCGCCTTCGTCGCCGTCCCGTGGCTCGGACGTTCCTGGAGGCGCTGGGGCCTGGCGGCGCTTGGGACGGCCGCCGTGCTTGCGCTTCTCGCGTGGGCGCTGCGCCACGTCTCGACGACGTGGTCCGTCGCGATCGGGAATCCACGCGCGATGATCTCCTACGCCCGCTCGGGCGCTGCCTCTGTCGTCATCGGGCTTGCCGTCCTCCCCGCGGTGGCGGGCCTCGCGGCGCTCGTACGGCCGCGCGGGGAGCGCCCGTCGCCGGCGCGGCGCGCCTTCGTCTGCCTGTTCGTCTCTGCCGTGGCCGGCTTTCTGCTCTACACGGCAGCGAAGGGCGTCTACTTCGGCCCGCTGTCGAATCCGATCGAGGAGCGGAACCTCATCTACCTCGTGCCACTGCTGCTTGCCGCCACCGCGGTCTGGCTGTCGCGCCAGGCAGTCGAGCCCTTGGCGCTCGCCGCCGCTACCGCGATCGTCCTCTGGCTCGTCGTGACCGTTCCGCTCCACTTCGGCGGGACGCCGGCCTCCGACGCACCGAGCCTCGAGGCGATCGGCGGCCTCGGTCTGAGCGGTGGCGCGCTCCACGGGCTGCTCGCCGGCGTCACCGTCCTCGCAGCCGTCGTCGTTCTCCAGCGTGGAGCGGCGGTGATCGCGGGCGCCTGCGCGCTGGTTCTCGCCTGGAGCCTCGGGAGTGAGATCTACGCCTCGCACCGCTCCGCCGACTACGCGGCTCAACTGGCGCGGACGATTCCGCGGCCGTTCGAGTGGATCGACGAGGCGACCGGCGGCCGTTCCGCTGTCTATGTCGGCCAGAAGATCCTGCAACCGACGGACATATGGCTGCAGTCTTTCTGGAACCGGTCGCTCGTCGAGATGCGAACCCTCGACGGCACGCCGGGTGCGAGCGGGCCCCTCCGCTCATACCACGGCATCCCGGCCACCGGGGACATCCTCCTCGTGAAGCCGCGGCGGGACGGAGCGCTGCCGGTTCCGGACGGCATCGACTTCCTCGTCGCCGACCAGGGCATCACGGGCAGCGGCGCAGAGGTCGGCGAGGGCGAACGCTGGCGCGCGTACGAGGGCACGCGACTCCACTCCGCGGCGATCGGCGTGTACACGGACGGCTGGATGGGCGCGCGCAGCACCTTCCACGTCTACGACGGCAACGCACACACGCTGCATCTGACTCTTTCGCGCACAGGCGCATGCACCATCCCTGGCAACTGGCACGTGACGGCCTCGATCGGCGGCAGCGTCCGCGCACGCGGGACCGGCGCGCAGTGTGAGACGCTCACCCTTGACGTGGCCGCCCCGCCGCCGGCGTTCACGCTCGTGACGACCGTCGAGCCGACCTTCGTACCCGCCGAGCTCATCCAGGGCTCCTCGGACACGCGCGACCTCGGCGCGGTAATCGTCTACGGCTAGAGCGCCCGAAGCCGCTCGGGGTGCTTGCGCACGAAGCGCAGCACCCCCCGCCAGTGCCAGAGCGTCCGGCGCGTCAACAAGCGCCGGTCGGTGAGCCGGTCCCAGCGGTGGCGCACGACCGCGCCGGGCACGTACCAGCGCTCCCACCCCGCCCGTGCGGCGCGGTAGCACAGGTCGATGTCCTCTCCGTACATGCGAAATCCGGAGTCGTATCCGCCGATCTCGTCCAGCATCGTCCGCCGCAGGAGGAGGAAGCCTCCGAGCATCCAGTCCGTCTCGACCGGCTCGACCGGCCGTTCGTCGAGCAGGTAGTGGTCGCGCTGTCGCTCGAGCGGCGGGAACGCGCGGCGGAGCGGCGTTCGGCGGACGAGGGTTCCCATCACCGTGGGGAAGCGCCGCCGCGAGGGCTGCCACGTCCCGTCCGGGTCGAGCATCTGCGGGCCTGCGACGCCGCAGCGCGGATGCGCGTCGGCGAAGGCGGCGAGGACCTGGACCGCTTCGGGCTCGGCCACCGCGTCCGGGTTGCAGACCACGAGGAGCGCGCCGGACGTCCGCGCGAACGCGGCGTTCAGGTTGGCGGAGTACGAACGCGGCCGCTCGTTCTCGATGACGCGCGCGCCGTGCAGGTCGGCGGGGAGGCTGGCTGGGATGTTGGAGACGACGAGGAGCTCGTCCACCTGCGGCGCCAGCGCCGGCAGCGACGACTCGAGCTCCCGCACGTGTCCGTGCGAGACGACGATCCCCGAGATGCGGCTAGCGGTAGCCATAGACCTCCATCCACCGGCCTGCCTCGCGCTCGAAGAGGGCCTCCAGCTCCGGATCGAACGCCTGGCGCCAGCCGCCGATCTGCCCCTTGCGGAACGTCGGGCTCGCACTCGAGAAGAGCCGATTTCCCACCCCCGGCGCGAGCTCGACGCCGAGGTAGTCGTAGATCTCGCGCAGCGTTCGCGCCTGTTCGTCGTCGCCCCCGCCGCCGCGCGCGCCGACCAGATCCTCGAAGCGCACGACGAGCGCGCCGCTTTCCAGCCAGCCGGCGAAGCCGGCGAGCAGGCTCTCGAGCGACGGAGCCGGCGGACGCGCCTCCGCGTCACCGAGGATGGCGAGCTCGATCCGCGAGCGCTCGTCCGGTCTCTCGCCGTAGGCGAAGTGGAGAGGATGGTCACCGCGGCTCTCGATGTAGTGCGCGAGCGAGACGGCCATATCCCGTGGATCGCGGACGACGAAGAGCGTCCTCACGCCCTCCAGCAGCGACGCGTACGCAGGATCGAACGGCAGGTGCGCGACGGCCACCTGCCCGGGCCGCAGCGTGCGCAGAACGCCGTCGAGCCCCTCCGGCCCGACGTTCTCGGGGTTCAGCGTCCGGCGGAACTGCCGGTACAGGCGCGGATGGAGGCAGACCGCGCGCTCGACCAGATGGGTGCCGGCCTTGGGGAGGGAGACGACGAGGACGCTGGGAACGCCGGCGCGAGCGGCGCGCCCGGCCAGCTTGCGTGGGGTCAGACCGAAGCGCTGAGCGGTCCAGAGCCGCCTAGCGAGCATGGAGGGCGCTTTCGTACACCTCGAGCGTTCGCCGCGCGGTCTCCCGCCAGCTGAACAGCTTCGCCCGCTCCAGGCCGGCGGCGGCGAGCCGGTCGTGCTCGCGCACCGCTTGCCGGAGGGCGTCCGGCAGCCCCTCTCGCTCGGCGTACAGCGCCGCGTCGCCGGCGACCTCGCGCAGCGCCGGCTCCGGCGCGGCCACCACCGGCGTTCCGCACGCCATCGCCTCGAGGACGGGCAGGCCGAACCCCTCGTAGCGCGACGGGAGGACGAGGCAGGCCGCTCCCCGGTACAGGTCGGCCAGCGCGGGCCGCTCGAGATAACCGCGCAGCTCGGCTCCGCGCCGCTCGAGCTCGCGGGCGAGCTCGCGGTCGCGCGTCGGCCCCGCGACGACGAGCCGCAGCCCGGCGGCGGCCGCCGCGTCGGCGGCCGCGAGCGGGTCCTTGCGCGCCTGGATCGTCCCGACGAACAGCGCGTAGGAGTCCGGGTGCCCGCCGGGCGTGAAGACGGGGTCGATCCCGTGGTGCGTGACGGTGATCCGCTCGGGCGAGACGCCGTACAGCTCCACGAGATCGGCCTTCGTACGCTCCGAGACCGCGATCACCCGCACCGCCTTCCGCACCGCCCGCGGCACGACCGTGCGGAAGACGAGACGGTCCTTGCGGCCGAGCAGCTTCGGGTCGCGCTCGAAGGAGAGGTCGTGGATGGTGACGACCGCCGGGGCCGGGCAGCGCAGTGGGAGCGCGTGCTGGAAATGGCCGACGTCGGGCCGCACGCGGCGCATGAGCCGCGGAAGCGTCCAGGCCATGCGCAGCTCCTGGCTACGAGCCGGAAGCTCCAGCGGCTCGACGCCGGGAGGGATCAGCTCGGGATGTCGAGTCACGGCCACGAACCGGAAGTCGCCCGCCACGGCGGGCAACTCGCGCAGGAGGTTCGCGACGTAGGTCTCGTCCCCGGTGCGCTCGCGGCCGAGGACGTCGGCGTCGATCAGCACCAGCCAGGTCACGCGACCTCCCGGTACACCGCCGCCGTCTCGTCGACGACGCGCTCCCAGCTGTAGCCGGCCGCGCGCTCGGGCCCAAGCCGTGCAAGCTCCTCGCGGCGGGAGATCGCCTCCTCGAGCCCGGCAGCGATGGATGCGGAGTCGGCCGGATCCACCAGCACGGCTGCCCCGCCGGCAACCTCCTCGGTCGCGCTCCCGCGGCTCGTCACCACGGGCGCGCCGCACGCCATCGCCTCGAGCACGGGCAGGCCGAAACCCTCGTACAGGGACGGATACGCGAAGCAGAGCGCCCCGCGGTAGAGCCGCGCCAGCTCCTCGTCGGGGACCGGCCCGAGCCAGTGAACGCCGTCGCCGTCCGCCCGGACGCCGCCCCAGCCGCGCGCCCCCACCACGCGCAGCTCGAGGCCGGCGTGGCGGACACCGTCGGCCAGGCGCTCCAGGTTCTTTCGGGGCTCGAGCGTGCCGACGGCGAGCACGTAGTCGCCGTCCGCGGCGACTCCGTCCGGGCGGAAGTCGTCGCCCGACGCGAGCGGGATGACGCGGATTCGCTCCTCCGGCACGTGCAGCAGCTCGACGAGCTCGCCTTTCGTGAACTCGGAGATGGCGATCACGCGCGCGGCTGCCCGCACCACGCGCGGGACGAACAGGCGGCTGTAGGTGCGGGTCCACCGGTTGAAGGCCTCTGGAAAGCGCAGGATCGCGAGGTCGAAGACCGTGACGACGAGGGGGACGGGCGGGCGCGGCGGCGCGCGGAAGGTGGGACAGTGCAGGACATCGATTCCCGCGCGGCGCGCGCGGCGCGGGAGGCCGACCGGATACCACGCCGTATCCCTCACCGCCGCCCGGACGCGGCCCGGCCCGCCGAAGGCCAGCTGCACCAGCTCGACCCGCCGGTGCAACCGCGGCAGCAGCTCCTGCAGGTAGCGCGCCGTTCCCGCGCGCGTGAGCGCGAGCGGGGAGATGTCGATCCCGACCCTCATCGCTTCGAGTGTTTCAGGTAGCCGTCCAGGAAGGCCCGGCCCGTTCCCTCCCACGTGAAGCGGCGCGCGTGCTCGAGCCCGCGCGGAACGAGCTCCTCGCGGCGCGAGATCGCCTCGGCGATGCCCGCCGCGATCGCCTCCGGCGAGTCCGGGTCGACGCGGACGGCCGCGTCCCCGCACGCATCGTCCAGCGACGGATGAGACGAGACCACCGTCGGCGTCCCGCTCGCCATCGCCTCGACGACCGGGATGCCGAAGCCCTCGAAGCGCGCCGGGAAGACAAAGGCCCCGGCTCCGCGGTAGAGCCGCGCGAGCTCGTCGTCGTCCACGTAGCCAAGCCCGCGGACGCCGTCGCGTGCCAGCTCGACCTCAGGCCCCCACCCGGGCGGTCCGGCGACTGCGAGCAGCAAGTCGAGTTCGAGCAGCGGGAAGGCGGCGAGCAGCGTCTCCAGGTTCTTCCTCGGTTCGAGGGTGGCCACAGTGAGGATGTACGGCCGTCCCAGGTCGGCGCGCTCCCCCTCCGGCCCGAAGCGCTGGGAGACGCCGGGCGGCGCGAGCTCGATCCGCTCCTCCGGCACGCGCAGCAGTTCGGCGACATCTCGCCCGGTATAGGTCGAATTGACAAAAACCACGTCACAGGTCGCGGCCGCATTGCGGTACTTGGCCGTGTGCATCGCGCGGGTGCGCGGCGTCGTCCACTCTGGATGGCGCACCGGGACGAGGTCGTGGATCATCGTCGCGCGCACGCCGGCGCGTTGCGGCGGATACATCCAGTCCCAGAAATGGAGGACGTCGACCGGCCCGAGAAAGCGCTCGACCGGCGGACGCGCGGCCTTGCTCCAGGCAGTGCGCCAAGCGTGCGCGAACGGCAGCCAGCCGACGCGGCGCCGCAGGCCGATCCCGTCCAGCGCCTCCTCCAGGTTCCGCTTGCCCTTGAGGCTTACCGGGGCGAATGGGACGATCTCGTGCTCGCCGCCGGCGATCTCCTCGAGGCCGCGCAGCGACCCGAGGATGTAGTTGGGGACGCCCGTGCGCGGCGCATGCGACAGCGGGCTGACGTCAAAGGCGATTCTCAAACGATTTCGCTCTCGCGCAGCTCCCGCGCGATGACAGCGAGCTCGGGAGAGTCGGCGCCGATCTCGACGTCGGCGGCAGCCTGGGCGATTTCCCGGAGGACCGCAACGGAAACCGCCTCACCCCCGACAGCCCACTCGAGCGCGCCGAGGTACAGCTCGGCCACGCGCTCGAGGTCGTGGTCGGTCCGCACGTACTCGACCGCAGCGGCGCCCAGCGCGCGGCGCGCGCTCTCGTCGCCCGCCAGCTCCTCCAGGACGGCGGCCAGCACGTCGATCTCCGGCCCACCGACCGGGACGTGCCGGACGACCTCGCCGGGCAGCTCGGCGAACCAGCCGAGATCGCTGACGACGAGCGGCTTGCCGAGCGCGAGCGCCTGCAGCGCGGCCGCGGAGGTCTCCCCCATCGTCGGCGCCCGCAGCGAGACGATCACGTCGCACGCGCCCATCAGCGCCCACAACCGCCGGTCGTCCACGTAGCCTTCACCGACAACAGCGTCCTCGAGGCCGAGGCCCTCGATCCGCCGGTCGAGCTCGAATCCCGGCGCGATCGCCCCCGCGAGCACGAGCCTGGCGCGCGGGAAGCCCTCGCGGAGCTTCGCGAAGGCTCTGAGCAGCTGCGGGATCCGCTTCGCGGGATTGACGTGGCCGAACGAGCCGATGACAGGCGACCCCTCGATGCGGGCGGGCTCGACTCCGGGCACCGGCGCAGCGGCGAGCGGGATGCGCCAGATCCGTCCTCGAAAGCCCTCCTCGCGCGCGCCGCGCTCGGTAAAGCGCGAGTGGACGACGAGGCCGGTGGCGTGGTCGAGAATCGCACCGGCAAGCGGGTACCGCTCCGGCTCGGTTTCCCACGGCGGGGGGACGCCGCCACGGGACACGTCCTCGGCCAGCCGCCGCGCTTCCTCGCCGCCGTCGCGTTCCATCGCGGCGATGTACCCGGACGGGTTCCCGCGTGCCAGCGTCAGCCCGGCGACGAGGTGGTGGAGGACGAGGTCGTGCAGGACGACGACGCCGGGTCGCCGGCGGAGCGCGTCGACGATCCAGCCGTGTGCCTGCGGGTTGTTCCCGACGTGGTAGAGCGCCACGTCCGTCCTGCGCAGGACCGGACGGCGGCGGCGCGCGACCTCCACCTCCATGCGCCGCCGGAGCGCGGGCAGGAGGAGGGCGCTGTAGTCGGCGATGCCGGAGCGCTCGGGCGGCAGCGGCGAGTAGTAGGCGACTTTCATGATCCGACGACGCGCTCGATCGCTTTGTCCCACGTCACCTCGTCGGCGAGGGCATGGCCGGCACGGCCAAGCGAGCGGGCCTCGTCCACGTGCTCGCGCAGCCAGGCGAACGCGTCGGCCACCGCCGCCGGGCGCGGCTCGCACACGAGGCCGGTCTCGCGGTCGCTCACGACCTCCAGCGGGCCGCCCGCGTCGGTGGTCGTCACGACCGGCTTGTCCGCGAGGAACGCCTCGTACGGGACCATCCCGAAGTCCTCGTCCACGGGCGCGTAGTAAACGGCGAGGCAGCGCGCGTACAGGCCCGCGAGCTCCTCGTCGCTCACGCGGCCGAGGAAGCGCACGCGGCCGTCCAGGCTGCGCTCGCCCGCCAGAGCCTCCAGCCGGGTGCGGTCGGGCCCGTCGCCGGCCACGACCACGGAGAAGGAGCTCGCGGCCGCGGCCTCGATCAGGAGGTCGACGCGCTTGGCGCGGTCGAGCCGGCCGACGGAGAGGACGAAGTCGCCGTAGTCGTCACAGCGGTACGGCAGTTCCTGTGGCGGGTGAGGGAGCACCTCGGCGACGAGGCCGGTGGAGCTCTCCAGGCGCTGCTGGTTGTTGCGCGAGGTGGTGAACAGCTTGCGCGCCTCGCCCAGCACGCGCTTGTCGAACGCGTGCACGGCGCGCCGCGTCGCGCGGTCCTCCGGCGACTCGGAGAACTGGCCGAGCTCGCTCCGGTCGAGCTCGTACGCCTGCCGGAACTGGTGCAGCAGCCACACGACCTTGTTGCGATGCCGGACCGCGTACGACGGGAACTTCGTCGCGATCACGAGGTCGATCGGCCGGCCCTCCGCCTCGGTCAGGTCGAGCAGGCGCCACATGAACGCCTGCGTGAGCACCCGCGTGCCCGGGTACCACTTGTACGGAACGGTGACGAGCTCGGCTTCGTGGCCGCGCTTGCGCAGCTCCCGCACGAGATCGTCGACGAAGATCTCCGTCCCGCCGCGCGCGAAGGGAACCTGAGCGGAGCAGACCGCGACCCTCATGTCCGCGCGACGATCGCGTAGTCGAGCGGGGCGAAGAGGAGCTCGTTCAGCCGCCTCACGTTCCGCGCCAGCACGGGGTCATCCGGCACCGTCAGCCGCTCCTCCGGCTCGTTCAGGAACCGCTTCTCGACCTCGGCGAACCCGGCCTGCCGCGCGAGCAGCTCCAGCGTCTCGGGGACGAGCGGCTGCGCGTGCGTCAGATCGGCGAAGTAGTTGCGGAGGGCGAGCGGCGAGAGTGGATTGATCGTCTCGGCGACGAAGACCCCGCCGGGACGGAGCTTCCTCGCGGCGAGCTCGAGCAGGCGGACGAGCGCCGGCGGCGGCAGGTGCTCCAGCAGCTGGGCCGCGAAGACGCCGCCGAGCGAGCCGTCGTCCAGCTTCTCGAGCGCTGCGAGGGCGTCGCCCTGGTCGACGTCGAGGCCCTCGCCCCGCGCGTACGCGACCATGTCCGCGTCAGCGTCGATCCCGCGCGCCTCGATTCCGGCCTCGCCCAGAAGTGCCAGGAACTCGCCGCGCCCGCAGCCGAGGTCGAGCACCGGCGCCGCGTCGCGGAAGTCTTCGACGTACCGCGCCTGGCGACCCCGGATCTCGCCGGAGTCCCCGCGCATCCGCGACTCGAAGGCGAAGTAGTCGGGGACGGCGTCCGCGCCGGGCTGAGCCGCGACGGTCGAAGGCGCGGCCTCCGCGCGCCGGCGCTCGAGCCGCAGGAGCCGCTCCTCGACCTCGGCGAGCAGGCGCCGCCGTTCCGCCAGCTCCGCGGTCACCGACTCGCGCGCTGCCGCCGCCTCCTCGAGCCCGGCGGCCTGCGCGGCCTGGAGCTCCGCTCGGTCGGAGCGGCGCTCGTCGGACTCCCGGGCGAGCGACGCGGACAGCTCGTCGCCTCGGCCGCTCAGCTCGTCCGCGAACCGCAGCAATGCCGCGTTGAACGCCCGCTGCTCGGCGGCGAACGGGCCGACGTACCAGCTCATCAGCTTGCGCAAGCCCCGCTTGACCTGATAGGCGAGCCAGCCCCGCACGCCCGGCCGGCGGTGGATCGGCCGGTCGACGGCGACCGCCCAGCGAGCTTCCGCCTCACTGCGCGCGTCGCGACGGGCCTCGGCCCGCGTCAAGGGCTGCGCGGGTTCGTCCTCGCCCCGGACGGCCCGCGTCAGACGCTCGACATGTTCGGATGCGTCCACCGAAGAAATCCCTGCAGATGTAAAGGTTTTGTCCGCCCCGGCCGGCATCCGAGCATTGTATTCCCCAGGGAGCTACCCTTCCGGCGATGGTGGACCAGGACACCGTCTGGACCGAAAAGGACGCGAGCGAGCTCCGGGACGAGTTCGAGCCTGTCTACGGGGGCCGGACGGTGCTCGTCACCGGCGCGGACGGCTTCATGGGCTCGCATCTGACCGAAGCGCTCGTCGCGCTCGGCGCCAACGTTCACGCGTTCGTGCGCGCGACCTCGAGCGGCGCGCTGAACAACATCGGCCACCTGCGCCACTCGCTGAAGGTCCACTTCGCCGACCTGACCGACCGCACCTCGGTCGACTACCTGATCCGCGACCTGGCCAATGAGGACGATCGTCCCTTCATCTTCCACCTGGGCGCGCAGGCCCACGTCGGCGAGAGCTGGCACCGGCCATACGAGACGCTTATGGCGAACACGGTCGGCACGCTCAATCTCCTCCAGTCCATCGTCGACCACGGCCTGGAGATCGAGAAGTTCGACACCGCGGGCACGTCGGAGGAGTACGGCAACGTCCGCGAGCCCGTCCGGCACCACCACGATTTCGACGACGCGGGCAGCCTGATCCTCCACGAGCGCTCGCCCATCAACCCGAAGTCGATCTACGCGACGAGCAAGGTCGCCGCCGACTTCCTCACGATGAACTACCACGACGCGTTCGGCCTCCCGACGCTCGTCACGCGCATGTTCAACAACTACGGGCCGCGTCAGAACCCGCGCTACGTGACCGGGACGATCATCACCCAGGCCCTCACGCGGGAGCGCGTCGAGCTCGGCCAGCTCGAGCCGATGCGCGACTTCTGCTTCTGCACCGACGGCGTCCGCGGCCACCTGACCGTTACGGCCCACGGCGTCCCCGGCGACGTCTACGTGTACGGACAGGGCGCGAACATCACGATGCGCGACTGGGCCGACATGATCCTCCGCGTCGGAGAGGAGGAGGGCCACTGGACCGGCCGCGAAGTGGTCACCGTCGCCGAGCGCTTTCGGCCGGGCGTGAGCGAGGTCATGGCGCTGCGGGTCGGCTACGAGAAGCTCGAGCAGGAGACCGGGTGGAAGCCGAAGGTTTCGTGGGAGGAAGGCGTCTCCCGGACGATCGCCTGGTATGCGGCCAACCGCGACCGCTGGATCGGGCGCGTGGACTGGCTCGAGCCCGAGCGCGTCAGGTCGTGAACGTCCTCGTCACCGGCGGCGGCGGCTTCCTCGGCTCGCACCTCGTCGAGCGCCTCCGCGCCTTAGGCCACGACCCGTTCGTCGCCCGCCGCCGCGACTACGACCTGACGAACTGGGACGACGCCGAGCGGCTCTTCTCCGACGCCCGCCCGGAGCTGGTCTTCCATCTCGCCGCCGAGGTCGGCGGAATCGGCGCGAACCGCGCCAATCCCGGGCGCTACTGGTACGCGAACCTGATGATGGGCGCGCACGTCCTGGAGCTGTCGCGCCTGCACGGAGTCCGCAAGCTGGTCGCGGCGGGCACCGTCTGCGTCTACCCGAAGCACGCACGTGTCCCTTTCCGCGAGGACGACCTCTGGAATGGCTTCCCCGAGGAGACGAACGCGCCGTACGGCACCGCCAAGCGCGCGCTGCTCGTCGGCGGTCAGGCCTACCGCGAGCAGTACGGCGTCAACGCCGTCTGCCTGATGCCGACCGGGCTGTACGGGCCGCGGGACAACTTCGACCTCGAGACTTCGCACGTTCTCGCGGCGCTCGTCCGGAAGATGCTGGAGGCCGGCGACGAGATCGTGCTGTGGGGAGACGGCTCGCCGACGCGCGAGTTCCTCTACGTCGACGATTGCGTCGACGCGTTCATGCTCGCGACCGAGCGCTACGACGGCGCCGAGCCGGTGAACGTCGGCACGGGCGAAGAGATCGCCGTCCGCGATCTTGCCGCGCTGGTCGCGCAGGCCACCGGATTCGAAGGCTCGATCGTGTGGGACACGTCCAGGCCGAACGGCTACCCGAGGCGCAAGCTCGACACGTCCCGCGCGGACGAGCTGTTCGGCTTCCGCGCCAAAACACCGCTCCGCGAGGGGATCGAACGAACCGTCGCCTGGTACCGAGACGCGGCGCTAATAGGCACCGCGACGGGTTAGCACCGCCGGGATCGTCTTCGCCAGGATCGAGATGTCGAGCCACAGCGACCAGTTCTCGATGTAGAAGAAGTCGAGCCGCACGAGATCGTCGAAACCCAGGGCGGAGCGGCCCGAGATCTGCCACAAGCCCGTCATCCCCGGCAGGACGAGGTCACGCTTGCGGTGCCAGTGCTCGAGCCTGCGGTAGTCCCGGATGCGGAGCGGCCGCGGTCCGACGAGGCTCATCTCCCCGCGCAGCACGTTCAGCACCTGCGGCACCTCGTCCAGCGAGAGGCGCCGCAGCAGCGCCCCGACGGTGGTGACACGGGGGTCGTCGCGGATCTTGAACAGAGGACCGTCCGCCTCGTTCGCCCATTCCAGCTCGGCCTGCTGCTCGTCCGCTCCGGCGATCATCGTCCGGAACTTGAGCATCGTGAACTCCTTGTGGCGCAGGCCGACGCGGCAGTCGCGGTAGAAGACCGGCCCTCGCGAGTTGAGTTTGATCGCCGCGGCGATCGCGAGCCAGAACGGCAGGCCGAAGACGACGATCATGACGCTCACGAGCACGTCGAACGTACGCTTCACGATCCAATCCGCGCCCACGAGGATCGGCGGCCGAAGCTCGAACAGCGGGACGCCCTGTCCCGGGATGTATTCCGTGCGCTGCAGCAGCAGCTCCGTCGTCTTCGGCGCGACGCGCACCTTCACGCCGCGCCGGTGCGCCGCCTCGGCGATCCCCATCAGCTCATGTTCGTCCAGGCCCTGGTCGGCGACGATGAGCTCGCCGACGTTGTTGCCGGCCAGGATGCGCGGCAGGTCGGTGAAGGTACCGAGCACGGACATCGACCCTGACGTCTCGTCCTCCTTCGAGCGCGAGACGACGCCCAGGAAGTCGTAGTCGATCCCCCCACGGCGTGAGCCGAGCGCGTTGCGGAGCTCCTGGAGCGTGTCTTCCGTCCCCACGAGGATGACGCGGCGGCGGACGCCGGCGGCGCGCAGGATGTCGGCCGAGATCGCGTCGTAGCTCGCACGCAGCAGCGCGACCAGCGCGACGGTGAGGACGAGCGCGGTGGGGAAGAACCCGAACGTCTTGAACTCCAGCTTTCCTATCCCCACTCCGAAGGCCACCGCGATCACGAGGACAGCCGCGAGCGCGGAGACGACCCGGCCGAAGCCGGCGCGGCGCTCACGCGGCGCGTACAGGCCCCCCTGCCAGAAGACGAGCACCGTCACGACGGCGATGAAGGGGAGCCAGTCGGTGACCTGCCGCCAGAGCACGCCCCAGAGCGGCGGGCTATTGCCGCGGTACAGGTCGCGAAGCACGAGCGCCGCGTAGATCCCGAAGGCGAGCCCCGCGAGGTCGATCAGCACGAGGGTCGCGATGCTCGCGAGCCGGCGCAGGAACGCGCGGACCGGGCTGCGGACGAGCAGGTACGGCTGGGAGAAACGGATGTCCCGCGTCGCGTCCGGCGCGAGCGCGGCAGACCCGTCGGAGTCAGCCGGTGCGGGCTTCGTCTCCAGGCTGCTCACGGCCCTCAGTGTACGCCGGAGCGACTTTGCCTAGTGACGTCTGGACAGGCGACTGAAGGTCGCATACGCGGGCTTCTTCTTGCCCCCGGCGGTCATAAACCCGGACTGCCAGCCCTTCTTCACCCTGCGGTCGTCCCGCAGGAGGAACCAGACGAGCATGTCGATCTTCGGGTTCTTCCGCACGATCGCGTATGCCTGCGCCAGGTACTTGGCCTGTTTCGCGTACGAGACGCCGAACACCCGATCGGGGGGCTTCGTCTGGTAGCCGTACTCGGTGATCCAGAGATGCTTGCCGGGATAGAGCTTCTGCAGCAGCTTGAGGAGGGTGTTGATGTTCCCGAGCGTCACCGCGGTGGACCCCTTCGGAGGCGTGGCCGGCGTTTCGCTCGGGCCGCTGTAATACGGGTGGTGCGCGTAGACGTCGAAGCGCGCGCCTGCCTTCTTGAGGGCGGTGAGGAAGACAAGCGGTGAGACGGATGGCCGGGTTCCGCGCGCGCGGTTGTTTCCGCGCGGCGCGGTCGCGCCGCAGGCCACCTTTTCGCCGCTGATCCGCGTCGAGTGGATGCCGGTGACGATCGCGTTGCACATCTTGGCGTAGACGACGGGGCTGTAGACCACGAACCTCTTTCCCTGCTTCTTCCACTGTGGGCGGATGAAGACCGGGTTGTTAGGCTCGTTCCAGGCCAGCCAGAGACGGATGGCGGGCAGCGGATCCACGGAGCCGGGCGGCGTGTAGTCGCCGCTGTAGCGCTTGGCCGCGGCGATGGCGAAGGCCTTCAGGTCGGCCATTTTCTTCGGCGGGTAGTAGCGGGCCTTGCCCCCGTTGGCCCAGCGGGGCGTGCCCACGATGGTGGCGATCACCTTGATGTCCGCGTCGGCCGCGCGCTTCATCAGCTCGTCGAACGGGCTGAAGTGGTAGGCGGGATCGGCCGGATCCGTGGGGTCGTCGGGGCGGCGGCTGGCCACCGCCAGCGGGGCGCCGCCCCAGCGCAGGTTCACGCGCAGTATCTGGTCATGCGCGGCCTTGAGCAGCGGGAAAGCGCGGAGCGGGTGCCCGTAGACCTCGCTGTCGTCGTAGATCCCGAGCCTGAGCGCGCGCGACGTCGCGCCCGTCGACCCCGACGGACCCGTGGCCGCCCCTACGCCGGTTGCGACGAAGAGAAGACCGATGACAACCGCAACGACCCTAAACAGCGACCGGTTCACGGCCGAGTGACACCAACATTCTTCGTAGACCCCCTTCGAGATCGATCTCCGGCTCCCAGCCGAGCACCTCGCGGGCCCGCGTGATATCCGGCTGGCGGACCTGCGGGTCGTCGATTGGAAGCGCTTCGTACACGATCTCGCTCTTCGATCCCGTCACGCGGAGGACGGCCTCCGCGAGCTCGAGGATCGTGAATTCCCCCGGATTGCCCAGATTCGTGGGCAGGTGCTCGCCGCTCTCGGCGAGGGCGAACAGGCCTCGGATCAGGTCGTCGACGTAGCAGAAGCTCCGCGTCTGGGACCCGTCTCCGAACACCGTCAGCTGCTTGTCCTCCAGCGCCTGGCGAATGAACGTCGGGATGGCGCGCCCGTCGTAGGGCCGCATGCGCGGGCCGAACGTGTTGAAGATGCGCGCGATCGACGTGTCCACGCCCTGCTGCCGGTGGTAGGCCATCGCCATTGCCTCTGCATACCGCTTCGCCTCGTCGTAGACACCCCGCGGACCAATCGGATTCACGTTGCCCCAGTAGCTCTCGGGCTGCGGGTGCACCTCCGGATCGCCGTACACCTCGCTCGTCGACGCCAGCAGGAAACGCGCGCGCTTGAACTTGGCGAGCCCGAGCGCGTGGTGGGTCCCGTACGAGCCGGTCTTGAGCGAATGGAGCGGCATCCGCATGTAGTCGATCGGGCTGGCGAGTGCGGCGAGGTGGAACAGGTAGTCGATCTCTTCGTCGACGAAAAGCGGGTCGATCATGTCGTGATTCACGAACTCGAACCCGTCGTCTCGGAGGTGCTCGATGTTCTCGAGCGTCGAGACGATCAGGTTGTCCACGCAGATGACCCGATGACCCTGCTCGAGCAGGTACTCGCACAGGTGCGAGCCGAGGAAGCCCGCACCGCCCGTGACCAGGGTAGTCGGCATAGCGGTCGATGATACTGACGGTGGCTGCGGGGCTTCGCCGGCTCCCGCGGACTTACGGATCCCTTACGAGACACACTGCTACCGTCGCTGCGTGAGGAAGGCCTGCCTGGCGGCTCTGGTCGTCGTCTGTCTCGTTCCTGCGGCCCGAGCCTCCGGGCCGATCAGTACATCCGTGTACACGCCGACCGGAGATCCGCTGGTGCTCCAACGCATCCATGAGGCCGGCGCGACGTTGGCGCGGATAAACGTGTCCTGGGCGCAAATCGCGCCCGCCGTACGTCCGGCGGGTTTCGCGCCGGCCAACCCCGCCGACCCGGGATACAACTGGGCGGGCATCGACGCGCAAGTGCGCTCCGCGGTCGGGCACGGGCTCACGCCCTACTTCACGGTCTGGGACGCGCCGCTGTGGGCCCAGAAGGACGAGCCGCACCCGACCTTGCTCGGGCCGTATCGAATCGCGTCGTGGAAACCTGATCCTGCGCAGTTCGGGGCATTCGCGCGCGCGCTGGCCCTCCGCTACGACGGGACATTCTCGGGTCTACCACGAGTGCGGTACTTCGAGGTCTGGGACGAGCCGAACCTCAGCCTGTATCTGAGCCCTCAGCTCGAGCACGGATCGGTGGTCATCGGCGATATCTATCGCGGGCTGCTGAACGCCTTTGCCGGGTCGGTGCACGCCGTCCACGAGGACAACGTAGTGATCGCGGGATCGCTGTCGGGGTTCAGCTTCCTGACTCCGTACGGAAGGCTCGGGATCGCGCCGCTCCTCTTCTTGCGGAAGCTCCTATGCATGTCCGCCGGCCGCGTTGCACGGCCCACCTGCAAGACGAAGGTCGACCTCGACGCTGTCTCGATCCATCCCTGGACCTCCGGTAGCCCGATCCATCATGCGTCCGAGAAGGACGACGTCTCGCTGGGCGACCTCCCCGAGCTGCGGCGGCTGGTCGACGCAGCGTTTCGCGCCGGTCAGATTCGTTCCAAGGCAGCGCCGCACATATGGATCACGGAGTTCGCCTGGGACACGCGACCCCCCGACCCCAATCCGCTCACGGCCCCGCTCGCGCTGCAGGCCCGCTGGGTAGCGGAGGCGATCCATCAAGCCTGGAAGAACAAGGTCCGCGTGTTCACCTGGCTCCAGCTGTGGGACCAGCTGTACACCGATCCCTTGCAGAGCGGCCTCTTCTTCCGCAACGGTGAGAATTTCCAGGACGCTCGTCCCAAACCCGCCTTCTACGCCTTTCGCTTCCCATTCGTGGCCTACCGCAAGGGCAAAGACATCTCGGTCTGGGGACGCACGCCGTACGAGCACCCGGGCAAGGTCGCGGTGCAGCGCAAGACCGCTGCAGGCTGGCGCTGGGCGGGCACGTTGACCACCGACCGCTACGGGGTCTTCCACGGACATGTGCGCTACAAGAAACCGGAGAAGGAGCGGGCGTTCCATCCCACCGCGAGCGGCAACACGTACCGCGACCAGGTCGTATCGGCGTCACCGATGTCGTACTGGCCGCTCGACGAGCGCACCGGCGCGAAGGCCTCTGACCTGACCAAGACGAACGACGGCACGTACGTGGGGGGCGTGAAGCTCGGCGTCCCCGGCCCGATGCCCGGCACGACCGCGGCCTCCTTCAACGGGAAGACGGCGCTGGTGAAGCTCGGCCGGATGACCGGGATCCACTCGGTCGAGCTCTGGGCCAAGACGCGGACGACAAAGGACGCCGTCGCCTTCAGCAACCGCAACAAGAACCACGAGTTCGTCGCCTTCGGGGCGGTGGGCGGCATGGCGCACACGCAGGACAGCTACCCCATCTTCGCGCGCTCGGTCTCCAACGGGCAGTGGCACCACCTCGTGTACACGTACGACACGGCCACGTCCACGGGGAAGATCTACGTGGACGGAAAGCTCTCGCAGCTCGCCGTCTGGCAGCGGCTGGAGGGCGGAGCGGACGCGAGCATCGCGTTCGACGCGTCCCTGAAGTCCTACTTCGGCGGCCAGATCGCCCAGGTGGCGGTCTACCCGTACGTCCTGTCGCCGGCGCAGGTCAAGAGCCACTACCAGGCGACCGGGCGGCGCGTGGCGCCCGCCACGCCGCTGGGGTTCCTGCGCGCGCTCCAGGTTGGTTCGAACATGACGTCCCTCCCGTTCTCTCTCGTCCGCCCACGCGACCGCTTCGTCCTGCCCTTCGGCCAAGGCGGGAACGGCCAATAGAACCGCCCGGCAGAAGAGGGCTGACACGTTGTACGCCGGGACGAGGAAGGAGACGCGCATCACCCTGGACGCCGGGCGATCAGGCGGAACGCGCCGTCCCTGCCGCTGAGCCGCAGAACCGCCCGGGTCGCCCGCATTCGCGCCTCCGGCATGCGCTCGTGCACCACGATGTCGAGGCCGCGCTCCTCGAGCAGCCGGCGCAGCTCGAGGTCGTCAACGCCCTCGAGTGCGTAACGCTCGGCCAACCGCCCGATGGCCGGCCCGCCCTCGGAGCTGCGGCGCAGGCGCGCGCGCACCGTGTCGGCGAAGTCCCGCGGCTCGTGCAGCGCCTGGAAGAGCACCCAGTCGAGCCGCCGGATCGCCCGGTCGCCGGGCCCTGCCAGCGGCGGATCGAAGATGGTCACGAGGGCGCCGCCCGCGTTCAGGCGGCAGGCCGCGGCGTCGACGGCCTCCTGGTAGTTCTCGAGATGATGGAGCGCCGAGGAGAAGACGACGACGTCCCAGGTACGCGGGTCGTCGCGCAGGAAGTCCACGATCTCAGCCTCGGCGGTGTCCGGCTCGAGGCCCAGCCTCGCCGCCTTGGCGCGCCAGAGGCCGATCATCTCCGGCGACACGTCGACGAGCACAGGTGTCACTCCCATCCCGGCGAGCAGCTCGGAGACGTTGCCCGAGCCGCCGCACGCGTCCAGCACCTGCGGATCCGGCCCCGCCAGCTCGAGCGCCCTCCGGAGCGAGTCGCGGAGCAGCGCCTGCGCCCGCGGGTTGACGACTGCCTCTTCCTTCTGGTCGTACTCGGCGGCGACCGTCTCGTAGAAGCGCCGGTTCGCCTCGACCGAGTCCATCAGCGCAAGTCCCGGTTGCTCTCCATGTCGAACAGCATTGCGAACAGCAGGAACTGGATGCCGGAGATGAGCAGGAGCGCGACCAGCACGACCGTCGCCGGGGTGATCCCATTCCCGAGGATGCGCAGGATCGTCACGGCGATCCCCAGCGCGAGGCCGACGAACGTGAGGATCAGCCCGAGCGTATAGAACAGCACGAGCGGGTGGAAGTCGCGGATGACGTACTTCGTCTTCAGCCGCCACAGGAACGCCTTCCAGAGCATCCAGGACATCGTCGGAATGACCTTCCGAAGCTTGATCCCCGACTCCTCGCCGACGCCGTAGACGGGCCGCGACGGGACGTCTCGCACCCGCGCGCCGTACACGTTCAGGTGGACGAGCATGTCATTCGGGAAGCCGTAGCGCGGGTAGATCCGCTCGAGGTCGAGCTCCTCGAGCGCCTCGCGCGAGATGGCCGTGAACCCCGACTGGGAGTCGGCCACGTGCCAGTACCCGGACGCGATCTTCGTCAGGAACGAGAGCGCCGCGTTCCCCAGGTAGCGGTGTCGCGGGATGAGCTCCCACGCGCGGCCCGTGAACAGCCGGTTCGCCTTCGCGTACTCGGCCTCGCCGCGCGCCACGGGCTCGGCGATCGACTGGAGGTCGGCGGGATCCATCTGGTTGTCGGCGGCCATCACGCAGGTGACGTCCACCTGGTCGTCCAGCGCGCGCCGGTAGCCGGAGACGATCGCGGCGCCGACTCCTCGGTTGGCCTCGTGCTCGACGAGCTCCACGCGGCCGTCGGCGAGCGCGCGCACCGCGTCCTTCGTCCCGTCCGTCGATGCGTCGTCGACGACGATCACGCGGTCGACGAACCGGGGGATGCCGGCCAGCGTCGTGGAGATCAGCTGCTCCTCGTTGTAGGCGGGAACGACGACCGCGAGGGTCTTGCCTTCCAGCATTACGCCTTGCTGAAGCGGCGGGCGACCGGGCTCCAGACGAGCGCGGCGATGATCCCGATGATCAGCCCGATCGCGCCGCCGACGAGCATCGAGTTCCGCGTGCTGCGGGCGGTCGTCTTCGTCGGTACCGGACGGTCGACGAACTGGGGCTTCTCGACGTTCTCAGCCTGCGAGAGCTGCTGTCGGTTCGTCGTCTGCTGGAGCAGCAGCTGGCCCTTTTGCTGGATCGCGTTGTTCAAGTTCCCTTGGAGGACGAGCTGCTGCAGCAGCGGCAGGTTGCCCGCAGTCTTGAGCGCCGCCTGCTCGATCTCGATCTGCTTCTGATTCGAAGCGAGCTGCTCCGTGAGGCTCGCGTCCAGCGCGCGGAAGCCCTCGATCTTCTGGTCGACGAAGCCGGAGAGCTGATTGATGATGTCCTGCCCCAAGACGGTCGTCGCGACCGCGACCTTCTTCGGCGAGCTGCCCGTGAGCGTGATGGAGACGAGCGGCGTCTGTCCGGCCTTGAGCGCGCCCTTGGCGCCGGCGATGGTCTGCGTGGAAAGGTTGTTCTTCACCTGTCCCGGCCTGAGACCGGCGGCGGTCGCGGCTTTGCGCGCCTCCGCCTCGGACTTGATCACCTGGCTGACGTAGGTCGGGTTCGTCGCGAGCCCCTGCAGTGGGGCGGTGCCCGAATACGGCTGGCCCAGGTACAGCGTCGCGGTCGCCTCGTACACCTGGTTGCCGCCGAGCGTGAAGATGTAGCCGACGATCAGGCCGGCGACGAGCCCGAGGACGGGCAGCCACCAGCGCGCCACGAGTCGGCTCCAGTAGTTGCGCAGGTCGACTTCGCGTTCCTCGTCCAGATCGGCGAAGTCGGGGGCTTCCCGGGTCGTCGTCACGGGCGCCGACTTTAGCGCTTATGCCGCGGAACGAGGCCGTAGAGCCGCGCGTGACCGATGAGGTAGACACGCTGCTTGTCCGCGACGATCGGCGAGTACTGGCCGTCCGGGTACGTCCAGACCTGCTTCCCGGTCAGCGCGTTCAGGGCATACGTGCGCGTGTCGAGGGTGGCGAAGTAGACGATCCCGTTTAGGACCGTCGGTGCACCCGAGATCTGCGCGTGCGCGTCGAACTGCCAGCGGACATCCCCGGTCGCGGCGTCGAAGGCGAAGAACCTTCCGCTGTACGAGCCCGCGAAGACGCGCTGCCTCCAGACGGCCGGCGAGGAGTAGACGTAGCCGCCCGTGTCGTGCGACCAGAGGAGGTTTCCGGTCGTGGCACCGTAGGAGTAGACCTTTCCGTCCGTGCCGCCGATGTAGACGCGGCCGTAGGCCACGGCCGGCGTCGAGTAGAAGTTCGCGGCCGACCCGAGTCGCTCCTGCGCGGACGCGCGCCAGACGAGCTTCCCGTCCTTCGCGCGTAGGCAGTAGACGTGATGGTCGTACGAGCCGGCGTAGACGTTCCCGTTCGCGAACGCGAGGCCGCCCTTGACCTTGCCGCCCGTGTGGTACTTCCAGTCGACGTGGCCCGTGTTCGCGTTCAGGGCGTAGACGTCGCCGTTCCAGTCCCCCACATAGAGGCGGCCGTCGTTCACGAGCGGGGACGTCTCGCTCGGGCCGATGGTCTTCGCCCAGCGCACTTTCCCCGAGCCGTTGTAGTACGCGACGACCTGGCCGGTCAGCCCCGACCGCTCCGAGTTGCACGGTCTCTTGTTCAGGAAGACCTGGAAGACGAGGCGCCCGGAAAGGGCCGGCCCGGACGCGGTGCAGCGGCCGGAGAAGCGCCGCCAGGCGCGGCCGCCGTTGTGGGCGCCGACGGCGAACGTCACCCCCTGGTTGCTCGTGAAGTACAGGCGCCCGAAGCCGATCGCCGGCGGGAACTCGAGCAGGCTGCGCGCGCCGAACCACCAGACGCGCCGGAAGGGCGGGCGGAGCTTCGACGGTGCGACCCGCGTCCGCTGCTGGTCGTACCCGTACATCGGCCAGTCGATCCGCTTCGCGTGCTCGACCGGCTTCTCCGGGACGTCCGTGGTGACGAACTCGCGCGTGGACGAGCCGCGGATGTCACCCGCCTGGTCCCGCTTGTAGAGGTAGTAGGCCGCCCCGAGGCCGGCCGCGAGCAGCACGACGACGACGAGCCCGAGAAGCAGTTTCTTCACGAGTGGTGACGCTTCGGCTCCAGCGCGTACAACCGCGAGGAGCCGTGGAAGAGCAGCCGCTGCCCGTTCCCGGACACCGGCACGTAGTCACCGTGCGCGAACGTGAGTCGCACGCGGCCCGTCCGCGCGTCGACCCCGATGATCCTGCGCGTCGTGCCCGCGTACACGATCCCGGCCACGACGACGGCGGCGCCCGAGATCCGGCCGCCCGCGTTCGCCGTCCACAGCGTGGATCCCGAGGAGGCGGAAAGGCCGTACAGCAGGCCGTCGTACGACCCGACGAACACGCGCCCGTCCCAGGCGGCAGGCGACGAGTAGACGTACGAGCCGGTGGAGCGGGACCACAGCCGGCTGCCGTTCACGGAGAACGCCGTGATGGAGCCGCCGCTGGAGGACGGGACGAAGACGCGCCCCTCCGCGACCGCCGGCGTTCCGTAGATGCGGCCGTTCACGGAGCCCGACCAGCTGAGGCTCCCGGTTGCCCCGTTCAACGCGAGGAGCCGGCCGCCGTAGTCGCCGATGAAGACCTTCCCGCCGTACAGCGCGGCGCTCGACGTGATCTTGTACCCCGACGAATACGTCCACTTCGCGTGACCCGTCTTCAGGTCGAGGGCGTAGATCGTCCCGTCCCAGTCGCCGAAGTAGTCGATCCCGTTGTGGACGACCGGCGAGGACTCGATCGGCGAGCCGATCGTGTACCGCTTCAGGATCGCGCCGTTGTAGCGGTTCAGGACGAAGACGTGCCCGGTGCTCATCGTGTGCGCGACGATCGTGTCCCCCAGGATTGCGGGCGACGCGGCCATGCGGTCACCCGTATCGCGCCGCCAGGCGATCCTTCCCGTCTTCATCGAGACGGCCCGGATGACGCCGTGCGCGTTGCCGATGAAGGCCACGCCGTCGGAGACGACGGCCGGAAACTCGATGAGGCCACCCATCCCGCGCGACCAGGCGATCCGGAAGGGCGGCCGGAGCTTGATCCCCTCCTGCACCTGGGTTCGCGCCGGGACGACGCCGTACATCGGCCACTGCAGCGCGGGCCGGTAGAGGTACAGCGTCCGCCACACGCGCTTGTTGAAGCCGAGCCGGACGGTTCGCGAGGGGTATCCCGGCGCCCATGCCGTCACCGGCAGCGGACGCGCGCGCTTTACGTGGAGCTTGCCGATCGCGCGGGTGCTGACCCGGTCCTTCCGTCCTGCGATCGCGATGGTCGCCGTCCGGATCTTCTGGTGCGTGTCGCCGTCGATCACCGAGACGTAGACGGCGCGCCCGACCGCCTTCGGCTGCGGCGCCGGCGGCTTGGGCTGTGGTTTCGGGGACGGAGGCGGGGGAGGAGGCGGCGGCGGTTGCCCGTCGTGCGTGCCGCTGCCGGCGCAGCCTGCGGCGAGGCCGGCTACGGCCGCGAGCACGAGCGCGGGGCGGGTCACGCCTCGCCGGGCTCGCTTGCGATCGGCTCTGGGACGTCCTCGGAGAACGGTTCGAGAGTACCGTCCTCTGCGGTCGTCAACGTCAGGTGCGAGAGGAAGCGCGTCATCATCACGCCCTCGCGAAAATCGCCCAGGCGCGGCTCGGGCCGCTCCCCTTCGGCGAGCGCGATCGCGAGCTCCGGATAGCGGCTGCCCGCCGCCAGCGGGAGGGGGAATGCCCCGCCGAAGCGCGGGTTCACGTCGGTCACCTCGTGGCGGTCGCCGTCCTCCCGGAAGCACTGGATGTTCGCCGGCCCGACGAGCCCCAGCGTCTCGGCGACGTGCGCGCCGTACTCGATCAGGTCCCAGTCCTTGATCGTCATGCCCTTGATCGACTCGCCGCCGCGCGACTCGATCATCGTGCGCGGGATCGCGTTCAGGCAGCGACCGTCGAAGTCGCAGAAGACGTCGATCGAGAACTCCTCTCCGCGGCAGCACTTCTGCACGAACGAGTCGGCCTTCGTGTAGCGCAGGAAGAAATCCAGCTGGTCGCGGTTCTCGGCGCGGTAGATGTTCGTCGACCCGAAGCCCTGGCGGGCCTTCACGAGCACGGGGAACTCGACATCGCGGGGAATATCGTCCGGGAGCCAGCTCGGCGGCGAATGGACGCCGTTCGCCTCGAAGAACTCGTGCGCGAGGTACTTGTCGTTCACGCGCTCGACCACGTCCGCCGGGGGAAGCAGCGCCTCGGCGCCGAGCTCGCCGCGGTCGCGGGCGCGCGCAAGGATCTCCTGGTCGAGATCGGTCAGAGGCACGACGAGACTTACGCCGTAAGTCTCGATTGCCTCTCTGAGCTTCGGGATGTAGCCGGGGTCGTTCACGCGCGGCACGAACGCGTGGTGGTCGGCGTGGTAGAGCGCGGGCGCGAGCGGGTTGACGTCGGTCGCGACCGTGGTGGCGCCTGCGCGGCCGAACGCGGTCACGATGTCGACCCGCCTGCCCGAGCACGTGAAGAGAACGGCGGTCATGGCGCGCTCAGAATAGTGCGAACGTCTGCCGGGCCCGCCATCCACCCTTCGCGTCGCGCTCGTACAGGACGACGCGGTCGGCTCTTCCGCGCACCGGCAGCTTCGGCCGCAGCTCCCGCTGGATCTCCTCCTGCTGCTCCGGGGTCAGATGGCTGCCGATGGTCACGTGCGGGACTATCTCGGCCGCGCCCTCGGGTGGATAGTCCACCTCCGGGTAGATCTCCAGGAGCGCCTTCGTCATCTCCACGAACTGCTTCCGCGGCTGCGGTGCCAGCCACAGGCAGCCGATGTTCTCGAAGACCCCGAACGCGCTGAGGCGCAGGTCGAACGCGGGAAAGCGGCCGAACGTGTCGCTCAGCCGATGCCGGTCGAGGCTGTCGAGGCGGCTGGCGTGGATGAACGGAGCCAGCAGCGTGGCGTGCGCAGGCATGCCCTGCTTACCGCTCGGCGTGTGTGTCCGGCGGTGCTCGCCGATCACCGGCTCGGCCGCGCGCACGGGAACGACGAGCGCAGTCGCGCCGGGCGCGCTCCACTCGTACCGGTTCATGCGGAGCTCGCACTCGACGTCCAGCTCCGAGACCTCGACGACGATCGTGAGCTCCTGTGCCGCTTCCAGGGTGAGCCGCGGGGGCCGGTACTCGAGGTCGGTCAGCTGGTACGTGCGGATCTGTGCCGGGTCATCGATGTCGAGGCCGTCCGCGTTGCGGACGACGAGGCGCGATTCGAGCTCGGGCAGCTCCATGCGCGTCGGCCGGAAGCGACGCCTCACATGGACTGGCCGCAGAGCGAGCGGGATGGAGACGACGCCACCCTCGCGCCGGATCCGCTCGACGTCGAACCAGGCGTCATGGATGTGTCCCGCGACTCGCTCGAGCGATTCCGCGTCGGTCGCCCTGAGGCGCGCGGTCAGGCGCTCTCCTTCCAGCCGCCGGTCGCGCCTTTGTACGTGCCTCCGAACAGTGCCGCCGGCGTCTTCGCCAGGATCTTCAGGTCGAGCCAGAACGAGCGGTGCTCGACGTACCAGACGTCCAGCTCGATCCGCTCGTGCCAGGGGAGCTTCGCGCGGCCGTGCACCTGCGCCCAGCCGGTGATCCCCGGTTTCACCTCGAGCCGCCGGCGCTGGCGCGGCGTGTAGCGCTCGACCTGGTACGCGAGCGTCGGGCGCGGGCCGATGATGCTCATCTCGCCCCGGAGAACGTTCCAGAACTGTGGGAGCTCGTCCAGCGACAGGCGTCGCAGGACGGCGCCGACCTTCGTGATCCGCGGGTCGCCCTCGTTCACCGCGAGCCCGGCTCCAATCGTCTCGGCGCCGACCACCATCGTCCGCAGCTTGAGCAACTCGAACTCGACGCCGTCCTTGCCCACGCGGCGCTGCCGGTACAGGACGGGGCCCCGGTCCTCGAGGACGATCGCGGCCGCCGAGCCGGCCAGGATCGGCGACGAGACCAGAAGGGCTAGGGCGGAGGTGGCGAGGTCGAAGAGCCGTCTCACCGCGTGCCTTCTGGGGGAGCCCATGTCGTCGGCACCCCACGGCGCAGGTAGTTCGCGAGCGCCTGGACGGTCGCCCACGTCACCAGGACGTAGTACCGCGCGATCCCCTTGCGCGCCGCCGCTGCTGCCAGGAGCGCGAGCTGTCCACCGAGCATCACCCGGTAGAAGACCCCTTCGCGTACGAGGACGATGTTCGTTCCCAGCGCGACTAGGTGGAGCACGCCGCTCGCGTAGCGCAGATGCCGGTGTGAGACGATCTCGACGGTGTAGACGGGGCCGAGCCGGCGGAGCATCCCGCCGCGCAGCGTGATGAGCCAGCAGTGCTCGAGCATGCGCACCTTGCGCCTGTACTCGTCCTCGAGGTCGCGCGACGGCTTCTCGTACGCGAGCGCCTCCGGGTCGTAGACGGCCCGCTTGCCGCGCTGCACCATCAGGTACGGGAAGGCGAGGTCGTGCCCGAAGCGGGGATCGACGTCGACGTACTCCTCGCGGCGTACGGCGTAGATCGGACCGATCCCGCCCGTGATCGAGCCGAGGCGGGACTCGTTCAGGCGCAGCCAGTGCTCGTACTTCCAGTACGTGCCCTCGCGGTTCGTCCCGTCCGCGGCGCGGTAGACGTGGCCGCCTGTCACGTAGGCGACCTCCGGATCGGCGAACGAGCGGACGAGCTTGCGCAGCGCGTCCGGCGCCCACTCGGTTGCGGCGTCGGTGAAGGCGAGGATGTGCGCGTCCGTCTCGCGGACCGCGCGATTCTGCGCGGCGACCTTCCCGCCGCGCTCGCACCGCAGCAGGCGAACGCGGGGCTCGCGGGCGGCAATCTCTTCGACGACCTCGTCCGTGCGGTCGGTGGACGCATCCGACGCGACGAGAATCTCGACGCGGTCGGGCGGATAGTCCTGCTCGAGCAGGTTCTGGAGCCGGCGCTCGATGACGGTCTCCTCGTCGTGCGCCGCGACCACTGTGGCGACCGTCGGCAGCTCGTCCCGCGCGTTCACGCGCCGGGGACGCAGCCGCGCCGCCGCGGCGGCGGCGAGCGGGTAGCCGGCGTGCGTCCACGCGAGAGCGCCGACCGAGCCCCAGAAGAGCGCCTTGACGAAGTTCACCTTCCGAGCACCTGTTCGAGCAGGTCGCGGTACGCGGCGAGCCCGGCCTCCCGGCCGTGCCGCGACACGACGTAGTCGCGGCCGCGCCGTCCCATCTCGTCCAGATCGTACTGGCCGTCTCGCGCCGCTCGGATCGCACCTTCCACGTCCGCCGGCTTCCCCGGGGAAACGACGATCCCAGCGCCGGCGTCACGGACGAGCTGCGCCGCCTCGCTCGCGTCGTCGGCGGCGACCAGCACGGGCCTTCCGGCCGCCAGAACGCCGTAGAGCCGGCTCGGGACCATGGCCCCGGAAAGCCCGCCGGCAAGTCCGACGAAATGGAGCGAGGCAGATGAGAGCGACGCGGACAGCTCGCCGCGGGGGCGGTACGGGCGGAAGGCGACATTCGCGAGGCCGGCGGCCGCCCGCTGGAGCTCCTCGCGGCGCGCTCCGTTCCCGACGATCTCGAACTGGACGTCGGCGAGCGCGCGCGCAGCCTCGAGCAGCGTGTCCAGCTCCTGGGCGTGCCCGATGTTGCCGGAATGCATGACGACGAAGCGCCCGTCGCGCGCCACCTCCACGGGATGGATCTCGTCCGTGTCCACCCAGCCGGGGATCACGACGATCCGGTTGGGCGCGACGCCCCGCTCCTCCAGGCGCCTCGCCATCGTCCCGCTGATCGCGACCACTCGATCGGCCCTGCGCAGGTAAGAGTCGACGACCGTCCCGAGGCCCTGCAGCAGAGGAGGGCTCAGCTTCCCCCGCGCGCTCTCGGGGTAGAGATCCTGGATCACCACCACGAGCGGCGCCCCGAAGCGACGCGCGACGGCGTACGCGGCCGCCCCGAGGAACGGCGGATCGGTCTGGCAGAGGACGGCGTCGGGGCGGCGGGCGGTGACTCCGCGCAGCGCGGCGAGCACGACGTAGGTGAGGTAGTTGGCCGCGCGCGCCGCCAGCCGGCTGCGGGAGAAGGCAGTGGAGGATACGCGGACGACGTCGACGCCGTTCCGCAGCTGCCGGCCGGGCCCGGCGCCGCGCGTCGTCCCCGCGACGACCGTCACGTCGTACGTGTCCGCCAGGCCCTCGCACAGCTCGGTCAGGAGCTGCGCCGTCGCCTCGGGGCCGGGCCAGTAGTACTGGTTGAGGACGAGCATGCGTCGCACGACTAGATCCTAGGATTGCGTCCATCGTGGCCGTCGAGACGATCTGCCCTCTCGGATGCGGGCCGCTCGTGCCCGACGGGACGTCCTACCGGGACAACCGCATGGGCCTCCCCCACACCGTCCATATCGGCTGGTGTCGCGTGTGCGGACTGGGCGTGACGCTCGACGCGCCGGAAGACCTCGGATCCCTGTACTCGAGCGAGTACCGGGGCGAAGAAGGGCGCGTACCGGCCACGGGACGACTGGCCCACGCGTGGCACGTCCTCAACGGAAGCCTGCCCCTGACGGACATGGTCCGTGCAGGCCCCGTGCTGGACGTGGGCTCGAACACGGGCGAGGCGCTGGTCGCGCTGCGCCGGCGCGGATTCGAGGTCATGGGCCTCGAGCCGAACCCGGAAACGGCGGAAGTCGCCCGCGGCTACGGGATCGAGGTGATCTCCGCTCCGATCGAAGAGGCCGAGCTGGCGGAGGGACGCTTCGGGTCCATCCTGCTCTCGCAGGTGCTGGAGCACGTCCGCGATCCACACTATGTGCTGCGTACGGTCCGGCCGGCGCTCCGCGACGACGGGATGGTGTTCATCGTCGTCCCGAACGCGTCCAGCCTCTGGCGGCGGGCGTTCGGCCCCGACTGGCTGCACTGGCACGTGCCGTTCCACCTCTTTCACTTCACAGAGGAATCCCTCCGCAAGCTGTGCGCGCAGTGCGGGCTCGAGCTTGCGCGGACGAGCAACGTCACCCCGGGCGAGTGGCTCCTCCTGTCCCTCGAGGCGCGGCGGAACCGTCGCCGGGGTCGCTACGAGCTGGAGCAGTGGACGGGTCGGTACGGCCGCCGGGCGCTCGTCGCCCCGGCCGGGCGGCTTGCGGACGTTCTCCACCGCGGAGACGCCATCGTGGCTCAGGCGGTCAGCTCGCGGTAGACGTCGTCGTGCCCCGCGGCGCATTGCTTCCACGTGAAGCGCGCCGCCTGCGCCAGCCCCTTCTCGACGAGCTCGCCCTCGAGTGCCTTCCGCATGGCCGCCGCCATCGCGTCCACCGAGGTCGGGTCGAAGTACACGGCAGCGTGCCCGCACACCTCGGGCAGCGAGGCCGCGTTCGACGACGCGACCGGGCAACCGCTTGCCATCGCCTCCAGCGGTGGAAGTCCGAACCCCTCGTACAGGCTCGGAAAGACGAGCGCGCCCGCCCGCCGGTAGAGCGACGGGAGCTCGTCCCAGTCGACGCGCCCTACGGTGCGAACGGCGGGCGGCAGGTCGCGGAATCCCGTCCCCGTCAGCAGCAGCTCGAGGCCCGGCCGCTCGGCACGCAGCCGCGCGAAGGCCTCGAACAATCGTCGGTGGTTCTTGTGCGGCCACGCCTCGGCGGGATAGAAGAGGAAACCCTCCCGCGGCTCGTCCGCCGGCCGGAAGCGATCGTGATCGATTCCGTGGTGGACGACCCGCAGGCGCTCGCGGGGCAGCCCGAGCAGACGCTGCGCGCGCTCGCGGATGAACTCGCTCGGCACGATCGCGATGCGGGCCGACCGCACCGGGCGGTCGTATGTGAAGCGCCTCAGGAGCCGGCGCGGCGAGCGCATCGGCTCGCGGTGCAGGACGTCGTGCAGTGTCACCGCCGCCGGCAGCTTCGCGCGCGGGTACGCGACCGTGAACGGGTAATGGACCGCGTCCAGCCCGTTCAGGTTCGCGTCCCCCCGCCTGAGCGGCCGGTACTCGAGCTCGCCGTGCTCCTCGAGAGCGCGGAGGAGACCGCGCACGTACGTCTCCGAGCCGCCCATCTTTCCCGGCCGGAGTGTCGCCAGCGAGATGCCGATCACGCGACCGCCTCGCGCACCGCCGCGACGAAGTTCTCGATGCTCGGGCCGTAGCCCCAGTCGCGAGCGATCTCGGCGGAGCGCTCGCCCATCCGCCTGCGCGTCTCCGGATCGACGAGCATGCCGAGTGCCCCGGCCGCCGCAGCGACGTCATCGGCGGGGACGAGGAAGCCGTTCTCGCCCTCGCGGAGCAGGTCGGGCGCCGCTCCGACCCGATCGGAGAGGACGAGCGGCAGGCCGCAGGCAGCCGCCTCGCTCACGACCACGCCCCAGGGCTCGTGCCTGGACAGGAGCGCGAACACGTCGGCGGCCGCGTACGCCTCGATTACTCGGTCGTGCGGGAGGTCGCTGACAACGAGCAGGCGCAGGCTCCCGCCGGCCAGGTCCACAGCCTGCTCGAGCGTGTCGAGCCCCTTTTCCGGAATGCGGCGGGCGACGCACAGCACGGCGACGTGCTCCGGCCTCAGACCCAGCGCTTCGCGCAACTCGTCCCTCCTCGCCGCCAGCTTCCCCGCGCGCGCCCCCCATGCATCGACATCGATCGTGTTGGCGAAGACCCGGATGCGCTCCGGCCGCGCGCCGCGTGCGAGCATCGAGCGTCGCGCGAGCGTCCCCGTGACCAGGACGCCAGCCGCGCCCCGCACGGTCCGTGGCACCACCGTCCCCTTGACCGCCTCGCGCCAGCGGGAGCGCGGCCCCTCGTCGTGGCTCTCCACGATCAGGACGTACGGGACGCGCCGCGCGCGGCACCACGCGAGCGCCGCCTGGGAGGCGAACGTGCTCCAGCCGGAGACGACGACGCATTC
This sequence comes from uncultured Actinomycetes bacterium, assembly GCA_963717765.1. Taxonomy (GTDB): domain Bacteria; phylum Actinomycetota; class Thermoleophilia; order Gaiellales; family Gaiellaceae; genus JACDER01. Next base: position 269,131 of record CAVQWX010000003.1, on the reverse strand, counting down.
CGGGTGGGCGCCGCCGAGCGCACGGAGCACGCCCGGCGTGATGGGATAGTCGTGGCGGAGGACGCGCGCCGCGCCCGGCACGCCGACACCGCGGAGGAAGACGGCCCGGTGGCCGAGATCGACGTTCCACGTCCGTCCCGCCACCGTCGTGGCGGCGTAGATCACGGTGAGGTCGAGCTCCGGCCGCTCCGCGAGCGCGTCGAAGAGCGGCGCCCGGTACGGCGTAGGCTCGGGCGAGACGACGGTCACCCGCGTCCTAGACTCAGCAACCATGCGCGTCGCCGTCGTCTTCGGCACCTATCCCCCGGAGCGGAACGGCGGCGCCGACTTCGTCGCCCGCTTCGCCGCCGCGCTCGCCGAGCGCGAGGCGGAGGTGCACGTGCTCACCTCGGGCGGCCGCGGCCCTGAGCGCGAGGAGGTGAGCGAGGGGGTGACGGTTCACCGGGCGGTCGAGGACTGGACGCTCTCGGAGGACGGACGGGGGACGCTTCGGAAGGCGAACGAGCTGCTGCGGAGCGAGGGTGTCGACGTCGTCCACGTCCTCTTTCCGGACTCCGTTCTGCAGGGACGCTACCAGCTTCCCGCGGCCCTCGGACTGCGCCGGTTGCCCCTGGTGACGACATTCTGGAACCTCGGGCTGGGCCGGCGCTCGCCGCTGCCGATCAAGCTCGAAGCGCTCGCGCTCCTCGGCCGGAGCTCGGTCCTGACGAGCCACGATCCGTACTACCTGGGCGCGATCCAGCGCGTGGCCGGCCGGACGAAGCCGGTGCGCTGGCTCCCCGTGGGCACCAACATCGCCGCCGAAACGAGGCGCGCGCCGAACGCCGTCCGCCGCGAGCTGGGGCTGCGCGACACGCCGCTCCTCGGGTATTTCGGCCAGCTCGACTTCACCCGGGGCGTGGAGGACCTCCTCGAGGCACTTGTGCGGCTCCGGCACGACGGGTCCGCCGCCCGCCTCGCGATGATCGGCGCCGCCGACAGCGCCCGCTACGAGATCTACCGCGCGCAGGCGGAGCGGCTCGGCCTCGCCGACGCGGTCATCTGGACGCCCTGGCTCGGCCCGGGCGAGGCCGCCGAGCTGCTCGCCTCTGTGGACCTGTGCGTCCTGCCGTACCGGCGGAACAGCCTGGGAAGAAGCGCTCTCGCCGCCGCGCTCACGCTCGGCGTCCCCACCGTGCTCGCGGGCACGCCGGAGCGGATCGAGCCGCTGCGCGACGGCCGCGACGTCGCCCTCGTCGAGCCCGAAGACCCGGTCGGCCTGGCCCGTACGCTCGCGCAGCTGCTGGAGGACGAGGCGGCGCGGACGCGGCTGCGCGAGGGCGCCCGCACAGCGGCGCGGCACTTCGCCTGGCCGCGTATCGCCGAGGCGGCGCTCGGCGTCTACAGCGAAGCTATCCGCCGCTTCCGAAGATCGGGATCAGACGGTCCGGCGGCCGCTTGAGCGAGAATCCGAGGCTCCTCCCGTTCGCCGCCTTGCCCCCCACGGCGAGCTGTGCCCGCACGAAGCCCGTCTTCGTACCCTTGACCGTCCCGCTGAAGATGCCGTTCGCGTTCGCGGTCAGGAAGGCGCGCTGCTTCCAGCGCCCGGTCGTGCTCTGGTAGACGACGACGCGTCCGGGCTTTCCCCACGGCGTGCGGCCCCAGACGAAGATCCCGCCCTTGCGTGCGTACGCGACGAACGGGAAGCGGAAGGCGGAAAGCGTCGGCTTCGGCCGGTCCTGCTGCAGGGTCGGACCCGCGAAGTACAGGCCGGACTGGACGGCGTTCTGGGGATAGGGGTGGTCGCGGATGTCCAGCCACGTGACCATCGTGATGCCGGCCTTCCACATCACGTACAGGGCCTCGGCCGTCCAGCGGGCCTGGAGCTTGATCGGCAGCGCCTTCGGGTCGGGCGGGTTCGTGTCCCACGAAAACTCGGTCACCCAGAAGGCCGGCGGCGCGCCGGTGACGATGTGCTTGAACCTGTAGGACGCCTTGAGCAGCGCCTTCATCTCGCCGAGATCGCCCAGCGAGATGTCCCCCTTGTGGAACGCGTGATGCGTCGGGCCGCCGCTTGTGAAGGGGTGGTGCGACCAGATGTCGAAGTGGATGCGCCGGCTGCAGCCCGCCTTCGGCTTCCCTTTCACCGTCATGCACAGCATGTCCGCCATGAAGACCATGGGCGTAATGGCGCGGGTGTCGCCGCGGGTGACCGTGAACGGGGACAAGCCGCCGGCGATCACCTTGTTGTCGGGCCGGACGGCGTGGATCGCGTCAGCGGCGGCGTCGACCATCGCGGCGTAGCGGATGGGCGCGATCAGCTTCCCGCCCTCGAACTGGTGGCGGAAGAACTTGTTCACGTTCGGCTCGATCCAGATCTGCCAGTAGCGGATTCGCGGGAGCCCTTCGCTGCCGCTGTAGCGCTCCGCGGCGGCGTGCATGAACTTTCCGAGGTCCGCCGCGTTCGGCGGCGCGCCGGCCTCCTTGTTGTCGAGCCGCGCCCACACGGGAGCGTCGTTCACCACGAGGTACGGCTCGAGGCCGTGCGCGAAGGCCGCCTGGATCCGCGCGTCGAGGGCCGACCAGTCGTAGGCCGGGTCGGCCGGATTCTCCGGGTCGAAGCTCACCGGCAGCGTCTTCGGGGCGATCGTGAACCAGGATAGGTCCATGCGAACGGCGGTCGCGCCCGCCCCGTGCATGCGCTCGAACACGACGTTCTCGCCGGCCAGGTCGAACTCGGGAGGCTCGACGACAGCCGTCCGGAGAGGCCCGCCGCCGCTCGCCGAAGCCACCAGCGACGCAGCGAGGACGAGTGGAGCCGCGAGAGCAATCAGGCGCCCGACCACGGGCCGAGGGTACCAGCGCCCCTATTAAGGATCGGTAAGCCTGGGTAGGCTCAGCCGGTGCCGCTCCGCATGGTCGTCCACGACTATTCGGGCTTCCCGTTTCCCGTCCAGCTGAGCCGCGAGCTTGCCCGCCGCGGCCACCGGGTCCTGCACCTGCACTGCCCGAGCTACCGCGCGGGCAAGGGCGACCTGGAGCTGCGCGGAGACGACCCCGAGACCCTCGAGATCGAGCCGATCAGCATGGGCGCGCAGTTCGCCAAGTACTCCCCCGCCACCCGGCTGCGACAGGAGCTCATCTATGGAGACCGGGCCGGCCGCAGGATCCGGGAGGCTCAGCCGGACGTGGTGCTCTCCGCGGATACGCCGCTCTTCGCCCAGAGCGCGCTCGCCCGCTCCTGCCGCCGGAAGCGCATCCCGTTCGTCTTCTGGCTGCAGGACTTCTACAGCATCGCCATGCAGCTCGAGGTCGAGCGGCGGCTCCCGTTCGGCGGCCGCCCGTTCGGAAAGGCGCTCGTGGGCCTCGAGCGCAAGGCTCTCATGTCGAGCTCCGCGGTGGTGGCGATCTCGGAGGACTTCCGCACGACGCTGCTGGCGTGGCGCATCCCCGAGGAGCGGATCCACGTGATCGAGAACTGGGCCCCGGTGGACGAGCTGCCGGTGCGGCCGCGCGACAACGCCTGGGCCCGCCGGCATGGGCTGGATGGAGAGCCCGTCCTGCTCTACTCGGGGACGCTCGGGCTGAAGCACGACGCCGGCTTGCTGCTCGAGCTGGCGGACTCGCTCCCTCAGGCACGGGTCGTGGTCGCCTCCGAGGGCCTGGGCGCCGACTGGCTGGCCGAGCGGCCACGCGAAAACCTGCGGCTGCTCGGCTTCCAGCCGTACGACGAGCTTCCGGACGTGCTCGGCGCCGGCGACATCCTCGTGGTGATCCTCGAGCGCGAGGCGGGCAGGTTCGCCGTGCCCTCGAAGGTGCTGAGCTACCTGTGCGCCGGGCGGCCACTGCTGGCGGCACTGCCGCCGGACAACCTGGCGGCCAAGGTGGTCGAGTCCAGCGGCGCCGGCGTCCTGGTGGAACCGGACGATGCAGAGGGGCTGATCGCGGGGGCGCGACGCCTGTTGGAGGATGACGCGTTGCGCGCGCAACTGGGCGAAACCGGCCGCGACTACGCCGAGCGCACGTTCGACATCGCCGCGATCGGCGACCGCTTCGAGGAGGTGCTGGTATCGGTCTCGTCTCGCTCCTGAACCACGTCCCGGCGCCGGTCGCGCGGCTCTTCTCCACCGACTCGCGCGCCTCGCGGCTCGTGCGCCCGCTCGTCAACCGCCTGGCGCCGTCCGGACCGACCTGGGTCGACGTCCGCTCCGGCCCCGCGCAGGGAATCAGCCTGCTGATCGACGCGCGGACGGAGAAATACCTGTGGACGGGGCTGCACGAGCCGGCCGTCCAGCGGACGCTGACGGAGCTGCTCGGCCCGGGGATGACCTTCTGGGACGTGGGTGCGCACGTCGGCTTCTTCACCGTGCTCGGCGGGCGCCTGGTGGGCGAGCAGGGCTCGGTGCACGCCTTCGAGCCGGTGGACGCAAACCGCCGGCGCCTGGAGGCCGCGGTCGAGCGGAACGGCTGCGCGAACGTGGTCGTCCATCCCGTCGCGCTCTCCGCAGCCGCGGGCGCGTCGGTCATTCACGCGCACGAGGCCTCCGCGATGTGGAGCCTGGCCGGGGAGGGCGAAGGCGTGCCGGTGCACACCGAGACGCTCGACTCCCTCGGGCTGCCCGCCCCGGATCTGGTCAAGATCGACGCGGAAGGCGTGGAGCTGGACGTGCTGCGCGGCGGGAACGAGCTCCTGAGCGGCGTCCGTCCCGCGCTCCTGGTCGAGTTCACGACCACGGAGCTGGTCGAGCAGGCGCGCGCGCTGCTACCGGGCTACCGGTTCGAGCACCTGGACGGCAATCACTGGCTCCTCCTGAGAGCCTGAACGGTCAGCTTGTTGCCGAGGCGCCCGGCGACGGCGTTCGCGCCGCGCAACGCCGCCACGGTGACCGGGAAGACGCGGCGGCGCGAGAGGAACCGCGAGGGCGCCCCGGGACGGTGCCGGTAGAGCATCCCGTAGCGCTCCGAGACCACTACCTCGAAGCCCTGCCCGCGCAGGAACGCGGCCACCTCTGACGGGTCGAGTCGCGCGACCCGGTTTCCCGCGTCCTCACGCTCGAGCGCGAAGCCGCCGCGGACAGCCGCGCGCGTCAACGCCGCCCGCGCAGGCTCGGTGATCGACACCGCGCGGCGGGCGACACGTGCCATCTCCGCCAGGCCGGCCTCGGGATGCTCGAGATGGTGCAGCCCGTCGTGCACGTAGACCAGGTCGAACGAGCGGTCGGCGAACGGGAGGTCCTCGGCGTCGGCGACAACCGGGGTCAGGTCGAGGCCGTGCCTCCGGGCGCGCTCCCGCGCGCGGCGCGCGGCGCCGCGGGAGATGTCCGCCGATACGACGCGGGCGCCTGCACGGGCGAGTAGCTCCGCATCCATCCCCGATCCCGCGCACACCGCCAGAGCCGTGCAGCCGGACACGACCTCGGGGATGCCTCGAATCGAACGCCGGAACTTCTCCTCGATCAGCCACGCGTACAGTGTCGTCGTCCCGCGCGGGCGCTCGGTCTCGAACTCGTCGTCCTCCTCGTCGAAGTGCGCCGCCTGCGCCCGTGCGTGCTCGCTCTCGACGGGAAAGACGGCGATGCCGTCCTCCTCCTCGAAGGACACGCCGGCCCGGAGGTCCATCACGGATCGAGCTCGCGGAGCTTGGCGCCGATGATGAACTCGTACCAGCTCATCAGCGCGCAGAAGACGAACCCTGGGCGCCCGTCGAGGAAGCCGCCGCGACCGACGTACCAGACGAAGAAGCGGATCGGCGAGCGCAGCGGAAGGCGCACCCAGATCCGGCGCAGCACGCGCTTGCGCTGAAACGGATCGAGCCGGAGGAACCCGACCGGGCCGGCGCCGATCGGCTCGCGCCGGAACTTCCGGTACAGGTGGGCCTCCCACGTCGCGTAGCGGTTGTGCCGGTCGAGCCAGGCGGTCAGGCCCCGGTAGTCGTTGTGGTGGAGCGGCGTGCGCAGGAAGCCCGTGGGGCCGTCGACCCGCACGTGCTCGTGGATCTCGTTGTCTCCCGTGCCGGGCACATCGTGGAGCTCGAGGTCCTCGATCTGCCCGCGGCCCGCGCGGAACAGCCGCATGTTCCAGTTCGGGTTGAAGCAGCGGAGCTTCCTGCCCATGAAGACGAGCTCCCGGTCGACGTACCAGCCCGCCTTCTCGCCGTCCGCCACCGCCCGCTCGATCTCGGCGCGCAGGCCGTCGGGCACGCGCTCGTCCGCGTCGAGGAGGAGCAGCCACTCGTTGCGGGGCGCGAGGGTGGTGAGCGCCCACGCCTTCTTCTTGGGGCCACCGCAGACGTAGTCGAACTGGACGACGTCGGCGCCGGTCGCGCGAGCGAGCTCAGCGGTGCGGTCGGTCGAGTGCGAGTCGACGACGATCACCTCGTCCGCCCACGCGACGCTCGCCAGCGCGTCGGGGAGGTTCTCCTCCTCGTCCTTCACCGGCAGGACAACCGTTACCGGGACGCTCACAGGGCGACCTGCTCGTACATTTCGATCACCTGCGGAGCGATCGCGTTCCAGTCGTACGCGCGCGCGAAGACGCGCGCCCGCTCCGCGTACTTGCCGCGGCGCGCCGTGTCCTCGAGCAGGTACGTGAGGGCGCCGGCGAATGCCTCCGGCGTGGCCTCGGCGACCAATCCCGCGCCCGCGCGCTCGATCTCGCCGGCGAGGTTGACGGCGGGCGAGACGACCGTGGCGACGCCAGCGGCCAGCGCCTCCATCACCGCGATGCCGAAGTTCTCGGTATGCGAGGACAGCGCCCAGACGTCGGCGGCCGCGAGCGCCGCGAGCTTTTCGGGGCCGTGCAGCATCCCGGGGAAGACGACTCGCCCGCCCACCCGCTCTCGCTCCGCCAGCGCTTCGAGCTCCGGGCGCAGGCCCTCGTCATCCGGTCCCGCGAGAACGAGGCGCGCGCCCTCGAAGCGGCCGGCAACGGCGGCGAAGGCGCGAATCAGGACGTCCAGCCCCTTCTTCGCCGCGATGCGGCCGAGCGAGAGGACGACGGGCGTGCCGCCGAAGTCGGCGGGCGGCGGCAGCCGCTGGAACGCGTCCCAGTCGATCCCGAGCGGCACGACCAGCCGCGGGACGCCGTCCGCGACACCCCCGGCGAGCCGCGCCTCATCCGCCGTCGTGACGTGCAGCGCGGCCGCGCGGCGAAGCATCCGCCGTTGCCAGAGGAGGTTCGCCACGGCCTTCTGCAGGCGCCCGCGGCGGCGCAGCCACGGATCGAGGGCACCGTGGGGCGATACGAGATACGGCACGCCGCGCCGCCTGGCCGCCGCGGCCGCGACGCGCTGCGGATAGAGGTACAGCGAGTGGATGTGCACGACGTCGTAGCCGCGAACCGAGCGGCGTACGTCCGCGCGCAGCCGTGGCGAGCGCGCGAGCCGATACGGCCACTTCACGGGGAAGAGGCGGACCAGCACCGCATCCGCGCCGGGCACGAGGTCGTCCTCCTCCACGGCGCGGCCCTCGCTGGTTCCGGCCGGATAGGCCGCGTCGGTCGCGAGGATGGACGACTCGATTCCCCTTTCCGTGGCCACCCGGGCGAACTGGACGGCGGCTACGGCCGGCCCTCCCGTCCGCGCCGCGAGCGAGGGGATCACGTGCAGGACCTTCATGCCTGGAGAGCGGCGACGATCCCGTCGGCGCACGCCTCGATGCTGTACCCGCTCACGAGCTCCCGCCCGCGGTCGCCGAGCTCGCGCCGCAGCCCAGCGTCCTCGACGAGGCGCTCGAGCGCTCCCGCGAGCGGGCCCGGGTCGCCGGCGGGGACGACGAAGCCGTTCCAGCCCTCGCGCACCAGATCCGCCGCGCACCCGACCTTGTCGCTGACCACGACCGGCAGCCCGAAGTTGAGAGCCTCGTTTACGACGAGCCCCCAGGTCTCGTGCCGGACGGACGGGAGGCAGAAGACGTCCGCCGCCACGTATGCCGCCGGGAGCTCGCTCTGGTCGAGGAACCCGGCCAGATGGACGTCCGGCCCCGCAGCCGCCTCGATCTCCGGCGACAGCTCCCCCTCGCCGACGACGAGCAGCGCGCACGGAATGCGCGCGCGCACGCGCCCGAAGGCTTCCAGCAGCACGAGCGGCGCCTTCTTCGGGATGAGCTTGGCCGCGAACAGGATCACGGGGACGTCCGACTCGATCCCGAACCCGGCCCGCAGCTCGTCGCGCCGCGGCGCGAGCTCCTCCGCGCGCCTGCGGAAATACGCGTTGTCGACGCAGTAGCGCGCGGGGAAGAGTCGCTGCTCGTCCATTCCGTAGCGGAGGAAGTAGCGCCGGTTCTCCTCCCCGATGTACAGGCCGTCCACGCGCGAGAAGAGCGCGCGCAGCGCGATCTCCTTCAGCGCGGCCTTGTGCGCCGGGCGACCGTGGAGAAGCGTCTGCTCCTCGCGGATCAGGATGCGCGTCCCGCTGAGCGTGCCGCCTGCCGACGCGAGCCACGAGTTCGAGTGGGCGTAGCCATGGATCCAAAGTGCGTCGTAGCCGTCCGTCAGCACCTCGCGCAGGACGTCCCAGTTCGGCCCCACCCCGTACGGCCCGACATCCGGGCTCCGGACCGCGCTGGGGAGGAAGCGGGAGCGATACCCGTCCAGCAGCGTCGTGTCCCCCCGCACATTGCGCCCGAACTCCCGGTCCCGGTAGCCGCGAACGGACGCGTCGGAGTAGAAGTAGACCGTCAGGTCGAGCTCGGGGCGGCAGGCGAGCTCGCGGTACAGCGGCGCTTGATAGTGGATCGGGAACGAGACGAGGTGAGCGACCTTCATGCTTCCACCGGGACAGGGTCCGGCTCCGCTTCGACGAGCTCGGGCTCCTCACGGCGCTCCAGGCGCGGCAACCCCATCAAGATCCCGGCGAAGAGCCAGAAGTAGATGTTGATCGGGTCCAGGTCGAAGTACTGCGCCTTCACCGAGTAGACGAGCACCCAGCCCATCAACGCAAGGATCGCGGCGGAGACCATCTTGAGGCGCGAATCCCGGATGCGAATGTGGACGCGTGCCGAGCGGTAGACGATCGTCCCGAGCAGAGCGAGGGCGGCGGCGAGGCCGAAGACGCCGAGCTCGAGGTATGCCTTCACGTACCACGACTCCTGCACGGAGCCCACCGAGGTCTGCAACTGCGTCGTGGGGAATGCGTAGCGAGCCGCGGTCGAGTCCGATCCCGCGCCGAGCCCGAGCCAGGTCTTGTGCACGGCCTCGCCCAAGCTGGGCACGCCGCCGTGTTTCGTCTCCTGCGCGGTCGTGCTGGAGATGTGCGCCGCGAGCCCGCAGTACCCCGCTGCTGTCCCGCCCGCGAGGGCGAGGCAGGCGGCGCCGGCCGCTACCGCTGCCCAGGGCAGCCGGTTCCGCGAGTGGATCGTGAGCAGGATGATCGCCGCGACGAGCAGTGGGATGACGAAGAACCCCAGGCGGACGCCGCTGAACAGGGCGGCGAGGAAGATGACCAGGAAGACGAGACCCGCGGACCAGAGCTGCTTCCCGGCCGGCCGTGACCCGCGCCACCAGGCGTACGAGACGGCCACCATCGCGGCCCCGAAGAGGTAGTACTGGTAGAAGAACGAGAAGGTGCTGGGGACGCGCCGGATCGTGCAGCCGTTCGACAGCACGAACGTGGTGAAGTCCTGCGTCGCCGGCTTTGCCGACGCCCCGTAGGCGTCGTAGACGTTCTGCGCGTGCCCGGTGTAGTAGAGGACGACGGTCACGAGCCCGATCACGGCCGGCACGATCGCGACGAGGCTCATGAGGCCCAGGACGCGGAAGAGGTGATCGCGGCTCTCGGCGAGCCAGTACCCGAGGAAGAACAGCGGGATATAGAAGAGCCAGACCTTCGCGCCGATCAGGCCCACGAGATGGTTCGGCAGGTCGGGGTTGAAGGCCTGGACGATCACGATGAGGGCGAGGATCCCTATGAGGACCATCGGCGCGCCCTTGAACCAGAACCGCCTGCGGCGCAGGATGAAGTACCCCGCGAAGAGGATGTACGCGGGAATGACGAAGAGGAAGTCCTTGGCCAGGATCGCGACCGCGCGGTCGGTGCGGCCGGGATAGGCGGCGAGGATGGCGATGCCCGACACGGGGATGTACACGAGCAGTGCGTAGACGGGCCAGCGCCAGCGGCGGGTGAGCGCGTCGATCATCCCGCCCTCTCGACGCGCAGCGCCTGCGCGCCGGCCGGATCCGACGACGCGCTTCGGCTCCGCACCAACAGTACGAGCAGGACGACGAAGCTGAGCGCCGCAGAGACCGTGAGCGCAAGCGCGACACCGCGCGCGTTCCAGAGCGGCGTGAAGATCCCGAGCGCCGGAAGGAGGAAGACCCAGGAGGACACCTCGGCGATAGTGCCGAGTCCGGGCCGCCCCAGGCCCTGCGCACCGTCCGTGAGCACGCGCCGAGCGCTCAGGAAGAGCGCGCCGATGAGCAGGATGCGCGTCAGCGGGACGGCGCCGGAGAACTCGTCCCCGAAGAAGACGGGGACGAGCCAGGAGACGCCGAGCTCGAGCGCGAGAACGACGAGGGCGGCCGCACCGGACGCGAGCCAGAAGAACTGCCAGAGCTCCTTCCACGCCTCGTCGCCACGGCGGCCCGCGATGCGCGGGTACGCGATGTAGCCGACGCTCTGGGCGATGAAGCGGGGGAGGTTCGCGAACGCGAGTCCCACGACGTAGAGGCCGAGCGCGGCCGGAGTCAGGAAGAGCCCGACGACCGCCTGGTCGAGCCGGAACGTCTCCACCGGGGACGTCCACCCGAGCAGACCCTTGATCCCGAAGCGCAGCATCGAGCGCAGCCGCTCCGGCGACCGGTGCGCCTCTCGCAGGCGGATCGGGCGGAAGGCGACGAACAGCGTGACCGCGGCGGACACGAGAGAGGCGACGATCCAGCCGACGACGACCCACTCGAGGTTCCCGCCCCCGACGGCGAAGATGGCAAGCACCGCGACGGCGTACGAGGTCGCCGGAAGCGCGCGCAAGACGTTGAACGCGAGGAAGCGCTGCTGACCCTGCAGGATCGCCGTCCCGTAGCTCTGGCCGAGGATTGCCGGAACGGCAGCCAGGCTGAGGAGAGCCGAGACCTTGACCGCGTGCGGGTCGTTCCAGAAGACGGCGAGGAGGATCCCGGCGTGCAAGAGGACGAGCGAGACGTCCTGCAGCACCATCGGGCGCAGAAGCGTCCGGAGGACCTCCGCCCAGCGTGAGCGGTCGCGGCTCAGCTCGAAGGTGGCCGCCAGCGGCAGGCCGAGCGACCCGATCTGCGCCAGCACCGCCGGGAAGAGGACGAGTAGCGCGAGGTATCCGCGGTCCTGCACGCCGAGGATGCGCGCCGCGAGGACGCCGCTCACGATCAGCACGGCCTGTCCGACCAGGCCTGTGAGCACGGAGCCGGCGAGCGGCATCCGAGACTGGCGCAGGGCTCCTCCGCGCACCGTCACTGCCCGAGCTTCGCCCTCGCGAGCAGCTCGGAGCGCGGGCTCAGCTCCCGGGTGTGCTGCAGCGTGATCACGGCCGCGGTGATCTGCCCACTCTCGGCGCGGAAGCGCGTGAGGAGGAACCACGGCTGCCAGTCGTTCGGCGCGTGCTCGATCGCCTTTCGGGCCCAATACTGCGCATCGCCGTATTCAAAGGCCTGCTCCGAGACGAGGGCGAGCTGCTGGTACGGGCTCGTCGCCCACGGCTCGATCTTGCGCGCGTTGTCCGCGCGCTTGAAGGCGGCGCCGAGGTCGCCGGCACGAACGGCGGCCTGGCTGGCCTGGATCTCCCGGTTCGTCAGCAGCGAGACGGCCTGCGCGAGGATCACGCACACGCCCGCGACGACGAGCGCCACGCGGCCCGCGACGTCCCACCGGAGGCGAAGCGGCTTTTCGGCCGCGTCGGTTACGCCGCTCGCACGCGAGACCAGGAGCCCGAGCAGCGCGATGCCCACGACGGAGACGACCGTCATCTCCCACATCCAGTCGACCCCGGCGGCGAACGCGTACGCCAGGAAGGCGGCCCACACCGCCGCGAGCGCCAGCCGCTCCTCACCTGCCCTCGCCAGCACGCGTCTCAGCCCCGCAACGAGGCCGATGAGGAAGGCGCCTGCGATGAGCACGAACCCGACGATCCCGAGCTCGCCGAGCGACTCCAGGTAGAGCGAATGCGCATCCTTGACGAAGCCCTTCAGCGTCCCATACCGCGCCCACCACTCTTCGTAGGAGCCGGCGCCCTTCCCGAGGGCGGGCGCGCTTCGAAACTCCTTCACCGCGCTCGCCCACTGCTGCCAGCGGCCGCTCGAGCCCACGCTCAGCAGGTGCCCCTGGACGGGGTTCTGTGTGTCCCTCGGCAGGGTGTTCAGCGTGTACGACGGCACGGCCTTGAAGTGCTCGAAGAGGCGGACCGGATGCGCGGCCGCAACGCCTGCCGCCACGAGGGCGACGACGAGCCCTGCCACGACGATCCTCGCGACCCGTCCGACCCGTGCGGTTCGCCGCTCGAGCGGGACGGCGACGAAGCGGAAGACGAGAAAGGCCACCACGCTCGTGACCACGCAGACGCCGAGAACGAGCGCGAAGGCGACATGCCCTTCGCCCTCGGCCGCCGGCCCGGGATGGTTGACGAGGAGGTCGCGGCTCACGATGCAGGCGATGCCACCGGCGGCGCCCGCGGCCGCGAGCAGGATCGCCTCTATCGTCCGCGTCCGCGGGACGAGCGCGAAGAGCGCGAGCGCCCCGAGCCCGGCGGTCACGATCCCGCCGCGCGAGGAGGTCAGGAAGAGGACGGCGCCCAGAACGGGGAAGGGCGCGAGCGCGAGGGCGCGCAGGACCAGCGGAGCCGTGGAGACGACGAGACGCAGCAGGAGCGGGACGGAGAGGGCGACGAAGATTGCGAGCCCGTTCCAGTAGCCGAGCGGGTAGCTCAGACGGGTGAGGTCGAGCGGAAGGCCCTGCAGGTTCTCGCCGGCGATCAGGTCGGGAAAGCAGCGGCTGAGGAAGGCGAGCACCGCCACGGCGGCGATTCCGAGCGCGAATCCGTCGCACCAGCGCGGGATGAAGCTCCGCCGGGCCCCGAGGGCGGCGATCGCGAAGATCCCGACATACAGGGCGGCGCGGTTGAACTCGTCGAAGGAGAGCTCTGGGTCGTCCGACCAGATGACGGACGCGAGCGTCAGCCCGGCGAACGCGACCAGCAGCCCGCCCACGGCCAGCGTCGTCCAGTCGAGGCTTCGGAGCGGCCAGAGGCCGGCGGCGACAGCGAGGATGAGCACCCACCAGACCGCGATCGAGAGCGTCCCCCGGCTCGTGAGCCCGAAGCTGCCGCCGTCGTAGGCGAGCAGGAACGTGACCGCAGCCACCGCGCCGGTCAACGCAAGCGGCGCGATGGGTGCAGCCGAGCGGCTTTGCCCGGGCGCGGCGGTTGAGACCCCCATAGGGTCTGCTAGGGTAGCCGCGACCGCGAAAACGGCTCCTGAGGAGGGGTCCTGATGGAAGCTGTTCCGCACATGCGGAAAATCGTTCTCGCAGGAGGAATCGCCGTGCTGGGCGTTCTCGGCACGAGCGCCGCCGCTTACGGCAAGGGTTGCTCGGGCAACCAGAACGTCCCGTCGTCCGTCGCGCAGTACACCGAGCAGCAGCCGACTGCGTGCGGCACCCATGCCACCGGCCAGGGCAAACAGACCAGGCCGGTGCCCAAGACCATCCAGCATCAGATCGACTCGCAGGGCGGCCAGGACGCGCAGACGCTCACGAAGATCGTGAGCTCCGAAGCGTACGGTGCTCCGACCAACACGAAGATCAAGGTGCACAAGGTGGTCAAGGTGAAGAAGGTGCACAAGAGCGGCACCCAGCGCGGCGGCCAAACGCCGAAGAAGATCGTCAGCGATGCGAAGCGCAGCCAGTCCAATCCGCTTGCGGCATCGGTCGGCGTCATCACCGACGGCAGTGACGGACGGCTGATCGGACTGATCGTGCTGATGGTCGGGCTCGCAGTCGTCGTGGTCGTCTCGGCGCTCCGGCGGCGGCGCGTCACCCGTTAGCGAAGCGCCGGTAGACCAGCCTCTCGCCGACCACCCGCCCGGCAAGCTCAGCGTCCTCTCCTTCTCGGCGCTCGCGCTCGAGCGCGTGCTCGCGCTCGTGCTCGTCGCGATCGTCGCCGCGCTCTTCGGCGCGACCGGCGCGAGCTCCACCTACTTCCTCGCGCTGGTCGTCCCGATCACCCTCGGCGTCTCAGCCAGCGAGGCGTTCTATACCGCGCTCCTCCCCCGGTTCACGAGCCGCACGCGGCCGCCACGCGAGCTCCTGCACGCGTCTCTTCGCATCGCCGGCGCGTTCGTCCTGGCCGGGACGGCCGTGTACATCGGGATCCTGGTCGCCGTCTCGCCGGACCGGCTCTCTGTCTGGCTGGCCTTCTCGCCGGTGATCGCCGCGACAGGCCTGAACGGCGTCTACGCCGCCTTTCTCACAGCCGAGCGGCGGTACGCCCTCGCGATCCTGCGCGTCCCGTTGGGCACCGGGATCGCACTCGCAGTCGCCGCAATCGTCCTCCCCTTCTGGGAGACGCCCACCGCGCTCGCAATCGCCGTCAGCGCCGGGCAGCTCGCGACCCTCGCGTTGCTGGCGGTGCAGGCGCGCGGAGCGCCGTCCGGCACGGGCGAGTCGATCTCCGCCTCGAGCCTGTTCTCGTCCTCCTCGGCCGTCTTCGCCTCGACGCTGCTCGGCGGCCAGCTCGTGATCGTGGTCGAGCGCTTCCTCGCCAGCGGCCTGGTCGTCGGCGCGGTTGCGCTGCTCGCCTACGCGCGCGGGATCGCCTTGTTGCCGGTGATGTTCGCGCAGGCCGTCGGAAGCGGCATGTTCCCGGCCGCCGCCGAGCGCTTCAAGGCGCCGGAGCGCGCTGGGCTCGTTCGCCTGGCGGTGAACGGGATGCGACTGAGCGTGCTGGCGGGTCTCGTTTCCACGGCGTATGTCGTCATCTGCCGTCGGGAGCTCGTGCAGATCGCCTTCGAGCGGCACGCATTCACGTCCACGGACGCGGCCACGACGGCGACCCTGGTCGCGATCCTCGCCGGAGCGCTCACCGGTGCGTCACTCACTGCGAGCGGCGCACGCATGCTCTTCGCGCTCGCAAGAAGGCGCGAGGTGCTTGTGATCAGCGTCGGGGCGCTCGTCCTGTACGTGGTGGCCGCCGTCGTCCTGCGCGCGGCCTACGGGCTGAACGGGCTCGCGTCCGCGTTCACCATCGCCTCCACCGCCGGCGGGCTTGTCCTGGCAGCCGTGCTCGTTCGCCGGCTCGGAGTCGGTGTCGCGCGCGTCGTCCGCGAGTGGCTGGTCGCACCGGCCGCGCTCGCAGCCGCCTTCACGGCGGGCGCGCTCGCCGTCTGGCTCCCGTTCGGCGGGACGCACCCGGGCTTCATCGCCGCCCTCGGGACCGCGGTCGCGGTCGGGCTCGGCGGCCTGGCCGTCCTCGCGCTGGCGATCCGCCTCACGCGCGGGCTCGAGTATTCGCTGCTCAGGCGAGCCGGCGCGATCCTCACCCGCCGAAGGGCAGCACGTACCGGTCCTTCGGCGGCGTGAGCGAGAACGGCAGCGACGCATCCTTCGACCCGATCCAGCGCGCCCTCAGAGCGCCGAGGGACCGATCGGGGGCGAGCGTACGGCCGCTGGCCAGAAAATGAGCCTGGATCCGGCTCGGCGGCAGCGCGCGGTCGTAGAGGGACACCTCGTCGACACAGCCCTGCAGATAGCTTCCGAGCGAGGCGTCGTAGCCGAGACTGGCATCCGCCGTGCCGGGAGTACGCACCCACGTGTTCTCGCCCTGTAGCACCCCATCCACGTAGACGCGCCCGGTTATCCCCGAGTACGTATACGCGAGCTGGTGCCAGCGGTTGTCCGCGACCGGGCGCTCGCCGAGCAGAGCGAAGCCGTCGAATGCACGGGGTAGGTGGAGGAACGACCCCACGAACTCGTACTGGTTCGCACGATTTCGGTTGGAGAAGAACGGGGTGTCCCCCTTCGCCTTCGTCTTCACCCACAGCTCCACCGTCGCCGGCGAGGAGATGGGCCCGAGGTCGATGCGCCCGTCCGCTCCGTTCAGGCACACGGCCGTGTTGCGGTCGTTCTTCAGCGCTCCCGCAGCACGGAAGGTCACGCCGCCGTCGGCGACGCCGGGGTGATTGCCCGTGAGATCGCGGGCCGACCTGCCGGTCTCCCCGAGCCGCCAGTATGCGCTCGGGGCGTCCTGGAGGACCGCTCCCTGATACGTCGTCAACGTGCTTGCGATCGGGTGCGCCCGAAACGGGGCGATCTTGCGCTTGAGCCGCGCGGTGAAAATGCCGTAACGGTCGGCGCGGAGCGTTGCGATCCTCCTCCAGCTACGTGCTCGGCGCTGCTCGATGATCACCCGGGCCGGCTTGCCCTCCGGGGTCCTTCCCCACACCAGGGTCCCGCCCTTCTGCCGGAAGGCGACAAAGGGGAAGCGGAAGGCGGTGAGCGTCGGTTTGGGCAAGTCGTCGGCCATCGAGATCCCGCTGCGGAAGTAGAGGCCGGACTGGTACTCGCTCTGCGGCCACGGTAGGTCGCGCAGCAGGAACCAGGTGACGACGGACACGCCTGCCTGCCACATGCGGTAGAGGGCCTCGGCCGTCCAGCGCGACTGGATCGAAAGCGGAGTCGCGAGCGGGTTCGGATCGGGCGGTCGCGTGTCCCAGCCGAACTCCGTCACCCAGAACTGCGGCGGTGCCTGCGAGACGATGTGGTGAAAGCGAACAGCCGCGTTCAGGAGCACGCGCATCTTGGACAGGTCGCCGAGCGAGACGTCGTCAGCGTTGGTCGCGTGATGCGTCGGCCCACCCGAGGTGTATGGATGGATCGAGAAGGCGTCAAAGGTCGAGCGGGTCGAGCAAACGGGCCTCGGACTCCTCCCTGCCGAGAGGCAAAGCAAGGAGCGCATGAAGGCGAGCGGCCCCATCGCCGAGGTTTTGCGAGAGAAGGGCGCAAGGCTCCCCGCGACTACGACGTTGTCTGGATGCACGTCGTGAACGGCGTTGGAGAAGGCGTCCAGCATCATCCGGTACCAGCCGGGAGCGAACGGCTTGCCCTCCTCAAACTGAGGGCTCAGGTGACCGACGAGGTTGGGCTCGTTCCACAGCCGCCAATACTTCACACGAGGGAGATCGAGGAAGTTCCCGCCGTAGCGGATCGCCAGCGCGCGAGCGAACGCGCCGACCGCGGCCGGGCTCGGCTTGTACGAACCGCCCGGGAAGCCGCTGTACGTGCTCGGGTGGCTGCTCTGGTCCTGCGCCCACTGCGGCGCCTCGTAGAACCCGACGACGGGCTCGAGGCCGTTCGCGACGGCAAGCCGCACCTCCTCGTCCAACCCGGACCAGTCGTAGGCAGGGTCGGCCGGATCGGAGGCGTCGAACCCCGCGGGCTTGCGGGCCGAGGCCCCCGCCGGCGCCACCTGGCTCCAGGGCACCGAGAGCCGGGCGAAGCTTGCACCGGCCGCCCGCGTCCGTGCGAAGGCGAGGGCCGCATCAGGCCCGTTGAAGGAGGTGTCGTCCGTGAGCGCGGTCAGGAGCGGGCGGCTCGTCGCCGCCGAAAAGGGCACTGCCCAGAGAAGCGAAATGACCCCGCCCGCAGCGCAGAGAGGCAGGATGCGCAGCAAACCGCCAGTCTAGCGACCCGGATTCGGGCTACTTGAGCAGGTGGAAGAGGATGACCGAGTTGATGAAGAAGACGATCGCGACGACCACGGTGAGGCGCGTCAGGTTGCGCTCGACGATGTGCGTCCCACCCTGCGATGCGGGCGTGAAGCCCATGCCGCCGAGACCGGTGTCGCGGCCGGAGTGCATGAGGATGAGCACCACGAGCGTGAAGCTGACGAGCACGTGGAAGACGGAGTCGATGGCCAGGGCCATGGAGCCAGGATAGCCTCTGTTCGTGTCCGGGGAGGCGAGGGAGAGGATCCAGAAGCTGCTCGTGACCGGGGACAACCGGCTCAAGCAGGGAGTCGAGCCGGAGAAGGTGCGCCAGAGCTACGAGCAGGCGCTCGAGGCCGCGCGAGAGGCGGGCCTCGAGGACGCCGTCCGCCCCCTCGTCGAGATCAGGCTCGCCGACCTCGAGCGGCTTGCTCGAGAATCTCCTCGATCCGGGCAGCCTGGAAGTTGACGTCATGCGCCGCGGCGGCCGAGCGTGCCGCCCGGTTCGGGCTCGGAAGCTCGGCGGCTCGGCGAAGGCCGTCCGCGATCGCGGCGACGTCCTGGGGGTCGACGAGGACGCCCGCCGCGGGGATGACAAACTCGGGCGGCCCGCCGACGACCGTCGCGAGGACGGAGCGCTCGGAGGCCATCGCCTCCAGCAGCGCCTGCCCGAAGGGCTCCACGAGACTCGGCTGGCAGACGGCGTCCGCCGCCTGGATCCAGCGCCGCACCTCCTCGTGCGGGACGCGGCCGGCGAGCGTGACGCTCGGCCGTCCTTCGAGGGTGGCGCGAAGCGGGCCGTCGCCGACGAACGCGAGCCTCGCTCCTTCCACTTGCGAAGACGCCTCCGCGAGGCGGACGACGTTCTTCCGCTCGTCGAGCGAGCCGACGCACAGATAAGCGGGGCCGTCGCCGTCCCAGCCGAGCGCGGCGCGCGCCTCGGCCTGGTCGCCGCCGCGAAAACGGTCGAGGTCGACACCGCAGTCGACCACCTTCACCTTGCCGAGCGCGCTCGGGACGCGCGCCTCGAGCTCGCGGCGCAGGTAGTGAGAGACGGAGATCACGGTGTGCGCGCGGCGGACGACGGCTTCGGTGGCCGTCTTGACGCCGCGGACCGTGCCGACGTTGCGGACGTCGCGGCCGTGGGCGGTGACGACGAGAGGCGCACGGGAGGCGACGTCCGCGATCAGGCCGGTGGGGACGAGGTAGTGGGCGTAAACGACGTCCGGCTTCGTGCGGCGGGCGACGGCGCGGGCTTCGCGGAAGAGCTTCAGGTACTTGGCGCGTCCCCCTCCGCGGCTGGTCAGGAGGGCGAGGTCGAGCTCGTGCCCTCGGCGCCGGAGGGCGTCGACGAGCGGAACGAGAAAGGCGCCGTGGTCGGGATCGTCCGGCCCCGGCCACATCTGCGAGACGAAGAGGATCCTCACGCTGAGGACTCTGACGCTTCCGGCACGCCCTGGTGACGGTTTCGCCGCGCCAGCGGGGATACGCTGACAGCGGGTGGCGGGCGGAACGACTTCCCCACCCAGGGTGGGGAAGTGCGGGGATCAGCCCGGGCGGCCGGCACGCGCGCCGATTGCGACCACGAGCAGCGGGGACAGATCCGTCCCCAGCAGCTTCGAGACCTCCTCGTCGTAGAACGTCGAGGCGGCCGCGCCCCAGCCGTGTATGAACGCGCCGATCTGCAGCCGGCCCGCGCGGATGCCGGCCTCGAGCTGCGCCCACCGGTACCCGCGGTCGCCGAGGTCGGCGACGACCTGCTCGAGATCCGCCATCTGCCACACGTCGAATGCGGCCTGCGCGGGATGGTCCTGCTCCATCGCCGCGAACCCGGAAGCCGCCCGAAGCTCGCCCTCGTCCCGCGCCTCGATGAGGTTCAGATCCGCGTCGTACACCCCGGGCTCGAGACCCTGGACCGCGGCCACCGTGACGAGCTGGGTCACGACAGAGGGCGCGTCCGCGGGGATCGGCCCCTCCGACCACGCCAGCAGGTCGGCGACCTCGTCGCGCGGGAGCGGATCGGAGCCGAAGCGGCGCACCGACCTGCGCGCTCGAATCGCCGCGACGAGCTCCTCGTCCGGCAGCACGGGTTCCGCGCCGCCCTGCGAGGCGCGCCACGACCGCACCGCCGCCGCGTCGCGGAGCTCCGACTCCGCCTGTGCTGCCTCTGCCAGGGGATAGGTCACGACGCCAGCCCCACCACGGCGAGCGCGTACTCGCCCACACCGTCGACTCCGAGCAGATCGTTCAGCTCACCGTCGGCGAAGGCTGTGTACAGGCGCGGCTCCAGCCCGCGTGCGGCCGCGAGCGCGAGCAGGTTGGCGAGCATCGTCCCCGCGTCCCACCAGACGTGCCGGTAGCCGCGCTCCAGGTACTTCCAGCCGGTGCGCGCGTGCAGGCCGGTGAGGACGAGGAACGTCTCCGCGTGCGCGCCGGCCGCCGCGGCGACAACGGCACGCGCATCGCCGTCCCCGACACGGACGAGCCCCGGGGTCAACGCGTCGAACGAGTACAAGCCGTCCTGCGCAGCCACGTAGGCCTCGACCGGAAAGAGACCGCCGGCGCTCGAGTAGGCGCGCCAGTGGATCGTCCCGCCGCCGTAGTCGCGGCCCCTCTGCGAGCGGACGATCCCGGCGCCGTCCTGCAGCAGCGGGCCGGCGACGGAGACGTCCAGCGGCAGCCGCTCGGCGTCACCGTAGTCCTTGAACGGCGGCGGCCGGTCGCCGACGAGACGCTGCTCGTCCTCGTCGGTGCCGCCGGCGCGAACGTCTGTCGCGCGGTGGTAGCGGAGCGCGGCGCTCACGCGCGCTGCGCGTCGTACGTCGAGAACTCCGCGCGGAGCTCCTCGCAGATCTCGCCGACGGTGCAGCGGACGCGGAGGGCGTCGCGCATGGCGTGAAGGAGGTTCTCGCCCGTCCCGGCAACGCGCCGCACCTCGCGCAGCGCGGCCGTGGCCGCCTCGGCGTCACGCTCGGCGCGCACGCGCGCGGTGCGCTCGAGCTGGCGCGCCTCCGCCGCGGGATCGAGCCGGTGCAGCTCGATCGGCCCGTCCCCGTCCTCGGCGAAGCGGTTGACGCCGACGAGCACGCGCTCGCCGGACTCGACCTCGGACTGGTAGCGGAAGGCCGCCTCCTCGATCTCGCGCTGCACGAACCCCTGCTCGATCGCAGCGACCGCGCCGCCGAGCTCGTCTACCCGCTCGATCAGCTCGCGGGCGTGCTCCTCCAGCTCGTTCGTCATCGCCTCGATGAAGTACGCGCCGCCGAGCGGGTCGGCCGTGTCCGTCCCGCCTGCCTCGGCGGCCAGGATCTGCTGCGTGCGGAGCGCGATGCGTGCCGACCGCTCGGTCGGAAGCGCCAGTGCCTCGTCGAACCCGTTCGTGTGGATGGACTGCGCGCCGCCGCACACCGCGGACAGCGCCTGCACGGCGACCCGCACGATGTTGTTCTCCGGCTGCTGCGCGGTCAGCGTCGAACCGCCTGTCTGCGCGTGGAAGCGCAGCGCCTGCGCCTTCGGGTTGGTCGCGCCGAAACGGTCGCGCATGATTCCCGCCCACATCCGCCGGGCCGCGCGGAACTTCGCGATCTCCTGGAAGAAGTGGTTGTGCGCGTTGAAGAAGAAGGAGAGGCGCGCACCGAACTCGTCCGGCGAGAGCCCGGCGTCCACGGCCGCCTGGCAGTACGCGATCCCGTTCGCGAGCGTGAAGGCGAGCTCCTGCGCGGCGGTCGCCCCCGCTTCGCGGATGTGGTACCCGGAGATCGAGATCGTGTTGATGAGCGGCAGCCGCTCGTGGCAGTAGGCGAACAGGTCGGTCGTGATCCGCATCGACGGCCGCGGCGGGAAGATGTAGTTCCCGCGCGCGCAGTACTCCTTGAGGATGTCGTTCTGCACCGTTCCGCGCAGCTCCGAGCCGGGAACGCCCTGCCCCTCCGCGACGAGCTCGTACAGCAGCAGGAGGAGCGCGGCAGGCGCGTTGATCGTCATGGAGGTCGAGACGCGGTCGAGCGGGATGCTCTCGAACAGCAGCTCCATGTCGGCGAGCGAGTCGATCGCGACGCCGGTCCGCCCCACCTCGCCGGCGGCGCGCGCGTCGTCCGAGTCATACCCGAGCTGCGTCGGCAGGTCGAAGGCGACGGAGAGCCCGGTCTGCCCGCGCTCGAGCAAGTAGCGAAAGCGCGCGTTCGTCTCTTCGGCGGAGGCAAAGCCGGCGTACTGGCGGATCGTCCACGGCCGGCCGCGGTACATGTCCGGGTACGGCCCGCGCGTGAACGGGAACTCCCCGGGGAGCTCCGGCTCGACCTCGCCGTCGGCCGCGGTGTAGACGGGCTCGATCTCTATGCCGGAGTCGGTCTCACGGCCTTCCGTAGTCGCCATGCGTGGGATCGTACGCCTCAGTCAGTCGGAGCCGAGCGCCCGGAGCGCGACACGCACGCGACGGACGGCCTGCTCGTGCTCGTCGAGCCGGCCGCCGAGGGCCTCGTCGATCTGCGAGAGCACACGCCGGAAGACGGGGATCCCGCGGTCGAAGATGTCCTGGCCCGCCGGCGTGAGGGTGAGCAGCGTCGAGCGCCCGTCACGCGGGTTCGGTTCCTCGCGCACGTGCCCCCGCTCGATCAGACGGGCGACCAGGTCGCGGACAGTCGTCCGCCGCACGCCCATCGCCTCGGTGAGCCGCGTTCTCGTTACGGGCTGCAGCGTCCCGATGAAGGAGACCGGCCCGTATTCGTCGGGATCGACTCCCTCCGCGGTCAATGCCCGCCGCGTGAGCTCCCACCCATAGCGAGCCGCCACGAGAAGCTCGTTGACGATGGCTCCGCGGACGATCGGCTCGGGCTCGGCCATCGCCGCGATCATAGGAGCGTTAGGGCTATCCGCGGACGACCGGGATGAGCTTTCGGGTGGACGGATCCAGGAGCCCGATCCGCTTGTCCTCCCACTGGTTCACGTACACCGCGCCGTCGGCGGAGACCGCGACGCCGTTCGCGGTTGCGGACTCGAGGATGCGCGTGGTCACGCCGGCGGGGGTCGTGCGGGTGACGCCGCCGCCGGCCCCGCCGCGGACGACGTCGGCCGAGTAGATGCTCCCGTCCGGCCCCACCGCGAGCGACACCGTGATGCCGACGTCGCCGCCGACGGTCGTGATCCGCCCGGTGGCGAGATCGACCCTGCGTATGTGACGGTTCTCCGTGTCGGCGATGTACAGCGCGCCGTCTTTGCCGACGGCGATCGAGTGCGGGTGGAAGATCTGGGCCGCGGTCGCGGGGCCTCCGTCGCCGCTGTAGCCCTCCGTGCCGTTCCCGGCCACAGTGGTCACCGCGCCGTCCGGGGCAACCTTCCTGATCCAGCCCACGTACTGCGCGACGTACAGGTTCCCCGCCGCGTCCACCGCCACGGCGCTCGCGTCCATCGGCGGCGTCAACGGCGTGAGCGCCGTCCCGTCGAGGCGATAGACCACGCCGTCGCGCCCGGCGGCATAGACGGTCTCCCCGGCCACGTAGACGTGGAAGAAACCCGGACCGTCGGCGATCTTCGCGGCACGGGCATGCGCGATGCGCAGGAGCGGCGCCGCGCGCAGCTGGCCGACGACGAGCGACCCGGCCGGCTCTGCCGCGATCGTGATCGGATCCTCGACGAGCGGGTCCTTCGGGACGTCGACCGCAACCGTGCCGAGCCGCGCCGTTCGCTTGCCGGCCTTGACCGCAATCCGCCATTCGCCGGCAAAGGGGAACCGCACCTGCGCCTGGTATCGACCCCGCTTCTTCAGCGGTTTCAAGCGGACGTTCAACGTGTCGGGCCCGCTCGCCCGCAGAGTCGCGCGGGTGGGCGGCGCCACGGTGACGACGGCGCGCCAGGGAGTGCCCTTGACCGCCGTCCGGGGAAGCGAGACGACGTGCACCCTCGGCGCGGGAGCGGCACCGAGGGCGATCACGAAGAGGACAGAAACGGCTTTGATCATGATAGGGCGATCTCGCCCTATTTATGGCGGATCCGCCCCACTTTGTCAAGTACGCTCAAACGGTGATCCGTGTTCGCGTCTTCGCGGGCCTGCGCGAGCGGGCGGGCTGGTCGGAGAAGGAGCTCGAGGGCGTCGAGCGAGTCGCGGACGTCTGGCCCGCGCTCGAGCTCGGCGACGAGCCGCCCAGGTCTTCTCTACGCGGTCAACCGGGAGTACGCTGAGCCGGACCGCGAGCTCGCCGACGGCGACGAGGTGGCTCTCATCCCGCCGGTCTCGGGCGGCGGTTCCTTTCGGTTGAGCGAGGAGCCGCTCTCGCTCGACGCGGCCGCTGCCGAAGTGGCGGACGAGCGCGCGGGCGCAATCGCCACCTTCGTCGGCACGACCCGCATCGACTCACGGGGCCGCACGGTGCGCTACCTGGAATACGAGGCGTACCCGGGAATGGCCGAGGAGGTCATGGAACGGATCGCGCAGGATCTGCGGTCGAAGTACGAGCTCTGCGACGTGGCGATCCAGCACCGCGTCGGCCGGGTCGGAATCGGCGAGACGAGCGTGGTCATCGCCGTCTCGGCGCCGCACCGGCACGACGCCCTCGCCGCCTGCAAGGAGGCGATCGACACGCTCAAGGAGAGCGTGCCGCTGTGGAAGAAAGAGGTCTACGAGGGCGGCGAGGAGTGGATCGGCAGAGGTAGCTGAGCCGGTACCGTTGACGGCGTGGAACCCATCCCGGAGCCACACCGAGAGTACGAGCCGATTCATCCGGAGCCGGGCTGGCGCGCGTGGCTGCGCAAGCTGTGGGCGCCGGTCGCGGGCCTCGGCGCGCTCCTCGTCAAGTTCAAGTTCCTGATCTTCGCGGTCGCGAAGTTCAAGGTCTTCACCGTCGCCGCATCCATGATCGTCTCCGTCGGCGCCTACGCGCTCCTCGGCGGCTGGTGGTTCGGCGTCGCTCTCGTCGGCTTGATCTTCGTCCACGAAATCGGCCACGTGCTCGAGCTCCGGCGCCAGGGCGTGCCCGCCTCCGCGCCGCTCTTCATCCCGTTCATGGGCGCGTTCGTGGGGATGAAACAGATGCCGAAGAACGCGTGGAAGGAGGCGCAGGTCGCGCTCGCCGGACCACTGCTCGGGACGGTCGGAGCGGTCGGCGTCTGGATCGCGGGCGTCGCTTTCGACTCGAACTTTCTGAAGGCGATCGCGTTCGTCGGGTTCCTGATCAATCTCTTCAACCTGCTGCCGATCGTGCCGCTGGACGGAGGGCGCGCGGCCGCCGCGCTGCATCCGGCGATCTGGATCGCCGGCCTCGCCGGCCTCGCGGTGCTCGCGTACTTCCGCCCGAACCCGATCCTTCTGATCGTGCTGCTGCTCGGCGGAATGGAGGCATGGAATCGCTGGCGGACGCGCAACGACCCCGAGAAGCACGACTACTACAAGGTCAAGCCGTGGCAGCGCGCGGCGGTCGCCGTCGTGTACCTGGGCCTCGCAGCCTTCCTCGTGCTCGCGATGCACGCGACACACGTTCCGCGCAACTTCTGATGGGGCGCCCGCCCGACCAGAGCGTCCTCGAAAGGGTCGATCCGCATCTCCTCCGGCACGCGGCGGAGATCGGCGCCGAGTTCCTCATGGGGTTCAAGGCCGTGGACCGGATCAGCCGCCCCGCCGCGACCATCTTCGGCTCGGCGCGCATCTCTGAAACGCACCCTGTGTACGGGCTGGCACGCGAGGCCGGACGGCTCCTGGCGGAGGAGGGGTTTGCCGTCGTCACCGGCGGCGGCCCGGGCGTCATGGAGGCGGCGAACCGCGGTGCGCGCGACGGCGGCGGCGTCTCCGTGGGCTTCCGCATCAAGCTTCCCCACTTCGAGCCCGAGAACGAGTATCTCGACATCAGCGTCCTGTTCGAGCACTTCTATGCGCGGAAGACGATGCTGGTGAAGGCCGCCGAGGGCTTCATCCTCTTCCCAGGTGGATTCGGCACGCTCGACGAGCTCTTCGAGTCGCTCGTCCTGATCCAGACCGGTGAGGTCAAGCATTTCCCGGCCATCCTGGTGGGCCAGAGCTACTGGGAGGGAATGCTCGCGTGGATCCGGCGGAGCCCGCTGCGCGAAGGGTTGATTTCAGAGGAGGACCTCGAGCTGCTCTTCATCACGAACGACCCGGCGGAAGCCGTGGAGACGGTCGTGGACTGTTACCGCAACAAGTGCGCCGACTCGCCGGCCGAGCCGGTCAAGGCCGACGCGCAGTAGCGATCGATCTCGCCGCGGATCACGTCCATGCTGCCCCGCCAGAACTCCGGAGACCGGATGTCGATCCCGAAGCGTGCTGCGAGCGGCGCCGCGTCGGCCATCCCCGTGGAGGACAGCAACTCGTCGTAGCCCGAGCGGAACCTGTCCGCGTCCTCTTCGTAACGGGCGTACAGCCCGAGCCCGAAGAGCAGGCCGAACGTGTAGGGGTAGTTGTAGAAGGCGCTGAAGTAGTAGTGCGGCTTCATCGCCCACATGTAGCGGTGGAGCGGATCGACGCCGTCGCCGTACGTCTCCCGCTGGGCCGCCTCCATCAGGTCGCACAGCTCCGCCACCGAGAGCTCGCGCTCGCGGCGCGCCTCGAACACACGGCTCTCGAAGAGGAAGCGGCCGAGGATGTCGACGACGACCCCTGCGGACTCCTGCAGCGAGCCCTCGAGGATCTCGAGCTGCTCCGTGGGCGAGCCTTCCGCCTCCCGCAGCGCGCCCTCGCGGCAGATCGTCTCGCAGAAGATGCTCGCGGTCTCGGCCAAGGTCATGGGCGTCTGCCGCTGGATCTGCGTGCGTTCGGCCAGGTTGATGTTGTGATAGCCGTGCCCGAGCTCGTGCGCGAGCGTCGAGACGCCGTAGTAGGCGGGCGTGAAGTTGGCCATTATCCGCGACTCGTCCCCGCGGACCGGCATGCAGAAGGCGCCGTCGCGCTTCCCGTCGCGCGGCTCGGCGTCGATCCAGTTCTCGCGGAAGGCGCGCTCCGCGTAGTCGCGCATCCGGCCGGAGTAGGTGCCGAACTGCTCGACGATGAACTCCCGCCCGTCTTCGTAGCCCCACGTCCGGCCCTCACCCGGGAACGGCGCGAAGATGTCGTACCAGGCGAGCCGCTCGATCCCGAGCGTCTGCGCCTTCGCCGCGAAGTAGCGGTGGAAGTCGGGAAGGGACTCGCGCACGGCCTCGAGCATCGCGTCCAGCGTAGGCCGGTCGATGGCGTTCCCAAAGAGCGCCGCGTCGAGCGCGGAGTCCCAGTTCCGGCGCTCGGCCAGGACGTTGGTCGCGCCCTTGACCGAGTTGAGCGCGGCCGCAAGCGGGACGGCCCACTCCTCCCAGACGGCGACCTCCGCCTCGTACGCGCGGCGCCGCACGTCCCGGTCGGGATTCGTCGCGAGGTTGCGCACCTCGCTCATCGGCAGCCGCTGTCGTTCGCCGTCCAGCTCGAGCTCGGCGGTGAGCTGCGACGTGACGTCGCCGTGCAGCTTCCCCCATGCGACCTGCCCCGGCGGCGAGAGCGCGGCGGCGAGATCCTCCTCCGGCTGGGACATCAGGTGCTGCGCCTGGATCTGCGCCCGCCGGATGGCGTATTCGTGCTCGCGCGCCTGCCTAGAGCCAGCGAGTACGTCGTCCGCGTCCACCGTTCCCAGCCAGGCGATTATGCGCGTCTGCAGGTTGGAGAGGCCGACGGCCTCCTGCATGAGACGGCTCAGGCGCGCCTGGGCGACGGTGTTGCGCGAGTCGACCGAGACCTCGGCGGCGAGGTAGGCGTGCACGAGATGCTCGCCCTCGAGCAGTGCATTCAGCCGCTCCAGCACGCCGTCGAAATCCGATTCGAGGCCGCCGTCGTCCACCTCTTTCCGCAGCGCGAGGATCTCGGCAGCGACCTCCTCCAGCGCGGCCTCGAGCTCGGGTGAGTCGGGCGCGGAGAAGAAGGGGGTCAGGTCCCAGTGTGGAAGCGCTTCCTGGACGGCCATCGGGCCCACTCTAGACTTTTGCCATGCAGCTTCGCGACCTCCCTTCCGTGGACGAGCTCGCCCGCGAGGTGGACGATCCGCTCGCGGTGGAGGCGGCGCGGCGGGTGGTCGAAGAGGCGCGAGCGGCGATCCGCGCCGGAGCCGAGCCGGGCGACCTTCGGCAGCACCTGGCCCAGGAGCTGCGCTCGGCGCGGGAGGCGCGGTTGCGGCGGGCCATCAACGCAACCGGGGTCGTCGTGCACACGAACCTCGGGCGCGCGCCGCTGGCACGCGAGGCGCTCGACGAGGTCGTAGAGACCGCCGGTGGGTACTCGAACCTCGAGTACGACCTCGAATCGGGCGCGCGCGGCTCGCGCCAGGACCACGTCGCGGGCATCCTCCGCCGCCTGACCGGCGCGGAAGCCGCGCTCGTCGTGAACAACAACGCGGCAGCGGTCCTGCTCGCCCTGGCGGCGCTCGCCGAGGGTCGCGAGGTGCTCGTCTCGCGCGGAGAGCTGATCGAGATCGGGGACGGGTTCCGCATTCCGGACGTACTCTCGCGGTCGGGCGCGATCCTGCGCGAGATCGGAACGACGAACCGCACGCGCGCGGCCGACTACGACCGTGCCGTTGGGCCCGAGACCGGGCTGCTCCTGCGCGTCCACCAGTCCAACTTCCGCGTGCTCGGTTTCACCGAGCAGCCGGCCGTGAAGGAGCTCGCCGCCGTCGCGAAGCGGCACTCCCTCCCGCTTGTGGACGACCTCGGTTCCGGTGCCTTCTTCCCGTTCGAAGACGAGCCCTCCGCCCGCGACAGCCTCACGGCCGGAGCCGACCTCGCCTGCTTCTCAGGCGACAAGCTGCTGGGCGGCCCGCAGGCGGGCGTCATCGTCGGCCGGGCCGACCTGGTCGAACGTCTGCGGCGCCATCCGCTCCAGCGCGCGCTCCGCGCGGACAAGCTCACGCTTGCCGCGCTCGAGGGCACGCTCCGCCTTTACCTCGACCCCGAGCGGGCGGCACGCGAGATCCCGGTTCTGCGCATGCTCGGAGAGGATGGAGCCGCGGTGCGGGCGCGGGCGGAGCGGCTCGCCCCGCTCGTGGGCGGCGAGGTCGAGGAGACGGTCGGCCGCGCCGGCGGTGGGGCGCTTCCGCTCGCCGAGCTGCCGAGCTTCGCCTGCGCCGTCGAAGAGGACCTGGCGGGGCCTTTGCGGGTCGGCAACCCTCCGGTCGTCGGCGTCGTGCGCGACGGGCGGCTCCTGCTGGACTGCCGCACGCTTACCGAGGCGGAGGTCGAGGAGGTCGCCGCAGCGGTCAACGCCGCCCGGGAATGAGCTCACTCCCGCCCGAGGCACTGCTCTGGTCGCTCCAGCGTGGGGCCATGGCAGCGCAGGCCCTTCGCGTCGTCGCTGAGCTGCGAGTGGCGGACGCCCTTGCCGCCGGGCCGCGGCGCGTCGAAGAGCTCGCCGGCGACTCGGACGTGGGCTCCGTCCGGCGCGTGCTTCGCGCGCTCGCCTCCGACGGCGTGTTCGAGGAGCTCGAGCCGGGGCTTTTCAGCAACACACCGGCGTCCGAGCTGCTGCGCACGGACGGCGACGGGGCGTGGCACGAGTTCGCGCTCCAGTTCGGCCGTGAATGGTACGAGTCGTTCGCGCGCTTCCCCGAAGCCGTCGAGACGGGCGGGCCGACGTTCCCGCTCGTCTTTGGCGCCGATTTCGAGTCATGGATGCGCGCGCATCCCGACCGGCTCGCGCTCTTCAACCGGTCGATGGCCGCCGGCGCGTCGGAGCGCATCCGCCGGGTCGCAGACCTCGACTGGGACGACGAGACGGTTGTCGACGTCGGCGGCGGCACCGGCGCGATGCTGTCCGAGCTGGTCCGCCGCAACCCCGGACTGCACGGGGTCCTCTTCGACCTGCCCGAGGTGGTCGCCGGAGTCGAGCCGCCTGCCGCGGTCGAGGTGGTCTCCGGCGACTTCCTCGCAGGCGTGCCCGCCGGCGACGCCTACGTCGTCTCGCGCATCCTCCACGGGCTCGACGACCTGAAGGCCGCACTGGTGCTCGCAAACATCCGTGCGGCGGCGCGGCCGGGCGCACGTGTCCTGTTGATCGAGGCGGTCATCCCCGGCGGGAACGCGCCCAACGGAAGCAAGTGGCTCGATCTGCTGATGCTCGTCCTCACCGGAGGTCGCGAGCGAACGGAGGAGGAGTGGCGGCCCTCCTCGGAGCGCGCCGGGCTCGAGGTCGGCTCGATCGAAGACGGTCTCATCCAGGCGCGATGCCCATAGAGACCTGCGTCGTACAAGAGGTCTGGCGGGAGCGGGTATGGGCGGCGCGCCCGATGCACGTGGTTCGAGACGAGGGCGACTTTGCCGCCTTGTGGTTCCCGCGCGGAACCGCGTGGAAGGCGCCGACCACGCCACCGCACCTGCCCCGTGCAGCCGACCGCGGCGAGCGGCTCGCGCACTGCGCGCTCAGCGGCAGCTGGGTCTTTCGCGACGCGGAGTGGGACGTGGACACCCTCGTCCTCCTCCGCGAGGGCGCCTGGCACGCGTTGTGGGTGTCATGGCTGCCGTCGGGCGAGCACTGGGGCTGGTACGTGAACCTCCAGCTCCCTTTCCGGCGAACCGAGCTTGGGTTCGAGACCATGGACCTCGTCCTCGACCTGATCGTCGACCCGGACGGCGGCTGGCGCTGGAAGGACGAGGACGAGCTCGCGACCTGGGTCGCACGCGGCGTGTGCGAGCCCGAGCTGGCCGAGCGGATCCGCGCGGAGGGAGAAAGCGTGCTCGCCCGACCGCCGTGGCCCACCGGCTGGGAGGAATGGCGCCCGGATCCAAGCTGGGAGCTGCCCGTCCTTCCCTATGGTTGGGACGAGCGATGCCCCTGACAGTCGGGACGGCCGGTCACATCGACCACGGAAAGACCTGGCTCGTCCGCGCGCTCACCGGCAAGGACACGGATCGCCTCCCCGAGGAGAAGGCACGCGGCATCTCCATCGACCTCGGGTACGCGCCGCTCGACCTTCCGGGCGGCCGCCGCCTCTCGATCGTCGACGTCCCCGGCCACGAGCGTTTCATCCACAACATGGTCGCCGGGGCGAGCGGGATCGATCTCTTCCTCCTGGTCGTGGACGCGGCCGAGGGCGCGCGGCCGCAGACGCACGAGCACCTCGCGATCCTGCGCCTGCTCGGGATCGAGAGCGGTGTGGTCGCGGTCACCAAGGCCGACGCGGTGGACGAGGAGACGCTCGAGCTCGCCCTCGAAGAGGCACACGAGCTCGTTCCCGGCGCAGCCGTGGTGGCGGTCAGCGCGAAGACCGGTGCAGGGCTGGAGGAGCTGAAGGATGCGCTGGCGCAGGCGGCCGGTGAGCGGGCGTCGGCCGGCGGGGCCGCGCGGCTGTACGTCGATCGCGTGTTCACCCTGCGCGGGATCGGGACGGTCGCGACCGGGACGTTGTGGTCGGGCACGATCGGCGTGGGCGACGAGCTGCGCGCCGAGCCCTCTGGCCTGGACGTACGAGTGCGCAGTGTCGAGGTGCACGACGCTTCGGTCGAGCGGGCGGAAGCCGGCCAGCGCGTCGCCGTGGCACTCCCCGGCATCGAGCGCACGCAGCTCCGCCGCGGCGACGCGCTCGTGAGCCCGGGCGCGTTCCGCCCGAGCTACCGCTTGGACGTCGCACTCGACCCGATCGCGGAGATTCCCGGGCGCGTACAGCTTCACCACGGGACGAGCCAAGTCGTCGCGCGGGTGGCGCGAGCCGGCGACGGCTACGCGCAGCTGCGGCTCTCGGCGCCCGTCGTCGCGGCGCGCGGCGACCGGCTCGTCCTGCGCACGTCGACGACCGTCGGCGGCGGGCGGGTGCTCGATCCGCTGCCACCGCGACACGCCGACCCCGAGCGAATGGTCCTCGTCGACCGCGGCGACGTCGCGGCGACGATCCACGCGCCGGTCCTCCGCGCCGGCGTCGCCCACCTGCTGGACGGCGAGCCCGCAGAGATCGAGCAAGCAGGCGACTGGCTGTATTCGCGCGCGTGGCTCGACGAGCTCCGAGCCGAGCTCGAGCTCAGGCTCGACGCCGCCGATCCGCTCGATCCCGGCATCCCGCCTCCGGCGGAGCCATGGGCGGCGGCCATCGTCCCCCTCCTCGGCCTGGAACGGCGCGGCGCGAAGCTCTACCGGCCGGGGGCGAGCGCCTCGCTGCACGGCCGTGAGGAGCAGGCGGCCGCGCTCGAGGATGCGATCGCGGTGGAGGGATTCGGAAAGGTGAACGACGCCGAGCTGGGGACGTACCTGGAGCGTTCGGGCCGCCTGTACCGCGTGGGGGACGGCTTCGCCGTCTCACCCGAGCTGTACGAGCGCGCTCTCGCAGCGGTCCGGGAGCTGAGCCCGATCACGATCGCCGGCGTCCGCGACCGGCTGGGCCTCTCCCGCCGCATCACGCAGCTCCTGCTGGAGCGCTTCGACGCGGACGGCCTCACCCGTCGCGTCGGCGACGAGCGTGTGTTAAGAAGAGCGGGACGAGGATGAACGAGCGCGAGCTCATCGAGCACTACAACCAGGCGTGGAATGACCACGATGTCGAGCGGGCTACGTCGATGCACGCCGACGACATCGTCTTCCACAACTACTCGGCAGGCGAGCGTGTCGAGGGAGCGGAGGCTGTGCGCGAGCACGTCGCAGGGATCCTCGCCGCCTACCCCGACATCCAGTTCCGCGGCAGGCGGCTCTACGTGAGCGAGGGCCTAGTCGTCAGCGAATGGACGGCGACCGCGACGAAGGACGGCAAGAAGCTGGAGTGGGACGGCATCGACGTCTTCCCGATCGAGAACGGAAAGATCAAGCGCAAGGACGTCTACTCGGGCTTCGGCGTCGCCCGCGCGATCTAGCGCACTTCGAAGGTGAACACATCCGGCCGGTGGTAGTGGCCGGCGGGGTCGAAGCGCTGCCGTTCGGCGTAGAGCTGTGCGGGATCGAGCTCCGCGTACAGGATCCCTTCCTCGTCCCACAGTGGACCGGCCAGGTACGTGCCGTCGGGAGCGACGATCGCGGACCCGCCGCGTCCCAGGAGCTCGGGACCGTCGGCGATCGGGACGTAGTCGGGATAGCTGGAGACGCGTTGGAACACGCTGGGGCTCACGACGAACGCGCGGGCTTCGCGCGCGATGTGGCGGATCGTCTCGTGCCACGTCTCGGTGTCGTCGGCCGTCGGCGCGAGGTAGATCTCTACGCCGGCGTCGTAAAGCGCAAACCGCGCGAGCGGCATGAAGTTCTCCCAGCAGATGAGGCCGCCGAGCTTCCCGATCGGCGTGGGAACGACGGTGAGGCCGTCACCGGTGCCGACCCCCCAGACGAGCCGCTCATGGTTCGTCGGCATGAGCTTGCGGCGACGCAGGGCAAGCGTCCCGTCCGGCCCGTACAGCAGGAGCGCGTTGTAGATCGTCCCGCGCTCCAGCTCGTTCGCGCCGACAGCGAGCCAGACGCGGTTGTCGCGTGCGATCGCCGCGATCCTGTCGGAGGCTTCGCTCGGGATCTCCAGCGACTCCCGGGCCAGCCGGGAGAAGAGCGCCTTTGCGTCGCCGTCGTCCCAGCCGGCGAAATGGCGCGCCCACCGGCTCGAGGGGTATACGGGGACGAACGTCTCGGGGAAGACGACGAGCTTGGCGCCCTCGCCGGCGGCCTCGGCGCACAGCGTGGCCAGCTTGCCGATCGTCGCATCGCGTTCGAAGATGACCGGCTCGGCCTGAACGCACGCGACCTTGACAGATGTGTCCATCTACACAGCCAGGACGGCGTCGCCGACCGCGATCTTCCCGTCGGTGAGAATGTCCGCGTTCAGGCCGGCGCGGTGGACCATGCCGCGCAGGACGCCCGGGTGAGTGAGCGAGGCCAGGTGCGCGCACGGCTCGCACAGCTCCACTCCTTCGCACTCGACGCCGCCGACGCGGAACCGCTTTCCGACGAGCCCGTTCAGGTCGATGCCCCGCGTTACGACGTTC
The DNA here is from genome assembly GCA_963717765.1 of uncultured Actinomycetes bacterium. Taxonomy (GTDB): domain Bacteria; phylum Actinomycetota; class Thermoleophilia; order Gaiellales; family Gaiellaceae; genus JACDER01. The sequence goes on along the minus strand of CAVQWX010000003.1, from coordinate 235,594 downwards.
CGCCGGCTCGCCTGCGCGGTGAGCTCGATGCCGGACTCGTCGTGGAAGGCGTCGAGGGCTTCCTCGGCGATGAGCGTGAGCGCGTTCCCCGCGGGTGCGGAAGCGTCGGACCAGTAGTAGCGATTGCCGGCGAGGCCTTTGCCGGCGTGTGCCTCGGCACTTTCGACCGGCTGGGGGAGCTGCCGCTCCGGGCCGATGTAGATGGCGACGACCTCACCCATCGAGAAGAGCCTACTGACCCCAGCCGCCGCCCCCGGGGGTTTCGATCGTGACCACGTCCCCCGCCTCGAGGTCGCGGGTCTCCTTGGCCGGTACCTCCTCGCCGTTGACGAGGTTGCGGCCTGTCGCGGCGTCCCCTCCTCCCCGCTCGCCGTTGGGTGCGTGGCGCCGGCGCTCGGAGATGATCGAGACCCGGCAGTCCTCGAGCACGCGCAACTCGCGTACGACGCCGTCTCCGCCCTCGTGCTGCCCCGAGCCGCCGGTGCCCCGGCGCAGCGCGTAGCGCTCGACGCGAAGCGGATAGGAGAGCTCGAGCGCCTCCACCGGCGTGTTCAGCGTGTTCGACATCGCCACGTGAACGCCGGACGGGCCGTCCCCGTCCGGGCACCCGCCCTGGCCGCCGCCGATCGTCTCGTAGTACGTGAAGCGGTCGTTTCCGAGGGTGAGGTTGTTCATCGTCCCCTGCCCCTGCGCCGGGACGTCGACCGCCTGCCCGAACGCGCGAAAGACGGCGTCGACGATGCGGGAGGACGTCTCCGTGTTCCCGGCGGCGACCGCAGCCGGCGACCGTGCGTTGACCAGACACGCCTCGGGCGCGGTCACCGTGACAGGGGCGAAGGCGCCGCCCGACGCGGGAATATCGGGGTCGGTCAGGGCGCGCACGACGAAGTAGCAGGCCGAGCGGGTCACCGCCAGCGGACAGTTGAGGTTCCCGTGGTGCTGCGGCGAGGTGCCGGCGAAGTCGATAGCCAGTGCGTCCTCGTCAATGGTGACCTCCGCGTGGATCTCGAGCTCGCCGTCGACCGGCTCGAGCACGTCGCTCGCCGCGTAGCGGCCGTCCGCAAGCCGCGCGATCCCGGCACGGACGACCCGCTCGGAATAGTCGTGGAGCTCGTCCATCGCCGCCGCGACGCGATCGCGGCCGTGGCGGGCGCAGAGCTCGTCCACACGCGCACGGCCGAGTCGTTGCGCGGCGAGCTGGGCGCGGAAGTCTCCGAGGCGTTCCTCCGGGTTCCGCATGTGCGCAACGAGGTCGTGGAGGAGCGTGTCGTCGAGCCGGGTCGGCGGGATGACGACGCCTTCGTCCGCGAGCGTGTGGGAGAAGGCCGGCATGCTGCCGGGCTCGATCCCGCCGACGTCGGCGTGGTGGGCGCGCGTGACGGCGAATCCGAGCGTGGTGCGCGAGACGAGCGTGATGTCGGGAAGATGAGTGCCGCCGGTGTAGGGGTCGTTGAGCACGAAGGTGTCGTCCGGCCCGGGGTTTTCCAGCCTGACGGCGGCGACGGCGTCCGGCATGGCTCCGAGGTGAACGGGGATGTGCTCGGCCTGGGCGATCAGGCGTCCGCGGGTGTCGAAGAGCGCGGTGGAGCAGTCGCGGCGCTCCTTGATGTTGGCGGAGAAGGCCGAGCGGATGAGGGCGGCGCCCATCTCCTCGGCGACGGCGCGAAGGGCGCTGCCTACTACCTGGAGCTCGATTTTCACGATGTCGTCACCCTTTCGTGAGGGTCACTGTGCCACCATCCCTAACCCCCACCCACCCGGGGGGGAGCCAGCAGGTTGCGCCGGAGAGCTCGACAAGTCGCGGGCCGGCGGCCTCGATCGGCTCGCCTGGCGGGAGGCGGATCTCCGGGCCTCGACGGACGTCGGCCGTCCGCACCGCGACCAGCTCGATCTCCCGCTCCGAATCGGCGTATCCGTACCGCTCGTCGTGCGCGCCGTGGAAGCGCTCCACGAGGCGGGGCCCCAGCGGCACTGTGAGCTCGAACGACTGCCCGCGATAACGCAGATCCGCGTCGCCCTCGCCGGGCAGCTCCCCCGCGTCGGCCAGGGGGCACACGTACGAACGGACGTGGTCGCGCCGCTCGTCGCTCGCCACCAGTCCGAGGGCCGACAGCACGCCCGCAGCATCTGGGACGAGCACCGTCTCGATCCCGAGCTCCTCCGCGAGCTCGCACGCATGCAGCGGCCCCGCGCCGCCGAACGCGACGAGCGCGAATCCGCGCGGGTCGTAGCCCCGCTCGACCGATACGAGGCGCAACGCCCGCAACATCTCGGCGTTCACCGCCGCGATCACCGCATTCGGGTCGATCCCTTCGAGCGCTCGCTCGGCGGCCGCTCGGTCGAGCTCGAGCGCGCCCGCGAGGCGATCTGGCAGCCGTCCGAGGAGGAGGTTCGCGTCGGTCACGGTCGGTCGCGTTCCGCCACGGCCGTAGCAGGCGGGACCCGGATCGGCGCCCGCGCTCTCGGGCCCGACGCGGAGCGCGCCGCCCGCGTCTCGCCAGACGATCGACCCGCCCCCGGCCCCGACGGTCTGCAGGTCGACGGTCGGGAGCCGCACCGGCAGGCCCGCCACCGACCGTTCCGCCGAGCGAACTGTCGAACCGCCCGCGATGAGGCACACGTCGGTCGATGTCCCACCCATGTCGAACGAGATCGCGTCCGGCCGCCCGGCCAGCCGCGCAACGAGCTCCGCTCCCACCACGCCCGCGGCAGGCCCCGACACGAGCGCCCAGGACGGATGCGCCGCCGCCTCCACGACGGTCGCCACGCCGCCGGACGAGCGCATGACGAGCGGCTCCGGCAGCCCCGCCGACTCGCACGCCACGGCCAGCCGCTCCAGGTACGACGACACCACCGGTCCCAGGTATGCGTCGACCGCTGTGGTGGACGCGCGCTCGTACTCGCGAAACTCGGGGGACACCTCGTGCGAGGCGACGACGCGCGCGCCGGGCATCCGCCGCCGCAACTCGTCCGCGACCGCCCGCTCGTGGGACGGATCCCGGAACGAGAACAGCGTGCAGACCGCGACCGCCTCCGCGTCGAGCTCCGGGAGCGAGTCCAGATCGAGCGGCTCGAGGACACCGCCCGGCCCGATCCGCTCCCGTACGCCAAAGCAGCGCTCGAGGGGCACGAGCGGCTCGGGATGGTGGGCGCACAGCCGGTACAGGTGTGCGCGATTCTGGCGCCGCAAATGGAGGAGATGCTCGAAACCGGCTGTCGCCACGAACGCCGTGCGGGCGCCCTTGCGCTCGAGCAACGCGTTCGTCGCCACCGTCGTCCCGTGGGTGAAGCGCTCGAGCTGCTCCACCCCAACGGCGCGAGCCGCGGCGACCACCGACGCTTCCTGTTGGGCCGCAGTCGGAACCTTGGCCGTCCGCAGCTCTCCGCCGTCCAGCAGGACGGCGTCGGTGAAGGTCCCGCCGACGTCGATGCCGAGAAAGGACATGCGAACCGTGAACCTACTCGCCGAGCCGGGAAAGTGGACGCGCGAGCATACCGCCCGACATGGAGGGCGTTATTTGCGTTGGTTGGTGATCGTGCACACGAGCACGTCGTTCGGCGCGAACGTCACCTGCAGGCTCTGCCCGTTCCCGCTCGGGCCGGGGTTGCCGTTGCGCGTGCAGCCGATCGAGCTCGTGTAGTCGGACAGGCTCGTGCCGGAGGCGGCGCTCTCCAGCACGGTCCACGAGCCGGGCGCGACCTGGATCGAGCCCGAGTCACCGTCGCCGGCGCTCGACTTTACGACCCGGACGAGGTTGCTCGTGTTCGAACTCAGCTTCAGGTCGAAGCGGCCAGGGTCGGAGCTTGGAGCGAGGTGTTTGGTGAGCGTGACTTGGGCCTTGCGCTTGTTGGTGATGGTGCAGACCACCTGGTCGCCCGTGGCCACCGTCACGTCCAGCTGTGTCGTCCCGTTCGCGGACGGGCCTGGATTGCCGTTGATCGTGCAGGCGATCGAGGTCGCGTAGTCGGACAGGCTCGTCCCGGCCGCCGCGCCCTCGGCCACCCGGTACGTCCCGGCAACGACACCGGTGCCGCCAGAATCGCCGTCGCCGGCGCCCGCCTTCACGACTGTCCCCGCGACCTTGAGGTCGAAGCGGCCGGCGTCGGAGGCCGGGATGAGGTCCTTCGTCACGCTGATCGACGCCGGTGCCCGCCAGAACACGTAGGAGGCGCCCGCATTGACGACGCCGGACACGTCCGCGAATGGGGCGCCGGCGACGATCAAACGGCCGGAGGCGCCGACTGAGCTGCCGAAGTGGTCGCGCGCGTGACCGTCCGAGGACGTGAGCTTGGCCGTCTGCGTCCCGCTCGCCCAGCCCGCGGCCGGCTTGACGAACACGTAGGCGGCGCCGCCGTCGAAGTGACCCGACACCTCTGCGTACGGCGCGCCGGCGACGATCATGCCGCCCGAGACGGCGACTGAATTGCCAAAGTAGTCGCCCGCCGCGCCGTCCGAGGCGGTCAGCGTGGCAGTTTCCGTCCCGCTCGACCAGCCCGCGGCCGGCTTCACGAATACATACGCGCTGCCCTGGGCGTCATGGCCCACGACGTCGTTGAGCCGGGCGCCGGCGACAACCGTGTCGCCCGAGATCGCGAGAGAGAGGCCGCGCAAGTCGGCGGCGACGTCCGAGGCGGTCAGCTTGGCCGTCTCCGTGCCATTCGCCCAACCGCCGGCGGGCCGGACGAAGACGTAGACGGCGCCCGACTCGTGACCGCCCGAGACGGTTGAGTTCCAGGCATTGACGACAACTGTATTCCCGGAGACGCCAACCGAGATGCCAAAGCGGTCCCAAGAGGCCCCGTCGGAAGCGGTGAGTTTGGCGGTTTGCGTTCCGCTCGTCCAACCACCCGCCGGCTTCACGAACACATAGGCGGCGTGGTACGCGCCGGCGGCGCCGACGACGATCGTGTCTCCGGAGATCGCAACGGAGCTGCCGAGGTAGTTGTACGGGGCTCCGTCCGAGGCGGTCAGCTTCGCCGTGTGCGTACCGGTCGCCCAACCCCCGGCAGGCTTGACGAACACGTAGGCGGCGCCTCTCCCGCTGGGGCCTTCTCCCGGGGCGCCGACGACAATCGTGTCGCCGGAGATGGCGACCGAGCCGCCGAAACTACGACTAGACGGGCCGATCAGCTGCGCGGTCTGAGTCGCATTCGCCCAGCCGTCGGCCGGCTTGACGAAGACGTAGGCGGTGCCCTCGTGGATGTAGCGCTCGGGTGTCTCGGCGCCGGCTGCGCCGACGACGATCGTGTCGCCGGCGATGGCGACCGAGTCGCCGAGCCCGTCGTAGCCACCGGGGCTCGAGCGCGTCAGCTTCGCCTGCTGAACGAAGGGATCGATCGTGAGCGGGTAGCGGGCGCCTGCGTCGTCCACGCGGATCAGCAGGGTCTGGCCGCGCAACTCGAGACGGGCGGGGAGCCGATGGCCACGGGCGTCGAAGGCAGTGAGGCCCGCATAGCGGAGGCTCGAATTCGTGAAGCTGAGCGACGTGCTTCCGCGCTCGAGCGACGGGGTCAGGCTGCCAGAGAGCGAGAGGGCTAGCGTCAGCGGCCCACTCCCTGCGCCTGTCGGTCGCGCCTTCAGGGTGAATCCTTGCTCGAGTCCGAGTGGGCCGTTCGCATACCACTCCGTCAGCGGCCCGCGCCGATAGGAGACCCGGTTTGCACGCGCTGTCGGCCCTGCCGACGCAACGGGACGCAAGGTTCGGCCGTAACCGGCAGCGCGCAGGCGGAAAGCGAGCGTTCCGCGTCCAGTTCGTACCTGAACACCGTGCGCGCCGAAGCGGGCAGACAGGCCCTGCGCGCGGTTCGTTGCGGCGAGGCCGCTCGCAGCTCTATGGATCGAATATGAGACCTGATCGCGCCCGAGCGTGCGCGAGACGAGCGGGCGGACGGCAAATGGAAGCGCCTCGAGCCTGGCTGCAGCCGCCTTCGGTTGCACGCTCGGCGCGTGCTCTGGCGCCGGCGAGATTGTGAGCACGAGCAGGGCGAGGAGCGCAGCGGCAAGCGCGCCAGGCTGCACCCACCGCGGTAGCTCGATCCGCCGGATCGCGGGAGTGGAGCTCGCCTCGCCGATCGTGGCCATGCGCACGACCCAACCATACGCCCATTCCGGAGGCAAATGATCCGCAGCACCGGCCCATCCCGTCGGCCCAGCCGACAGGACCGGGGAGCCGCGCTCGTAGTAACTGACCCGGCGAGATCCGCGACGGATCGATGCCGTCGCGGCGGCTCCCGCGGAAGCCACGAGAGTTCGGAGCCATCCGTCAACGAGTCCTTACGGACGGATGCTGATGATCGTCTTGCCTGTCACCCGGTCGGTCGGGTTGAGGGCCGCGACGGCATCGTCGAGGGTCGCGACGTTGCCGATGTTCGTCCGCAGTCGTCCGTCGCGCACCCGCCGGACAACCTCACCCAGTTGGGCACGATCGGACTCGACAACGAAGTCGATCGCCAGGCCGTCAGTGGGCCGCGTCTCCGGCGGTCCGACGACGGACACCAGTGTTCCTCCGGCCCGGATCAGACCCGCGGACCGCTTCCCGATGTCGCCGCCGATGACATCGAAAACCAGGTCGACGCCGCCGACGTCCTCCAGGGCGTCGTTCTCGAGGTCGACGAACTCCTGCGCGCCGAAGTCGAGCGCCGTCTGACGGTCGGCAGCTCGTCCGGTGCCGATGACGTAGGCGCCGGCCTCACGTGCGAGCTGCGTCACCATCGACCCGACTGCGCCGGCCGCGCCGTGCGCGAGAACGCTCTGCCCCGCCTGAAGGCGGCCGTGCTGGAACAGTCCCTGCCACGCAGTGAGGCCTGAGATCGGCAGGCTCGCGCCCACCGTGAAGTCGACGTCGCCCGGCAAGGGCGCGAGGTTGCGTGCCTCGACGGCCGCGTACTCGGCCAAGGTGCCGTCGCGAGTCCAGTCGGTGAGGCCGAACACTCGCTGTCCCACCGAGAGTCCCGTCGTGCCATAGCCGAGGGCGGTGACCACTCCGGCCAGCTCGTGCCCAGGGATCGACGGTGTTCGGTCACGGTCGAGGCGATCGGTCCAGGTCGAGGGCCACGCCATCTCAGTCGGGACGAATCCCGACGCATGAATCTGAACGACGACATCGTTTATCGCTGCCTGCGGCTCGGGCCGCTCCACCAGCTTCATCCCGGCCGTTCCCGCAGCCTGGTCCGTCACCACGATCGCCTTCATCGTCCGCCTCCGTGTGTCGAGTTCTCGCCTTTTAGCAGTCTTGAAACGTCGTCTCGCGGCAAGCCGCAAACGTGACTGTTCGCCAACCTCCAGACGGGTTTCAGCCGGTGTGAACGCGGACGAAGTCGAGAACGGCTTCGCGCGGGCTGGCTCCTGCGGCGCCGCGCAGGATCATGGTGCCGTGTGCACCCCCCGGCACGATTAGGAGTCGCTTGTCGACCGCGAGCGTCAGCGAGTACAGCTTCCTCGCATCTTCGACGAAACCGCTGTCGCGCTCGGCGACCATGAAGAGGACCGGGACGGTGAGCTTCGGGACGGTGACATTGCCGTCGAGCCTCGACGAGAAGGTCGAGTCCGCGGCCGAAAGGCTGACAACAGCGGAGGCGCGCGGCGTTACCTCCGTGGCCGCAGCAAGGGCAGCGTTCGCTCCAATCGAGGCGCCGGCGAACACGATCTCCTCGGCCCCGAGCTTGCGCAATCTCGTCGCCGCGGCCGCGAAATCCAAATCGAGCCGAGCGCGCCGAGAACCCCCAACTCCGGCGGATGACCCCCAGCCGCGGAAGTCGAAGGCAAGCACCCGGTAACCGTTCTGCTTGAGGATTCGAGCGAAGGGCATCCAGTTGCACAGCGTCCCGTCGGACTCGTGCCCGAGCGCAACACCGATCCGGCCCGAGCCGAGCGAGACGCCGAGCAACCGCGCGCGATCTGAGGCGCGGAACCGAACAATGCGAGCCCGGTCGCGTTTGTTGACGCACCGCTCCTTCAGAAGCAGCGGACGGAGCTTCTCGGTGCTGGCCGACAGGTAGGACGCCGAGGCCGCGAGGAAGACGAACGCCGCTGCGCCGGCGACGAGGCGGCGCGTCATCGACGGCTCCGCTCGCGCAAAGCGTCCAGCGCCATATCCGCCCAGCGAATCGTTGCACGGTCGCGGTCGAGCCCGTAGGCCAGGGTCAGCCAACTGTAGAAGTCTCGGTCGGGGTCGACCTCTTTCGCCAGCGCCTCCAGTTGGGAGAGTTCCTCCTGTACATCGGCCCGGCCCTCCTCGACGTGCCTGATCAGAGTCTGGTCGTCCATGTGCCGTCCGAAGAACACCTTTAGCAGGAACTGATTCCGGTACTTGGTGGGCTCGAGCGGAGAGTCGTGCAGCCATCGAGTAAGCGCTCGCTTACCCTGCTCCGTGATCCGGAAGAGGCGTTTGTCCGGCCGCTGCGACTGCTCGACGTGGCGCACGGAGGCATACCCGCCCTCGACCAGTCGCGCCAGTGTTCCGTAGACATGGCTCTTGGCGGGCGTCCACATGAGGCCGACGCTCCGGCGGATCCGCTTGTCGAGGTCGTATCCAGAGGTCTCGCCGACCGCCAGCAGTCCGAGCACCGCCGCATCATTCGTAGACAGAAGCGGGCTTGTCGAGACATGCTCCAACATGTACTAATCTAAAATGGACTATACCATCGCAAGCAGCATCCCAGGATGGTTGGCGGAGCCACGACCACTCGTCCTCAACCTCGACGAGGACTCTCCGCGCTCTAGTCTGTGGCGGCGGCCGACCACGAGCTCGCATAGACGACGGCAGGCGCAGGCCGCATGCTGCGCAGCCCTTCCATCTTCGAGGAGGTCATCAATACGAGTTGTACGCTCATAACAGCCCTTGCCACGCGTCTTGGGCGCGTAGCCTAGCGCGCCGGGTTCTCTACGAACCTCCCCGGCAAAGCCTTTCGTTGTAGAGCCATTACCTGGAAGCCCGCGACGAACGGCCCGCCAAATCGACGCCGAGGACCGCTACTTGACAGACCCTTCCCCTGGTCTCACACGGCGTCGCCGCCGGTTCGGCGATGGGGGCTGGCGAGGACGAGCGGAGGAGGACGGCGCGGTTGAATCGAGGCCACTCTCAGCCCCTGACCAATCCGGTCGGGGCCGGTCCTGTGGTGACGGGCGCGCCTCAACGGCCCGCATTGCCACTTCAGCGCCCGCGCCGAAGCACAGCAGCCGGCCGCCGAACGCGATCGCACACACCGCGAACCATGCCCAGCCGAGGGCGAGCCCGGCGATCACGTCCGTCAGCCAGTGCACATCGAGCAGCACGCGACTTGCCGCGACCGCGACCGCAAGCCCGACGGCGAGCCCGGCGGTCGCTGCCCGCGCCGGTCGTCCGCGGTGTCGACTGATCAGGAACGCTGCACACGCATAGAACGCCGCCGCCGTCGCGGAATGGCCGCTCGGAAATGACGGGCCCAGCGTCGCGGCGGCAGGGTTGAACGCCGGCCGCACGCGGTGCGCTAGATCCTTCACCGTGAGAGTTAGGAGCTCTTCGCCGCCCATGACGGCGACGACGAAAGCGAACACCCACGCGCTCCGCTCGACAACCGTCACGCCGACGGCGACGACGACGCACAGCGTGACTACGAGGTAGATGCCGCCGAGTTGCGTGACGACGTTCAGTCCATCCGTCGAGAACGCCGATGCGTGTGCGTTGCCCCACTTCGCGACGCCGTTGTCGATTACGCGCAGATGCCCGCTCGAGCGGACGAGATAGGCGAGCAGCCCGAATACCACGCCGCCGCCGATCACGACGATCATGGCGACCGTCAAGGCAAAGCCCGTCAGCGTGGCGGGGTCGCGTCGCGCATGCAGGAACCGGCGAACGGATCGGCGGCGGCCGATCCGCTCGCCGACCTTTCGCGCGCTCTCGAGGACAGGCGACGGCGATGCAACCGCGCGCGGAAAGCGCCAGACCAACAAGGCGATCGCGAGGCCGGCGGCCAGAGCCAGGATGAGTAGCAGTAGCAGCGGCATGGGATTCGAAATGTCGTCGCCGGGAAACGTCCCCCTCATCGCTTCCGTCAAAACGCATTCTGCTGCACGCCTCCAACCCTTTCGTCATCAACGGGCGCTTGATGAGCCCGTTCTCGCGCCGCGCGCAGGAGGGGTCTCGGACCGGCTCGGAGCTCGATTGGCCGGTCACCCTGTCGTCGTCTTCTTCCTTGTGATGGTCGGCGGCTTGGTCGTGATCGCCGCCCTCTCGATCGGGCTCGGCCTTCTCGTTACGCACGTGATCGAGACCGGCGGCATCGGCGCAGCGGACGAGCGAGCCAACGTCTGGCTCGCGGGGCATCGCACGCCGGCGGGAACAGATGCTTCGCTCGTCGGATCGATCATTGCCGGCGGCGTCGTGCTGCCGATCATCGCGGGCGTGCTCGCGCTCGTGGCCGCCTTCTTCCGCCAGTGGCGACTCGTGGGGTTCTTCGTGTTCTGCCTCGCGGTGGAGTCGGCGACGTATCGCGCGACGACGCTCGCGGTGCACTCGCACCGTCCGCGCGTTCACCGCCTCGAGAGCCTGCCGGTCGACGCGAGCTATCCATCGGGACACACCGCAGCAGCCATCGCCGTGTACTGCGGGCTCGCACTGCTGATCACCTCGCGGTTCCAGCATGCCGCGGTCCGCATCGTCACGTGGCTGCTGGCCATCGGAATCGTCGCGTTCGTGGCTATGGCGCGCATGTACCGCGGCATGCATCACCCGCTCGACATCCTTGGAGGCGTCGTCGTCGGAATCTTGGCGCTTTGTGTCCTCGTCCTCGCATGCCGTTCGGCGAAAGCGGCGGCGGAATGAAGGTCGGCGTGATTGCTCACGCGGGCAAGTCCTTCGGCGGCGGCCTGCCAGAGCTACGGCGCGTTCTGGAGGACGAAGGGATTGCCGACCCGTTGTGGGTCGAGGTCCCAAAGAGCAAGAAAGCCCCTGCGCAGGTCGAACGCGCGCTCGACGAGGGCGTGGAGTTGGTCTTTGTGTGGGGTGGCGACGGGATGGTGCAGCGCTGTGTCGACGTCCTGGCGGGATCGGGAGTGAGCCTCGCGATCATCCCGGCAGGCACCGCCAACCTCTTCGCTTCGAATCTGGGCATTCCGAAGGACATCGAAGAGGCGGTGGCGGTCGGGCTCCACGGCGACCGTCGTGAGGTCGACGTCGGCAGGTTCAATGGCGAGCGCTTCGTCGTGATGGCCGGCGCCGGGTTCGACGCCGCGATGATCCGCGACTCCGGCGCCGGTGGTCTGAAGGAGCGCTTCGGCCGCGCGGCCTACGTCTGGACCGGCTCGCAGAACCTCAGCCTGAAGCCGTTTCGCGCGACGATCGAAGTCGATGGAGCAGAGTGGTTCAAGGGCAAGGCGACGTGCGTGCTGCTCGGCAACGTCGGCAAGCTCGTCGGCGGCGTGGAGGTGTTCGAGCACGCGCGCCCGGACGACGGAAAGCTCGATGTCGGAGTCGTGACCGCCGACGGCGTGCTCGACTGGTCGCGAATGCTCGCGCGCGCAGTCGCCGGCTTCGTCGCCGACTCGCCATTCGCGCAGGCAACGAAGGCGCGCGATGTCAAGGTCAAGTTCTCGCGGAAGGTTGCGTACGAGCTCGACGGGGGAGACCGGACGAAGGTGAAGTCGTTCAAGGTCAAGGTCGAGCCGGGGGCGATCAGCGTCTGCGTTCCCAACAACCAGGAAGGAAGCACATGACCGAGATCCGCCCAGCACGGGAGTTGCGCCAAGCGAAGAATGCCGGCCAGGACTTCGTCAACACACGAACGTTCGAGTGGCTCTCCCGCGCGGGATTCGTGGCACGCGCGACGATCTACGCGATCATCGGCGTGCTCGCGTTCAAGGTCGCGATCGGCGCCGGTGGCAAGCTGACGAATCAGCACGGCGCGATGAGCACCGTCGCGAACCAGCCGTTCGGCACATTCCTGCTCACGGTGCTCGCGATCGGGCTCGGAGGCTATGCGCTCTGGCGCTTGTTCCGGGCCGCGCTCGGGCGCGGGCCAGAAGGGTCGGACTCCGGCTTCGACCGACTCGCCGCGCTCGCGAGCGGTCTCGCCTACGGCGCACTGTGCGTGGTCGCCGTCGAGATCCTGCTCGGGTCCGGATCGAGCAGCAGCACCAATCCGAAGAGCTCAACGGGAGGCATCCTCGGTTGGCCCGGAGGACAGTGGATCGTCGGCGTTATCGGCGTGGTCATGATCGGCGTCGCGCTGTACCAGGCCTACAAGGGCATCACGCAGAAGTTCCTCGAAGAGTCGAAGACCGAGGAGATGAGCGCACGCGTCCGCACGTGGATCGGCCGCATCGGGACATTCGGCCATCTCGCACGAGCCGTCGTGTTCGGGCTCATCGGAGCCTTCTTCGTCAAGGCGGCGGTCGAATACGACCCGAACGCGGCCGTGGGTCTCGACGGGGCGCTGGCGAAGGTCGCGAACCAGGCGTACGGCTCGGTCCTGCTCGGCATCGTCGCCGTCGGATTGATCGCGTTCGCCCTCTACTCACTCAGCGACGCCCGCTACCGCCGGATTTGAGCGCGCACCGCGATCCGCTACGCCCGATCCGGCAGGCGCTCTTCCCCCTCGAAAGCTGGTTCGGCGAGCAGATCACCAAGCAGATCTGTCACCACCACCGGCGACGCCTCACGAGGATCGACCAGCAGCACGCGCTCGAGCCACCAGCCGGCGGCTGGGCAGCCGGCGACCCGCCGCCGCGGCCAGGCAATGCGATCGAGATCCTCGTCGACGGCGCACAGGCGCTACCGGCGATCGCTAAGGCCCTGCGCTCCGCTGCGTCGCACGTCCACCTCGCAGGCTGGCACTTCTCGCCGGACTTCGCGCTCGAACGCGACGGGGAGCCCCTCGTGCTCCGCAATTTCCTCGGGGAGCTGGCTGACCGCGTCGACGTTCGAGTGCTCGTATGGGCAGGGGCGCCCTTGCCACTCTTCCGTCCGTCGCGCGGAGACGTGCGGAGCATGCGCGATCGACTCGTGGGCGACACGAAGGTCCAGTGCGCGCTCGACGCGAAGGAGCGGCCGATGCACTGCCACCACGAGAAAACGATCGTCGTCGACGATCGGATCGCGTTCGTCGGCGGAATCGATCTCACCTCCGAGTCGGGCGACCGCTACGACTGGAACCACCATCCGCCGCGGGCGACCGTAGGCTGGCACGACGCGTGCGCGCGGATCGAGGGGCCTGCGGTCGCCGACGTTGCGGAGCACTTCCGGATGAGATGGTCCGAGGTGGTGGGCGAGACACTTGATCCGGTGCGCCCGCCAGAGGCGGCCGGCGCTGTCGAGCTACAGATCGTGCGCACGATTCCAGAGCGCATTTACAAGTCGAGGCCGAAAGGTGACTTCGGCATCCTCGAGTCGTATCTGCGCGCGCTGAAGGCCGCCCAGCGGTTCATCTACATCGAGAATCAGTTCTTGTGGTCACCCGAGGTCGAAGCGGTGCTCCAGGACAAGATCGAGCACCCGCCACATCCCGACTTCCGCATCGTGCTTGTCCTGCCCGCGAAGCCGAACAGCGGCTCCGACGACACGCGCGGCATGCTCGCATGCCTAATCGAGGCGGACGACGACGCGTGCGTACTCGCCTGCACGCTCTACGCGCGGAGCGGCAAGCATGCTGATCCGGTCTACATTCACGCGAAGATCGCGATCGTCGACGACGAGTGGCTCACGCTCGGCTCGGCGAACCTCAACGAGCACTCGCTGTTCAATGACACCGAGATGAACGTCGTCACCCACGACTCCGAACTCGTGCGGGCCACGAGGCTCCGCCTGTGGGCTGAGCATCTCGAGCTCCAGGCCGACGACATCCCGGAGGACCCCGCCCGCGCGGTCGACGAGCTCTGGAAGCCTATTAGCGAGGAGCAGCTCGACCGGCGTGCTGCCGGCCAACCGCTCACCCACCGGCTCGTGCGGCTCGAGCACCTCTCCAGCCGCTCAGGCCGTGTCCTCGGACCGGTGACAGGCATCCTCGTCGACGGCTGAGGTCAGGCTTAGCGGACGCTGGCCCGCTGAACCAAGGGCAGTAGGCTTGACCGGGCTCCAGGCAGCTCGCACGGCCGCTTAACCATGCAGCTGACGATCCCACTCGCAGGTCCGGCCGGAGAGCCGGTCGATTTGTGGCGGACGCTGATGTCTCATGGCGTCGCCGACCTCCCTCCCGTGCGGGTGGACGAAGCCGAGCGGAGGATGACGGCGACGCTGCCCCTGCCGAACGCGAAGCCGCGGACAGTGGTCGTGCAGGCAGGGCCAGGGAGGGCCGTCGTGGATGTGCGCGGGCCGAAGCCGGGCGAACGGGCGCGGCAGGCGCTGACGGACGTGCTCCGCCGCGTTCTGAACCTCGACGAGGATCTGTCGGAGTTCTACGCAATTGCCGCTCATGATCCCGACCTCTCGTGGGCCACGCACGGCGCTGGGCGCATGTTGCGTAGCGCGACGGTCTACGAGGAGGTCATCAAGACGATCTGCACCACGAACTGCGCGTGGTCGGCCACCGTGCGCATGACGACGGCGCTCGTCGAGCACCTTGGCGATCCTTCGGCGGGCGCTCACGGCCGGGCCTTTCCACGGCCCGAGGCGATGGCGGAGGCGCAGGAGGATTTCTACCGGGACGTTGTGCGCGCCGGGTATCGCGGCGCCTATCTCAAGAGCATCGCGTCCGCCGTCGCCACAGGTGAGCTCGACCTGGAGCGGCTCCACGACCCGGACCTTTCCGACGCGGACGTGGCCGAGCGCCTGCTCGCACTTCCCGGCGTCGGCCCCTATGCGGCCGCCCACGTGATGATGCTGCTCGGGCGCTACTCGACCCTGGTGCTCGACTCGTGGACGCGTCCCAAGTACGCCCGTCTCACGGGGAAGAAGAAGGTCGCCGACTCCACCATCATCCGCCGCTTCCGCGGGTACGGGCCGTACGCGGGCCTGGCCTTCTGGCTCTTTCTGACGCGCGACTGGGTTCCGGATCCCGCCGAGGAAGCACCCGTCCGGCTGAGCGCGGGCGAACCGCGGTAGGACGCTGTCAAGAATTCGTAAGGAAGCCCCGGGGAGGGCTTGGTCCGGCGCGCGGCGGGGTACTTCCCCAGCATGCGTAGAAAGTCGCTCATCCTCGCAGGGCTGGCGATTTCTCCGGCCGCGGCCCTGGCGGCGCCCTCACCGACTTCGGTGAGCATCGCCGCCGATCCGATGGTGGTGACGTACGGCTCGGACATCAAGCTCTCGGGCATGGTGACGCCCGCGAAGGCGGTCAATGTGCAGGTCTCGAGTCAGGCCTGTATGAAGCCGCAGGCCCAGCAGTCGCCGCTGACAGTGACGTCCAGCGCACAGGGCGCGTGGAGCGCATCGGTCATGCCTACCTCCCGGACTGCCTATCTGGCAACGGCGAAGAGCGCGGACAGCCCCGCCCTGATCGTCCAGGTGCAACCCGCGGTCAGGCTGGCGAAGGTCGGCAGGCACCGATTCCGCACACGCATCAGCGCCGCGCAGTCCTTCGGCGGCAAGATCGCGCTCTTCCAGAAACGGACCCCGGCCAAGTGGAAGACCGTCAAGAGCGTCGTCCTCAACGAGCTCGGCTCGGGGAGTGGAACCGTCATCTCAGGCAAGACCTTCCGTTCAGGCATCCGCGCCGGGAGAACCGTGCGCGTCCTCTTCACCCAGCACCAAGCCGGGGACTGCTACCTGGCCGGAACCAGCGGTTTGCTGAGGAACTAGCCCTTCTCAAGGAGCCCGGGGCCGGCGAGCTCGGTCGTCGGCCCAATCGGGCTCGTCCTCGATGCCAACCGCCTCGGCCACGCGGTTGATGTAGTTGAAGTAGGCGATCACCTGGATCGCATCGTGGATGCCGGCGTCGTCCAGGCCATGCGGGCGAAGGGCGTCGACGTCCTCGCGGCCGACTACAGCGGGAGCGTGCGTCAGCTTCACGGCGAAGGCGCTCAGGGCGCGCAGCCGCGGCTCCGCGGGCAGCTCGCCGCGAACGGCGGTATCCACGAGCTCAGCTGGTGCGCCCTCCGCACGGAGGTCGTCGGCATGCGCCTGAATTCAGTAGTGGCAGTCGTTCGCGCGCGAGACGACGACGGCCAGGAGCTCGCGCTCCACGCGGCTCAGTCCGGAGCGCCCGAACATCACGTCGCGGTAGAGCTGCATCGAGCTCCGGAGAACGCCGGGCCGCAGGCTCATCGCCTTGACGATGTTGAACACCTTGCCGGCACGCGCGACGGCGGCGTCGTACTCCTCCTTGAGCGGGCCCGAGGCCTCGTCCTCGTTCACGAGCCGCAAGTGCGCCACGAGCCCGATACTACGCCGCATGAACGTGTACGACCGCCTCGGCGCGCGTCCCGTCGTCAACTGCCGGGGCGTGTACAGCGAGCTCGGAGGAGCGATCATCGGAGAGAAGGTCTGGGCCGCGATGAGCGAGGCGAACCGGAGCGCCGCGTCGATGAGCGAGCTGCTCGAGGCGACGGGGAAACGCTTGGCCGCGCTCCTCGGAGCGGAGGCTGGCCGCGTGACGCCGGGCGCAGCCGCCGGAATCGCGCTGGCAACGGCTGCGTGCATGACGCGCGGCGCCGGCGAGGCGTCGGAGCGCCTGCCCGAGACGAGCGGGCTGCCGGACGAGATCGTCTTCCAGAGCGTTCAGCTGCCGGAGTACAAGTACGCGCGCGTGATCCGGCTGCCGGGCGCAAGGCTCCGCCTCGTGGGCTCGCTGGAGGAGCTCGAGCAGGCGCTCGATCCCGAGCGCGTCGCTGCGGCGTTCGTCCCCGCGCACCTGGACGAGCTGCCGGGCGCGCTACCGCTCCGGGAGGTTGCGGCGCTCGCCCGCGAGCGCGGGATTCCGACGATCGCCGACGCTGCCTTCCTCAACTACCCGCCCGAAGGGATGCGCCGCTTCACCGAGGAAGGTGCCGACCTCGTCTGCTTCAGCGCCAAGTACTCCTACGGCCCCAACACGGGCGGCTTCGTCGTCGGGCGCGCCGACCTGGTGGACGCGCTCGCGGGCGTCGACTTCACGAACTTCGAGACCGGGCGCTGGGCGAAGTACGGCCGCCCGTTCAAGCTCGACCTGCACACGGTGGTCGGGACGACGGTTGCAGTCGAGGAGTGGTTCGAAGCGGACCACGAAGCGCGCTGGCGCTCGTACGCGGAGCTGGTCGACCAGCTGGCGAGCGCGGTGGAGGGTCTCCCAGGCGTGACCACCGAGCGGCGCTTTTTCACCATGGTAGAGACGCTCGAGGACGAGCCTGTCAATTGCCTGGTGCTGCATACCGCGCGGGCACCGGAAGTGGAGCGCGCCCTCTGGGACGGAAACCCGCGCATCGCCGTGCACCGGTGGGACGACACGCTCATCGTCGCGGCCGACACGCTCCTCCCCGAGCAGTGCGCGTATGTCGCCGCCCAACTGCGCGCCTCGCTCGCGTAATGATCGTCGCCGCTCTGGGCGACTCGATCACGGCGGGGTCACCGCTCTGGGATCCGGATCCCGCCATGCGGGCGCGCATCCGCCGCCCCGACCCCGAGAACCAGTACGAGCACTGGGCCACGCTCCGCGATCCGCGCCTGGCCTTCCGCAACTGCGGGATCTACGGGCAGCGGACGGACGAGATCGCGCTCCGGCTCGACGAGTGCGCGACCGGCGCCGACGTCCTCATCGTCCAGGGCGGGATCAACGACATCGCGCAGCGGCACCCGGTGGAGCCGGCGGCGGAGAGCCTGCGCGCGATGGTCGAGCGCGGACTCGAGCTCGGGCTGCGCGTGGTCGTCGCGGAAGTCCTTCCCTGGAACAACGGCCATCCGCGTGCCGAGAAGCCGATCCGGCGGCTGAACGCGCTCATCCACGAGCTCGGCGCCCCGGTGCTGCCCTTCCACGACACGCTGGAGGACCCAGAGCGACCCGGCCGCATGCGCGAGGAGTGGACGTCCGACGGCGACCACCCGTCCGTCGCGGGCTATCGACACCTGGGAGACGTCGTGGCGCACGCGCTCAGCCGCTGAGGATCGGGCCGGCGCGAAGCTTCGCGACCGACTCCGCGAGCTCGGCCTCGTCTCCGAAGCCCTCCCAGCCGAGGTCGCTTGTCAGCTCGCCCGACTCGTCCACGAGCAGGTTCCCGTACCACGGGTCGCCGTGGCGGAGCGCCGGCTCGAAGCGTTCGAGCTCGTTGCGCGCCGAGTGCCACCAGCGGGTGACGCGCTCGATTTCATCCACTCCGGCAGCGGGATCCGTGCTGGTAGGCGCTCGGCCAGCAGCGGAAGAAGGCGGTGTTCCGCGGTATGGCCGTTCGCGGTCCCCTCCTGCCGCGGAATGCGGAAGACGATCCCGTCCGCGGTCTCGACGGCGACGCTGTGGAAGCCGGTCGCCAGCTCCTCGAGCGGCGCGACTTCGAGCTCGGGGAAAGCGCGCGCCAGCCGCTCCTCGAGGTCCTTCACTGCACGTCGATGGCCGCGCGCAGCGAGCGGACGTAATCGTGCAGCGCCTTCGGGCCTTCCTCCGCCACCTGGACGGCGCGGCTGCCGACGACCACCCCGTCCGCATGCGCCGCGGCCTCGGCTGCCTGCTCGGGCGTCGAGATGCCGAATCCGAGGAGCAACGGCACGTCTGTCACGTCGCGGGCGCTGCGGACGAGCTCTGCGGCTTGCGGGGAGAGCGAGTCGCGCGGCCCTGTTGTTCCGGTGACCGACACGAGGTAGAGCCAGCCGTCCGTTCGCTGCGCCGCGAGCTCGAGGCGCTCGGCGGGCGTGGTCGGCGCGACGAGCTGGACGCGCCGGAGCTCCGGCTCGGCCTCGATCGGCAGGTCCGCCACGATCAGGCTGGTTGCGCCAGCCGCGCGGGCGTCCTCGGCGAAGCGCTCGTACCCGTGCGCCTCGAGCAGCGACGCGTACGTCATGGGGACGAGCGGGACGTCCACGCGCCGGCGCGTCTCGGCCAGGCATTGGAGGCATGCGTGGGTGCGCATGCCTGCAGCGAGCGCCCGCTCGGCCGCCGCGCGGATCACCGGCCCGTCCGCCAGGGGATCGGAGAACGGAAAGCCGATCTCGATCAGGTCGGCGCCTCCGTCCACTGCCGCCTCGGCCAGCTCGGGCGTCTCCGCGCCGGCCATCAGGTAGATCGCGAGGAGCTTCACGGCGAGATCAGCTGCAGCTTCGGGAAATACGTCCGGTAGCGCTTGGTATCCCGGGTCAAGAGGCGCATCCCGCCGACTGAGGCGTGCGCACCGATGTAGAAGTCCGGAAGGGGCGACCGGCGAACGCCTCCCGCCCGCCGGTAGGCAAGGAAGGCGCGTCCGGCGAGGAACGCAGCCTCCCAGGGAAGAGGCCAGCGGACCAGATCCTCGACAGGAAAGGCTTCGTCGATCATTTCTGCCTGCTCCATTCGGACCGCGATCTCGGAGTAGACGATGGGATTGATGCCCGCGTCCCCGGCGGCCGCCGCCGTTGCAAGGGCTCCGGCGGACCATGCGAACCACGTGGGGTCCCGAGTCACTATGTCAATCAGGATGTTGGAGTCGACGAGCGTTAGCGCGTGCGCGGGCTCGTCACTCACCGCGGGTGAGGGACATGATCTCGTCCGTCGACATCCCGGGGCCGGCGCTTCCGGCTGCGCGCTCGATCATCCGCCGTGCCCGGTCGGCCCGATCGAGCTCGTCGAGCCGGGCCTCGATCGCCTGACGGGCGATCTCGCTCATATTCGTCCGGTCGCCCGCCGCCCGAACGGCCAGACGCCTTTTCACGTGCGGATCGAGGCGAACGATGAGAGTATCCGTATTACTATTCATGCAGAATAATATAGCAGTTCATCTGGCCAGGGCTTCGGAGAGATCCTTGTCCCCGCGCCCGGACAGACACACGAGAACGAGCTCCGCGTCGAGGTCGGCAGCGCGGGCGAGCGCGTGGGCCGGCTCGAGCGCGGGGACGATGCCCTCGGTCGCCGACAGGCGCTTGAAGGCGGCGACCGCCTCGTCGTCCTACGCGGTCACGTAGGTAGCGCGGCCCGAGTCGCGCAGGAACGCGTGCTCGGGCCCGACGCCGGGATAGTCGAGCCCGGCCGAGATCGAGTGCGCGTCCAGCACCTGTCCGTCCTCGTCGGCCAGAAGCGAGGAGCGCGCGCCGTGCAGCACCCCTGGACGCCCAGTCGCGAGGCTCGCCGCGTCGCGCGCTTCCACCCCCACGAGGCGCACGTCCTCGTCCTCGAGGAAGCCGGCGAAGATCCCGATCGCGTTCGACCCGCCGCCCACGCAGGCGACCACGGCCTCGGGCAGGCGGCTCTCGGCGGCGAGGAACTGCTCCCGCGCCTCCCGGCCTATAACCGACTGTAATTCTCGAACGATCTCCGGATAAGGATGCGGCCCCACACACGAACCGATGAGGTAGTGCGTCGTGTCGACGTTCGTGATCCAGTCGCGGATCGCCTCGCTCGTCGCCTCCTTGAGCGTGCGCGTGCCGAACTCGACGGGGCGCACCTCCGCCCCGAGCAGCTTCATCCGCTCGACGTTCGGATGCTGGCGGCGCATGTCCTCGGAGCCCATGTACACGACGCACTCGAAGCCGAAGCGGGCGCAGACGGTCGCCGTCGCCACGCCGTGCTGCCCGGCGCCGGTCTCGGCCACGATCCGCCGCTTGCCGAGACGCCGCGCCAGCACCGCCTGGCCGAGCGCGTTGTTGAGCTTGTGCGCCCCCGTGTGGAGGAGGTCCTCGCGCTTCAGGTACAGCCGCTTGCCCGGCGCGAAGCGCTCCGCGAGGGTCAGCGGTGTCGGGCGGCCGGCGTACGAACGCCCCAGCTCGTCCAGCTCGCGGCGGAACGCTTCGTCCGCCCAAGCCTCACGCCAGCCGGCTTCCAGCTCGTCCAGGGCCGGGACGAGCGTCTCCGGGACGTAACGGCCGCCATACGGGCCGTACAGCCCCGCGGTCATCGCGCCGCGGCCACGTACGCGCGCACGCGCTCGTGGTCCTTGATTCCCGGCGCGGTCTCGAGGCTGGAGCTGGCGTCGACGGCCCAGGGACGCACCGCGTCGATGGCACGCCGGACGTTCTCCGGCCCGAGGCCGCCGGCGAGCATGAGCCTGCCGTCGGTCCGTCGGGCGCGCTCGAGATGAGACGGGTCGTCCTCGAGCCAGGGGAGATCGACGACGCGCGCCACCTCCTCGCCGCCGCGCAGGAGGACTGCGTCGCGGCCGCGGTGATCCTGCTCGCGCGCATAGAGCTGGACGAGATCGGCCGGCGCGTCCCCCTCCTCGCCGACGTAGACCGCGACGGACAGCACCGTCTCCGGGACGGGGAGAACCTCGGCCGCGCGCCGCGGGCTCTCCTCCGCCAGGATGAACCCGGCCAGGTCGGCCCCGGCCTCGACGGCTGCGGCAACGTCCTCCTCGCGCGTCAGCCCGCACACCTTCACGAGCGGGCGCGAGATCAGCTCCGCGAGCTTCACGGACGGATCGGGGGCGCGCATCAGCGTGGACCCCACGAGGATCGCGGCGGCGCCGGCGAGCTCTGCGGCGGCTCCCTGCGCGCGGGACGCGATTCCGCTCTCGGCGACCACCACCCGGTCGCGCGGCGCGCCGGCGACGAGCTCCAGCTGCGCCCGCCGGTCGATGGCGAACGTCCCCAGATCGCGAGCGTTGATGCCGATCGGGTCGGCGCCGAGCGTGACGGCGCGCTCGAGCTCGTCCGAGTCGTGGGCCTCGACGAGGGTGTCGAGCCCGAGCTCGGCAGCTCGACCCATGAGGCGCCTCACCTCCTCGTCGTCGAGGTCGCGCAGGAGCAGGAGGACGGCGTCTGCGCCAGCCTCCCTCAGCACGCCGAGCTCTTCCACGGCGAAGAAGAAGCCCTTGGCCAGGAGAGGAAGCTCGGTTGACGACCGCGCGTCCACGAGATCCGCGACCGAGCCCCCGAAGCGGTCGTCCACGAGGATGGAGACGGCGGCGGCACCGGCGCCTTCGAACCCTGCGGCGAGCGCGAGTGGGTCGGCGTCGGGGCGGAGATCGCCCGCCGAAGGCGAGCGCCGCTTGACCTCGGCGATCGCGGTCAAGCCGGGGGCGGCGAGTGCGTCCCGAAAGCGTCCCACCTAGGCGACCCTCTCCGTGCGCGAGAACGCGACCAGCTCCTCCAGACGGCCCGCCGCCGCTCCGGAATCGACGGCCTCGCGCGCGTGCTCGAGACCCTCGCCCAGGTCGGCGGCGTGCCCCGCGGCGGCGATCGCACCTGCGGCATTGAGCAAGATCGCGTCGCGTCGCGGCCCGGGCTCGCCGGCGAAGACGGCGCGGATCATCGCCGCGTTCTCGGCCGGGGCCCCGCCGCGCAGGTCTTCGTCCGCGCAGCGTTCGATCCCGAGGTCCAGCGGGTCGATCTCACGCTTGTGCAGCTCCCCGTCGACGACCTCGTACGCCAGGTTCACGCCAGCCGGCGAGAGCTCGTCGATTCCCCCTGCGCCGTGCACGACGAAGGCGCGATGCGCACCGAGGCTGGCGAGGACGCCGGCGATCGTCGGCACGAGGTCGGCGGAGTAGACGCCGACGATCTGCGCCCGGGCACGGGCCGGATTCGTGAGCGGGCCGAGAACGTTGAAGATCGTGCGCGTGCCGAGCTCGCGCCGCACCGGAGCGGCGTGGCGCATGGCGGGATGGTGCGTCGGGGCGAACATGAAGCCGAAGCCGAGCTCGTCGATCGACCGGGCGATCCGCGCCGGCTCGAGCTCGAGCTCGAAGCCGAATGCCTCGAGCACGTCGGCCGACCCGGAGGCGGACGAGACGGCCCTGTTCCCATGCTTGGCCACGCCGGCGCCCGCGGCTGCGGCCACGAGCGCGGCCGCAGTCGAGATGTTGAGCGTATGCGCCCCGTCGCCGCCCGTCCCAGCCGTGTCCACGAGATCAGGGCGGGAGGGCTCGACCGGGAGGACGTGGTCGCGCATGGCCTCGGCGCAGCCGGCGATCTCGTCCACCGTCTCTCCCTTGAGCCGGAGCGCGACGAGGAACCCGCCGATCTGCCCGGCCGTCGCCTCGCCGCGCATGATCTCCCCCATCGCCTCGCGTGCCTCCGAGCGCGAGAGGTCCCGGCCGTCGAGCAGGCGCGCCAAAGCCTCCTGGATCACCCGCTAACCGTAGCCCCGCGCGCCCTCGACGAGGTCAGGCGCCACTCCTCGAGACACCACATTCCGAGCAGGATCACGAGCAGCCCGCTCACGGCTATGAGGTAGACGATCGTCGACGCGTCGTCGTCCAGGTCGCTCGAGAACCGCGCCGCGGCCGCGATGTCGAGCGCGAGCGCGACCACCGCGGAGACGACGCCGAAGCGCACGCGCGCCCAGCTCCGTTCCACCATGCCGAACCAGAGGAGCACGGCCCCGTACGTGCACAGCCACGCGCCGACCACCCGCGCGGGAAGCGGCGGCAGCGGCCAGGGCCACCGGTCGACGAGCCAGCCCCAGTCGGCGAAGAGGCCGAGCCCGATAAGGACAAGGACGGCGCCGATGGCCGTGCAGACGAGGCGCGAGACAGGAAGGGCCGCGGGCTCCTCCGGCACGTCCACCGCCAGACGTTCCTGGCGCAGGAAGGCGACGAGCACGGCGGGCGGGAGCGCCACGTATACCGCGAGCCAGGTCCACGCGACCGCCTCGGTCAGGCCGCCCTCGCCGAACGCGAAGGTTCCCAGCTCGAGCACCGTCGCGAGGAGAGCGAGCGACGTGAGCGTGAACGCCGCCACGGCGACGATCCGCGCGCGCTCCCAACTCGGCGCGCGGGCGGCCAGGCCAAGCGCGCACGCGGCGCTCAGGTAGCCCGCACCGAAGAACGCTGCGGTCAGCGGCGACTTGATCGTCCACGCCCAGTAGTCCTCCGTGCGTCCCGGGACGGCATAGAGGCCGATCCCCGTCCCGATCGTCAGGCAGAACCCGGCGACGAAGACGGCCCGCGTGTATCCGAGCAGGGAAGTCATCGATCGGGCGGGAGCATGGCAGGTACGCTCCCGCCCGACGAGCTCTAGTAGTTTCCGCCGCCTCCGCCTCCGCTCAGGATGACGACGAGCACGACGGCAAGCGCGACGGCAATGCCGGCGCCGATGAGGACGAGCCAGGTCTTGCGGCTCCAGCCCGTGCGCTGAGGCTCTTCATGGAGTGTTGCCACGATTTCACCTCCCTTTCTCTACCCGGATACTACGGGCCTGGGAGGCAGGCGGATGGATGCAGGTGTTACGAGTTGTTCGCCGTCAAGGACGGAAGCGCATGCCCGGCCGGGCGGATCACGTAGACGATGCCGCCCGAAGTGGGAATCCACGCGCGCTCGAACTCCGTGCGGTCGTAGACCTGGCGAACCTCGGCGTCCGTGTCGTGCGCCGGGTCGTAGGCGATGACGTTGCCGTTGCCCGTGAAGCCGCCGATCACCAGGAGGTGCCCGTTCGTGCTCTTGATCGCGCCCACCGAGGTGCGGTGGAAGTCGGAGTCGCCGTACGACCAGCGGCCGAGGATGTACCACTTGACCACCGTGCCGTTGTCGAGCTTGGGCTGCACCTCCGACTGGATCCAGGTCCCGGCCGGCGTCTTCGAGTTCCAGGAGGACACGAGCTCGTTGAACGTAAACGACAGCGTCGTCCAGCCGAACGTCCAGGTGCCCGAGTCATACGACCCGGACCCGTCGACCGGCTCGCCCAGGACGGCGACGCTCGAGAAGGGATCCGTGTACTGGTACGGGCTGGAGCCGGCCGCGATCTTCAGCGAGCCGCCCGAATAGCTGACGCCGCTCGCCGTCCCACCGCTACTGTGTTGAGCGGTACGGCTGCGCGGCGATCGCCGACCCGGCGAGGAGCAGCGCCGATGCCAACCCGGCTCCGACGGCGAGGCCCGAAACGCGTCACCGCGCCGACCCTAACACCACCCTTCCGAAAGGTGAAGAGCGACGTCTACGCTTCCGTCCCGGAGCGGCACGGGCCCGGTGTTAACACGGGGGGAACCCATGGTTCCGCCGTTAGCCCCCTCCTTGACGCCTCGCGCTGGCCATGCGCCCGTCGGGCTGCGCGCGGGCGGAGCCCGGCTCCGCCATCGACCACCTCGCTGCGGTCAGATGCCTGGTTAGGCTTGGAGAGGAGCGGCACGGGCCCGGTGGCCCAGCCGGTCTTCAAAACCGGTGCGGTCGTGTAACCCACGGCTCGGTAGGTTCGACTCCTGCGCCGCTCCGTTGAGCCAAAAACCGCATGGTTGACAGGAACCCGGCACTTCGAACTGGCGCACCGGCGTCGTTGCGACATCCGGCCAAGTCCGCCCAAAACCGCCTGTTTGTGGCACGCACTGGCGCAACACTGGCGCGACGGAGCGCTCAATGATGTTTGGTCCCCTCGTGCAATGTCCTTGACCGCCCTCTTGCCACCGTCTTCGGCCTTGATTCGACCAGCGTTTCACCAAAGGTCATGGCTGCCGGGTGGGTGGCCGGGTCTGCGTTCACCCGCGAGGCGGCCTCGCGTCAGCCGTACGCCTTAACCGTGAGCTGAGCCGGGCCACGTGCCCGCTCCCCCACCGATCCGGGTCGCGCTGCCCCCGCGGGAAATCACGTGGCCGTCTCGGCCTTTGACGATCAGGAAGACGCCCTCGATGCGCGGGTGTGAACCATCGAGTAGTGATCCGAGGCGGAGGCCGTGGTGCAGAAACACCTGGGGCCGTTTGGGTGTGACGGTCACGACCGGTGCGAGCGCGCGTGGCTTCAAGAAGGTGATGTGGTTGATGCGTACGTGCGCTGCGCGGGCGGCCCGGCCAAACGCTCGCCGGAACCGACGCTTCCCGATCGCGTCGACACCATGCCAGGTGAACGTGCCTACCCCCATGCCCGGGATAGCGACCCATGCCGCTGGAAAGCCGTGTGCGAAGAAGACGCCGACGGCGACTTCGTCTTTCCACTGCGACTCGGGGTCGGAGCGACCCAGGAACGTCAACGTTGTTCGATGACCGTGGTACCCAGCCCGCGGGCCCGGCGCGATTTGCACACGAGTCGCTCGGCTGTGCAGGCGGATGAGAGCGTCACGCAGGGCGTTTCGCTGGGACAGGCTCCCCCCGGTGATGCGGGCCAGTGGACGCGGACCGCTCGCGATGCGGAGCGAGGCCGACCCGTCAACGCCGCTCAACGCCAGCCACGCCCGACAGCACAATCGCGAACACAGCGACGCGTGTCACCCAAGTCACAGTATCTCCCCAGCACCCCTCTGGCTGATCAGACGGAACGTCCGGCTGAGCCGGTGAGGTTCCCGGCGCTCGCTGATCATCAATCCCACACATCGGGGGCCTATTGTCCGGGCGATGCGAGGGTTGCTGGTGTTGGTGGTCGTTGCGGCGGCCGTCCCGTCGGCGGTCGCTTCGGCGACTCCGAACACCCCTGGCGGTGCGGTCGCTTTCTCGACCGAGCCGGGGACGACTCAGCTCTATTCGGTCGGGCGAGACGGTTCTGGGCTGCGCCGGCTGACGTCTGTCTTCGGTGTCACGGGTCAAGCGATGCCTTCTCCGGACCGCTCGCTCGTCGCGGTCGAGACGACGACCGACGGGGCGACTACCGACCTCGCGGTGGGATCGGTCGAGGACGGCTCATACCGGATCGTCGCCCACGCCGACCACATGACCTCGCTGAGCTGGTCCGCCGACGGCCGATGGCTCTCATATGTCGACTTCAGCTTCACTCCTTCGGGGAGTTTCAGCGAGAGCTTGTGGGTTGTTCGAGCTGACGGCTCGGACTCCCGCGCTCTCGCCTCCGCGCCGGCGATCGAAAGCGAGTGGGCGCCCACCGGAGAAACGCTCGCGTTCTCAGACGGTTCTCGTCTCCGCCTGTACGACGCAGGCACGGGAGCGAGTCGCGTGGTCGGCGCCTCTCCCGATACGGGAGTTGCGACGCCGGCCTGGTCCCCGGACGGCCGCCGACTCGCGTTCCTGAGGAACGACCGCGGCGACCTGGTCGTCTACGACGTCGTGACCGGGGCGGCGCACGTCGTAGCCTCGTACCCGCCGGACCCGCCGCAGCTGCGCTACGGGGTCGGAGACATCGACTGGTCCCCGGACAGCCGTCGGCTCGCCTTCACGACAACCGGTTTCTACGAGTTCGAGCTGCACGTGATCGACGCGTACGGCGGCAACGACCACGCGATCGGGTTCCCCGGGGACTGCCACAGCCTGATGTGGTCCCCCGACGGGTCGCGACTCTCGGTCACATGGAAGGGGCTCGGCCCGGGCCTGCCGGTCAACCTCGAGGTCGTGCGATCCGATCTGTCCGGCCGGATCGCGCTGGCCTCAGACGTGGGCGAGCTGCTGTGGTCGCCGGAGGGAAACGAGCTCGCCTATGGAACACGCGACGGGGCGCTGATGGCCGTCTCGGCCGACGGCAGCACGACCACAACGCTCGTGCCCGCGCCCACGACCGGTTTCGGCGGCTTCGGGCCGCCGCTCGGCTGGTCGCAGGACGGCAGCCGGCTGTTCCTGGCCGGCGCGGATCCCGGCACCCAGCCGTTGTCACAGCTGTACGCGGTGGACGCCGCGACACGCTTGATCCGCCCGCTCACCTGGGACGACGGGGATCACGAGCAGCCCGTGATCTCTGCTGACGGCTTGCGCGTCGCGTACGTGCTCGTCCGTGCGGGCGAGCGGACAGTGGTCGTAGCGTCCCTCGACGGGAGCGAGCCGGTCGAGATCGGTGAAGGCGCGCAACCGGCACTCTCTCCAGACGGCTCACAGGTCGCATTCGTCCGGAACACCCGAATCAGGGTGACGAGCACGCAGCCCGGCGGGGCAGCGCAACTGCTCGCGCGCGGCACATGGCCGGCGTGGTCGCCCGACGGGCGCCTGGTCGCCTACCTGCGAAGCGGCGCCGCCTGGATCGCGAACGCAAACGGACACCAAAGGCGGCGAGTGGCCGCGGCGGGCCTCGACGCCAAGTGGGGGCCGCCTACATGGTTCGGCGGAAGCAACGACCTCTACCTACCGCACGGCAACGGCCCAGGCGGAACGGTCGTGAAAAGTTACGGCACAAGCGTCGACCTCGACACCTCCCCCTCGAACTCGAGTGCCGCCGTGAGCGTTCCCTCCCCCGACCGGCACACGATCGCATTCGAGCCGCCGCTCGGCATTACCGCCGGGTACCTCCGGCACGACATCAGCATCGAAGCGCCACCAGATGCCCAGCCGGCGACGCTGGCCGCGACGATTGATCCGGTTCGCCAGCGCGGCCAGCTACGGCGCCGGCTGGCGTGGCAACCCAGCCACTAATAGGCCCTCCTTCAGGTCCTTGCACCGGATGAAGCCGCGGTGGAACCGCTGACCCGATGAAGGGTACCTTCCGGTCTTCTCATCGCGGCGTCCGTGTCGGCGGCCAGTGCTGCTGCTGACCCGTCTGCCCACGATCGCGGGTGGAACGGGGCCCAGAGACAAATACTCAGCGCGATCACCGTCGGCTTTCGCGACGGCGACCTCTCCTCGCCCAGGGTCGCTGCCGCTACGAGGCATCAGTGGCCGGTAGGCGCGGTCGCGAAAATCGGCTGAGCGAGCTCTGATGGAGCGCGCCGAGCGCGAACCAACGACCCTTCCGGGTGCGATG
The DNA here is from genome assembly GCA_963717765.1 of uncultured Actinomycetes bacterium. Taxonomy (GTDB): domain Bacteria; phylum Actinomycetota; class Thermoleophilia; order Gaiellales; family Gaiellaceae; genus JACDER01. The sequence continues at coordinate 207,060 of CAVQWX010000003.1, read as the reverse complement.
GACCAGGTCGTACAACTGTTCGGTATTGACCAAACCCCGACCACCGATGTTGACTCACACGAAATCCTCACAGCGTCGGCGTATCCTTCGGACCTGTTGCGGAGGTCGGCTGTGATCGTGGCCGTAGCGGTAGTCGCCGCGGTAGGCGTCGGTGTTAGCGCGTACCTCGCAGTGCAGACCCACCCGAAAGCTGCGTCCGAGCGGGCGAGCCTCGTGCAGTTCGGACCACCCAGAGCAACCTGGCAGAAACGGAGTGTGGAGCCACTCCGGACTGGTGGAAAGCGACCGATCGCTCCGAGCGGACCGGCAGGGTACATCACGGTGCTTGTGAGCCGAGGGTGTGCCGGGTCGTATCCGACCGTGGTGGTTGCGGCCTGGACCGAGCGCATCCCTCCGGGATGCGCGAAGGTCGATGGTTGATCTCTACGTGAGGTGGCTTGCCGTGATGACGCTCTTCGTCCTTGTCGTGACAGGGTGCAGCGGCGGACATCGCCTCGCAGCCGATCCGTCCGTGCGGGTGCCGCCAATGAGGGTGGCGGCCCGGACGACGTGGCCTCCCTACCCGAGCTTTCCGCACAAGTCGTGCGCCACGCGCTCGACCGGCGGTGGAATGGATCGCGTCGCTCCGAGCTACTTCGTGCCTCGGCATCGCACCCCGCAAGCGATCGCCGATCGCATCCTCGACCGCCTCGGCGACGACAGATACGTCCATGCCATCTCCTACGGCAACCCGCCGACGGCTCCACGGGCGGAAAACCGTCTGTGGGCGCTACTTCAGACACCGGCGGCCCGCCAACCCACGGACAGTCGCGCCGACCCGGAACAGATCGTCACCATCTCGCTCGCCGAGTGGGAGGCATACCTGGTCGGCGGCGCGCTCCGCGACGAGATCTGCGCCGCAGGCAGACGGCCACTCTTCGGCTGGTCCGTGCCCGGCGGCGACGCATCCGCCTACTCCGACGACTACCAGCCCTTCGGCCAACGATTCCAGAACCCGCGGCCTCAACTCTTCCGCGCGCGCGTAGCTCTGGCAGGGCGCCGCTTCGGCTTTCGCGTGAACTCCCTGCGACTCCTCAAGCCACTCCAACTCGCCCCGCTGCTCGTCGTCGAGATCGACACCGACCGCAAGACCTTCGCGGCCAACGTCCCCCGCATCGAGGAGCTACTCGATCCGCTCGGCGCCTTCGAAGGCTTTTTCTTCGAAGCCCGAGACGACAAGGGCCCGTTTCTCGTCACCTCGCAAACACTCCGCGGCCAGGAACGAGGCGCCCAATGGGCCTGGAACCCGACCGCATTGCCATTCTCCCACGGATAACAGCCAGCGAAACCGAACGTGAACGAAAGAGCCCTCGGAGCGGTGTGTGTGACCCGGTTCGAGAAGAAGAAGAGGTTGTTGAACGTCCGCATCGCGACGACTGGTGCTTCCCGTGCGGAGAAGCTCGAGGTCGAGTGTCCCGAACGCCTCGAGCCGAGCGCTTCCGCTCATTCTTCGGGCGGCAGCGAGCTTCTTCGAGTAGCTGGGTGCGTCGATCGTCCATGTGTACGTCCTCGATTCCCAAGGAGCCGGGCCGAGGGTGAGGTTGAGGAAGGTTTCCGGATCGGGATAGTCGGAGCACCATCCGAGCGAGACGCCGACATCCCAGTCTTGTCGACCGCAATCAGGGTCGCTGAGCGGGTCACAGATCTCCACGTCGTAGTTACCGACCGTCACGTTTTCGGGTTTGAAGCCGAGCCGGATGAGGTCGGCACGGACGAGTTCGGCCTGTGCCGGCCTAATCCAGCCAGAGCCTGAGTAGGCAACACGTACGTGTCCATCACCATGTGGCCAGCCGCGAGCTTTAGCGCCTTGGCGAGGTCTGGCTTCGTCGAGTACGGCCGCTTGTCCGGGGCCCGAACTGATCCCGGCGTGACGGGAGGCAGCATGTGCGTCCAGGCGGATCCGCCGTAGGCACTCCCGACGCGCGCGTACGCGGTTCTGTCGACGGCCCAACTCACAGCCTTACGAAGCGGTGGGTTGCGCGCGAAGATGCCCTGCTGGTTTGGGAGGACGCCGGATGATCCATTTTGGCGACTTATGGCACCTTTGCAAAGATGCGAATGCTCACGGACAAAACTCCCATAAGCGTTCAATTCGCCAGTACGTAGTGCGCCCCACGCCGCTCCCCCCGAAGTTCAAGTACGCCCTCGCTAACCAGTTGCTGCAGCAGACGGCGCGCTTCGCGGCGGTCCAGGCCGGTCGCCTGTCGTATCGCGGAGTTCGTTAGAGGGCCATCCTCCGCTAATTCGAGCACGAACGCACGGAGGGCGGAGGGGCTCATTCGGAAGGCCGCTGGCGCGCGGATGTTGGCTGAAAGGATGTAGCTCGCGCCGCCACGCGAGCCTTGCTGCTCTAGCAAGCCGGCGTCCCGCAGGCGGTAAAGGCTTGCTCGAGCAGTTTCCCGGCTGTCAACGCCGAGAAGTTCCCGCACCTTGCTGTTGGTCAGAACCTCACCTCGGGCAGCGTGGATGAGCGGGATTCGATCTGCCGGTTCCAGTTGTCCGCGGCTCTCAATCTCGAACACCCAGGCACGCTCTTGCGGGCTGATTGGGCCGCGGATCGGCAAGCTGACTTCCGTCGCATGACCGAGGTCTCGGAATGTCGGCGGATCGAGAAGAGCTTCCGCCATCGAATCCTGCATCACATCGATGCCTCGGCCCGCGTCCTCTGCGAGCTGGAGCTGCCTCAAGACGCGGATCAACGTGATGTTGCGTGCCGACTGGGCCTCGCGGATGTTCTCCTCTGTGACGGGCTCAGGCAGACCGCCGGGGGACGTCACGACGACGCGATCGGGTCGAAGCTCGATCCGGATCGCACGGCCCACATCCTCGTATGTCCGATGCGCAACGGCGTTCGCGACCGCCTCCCGCAGGACTACTTCGGGCATCTTGGGCAAGTCATATCGTCGCACGCCGGAAACGACGAGATCAGTGCCTAGCTCGGCCATAACAAACTCGGTCGCGTCGGCGATTTGGTCCTGAGCTGCCCCCCGAAACTCCTCGCGGCGGTCGTACTCTTCGCCTTCATCCGGGTAACGGAGCACCTCGATGAAAGCTTTCCCCAAGTGCGCTTGCGGGTCCGGAAGTGCGACGAGCGCCCCCGCGATCGTGAGCGTCCCTCTGTCGGTCGTAAGTTTCGATTCAAGGAAGCGCTCAGCGATACGGTCGGGGCGCCAGCGGAACGCCAATCGCACCTCGTCAAGTAAGTCTTCTTCCGCCTCCGAGAAGGGGACGCCTGAGTCGGTGGTGTCAAACCGCTCCAGCGCGCGAGACGTAATGAACGTGAGCAGTTCCGCCCCAACGAGTGGGGTGGAGCGTGCACCGCGACGGACCAGGACTTGTCCGTCGGCGGTCTGAGCAAAGCCCTGTGTCCGGCGAGCTACTGAAACGATGGTAATCGCCTTGTCGTCGACACTGAGCTCTCGTATCCGGTAGCGGCCAGGGTCGTGGATGCTCAGCGCCGCTTGGTGAATCGCAGTCTCCACACCTTCCGTTAGCCCGCGGCCTACGACAGTGCCATCGTCCCGTACGCCGATGAGTACTACACCTCCGTCAGAGTTGGAGAACGCAGTGATCGCTCGAGCTAGTGGTGATTGTCCCGTGCCTGACTTGCGTTCGATGAAGTCGCTTTCAGCTCGGAACCCAGCATTGAACTCCTCGAGCGTCATCTGCGTTGGATTGCGCGAGGAGCGCGGGTGAAGAGGTGGGTAAGGCGTCTTTGGCACTTTTGCGAACTTGGAAATCTAGATTAGCAAACTGTCCATAAACACCCATATGCGTCGTCTCCGCTTGCGTCCCATGTCGGGCGGCTCGCGTAGGAGCTGACCATGCAACACGAGTCTTGACGCGGTCGCGCATTCCCGCCACACCTTGACGCAGCGCCGGACTTTGTACCGCTTTTTGTACCGCTCTGAGCCGACCTCAGCCGGTCTGAGAAGACTCAAACGGCCTCAACAAGCGGCTTCACGTCGGCAGAGACGGCGACCGCTCAACCTTCAAAACCGGTGCGGTCGTGTAACCCACGGCTCGGTAGGTTCGACTCCTGCGCCGCTCCGTTATGCGAAAATCTGGACTCGCTCTTCGATCCCCCTCAGCTCTTCTCGGACTCATCACTACAAATGGCTTCCGGTACCGGAAGCGCAGCGGCTACGCCTGGTATGCGACTGTCAGGAAATCGTACGAGTTCGGGCCGTCGATGCTTCCCTTCACGACGACCCTCTTCGTCCCGTCCGCATTCGACGCGAGGGCCGCGAACGCGGCGTATCCGTACCCGCCGTACCGAGTCGACCAAACTCGCCCGGTCCGCCGTGTGCCAATGTCGCCCCCTCGATGTTCCGCCGATTGCAGCCCGTCACGAACACCGTCGTCCCATCCCCATTCACGGCGTCCGCGTCGCCAGAGCCGTTGCCGCGGCTAGCAGGACGCCGAGCATCAGAGCAAACCGCCCGATCATCGCTCCAACACCTCCTCCCGGCAGATGCGCGCTTACCCGCGACCGACGCGCCTCGCGCCACGACGTTGGCCGAGCCGGACTCGATGTCTCATTCTATGGCCGCACGCATCGCCGCCATCCGTAGATGGCCGCATCAGTCTCAGAAACCACATGGGCCAGAACACGGGATGTGCGTCTTCGCAGATTGTTCATGAGGTCGCGCAATAGTCAGAGCCGGTAGTTGTACGGGAGCGGCGACGCGCCGGTGTCCCAGAAAGTCCGCTGGGCGACGCGGCCGACGGCGTCGTAGCCGAATGAAGCCTGCTCCGGGCCACCGACGAGGACGAGTTTCGTGCGATTGCGCGCAATCGGAGTATTGTTGGTCGATCGTCGAGACGACCCTCACTCCTGGTCGGAGCTGGCCCCGGATCGATGTGCGGCGGTCGCTGCCGCCGATGCTGGCCGGAGCATTCGTCGTCCTGCTCGTCCTCGCGGTTTCGCCCACGCCGCAGCGGACGCAGACACGCGCGCCTGCAGCGACGCTGAGCTCGCTTCCGCTCGCGGCCGGGTCGCTCGTCTCGCGCACACTCGGACGCGATCAGATCGCGTATCGGATTCACTCGAGCGGAAGCGACCTCGTCGCCCGAAACGCGCCCCAGGCGCTCTCCGCCCGCTTCGCCGCGCACGGAGTCGAGGTGCGCTCGGGCGAAGACACCCTTTCCCTGCGCCTGCGCGCGACGGGCTACGGCCGCTCGCTGCAGCCGGTCGTAGCCGCAGCACCCACAGCGCGGTCGAACCGCGTCTCCTACCTGCGCGGTTCGCTGACCGAGTGGTACGCGAACGGCCCGCTCGGGCTCGAGCAAGGCTTCGCGCTCGGGGAGCCGCCAGCCGGGAAGCGGGCTGGGCCGTTGACACTCGCCCTCTCGCTTGGCGGGAGCCTGACCCCGTCGCTCGAGCGCGGAGGCAGGTCGCTCAGCTTCGCGAACTCAAGCCTCCGCTATTCGGGCCTGGCCGCCTTCGACGCGCGCGGCCACAAGCTTCCCTCGAGGCTGGAGCTGCGCGGGCGGACGCTCCTGATCCGCGTGAGCGACGCCGGCGCCCGCTATCCGCTCACGATCGACCCGTTCGTGCAGCTGGCCAAGCTAAGCGCCTCGAACGGTGCCACGTACGACTACCTCGGCTCGGTCGCGATCTCGGGCGACACCATCGTCGCCGGCGCTCCCGGTCCAGACGAGTGTTGCCACGCCAGGGCCGTCTACGTGTTCGTCAAGCCGGCCGGGGGGTGGGCAAATGCGACGGAGACGGCAAAGCTGATCGCCACGGCGGCGTCCGACGCGGAACTGGTCGGCCAATCGGTGGCGATCTCGGGCGACACGATCGTCGCCGGTGCTCCGTCCTCATCTCTCGAGCACCACGGCGCCGTCTACGTGTTCGTGAAGCCTGCCGCAGGCTGGACGAACGCGACGCAGACGGCCAAGCTGATCGTGTCCAACGGCCAGACTCTCGACCGACTCGGCGTTTCGGTCGGGATCTCCGGCGACACCATCGTCGCCGGCGCGCCGGGCCGGCAGTCCGGCCAGGGCGCTGCCTACGTATATGTCAAGCCGGCCGGCGGCTGGGTGTACGGAATCCAGACGGCCAAGCTGACCGCCTCCGACGCCGTCAACCACAGCTCTCTCGGCCGCTCGGTCGCGATCTCGGGCGACACGATCGTCGCCGGCGCTTGTGCCGCAGACGGCTCGAGCCATACCGCCCAGGGCTGCGTCTACGTGTTCGAGAAACCTGCCGCAGGCTGGACGAGCGGGACGGAGAGGGCCAAGCTGACCGCCTCGGACGGCTCCGTGGGCGACCAGTTCGGCGGCTCGGTCGCGATCGCGGGCGACACGATCGTCGCCGGCGCTCCGTACGCTGACGTGTCCGGCACAGCCAGCCAGGGCGCCGTCTACGTGTTCGTGAAGCCTGCCGCAGGCTGGGCGAACGCGACGCAGACGGCCCAGCTTACCGCCTCGGACGGCGCCGCGTCTGACCTCCTCGGCCAAGCGGTCGCGATCTCGGGCGACACGATCGTCGGCGGCGCTTGCTGCTGGAGCTGGACCAGCACCGGGAAGGCGTACGTGTTCGTGAAGCCTGCCGCAGGCTGGGCGAACGGGACGGAAACGGCCAAGCTGACCGCCTCGGACGGCTCCGCGGGCGACCAGTTCGGAAGCTCGGTCGCGATCTCGGGCGACGCCGTCGTCGCCGGCGCACCATACGCAGACATTTCCGGCAACGTCGATCAGGGCGCCGCCTATGTGTTCCAGCAGTTTCCGGCGGCGATCACGGTGACCAAGCACCTCGTCCCGACCTCCGATCCCGGCCGCTTCGATCTCAAGGCCGGAGGGGCGGTGGTGAAGGCGAGTGCGGGCGACGGCGACTCCGGCGCGATCGGAGTGGCCCCAGGCACCTACCGCGTGACGGAGAGCGCTGCCGCGGGAACGAGCCTGGCGAACTACTCGAGCTCGATCGCGTGCACCGTCAACGGTAACCCCGGCCCCTCGGGTACCGGGTCGCAGCTGAACGTGACCGTGGCGGAGGGCGACCACGCCGTCTGCACAGTCACCAACCGGCGCAAGGCCCAGATCGCGGTCACCAAGCAGCTGGTCCCGGCCTCGAGCGCGGGTCGCTTCGACCTGAAGGTCGCGGGCACGGTGGTGAGGGCGAGCGCGGGTAACGGCGCCACCGGCTCGATCCAGCTTCCGGCCGGCACGTACCGGGTGAGCGAGAGCGCAGCGGCCGGGACGAGCCTGGATGACTATGCAAGCTCGATCGCCTGCACGGTGAACGGCAACCCCGGTCCTTCCGCGGGCGGGACGACGCACCTGGACGTGACGGTGGCCGAGGCCGACGTCGTCAAGTGCACGCTGACCAACAAGCGCAAGGCGCAGATGACGCTGACGAAGCACCTCGTGCCGAGCTCAGATCCCGGCCGCTTCGACCTGAAGCTGAGCTCGAACACGAGCAACCTCGTCCGGGTCGTAAAGTCGAGCGCCGGCGACGGCGACTCGGGCTCTATCCAGGTCGCGCCGGGCTCGTGGACCGTGCTCGAGAGCGCGGCCTCGGGGACGAGCCTGTCCGACTACACGAGCTCGATCGCCTGCACGCGGAACGGCAATCCCGGCCCGAGCGGGAACGGCACAAGCTTGCAGCTGACGCTGTCACCGGCGGACGTCCTCGCCTGCACGATCACCAACCAGCGCAGATAGCACGCGCGGTTGTCGGCCGCACCGATCTGAGCTAGTGTGAGATGCAACGGACCGCGGCTGCCGGTTGCAGCTAGGAACCTGACGGCGGCCCGAAGGAGTGGTACCGATGACAACAGAAGCACACAGTCTCGCCCGACCGGCGCGGCCGATTGACGGGCGGGCGGGCAGTGTGATCCCCTCTCTTGCGACTGCACGGCTGCTGCGGCCGACGGCGCTCGCCGGGGCGCTGCTCGCCCTGCTCCTCCTCGCGCTCGCGCCCGCCACGGAGCGGGCGCGGACGCTGCCCGCGAGCCCGTCCGCAGCCAGGCTGAGCGCCCTACCTCTTGCCGCCCGCTCGCTCGTCTCGCGCACGCTCGGGAAAAGCCAGGCCGCGTACGCGATCCACCGAAGTGGGAGTGGCCTCGCCGCCGGCAACCGAGCACAAGGGCTCTCGCTGCGCTTCGGCGCGCAGGGAGTCCAGGTGCGCTCCGGCAGCGACACCGTCGCCCTGCGCCTGCATGCGGCCGGCTACGGACGCTCGCTGCAACCGGTCGCGACGGCAGTGCCTACAGGGCACGCCAACCGCGTCTCCTACCGGCGCGGCTCCATGAGCGAGTGGTATGCGAACGGCCCGCTCGGGCTCGAACAGGGCTTCACCCTCAAGGCTCCTCCTGCCGATACGAGGGCCCGGCCGCTGACGGTCGCGCTCTCCCTCTCCGGCAGTCTGCAGCCGAAGCTCGAGCACGGAGCGCGCTCGCTCACCTTCGCGGGCTCCAGACTGCGCTACACTGGCCTCGTCGCCTTCGACGCGCGCGGCAAAAAGCTCCCCGCCCGGCTTCAGCTACGGAGGCAGACCCTGCTGATCCGGGTCGATGACCGAAGCGCGCGCTACCCGCTCACGATCGACCCGTTCGTGCAGCAGGCCAAGCTGACCGCGTCCGATCCGGCGTCTAACGGCAACCTCGGGGCGTCGGTCGCAATCTCGAGCGGTGTGATCGTCGCCGGGGCGCCATCGAACGTAGACCAGAACTCAAGTCAACAAGACCCGGGCGCCGTCTACGTGTTCGTGAAACCCGCCGGTGGGTGGATGAGCGGGACGGAGGCGGCCAAGCTAGTCGCCTCGGACGGCGCCCTCCACGACCGTCTTGGCACCTCCGTTGGGATCTCGGGCGACACCATCGTAGCGGGCGCTCCAGGGGCAACCATCTCCGGCCACGACGGCCAGGGCGCCGCCTACGTGTTCGTGAAACCCGCCGGTGGGTGGATGAGCGGGACGGAGACGGCCAAGCTGATCGCCTCGGACGGCGCCCTCTACGACCATCTTGGCGCCTCCGTTGGGATCTCGGGCGACACCATCGTCGCCGGCGCTCCGGGTGCCCGCGTCTTGCGCCACCCCGACCAGGGCGCCGCGTACATCTTCGGCATGCCCAGCGCTGGCTGGGCGAGCGGCAAGCAGACGGCGAAGCTCACTGCCTCGGACGGCCGCGACTATCACATCCTCGGAATCAGCGTGGCTATCTCCGGCGATACGGTCGCCGCTGGCGCGGTGGGCGCGGATGGGTCGATCCCTAGTCCGGGCTTCGTACAGGGCGCCGTCTACGTGTTCGTGCAGCCCGCCGGCGGGTGGGTACAGGGGACGGAGACGGCCAAGCTGACCGTCTCGGACAGCTCCGCGAAGGGCGTCGGCCACTCGGTCGCGATCTCGGGCGACACGATCGTCACGGGCGTCCCATATACGGATTGGTCTCATCTGAACCGGGGCGCTGCCTACGTGTTCGTGGAGCCGGCCGGCGGCTGGACGGATGGGGTGGAGGCGGCCAAGCTGGCATCCTCCGACGGCGCCTCGTCCGACCATCTCGGCGACTCGGTTGCGATCTCGGGTGACACGATCGCCGCAGGCGCCCCGAATGCAGACCGCTGGGGTGCAGCGTATGTCTTCGTCAAGCCGGCCGGGGGTTGGGTGGGCGCGGTGGAGACGCAGAAGCTGACCCCCTTGGATGGCAGCATGTACGGCGGAAACAACGTCCAGTTTGGCGGCTCGGTCGCGGCGTCGACCATCGCGGTCGTCGCGGGTGCTTACCGCGCAGGGGCCGCTTACGTCTTCGGGCAGGCTCCGGCGGTGATCACGGTGACGAAGCACATGGTGCCGGCCTACGCCCCGGGCCGATTCGACCTCAGGGTCGGCCAGACGGTGGTGAAGGCGGGTGCAGGACAGGGCGGCACGGGCGCGGTCGGGGTCGCCCCGGGCACGTACCGGGTGAGCGAGAGCGCCGCCGCCGGGACGAGCCTGTCCGGGTACGGGAACTCGATCGCGTGCACGATCAACGACAACCCTGGCCCTTCCGCGGACGGAACCAGCCAGGTGGACGTGACCGTGGCCGAGGGCGACCAGGCCGTCTGCACCATCACCAACAAGCGCAAGGCGCAGATCGCGCTGAGAAGCACCTCGTGCCGCCTCGGATCCGGCCGCTTCGACCTCAAGGTGGGGCAGACGGTGGTCAAGGCGGCAGCGGGCGAGGGCGACTCGGGGTCGCGCTTGGTCGGCACCGGGACGTACACGGTCTCAGAGCTCGCGGCGGCGGGGACGAGCCTGTCCGACTACACGAGCTCGATCGCCTGCACGCGAAACGGCAGCCCCGGCCCCTCCGGGAGCGGCACCAGCCTGAGCGTGAGCGTCGACTGGGCGGACGTGCTCGCCTGCACGGTCACCAACCGCATGGGAGCGACGATCACGCTGCGCAAAGACCTGCGTCCCTCCTCCGACCCCGGCCGCTTCGACCTCAAGGTGGCGGGCACGGTGGTGAAGGCAAGCGCAGGGAACGGCGGCTCCGGCTCGATCCAGCTCCCGGCGGGCACCTACCGGGTGGCGGAGAGCGCGGCGGCGGGGACGACCCTGTCCACCTACGCCACGTCGATCGCCTGCACCCGCAACGGCAACCCCGGCCCGTCGGCAGACGGGACGACCCAGCTGGACGTGACGGTTGCGGTCGGAGACGAGCTCGTCTGCACGCTGACCAACAGGCACAAGGCGCAGGTGACGCTGACCAAGCACCTGGTGCCGTCCTCCGACCCGGGCCGCTTCGACCTGAAGCTGAGCTCGAGCAGCCAGGTCAAGCTCGTGAAGGCGAGCGCCGGTGACGGCGACTCCGGCACGATCCAGGTCGCGCCCGGCGCGTGGACGGTGCTGGAGAGCGCGGCGACAGGGTCGAGCCTGTCCGACTACATATCCTCGATCGTTTGCACGCGGAACGGCAATCCGGGCCCGAGCGGGAACGGGCCAAGCCTGCAGCTGACGCTGTCACCGGCGGACGTGCTCGCCTGCACGATCACCAACCAGCGCAAGTAACGAGCGAAGCCTCGACGGACGCCCGGCCCAGGGGCTGAGCCTCGGATCCCGCGCCGCCGGAAGCCGCTCACAGGATGATCAGCCGGCTCGGTAGGTTCGACTCTTGCTCCGCTCGGCCGAGCCAAGAGGAGGGCGCCGGCCGTCGCTCCCTGACAACAAGACGCCAGTTTCTACCGGACGGCCGGGCGCCGGCACGCGGTGTCTCCCTCTTCCTCGCCGAGCTTCACGTCCGGCGAAACGCTGGGACCCCTGTCGCGACGCCACGGCGGTCGCTGCCGCCGACGCTTGGCGGAACGCTCGTCGCCCTACTCGTGCTCGCCGGGTGGCGCTCAAGGAGCGCCGCGACCTGCGCCGGGGCCTGAAGCGGCGCGGATAGGCTCGCGCGGTGCTCACCGCTCTGGCGGTCCGTTTCCGAGCCCTCGCGAATGGCTTCTGGCTCCTGCCCGGCCTCGTTGCGCTCGCGTTCGCGCTGCTCGCGCTCGCGCTTGTCCGGGTCGACCGGAGCCTTGGCGACGACCTCGGATTCGCCTTTGACGGCGATGCGAGCGCCGCCCGCGGCGTCCTCGAGACGGTGGCGGGCTCGCTCATCACGGTCACCGGTCTCGCGTTCTCGCTCACGATCGTGGTGCTTGTGCTGGTCTCCGGGCAGTTCACGCCGCGATCCGTTCCGGCCTTCCTCGCCGATCGGGTCAACCAGGCAACGGCCGGCATCTTCATCGGCGTCTTCGCGTACTGCCTGCTCGTGCTGCGAACGGTGCGCGATGCCGACGCCAACGGCATCGGTGGGTTCGTGCCGAAGCTCTCCGTCACCGTCGCCGTTGCTCTCGCCGTGCTGGCCATCGGCGTCCTCCTGTACTTCATCCACCACCTCGGCAGCTCGATCCAGGCCTCAAGCATCGTCAGACGGATCGGCGTCGACACGCTCGCGCGGGTCGAGAAGCTCCCCGAAGCGCCTGACGCTGATCGGTTGTCGCCCAGGTCAAAGCCGGGCACCGTACGACCGACGCACCCCGGCTATGTACGTCATGTTGCGTTGCGCGACATCGCTGAGAATGTCGAGGACTGCGAGCACGTGCGCCTAGCGGCGACCGTTGGGGACTTCGTCACCGAAAACGACATCCTTGCGGAGGTCTGGCCGCCTTCGGCCGCGGACGACGCCACCCGGCCAATCCGGCGCGGCGTCGCGATCGGGCAGGAACGCGACCTGCACCAGGACGTGCTCTACGGGGTTCGCCAACTGGCGGAGATCGCGATGAAGGGCCTTTCGCCGGGCGTAAACGATCCATCGACGGCGGAGTCGGCGGTCGGATACCTGCGCGCGGTCCTGGAGCGGCTCGCACAGCGGCCGCTGCCGTCCGAGATGCGCCGTGGGAACGTGGTGGCGTCACTGCGCACGTTCGACGACTACGTCGAGGGAGCATTCGAGCAGGTGGGGCGTTACGCGACCGCCGACCCGAACGTGATCGTGACACTTCTGGAAGCGCTTGCCGGGATTGTGGAAGCGGCGCGCCGTGCCGGATGGATTGAGCGGACGGCACTCCTGCGCCAGGTTGCCGAGCGCATCGCCCAGCCAGCGCTCGAAGACGCCCGTACTGAGCGCGACCGCGAGCTCATCCGTTCGACCCTGGCGCAGGTGCGGGAATAGCGGCCCTACTCGCAGATCGCGTCTGGCGCGGCTCCCGGTCAGGCAGAAGCGGGATCCGACGCCGGCAGGCAGCCGAGCCTGACCGGCTACGAGCGTTCCGCGCGGGTTGCGCGGCAGAGTTCGCACACTCGACCGGGAGACTCAGAAAGGGCGAGAGCGGATCTAGCTCAATCGATCTCCTCGAACGCCAGGCGGGCCGCGGACTCGAATGAGGTCAGCTCGATCGGGAGAACCTCACGAATCCGATCGTCCCGGACCACAGTGTCGTTTCGTAGCCCCTCGACGAGCGGGCGCGCCACTCCGGGGTTCACCGGAGTCACGAGATGCAGCCACAGCGACGAGAGGTACGGAGTCAGCACGGGAACCTCGACGATCACTGGTCTCTTGCCCCGCAAGCGCGCGATGCGCTCGATCATCTCGCGGTAGGTCATCACCTCGAGCCCGCCGATGTCGTATTCGACGCCGAACGTAGGCTCCACCCCGCACACGCCCGCCGGATAGGCCACGACGTCCTGTAGGGCATTGGCTGCGTCCGCGACGACACCCAGCGCGGGGCGACCATCACGGGCAAACGGTCGACCAGTGCCACGATCGTCTCGAATGCGGCGCTGCCGGCGTGCCCCTACCCTGCGAAAAGCGGCTCGGGCACACCGCTCATGCCCGGTCGCACGGCGAACACGCTGCCCGACAGCGGATAGCGCGCAAGCTGCTCAGGAGTCATGTTCTGCCGGGAAGTGGTGATGTAGAGGACGTCCAGATCACGGCCGCCGAAGATGCAACTTGTCGGCTGGGGAAGCGGCACCTCGACCTCATGCGTGACGGTGCCGTCGGGCGCGTACCGCACCACCCGGCCGGCGCCGTTCTGCACGCTCCAGATGCCTCCGTCGGCGTCTACCGTCAGCCCGTCCGGGAACGCCCCGCTGCTCTGGTCGACGGTCGCGAACACTCGCTGGGCCGAGATAGCGCCGGCGTCGACGTCGAAGTCGTACGCGAAGATCGCGTAGCGGAAGCTCTCGCCGAAGTAGAAGGTGCGCTCGTCGGGGCTCCAGCCGAGCCCGTTGGCGCAGACCACCGCATCCTGTCGTTGGCTCAGCTCGAGGTCTCCGTCGAGTCGATAGAGCGAGCCGGAGGGCTGGTCCCAGTGGATGTCGTTCATCGTGCCGGCCCAGTAGCGGCCGCGGCGGTCGACCTTTCCGTCGTTGAAGCGGTTGAGCGGTTGGTCGTCCTCGACGCTCATGAGTGGCTGGAGCTCGCCTCCAGCCTCGTAGAACGCGATTTGCTTGGCAAGCGCGAGCACAAGTCCACCTCGTTGCCGCAGGCCGATGGCCATCACGTTCTGGCCCAGCGCAAAGCTCCGCTCGTCGCCGGTCTCTGGCTCCAGGAGGTGGACCACTCCGCCGAGGTTGTCGGTCCAGTAGAGCACCTGCTCGCCTACCGACCACATCGGCGACTCGCCGCAGGTCGCCGCGATCCGCTGGACGCACTCGCAGTCCCTCGCCGCGATTCGAGTGGGGCTCACCGTCTCTGAGTCTTCCAGTTCTGACCATCGACTCGCCGGGCTCGGTTGCGGCGGCTTTCGGTCGGCTCCGACGCTTAGGTCGCTCGCCACCTCGACAATCGCGGTCGGTGCGCCTTATCGGCTGAGCTCCCCACAACGATTCCCCCAACCATGGCCCTTCTGCAGCCAGCGCTGGCCGCGCAGGTCGGAAGGTTCCGCTTCTTCTCCGGCGACCTGGAGACGGCCTCGCGGCAGATCGAGACCGCGCTCGAGCTTGCCGAAGCTCTGTCGCTGCCGGAGGTGCTGTCCGAGGCGCTGAACACGAAGGCCCTTGTCCTGATCAGCCGGGGACGCCAAGACGAGGGGTCGCTGCTCCTCCGTCACGCGCTGGCAGTCGCACTCGAGCACGACAAGCCGTCCGCCGCTCTCAGAGCGTTCTACAACCTTGCCGACGCGGGTTCGAGCCTGACCGACCGCTACGAAGATGCCGTGGACTTCGTGCGGCAAGGGCTCGCTCACGCGCGGAAGTTCGGCAACCGTTACTGGGAATGGTCGTTCCTCGGCTTTGGCTTTCCCTTCTACGCACTCGGCGCGTGGGATGACGTCCTGGCAATGCGGGACGAGCTGCCGCACGAGGACTGGACCCAGGCGCGGCTCGCGTACGGCACCGTCGTCCGGTCAGCGGTTCCGGTGTGCGTCCATCGCGGGCGGCTCGACGAGGGGAGGGGGATGCTCGACGCCGTGGCGGAGTTCGAGCTGTCGGCCGATGTACAGGAGCGCGTCTACTACGGGGTTGCCAGGTGCCAGCTCCTTCTTGCGGAAAGTGATCACAGCGAGGCGCTCCGAGTGGCTGAGTCCGTGTTGGAGGAACAGGCCGTGCTGGGCCTCGCGACCGACCCCGTGAAAGAGTCGTTCGTGGTCGCCGTTCAGGCGGCGGTCGAATTAGGGCGCTTCGACAAGGCAGAGGAGCTGCTTTCGACAGTCGAGCAGCTCGCGCCGGGACTGCGGCCGCAGTTCGTGAACGCGCAGGTGGATCGCTTCCGCGCGCAACTCGCCGCACGAACTGAAGACGTCGAGGAAGCGGAACGGCTGTTCGAGGGAGCCGGGGGCCTGTTCCACGAGCTCGCAATTCCGTTCTATCTGGCCGTCACAAGACTCGAGCACGCCGAATGGCTCGTTGGGGAAGAGCGAGCCGAAGAGGCGCAGCCGTTGCTGCTCGAAGCACGCGAGATCTTCGAGCGGCTCGGGGCGGAACCCTGGCTGGAACGTCTCACCACTACCCGCGCGGATACGGGCGTAGAGGCATCCGCGTAGACCACCTCAGCATCATCCTTCGCCGGGAAGGAGTGAGAAAAGTGTCTTGTCGATCCGTCTGCCGTCGGGCTTGGGCATCGAACGGACGACGCCCTCGCGGGTGAAGCCGGCGCGCTCGACGACACGCTCGGACGCAGTGTTTCCGACGTTGACGTAGGCGGCCACCCGCTCGATCCCGAGTGAGAACGCGTGCTGAGAAAGCAGGCGCGCGATCGTCGTCGCTACGCCGCGACGCCGGGCGTGCGGCAGCACGAAATAGCCGATCTCGACGATCTTCCGCTCGGAGTCGAGGTGGTGCAGCGTGCCCCCCCCGATCACCTCGCCGCTGCGTGCATCGAGAGCAGCGAGCGCCAACAGACGTCCTCGTTCGGCCAGCATCGGTAGCTCGTGGATCGAGGCGGCGAGCCCGTCGCGATCGAAAGCCGGAAGGTTTCCGGCCTCGCGCAGCTCAGGGTCGCGGAAGGCCGGCAGGATCGCGTCGACATCGTCGAGTGACGGGTAGCGCAGGATGACGTCGCCCGCGCGGATCCCTTCAGGAGCCACGGCCAGGCGCAACGTCGCTTCCGGGGAGGGTGGTTCGCCCACAGCCATCTCACCCGTACGGTAGCCCGCTGCTCTGCGCGGGTTTAGGGTTGACGCTTCGTTTGCAACCCAAAGGAGGCGAGATGCACGCCGTAGTCGTAACAGTCAGCATCAACGATCCGGAGAGCGCCGACACGTCCCTGCGCGATGAGGTCGTGCCGCGCGTCTCACAAGCACCGGGATTCGTCACCGGTTACTGGACGCGGAAGGACGACACCGGGCTCTCGATGATCATCTTCGACTCGGAGGAAGAGGCGAACCGCGCGAGTGAGCTCATCCCTTCGATGGTTCCGGACAGCGTCACTCTCGAGGGCGTCGAAGTTCGCGAGGTCGCGGCGCACGCCTGACGCCTGCGCGAACATCATCGCCGTTGCGGCTACTTCAGTCCAATCATCATCGAGTCGGGGCCGACCAGGTGCTCCACGCGTGTGCTCGTGAAACCGGCTTCGGTCATCCAGCCCTTGCAGTCTGCGCCTGTGTAGTCGAAGCCGCCCTCTGTCTCGATCAGCATGTTCAGGCTCATCAGCAGTCCAAAGCCGTTTTGCGAGCGGTCGTCGTCGATGATTGCCTGTAGACGGTCAGCGCGCCACCTGTGGGCAATGCAGCGTGCGCCTTGCCGATCAGCATCCGCTTCTCGTCCAGGATCCAGTCGTGCAGGATGTGCCCGAACATGACCACATCATCGTTCGGGAGGTCGTCCGCGAAGAAGTCGCCGCCTACGAACTGCAGTCTCTCCTGCATGCCGTTGTGCTCGACGAACTCCTCGAACAGGGGCGCAACCTCAGGCAGGTCGAACCCCACACCCGTGAGGTGTGGGTTGCCGAGCGCGATCTGCACGGCTAGGTCGCCCTGCGCGGTCCCGACATCTACGCAGCTCGTATGGACGTTCCAGGGAAACTTCTGCGCAATCGCCAGGTTGGCACCGTGGCTGAGCCCGGACATCGCGGTGAGACAGACAGCTCACGAATGTTCGCGGCCCGGCCCTGCACGCCGCCCGCTGAGAGATAACACTGTGGCGGTTCGACACCAACCGGGAAGGGGACTTCATGTTCGGCTCGCTCATGTCCAAGCTCCGCTATCCGCTGCTCGGCGCCGTCGCGGCGGCGCTCGCCCTCACGACCGCCACCGCCCTCGCGGGCTCCGGCGTCGGCGACGTCTTCAACCTCGGCCAGGCCAATACCGTCAACGTGGAGAGCTCGCTCAGCGGCAACACGAGCGGCGGCCCGCAGCTGCGGGTCGAAAACTCCGCCACCACCCAGAACGCCTTCGGCGTCCTCGGCCGGATAACGGCCGGCGCGCCCGGAACCCAGAGCGCGGGCCTGCGCGGGATCAACTCGGGCACGAACGGAAACGGCTTCGGCGTCTGGGGCTTCCACCAGAGCGCCGGCATCGGCGTGCTCGGCGAGAGCCCGACCGGGACCGGCGTCGCCGGCAGGCACACCGCCTCTTCGGGAACCACTCCAGGCGTGGACGGCCAGACCGCCTCCACCGCGGCGGGTGCGGCAGGAGTGCTGGGCGAGCTCACGGCCGCCAGCCCCGGCTTCGGCTCGGCCGCGGTCAGGGGAAACGGTGGCGCCGGCACGGGCGTGCTCGGCAACGGCGCGCAAGCAGGTGGCTCGTTCCTGTCCCTGTCGGCGAATAGCGGCGTGTACGGCTGCTCCAGTCCCAGCGGTGCGGCTTTCCCGTGCAATGGAGCGCCGCCGTTCAGCGGCAAGAACACGGGTGGGCAGTTCTGGGGCAACGCTGCCAACGGGATCGGTGTGTACGCGTGCGCGTCAGGCAGCGGCTGCGGCATAGTCTCCGGCTTCCCGATCGGCGGGGAGTTCAGCGCCGGCGGCAACCACGGGGTCGGCGTCAGAGCGTCCGCAAGCACCGGGCCGGGCGACGGAGGGGCAATCGGCGTGTCCGCCACGGCCGGCGGCGACGGTGCAATCGGAGGAAAATTCCTCGCGCAAGGGGACGCGGCCTCGATCGGTGTGTCGGGCGAGGCGACAGCATCAGACGGGGTCGGCGTCAAGGGCGTGGCGAACACGGGGTCGAACGCAGTCGGTGTGCTTGGATCGAGCACGAGCGGGCTCGCCGGAAGGTTCGACGGCAACTTGCATGCGACGGGCAAGGTCACGCGCGCCTATACCGCCGGCACGATGAGCCAGGCCACTCCGATCGCCTACGCCTTCATCAACGGCGGGGGCAGTCCCGGCGCGAACGCGAGCACGCCGAACGTGACGTCCACGTACGACTCCGTCAACAAGCGCTACGAGATCACGATCGCCGGCGAAAGCTACAACCTGAACAACTACGTCACCACGGTGACGCCGACCAGCGGCGGCACTCCTCTTCTCGCCACCACGCAGTCGAGCGGGGGGCACTTGCTGGTCAAGATCCTCAACCTGAGCGGTACTGCCGTTCAGTCCGCCTTCGGCTTCGTGACGTACAAGCCGTGAACCCCGGTCTTGACGAGGCGTCCTCTAAGGAGAGGCCGCCTCGTCGAGCTCCGGGTTGGAGTTGAAGGTGCCGTCGTTTGCGGTGTAGGTGAACGAATCGGGACCGTTGTAGTTCGCATCGGGCGTGTACACGACCTCGGCGGTGCACGTGTTCGGCGTCGAGTGGTTGCAGGTCACCGGCCCAACCGAGCCGAGAGAGCCATGCGGCGGGTCGGCGACGGCGAAGCTGAGGGGGTCGTCGCCGTCGGCGTCGGTCGCACTCAGGACGATCGTCTTGTCCTTGTCCTCGTTTGTGGTGACGGATTTGGACACCACGGTGGGCGCCGCGCCGCTCGCACTGACCGCGCCCGCGCCGTGCGCGACCAGGCCGACAAGGACCGCCGCGACGACCAGGCCCGCGATCTCCGCCGACCTCCTGAGCCTGGTCGCTTTCACTCGTTTCATCCTGCCCGGCTATTCATGACACTGTCAAGCGTCTATGTACGGTGAGCTCGACTAGGTTCGACTCTGCGCCGCGCCCGAGGTAGGGATGGCGCGATTCTGCGGAAGGAGCCGTGCCGTCCAGGTCGCACGCAGGGTCGAGTCGCCTACGGGCTGGTGCGTGTATTCCTCGCCGACCGCGGTCACCGTGTAGCCGGCGCTCTCCAGGGAGGCACGGACGTCGGCATCCGCGTGGAAATACTGCCGATGCTGCTCGCAGAAGGGTTCGCCCTCACGTGGCTTCGTGAGCTCGATCCTCGTGTCGCACGTTCGGAGAGCAGGATCCACGACGCTGCTGATCACAAAGTCATTCCCGGCCGATTCGCCCGCAACGACGGGGTTCGAGATGGTGAAGTCCATCATCCCGTCGGTGTGGAGGTCGAAGACGAGCCACCCGGCAGGCCGAAGGTGCAGGGCGACCGCGGCCATCGTCAGTCTCAACTCGCGCGGAGTCAGGTAATTGAAGCCGTCGAACGTGCAGACCGCGGCGTCGAAGACGCCTTCGACATTCAGATCCGGGAGCGCCATCCGGGCCAACACCACGTCGGAACCAAGGCGCCCGCGAGCGCGGGCCAGCATCGCGTCGGATGCGTCGACGCAGACGACCCGGTAACCCCGGGTCGATCAGCTCGGCCGCCAGAAGGCCTGTGCCGCAGCAGAGGTCGAGCACGGAGCGCACGTCGCCAGGATCGGCGTTCCAGAGCTCGTCGAGGAACGATGCCCAGCGGTCATGACAGGGGTCGATGACGATCTCGTCGTAGACCCCTGCCAGACGCGAGTATGCCGCGACGGTGCTCACGGGAGCCGCGGCTGATGTCCGTCAGAGTCCGAGAATCTTGGCCTTGGCGGCCGCGAACTCCTCATCCGTGAGCACACCTTGGGTATGAAGCGCCGCCAGGTTCTGGAGCTGTGCAGTCTCGTCCTCCTCCGCTGCCTGCGGCGGCGGTGCCTGCTGCGCGTCCTGCTCCGCGTCCTGCTGGTCATACTTCGCGGCCTGGCGACGCTGCACGCGGCCGGACACGGCCGTGGCGGTTCCGGCAACGACGGCCGTGCGGGCTGCCATACGTAGAAGTCCCATTTCGGTTCCTTTCGATCTCGAAGTGGACGGGTCTAGGCTGGGTCGAGCGCGGCCGCTACGACCTCGGCGGGAATACGGATCGAGTCGATCAACACGGCGTCCGCGGCCTGCAGGGCGTCGACGACCTTCACGGCCCAGAGATTCTCGAATGCGATCAGCAGGGCCGAGCTGTCGGGCGGGAGGTCGTCGCTGACCTCCTCGGCGTCCTCGTCCCCCAACGCGCCCGGCTGCGCGGTGTCGATGGAGAGGAAGGCCGCGCCGTCCTCGTCCAGGTCAGCTGCCTCGATTGTCGTTACGGCGCCGTCCGCATCCTTCATCACGAAGAGCAGATCGAGCACGCGAATCGTGCCGTTCTCCACGAGCTCCAGGATCGCCGGGGCGATGCGCCCGCTGAACTTGTTGCCGGGAAAACCGATGATGTAAACGTCCACAGGGCCTACGGCCATGGATGCCTCCTTGTTGAGCGTGAACACCAAAGATACGCAACGATCGCGAGCACTGTGACCACCTGCACCGGGTGATCCTGACTGCCCTCCTGGGAAACGCCCTGTTCGATGCGAGAAGGGCGCGACGAGGTGCACTAGAGTGGGGTGCGATGGCTCGGCCGTTTGCAGCGGGGGCCGTCCTGGGCGGAATCCTCGGCGTCTTGGCGTTGATGGCGCGTGGCGTTCTGACGCTCGACCTCGGGATCGGACGCAACGTACGATCCCTCGGCCCGGTGAGGTGGGAGATCGCAGCACCTCCCGAGGTCGTGTTCGACGTGATCGCGTGTCCCTACCTCGGTCGGACACCACGTGCGCTGCGGAAGAAGTTCCAGGTGTGGGAGCGCGGGACCGACATGGCGCTGGCGGCTCACTTCACCACGGTCTGGGGGATGGTTGCGACCACCGTCGAGACCGTGCGTTTCGAGCGTCCGCACCAGATCCACTTCCGGCTCCTCCGCGGGCCGGTGCCGCACGTTGCGGAGTCGTTCGAGTTGAAGCCGACGCAAGCCGGGACGGAGTTGACCTGGACCGGCGAGCTCGGAACCGACTTCTGGGCGCTCGGGCGCTGGTGGGGCCGGCAGGTTGCAACGGTCTGGGAACGGGCAGTGCGAGATTCGCTCGAAGCGGTGAAGCCGGAAGCCGAACGCAGACCCCCCAGACCTGGATCCCAGCAAACCGGGAAAGCCGGCTCGTCCGGCTGATGCTCTACCCGAGCCCGCGCGAGTACGGGCCACCTCGGCGGCGGGCCGATTGTTCGCCTGAAGCCATAGCGCCGTCGGGCGCATCCAAGTACGGTGCGGCCGTGCGCTCCAAGCGCGACCGGAACGAGATCTTCGTCGAGCTGACGAAGTCGATCTGCCCCGTCTGCAAGCGCGTGATCGACGCGGAGGTCAACATCCGCGAGAACCGCGTGATCCTGAGCAAGCGCTGCCCCGAGCACGGACCGTTCGAGGCGCTCGTCTACTCCGACGCGGAGCTGTACATGACGCAGCTTCGCTACAACAAGCCGGGAACGCTACCGCTCGAGTTCCAGACCGAGGTCGTGGAGGGATGTCCGCTCGACTGCGGCATCTGCCCCGAGCACAAGCAGCACTCCTGTCTCGCGCTGATCGAGGTCAACACGGCCTGCAACCTCGACTGCCCGATCTGCTTCGCCGACTCCGGCCACCAGCCGCACGGCTACTCGCTGACCAGGGATCAGGTCGCTCTCATGCTCGATACCTTCGTCGCGGCCGAGGGCGAGCCCGAGGTGGTGATGCTCTCCGGCGGGGAGCCGACGATCCATCCCCGGATCGTCGAGTTCATCGAGATGGCCTCGGAGCGCGGCATCCGGCAGGTGTTCCTGAACACGAACGGGATCAGGATCGCCCGCGATCCCCGTTTCGTCGAGCGAGCTGGCCCGGCTTCGACCGCACATCTACCTCCAGTTCGACGGCTTCGAGCTCGCGACCCACCTCGCCATCCGGGGCAAGGACCTGCGCGCGGACAAAGAGCGCGCGCTCGAGGCCTGCGCCGATGCGGGCTTGAACGTCACACTCGTGGCCGCGCTCGAGAAGGGCATCAACGAGCACGAGGCGGGTGGGGTCGTCCGCTACGGCGTTGCGCACCCTGCGGTCATGAGCGTCGCCTTCCAGCCGGTCACACACTCCGGCCGCCATGTCGTCTTCGATCCGCTCGAGCGGCTGACGAACGCCGACGTCATCCACCATCTGGCCGAGCAGCTGCCGGAGTGGTATCGACTCTCCGACTTCGTCCCCGTCCCCTGCTGCTTTCCGACCTGCCGCAGCATGAGCTACGGGCTCATCGAGAACGGAGGTGTCATCCCGTTCACGCGCCTCCTGGACGTCGACGGCTACCTGGACTACGTCGCGAACCGCTTCTTTCCCGACCTCGCCGTGCGCGAGGCGCTCGAGCGGATGTTCTCCTCGTCGGCCGTGCCGGGAGCCGAGAGCCTGCTGCGGGCGTGCCGCAGCTGCGGGATCGGCTTCGAAGCGATCGAGGGGATGCTGGAGGATCCCTGGAAGCAGCTCTTCGTGATCGTGATCCAGGACTTTCAAGATCCCTACACGCTGAACGTCCGACAGCTGATGAAATGCTGCGTCGCCGAGCTCACGCCGGATGGACGGATGATCCCGTTCTGCGCCTACAACTCCGTCGGCTACCGCGAGCAGGTCCGGGCCCAGCTCTCCGGAGTGCGGGTTGCGCCCGTCGTGCCGAACGCCAGGGGCCTGCAACCGCTTCTGGCAGCGACGCCCTCCGGCTCCAGGGCCGTGCGCCGATGAGCGTCGAGCTCAAAGCGTGCTGCGCTGCGGTGTACTCGAGCGAGGCCGTGCGCTGGCTGCTCGGCGACAGCTTCCATCCGGGCGGGCCCGAGCTGACGTCGAGGCTGGCGCGGGCTCTCGAGGTCGGAGCCGGCGACACGGTCGTCGACGTCGGCTGCGGAATCGGGACGAGCGCGATCCAGCTCGCGCGCATGACCGGCTGCGACGTCGTCGGCGTCGACCTCTCGGCCGGGAACGTCGAGGAGGCCCGCCGTGCCGCCGCAGGACGTGCCAGCTTCGTGCAGGGCGACGCCGAGGGGCTGCCGTTCGACGACGAGGCCTTCGACGGCGCGCTGTGCGAATGCTCGTTCTGCCTCTTTCCCCATCCGGCTGCGGCCGCGGCGGAGATCTCGCGCGTCCTGCGCCCAGGCGCACGAGTCGCTCTCTCCGACATGGTCGCCGAGCCGGAGCGGCTGCCGGAAGAGCTCACGAGTCTGCTCGCGCAGGTTGCTTGCATCGCGGAGGCGCGGCCGCTCGCCGAGGTGGCGAATGTCCTCGACTCCGCCGGCTGCGACGTACTGGAGAGCGAGCGCCACGACGCCGCGCTCACAGGCTTGGTCGAGAGGATCGCCGACCGGCTGCGCCCGCTCGGCCTCGACGGGTTCCCTCTCCTCACAGCCGCACATGGGGCGATCGAGGACGGGGCGCTTGGCTACGGCGTGGTCATCGCGCGCAGGCGATGACCGTAGGAGACGCGTGGACGCGCGAGCTGCTCGCCGAACTGCGCGCCGCACGGTTCTCGCCTGCCGGATGGAAGCGCTTCTTCGGAAGCTCGCTCGCCCGCGCGGGCGAGCAGCGTCGCTCCCGTCCCGGTGCACGGAGGGAGGCGCTCGCCACTGCTGTCCTCGGGCTCGCAGCCTGGGCCGTTGTCGCGGTCGCGGGACATCCGGTTCTCGCCGTCGTCGGAGCGGCCTGGTGGCTCCTCGTAGCACTCATGCTCTGGTGGCATCTCGGACTACTCGAGACCCCGGAGGGGCGTTCGCTCGACCGGCTCGGGCTCTCGAACCTGGTCTCGCTGGGACGTGCGGCGGTAATTCCGGCGCTACCGGCGCTCTCGCCTTCCTTGCTGGCCGGCGCACTGGTCGCAGCCGTCGCGACGGATGTTCTCGACGGGACGCTCGCCCGGCGCCGCAGGGAAGTCACTCGCCTCGGACTATGGCTGGACGGAACCGTCGACGGCGTCCTCGTTGGAGTCACGGCGGCCTCGCTCGGCGTCGCGGGAGCCCTCCCGTGGTGGGGCGCAGGCCTCGTTCTCGCACGGGTCGTGCTGCCCTGGCTCGTCGCTCCCGTGTGGCTCGTCTCAGCTCAGATCCCCCGGCACTACGTCTCGGGTCGGGTCCCCGGAGCAGTCCTGATCGCGGGACTCTTTGCAGCTGCAGTCGGCCTACCCGCCGCCCCGGAGATCGTGGCCGCCGGAGCAGTCGGTGGCATCGCCTGCGTGTTGCTCACGGTAGTCGCGGCGTGCGATCAGCTCGACGTCGAGTCGCGCTCCAACGAACTTCTGAATCCGCTTCCTGCCGGTATCGGCAATCGAGTCACGCGAGACCAAGGAAGCCACCCCATCGTCTAGTCGGCGCTGTGGTGATCCGCGACGCACGGGCGATGCCGGACGGGCTCGACGCCGAGTCCGTCCGGGACGAGGGACGACGCTTCTACGAACCCGCCTCGGCTACCCCGCCAAACGTTAGGCTCCACTCGATGCGTCGCTTCGCCGTTCCGATCGCCGTCTTGGCCGTGGCCCTGCCGCTCGCCGCGGGCTGCGGCGGAGGAGGCGGATCGAGCTCGACCACGACCAGCGGCGGGACGATGACCAGCACTGAGACCACGGCGGCCGCGGGCGACTGGGCCAACGGGTTCTGCTCGGCGTTCAAGGACTGGACCGCGGCACTCAAGCCGATCGCCCAGAGCCTCCAGAACACGCCGACGAAGGCGAACCTCCAATCCTCCGTCGGCGACATCAACGACGCGAACGAGACGCTCGCCGACGACCTCAAGGGCCTCGGCAAGCCCGACGTATCCGGGGGCGGCCAGGCGAAGGACGTCGTCGACAAGCTCGCCGACCAGATCAAGTCCGATTCCGACCAGATCGCCGGTTCGCTCGACAACGTGTCGACCACGAGCGATCTCGTGGCCGCAGCCGGCGTCGTGACGAACACGCTCCTGACCCTGCAGACGCAGGTCGCGGACGCGCTCTCGCAGCTGAAGACGATCAGTGCGAACGCGAAGGACTCACTGAAGAGCGCGATCACCAACGCGACCGCCTGTCAGTCGGTGAACGGCTAGGCCGAGACCGGCTCGACGAGCAGGGCGAGCTCGTCGCGTCCGATTACGCGCACATGATCACCGGGGCTCGCGCCGGCCTCGCAGCGCGCCTCCCAGATCTCTCCGTCCAGGCGGACCTGCCCGACCGGACGGCAGGCCTCCGTCACGACGGCCGTCTTCCCGATCAGCGTCTCGGCTCCGACCACGCGACGCCGGTTCTTGACGGTCCGGTTCCAGCCGTACAGCTCGGCGAACCACAGCAGCGTCACCACGACGAAGGCGATCCAGTTCCAGGGGCCGTCGAGGAGGAGAAGCAGAACGACGGCGACGATGATGAGCACGGGCCGGTCCTACGAAGGGCGCGCGGCGGGGCGCGGCGGGACCTCGACGGGAGCATCGGCGGGAAACTCGCGCAGCGTCTGGCGCCGCAACAGCTCGATGCCCCACAGGACGAGTGCCGCGAGGACGATCGTCCCGATCACTCCACGGTCTGACCCCAGGGGAGCCCAGGCGATCAGGATCAGGAAGATCGCGATTACGACGGCGTAGACGACGACCACGGAACGTCGGAAAGCGGGTGCGAGCCAGCGCCGCACCGTCACGCCGACGCGACTCGGCCCCGCGAGCACGCTGCCCACGATCGCGATCAGGCCGTAGACGATGAGAGCGATCGCTATGTCCCGCAGCATGCTTGTCGCGATCGACCAGATCTCGTGGCCCGCCGGTTTGTTGGCCTCGACCTTGACGACCGAATCGATGATCGCGTTCCCGAGCAAGCGGACGAGGATCAGGAGGAGCAGTCCGACTCCGACGAAGCACCCGCCGATTCCTCCGAGCACCTTCCGCCGGCTGGGGTGCGCCAGGTAGAGCGCGAGCCCGAAGAGCAGGAACACCGCGATCACGATGAACACCGTGAGCGCCTTCACCACGCGGACGGCCTTCTGGGCCGCCTCCAGCTGATTCGAGCGCAGGATGACGATCACTCCGGTATTCGGATCGCCACGGGCCTTGAGCTTGTCGGCGACGCCGAGACGGTCGGCGAGCCGGTGGACCAGCGGCCGTAAGTCGAGCGTCACGTTCCCGCCCTGGGTGGTGACGCTCCTGATCTTCTTCCCCGCGAGGACGGCGATCAGCTTGCCGTGCATCGTCCGGTTGGCGCTTTTCCACAGCGTCTGGGCCGCCGCCGTGCCGAGGACCAGGTTCGCAGCGCGCGGCGCCACGTTCTCGAGCGCGCCGGCCAGCACCGGGGCCGCCGCCTTGAGCTGGTCGGGCAGCCTCTGCTCGAGCGCGCCCGACACGTCCACGCGCTGGAAAAGCGCGTTGACGAGCTTGGCCGACAACGCCGCCCGGACGTTGTCGCGCTGGAGCAGTTGTGCGGAGAGATCCGTCCAATTGTCGGTGTTGAGCAGTTGCCGCCTCGTCCACACCGTCAGCGACGAGATGAGCAGCAGCAGGGTCGCCAGCCCGACGAGGCTCCAGACGACGATCTTGCGCTTGACGCTCACCGCGCACGATTCTCCTCGGCCGGAAGGTGAAGCTTCCTCACTCCCCCTGGGTGAGAGGGCTAAAGGAGGTGCAGTTGCCTGGCTCGGCGAACGGCGTCCCGCCGCTGCGTCGCATCCAGCTTGCGGTAGATGCTCTTCACGTGTGACTTGACGGTGTTGACGGAGACGAAGAGCTCGCCGGCGATGTCTGCGTTCGACATCATCGTCGGCAGGTAACGCAGGACGTCCCCCTCGCGGGTCGTCAGCGGCTCCAGCAGCTGGGCGGGCGTGGATCCCGCCGCCTCGCTGCCGTTCAGGGTCGAGAGGAGGTCGGACGCGAACCAGCGATGCGACGAGGAGTGGCGCAGGTGCTCGGTGAGCAACTCGCGGAGCGAGGGCCCGGCGTCCAGGAGCGGGCGGCGGATGCTCTCGGCCTCGCCGAGCCCGAGCGCAAGGGCGGTGGACGCGCGAGACTCCTCCCCGTGCCCGAGGTTCTGGTGCGCGACGGCGGTGAGAACCGCACGCTCGATGGCTCCGGCCCCCGTATCGCCGTCTCGGTCCGCGGCGAGTAGGGCCAGCGCCTCCTCGGGCTCGCCTGCACCGAGCCGCAGCCGGGCGAGCGCGGGCGCCAGACGCGCGTCGGGCGAGTCGATGTCTGCATCGTCGAGGATCTTCCAGGCCGACTCCTGGTCGCCTGCGGCGGCGGCCAGACGCGAGAACTGCGTGGCGCAAGCGGCCCGAAGGGCGGGCGTGTCAACGGCTCGCCAGTCGCTCTCGACTCCCTTGAGCCGCTGGATGCCGATCTCGATCTCGCTCCCTCCGCGTGACAGACAGATCGAGGAGTCGACGATCGCCGAGAGCACGCGCGCGATCCTGTCTCCCGACGTCCTGGCCACCTCGGCCAGGGCCCGGGCGTTCTCGTCGGCCGCGCCGAGGTCGTTCCACAGGTACTCGGCGAGCGCGAGCACGGTGTACCCCATTCCAGCCTGGACGCTGCGATCGAGACCGCCGCTCTCCGCGGCGTCGACGGCGCTGCGCGCGAGCTCGGCGGCGCGGCGAAGCCTGCCCTGTCCCAGCTCGATGAGCGCGAGGCCCCCGAGGCACGCGATCTCGGTATGGGAGAACTCCGTCGCGCGGGCGAGATGCAGGGCCTCGTGCAGGTTGGCCGGCGCCGCCGGCCGGCGCAGCCAGAGCTCGGACACGCCGAGAAATCCCAGGGCCAGCGCCTTGATGCGGTCGGCCATGCGTCCGGCGGGAAACCCTGCATCGGCCAGCGCGAGCAGCTTCTCAGCCTGCTTCGCCGCCTTCACGCACTGCCCGTCGAGTCGGGCGCGCAGGACGGAAGCGAACGTGATCATCGCCTGTACGCGTGCGTCCGCGGCGTTCAGCTCGGCGCGGTCCACGCCGTCGAGGAGCGTCCCTCCCCGCCGCACGTCCCCGTTCGTAAGAGCAAGCGTGGCCACGACGGCTGTGAGCGGAATCGAGCGCTCGACCCGCTCGGCTGGAAGCGAGTCCATCAGCGCCGCCTGGACGGTCAGGTCGGCGTCGACGAGCAGGTCGAACCACGACTCGACGAGGCACGCCGAGACGAGCTCGAGGTCGCCCGCGGCGAAACCGTGCTGCACCGCGTCGACGCTGTCTCCACGGTCGAGGTACCAGCGCGCGGCGCGGGCATGGAGCTTCGGGACTTCGGCGGGAGCATCCTGGGCGAGCTCCGTCCGCAGGATCTCCGCGAAGAGATGGTGGTAGCGATACCAGACCGGGCGGGAGCCGACCCGCTCGATGAAAACGTTCCTGTTGACGAGGTCGTCCAGCACGCTGCTGGCTTCCACGCCCGAGAGCGTCTCTGCCAGCTCGGGCGTCAGCCGGTCCACGATCGAGGTCCGGAGCAGAAACAGACGCGTCTTCTCGGGCTCCGACCGCAGTGCCTCCTGCACGAGGTAGTCGGCAGCCGCGCCGTCGTCGAGCAGTGCGTCGACGATCCCGTCGTCGGAGCCCTGAAGCGAGAGTGTCACCAGGCGAAGCCCGGCCGCCCACCCCTCGGTCCGCTCGACCAGTGCCTGGAAGAGCCCCGGATGCAGCTCGACGTCGAGGGTGTCGAGAAACTCGCGCGTCTCCTGTGCCGTGAAGGCGAGATCTGCGGCGCGCAGCTCGGTCAGCTCCCCGTTCGCACGGAGGACATGCACCGGCAGATCGGGGTCGTGGCGCGTCGAGATGATGAGCCGCAAACGCGGAGTCGACGCGCGTAGCAGCTGCTCGATCCCGCCCGCGACACCCGTCCGCGGCACGTTGTGGAAGTCATCGATGACAAGCGTGACCGGGGTGCGCAGCTGCGCGACCGCAGTCAGGAGCCGGTCGACGAAACCGGACGGCGTGCCTGCCCGCGGGGCTGCGAGGCTTGCGAGCGCTCCTGACGCCGGGGCGACGCCGCGGAGAGCCTCGAGGAACGTTGCCCAGAACGCGTTCTCGCCGCGCCTGGGCCGCAGGGACATCCACGCGACCCGCTTCCGCGGCTGCTGGGCCAGCCACGTCGAGAGGAGCGCCGTCTTGCCTGCGCCGGCGGGCGCAGATATGAGGACGAGGCGCCCTTCGCTTCCCTCGTCCAGCGCATCGAAGAGTCGCCGCCGGCGGATGGCCGGGCGAGGTGGGCGCGGGACCAGGAGGTCCGGCGTCGCGACGAGCCTGGAATGAGATGCCCGCCGCGGGGCGGCCCGGCGGTTGGCCTTCAGGGCGGTGGCCACGTATCCCCCTTTTCGGGTTAGACGCGAACCTAGCCCCTCGCGCACTCTTGTGTCAATTTTTCCCGAGAAAGCGCTGGCTATCTCGGTGGCGAAGGTGGCCATTCCTTCGGGGTGAGGCTTGGTCACCCCCGTTGGTTCGAGGATCGAAGCGTGATGGGATCGAGCCGCTATGAGATTCGGATCAGGGGCCGGCTCGGCGAGAAGCTCGCGAAGAGGTTCGAGGGATTCGACATGGAGGTCGAGCCCGTCGAGACGGTTCTGCGCGGGCCGGTGCAGGACCAGGCCGCGCTCCACGGCCTCCTCGAGCGGATCGAGTCACTGGGGCTCGAGCTCTTGGAGGTACGGCGGGTCGAAGGCGCGCGCCCCGAGCACTAGGCGCGGCGCAGAGCGTCACTCCTGGAGTACGACCCGGCCTTCCGGTTCCTCATGGAACGTCGGCGCGGCTTCCGACCGGGCCAGCACGATGATGCCGCCGACCATCAATGCCAGCCCGAAGGCCACGACCGCCAGCCCCCACTTCTGCGTGTGCAGCTCCTCGTCGAGCAGCGTGAGACCGACGACCACGCCCACGACCGTCTCGAATACCATCGAGGTCGTGATCGCCGGTGCGAGCGCGCCTGTCTGGAGTGAGACCTGCACGAGCATGAATCCGGCGAGCCCCGCGGCCGCGAGCGTGTAGATGTGCCAGTCGAGGAAGACCGCGGCGGCGCCGTCGTCGAAACGGACGACGGTTGACTTCGTCAACGCGGCGACGAAACCGAAGAGGACGCCCGCGGCCGTCCCGACGAGCGCCGCCTTCATGGCAGGCCGCCGCTTCCAGGCAACGACGGTCAGCAACACGGCGATGCCGCCCACGACGGCGCCGGCGATGGCCCATTGGAGGCCGGGTGCGTCAGCCCGACCGCCCCCCGGATCGGCCACGATCATGAACGCGGCCAGGCCTGCGACCACGGCCGCGGCGCCGGCGATCTCACGGCGCCCGACATGCTGGTGCGTGAGCCACACGCCGAGCGGGAGGGCGAAGACGACGCTCGACACCATCAGCGGCTGGACGACGACGAGCTTCCCCACGCCGAGCGCGGCGGCCTGTGCCACATAGCCCGCAGCGTCGAGGACGAGTCCCGCCAGCCATACGGGCCGCTTCAGCAGCCCCACGAAGAATCCGACTCGAAGCGTGGAGGTGTCGGGCTCCTCCATCGCGCCCTTCTGCTGGAGCACCGAGCCGAACGCGAAAAGGAAAGCACCGAGCAGCGCCAGGCCGATGGAGAGACTCACCGGTCGTAGACGACCACGGTTCCCGCCACGAAGTCGGGAAGACCGCGGCGGCGGGAGTCGAACAGCACGGGGATGAACCCGGCAAAGCACGGGATGATCGCAGCCGCCAAACCGAACAGGCGGGCGAGAGCGCGCAGGATCGAGATTCCCTCCCCACCTGGCCGGCGCAAGCGCAGCCGCATGATCCGCATGCCGGGCGTCTGTCCCGCAGAGCTCCAGAACAGCGTGAAGTAGACGGCGGCGACGAGATAGCCGCCGACGCCGAGGAGCGTCCCAGCCACCCAGTGAGGATGGATGCCGCCGAACAGCGAGGCGATCACCCCGACCATCGCGCTGCCCGCGATCCAGATGATGGCGGCTATGAAGCCGTCGATCGCGAGAGCCGCCGCGCGCGTCGCGATGCCGGCGTACATGCCAGCCTCGGGATGCTTGCCGATCCGCCCGTCGGCGCGAACTGCGGCCGAGCGGAAGTCCCCGACGACCTCTTCCCCCAGACCCGCGGTCTGCCGCGCTATCGCGTGCCGCACTTCCGGGCTGGAGGCGACGGTGCTGATCGCCCGCTTCATCTCCTCGCTCTGCACCACCTGGTCGACGACATCGCGCGTGTGCGGGCTCTCGAGTGCCTGTTTCACGAGCCGGTCGAGCTCGCCGCTCGCCGCCAGCTCCGCGGCGATCCGTTCGAGCACGTGGTGTCGCACGAGCGACTGGGCCAGCTTCTCCGGGAGCTGGCCGGCGAGAACCTGGTCGAGGATGCGCGCCGTCTCGGGCGCCTCGAGCACGTCGTCGGCCGCCTCCTCCAGCCGCCCCCGCCACGCCCGGGCCGCGACCCGGGCCGGGTAGAGCGCGGCACGCCCGGCCGCATGGGTGAGGCGGGAACGGTTCTCCGCCACGCTACGCCGCTTCCCGCCTGTGGCGGCGGTCCCGCCAGCGCTCCTGAATCGCGACTCCGACCACCGGGCCCAGGATGAACACGACTCCAACGGCGAGCAGCCACGTCAGCAAGATGAAGACGACGCCGATCGGGCCGTACTCCCTGTCGTTGGAGATGATCGCGTCGGAGAGGAACGCGGCCGAGAACGCCGCGAGCCCCAGGAAAAAGGCCGAGGTGACAATCGCCGGGACGATCAAGGCGCGGTACGGCACGCGGCCCGCGAGCAGGAGGTGGAACCCCAACCAGAAGAATGCGGCGACCACCAAGAAGCTCGTCAAGGCCGCCAAGCCGGGATAAACCTTGTTCAACTCGTGCTGGATGTAGCTCAGCGCCACCGAGATCCCGATGGCTCCGAACCCCCAGACCACCTGCTGCCACGTCTCCGTCCAGTAGCCACGCCCTTCGAGGCCCCAGATCGTCTGCCAGATCTTCTGGATCACGGCGACCGTCGCCGTGACGGCGAAGACGAGGAAGATGACCGCCCCGACCGTCGCCGCCGTCGAGGTCGACGAGGACTTGAAGAGGTTTTCGACGCTTTGCGTCGCCTGATCGTTGAGCCCCATCTTCGAGCTGACGCTCTGCGCGAAGTTTCTCCCGGTGACCGCGGCCAGGAAGATCAGGTTGGGGAAGAGCCACAGGAGCATCACCGCGGCCAGCAGTAGGGCCTGGTTCATGAAGTCGACGCTCGACAGCCGGTCCCAGACGTCGCCGGCGGTGCTCGACTCGAAGCGATGCCAGGCCGACTCGCCTTTGTGCCACACCGAATCCGCACGCCGGCGCGTCGTTTCGAACCTGGCCTTTCGTTCCACCTCGTTCACCAACGCATTCTCCGGGTTGAGTGTTGCAGCCGCACTCACCCGCCAGGGAGGATTCACGACCGCCGAAGGACCTGAGATGCTCATTCTTTGACTACGCCCTTCGAGCTCCTGCTTCTGGCGATGGCCGCTGCGTTCTACCCCGCGCTGCTGGCCGTCGTGATCATCTTCCTGGGCCGGCCCCACCCCAAGCAGTTGCTGGCGTTCTTCCTGGCGGGAGCCTGGCTCGTGAGCCTCACCATCGGACTGGTCGCGGTCTTCGCGATGGACGGAGTCGAGCTTCGATCGTCGACCCGCGGGGCCGTCAATGCGGCGGTCTACATCTCGCTCGGAGCCTTCGTCCTCGTCGTGGGCGGCTATCTGCTCGGGAGGCCCCCGAAGCCGAAGAAGCCGAAGAAGGACGGGAAGCCTTCGATGACCCAACGGGTCCTGACGAAAGACAACAGCTGGCTCGTCTTCGTGCTCGGGATCGTCCTCGACCTGCCCGGCGTCTGGTACCTGATCGCCCTGAAAGACATCGGGCTCGCCGACTGGACTTCCACCCAAAAGGTGGTGGCCCTCGTGGGCTTCAACCTGATCATGTTCTCCTTCGTCGAGGCGCCGCTCGTCGGCTACCTCGTCGCCCCCGACTGGACCCGCGCGCTCGTGGACAGATTCAACACCTGGCTGCACCGGCACGGCCGGCACCTCATCGGCTACATCGCGGTAGCTCTCGGCCTGTACCTGCTCGTCCGCGGATTACTGGCGGCTCTATGAGCGAGGCGACGATTCCGGCGTCCGCCGCCAAGACCGGCGGCCAGATCGTCCTGTTCACGCTGGCGGCGGGCCAGTTCCTGATGACTCTGGACACGTCCGTGATGAACGTGTCGATAGAGGAAGTCGCCAAGGACGTGGGGACGACTGTCACGGGCATCCAGGGCGCGATCACGGCCTACACGCTCGTCATGGCGGCGCTGATGATCACGGGCGGCAAGATCGGCGCGATCATCGGACGCAAGCGCGCGTTTGCAATCGGCTGCGTCATCTACGGATGCGGCTCGTTCACCACGTCGATCGCGCCCAACCTCCCTGTGCTCCTGTTCGGATGGTCGTTCCTCGAGGGCGTCGGCGCCGCGCTGATCCTTCCCGCGATCGTCGCGCTCGTGGCAGGCAACTTCCCGCAGGAGAGGCGGCCCGCCGCCTACGGGATGGTTGCTGCAGCCGGCGCAATCGCCGTCGCGGTCGGGCCGCTCGTCGGTGGCTTCTGCACGACGTACTTCTCCTGGCGCTGGGTCTTCGCCGGCGAGGTCGTCGTCGTACTCGCCATCCTCCTGCTCACGAGGCGGATCTCCGATGCGCCGATCGAAAAGAAGCCGAAGCTCGACCTGGTCGGATCGGTGCTATCCGCTGCGGGCCTCGGGCTGATCGTCTTCGGCGTGCTTCGCTCAGGCGAGTGGGGCTGGATCCTGCCCAAGTCCGGCCAGCCCTCCTGGGCGGGGATCTCGCCGACCGTCTGGCTCGTGATCGCCGGACTGTTCGTGGTCTGGTGCTTCTTCCGCTGGCAAGCACATCGCGAGAAACAAGGCAAAGAGACCCTCGTCCGCCCGGGAATGCTGCGCAACCGCCGACTCGACGGCGGCCTGATCATGTTCTTCTTCCAGTTCCTCTTCCAGGCGGGCTTCTTCTTCGTTCTCCCGCTCTTCCTGTCGATCGCCCTCGGCCTGTCCGCACTCGCAACGGGCGCCCGGCTGCTGCCGCTGTCGATCTCCCTGCTCGCTGCGGCGCTCGCAATCCCGCGTTTCCTGCCCAACGTCTCCCCGCGCCTCGTCGTCCGCGGGGGACTCTTGGGCATGCTCGCCGGCTCGCTCGTCCTCCTCGGCGCGCTCGATCCGGAGGCCGGCGCCGAGGTGGTGTTCATCCCCCTGCTCCTGGTAGGGCTTGGAATGGGTGCGCTCGCCTCCCAGCTCGGCGCCGTCACAGTCTCCGCGGTTCCGGACGATCAAGCCCCGGAGGTCGGCGGGGTCCAGAACACGATGACGAATCTCGGCGCCTCGCTCGGGACGGCGATCGCCGGCTCGATCCTGATCATCGCGCTCACCTCGTCCTTCCACGCGAACATCACCGACAATCCCAATATCCCCGAAAGCGTCACGTCGCAGGCCCAGGTCAAGCTCGAGAGCGGCGTCCCGTTCGTCTCGGACGCCGACCTCGAGGCGGCGTTGAAACAGCAGAATGTCAGCCAGCAGACGAGCGACGCCGCGCTGGCTGCCTACCAGGACGCCCGGATCGAGGGGCTCAAGTCTGCGCTTGCGATCCTCGCCATCCTCGTGGTCGTCGCTCTCTTTCTCGCCCAGCTCATCCCCCGGAACCAGCCGGGCCGGGCCCCGCCCGTCAGTGCGTGACGCCGATCTTCAGCGCGACGACGAGCACCCCCAGCGCAAGGTTGGCCGCGGTGATGCCGAGCGTGGCGGCCAGCCCCAGCTTCTCCAACCGGGC
Source organism: uncultured Actinomycetes bacterium (assembly GCA_963717765.1). GTDB lineage: Bacteria > Actinomycetota > Thermoleophilia > Gaiellales > Gaiellaceae > JACDER01. The sequence continues at coordinate 172,195 of CAVQWX010000003.1, read as the reverse complement.
GTAGCGGAGGCCCTCGACCCCGAGGATCCCGAGCCCGATCCCGAGGGCAAGCCAGACGGACGCGCTCAGGCTGACGGCGCCGAGCGCGCCGAGCAGCAACGCCAGAGTCGGGCCGGCCGCGGAGAGCAGAATGCCGAGCTCACGCCGTGAGAGGGTTATCAGCTCGGCCCGGTCCAGCCGTCGGCGACGGGCCATGCTCTCCGCGAGACCGTGGGAATAGACGTGGGCGACCCAGAGGACGAACAGGGTGCTCCAGACGATCGCGACGAGATCCCACGCATCCTTGATGTTCGCGTACGACGCCGTCAACGTCGCCATCGCAATGATCGTCCCGTACACGACGCCGGCCACTTCGTGGCCGTGACCGAGGGCGAGCCGGGCGATGCCCCCCTTGGGGGGGCTACTCGCCCGCTGCTCGCTCGCGGTCATCCGAGCTGCTGTCGGAGCCCGCGCTCGTCGCGCGTCGCGACCCGGCCACGGCCGAACGCGTCCAGGCGCCCCCAGCGGCCGGGGATGTCGAGCAACTCGAGATGGCCGATTCCTTCCGGAAGCGCGGGGTCGACGACGAGGTGGTCGCCGAGCGGCTCGAGCCCGAGCATCGTGCGGAGTAGGAGAAGCGGCGCTCCGGTCGACCACGCCTGCGGGCTGCACGCGGTCGGGTACTGAACGGGGTACTTCGTCGCCGACCGCGGGTACCCGCCGAACGCTTCGGGCAGACGGCCGTCGAAGAACTCGGCCGCGTCGAGGATCCCGGCGGCGATTCGCGCCGCCTCCTTCTTGAAGCCGTAGCGGCGCAAGCCCCATGCGATGAAGGAGTTGTCGAACGGCCAGATCGTCCCGGTGTGGTAGCCGATCGGGTTGTAGCGCGCCTCCCCCGTCCCCATCGTCCTCACGCCCCACCCCGAGAAGAGGCGCTGGCCCATCAGGTGCTTCGCAACCGACCCAGCCTTCGACTTGTCCACGATCCCGCTCCAGAGCAGGTGGCCGTTGTTCGAGGTGAGGGTGTCGACCTTGCCACCGTCGGCGTCGAGGGCCACCGCGAAGTACCCGCGGTTCGCAAGCCAGAAGTCACGGTTGAACCGGCGCTTGAGGTCAGCCGCCTGCTTCTCGAGCTCGCGCGCGTACCTGGGGTCCTTCCAGATCTCCCGCGCCAGGCGGGCCCCACGCACCTTCGCGTCGTACGCGTACCCCTGCAGCTCGCAGGTCGCGCGGGGGAAGCCCGGCAAACGTCCATCCCGATACGACAGCGAGTCCCAGGAGTCCTTCCAGCACTGATTCTCGAGGCCGGTCTTCTCGTTCCGCCGCTGATAGGCGATGTACCCGTTGTCCTGGAGATCGGCGTACTCGTCGATCCAGCGGAGCGCCGCCCGAGCCTCGACCTCGAAGTCACGGACGAGCTTGCGGTCGCCGGTCCAGCGCTCGTACTCGTCCAGCAGCACGATGAACAGCGGGGTCGCATCGGCGGAGCCGTAGTACGGCGAGTGGGGACGCTCCTCGAACGCGGTCAGCTCGCCGTAGCGCATCTCGTGCAGGATCCGTCCGGGATCCTCGTCACGGAAGTCGTCGACGCGCGTCCCCTGCCTCGAGCCGAGCTCGCGCAGCGTCGTCGCCGCCAGCTCGGGCGCGAACGGCAGCGCCTGCAGGCTCGTGAAGATGCTGTCGCGGCCGAACATGGTCATGAACCACGGCAGCCCCGCGGCCGGCAGGCTGCTCCGACCGGCCGTGAGCGGGGAGAAGCGCAGCGCGGCGAGATCGACGAGGCTGCGCCGGTAGGTGTTCTTGAGCGGCTCCCAGTCGCACTCGAGGCGCGGCGCATCGCGGATCCAGCGGTCGAGCCCGGCGGACAGGTCGCGTTTCGACCGCGCAGCCTCGCTGCCGACGGCGCCGAGGAGCGGGATCGTCACCTGCACATCCGTCGACCACTCCCCTTGCGGCTCGACCCGGACCTTGAACGCGAGGCCCTTCCGGTCGAACTTCGCGGGCCCGCTCGACGTGATCACCGTTGCGCGCACGTACGTCTCGCGCCGGTACCCGAGCACGAGCGACTTCCCCTTTACCTGGGCCGCATACGTCCCCTTCTTCTCGAGCGCGTCCTTGACCTCGAACAGATCGGCGAAGTCATTGGCTGCGTCGATCCGGACGGTCAGGTCGATCGGCTCGTCGTCGTGGTTCAAGACCGTGATCCGCTCGTGGAAGCCGTCGGCGACCGCCCGCGTGCGGATGACCGACTGCTTCGAGTTCTGATAGACGGCGCTCGCGCCCGGAATGAGGAAGAACCGGGTCTCGAAGTACTGCAGATCGTCGGTCGAGAGAGCAGTCAGCCGCTCCCCGTTGATCGTCAGCACCCACTTCGAGAGGTAGCGCGTGTCAAAGGAGAACAGGCCGGTGGGGTCGGTCGCCGAGGCCTCGATGTCTCCGCTCGCATCGCTGACGACGAACGTGTTGCCGTCGAGGATCTTGATCTCGTCGCTCATCGCTTCACCTCCGCGAGCGGTGGGCCGGGAAAGATGCGCTGGAGCAGAATCAAGGGCTCGAGCTCACCGGCGATGCCGATCCTTCCGCGCAGCACCTCGGCCGTGGCATTCGCGTGGCCGGTCACGAGCCGCTCGAACAACGCCCGCTCGACGCGGACGTTCGAGTCTGCCGGCGCGTTTTTGCCCGACACCGTTATGTCCCCGCGATCGATGGTCACGAGCCACCGACTGGTCTTCTTCCCCTGGGCGATGTCGAAGCGAATCGTTGCCTTGACCTTCTCCAGGAGCTGTTCGTGACCTCGCCGCCCCAGTTCGGCGAAGAACTCCTCGGTCGAATCCGTCATGTCTCTCCTCCGCGTCGAAATCCAATGCGCGAGACGAGCAGCGCGACCACGGTGACGAGGTAGAGCTGTCCCATCAACGCCTCGATGATGCCCAGCATATGCCCAGCGTTTGTCCTGGCCGTGTAGTCGCCGTACCCGACGGTGGTCAGCGTCACGTAGCTGAAGTAGAGGCGGGTGGCGAGCGTCCCGTCCGTTCCCTGGGCGAAGAACGGGCCGGAGTCGAGCGCTGCGAGCGCGCCGTACACGAACGTAAACGCAAGCCCGAGCAGGAGGTAGACGCAGACCGCGCCTGTCACGGACTGGGCGTTTACCTCGCCCTGGTCGACGATCCCGAAGGCGACGATCGCTGCGATGCCGAGCGTGAGGACGAGCTCGAAAATGCCGACCGCCCCGATGAGCGTCGAGCTCGGGTTGGCGACCAGGAGGACAGCCAGCGCGACCGCGACGCCGACGACGATGAGACTCATTCGCGCGTACTTCGTCAGCCCCGATGTCCAGAGCGCGACCACGAGCGTCGCGGACTGGAGGAAGACGATGATGCTGCGTGTCCAGTTCGTCTCCGGCGCCGTCGCCGTGTAGGCGAAGACGATGACGATCATCAACAGGACCCACCGGTAGCTGTGACTCGCGCGCAGGCGGCTTATCCGTTCGCCGTGCAGCCGCTTCCTCGAGGAGGAAGCGCTCGAACCGTCAGACGCCGCCCCCGGAGAAGGCGCGGTCGGCCGTGGACGGCCTCGCGATCATGTAGATCAGGATCCCGATGAACGGCAGGAAGAGGACGAGGATCGTCCACCCGGCTTTTGCCCACCCGGAGTGGTCGTGCCGCGCGAAGTTGTCGTACAGGATCATGACCGCCTAGGTCTAATCGACGACGACGAGCTCCGACGGCAGCTCGCGCTCGACCGCGTCGGCGGTATCCAGGGAGAAGAACTTCGCCAACCCACTGTGGTGGTGCTTGCCCAGCACGACCAGGTCGGCCTGCTCGTCGCGTGCCGTCGCGACGATCTCGGTGCTGGGATCGCCCGCCGACCAGGCGAGCTCGGCCTCGACGCCCGAGGTCTCGACGATCTCCCGCGCATGCTCGAGGATGGCCTGCACGTCGTCGGGCGGATCGAGGGGCTGCAGAACGGGCGGGCTGTCGTCGAGCGTCCCGTAGTTCTGGAGGCCTTGCGGATTGAGCGGCATCGCGTCGACGACGAGCACGATGAGCCGCGCCCGCGTGCGCTTCGCCTCGTCGAGCGCATACTGGAGAGCGCGCTTCGCCGGATCCCTGTCGTCGTATCCGACGACGATCGTCTTCGCCTTCGCCATGCGGTGGAGTCTGCCACTTTCGGCAGCCCGCGAACGGGGTTAGCCTGCCCGTATGACGGTCGCGGCCGAGCCCCCGGCTGAGCTGGGCCCCTCGCGCCGGCGGCGGATGATCAAGATCGTGCTCTGGCTCGGCGGGCTCGCGCTCTTCTGGTTCGTGCTGCAGCTGCTCGGCGTGGACGTCAAGGGGTGGCTCCGCCACCTGTGGGACCAGATCACGGAAATCCCGCCCGGCTACCTCATCGCGGCGCTCGCAGCGCAGACCGGCGCGACGTTCTTCGCAGGCTTCTCCTACTACGGCATCCTCAAGGCCGCGTATCCGCGCAGCGTCGCGCTGTGGCCCGTCGTTGCCGCCTATTCAGTCGGCGTGGCGATCAACAACTTCCTCCCTGCGAACATCGGCACGTTCGTGACCCTGCTGATGTTCGTCGCCGTCATCCCCGCCTGCACGTTCGCGGGCTCGGTTGCGGCCTACCTCGTGCAGAAGATCTTCTTCACGATCGCCGGGACCTTCGTCTACCTGTACATGTTCCTCAGCGTTCCCGGCGCGTTCGACCTCAGCTTCGGCAACGTGACCTCACACCCGGCGCTCACGGCCGCGATCGTCCTCGGCGGGATCGGCCTCCTCGTCGTCCTCGCCCGGATCTTCTGGCGTGAGGTGAAGAAGCTCTGGGCGAAGGCCAAGCAGGGCGGCGTGATTCTCTCGCAGCCGCGCCGGTATATGTCGCGCGCCTTCCTCCCGTCCTTCCTGAGCTGGACGTGCGGCCGGATCGTCACGGCGATCTTCCTCGCGGCGTTCGCGCTGCCCGTGACGTTCGACTCGGTGATGTGGGTGACGGGCTCCGGCTCGCTGGCGAACGTGGCTTCGTTCACGCCCGGCGCGATCGGCGTGACGCAGGCCACGAACGCGCTCGCGCTCAAGACCTGCTGCCATGTGGCCAAGAGTCAGGCGGTCGACTACTCGACCGCGCAGCAACTCGTGGTCACAGCCTGGAACCAGATCGTCGCGATCGTCCTCGTCGTGGTCGTCTTCGGCTGGGTCGGCGGCAAGCAGCTCGTCAGCGAGTCCTATGTGCAGGCCAAGGAGAAGAGCGCCGAGATGCGTGCGGAGCGGAAGCGCAAGCGAGCGGAGAAGAAGCGGACCTAGTCGGACAGCTTTCAAACTCCTCGATAAGCTGATGCTTCAAAAGCACCGAACTCCAGAAATAAAGGGGGCCAGAAATAAGGGGGTGAGGGGCGGGAAGTCATCGGTGCTTCCGCCCAGTCCGATCGCCCTAGGGGGCGGTGCGATGTCCCTCATCTCGACGCTGCGATCGTGCGAACACGCATACCCTGCCTGTTTGGACGAATTACGCGGACTGGAGCAATACAAGATGATGCCCCTCACTGCCGCCGAAGAAGCTGTTCGGGCCGGCATGACCGTCGTCGCCGAATGGCGACGCAGCGGTGGCGATCTCGGCGTCGAGCGCGTCAGCGAAACGCCGGGGGACGAATTCGTAACCGCAGTTGACCACGCTTCCGAAGAAGTGATGCGTGCCGCATTGCACCGCGCGACCCCGGGCATCCCCGTCGTCGGCGAGCTCAGCGCTGAAGCTGAGGTCGATGCTCAGCTGGTTTGGGTGGTCGACCCGGTTGATGGAACAACGAACCTTGTCAACGGCGACCCGTTTGTGAGTGTCACGGTCGCGTTGCTCGAGTCTGGACAACCGATAGTCGGAGCTACCGGTTGCCCATTCACGGGAGAACTCTGGAGCGCGATGTCAGGACAGGGCGCGCACGATGCCGATGGGAACACTCTCGACATCAGGAGTCGTGCAACCTCGCGCACGATCGCGCTCGATCCGAAGACGCCGAGCACTACCTACGCCGAGACTTGGCAGGAGGCGGTGAAGCGACTAGAGAACGCTTCTTTTGACGTACGTCCGCTCGCCTCAATCGCTCTCGAAATGGCGCGCGTGGCTACTGGCGACTTCGACGGCTTCGTTGCCCTCGGGCACCCGGGCGGATCCAGTATCCTCGACTTCGCTGCCGGGATACTGCTCATTCGCGAGGCAGGTGGAGATGTCGTAGGGCTCGACGGCCGCGGCAATGCATGGACGTCAGAAGCAGTCCTTGCGGGCAACGCTCAGACCGTCGAACGGCTTCGCGAGTGCATGGTCGATTTCAAGGTCCGGGCGCCTGAGGCATGACTTTCTCGTTGTGGAATGCGCGACAAAGCGGTGCATTTGCGCACCAAGAGGTCGTTTTCAACATTCTGCTTGTGCTAAATCACACTCGTGGTGGGCTAGCCGGACTCGAACCGGCGACCTCCTGCTGGGTGGGATTTGCTCTGGATAGTTCGCCGTTCTTCGCCGTTGGTGCCCGCAAGCCGCGGTGCGTGGGCGGGCTTTGCTCGCCTCTGCTGAGTGGTGCCGTGCGCTGTCACCGAGCGGCGAGGTCGGGAGCGCGCACCCACGGCCCCGGCGGGACCAGCAACGACTCGGCGCGGAGGTACGCGAGCCCGACGCGCGGGAAGTCGAGCCTGCTCTCGAGGCAGATGTAACGCGGGCGCCACTCCGGGAAGAATTTCCGGTTGAAGCGCAGCAGGCGGTCGATCTGGAAGAGGCGGTCGAGCTTGAGGATCGCGAAGCGGAGGGCAGAGTGCGAGCGCGAGCTCGGGTTCAGGATGAGCTGCGCGAAGACAGAGAAGTTCAGCGAGAACTCCGGCACCTCGCGCTCGCGCGCCCATTCGATCGTCCGTGCCAGCAGGAACTCCATCAGGCCGTTCGGAACGTCCTCGCGGCGCCGCATCGACGCGAGCGAGAGACCGCCCGTGGCGGGCACCGGGACGACATGGATGAAGCCTCCGACGTGTCCGTCCGCGCGCTCGGCGACGGCGATGAGCGCCTCCGGGTAGGCGAACAGGCGGTCCATCGCCATCGTGAAGCCGCGCTCGGGCCAGCGGCCGCGCCATTCCGCCGAGACGGCGAGCAACTCCTCCGCGAGGGCGGCATCGACCTCCCGCACCTCCAGGACGCGCGTCCGGTACCCAGCCTTCTCCAGGCGGGTGACCGACTGGCGGACCTTGCGTATGGGCCGGCCCTCGAGCGAGAAGCTCCGTGGCACGACGACGGCCTCGTCACCGAGGTAGATGGGCTTGAGCCCCATGGACTGGTACACGGGAAGGAGCCCTTCCCGCGAGGCGAGGATCGCCGTCCTCCAGCCGCGCGCCTGCGCGATCCGGCGGAACTCCGCGACGAGCTCGCCGGATTCGGCCTCGTCGCCGATCGGGTCACCGCTCACGAGCGCGACGCCGTTGACGACGCGGTACGCGAGGAACGTGCGTCCGCTCGGCGAGAAGAAGTAGCGCTTGTCGCCGCGCAGGGCGAAGAAGCACAGCGTGTCGCAGCCGGTCTCGCCGACTATGCGCTCGGCCGCGGCGCGTGCGATCGCGCCCTCCTGCAGTTGCGCGGCGATGGGACGGAACCAGAGGTAGAGCGCGCCGAAGAGGAGAATCCCGATGAGGATCGCGAACGCGTCGCCGATCTTCTCCGGCAGGGAGATCAGACCCGCCGCGTCCGCCGAGAGGGCGCCCACGAGGGCTCCGACGGCGACCACCTCGAACAGGAGGGGCCGGACCGCGCGCGGACAGCCGCGGACGGTGAACGACCGCCGGTAGGCGAGCAGGCCGGCCAGTACGACCAGGCTCGCCGTGGCCTCTTCGACGTCGAGCCCCTTGACCAGATGCGAGACGGCCGTTCCGGCCATGAGGACGAGGGCGAGCTGCCATGCGCGCCTCTTGCGGCGCGCCAGCGCGAGCGACAGCCAGAGCAGCGCGACACCGAAGGCGATCGTGATCGCGCCCGCGAACTGCATCGCGCCCTCCGGAAGGGCCCCGCGGATGACCTCCGAGCGGGAGGCGAGATCGGGGGTGAGCGCAGAGACGATGCTGATCGCGCCTACGAGAGCCGTGGCGGCGGCGAGTACTTTGTGGGGAGTGACGACCGCTGTACGCAAGCCGGCGAAGGGTAGCGGCAGAACGCTGAAAGGTCCCGTTTGGACCAGAAGAGCCGGGCTGTTTCTCGCAGTTTCTGCAGTCGTTCTCATTCCCTGGACGGCGTGGCTCGCGATCCGGCTCCCTGCGCGCCACGTCTCCCGGCACTGGGACGTCGCGTGGGTTGGCTTCGACGTCCTCCTGACGGCGTTGATCGCGACGACAGGGATCGCGCTGTGGAAGCGGTCCGCGCTCGCTCCGTTCACGGCGACGGCCGCCGCGACGCTGCTCGTGACAGACGCCTGGTTCGACATCTTCACGGCCCGCCCGGGTGACGAGCTGGACTGGGCGATCCTCGCCGCCGCGCTCGTCGAGCTCCCGCTCGCGATCCTCTGCTTCTGGCTCGTCCGTCGCTGGGCGCACCGCGTTTCCGGGCGATCCGACGACATTGTTTCGCCGCCGTAGCGCCGGGTAGCCACGTACCTCCACTACGTACCGGAGGTAGCCCTATGAGGACCGAACAACAGGAGACGTCTGTCGTCTCGCAAGCGGGACAGCAGGTGCAGGAGAAGGCGGGCGAGGTCAAGTCGCAGGTGGGAGACAAGCTGCGGGAGCAGGTCGACCAGCGCTCGACCGAAGCCGGCGAGCAGGTCACCGCTGTGAGCCAGGCGCTCCGCTCGAGCGGAGAGCAGCTCCGCAGCGAAGGGAACGAGACGCCGGCGAAGCTGATAGAGGGAGCCGCGCAACGCGTCGACCGGATCGGCTCCTACCTGCGCGACTCCGACTGCAACCGCATCCTCGGCGATGCCGAATCCTGGGCGCGCAGCCGCCCCTGGATCGCCGCGGCCGCCGGCGTGCTCGCCGGCTTCGCCGCGTCACGCTTCCTCAAGGCCTCGAGCAGCCGGCGCCACAACCAGATGACCAGCGGCAACGGGAGCAGCCCGCACGCGCTGACGACCGGAACGCCGCCGCCGGGAACGATGTAATGGCTACCCGGGAGCAGCAGCCGTCGGACGCGCAGCACGACCTGCGCGAGCAGTCGACCGGCGATCTCGTCAAGCAGCTCACGCAGCAGGTCTCGACCCTGGTCCGCCAGGAGGTCGAGCTCGCGAAGGTCGAGATGGCCGACAAGGGAAAGAAGGCTGGAGTGGGGATCGGCATGTTCGGCGGCGCAGGCGTTGCGGCGCTGCTCGGTCTCGGCGCGCTCACCGCCTTCCTGATCCTCGTCCTGGACCTGGCGATGCCGGCGTGGGCCGCAGCGCTGATCGTCGGCGTGATCTGGGCGGCGGTCGCAGGCGTCCTCGCCCTGCAGGGCCGCGAGAAGGTCAAGGAAGTAGGCACACCCCTACCCGAAGAGACAACAGAGAGCGTCAAGGAGGACGTCGAATGGCTGAAAGGCAACAGGACATAAAGCAGGACATCGAGCAGACCCGGGAGGAAGTGGGCGAGACCGTCGACGCCCTCGGCTACAAGGCCGACGTCCCGGGTCGCGTGAAGGGCTGGGTCGGCGACAAGAAGGACGCCGTCGTCGGAAAGGTCGGGGACGCGAAGGGCGCCGTCACCGGCGCGGCTTCCACCGTGGCAGACAAGGCGCCCGGCCCCGGCGAGCTCAAGCAGGGCGCCGGGCGCACCAAGCGCGTGGCCGAGAGCAATCCCATCGGCCTCGTCATCGGAGCCGCCGCGGTCGGGTTCGTCGCAGGCCTCTTCGTCCCCTCGACCCGCGTAGAGGACGAGCGGCTCGGCGAAACGGCCGACCAGGTGAAGGACTCCGTGAAGGAGACGGCGCAGGAGGCGGTCGAGCACGGCAAGGAGGTCGCCCAGGCGGCGGCGCAGAGCGCGAGCGAGACCGTGCAGGAGGAAGGGCAGTCGCACGCGCAGGAGCTCACCGCGAGCCTCCAGGAGAAAGCGCGGGACGTCACCTCCTCCGAGGAGGAGGGGCCGGAGATCGTCTTCGAGCCCGCAGTCGACCTCGAGCAGCAGCAGCGACCGCAGGCGTAGCCGGAAGGGCGGGGTCCGTCCCCGCCCTTACTCCGGCGTCACGTAGGCGGCGGTGATGCCGCCGTCCACCGTGAAGGTCGCACCGGTGACGTGGCTCGACTCGTCGCTTGCGAGGAAGAGCGCGGCGTTCACGACCTCCCGCGGCTGGGCGAGCCTCCCCATCGGCCAGTGCACCCGCCGGCGTTCCAGCTCGGCTGGATCGTTCCCGTACAGGTTCAGAAGGAGCGGCGTCTCCACCGGCCCAGGGCAGAGAGCGTTCACGCGGACGTCCTCCCGCGCGAACTGCGTCGCCAGCTCGCGACTCATCGACAGGACCGCCCCCTTCGAGGCGGTGTAGGAGATCTGGGAGGTGGCGGCGCCGACGAGCGCAACCAGCGAGGAGACGTTGATGACCGACCCTCCGCCACGCTCGAGCAGGTACGGGATCCCGTGCTTGCAGCAGAGGAAGACGCCCTTCGTGTTCACGTCCTGCACGCGCTGCCAGACCTCGACCGACGTGTCGAGCACGGACGCGTCCTCCCCCGGCGAGATGCCTGCATTGTTGTAGAGGACGTCGATGCCCCCGAAGTGCTCCGCCACCGCGCCCATCATCGCCGCAACCTGCGCTTCGTCGGCCACGTCCACGTCCACGGCGAACGCCGTTCCTTCGGGGCAGAGCCCGACGGTCTCCTCCGCTGCCGCGGCGTCGACGTCGGCGACGCACACGTGCGCGCCTTCGCCCGTGAACACCTCGGCGGCAACGCGGCCCATCCCGCCGCCGGCGCCGGTGATGACGCAGACCTTGCCCTCGAGGCGGCTCACGCGCGACCTTTCCGGTAACCCTTCGCCTCCTCGACGAGCGCCTCGAAGAGGCGCAGGTCCTCCCCCTCCTCCGGATGCCAGAGCACGCCCATGGTGAAGCGCCGCTCGCGGTCCTCAACCGCCTCGGCCGTGCCGTCGTCCGCGTAGGCCACGACCTCGAGCCCGTCGCCGACGCGCCCGATGCCCTGGTGGTGGTGCGAGTCGACGTGCGCGGCGTCGCCGATGAGCGAGCCGAGGCGGCTCTCGGGCTCGACCGCGACGTCGTGCGCGGCGAACACGCCGGGCGTGACCTTGTGCTTGTCGTCGCCGACGATCTCGGGGAGATGCTGGACGAGGTCTCCTCCGCGCGCGACGTTCAGGAGCTGCGAGCCGCGGCAGATGGCGAGGACGGGCATGTCCCGCTCGAGAGCGGCCTGCAGAAGCTTCAGCTCGGCGCCGTCGCGCTCGGGGCGCAGGTCGTTCGTCTCGGGATGTGGGCCCTCACCGTACGTCTCGGGATCGATGTCGGAGCCGCCGGAGAACACGATTCCGTCGAGGACGTCGAGCGTCTCCGCTACGCCGTCGTCCGAGGGAGGAACGAGGAGCGGCCGCCCTCCCGCCCGCTCCACAGCACGAACATACGCGAGCGGTATCAACGCGGCCGGCAGCGTCCAATGCCCCCAGCTCGCGAGCGGCTCGGCGTAGGTCGTGATCCCGATCAGCGGCCTCATACCGCCGCGAGTACTCCGTCGAGCGGCGGCGGAACCCGGTCGAGATGGAGCGCGTCCACGAGCATCGCGCCAATTTCTATCTTGCGGCCGCTGTACGTGCCGAGGAAGCGGTGCAGCTGGTCCTGCGGCCGCCGTCCCCGCCAGGCCGGCTGCTGCTGGAAGCTACGGAAGAGCCCGAGCTCGTGCCGCGCAGCGAGCACGTCCTCGACGGCGTCGACGCCCAGCGCGCGGATCAGCTCGTCTTCGAGATCTCTTTCGCAGACGAAGACGCAGCGTGCGAGACCAACCGCGTCGAAGGCCTTCCGGAAGTGCCGCTCCTCCAGCAGGTCACAGAGGCCGGCGAGCCGAGCATGCCGATGGAGCCGCTCGACCTCCCGGCGGATCGCCTGCGCGCCGCCGATCGCGTGGATTGACACGCCCTCTGCGTCCAGATCGCGGCCGCGGCGCCGCGCGAGCGCCTCGAGCGCGAGCCGGTCGCTTTCGCCCTCGACGAGAATCACCTTCATGCTGCCTCCGTCAAGATCTCCTCAACGGTACGCCGCGCGTTCGCCGCGAACTCGGGAAATGTCGCACGGTAGTACGGGATCCCACCCAGGCCGCTCCAGAGCCCCCAACCGCGGCCGCGCGCCCAGGTGTCGTCGTCATAGGGGAGCGCCGCGCGGAACTGCCTGCGTCCCGCCGCATCGAGCAGGTTCCACGCAACCATGAGGTCCACCGCAGGATCGCCCATGCCCGAGCCGCCCCAGTCGATGACGGCGCTCAGGTGGCCGTCATGGAGGAGGAGGTTGCCCGGCATGAGATCCGCGTGGATCCAGACCTGGTCGTGCGGCCACGGCGGAACCCTGAGCGCCTCGTCCCACAGCCGCTCCGCCGTATCCGTGTCCAGCTCGCCCTCGAGTGCCTGCAGGTTTTCCCGCGTGAACTCGTCGAAGCGGGCCAGGTCGTCGCCGCGGACCGACTGCGGCCCGCCTTCGAGCTCGATCGCGTGAATGCCGGTCACCAGTTCCGCCAGCTCGCCGGCCAACGATTGCGGCACCTCCCCCGGCGTCGGGTTCTCGCCCGGCAGCCATTCGAAGATGCCCCACTCGTGCGGGTAGTCGCCGCTCGGGCGGCCGCGCGCGACGGGGATCGGGACGGCGACGGGAAGGAGCGGCGCCAGTCGCGGCAGCCACGTGAACTCGTCGTCGAGGTCGGACCAGAGGCTCGGGCGGTTGCGGGGAATCCGGACGACGAGCGCGTCCCCCAGCCGGTAGAGGGCGTTCACGGTCCCCGACTCGGCGACGGCGCTCAACGGAAGTTTCGCCCACTCCGGGAACTGCTCCCGCAGCAGGCGACGGACGAGCGCGACGTCCGTCTCGACCTCGTCGGTGTGACGCTTAGGTACGCGCACGACCGTCTCCGACAGGCGCGTAGTGGTCGAACGCAGCTTCGAGCACTCCCTCGCCGCGCGTGAGGCCGCGAATCTGCTGCTGGAGCAGGAGCATCCGGGAGGCGAGGATCTCGCCGGTCGCCGTAGCCCAGGACCCGTGCACGTCCGGCGTCTCCACGACCGCACCCAGGCGAGCGAGTGCGGAGTAGACGGTGCTGAGAGTGTCGGCGGGGAAACCGAGCTCGAAGCGGTGGACGGGCTCGCACACCACCGTGCCGGCCCGCTCGAGGGCCTGCCCGAGCACGAGTGCGGTCAGGTCACGCCACTCGGACGGCTTGGCCAGCGGCCCGCGCTTCGCCGGCGGCCCGTCGCTGCCTGCGTACTCGAGCTCCGTCAGCATCACGACCCAGTCGACCACGCGCCAGCCGGACGGCCCCTTCTGCGTCGCCAGCCGGACGTAGTCCGCCATGTCCTCGTCGAATGCGTCCGCGGTCTTGTACACGTACAGCGGAAGCGCCCGCGCCTCCGTCTCACGCCGGAACGTCTCGCCGGCTCCGTCGGCCGCCGGCTCGATGCGAAACGCGAGCGTCGCTGGGAACGGATTCGGGGGGGTGTTCAGCCGCTCCACCGCCTCGCCCGTGCGCAGCGGCCGCTCGACGCACAGCGGCGTCGTCTCGCTGAAGGTGACGACGACGCCGTAATCCGCCGCGAGCGTCGCCGCGATCACTTCCTTCTGCACCTCGCCGTACAGGGAGAGCGCGAACTCCTGGCGGGCGTCGTCCTGGCGAACGTCGATCAGGGGGTCCTGCTCGGCCAGCTGGGTCAGCGCCAGGTGCAGCGCCGCCTTGTCCGCCTCCAGCGCGGGCTGCACCACGGTCTCGAGCGTCGGGGGAGGAAAGTGCGTCCGCGCGGATGGGTGCACCGCACCGAGCGCATCGCCGATCCTCGCCCCGCGCAGTCCCCAGACCTTCCCGATCTCGCCCGCTCTCACCGTGTCGCGGTGGACGGCGCGTCCGCCGACAAAGCCGGCAAGCGCCGTGACCTTTTCCTCCCCGAGCCGGTCCCGTGCTCTCAAGGTTCCCGAGAAAAGCCGGACGTAGGCGATCTTCTGGCCGTCGTCGCCGCGCTCGACCTTGAACACCGTGCCCGAGAGCGGCGCCTCCTCGTCCACGGCCTCGCCCGGCAGCAGCTCGGCGACCCCGGCCATCAGCTCCTCCACGCCCTCGCCCGTGAGCGCGGAGCCGAAGAAGGCGGGATAAACGAGCGCGCGCCGCGTCTGTGCGGCGAGCTCCTCGCGCAAGCGCTCCGGATCGGCGCCGTCCAGGAGCGACTCGTCGTTCTCGGCGAGCGCCCACAGCAGCGTCTCCTCGTCGCCGTCCATCGGAGCGACGCCGGGCGTCAGCCGCTCCGCGATCGCGGCAACAACCCGGTCGGGGTCGGCCCCGCGGCGGTCGGTCTTGTTGACGAAGAAAAGCGTCGGGACGCGCAGCCGGTCGAGCGCGCGCCAGAGGAGCGGCGTCTGTGCCTGCACCCCTTCGACCGCCGAGACGACGAGAACGGCGCCGTCGAGCACGGCGAGCACGCGCTCGACCTCGGCGATGAAGTCCGGGTGCCCCGGCGTGTCGATGAGATTGACGGTGACGTCGTCGATCGCGAACGTCGCCACCGCGGTCTTGATCGTGATGCCGCGCTGCTGCTCCAGCGCGAGCGTGTCGGTCTGCGTGGTGCCGTCGTCCACGCGGCCGAGCTCGTCGATCACGCCGGCGGCATGCAACAGCCGCTCGGTGAGCGTTGTCTTACCGGCGTCTACATGCGCCAGGATTCCCAAGTTGAGCGTACGTCGAAGCAAGCTGCAAACCTCCCGATTCGGTCAAAAAGGCCCTAGTCGTTGGGTGTGCAGTTGCGCGCACGGATCGCTCCTTGGTCGCTGGCGCTAGTGGTCGCAAGTAAAGCACAAGGGACGCCGGGAAACCGGACGGGCCTCGCCCCGGAACGGGCCGGATCTTCAGCAAAGACGTGGGCCAGCACAAGTGGGAGGAGATCTCAAGCAGCGCGCCCGAGGAACGCGAGCACGGCCTGCGAGAGGTTCGCGATGCGTTCCGGGGAGAGCGGGCTCCTCGAACGAATACGCTAGCGGGGTCAGGTCTTGCATTCACGCATCCTGCCCTCTTGCTCCCGGAGCTTGCGACTGACGGTCGAGTAGTGGCAGCCGAGATACGCGGCGATCTCGCGAAGGGTGTAGCCGTGCTCCCGGTAAGCGGTCGCGATGGGTGCCGGATCGGTGCCCGCGAAGAGCCGCTCGAGCGGCGGCGGCATCGGCTCGATCTGGACTCGTGGCACCTCTGGTACAAACGCGCACCCAAGCCGGTCACGCAGAAACTCGTCCTCGCCCAAGCGCTCGCCAAGAATCTGCTCCTCCAGCGGCTCTCCGAGTCCCTCGGCTACGAACGCGCGGTAGCGAGCCGCTGCTTGTTCGCGCCTCCGGGCGAAGCGAGCCAAGAGCGGCTCGACAGCCATGAACGTCTCGCCTGCCTCGATACCGGCCGTGCCGCGGTAACTCGACCACAACCAGCGGTCCGGCTGGCAACACAGCCGCGCCCGCACTGGATTCAGAACCACATACCGGCAGACCGTGAGGAGGTACGAGTCCGTCTCGACGAGAATCGACCGGAAACGCGCTTGAAAGACATGCCCACAGCGGGAATGGCGACGGTTGAAGTACTGCGCATAGCAGCCGTTCAAATGCCGCATCCCAGCCGATAGGTTTCCGCGCGGCGTCTCCAGCACGAGGTGGTAGTGGTTGCCCATCAGGCAATACGCGTAGACAACCCAGCTGAACCGCTCCACCACCGAAGCGAGCAATTCCACGAACCTGCATCGGTCCGCGTCGTCCATGAAGACGAGCCCGCGCGCGTTCCCTCGCGCGATCACGTGATAGCAAGCTCCCGGCACACATATCCGCAGCGGACGCGCCACCATCCGAAGCTAGAGCACAGCGTGGGGATAGCGGACGCGGCCGGCTCAGATGTCACACCATCGGCACACGGTCACGGTCAGCCGGGATGCGTGAATGCAAGACCTGACCCCAGACCCGTTCCGGACCCGTTCCGTGACCCCACGGCACACATATCCGCAGCGGACGCGCCACCATCCGAAGCTAGAGCACAGCGTGGGGATAGCGGACGCGGCCGGCTCAGATGTCACACCATCGGCACACGGTCACGGTCAGCCGGGATGCGTGGATGCAAGACCTGACCCCAGACCCGCTCCGACGGCCGAAGGCTGACGGGAAAGCTGCGCGTGGAGTAAGACTCCGGGCGTGACCGACACGGTCCTCGTCGTCGCCGGGGGCTCAGCCCCTACCCCGCGCGCCGTCGAGGCGATCCCGCCGGGCGCCCGCGTCGTCGCGGCCGACAGAGGCGCCGATCACGCCCTCGCGCTGGGGCTCGAGATCGACCTCGCGATCGGCGACTTCGACTCGGCGACAGCGGCGGCGGTCGAGGCCGCCCGGACGGTCGAGCGCCACCCGGTCGACAAGGACGCGACCGACCTCGAGCTCGCGCTCCGCGCAGCGCTCGCCTACGAGCCGAGACACATCCTCGTCGTGGGCGGGATCGAGGGCCGCCTCGACCATCTCCTGGGCGAGCTGCTGATCCTCGGAGCCGACTGGCTCGCCGGCGTCGAGGTGGACGCGGTCCTCGGCGACGCGCTCGTCCACGTCGTGCGCGGCGAGCGCGTCCTGAACGGTACCGAAGGGGAGCTGATCTCCTTGTTCGCCCTGAACGGCCCGGCGCGTGGAATCACGACCGACGGACTGCTCTACCCCCTGCGCAGCGAGGCGCTCGTCCCCGGCTCCAGCCGCGGCCTCTCCAACGTCTTCACGGGCGGGGAGGCGCGGATATCGGTCGAGCAGGGCCTACTGCTGGCAGTGCGCCCCTAGGAAGCGGGTCGTCATCACCTCGGCCGCCGGAACCGGCTTCTCGAGCAGGCCGTGCTCGTGCATCCATGCGCCGAAGCGCGCCCATTCGCTAGCCGTAAGACAGCCTTGCCCGAGCAACGGCAGGGTCGCGCGGGTCGAGGCCTCCAAGAAGGAACGCTTCGAGGCGGTGACCTTGCCGAGGATCTCGATCGAGCGGTCCGGGTGGACGTACGCCTCGCGCTGCCCGGTCTGGAACGCGTCCACGAACTTGCCGACCATGTCCGCGTATGCCTTGCTCGAACGCAGCCTCTCGGAGTTCGCGACGAGGACGAGCTCGTCATACCAGGGGACTCCCGCGCGGTAGAGCGGGATGATCGTCGGGTTGTAGCCCCGCTGCTTCAGCTCGACCCCCTCCACGTTGCGGTACACGCCGAGCACGGCGTCCACCTTGTGCGAGAGGAGAGCCGGCAGCAGGCTGTAGCCGACGTTGACGACCTTTACGTCGTTCCGGAGGCCCGCACTCTCGAGCGCAGCGTAATCGGCCGGGACGCCCGTGATGCCGACCGAGCGGCCCTTGAGGTCGGCCAGAGTGTCGATCGCCGGATCGATGGACATGAAGGAATTCAGCGGCTGCCCGATCACCGAGGCGACGGCGATCACCGGCAGCTTCTTCTGCGCCGCGAGAAAGACCTCTTGCTCGTACGAGACGGCGAGATCGCTGCGCCCCGCGCCGACCAGCTTGAGCGGCGCGGACGGATCCGAGGGAGCATGAACGGCGACGTCCAGACCGGCCTTGCCGAAGAGATCCGTATCGCGCGCGTAGTAGAAGCCGATGTGGTCCGGGTTCGGCGTCCAATCCAGCGTCAGCGTGACGTGCTTCGTCGGCGGGCCCCCGACCAGGTCGCTTCGCCCGCAGGCGACCAGGAAAACGACGAGTAGCAGGAAGGGCGCCGCCCTACGCATGGGCCGCCTCCCACTTCCAGGGCACCAACAGGCGCTCCGCGAGCGTGACCGCCCCGTACAGCGCGAGCGCGAGGAGCGACAGGATCACGACGCAGGCGAAGATCTGCGCGGTGTCGAGTGACGGCTGCGACTGCAGCATGACGAAGCCGAGCCCCTCCGAGGATCCGGCCCACTCGCCGAAGACCGCTCCGACCGCGGCATAGGTGGCCGCGATGCGCGCGCCGGAGAAGATCATCGGGAGGGCCCCCGGGAACTCGACGCGGCGGAAAATACCCCAGCGCGTCCCGTGCAGCGTCTTCATCATCCGGATCAGCTCCGGGTCGGTCGCGCGCAGCCCGTCCACCGCGTTCACGACGATCGGGAAGAAGCACACGATCGCGACCACGACCAGCTTCGGACCGATGCCGTAGCCGAGCAGGATGGCGAGGATCGGCGCGAGCACGACGGTCGGGACGGTCTGGGAGACCACGAGGAGCGGCAGCAGCGCACGGCGCAGGAGGCTCGAGAAGTGGAGCGCCACTGCGGAGCCGAGCCCCACGATCACCGCCAGCAGATACCCGAGCAGCATCTCCCGCGCTGTGACGAGGGTCGCGTCCCCGAGAACGCCCGCGTCGTCGCGCAGCGCCGCGGCGACGGCCGACGGGGCGGGGAACAGGTAGTCCTGGACGTCGGCGGCGCGCACGAAGACCTCCCACAGGCCGATGAGCGCGAGCAGCAGCAGGAGGGGCGGAAGCCACTTCCTCACTCGAGCGCCTCCAGCGCCCGCTTGCGCAGCTCGACGAAGCCGGGATCCGCGACGTCACGTTCCACGTCCACGTCGAGCACCGTCGCGATCCGTCCGTGCGCCAGGACGGCGAGGCGGTCGCAAAGGAGCAGCGCCTCCTCGATGTCGTGCGTCACCAGGAGCACGGTCTGCGGCTCGTCCGCCAGTGCGCCCGCCAGCCACTCCTGCAGCTCCGCGCGAGTGATGGCGTCCAACGCGCCGAAGGGCTCGTCGAGCAGGAGCACGTCCTTGCGGGCGAGGAGCGTGCGCAGGAAGGCGACGCGCTGGCACATGCCGGCGGAGAGACGAGAAGGGCGCAAGCCCTCCGCCCCCTCCAGGCCGAAGCGGGCGAAGAGCGGGTGCGCCTCCGCGCGTGCGTCGGCGCGGCTCGTTCCCGCGTTCTCGAGTGCGATGGCGGCGTTGTCCAGCGCCGTGCGCCACGGGAGCAGCGACTCGCCCTGCGGCATCATGGCGCAGTGCTCGAGGCGGCCCGGCGCCGTCTCACGGCCCGCCACCCGGACGACGCCATGGTCGGGCTCGTCCAGCCCGGCGACGAGCGAGAGCAGCGTGGACTTGCCGGTTCCGCTGCGGCCGACGATCCCGAGCCGCTCGTTCGGCGCGACGTCCAGGTCGACCCCGTCCAGCACCGCCTTGCCGCCCAGGACGCGGACGACGCCGGCCAGCGAGATCGCGCCGGTGGTGAAGGCCCTGCGCTCTGCGACTGCTTCCACTGCCCTCCCTTCGCCGGCATGACCCGGATCAGGTTCGACGGGTACGCGCTAGGAAGCGCTCTCTCAGCCCCTCGGCAGGGGCTCCCCGGTTTCCGCAATCGTACAATCTCGGCCTCCATGGACGGAGCCATCCGCAGAGCCCGCGTCGCGGATGCGTCGTCGATCGTCCGCTTGGGCCGTGAGATCGACCGCGACCAACTGGCGACGGACGCGTCGTTGCGGATGCTGCTCGAGCGCGAGCCGGAGCCGACGACGGAGAGGCTGGTCGCGGAGCTCGAGGGCCGGGTCGTCGCATGGGCGCCGTCCGGGATCTACTCGTCGGGAGACGGCTGGTTCTGGATCGGCGTCGAGCGACCGCAGCGCAAGCGCGGGCTCGGCGCTCGGCTCTACGAGCGGATCGAGGCACGGCTTCGCACTCTGTCGGCCAGCCGGCTCACCACGGCACCGAACGACGAGGAGGGTCGTCGCTTTCTCCTCGCGCGCGGCTTCGAGCTCGCGAACGTGGTCCGGAATTCCGAGCTCGATCCCCGTACCGTTGCGCCGCCTCCACCGCTTGCGGCCGGAATTCGAGTCCTACCGCTCGGCGAAGCCTTGCAGCACGCCGAGGAGCTCTTCCGTCTCTACGGCGAAGCTCGCGCAGACGTTCCCTCGGCGACGCCGCGTCCGCCGTGGACGCTCAGCGAGTGGCGAAGCGAGACGATCGAGTCGCCCCTGATCGACCTGGACGCGAGCGTCGTCGTGTTCGAAGACGACGAGCCCGTCGCGCTCGCGTGGCTTTACTCGGATCGCACCGGCCATAGAGCCGAGGCGCTGATGGCCGCGACCCGCCGCGATCGCCGTGGCCGCGGCCTCGCGACTCTCGCGAAGACCGAGTCGGCGCGGCGGGCGGCGAGCCTCGGCATCACCCGGATCCTCACGAGCAACGACATCGACAACGCCCCGATGCTCGCCGTCAACCACAAGCTCGGGTTTGAAGACACCGCGGTCGTCGAGTCGTTCCGCAAGGACCTCGGATCGTAGACTCCCTCGAATGGATCCCTGGCTCGATTCGGCGCGGCAGGCGCTTGCGAAGATTGCCGGCATCCCGCCGGAAGAATTCGATCTCGACGACGGGACGGTGAAGGAGCTGCTCGACCTCGCGAGGATCGCCGCGCACGAGAGCGGCGAACGTACCAACGCGCCGCTGCTCGCCTACATGGTCGGAGTCGCTGTCGGCCGCGGGGCGGACTTCGACGAGGTCGCCGCCGCGGCTACTTCGTCGCGCTGAAGACGAGGAAGTCGCTGTCCGGCGTCGCCTCCACGTCGTCGTAGCCGGCGCGGACGGTCACGTCTCGAAACCCGGCCCGCTCGAGCATCAGGACGAGCTCGTCCCTTCGGTGTTGAACTCCGCCCAGTGACGGGCGATCACGCCGTAGTGCCAGGTCACAGCCCGTAGTATCCCCGTCCGCAATGTCCGTCACGGTCGTCGGATCCGTCGCCTTCGACTCGCTCGAGACCCCGTTCGGCAAGCGCGAAGGGGTGCTCGGCGGGGCGGCGACCCACTTCTCGCTCGCCGCGAGCTTCTTCACCGGCGTCTCCGTGGTCGGCGTCGTCGGCGACGACTTCGGCGAGGACGAGCTGGCCGTGTTCGCGGAGCGCCGGATCAACGTCGACGATCTCGAGCGTGTTTCCGGCGCACGCTCGTTCCTCTGGTCGGGCCGCTACGAGGACGACATGACGGTCGCGCACACGCTCGACACGCAGCTGAACGTCTTCGCCGACTTCGATCCCCGGCTGTCCGAGCAAGCCGCTGCGGCCACCACCCTCTTCCTGGCGAACATCCAGCCCGACCTGCAGCGCCGCGTGCGGCGCCAGTGCCCCGACGCGACGCTCGTCGGCCTCGACTCGATGAACTTCTGGATCGAGTCCGCCCGCGACTCACTCATCGAGACGATGCGCGAGGTGGACGTCGTGACGCTGAACGACGCCGAGCTGCGCATGCTGACCGGAGAGCCGAACCTGGCCCGCGCGGCACGCGAGCTCCGCGACCTCGGGCCGCGCGTCGCGCTGGTGAAGCAAGGGCCGTACGGCGCGTGCATGTTCACCGAGGAGGGCTACTTCTCCATCCCGGCCTATCCCCTCGAAACGGTCATCGACCCCACCGGGGCCGGGGACTCCTTTGCCGGCGGCTGCTTCGGCTACCTCGATTCGCTGGCCGAGCCGGACCTGTCGGACAACGCGTTCCGCGCCGCTGCGGTGTACGGCTCCGTCCTAGCGTCGTTCGCGGTCGAGGACTTCGGCACCGAGCGCGTCCAGCGGCTCACCGACGAGGAGGTCGCCGCGCGCTTCGCGGAGTTCAAGCGGATGATGACCTTCGACGAGCCCGTCAGGGCTTAAGGCGTCTAGCGCGTCACGACCAGGCGATCTTCGCCAGGTCGGCGACGAGATCGAATGCGGCCGAGTCCGAGCGGAAGCACTGGACGCTCACGCGTAGCTCGCCCAGGAAGAGATAGTCGGCGAGCAGGCCCCCCGACTGCAGCGTGAGCGTCGTGTCCGACGGCCCTGCCGTCGTGTGGGAGATCGGGACCCAGGCGTTGTAGTACCAGTTCCAGAGGCTCACGTTCTGCGTACAAGGCGCGGTCGCGTGGCCGTCGTACGTGACGGTCAGGCTGCCCACGCTGGAGGGCAGTCCGGTGAAGCTCGCCGACCACTGCGCGCTCGAGCTGAGCGCGGACACCACGAAATAGCTCTCGTCGTCCGCCGCCAGGCTGCCCACGTTCCCGGACTTGGTCGTGCCGGTCAGGACGCTCACCGACGCGGGCGTGGCGGCGTGTGGGGGCGGCGGCGGCGGGGGCGGCGGAGGCGGCGGAGGCGGCGGAGGAGGCGGCGGAGGCGGAGGGGGCGGAGGGGGCGGAGGGGGCGGAGGGGGCGGAGGGGGCGGAGGGGGCGGCGGAGGGGGCGGCGGCGGCGGGGGAGGCGGCGGCGCGCCAAAAGTGACCGTGACGGTGTTCGACTCCACCGACTGGCGACCCGCGGTGTCGACCGCGCGCAGGAAGTACTGGTACCTGCCGTTGCCGACGGCGATGTCCGTGTAGCTCAGCGTCCCGACCGTGCCCTGCAGGACGCCGTCCTTGTAGATCCGATAGCCCGCGATGGCGGTGTTGCCGGTGGACGCGTTCCAGGTCAGGTACGCGCGGAGCGGGTTGGTGAGCGCCGTGCCGGTGAGGTTTCCGGGAGCCGTCGGCGGGTCCCCTGGCGGGGGCGGCGGAGGCGGAGGCGGCGGAGGAGGCGGAGGCGGAGGCGGCGGAGGCGGAGGCGGAGGCGGCGGAGGCGGCGGAGGCGGCGGAGGCGGAGGCGGCGGAGGCGGAGGAGGCGGCGGAGGGGAGGTGGAGGTGGAGGCGTGCCGCCGAACTGGACGTTCACCGTGGCGCCCGTCGGCGACACGCTCATGGTCTTGATCGAGACGCCGCTGACCGGGTCGATCACGGTCTCCCCGAGACGGAGCGCGGAATCGGCGTATGAGAACGTCCACGGCGTGGTGTCGATCAGGTACGACTGGCTGATGTTCCCCAGATCGGGGGCGATGCGCACTCCGACGCCGTTGACCTCGGGATCCGTCGGCGCGAACGTGTCGAAGATCGAGAACGACTGCCTGTACTCGAGATAGAAGTAGTACGGGAACGGTGCGGCGTTGCGCAGGATCCGAATCAGCTGGACGCCCGAGCTCGGCTGCTCCATCGGCGCGAGCGAGTAGGTGCCGGGCTGCGTGACCGTGAGCATGTTCCCCGGGGCGAACCATTCGAGCTGCCCCTTGTGGAAGTTGTTCATGTGGTTCGTCTGGCCGATGCCCATCACGTCGTAGGGGTCGCCGTACTCGCTGGCGCCGCAGAGGTTGTTCACCGACAAGGCGACGCGCTGGCCGCCGGGGTCGCGGCAGTCGAGCGAGCTCGCGTGGTGGACGCCCAGGTTGTGGCCGTACTCGTGGGAGATGACGCGCAGCTGAATCGTCCCGTTCACCCACGAGACGGTTCCCGGGACGTAGGCGAGGCCCGCCCAGCCGCACGGAGCGCCCGGCCCGATCACGTACTGGTACTGGGTGTATTGGCCGAGATCGACGCCGGCGGCCCGCGCCATGGCATTGGCCATCGTCGTGAACCCGTTCGGGTCACAGCTCTCGTTCGTGGTCGGGAGCGTGTACCAGCCGAGCACGTCTCCGGTGATCGTGGTCTTCCCGAACGACTGCTCGTGGTAGTAGGCGGCCATCGAGTCCGGCGAGGTGAAGTACTTCGCGCGGACGAAATCGGTCGTCCAGGGCTGACTCCTGTCGTTCTGGAAGTTGAGGAGGAAGACCGCCAGCCTCTGCGTTCCAAGGGCCTCCCTCGCCTCGGCCTTCCGATGGGTGGCCAGGACGCGGACGCCGCCCGCGGGAACATGCACCATCCCGCCCTTCTTCGCACGCGTGCCGTGCACGATCACCCGCGAGCCGCCGAGATACGTCGGGCCCTGTCCCCAGAAGGAGAGCTTCACGGGGCCTTTCTTCGTCTTCAGCGTGTACCAGTACTCGGCCAGGTCCTTGCGGAAGACGTCTGCGTGCTTGACGAGAACCGTTCCCTGCAGTGTCACTCGCTGGGTCTTCGCCGCGGCCGGCCCCGCCCAGGCGATCGCGCCACAGGCCGTGGCGGATGCAAGGACGAGCAAGCGCAGGCGGTGAGAAATCGTCAAAAGAGACCCCCACCTCGTTCGAACAATGCGGAGGGAATCCTCCAACGGGATGGACCGTTCGCTGCGCGCCTAGAGGTCTTTCGGCTCCCGCATCTCCTCGATCGACGCCTTCGCCTGCTCGTGCACGTCGCGCCTGCGCTCGTCGACTCCCGGCTCGGCCTGGTCGACCGGAACCTCCCCCGCCTCGAATTCGTCTCGTTCCTGCGTGATCGCGCGCGATTCGTCCAGCTTTTGGCGCAATTCCGACGCGGGATCGGGCTCCGCAGGCGGCTTTGTCCGGCGCAACTTGCGGTAGAGAGCACCGCCCGCAACGGCGATCCCACCGCCGATCAGGAGCTTCCGGCGTCGCATGAAGCCGATGCTACTATGGCCCGACTTCCTGCTCTGCCTGTTCGCCGTGCCACCCGAGCGGCGACGACCCGGCGGAGCCGACCAGACCGAAGGGAGCTGATCGGGAACCGTGACCGAATACGAAATCCTGCTGCTGCTCGACCCGGACGCGTCCGAGGACCGGCAGAACGAGGTCGTCACGCGCATCCGCGAGACTGTCGAGCGCGGCGAAGGCGACTGGGACCGTCACGATGTCTGGGGCCGGCGCAAGCTCGCCTACGAGATCGACCACAAGCCGGAGGGCTTCTACCACCTGCTTCTGTTCTCGAGCGCGCCGGAGGTGCTGGACGAGATCACGCGCATCCTGCGCATCACCGACGGCGTCCTACGACACATAGCAGTGCGCCGTCCTAAGAGCACCGCCGCGGCGCCACAGGCGCAGCCCGAGCCCGAGGCCGTTCCCGAGGCGCAGGAGAGCGCCGCGGCGCAGCCGGAGGCCCCGCCCGAGGTGCAGAACAGCGCCCCGGCGGAGCCCGAGCCGGAGCCCGAAGTCGTCCAGGAAGCCGGCTAGCATTGCACGAACACACGTTCTAGGAAGGGAGTACCCATGGCAGCCAACATCAACCGCGTCGTCCTCGTCGGCAATCTGACGCGCGACCCCGAGCTGCGGCACACGCCGAGCGGAACCGCGGTTTGCAGCCTGCGCATCGCGGTGAACACGCGCCGCAAGGACTCGGCCACCGGCGAGTGGGGCGAGAAGCCGAACTACTTCGACATCACGGTCTGGGGGAACCAGGGCGAGAACTGCGCCCAGTACCTCTCCAAAGGCCGCCCCGTGGCCGTCGACGGGCGCCTCGAGTGGCGCGAGTGGGAGGCGCAGGACGGCACGAAGCGCCAGGCAGTCGAGATCGTGGCCGACTCCGTCCAGTTCCTGGGCGGCCGAGGCGAGACGGGCGGCGACGAGGCGCAGTTCGTGCCCGCGGGCGCGGCCTCCGACAAGAGCGACTTCGGCAGCGGTCCCGCCGACGACGACATCCCGTTCTGATGGCCGAGAAGCGAGGAGAACAGCGGCAGCAGCGAGGCAGGCGCGGAAGCCAGGCGAGAGAGTTCGCAGGCCGGCGCCGGAACTGCTTCTTCTGCCGTGAGGGCGTCGAGGAAGTGGACTACAAGAACTACAACCAGCTCCGCCGCTACCTCTCCGAGAAGGGAAAGATCCGCTCGCGCAGGACCACCGGCGCCTGCCGCCGGCATCAGCGTCAGGTCGCGGTCGCGATCAAGCGGGCGCGCGAGATGGCTCTCCTGCCCTACGTCTCTGGATAGATGGACGTCATCCTCCTCCAGGACGTCGACAAGGTCGGCCTCAAGGGCGAGGTGGTGAACGTCGCGCGGGGGTACGCGCGTAACTACCTTCTCCCCCGCCGTCTGGCCGAGCCGGCCACGGCCGGCCGCCTGGCCGAGCTGCAGCGCCACCAGGAGCTGCGGGCGCGCCACGAAGCGCAGTCGGTCGAGCAAGCGCAGGAGACCGCGCAAGCGCTCGAGGACGCCGCGCTGCGGTTCGAGATGAAGGCAGGCCCGGCGGGGACACTGTTCGGCTCGGTGACCGCGACGGACATCGCCGAAGAGCTCTGGAACGGCAAGCGCATCCGCGTCGACCGCCGCAAGATCGACCTGCACGACCCGATCAAGCGGATCGGCCGGCACGAGGTCCCCGTGGAGCTCTTCACCGACGTGATCGTCCCGCTCCAGGTGCTGGTCGTTCCCGAGGGAGGCGAGCTTCCGCCCGAGCCGGAGCCCCAAGCTGAGGAGGCAGCGGCACCGTCCGAGGAATCCGCTCCGGAGCCGGTAGTGGGTGAGCAGCCGGCTACCGAGGCCGAGCCGGCCGTCGAGCCCGAACCGGCCGCCGAGACCGAGGTCGAGGTCGAGGCCGAGCCGGTTGCCGAGGCCGAGCCGGTCGCCGCGACCGAGGTCGAGGCCGAGCCGGTCGCCGAGGCCGCGCCGGTCGCCGCCGAGCCCGAATAGGTCTCTCCACAGCGCTCTCCACAGGTCTGTGGAGAGCAGGCACGAAGTTTCCGCACTTTGCGAGATTCGCGGCGCGGACCCCTGGGGACAGTCGTCCGCCCGCCTGTGGATACTTCACGAACATATGTTTCCTTTGCCCTGCAAACGGCCCACACCCGGCGTGTCGTTGACGCCTGTGCCGCAATCGAGTTGAGTGGCCGCGTGGCGCAGGTCACCCCCCTCCGCGATGCCGCACCCGTCCCTCCCCAAAACCTGGAGGCCGAAGAGTCCGTCCTCGGCGCGATGATGCTCTCCCCCGGCGCGATCGGCGCCGTGAGCGAGATCCTGGACGCAGGTGACTTCTACCGTGAGAGCCACGCAAAGATCTACCGCGCGGCGCTCGAGCTGTACGGGCAGAGCGAGCCGGTCGACGCAATCACGCTCGTCGACGCTCTCGAAGAGCGAAGCCAGCTGGAGGAGGTCGGCGGTCGGCAGCGCGTCCAGGAGCTCGCGTCTCTCGTCCCCGCGACGGCAAACGCCGGCCACTACGCCCGGATCGTTCACGAGCTCGCCACGCTGCGCGGGCTGATCCGCGCGGGGGGCCAGATCGCGCAGCTCGGCTGGGACCGCCCGGGTGAGACGCAGGATCTTGTCGACCGCGCCGAGCAGATCATCTTCGACCTCTCGCAGCAGCGCGTCACGACCGAGTTCAGCCACATCGAGGCGCTGCTGAAGGAGAGCTTCGAGCGGATCACCAAGCTGTACGAGGCGGGCGAGGATGTCACTGGCGTCCCCTCCGGCTTCCGCGAGCTGGACAAGATGACGTCGGGCTTCCAGGAGGGGAACCTGATCATCGTCGCGGCGCGGCCGAGCATGGGGAAGTCCGCGTTCGCGCTCGGGATCGCCGCGAACCTCGCCGTCCGGCACGAGCGCCCCGTGGCGCTCTTCACGCTGGAGATGTCGAAGGCGGAGGTCACGCAGCGGCTGATGTGCAGCGAGGCGAAGGTCGAGTCCAACCGCCTTCGCTCGGGGAAGCTCGCCGCCGACGACTGGCCGCGGCTGACCACCGCTTGCGACACGTTGATGAAGGCGCCGATCTACGTGGACGACGCCGCGTCGATCACGATGATGGAGATCCGCTCGAAGGCGCGGCGCCTGAAGTCGAAGGAGCCGAACCTCGGGCTGGTCATCGTCGACTACTTGCAGCTCATGACGTCGGGCGCGTCGGTCGAGAACCGCGTGCAGGAGGTGTCGCAGATCTCACGCTCGCTGAAGATCCTCGCGCGCGACCTCGACGTGCCGGTGGTGGCACTCTCACAGCTGTCGCGCGCCGTGGAACAGCGGCATGACAAGCGGCCGATCCTCTCCGACCTCCGCGAGAGCGGGTGCATGCCGGCCAGTACGCGACTGATGCGTGCGGACGGAACCGAGGTGACGCTTGGGGAGTTGGTGCTGAGCCAGGAACAACCGCTCGTCTGGACCCTCGACGAAAATTGGCGAGTCGTCCCTCGACATCTTCTCCGAGCGTTCCCGTCGGGCGTGCGGCCGGTGTTTCGGCTTCGCTTGCGCTCCGGATACGAAGTGGACGCGACGGCGAACCATCCATTCCGGACGATCGGGGGCTGGTCGCGGCTCGACGAGTTGGAGGCGGGCGATTTCGTCGCGACGCCGCGCCGCATCCCGGCGCCCGCGAACCCTGAGCCGTGGCCAGATGACGAGCTCATCCTGCTCGCCCATCTCCTCGGCGACGGATCAATCGGTCCTAACGGGGTGAAATACGCGACCGCGGATCCGCAGAACAAGGCCGTCGTCGAAGATGTTTCCCGCCGGCTGTTCGGGATAGACGTGCGGGGGCGGCGTCAAGGTCGAACCTGGCTCCTCTGGCTACCGAGTCCGCATCGCCTCACTCATGGGCGCCGGCACCCGGTGCGCGACTGGCTCGAGCCCTTCGGCTTGTGGGGATCACGGTCGCACAACAAGTTCGTACCCGAGTCGGTTTTCGCGGCGCCAGACGATCAGATCGCCTTGTTCTTGCACCACCTCTGGGCGACAGATGGGTCGATCACTCTCAGCCGGAACGGGCGCAGCCCCTACGTGCGGACCTACTACGCGACGACGAGCCGTCGCCTGGCGGACGGCGTTCGCCGCCTGCTTCTTCGCCTGAATATCCGCTCTGCGGTCTCGCGCTCGAGAAAGGCTGGCTACTCCGACAATTGGCACGTCCGCGTCCAGGGCAAGGAAGCACAGGAGCGATTTCTGAGCGTCGTTGCATGTCATGGCCGACGCGGTGAGGTCGTTCTGGAGGCACTACGGATCCTTGCGAATGTCGATGCGAATCCAAACGTGGACCTCGTTCCATGGGAAGTCGCGCGAGAGGTCAAGCTGGCGGCATCGGCACGTGGCGTGACGCATCGTGCGCTGGCCACGGCGCTTGAAGAGCGCTACTGCGGTAGCTACCTCCTGGGATCCGCCCAGCGGCCGCGGCGCTTCTCTCGTGACCGCCTCGCGCGGATCGGCGAGATAACAGGCTCAGACGAACTCGTCGCGCTCGGAACGTCGGACGTCTTCTGGGACGAGGTCGTGGAGATCGAGCCTCTTGGCAGGATTCCGACCTTCGACGCAACGGTAGCGGGGACGCACAACTTCATCGCGAACGGCGTGTTCGCCCATAACAGCCTGGAGCAGGACGCGGACCTCGTGATCTTCATCTACCGCGACGAGTACTACAACGACGAATCCGACCAGCAGGGCCTCGCCGAGATCCATCTGGCCAAGCACCGAAACGGTCCCACGGACTCGGTCAAGCTTTCGTTCCTCCGCCGCTACACCAAGTTCACCGACCTGGCGGCGATGCCGTGAACGACCGGCAGGTCATCTGGGTGCGCGCCGGAGTGACCAGCTTCACCTGTCTCTGCGAGGAATGCCTCTCGTCGCCGGAGCCGCAGGTCGGAGCCTATGCCTACCGCGCGGCGAAGGTCGAGGGACACTTGCGCAGCGAGGCCGACGTCGGCTTCACGCGCTGCCACCGCGGCCACCGCATCTCCGTGCGCCGCGTTGGCCGCACTGCAGCGTGACGGCCGTTCGGGCCCCCTCCGGCCGGAACCTTGTGTCGATGAATCAGCCGAAGGGAACCCGAGCGGCCGCCGCGTAAGGCACACTGCAGAACGTGCCTGCGACCGTGATCGTCGGCGCGCAGTGGGGCGACGAAGGGAAGGGGAAGATCGTCGACCTGCTGGCGCAGCACTCCGACCTCGTCTGCCGCTACAACGGCGGTCCCAACGCCGGCCACACCATCGTGGCCGACGGCGAGACCTACAAGCTCAAGCACATTCCATCCGGGATCATCCGCGGCAAGGAGTGCATCATCGGCGCCGGCTGCGTGGTCGACCCGCAGGTCATGATCGACGAGCTGAACGACCTCGAGTCGCGTGGCGTCTCCACCGAGCTCGTCCGGCTCTCGGGGAACGCGCACCTGGTCATGCCGTGGCATCCGCTCATCGACCAGGCGGGTGAACGCCGCCTGGGGAAGCTGAAGATCGGGACAACCCACCGCGGGATCGGCCCGACGTACGCGGACAAGGCGTACCGGCTCGGGATCCGCGTCCAGGACCTGCTCGACCCGAAGATCCTCACGCAGAAGATCGAGGTCGCACTCGCAGAGAAGAACATCTGGCTCGAGCGTGTCTACGGTACGGAGCCACTCGAGCTGGCAGGCGTGCTCGAGCGCTACGAGGGCTACGCCGAGCGGCTGCGCCCGATGATCGCCGACACGTCGCTGATAGTCGACCGAGCGCTGAAGGACGGCAAGCGCGTCATCTTCGACGGGGCTCACGGCACGCTGCTCGACCTCGATCACGGCACGTATCCGTTCGTCACCTCGTCCCCAACTGTCGCGGGCGGTGCTGCCGTGGGGACGGGCATCGGACCGACGCGCATCGACTCGGTCATCGGCGTTGCGAAGGCCTATGTGACCCGCGTCGGCGCGGGGCCGTTCCCGACGGAGATCGAAGGGCCTGACCAGGACAGGCTCCAGGAGCTCGGCGGCGAGGTCGGCACCGTCACGGGCCGGACCCGCCGCTGCGGCTGGCTCGACCTGGTCGGGCTGCGCTACGCCGTCCGCCTGAACGGCATCACGTCGCTGGCCCTCACGAAACTCGACGTCCTCTCCGCCTTCTCCGCGCTGCCCGTCTGCGTGCGCTACCTGCTCCCGGACGGCACCGAGACCGAGGAGTTCCCGGCGCACCAGAGCGACTTCCACCACTGCCGGCCGGTGTACGAGACGCTGCCGGGCTGGCAGGAGCCGCTCGACGGAGTTGCGAGCCTCGCCGACCTGCCCGGTGCCGCGCGCGAATACGTCGCGTTCGTCGAGGAGCAGCTCGCTGTCGAGGTCTCGCTGATCGGGACCGGTGCGGAGCGGGCACGCGTGCTGTCCGCGCGCGACGTGGAAGCAGTCGCCAGCTGAGCTAGTGGTCTGACCGGCAACGTCCGCCTGGCCCCTGGCCCACGATCACGCTGCGCCATGCGGCGTCCTCGGTCGCGGACGGGCTAACCAGCCCGCCCGCTCCCTGCGTCCTTGCCTGGCTTGGTGCTCGCGGCCCAGGAACCGGGCAACGTTACCGGCCAAACCACTAGGGCGACTCGCGCTCGGCGATCACGGAGTCGAAGAGCTCGCGCAGCCCGTTGATCGCGTCGGCAACGTCGCCGGGGTCGACGTCCTCGTCCCTGTCCACCCTGTCCGCCACCGCGCGCGAGGCCTGGAACTGCGCCACGACCTCGCGCTCCTCTCCCTCGCGGGCGACTGGGTCGTCGAGGTCGAAGCCGCGCTCCTGGAGCATCCGTCCGACGAGATCCGCCAGCTCGGGCAGCGCGTCGGCCGGCGAATCGCGCAGACCGTCCTCGAGCGAAGCAAGCTCGCTTTCCCACTCGTGGCGGTCCAGACCGGGGTCGGGTGTCTCCATGACCATGGGGCATCTATGCGCGAAAGGACGGCCGCTCAAACCACGTTAGAGTCAGGCGCGTGAGGGTTCTCGTCGTCGGATCGGGCGGTCGCGAGCACGCGCTCACCTGGAAGATCGCCCGGAGCCCCGAGCTGGAGGAGCTGCATTGCGCGCCCGGAAACCCTGGAATGGCCGCTCTTGCGGACTGCCATCCGGTGCGGGCGGAGGACGCCGAAGGGCTCCTCGCCCTCGCCCGCGAGCTGGAGATCGACCTCGTCGTCGTCGGTCCGGAGGCGCCGCTCGTCGCGGGCCTCGCCGACCATCTGCGCCACGCCGGCATCAAGGTCTTCGGCCCCGGCAGGGAGGCGGCGCAAATCGAAGGATCCAAGTCGTTCGCCAAGGAGGTCATGGCCGCCGCGGGCGTCCCGCACGCGGGCGTCCTCGCCGTCGCCCGCACCCCGTGCGTCGTCAAGGCGGACGGCCTCGCGGCCGGCAAAGGCGTGTGGATCTGCGAGACGCAGAAAGAGCTCGACAGCGCGCTCCGGGCTGCCGCCGCACTGGGCGACCACACGGTCATCGAGGAGCTCCTGAGCGGCCCCGAGCTCTCGGTATTCGCCCTCGTCGCCGGCGCCGACCTCCTCCCCCTTCCGAGCGCGCGCGACTACAGCCGCGTCGGCGACGGCGACACCGGGCCGAATACAGGCGGCATGGGCTGCTTCTCGCCCGTTCCCGGCGCGCCCGATCTCGTCGATTCCCTTCTCAGGCCCCTGGTGGAGGAGCTCGCCCGGCGAGGCACGCCGTTCGTCGGCTGCCTGTACGGCGGGGCCATCCTCACCGACGACGGGCCGCGCATCCTCGAGTACAACTGCCGCTTCGGCGACCCCGAGGCGCAGGTGGTCCTTCCGGGGCTCGACGGCGACCTCCTTCCCGCGCTCGTCGCCGCGGCGAGCGGAGACCTCGACGGCGTCACGCTACCCGAGGGAAGCGACGCCGCGGTGGCGGTAGCGCTGGCCGCGGCCACGTACCCGGAGAAGGGCGACAGCGGCACGCCGATCGAGGGAATCGAGGACGCCGAAGCCGGCGGCGCGCTCGTCTTTCACGCCGGCACGGCCCTGCGTGACGGCCGCCTGGTCACGAACGGCGGCCGCATCCTGAGCGTCACCGGCACCGGCCCCACGGTGGCCGAGGCGCGCGAGCGCGCCTACGCCGGCGTCGAGCGGATTCATTTCGAAGGGGCGCGGTACCGTACGGACATCGCACGGAACGTCGAGGAGGGGGCACACGTTGGCTGATGCTGTCGTAGGGATCTTGGTCGGATCGGAATCGGACATCGAGAGGATGAAGCCCGCGCTGGACGAGCTCGAGTCGCGCGGGATCGCGACCGAGCTCGAAGTCCGCTCGGCGCACCGGACGCCGGACGCGGTCGCCGAGTACTGCCGCGGCGCACGCGACAGGGGCGTGCGGGTGATCATCGCCGGCGCCGGGCTTGCCGCCGCGCTGCCGGGCGTCGCGGCCGCGCACACGGACCTGCCGGTCATCGGTGTGCCGCTGCGCTCGTCCAAGAGCCTTCTCGACGGGCTCGACGCGCTCCTCTCGATCGTGCAGATGCCTCCCGGCGTCCCCGTCGCCTGCGTCGGTGTCGACAACGCAAAGAACGCGGCCGCGCTCGCGGCACGGATTCTCGCGGCATGAGCGATCTCGTCGAGCTCGTCAAAGGGCTCGTCGAGATCGACTCCATCAACCCGGATCTGATTCCCGGCGCAGCCGGAGAGGCCGAGCTCGCGGGCTACGTCGCCGAGTGGGCGGAGCGCGCCGGGCTTGACGTCGAGGTCGAGGAAGCGGCGCCCGGCCGGCCGAACGTGATCGCGACCGCGCGCGGGTCCGGCGGCGGGCGGGCCCTCCTGCTGAACGCGCACATGGACACCGTCGGCGTCGACACGATGGAGGCGCCGTTCGACGCCCGCGTCGAGGACGGGCGCCTGTACGGCCGCGGCTCGTACGACATGAAGGGGAGCCTGGCCGCGATCCTGGTGGTCGCGGCCGAGGCGAAGCGGCTGGCGTTGCGCGGCGACGTGGTCGTCGCGGCGGTCGCGGACGAGGAGGTCGCGAGCATCGGCACCGAGTCGCTCGTCGCGTCGGGGCGCCGGTTCGACGCCGCCGTGGTGGCCGAGCCGACCGAGCTCGACGTCGCGATCGCGCACAAGGGCTTCGCCGGCTTCGAGATCGAGACGCGCGGCCGCGCCGCGCACGGCTCCCGGCCCGACCTCGGCGAGGACGCGATCGTACGCATGGCGCCCGTCCTCACGCGGCTGGACGAGCTGGCTTCGCGTCTGCTCGCGAGCCCGACGCACCGGCTGCTCGGCAGCGGCTCCGTCCACGCCTCGCTGATCGTCGGCGGGCAGGAGTTCTCCAGCTATCCGGAGCGTTGCCTGCTCACAGGCGAGCGGCGCACGCTTCCGGACGACTCGCTCGAAGACGTCGAGCGCGAGCTGGTGGCGATCGCAGGGGACTCCGCGCACAGGCTCGGCGTCTCGCGCCGGCCGTTCGAGGTGGCCGAGGAGGAAGAGATCGTCCAGCTCGTCCACGGTCACGCGGGCACCGACCTGATCGGCGTTCCTTTCTGGACGGATGCGGCGCTCGTCGCCGCGTCGGGCGTCCCCACCGTCGTCTTCGGCCCGCACGGCGAGGGCGCGCACGCCGCGGTCGAGTGGGTCGACGTGGCCTCGGTCGAGCGCTGCGCCGAGGTGTTGCTGTCAGTCGCGCGGGACTTCTGTGGCTAGCTCACCAGCGCCCAGATGAGGACGCCGACCACGATCAGGAACCCCGCGACGACGGCGACGATCAGCCACACCCCGAACAGCGCCTTGAACGGCGTGAACTCGTCCCGCCCCTCGGCGACCTCCTCGACCTCGTGCTGGATTTTCTCCTCGACTTTCGCCACCACTAGCCTCTACCCGCGGCGGCAGGTCCTGAATCTAGAATCGGTCCCGTGATTCCTCGCTACTCCCGACCGGCCATGGCGAGGATCTGGTCGGAGGAAAGCAAGCTCCAGCGCTGGCTCGACGTCGAGCTCGCGGCGCTCGAGGGCTGGGCCCGCATCGGCCAGATCCCCGAGGACGACGTGCGCGCGATCCGCCGGGACGTCACCGTGCCCACGCCCGAGCGCGTGGCCGAAATAGAGAAGATCACCGACCACGACACAGCCGCCTTCGTCGACGCGGTGGCCGAGCAGCTCGGCCCGGAGGGACGGTGGGTGCACTTCGGGCTCACGTCCTCGGACGTCGTCGACACCGGCCTCGCGCTGCAGATCCAGGACGCCGGCGCATTGATCCGAGAAGGGCTCGACCGGGCGCTCGCCGCCGTCCTGAAGCGCGCCCACGAGCACCGGCGCACGGTCATGATCGGCCGCTCGCACGGGATCCACGCCGAGCCGATCACCTTTGGATGGAAGCTCGCCGGCTGGGCCTTCGAGCTCGATCGCGCGCGCGCGCGGCTCTCGCGGGCGCTGGACGAGACCCGCGTCGGGCAGCTGTCCGGCACGGTCGGCACCTATGCCCAGCTCGAGCCGGAGGTGGAGCGCATCGCCTGCGAGCAGCTCGGCCTCGAGCCCGATCCGCTCTCGACCCAGGTGATCGCCCGCGACCGCCATGCGGCCCTGCTTGCCGCGCTCGCGCTGGCCGCCACGTCACTCGAGCGCTTCGCGCTCGAGATCCGCCACCTGGCCCGCACCGAGGTCCGCGAGGTGGAGGAGCCGTTCGGCAAGGGGATGAAAGGCTCGTCTGCGATGCCCCACAAGCGGAACCCCAAGGTCGCCGAGCGGATCTGCGGGCTCGCCCGCGTCGTTCGGGCCACCGCCGTCGTCGGATTCGAGAACGTCCCGCTCTGGCACGAGCGCGACATCTCCCAGTCCTCCGCCGAGCGAGTGGTCATTCCGGACGCGTTCCTCGCTCTCGACTACATGCTCGACCGTTTCTGCTGGATCGTCGAGGGGCTCGTCGTCTATCCCGAGCGCATGCGCCGCAACCTCGAGGCGAGCCACGGCCTCGTCTTCAGCCACCAGCTGCTGGTTGCGCTGATCGAGTCGGGCTTGGCGCGCGACGAGGCGTACCGACTCGTCCAGGGTCACGCCATGCGCGCCTGGGAGGAGGAGCAGAACTTCGAGGAGCTCGTCCGCTCCGACAGCACCATCTCCGGCCGCGTCGACCTCGACGCGGTCATCGACCTCGATTCCACCGTCCGTCACGTGGACGCCGTCTTCGAGCGGCTCCGTGACCTCGAGCCAAAGGAGGCGCCCGTACATGTCTGAAGCAACGCTCCACGTTGGAAGCGGCAAGGTCCGCGAGCTGTTCGCCCTCGATGACGAACGCCTGCTGCTCGTGGCGAGCGACCGCATCTCGGTGTTCGACGTCGTCCTCCCGACCGAGATCCCGGACAAGGGCCGGGTGCTCACGGGACTCTCCGGCTTCTGGTTCGCGCGGACGGAGGACATCGTCCCCAACCACCTGCTTGCGCTCCGTGACGACGGACGCTCGACCGAGTGCCGCAAGCTCGAGATGCTCCCGATCGAATGCGTCGTGCGTGGCTACATCACCGGCTCGGGCTGGAAGGACTACAAGGCGACGGGACAGGTCTGCGGCATCCAGCTTCCCGAGGGCCTCAAAGAGTCGGAGAAGCTCCCCGAGCCGATCTTCACGCCGACGACGAAGGCGCACACCGGCCACGACGAGCCGCTCGACCGCGAGGGAGCTGTCGCGCTGGTGGGTGAGGAGCGGTTCGAGGAGCTGAAGGACGCGTCGATCCGCCTCTACCGCTTCGTCTCGGACTACGCGACGCAGCGCGGGATCATCCTGGCGGACACGAAGCTCGAATTCGGGCTGGACGACGGCGGACAGGTCGTGCTGGGGGACGAGGTGTTCACGCCCGACTCGTCTCGCTTCTGGCCGGCCCAGGGCTTCCAGTCCGGCCGCGGTCAGCCGTCATTCGACAAGCAGTACGTGCGCGACTACGCCGAGTCCCTCGGCTGGGACAAGACGGATCCCGGCCCCGAGCTCCCGGACAAGGTGGTCACCGGCACGCGCCGCCGCTACCTCGAGGCATTCGAGCGGCTGACCGGCATCCCCTTCTCGTCGTACGCGGCCGACCCGCAGGCCGTGCTCACGTGAAGGTTTCCGTCCTCGTCCGGCCGAAGGCCGGAATCCTCGATCCGCAGGGGGAGGCCGTGGAGGGATCGCTGCGCAAGCTCGGCTTCGAGGTCAGCGGCGCCCGCGTGGGGCGCCTGATCGACCTGGAGGTCGAGGGCAGCCCGGACGAGGCGCGGACGAGCGTCGACGAGATGTGCCACAAGCTCCTTGCCAACCCGCTGATCGAGAGCTACGAGATCGAGCTCCATGACGCCTAGAATCGGGCCCGCCCGGGTTGCCGTCATCACCTTCCCCGGATCGCAGGACGACCGGGACGCCGTCCTCGCCTTGAACAACCTCGGCGCGCAGGCCGTTCCCGTTTGGCACGCGGACGAGGAGTTGCCGGACGTCGGCGCAGTCGTGCTACCCGGAGGCTTCTCCTACGGCGACTACCTGCGCGCAGGCGCGCTCGCACGCTTCTCGCCGGCAATGGAGGCCGTCGCGCGGTTCGCAGCGGGCGGAGGGCTCGTGCTCGGTATCTGCAACGGCTTCCAGATCCTCTGCGAGGCGGGGCTCCTTCCGGGGATCCTGCGCGGCAACGTCTCGCTGGATTTCGTGTGCCGCGACGTCCCCCTACGCGTCGAGCGCGCGGACACCGCCTTCACCTCCCGCTGCGCTTCCGGCCAGCGGCTGGTCATCCCCGTCAAGCACGGCGAAGGCTGCTGGTACGCGGACGAGGAGCTCGTCTCCGTGCTCGAGGAGAACGGCCAGATCCTCCTCCGCTACGAGGACAACCCGAACGGCTCGCTGCGCGACGTGGCCGGCGTCATCAATCGCGGGGGCAACGTGATGGGCCTCATGCCTCACCCCGAGCACGCAGTCGACCCGCTGCTCGGCTCGCCGGACGGCGCCCTCATACTCGAGTCGATGCTCGACGCCGTTCGCGAACGCGCTGCCGTCCCGGCGTAGCCCTAAAAGCCGAGCGCCGCGGAGAGCTCCGGGTGCTGTCCCAGCGCCTCCCTCAGACGTTCGAGGTCGCGCGCGCGCAGGGTGACCGGGCCGCGGCGCTTGGAGCCGCTCGTCGAGTAGGAGAAGCGCACGAGGCGCTCGCCTCCGTTGGCCTCGAGCAGCTCCACGCTCGACGCGAAGCGCTTGTCGCCCGCCCGCTGCGCGACGCTCACCTCTTCGAGCAGGGAAGCCGGGCCCCAGGGAGTGGATGTCTTCGGATTGGTCATGCGAGCCACGCTAGCGGGCACCGGCACACGGGTGTGATACGAGAGTGTGATGATTCTCGCGCACCTCGACCTGGACGCATTCTTCGCCGCGGTCGAGGAGCTGGAGGAGCCGAGCCTCCGCTCCAAGCCGCTGGTGGTGGGCGGAGATCCCCGCGGGCGCGGCGTTGTCGCGACCGCGAACTATGTCGCGCGGCAGTTCGGAATCCACTCCGCCATGAGCTGCGCCGAGGCGCTGCGCCGCTGTCCGCACGCGGTCTTCATGCGGCCGCGCAAGAGCCTGTACCGCGAGTACTCGGACGCGGTCTGGGCGTCGATCCGCGAAGTCATTCCCACCGTCGAGCGAACGGGGATGGACGAGGGCTATCTCGACCTCGGACGGCTCGCCGACGACTTCCTGGCCGCGCGGGCACTCGCCGAGGCCGTGCAGGCGTCCGTACGCGGCCGGACGAGCCTGTCCGCGTCCCTCGGAGTCGCGACGTGCAAGGTCGTGGCCAAGGTCGCGAGCGACCGCCGCAAGCCCGGAGGGCTCACCGTGGTGCCGCCCGGACGGGAGGCGGCCTTCCTCGCACCGTTCCCCATCCGGCGGCTGCCGGGTATCGGGCCGCGCGCGGAGGAGAAGCTCCACGCAGCCGGGATCGAAACCGTCGGTGCGCTCGCCGCCCTGGACGAGGACGGCGTACGGCGGCTTCTGCCGGGCAAGGTCGGAGCGCTGCTCCACGACCGCGCGCGCGGGATCGACCCGCGGCCGCTCGAGACGTCCTCCGAGACCGTCTCGATCAGCCACGAGGAAACCTTCGACCAGGACGTCGGCGACCGCTCACGGCTGAAGGCCGAGCTGCAGCGGATGGCCGCCAGCCTCTCGAGACACCTCGCCGACTCCGGCCTCTTCGCGCGCACCGTCACCACCAAGCTCCGCTACCCCGACTTCTCCATCCGCAGCCGCTCGACGACGCTGCCCGCCGCCACCGACGACGCCGAGCGGATTGGTGCGCTCGCAGCGGAAAACCTGGACCGCGCCCTGGACGACCGCCCGGGCGCGCTCAGGCTCGTGGGCGTGGCGGTATCGGGTCTGCAGGCCCACCGACAGCTGGAGCTTGTGTAGTCGCCGTCGGCAGCTCAGGGAGTTTCGCTCGGCAACGCAAGGACCAAGCGGCCCTCTTGAGGCAGAGTCTGAAGGCGTGCGCTGTTCTGTGTGTCCTGTGGGCGGAGCCGGGCTTCGCCCCAGCGCAGCCCTCTGTGGGTAGGGACGTCCGAGACATTAAGGAGGGGGCCAACGGGGGAACCCTGGGTTCCCCCGTTATGGAAGAGGCCCCTGCAGGGGCCTCTTCCTTGTCACTCCCTGTAGAGGGTGGTGTCTAGCTCGGCATCACCGACAGGCGCAGCTTCTGCACGCCCCTGGGGACGTTCAGCTTCAGCTTCACGACCTTGTTGGCGGGGACGACTCGGACGAGCGTCCCGACCTTCTTGGCCTTGCTCAGGTAGCCGATGGCCAGGTTCGCGTTGCCGCGAGGCCCGGACAGCTTGACCTTGAGCACCTTGCCGTGGAGGCGGGCAAGGGTGACCCGGTAGCGGACCTTGACCGTCCTGTCCACATTCGAGCTCGGGACGGTCGTCGTGGTGCCGGTGGTCGGGTTCGTCACCGCGACCGGAGCGCTCGGGTTGGTCGTGCCCGTCGTCGAGGCCGCCACGGGGCCGGTGACCGCGGCCGTCGGGGCCGTGATCGGGAAGGTCACGTGGACGGAGCGGAGCAGACCCTCGTCGACGAACATCGCGATGACGTTGACCGTGACCGCATTCGACTCGGCCACCTCCACCGCGGTGTTCCCGTTGATGTCCGTGTACGCACAGACATTGTTCGGGCCGCTGAGCGGCGGAGCGGGCAGGATCGAGATCGCAGGCCAGGTGGTCTGGCCGGGGATCACGATCGGCGTGATCGCCGGCAGGAACAGACCCTCGCCCTGCGAGAAGAAGCAGACACGCTCACCCGTGATCGCGTGGCCGGTGATGTCCTGCGCGTGGGCGACGCAGACGGCGACCTGCTGGTCGAACGCCGACGGGCCCTTCGGGAAGCACTGGATCAGCTTCACGAACAGCGAGGAGACCGACTTGGCCACCGTGTTCGACACGAGCGGGGCCGCCGTGACCGGCTCATACGGATAGCGAGCGGTCGCGGTGATACCGGCAGTCCCCAGCTGCGAGATACCGGCCAGATCGCAGCCATTGTTGGCGTTGATGAGACCGAAGTTGTCGAAGAAGAACCCGGTGCCGGGCAGGAAGCCCGCGCGTGCCTCGCCGTGCTCGTCCGAATAGACGGCCACGGACTGAGGCCCGGTTCCCGGGGTGGTCAGGTACAGCGGGATGTTGCCGCTTTCACCGGAGACGTTGCGGAACAGACAGTGCGTCGGCTCCGCGAGCGCGGTGCGCAGCACCTCGGCGATATCCCAGTAGTCGTACAGGCCGGACGGGTCTGCCAGAGCGTTGCCGTTCAGGTTCAGGAACCCGTTGAAGTTATTCGCGAAGCCGCCGTCGATCCCGCTCGAGAACGGATCGGCGGAAGCCAGCGTCGCCGGCAAGTACTCACGATAGAACGGTGCATACAGGTGGTGAGGCGTGGTCGCGCCCGGCCGCACATACAGCGAGTTCGTGCAACCGAACGGAGCCCCCGGCTCTCCGCCCGCAGCCTGAGGAGCGTCGTTCAGAGCCGACTGGCCCGGGCACAGACCCTTGTCCACCTTCGTGAACGTCCCCACACCAGAGATGTCCGTAGGACCACCGGTGTTCGGAGCGATCGTGAAGTCGATCCGAGCGGAAGGCATCGGCGCGTCACCCGCGTCGATCTTGCCGTCGGACAGGTACGTGCTGGCAGGCCGGGCCGGATCGAACGGGCCAACCGTCGGCGGATCCGACAGCGAACCACCCGGAGCGGCCGTGAACGTCCAGATCGCGCTGAACTCGCCGACCTCGTTCGCGAGCGCGAGCGAGCCCGTGTCAGTGCACTGGTCGACCGCGTCGATCCCGGTGGTCACGCGCGGCAAACAAACAGCGGCCGGCGACTCCTGGGCATGACCCTCGGTCGCAGCCATGTCGTCGTGCGTGTCCCAGAACGAACTCGGATCGCTCAGCGGCCCCTGAACCGTCGCCAACCGTGAAAGGGCCAACGTCGCCCAGTCATCCGGCATGACAACGCCGGTGACGGACGAACCGTCCGGCAACGTGATCGGATGACCGATCCCGAGCTCATTGAAGTCCTGCAGCAACGGGATGTTCCCGGTGACGTTCGCCTCCAAAACATTCGGCGTCGTCTGCCCGGCCGTGTCACTGATCACGTCCGTCGTCGGGCCCGTGCACGCACCCGCAGCCGGGTTGTTGCACAGGACGATCGAGTTCAGGTTCATCCACCCGACCAGGAAGTCGTGGACAAGAAGGACCGGGCCGGCAGTGCCGTCACGCACAGTCATCTTGATGTCCGCGATACCAGCCTTCTGTGAGATGAAGCTCATCCCCCAGCAATAAGCACCGTCAAACGCGCGAACATGGAAGATCGCGCTGTTGAAGCCAGGTGCCGCGGTGACCGTCTGCGGCGTAGCCAGATGCGGGTCACCACTCCAGTCCACGAGCGTGAAGCCCGCGTCCAGAGTGCTGGGACTGTACCCCTCCGGGAAGATCGAAGCAGGTGCGCACTTAACCAAGCGCACCGCCTCGCCCCTCCAAGCGAGATACGGAATATCTGCAAGCATCGGATCCGGGACGGTGCGTGCCTGCGCGACGGTCGTCAAAGCCATTGTCGCGCCGATCAACGCCACCATTGCCAGGAGTCCGAGCTTAAGGCGTCTGCCGACGTCCATAAGAGACCCCTCCTTGGGAGTGATTGATGGTTGCGCCATGCGGCTGTCGGGTGTTGTTAGACACCGAGGCCACGAACCCTACAAGCCTGAGCGGCCATCCGCATCCCCGACGTACGAGTGTGCCGTGCGGATTTGCCCCCAAAAAGAGGGGCCCCCTTGCGGGGGCCCCTCTCAGTCACTCCCTCTTGGAGGGTGGTGTCTAGCTCGGCATCACCGACAGGCGCAGCTTCTGCACGCCCCTGGGGACGTTCAGCTTCAGCTTCACGACCTTGTTGGCGGGGACGACTCGGACGAGCGTCCCGACCTTCTTGGCCTTGCTCAGGTAGCCGATGGCCAGGTTCGCGTTGCCGCGAGGCCCGGACAGCTTGACCTTGAGCACCTTGCCGTGGAGGCGGGCAAGGGTGACCCGGTAGCGGACCTTGACCGTCCTGTCCACATTCGAGCTCGGGACGGTCGTCGTGGTGCCGGTGGTCGGGTTCGTCACCGCGACCGGAGCGCTCGGGTTGGTCGTGCCCGTCGTCGAGGCCGCCACGGGGCCGGTGACCGCGGCCGTCGGGGCCGTGATCGGGAAGGTCACGTGGACGGAGCGGAGCAGACCCTCGTCGACGAACATCGCGATGACGTTGACCGTGACCGCATTCGACTCGGCCACCTCCACCGCGGTGTTCCCGTTGATGTCCGTGTACGCACAGACATTGTTCGGGCCGCTGAGCGGCGGAGCGGGCAGGATCGAGATCGCAGGCCAGGTGGTCTGGCCGGGGATCACGATCGGCGTGATCGCCGGCAGGAACAGACCCTCGCCCTGCGAGAAGAAGCAGACACGCTCACCCGTGATCGCGTGGCCGGTGATGTCCTGCGCGTGGGCGACGCAGACGGCGACCTGCTGGTCGAACGCCGACGGGCCCTTCGGGAAGCACTGGATCAGCTTCACGAACAGCGAGGAGACCGACTTGGCCACCGTGTTCGACACGAGCGGGGCCGCCGTGACCGGCTCATACGGATAGCGAGCGGTCGCGGTGATACCGGCAGTCCCCAGCTGCGAGATACCGGCCAGATCGCAGCCATTGTTGGCGTTGATGAGACCGAAGTTGTCGAAGAAGAACCCGGTGCCGGGCAGGAAGCCCGCGCGTGCCTCGCCGTGCTCGTCCGAATAGACGGCCACGGACTGAGGCCCGGTTCCCGGGGTGGTCAGGTACAGCGGGATGTTGCCGCTTTCACCGGAGACGTTGCGGAACAGACAGTGCGTCGGCTCCGCGAGCGCGGTGCGCAGCACCTCGGCGATATCCCAGTAGTCGTACAGGCCGGACGGGTCTGCCAGAGCGTTGCCGTTCAGGTTCAGGAACCCGTTGAAGTTATTCGCGAAGCCGCCGTCGATCCCGCTCGAGAACGGATCGGCGGAAGCCAGCGTCGCCGGCAAGTACTCACGATAGAACGGTGCATACAGGTGGTGAGGCGTGGTCGCGCCCGGCCGCACATACAGCGAGTTCGTGCAACCGAACGGAGCCCCCGGCTCTCCGCCCGCAGCCTGAGGAGCGTCGTTCAGAGCCGACTGGCCCGGGCACAGACCCTTGTCCACCTTCGTGAACGTCCCCACACCAGAGATGTCCGTAGGACCACCGGTGTTCGGAGCGATCGTGAAGTCGATCCGAGCGGAAGGCATCGGCGCGTCACCCGCGTCGATCTTGCCGTCGGACAGGTACGTGCTGGCAGGCCGGGTCGGATCGAACGGGCCAACCGTCGGCGGATCCGACAGCGAACCACCCGGAGCGGCCGTGAACGTCCAGATCGCGCTGAACTCGCCGACCTCGTTCGCGAGCGCGAGCGAGCCCGTGTCAGTGCACTGGTCGACCGCGTCGATCCCGGTGGTCACGCGCGGCAAACAAACAGCGGCCGGCGACTCCTGGGCATGACCCTCGGTCGCAGCCATGTCGTCGTGCGTGTCCCAGAACGAACTCGGATCGCTCAGCGGCCCCTGAACCGTCGCCAACCGTGAAAGGGCCAACGTCGCCCAGTCATCCGGCATGACAACGCCGGTGACGGACGAACCGTCCGGCAACGTGATCGGATGACCGATCCCGAGCTCATTGAAGTCCTGCAGCAACGGGATGTTCCCGGTGACGTTCGCCTCCAAAACATTCGGCGTCGTCTGCCCGGCCGTGT
This sequence comes from uncultured Actinomycetes bacterium, assembly GCA_963717765.1. Classification (GTDB taxonomy): domain Bacteria; phylum Actinomycetota; class Thermoleophilia; order Gaiellales; family Gaiellaceae; genus JACDER01. Next base: position 128,516 of record CAVQWX010000003.1, on the reverse strand, counting down.
CACTGATCACGTCCGTCGTCGGGCCCGTGCACGCACCCGCAGCCGGGTTGTTGCACAGGACGATCGAGTTCAGGTTCATCCACCCGACCAGGAAGTCGTGGACAAGAAGGACCGGGCCGGCAGTGCCGTCACGCACAGTCATCTTGATGTCCGCGATACCAGCCTTCTGTGAGATGAAGCTCATCCCCCAGCAATAAGCACCGTCAAACGCGCGAACATGGAAGATCGCGCTGTTGAAGCCAGGTGCCGCGGTGACCGTCTGCGGCGTAGCCAGATGCGGGTCACCACTCCAGTCCACGAGCGTGAAGCCCGCGTCCAGAGTGCTGGGACTGTACCCCTCCGGGAAGATCGAAGCAGGTGCGCACTTAACCAAGCGCACCGCCTCGCCCCTCCAAGCGAGATACGGAATATCTGCAAGCATCGGATCCGGGACGGTGCGTGCCTGCGCGACGGTCGTCAAAGCCATTGTCGCGCCGATCAACGCCACCATTGCCAGGAGTCCGAGCTTAAGGCGTCTGCCGACGTCCATAAGAGACCCCTCCTTGGGAGTGATTGATGGTTGCGCCATGCGGCTGTCGGGTGTTGTTAGACACCGATGGCAAGAATCCTACAAGGATGTTTGGCTGAGTCAAGCCCGATCTCGGTGCGGTGGAGGGCCGAAATCCCGCTCTACGGCGGGGCTCTCGAGGGAATTGAACGGCCGGACTGACTCGAAAATGTCCCTGTGCAGGATTTATGCAGAAATCGCCTTTGCGCCGCCCGCTACGAGCGCTCGGATTCGTGCTCGTCAAGATCTTCTTTCAGAAGTCCGAACATGATCCCGTCCACCCACTCGCCGTGGCGGAGATACGCCTTCCTTTTAACTCCTTCGCGGATGAAACCCACGCGCTCCGCGTGCCGAATGGCGCGATCGTTGAAGCCGTAGCACTCGAGCTGAAGGCGATGGAAGCCGAGGTCGTACAGCAGGTGCCGTTGGAACTGCCGCGCGGCCTCGTCCGCAAGCCGGCGTCCGCGGAAATCCGGATGCGTTGCGAGGCCTCCGAGATTCGCGATCTTGCTTCGCCGGTTCCGGACGTCGAATCCCATGGAGCCCGCGCGTTTCCAGTCCTCTCCCTCCGCGGCTTCGATCACGAACCTGCCGGTCTCGAGCGGCCCGCGCTCGGAACGCTCGATCTCCTCCAGCAGCGACGCACGGTCGCGCGGCCGGCGCGCGGACATGAACGGCTCGACGTCCTCGTGGTTCGCGAGCTCGAGGAGGAAGTCGACGTCGTCCGGCGTCGCCCGGCGGATGCGGACGTTCATTCGGGCACCGGGGCCGGCCGGCGCGTCCAGGCGACCAGCCCGGAGCCGAGAGCGACTCCCCCGAGAATGAGCCCGAGCCCGACCAACTTCTGGGGCGTGAGGGGCTCGTCGAGGAGAGTCGCTCCGTATACGAGGGCGAACGGGGGCAGCAGGTAGACGACGAGACTGGCTCGCGCCGAGCCGTGCAGGTTGACCAGTCGGTAGTAGAGGAGCGTGCCCACCGCCGTCCCGGCAATCCCGAGCGCGAGGACGGAGGCGATCGCCTTCCATCCGGGAACCGCAGAGGGGAGCTGGGCGACCCCGAACGGCAGCAAGACGAGAGCGCCGGCCAGCGACTGCGCGGCGGAGAAGGTGAGCACAGGCACGGCTTCTATGTGGTGCTGCGCGTAGAGCGCGCCGACGGCGTAACAGAACGCGGCGGCAACGACGGCGATCGTCCCGGCGACTCCCCACCAGCCGCCCGGTGGGTTCGCGCCGGCCAGCACGCCGACGCCGACGAAGCCCAGAAGCACCCCGGCCAGCCGTGAGCCGCGTGCGCTCTCGCTGCGTCGGACGCGGAGCGCGAGGAGCACGACGAAGATCGGCATCGAGGCGTTCGCGATCGCCGCAGTCCCCGAGTCGATGTGCTCCTGGCCCCAGGCGATGAGGGTGAACGGAAGAGCTGCGTTGACGATTCCTGAGACGAGTCCGACGAGCCACACGCGCCGGAGCGCCTGCCAGGAATCGCGCAGCCCGGTCGCCGCGATCAGCACCGGGACGAGGATCGCGGCGGCGAGCAGCAGCCGTCCTGCCATGATCGTCGTCGGCTCGAGCCCCCTCTCGGCCTCCTCGATGAAGAGGAACGAGGCGCCCCAGATCGCTCCCAGGATCAGCAGGAGCGGAAGGTAGGCGCGCGTCACTCCCTGAGGCTATCTGCGGCGTCTTTGACGACTATTAGACTCCGCTCCCTGACGGTCGTCGAACAGCCACTCCATCGAGCACTCGGGCTCACCGATGGGGAGCTGGAGAGGATCCGCGGGCTCCTGGGCAGAGACCCGAACCACTTCGAGCTCGCCGTCTTCTCGCTCCTCTGGTCCGAGCATTGCGCGTACAAGCATTCAGCCCTTCTGCTCCGCCGGCTGCCCTCGTCAGGCCCGCGCGTGCTCCAGGGGCCGGGCGAGAACGCGGGCGTGATCGACCTCGGCGAAGGCGAGGCGGTCGCGTTCAAGGTCGAGAGCCACAACCATCCGTCAGCCGTCGAGCCCTTTCAGGGGGCGGCCACCGGCGTCGGCGGGATCATCCGCGACATCGTCGCCATGGGAGCGCGGCCGGTAGCGCTGCTGGACGGGCTCTGCTTCGGCGAGCCGGACTGGCACTTCGAACGCGCCGTGGAGGGAATCGGCCACTACGGGAACGCAGTCGGCATTCCCACCGTGGGCGGAGACACGGTGTTCGCCGACGCGTACCGGGACAACTGCCTCGTCAACGCCATGTGCGTCGGGCTCGTCCCATCCGACCGCGTCACCCGCGCCCGCGCGCGCATCACGGGCCACACGGTCGTCCTCTTCGGGTCGACCACCGGCCGCGACGGCATCGGCGGCGCGAGCGTGCTCGCCAGCCAGGAGCTAGGCGAGGAGTCGCACGAGAAGCGGCCGTCGGTGCAGGTCGGCGACCCCTTCACGGGGAAGAAGCTGATCGAGACGAGCCTGGAGCTCGTCGAGAGCGGACTGGTCGAGTCGCTGCAGGATCTCGGCGCGGCCGGGCTCGCTTCCTCGCTCTCGGAGATGGCGCGCGACGGCGCCGGCATCGACGTCCACCTCGACCGCGTCCCCCTGCGCGAGGAGGGCATGGAGCCGTGGGAGATCATGATCTCCGAGAGCCAGGAGCGGATGGTCGCCGTCGTGCGGCCGGCGCTCGTCGAACAGGTCCGGGAGGTCTGTGAGCGCTGGGAGCTAGCGTTCGCGGAGATCGGGCAGGTGACCGGCACCGGCGAGCTCCGCTGCACCTTCGAGGGAGAGGTCGTCGGCGCGATTCCGGCCGAATACCTGACGGACGAGGCGCCCCGCTACGAGGTACCGCGCACACCCCGGCCGCCGGCGAAGGACGTGCGCCCGCCGAAAGGCCCCGAGAACGACGAGGCGCTCCTCCAGCTGCTGCGTTCGCCGAACATCCGCAGCCGCGCCTGGATCTACCACCGGTACGACCACCTGGTCGGCTCGCGCACGGTACGGCGGCCCGGGCTCGACGCAGCTGTCCTACGGCTACGGCCCTCGCTGCGCGGCCTCGCGGTCTCGCTCGACGGGGCCGGACGGATGTGCCGTCTCGCCCCTCGTACCGGAGGCGCGGCCGCCGTGCTCGAGGCGGCTCGGAACGTCGCGTGCGCCGGCGGCGAGCCGCTCGCGTTCACCGACTGCCTCAACTTCGGCAACCCCGAGCGGGGCGAGATCGGCTGGGAGCTAGCGGAGGCGATCGAGGGGATCGCCCAGGCCTGCGAGGCGCTCGGCCTGCCGATCGTGTCCGGCAACGTCTCGCTCTACAACGAAACGGAGGGACGGCCGATCTACCCGACGCCTGAGGTCGGCTGCATCGGGCTGGTGGCCGACGTACGGCTCGTCCCCGGCCACTGGCGCGAGGGCGACGCGGTCCTCGTCGCCGGCCATCCCGCCCTCTCGCTCGCAGGCTCCGAGTACCAGGCGGTCTTCGGCGAGGTGGGCGGACAGCCCGCGCCGCTCGACCTGCCTGCGGAGGCGGAGCTGATCGAGTTTCTCTGGCGCAAGGCGCCGCTCCTCTCCTTCGCGCACGACGTCTCCGAAGGCGGACTGGCCGTCTGCTTGGCGGAGGCGGCGATCGCGAGCGGGATGGGCGCGGAGCTCGACGTGCCGGACGACCGCGTCTCCCTGTTCGGCGAGGGCGGGGGGCAGGCGGTGGTCGCGTGCGCGCCGGAGGACGCGGAAACGCTCACCGGCGTGCCGCTGCAGCGAATCGGGACGGTCGGCGGAGCTACACTTGGAGGGCTCCCTGTGGCTGCGTTGCGCGAGGCCTGGGAGACCTAGCAATGTGTGGCGTGTTCGGAATCCGGTCCGACGAGCGTGACGTTTCCCGTCTCGCGTACTTCGGCCTGTTCGCGCTCCAGCACCGCGGCCAGGAGTCGGCGGGGATCGCGGTCGCCGAGAACGGACGGCTGACGGCCGTCCGCGAGCTCGGGCTCGTCTCCCAGGTCTTCGACGAGCAGACGCTGCGCGGCCTGCGCGGGGAGATCGCGATCGGGCACACCCGCTACTCCACGACAGGGTCCACGCATTGGGTGAACGCGCAGCCGCTCGTCCACCACGGCCGCGTGCGCACCGTCGCGCTCGGCCACAACGGCAACCTCACGAACGTCGAGGAGGTTCGCCAGGAGCTCGCCGCGGCCGGCGTCGACCTCCGCTCCACCTCTGACACCGAGGTGATCGCGGCGCTGATCGCCAACGACGACGCCCCGCTCGCGGATGCGGTCGCCGGAGCGATGGAGAAGCTGGAGGGCGCGTACACGGTGACGGCGATCTCCGAGGGCAAGCTCCTCGCCTTCCGCGACCCGCACGGGTTCCGGCCGCTTTGCCTCGGCACGCTCGACGGCGACCCGGTCGTCGCCTCCGAGAGCTGCGCCTTCGACCTCGTGGGCGCCGCGTACGTGCGCGAGATCGCCCCGGGCGAGGTCGTCGTGATCGACGAGGAGGGCGTGCACGCGACGCAGGCCGTCCCCCAGGACGGGCCTGGAAAATTCTGCATCTTCGAGTTCTTCTACCTCGCGCGCCCCGACTCGACCATCGACGGCATCGAGATGCACACCGCGCGCGTCCGGATGGGACAGCAGCTGGCGCGGGAGGCTCCCGTCGGGGCCGACCTCGTCATCCCGATCCCCGACTCCGGGACACCGGCCGCCATCGGTTTCTCGCGCGAGAGCGGCATCCCGTTCAGCGAGGGCCTCATCAAGAACCGCTACGTCGGCCGCACGTTCATCCAGCCGGAGCAGGGCATGCGCGAGCAGGGAATCCGCATGAAGTACAACCCGCTCGAGGACGTGGCCGGCAAGCGCGTCGTTGCGATCGACGACACGATCGTCCGCGGCAACACCACGCGCCAGATCGTCGCGATGCTGCGCGAGGCCGGCGCGACCGAGGTGCATATCCGCATCTCCTCACCGCCGATCGTCTCCCCGTGCTTCTACGGGATCGACTTCGGCGACACGAAGCAGCTCATCGCCGCCGGGAAGACGGTCGAGGACGTCCGGAAGGAAATCGGCGCGACCTCGCTCGCCTACCTGTCGCTCGAGGGCCTGCAGGAGTCGACGCAGCGGCCGGCGTCCCAGTTCTGCCGCGCCTGTCTCACGCGGGAGTATCCGACGCGGATACCTGAGGGGAAGACGCTGGCGAAGATGAGGTTCGAGCCCAGCCGCGTTTAGAGCGACTGGGCCCGACACCCGCTACTGCTCGAGGACCTTCCCCGCCTTGGCGATTCCGCGGCTGATGATGTAGCCGAAGGTGAGCGCCGTCGTCATCGTCACCCAGGTGAGGGTGTTGACGGAGTCCGCAATGATCCAGATCAGGACGAAGACGATCTCGATGACCGCGTAGAGGAGGAACTCGGCGTTGCCCGGAATCGGCATCCGGGCCACGTTCGGTGCGTTGTACCCGTACGAGGGGCGCGAGGACCCGCCGCTGGGCTGCTCGGGAGGCATCGTCGACATGCTGCTCCTTTCCTTTATGCCGCCTGCGCCGGGACGTGCACGACTTCCAGCTTCAACCCGTCCGGGTCGTAGAAGAAGACCGCGTAGTACCCCGGCATGTACCAGTACTCCTCTGGGCCGCTCTCGATCTCGGCGCCCTGGGCTGCGAGCCAGTCGCTGCGCTCGTCGACAACTCCCCGGGACGAAGCTTCGAGCGCGAGATGGTGGAGGCCGACCTGATACCGGTCGTACTCACCCTCCGTCTGCGCCTCACGGAGCCCGATCGAGCTCCCCGGCCCCCAGAGGTACCAAATGGTCTCCCCGCGCTCGCCCTTCACCTCGGTCACCCCGTGCCAGCCGAGCGGGCCGAGGAGATCACGGTAAAACGGGAGGCTGCGCTCGATCGACGATACGACCAGGTCGACATGGTGAACTCCACACGAGCGCATGGGTGACCGGCTAAGGGATTCCGCGCCAAGCGGAAAGGTCCTTCCGGCCGGCGTTCTAGAGGACGTCCAGGAGCGGCCAGCGGTCGTCGCCGTCGATGCAGGCCCGCAGATAGAGCGCGAGCCCGAGGTCGCCGCTCCACAGTCCTCGCTTGCCGGTCCTCTGCTCGATCGCGTGCATGGCAAAGCGGCGTGCTCGCGCGAGCCACTTCGGGTCCCGGGTACGCCGGTTCAGCTTGAGAAAGGCCCAGCCGTTGCCGGCCGTCGCGTGGCAGAGGCCGGCGCCGCCGCGCAGCGGCCCGGCTTCCCAGGTCAGCTCGCCCGCCGCAAGCAGGAGCGCATCCAGGCTGGGCTGGGACGGCGCACCCGCGAGCGCGCAGACCACGCCGGGAGCTCCGTGGCACCACTGCACCCTGACGTCGGTCCCGTCAGAGCCCACCGTTGGCAACCAGTTGACGAGCTTCCCCTCGCGGATGGCCGTTCGCTCGAGCGCCTCGACCACGCGTTGCAGCAGCTCGGCCTGGTGCGCGAGACCCTGCAGGCGAATCGTGCTCAGCAGCGCGTACGCGTTCCCCGCGAGCCCGTGCGCGAAGCCGAGGAACTGCTCGCTGCGACCGTCCCACTTCTGCGTCCAGAGGCAGGCGCGCGCCTTCGAGTCGAACGACCAGGTCGCCCAGAGGCGGCCGATCGCGGCGCGCGCGATGTCGTCCTCGCCGAGGAGGCGTGCGGCCACGAGGACCCCCGCCGCACCGAACCCCCACTCGTTCCAGGGATCGACGATGGATTCCCGAGCGGCGGCGCGGAAGCGCTCGCTGTCGCGGGAGACGAGCGCGATCCCCACTTCGCCGTCGATCAGTCCGGCACCGCGCCCTGCTCCCAGTGGCCAGCCGACCTCGCTGCCGAGGGTTCGAAGCGCATAGAGCTCGCCTGCGGCGCCCTCGTACACGCCCGCGGCGAGCTCGCCCTCCTCGGGAGCCCCGGCCGCAACCACCTCGTCGACGATGTCGCGGATCGCGAAGCGCGCAAGCCGCTCGTTCCACGGCTTCGAGGTGGCCGGCTCGTGCCGGTCGGGGTTGAAGATCACTCGGTTTCGAGCACGCCTGCGCGCCCGTATCTGACCGCGCGCTTGACAGCGCGCTCGTCCAGTCCCTGTTCGAGGAGCCGCTGGCGCAGCTCGCTCTCCTGCGCCATCTTGAGGAAGAGCCACGCCAGGACGGCGAGCGTGACGATCGACCCCTCGACCATCATCGCCGCCCCTGCGATCTGCTGGTCGGAGAGCGCCGAGATCCCCCACTGGTTCACGGGATGCTCGTAGAAGGGGTAGAAGACCTTCCCCGACCAGATGAAGACGTTCCCGAGGATCGTCTCGACCAGCCGGACTAGGAGGACGTAGCCGAGCTTTGCGCCCGTGCCGAACCATTCGGGGCCGGGCAGCACTTCGACGACCGGCGCCCACATGACCGCGCCGAAGGCGAAGAAGCAGAAGTGCTCGAGCGCGTGCACGGCGCTGTGATGGAGCGCCGCCTGGTACAGGAAGGGGATGTGCCAGAGGTAGAGGCTGGCCGCCCACAGCGGCAGGGCGACGAGCGGATGGAGCAGGAAGCGCAGGCGGAGCACGCCCGGGAGCGAGAGGACCGGCCGCAGGATCGGGCCGGTCAGGCCGAGCACGAAGAGGAGCGGCGCGAGGTCGCCGAGCAGGATGTGCTGGACCATGTGCATGAACAGGAACTGCTCCTCCCCGAACGCATCGATCGGCGAGACGAGCGCGACGAGGACGAGGAAGAGGCTCGAGCCGAAGCACCAGAGCCGCCAGGCCGCAACCGGCGTCCCCGCCTCGCGCAGCGTCCGGACGCGGCGCGCGTAGAGCAGCCCGATCAGCAGCGTGGGGAGGACCTGGAGCGGCTCGAAGTTCCAGCTCGTCAGGAGCGAGGGCACCGATCCCAAGTCTAGGATCAGCCTTGTGGCGACCTACGAGGAGGCCGGGGTCTCGATCGAGCGCGGCGAAGCGGTCGTCGGCCGCATCCGCGCGGCCGTGGAGTCCACCGGCACGACCGGGTTCGGAGCCTTCGCGGGCCTGCATCCACTCGACGACGGGCGGCTGCTCGCGGCGACGATCGACTCGATCGGGACGAAACCGATCGTCGCGCGCCCGCGCGGAAAGCTCCGCAATTGCGGTGCCGACATGGCCGCGCATTGCATCAACGACGTCATCACCTGCGGCGCCGACCCGCTCGTGCTCCTCGACTATGCGGCGGCCGCCTCGATCGACCCCGAGCAGGTCGCCGAGCTGGTCGAAGGGGCGGCCGAGGTGTGCCGCGCGGCGGGTGTCGCCCTGATCGGCGGCGAGACAGCGGAGATGCCGGACGTCTACCGCGAGGACGAGCTCGACTTCGCCGCGACGTGCGTCGGCGTCGTCGAGCGCGACCGGCTGATCGACGGCTCGGCGGTGCGTGCGGGCGACGTCGTGGTCGGCTTCCCCTCGGCGGGCGTGCACGCGAACGGCTTCACCCTCGTCCGCCGAGTGCTCGAGGAGGAGGACTACGACGGCGACGATCTGCTCGCGTCCACGCGCCTTTACCTGGACGACGTACGCCGGCTGCGCGACCGCGCGCACGCCTTCGCGCACGTGACCGGCGGCGGCATTCTCGGAAACCTCTCGCGCGTGATCCCCGACGGGCTGCGCGCCGAGATCGACTGGGACGCCTGGGAGCGCCCGCCGGTGTTCCAGTGGCTCGCGCGGCACGTCGAAGAGGAAGAGTTGCGGCGCGTCTTCAACCTCGGAATCGGCTTCTGCGCCGTCCTGCCGGACGCCGGCGACGAGCAGGTGATCGGGCGGGTCGTGTGATCGGAGTCCTGGTCTCGGGGGAGGGGACGAACCTGCAGGCGCTGATGGACGCTGGGCTCCCGATTGTGGGTGTCATCTCCAGCCAGCCAGGCGCGAAGGCACTCCAGCGCGCCGAGGATGCGGGGATCGAGACCGCGGTGTTCCCCCTCGACGAGTACGCGACCCGTGAGGAGCGCGACGCGGCGATGGCGGACTGGTTCGAGGAACGGGGCGTGCAGCTGGTCGTGTGCGCCGGCTTCATGTGGCTACTCCGCCCGCCCTTCCTCGACCGCTACGCCGGCCGCATCGTCAACACGCACTCCGCGCCGCTCCCGGACTTTCCCGGCGCCCATCCGATCGAGGACGTTCTCGCCGCGGGCGTGCCCGAGACGGCCGCCACCGTCCACTACGTCGACGAGGGAATCGACACCGGTCCCGTGATCGCCGCCGAGCGCGTCCCCGTCCTGCCGGAAGACACGGCCGACACGCTGCGGGCACGCGTTCAGGCGGCCGAGCACCGCCTGCTGCCGAAGGTGGTGAGAGAGCTGTGCGAGCGCTGATCTCGGTCTATGAAAAGGCCGGGCTCGAGGTCTTCGCGCGCGGCCTCGCCGACCTCGGCGTCGAGCTCGTCACGACCGGTGGCTCGACGGAGACGTACCTGCGCGAGCTCGGGCTCGACCCCACGTCGATCGAGGTGCCGCAGATGCTCGGCGGCCGCGTCAAGACGCTTCATCCGCGCGTCCACGCCGCGATCCTTGCGCGGCGCGACCGGGAGGAGGACATCGCCACCCTGAACGAGAACGAGATCGACCCGTTCGACCTCGTCGTCGTCAACCTCTACCCGTTCACGAGCGAGCCGGGCGTCGAGCTGATCGACGTCGGCGGGCCGGCAATGCTCCGCGGCGCCGCCAAGAACTTCGCGCACGTCGCGGCGATCTGCGATCCCGCCGACTACGAGAAGGTGCTGGAGGAAGTCCGCGAAACCGGCGAGATCTCGTCCGAGACGCGGCGCACGCTCGCGGCCAAGGTTTTCGCGCACACCTCCGGGTACGACGCGGCGGTCACGCGCTGGCTCTCGGGAGACGAGCCGCTCCCGGAGCGGCTCAGCGCATCCTTCGTGAAGGAGCTCGACCTCGCGTACGGCGAGAACCCGCATCAGCGGGCCGCCTACTATCGCGGCCCGGGGCAGCATCTCCTGTCCGACGTCGAGAAGCTCCACGGCCGCGACCTCTCCTTCATCAACCTGTACGACCTCGCAGCCGCGGCCGGGTTGCTGGTGGAGCTCGGGGACGAGCCCGCCTGCGTGATCGTCAAGCACGCCAACCCGTGCGGAGCGGCGGTCGCGGACACGATCGAGCGCGCGTACGAGCTCGCCTATGCCGGCGACCCGCTCTCGGCCTTCGGGATGGTCTGCGTCGTCAACCGTCCGGTGACGGGCGAGCTCGGCGAGGAGCTCGCCCAGCGGTTCGTCGACGTCCTCTACGCGCCCGCGTACGACGAGGCGGCACTCGAGGCACTGCAGCGCAAGCCGGCGACGCGGATCCTGCGCGGGCCTGTCGTCGACTGCGGTGGTCTCGACTTCAAGCGAGTACCGGGCGGAATCCTCGCGCAGGAGCCGGACGTCTTGCTGGAGACCCAGGAAGAGATGGAGCTCGTCTGCGGCACGGTGGACGAGGCAGGCTGGCGCGATCTCCTCTTCGCCTGGACGGTGTGCAAGCACGTCACGTCCAACGCGATCGTGATCGCGCGCGACCGCCAGGCCTTGGGGATCGGCGCGGGGCAGCAGAGCAGGGTGGACGCGGTGTGGCTCGCGGTCGAGAAGGCGCGCGACCGAGGGCACGACCTGATGGGCGCGGTGCTCGCGTCGGATGCGTTCTTCCCGTTCGCCGACGGGCCGCAGCTCGCCCTCGACGCGGGAGTGCGAGGGGTGATCCAGCCGGGCGGGTCCAAGCGCGACTCAGAGGTCGTCGAGGCGGTCGAGGCCGCCGGCGCCGCCATGGTGCTCACGCACTACCGGCACTTCCGGCACTGAAACGTTTTCCGGCGCTCGCCGGATATACGGGCATGAAGAGCGACGCCGAGCTCGTTCGAGAGGCCCGCTGCGATCCCGATGCGCTGGGCGAGCTCTATCGCCGTCACGCGGAGCGTCTCCATTCCTGGCTCCGGGCGCAGGTTGCCCCGCAGATTGCCTGCGAGCTCACAGCAGAGACGTTCGCCCAGGCGGCGCTCTCGCTCCGGCGCTTCACGGATCCTGGCGGGGGCTCGGCGTCGCCGTGGCTCTTCGGGATCGCCAAGAACCTCCTTCGCCGTTACTACGAGCACGAGCGGGTCGATCGCCGTGCGCGCCGGCGGCTGGGGATGCCGGAGCGCGCGCACGATCCGAACCTCGCTCGCGTCGAGGAGCGCGACCGCGCCGAGCGCATGACGCCCAGCCTGGTCGCCGCGCTGGCCACCCTCCCTCCAGGTCAGCGTCGGGCACTGGAGCTTCGCGTGATCCAGGAGCTGCCGTATGACCAGGTCGCCTCGTCCCTCTCCTGTTCCGAGGGCGCTGCCCGCATCCGCGTGACGCGCGCCCTCGGCTCCCTGTCCGAACGCTTGAAAGGAGCATCCACATGACGCAGCTCACCCCCGAGCTCGAAACCATCGGCCGCCGGCTTCACCTCGCTTACTCCGCCCGGCTGCGCCGGCGGCGGCGGCTCCGCCTCGGCACCGCGGCCGCGTGCTGCGTCCTCGCGTTCGGCGGTGCCGCGTACGCGTCTGGTGTCACGGACGATCTCGGGCTCGACCCGACCAAGTGGGAGATCCTGAGCCGTGGCTTGGTGGACGATGGCAAAGGCGCCTTCGTGCACGCCAAGAGCCTCGAGGACGGCCGGCCGTCGACCTTCATGGTCGAGCACGACGCGGGGATGGAACGGTACGACGCCTTCCTTCTGCACGAGAAGACGGTCTCCGCGGCCGGCGGTTCGCCGGAGGCTGGGCCGCTATGCACGCGCGAGCAGCTGACGCGGATCGAGCAGCAGTCGCTCGACGCGCTCCGCGCCGGCGCGACCCCCACTCCCTCGGACAGCTGTCGCGGGCGTGTGTATGGGATCGACACCGCTCGGCGCGTCTTCGCCGGCACGGAGCCGTCGGCGAACCTCATGCCGGGCGTCGAGTAGCTACGTGTCCCGCCTATACAGGTTGTGAACGGTTGAGGTGATATCCGGCCCTCCTTTGAGGCTGTGGGTCTTCCCGGACCTACGCCCAAAGGAGGGCTCGGATGTCGTTTCACCGTAACGCCAAGCTCGGACTGGCTGGCCGCTACGCGCTGGTATGCGCGATCGGCGAGGGGATGTCGCTGAAGGCGGCCGCGGCCGCGTTCAGCGTCTCGCCCGCGACGGCACACCGCTGGTGGCACCGCTGGCTGGAGGCGGGCGAGGAGGCACGGGCGAGCTTGGCCTGCCTGTTCGATCGCTCGAGCAGGCCGCACCGATCGCCCCGGCAGCTCTCGGGCGAGCTCGCCGAGACGATCTGCGAGTGCCGGCGCCGAACCGGGTGGGGGCCGCGCCTGGTTGCCGGGGCGACCGGCTTCGCCCACTCGACCGTGTGGAAGGTGCTGAAGCGTGCGGGGATCTCGCGGCCGCCCACACCCGCGCGGGAGCCGGCCAACCGCTACGAGTGGCCCTGCCCGGGAGACCTGCTGCACATGGACGTCAGCCGCTACGCGCGCTTCCTGCGGCCCGGACACCGCTTCACCGGCGACCGCTCCCAGCGCGGCCGACAGTGGATGCGCCCGGAGACGAGGGTCGGGTACGACTACGCGCACGCGATCGTCGACGACCACTCGCGGATCGCCTACGTCGAGCTGCACGATGACGACAAGGCAGCCACGGTGACCGCCTTCGTCGAGCGGGCGCTCGCCTTCTTCGCCGAGCGAGGGATCGTCGCCAAACGGCTGATGACCGACAACGGCTTCAGCTATGTCCGCAACCGCTCACTGGCCGAGCTGCTCGCCCGCCAGGGCATCCGCCACCTCACCACTCAGCCGTATCGGCCGCGAACGAACGGCAAGGTTGAACGCTTCCACCAGACGATGGCCCGCGAGTGGGCCTACGGTCTCGCCTACCACACCCATCGACACCGCAACGCCGCTCTGCCACACTGGCTCGACTACTACAACCGGCGACGGCCGCACAGCTCACTCGGAGACCGGCCACCGATCAGCCGCGTTCACAACGTCCGTGGGTAGGACAGCTACGCGGTCCAGAAGCGGTAGAGGACGGGCCCGTCCTGCTGCTGGCGAACGGCGAAAACGAACGGGAGGGCGTCCTCGAGTTTGCGCGCGTTCTCGAGCCCGCCCGCCGGCGCGGGCTCGTATCCCGCGTCGCGGATCAGCTGCTCGGTGGACTCGCGGGCACCTTCGTCGCCCGCCCACGGCATGGACGGCCGCTCCTGCTGCTCGGGCAGCTTGTCGTAGGCGGCGGCGAAGTTGAGGTTGAAGGACTTGGCGGTCGGGCCGCCGACGATCGACCTCACCTCGTCCGCGAGCGAGTCGAACTCCTCGTTGCGCCCGCCGAGTGCGTTGGTCGCGTCGATCGCGACCTTGCCGTCGAGGCCGCTGACCTTTCCAAGCGCATCGGCAATCGCATCGGAGGGAACGGCGACCACGACAACATCAGAGTCGGAGGCGTCGCCGCCGTCCTTACCGAGCTCCTGAACGTCATGGCCGGCCTTCCGCCACAGTTCCGCGAGACCTCCGCCGACGTTCCCTCTCCCCACTACGGTGACCTTCATCCAAGGGCACATTACTCTTCGCGCACATGGCCCGGGAGTACCCGACCGTCCTCGAGCTCGTCGGCCACACGCCGCTGGTGCGGCTCCAGCGGATCGTCCCCTCGGGATCCGCCACCGTCGTGGTCAAGCTCGAGTACCTGAACCCCGGCGGGTCGATAAAGGACCGGATCGGGGTCACGATGATCGAAGCCGCCGAGCGCGAGGGGAAGCTCAAGCCTGGCGGGACGATCGTCGAGCCGACCTCCGGCAACACGGGCACCGGTCTCGCGATCGCGGCCGCGCTCAAGGGGTACCGCTGCATTTTCGTCATGCCCGACAAGATGAGCCAGGAGAAGATCTCGCTCCTCCGCGCGTACGGCGCCGAGGTGGTCATCTGCCCCTACGCGGTCGCGCCGGAGTCGCCGGAGAGCTACTACTCGGTCTCCGACCGGCTGGCCGAGGAGATCCCCGGCGCGTACAAGCCCGACCAGTACACGAACCCCGCCAACCCGGACGCGCACTACGCGACGACCGGCCCTGAGATCTGGGAGCAAACCGGCGGTGAGCTCGACGCACTGGTGATCGCGGTGGGGACGGGCGGAACGATCACCGGAGTCGCGCGCTACCTGAAGGAGCAGAAGAAGGACCTGCTCGTCGTCGGCGCCGATCCGGAAGGCTCGATCTACACCTCCGGCGACAGGATGCACCCCTACCTGGTGGAAGGCGTGGGCGAGGACTTCTGGCCGAAGACGTTCGACCCCTCGGTGGTCGACGAATGGGTGACGGTCTCCGACCGCGACTCGTTCTTGACGGCGCGGCGCATGGCGCGCGAGGAAGGGCTGCTGATCGGAGGCTCGGGCGGCACCGCCGTGCAGGCCGCGGTCGAGGTCGCGAAACGGCTCGGCGAAGGGAAGACGGTCGTCACCCTCGTCCCCGACTCTGGCCGCGCCTACCTCTCGAAGTTCTACGACGACAACTACATGATCGATCTGGGCTTCCTCGAGCGGAAGGGACAGGTGCCCACCGTTGAAGAGGTACTGCGCTTCAAGAAGGTCGAGGTGCCCGGCATCCCCGACCTCATCACCATCGAGTCGCACCAGAAGGTCGGGGAGGCCATCGACCTCATGCAGCAGTACTCGATCTCCCAGCTCCCGGTCGTCCGCAATGCCCCGACCGAGTCGCTCGCGGAAGTGATCGGCTCACTGCAGGAGCGCGGGCTGCTCGATCGAGTCTTCCGCAATCCCGACGCGCTTAACGAGGAGGTCGCCGCGGCGATGGGGCCGCCGCTCACCGCCGTGGACGCAGCCGAGTCGATCGACCAGGTATTCACCGACCTCAGCGGCGGGAGCGCGGCCGTCGTGGTCGCGCGCGCGGGCCGGCCGGCCGGCATGCTGACGCGCGCAGACCTGCTCGAATATCTCGCCCACCACCGGGGCGACGGCCTACGCCCGTAGAAGCTCGCGCCTACCGCGAGCCGTGCGACCTGCGGGCGATGCAGCGGCTTGCGGAGCGAACCTGGCGCGTTGATCCGGCGACCACGCAGGAGACCGTCGGCGACCTCGCCTGGATGACGCGGCAGCACGCCGGCCACGAGGACGAGTGGATGCGGCAGGTGTGGCTCGAGGACGGCGAGATCATCGCCTGGGGCTGGATCAAGCCGCCCGGTGCGCGTCTCTTCTGGGAGGTCGATCCCCGCCGGTCTGAGCTGCTGGACGAGGTCTTCGGCTGGTTCGAGGCGACGGCGGACGAGCGCCCTCTGGAGGTGGCGGTGCGGGCGCCGAACAGAGCCGCGGTTGCCGCCCTCGAGACGCGCGGCTTCGCCCACGACCCGGAGGCGCCCTGGATCCGGCTGAACGCGCGCGGTCTCGAGCACCTGCCCGAGCCGGCCGTGCCCGACGGCTACCGGCTCGCCACCATGTCCGAGGCTCGGGACGTTGCGGCGCGCGTCGCCGTCCACCGGGCCGCGTTCGATCCCTCGCGCGTCAGCGAGGAGAGCTACGCGCGGGTGATGGCCGAGTGGCCGTACCGGCCGGACCTCGACTGCGTGGTGGTCGCGCCCGACGGCTCGTTCGGGTCGTACGCGCTCGGCTGGATCGACGAGGCGAACCGCACCGGCCTGCTCGAGCCGGTCGGGACGCATCCCGACCACCGGCGCCGCGGCCTGGCCCGCGCCGCCTGCCTCCTTGCGCTGCGCCAGCTGCGCGCGACCGGCGCGACGAAAGCGCTGGTCGGGAGCCGCGGGGACGCCGCCTATCCGGTCCCGAGCCTGCTGTACGAGGCGATCGGATTCCGCGAGCTGACGCGTTCGCTCATATACGCCAGGGACTAATCGGTCGAGACCTTGCCGTTCTGGGAGGCCCGCTCGCGGACTTCCTGCTCCAGCGCGACGGTGCTGACGGCGTTCTCCAGCAACTCGGCGACGACGTGTAGCCGCCGCGCCTCCGAGCGCTGCTCGAGCAGCTGCTGCTTGACCTCCGCGCCGAAGTCGACACGGGCGGCGAGTTGGAAGGAAAGGAATCCGGCCTCGGGATCGGGATCGTCCACCTCCGACTCGGTGAGCTCCTTCAGCCGGGCGAACTGCTCGATAGCTCGTTCGACATCGTCGTCTTCGGGGGGATCCTCGTCGTCACCGACGTGCTCGACCTCGGCCGTGTGAAACGCGCGCCCGCGCGTCAGCTCCAGCAACCGGAACCGCTCGCGCCCTTCGACGAGGATGTTCAACCGGCCGTCCTCGAACCGTTCGAGCACGTCGGAGACCGCCGCGAGCGTGCCGATCTCGCGCAGCCCCCGCTCGTCCGCGAACACGAGCCCGAACTCCCCGCCGTGGGCGAGGCACTCGCCGATCAACTCCTTGTACCGGTCCTCGAAGATGTGCAGCGGCACGCGCTCCGTCGGCAGGAGGACGAGTTCGAGCGGGAAAAGTCCGATCTCGGACATCAGTGCGCCGTCCGGTGGAGACGGTGCTGCTCCAGCGAGCGAAACGCCCCGCCGGGCAAGGACGCAGGGAGCGTCCGTGTTGGACAATACGGACGCGACCGAGGACGCCGCCCGGCGCGCCTTTGCAGCCGCTGGAGTAGTGCCGTATCTGCCGGACGGTGCACTCATACAGACTACGATGACCGCGTGGGGCAGCAAAGGCTTGAAGACCTTCTCCGCGGGGCGTTTCCGGACGCGCGGGAGCTCTCGGTCGCCGACCGCACGGGCGGCGGCGACCATTTCCAGGTGACGCTCGAAAGCGGACGCTTCGACGGTCTCTCGCTCGTCGACCAGCATCGCCTGGTCTACGACGCGCTGGCCGCGCCGCTCTCAGACGGCACCATTCATGAACTACGGATTAAAACAGCCCCGATCCGAAATGAGACCTGAGTTGCCAGACCACGCTGGGCGGCGCGATGCTGCGTCCTCAGTCGCGCCCGTAGCCTCCGGCTACGCGCGCTCCCTGCGTCCTTGCCTCGCACTCACCCATCGTGCCCTGGCAAGGAGGCGTCATTCCGGACCGGGGCCAAAGACGAAAGGACTCGCATGACCGAGCTTCGCAACCGCATCCAGACCATCGTCTCCGACGAGCCCGTAGCCCTCTTCATGAAAGGAACGCCGGGCCTCATCATGTGCGGCAACTCCGATCGCGCGCTGCGCGCGCTGCGCGGGGCGGGCGCACCCGTGACCGCGGTGAACATCCTCCCCGACCCCCGCATCCGCCAGGAGCTCTCGGAGATCTCCGGCTGGCCGACGATCCCCCAGGTGTTCATCGGCGGCGAGCTGGTCGGCGGCGCCGACATCGTCGAGGAGCTGGCTTCGAGCGGCGAGCTCGAGCAGAAGCTGCAAGAGGCGCTCGGCCCGGACTACCGGCAGCCGCAGCCCGAAGAACGCGTCGTCGACGTCCTCGACGTCTGACTCTTCCCACCGTCTCCCTCGAAGAGGCCCGCCGGATCGCCGTCCGGGCCCAGCTACTGGACGGATCGGCCACGTCCGTGCGCGACACCGTGCGCACGCTCGGCTTCCTGCAGATGGACCCGATCTCCACGGTCGCCACGCCGCAAGAGCTCGTCCTCTGGAGCAGGCTCGGTCCCTACGACCGCTCCGAGCTCGACCGGCTGCTCTGGGAGGAGAAGAAGCTCTTCGAATGGCAGGCATTCATCTACCCG
This sequence comes from uncultured Actinomycetes bacterium, assembly GCA_963717765.1. Lineage (GTDB taxonomy): Bacteria > Actinomycetota > Thermoleophilia > Gaiellales > Gaiellaceae > JACDER01. The sequence continues at coordinate 110,363 of CAVQWX010000003.1, read as the reverse complement.
ATCGAGGACTTGCCGCTCATCCGGGCACGCATGCGCGAGCCGTGGGGGCAGAGGAAGTGGCAGCTCTGGCAGAAGGAGTTCCTGCAGGAGCAGTCGCGGCTACGAAGGTACGTGCTCCGTGAGCTCGAGCGCAACGGGCCGACGCTGTCGCGCGAGCTCGAGCACGATGCCGCGCGCGCCGACCACCGAACCGTCTGGTGGGGGACGCGCGCCCAGCTGACGTGGATGCTGGAGCTGCTCGCCAAGCGGGGGAAGATCGCGGTCGCGGGGCGCAGGCAAGGACAGCGGCTGTGGGATCTGGCCGAGCGCGTCTACCCGCCCGGCGAAACCGTCCCGTTGCGAGAGGCTCGCGAGCTGTTGGCGGAGAGACGGCGACGCGCGCTCGGCGTGTGGCGGGAAAAGGATGGCTGGCGCGCCCATCCCGACGCGCAGGACGGGCCTGTACCGAAGCGCACGACCGTTCTCTCTCCGTTCGACCGCCTCATCCACAATCGCGACCGTGTCGAGGCCCTGTGGGGCTTCTTCTACCGGCTGGAGATGTACGTGCCGAAGGCCAAGCGCCAGTACGGCTACTACGTCCTCCCCGTGCTGCACGGCGACCGCATCGTCGGCCGGATCGACCCGGTCTTCGACCGCAAGTCCCGCGTCCTGACGGTCAACGCGGTCTATCCCGAGGACGGCGTGCGGTTCCCGCAAACCGGGCTGCAGCGTGCGCTGAAGAGCCTGGCGAAGTTCGTTGGAGCCGAGGAGATCAGCGTCCGACGTAGATGATGACCTGCGCCCAGCGCTTGGCCTGGGAGCCGGCATCGGGTAGCTGGCCGACCACGATTCCAGATTGCTCGCCAGTGCGGTACACGGTGCGGACGGTGAACGTCTTCGACAGAGCCCGTCGCGCGGCGGCCTGGTTCGCCCCGGTGACGTCGGGAACCGCGAGCGACGGCCGATCGGTTCCGCTTGCGACGTTCAGCCGGACGATCGAGCCCACGTCCAAGCTCGTCCCCGAATCTGGGCTCTGCGAGAGGACTGTTCCTCCCGACTGATCGGAGGCCACCGGGTAGGAGTCGGCGAGAAGACGCTCCGCGCGGGTCTCCGCCACCGCGTCCGAGAGCGTCGAGCCGACGACGTCCGGCACCGTGGCCGACGCGGTGGTCGTCGTGGTCGGCGTCGTGGTCGTGGTCGTCGTGTGCGTGGTGGTGGTCGCCGTGGTCGTGCGTGTCGTGGCCGTCGCCGTCGTCTGCGTGGTGGTCGTGACCGTCGTGGTCTGCGTCTTGCCCTTGGAGACGTTGAGGCGAACGGTGGAGCCCGGGTCGACGCTCGTGCCGGGTTTCGGGCTCTGGGCGACGACGGTCCCGACGGGCTGGTTCGAGGGCACCTGGACCACGTCCGCCTTCAACCCTGCGCTCGTCAACTGGGACACAGCGTCGGCCTCGCTCAGGCTCACCGTGTTCGGCACCTGGACCGCGTTCGGGCCCTTGGAGACTGTCAGCGCCACGACGTCCTTCGTTCCGACCTGGGTGCCCCCGCCGGGCGACTGCGCAATCACGACCCCGGCCTGTCTCGAGCTGAACTGCCGGCCCGTCTTGTTTGCGAGCCCCACGTCGGCGAGCTTCGCCTTCGCCTGCGCCTCCGGCAGCCCGACTACGGCCGGCACGGTCACCTTCTTGTCGCTGCCCCGCGTGGCGAAGTAGGCGGCGAGACCGGCGATGATCGCGACGGCGACGAGCGCGACCACGAGCCAGGGCCACCACTCGCGATCCGGCTCGACGGGTGGGCCGGGCGGAGGTGGAGGCGGCCCCGGAGGGACGACCGGGCCTTCCTCGCGGATCACGGTCGTCGGCTGCTCGTCCGGAGGCAGGGGTGCGCTATTGCGACGGCGAAAGGCCATTGAGAGCCCTCTTATCCCAGATTCGGGTGGGAGAAACCGGGTATAGTGGTCGTTAACGTGGTTAACGGCCATGCGAAGGCACCGGAGACCGCGGAGCTCGCGCACCGTCTGCGGCCCGTCCTCCTCAAGCTCGCCCGCGAGCTGCGGCGCGAGGTGCACGCGCTCGGGGTGACCGGAGGCCAGGTCGCACTGCTCATCCAGATCCGCCGGCACCAGGGGATCGGCGCGCGTGAGCTCGCCGAGCTGGAGCGGATCTCGCCCGCCGCGATGTCCGGCTACATCGCGCGCCTGCAGAAGGCCGGCCTCGTGACGCGCGTGCCGGACGAAAAGGACCGGCGCCGGCAGGTGCTCGCGCTGACCGAGGAGGCCGAAAGCGTGCTTCGCTCGGTCCGATCGCGACGCACCGCCTGGCTGGCCGAGCGGCTCGATCGGCTGGAGCCGAAAGAGCGCGCGGCCATCGAAGCCGCGCTGGAGCCGCTCTCCCGTCTGCTGGAGGCGAAGTGAGGCACGCGCTGCTCAACGCGCGCACGTTCGCCAGCCTCCGCCGCCACCGCAACTACCGCCTCTACTTCGTCGGCCAGATCGTCTCGCTCAGCGGGACGTGGATGCAGAACATCGCGCTTTCCTGGCTCATCGTGGAGCTGACGCACTCACCCGTCGCCGTCGGTCTGCTCGCGTTCGTCCGCTTCGCGCCGTTCGCGGTGTTCTCGCTACCGGCCGGGGTGCTCGCCGACCGCTTCGACAACCGCCGCGTGATGATGCTGACCCAGGCGATCTCCATGGTGGTCTCCGCCGTGCTGGCGGCATTCGTCCTGCTCGGCCACCCGCCGATCTGGGCGATCTACGTCCTGGCTCTGGCGGGCGGCGCGACAGCGGTCTTCGACGCGCCGAACCGTCATGCTCTGACATTCCAGCTGGTCGGACGTGACGAGCTCCCGAATGCGATCGCGCTCAACGCCAGCCTCTTCAACGCCTCGCGGGTGGTCGGACCGGCGATTGGCGGCGTCGTTATCGCCGCAGCCGGCGTCGGCGCCTGCTTCGCCCTCAACGCGCTCAGCTTCCTCGCCGTCCTGGCAGCTCTGGCACTCATGCGCCGCCGCGAGCTGTTCCCCCTCGCCCGCCGGGAAGCACCTCGGATGCTCAAGGGAGTCCGGCACGGGCTCGGCTACGTGTGGCGGACGCCTTCGATTCGCCTCGTCCTGCTGATGACGACCGTCGTCTCGACGGTGGGGTTCAACTTTCATGTGCTCGTGCCGGTCCTCGCGTCGAAGACGCTGCACGTCGGCGCCGAGGTCTTCGGCGCGCTCGGCGCCGCCTTCGGGCTCGGCGCTCTCGCGGGCGCCCTGCTCGCGGCCACCTTCGCCAAGGCGAGCTGGAGGGCTCTCATTCTCGGCTCCGCGGGCTTCAGCACGACACTCCTCGCGCTCGCGCCCGCTAACTCGGTCTGGCCGATCGCGGTGCTCCTTTTCCTGACCGGCGTCTTCTTCACGACATGGACGGCCAACAGCCAGTCGATCATCCAGCTCACCGCGCCCGACCACCTGCGTGGGCGCGTGATGTCGATCTACCTCTTCGCCTTCGGCGGATTCGCGCCGGTCGGCGGGCTGCTCGCGGGCTGGCTGTCGGAGGTGGGCGGGACGGAGCTCGCGTTCTTCGTCGCCGGGATCGCCTGCCTGGCGATGACCGCGTACACCTTCGTCGCGTGGCCGCGCTCCGATCCGGCGGTCGAGCTGCCGCCGGCGGAAGAGCGGCTAGCCGCCTAGTGGTTTGGCCGGTAACGTTGCCCGGTTCCTGGGCCGCGAGCACCAAGCCAGGCAAGGACGCAGGGAGCGGGCGGGCTGGTTAGCCCGTCCGCGACCGAGGAAGCCGCATGGCGCAGCGTGATCGTGGGCCAGGGGCCAGGCGGACGTTGCCGGTCAGACCACTAGCTCAGTCAGTCGATCGTCCAGGTGTCGCCCGCGTGGAGCAGGGCGGCGAGGTCGCCCGGCCCCGACTTCTCCGTCGCGGCGTCGATCTGCGCCTCCAGCAACTCGTCGTAGACGGGCCGCACGACGTCTCGAAAGACGCCGATGGGAGCCGCGCCGACGGAGTCCTTCGTGAGCCGGCTCAGCGCGAACGCGATCGAGGGCTCGTGTGCGTGCGCGTCGTGGACGAGCAGCGCTTCCTCGCCCGCTTCGGCGACCTCCACGATCTCGGCGGAGCCATCCGCGCGCAGCCTGACGCCCTTCTCGTCCTCGGCGCCGAAGCGGATCGGCCGGCCGTGCTCGAGGCGGATCCGGTTCTCCTTGTCCTCGCGCACGAAGTCGAACGCGCCGTCGTTGTAGACGTTGCAGTTCTGGTACACCTCGACGAAGGCGGCGCCCTTGTGCGCGGCGGCCGCGCGCAGCACCTCGGTGAGGTGCTTGCGGTCGGTGTCGATCGAACGCGCCACGAAGGTCGCCTCCGCACCGAGCGCAACCGACAGCGGGTTGAAGGGATTGTCGATCGAACCCATCGGCGTGGATCCAGTGCGCTGACCGACGGGGCTGGTGGGCGAGTACTGCCCCTTGGTCAGCCCGTAGACCTGGTTGTTGAACATCAGAATCGTGATGTCGACGTTGCGCCGGAGCGCGTGGATCAGGTGGTTGCCGCCGATCGAGAGCGCGTCTCCGTCCCCGGTCACGACCCATACCGAAAGGTCAGGCCGCGACGACGAGAGACCGGTCGCGATCGCCGGCGCGCGCCCGTGGATCGAGTGCATCCCGTACGTCTCCATGTAGTACGGGAAGCGCGCGGCACAGCCGATCCCGGAGATGAAGACGATGCGCTCGCGCGGGATCCCGAGCTCGGGCATGAAGCCCTGGACGGCGGCGAGGATGGCGTAGTCGCCGCAGCCGGGGCACCAGCGCACTTCCTGGTCGGTCTTGAAGTCCTTGGCGGTGAGCTGGATCAGCCCGTCGCCGTTCTTCTGCCATTCGCCGTTCCCGCTCATCGCTCGTTCCCGGGCTTGAAGTCGCGCCGGTCGTCGCGCGCCATCTCGAGTTGCTCCCTCCGTCGTGTCGCGGCACTGTCTGCCTCGCGCTCGAGGAACCGTCTCGCGCGCAGCTGCTCGTCGACGTCCGCAAAGCGTCGTCACTCTGCCGGCCCGCGTCCACGACTCGATACCCCTTGCAGCCGCCTTCCGTCGCGCGGACTTATGCTGCGGGGAATGAGCGTTGCTCCTCCACTCACAAGCAGCCCCTCGATCGCCTCGGCGAGCTCACCCGACGTGAAAGGCAGCCCGCGCACCTTGCTGTAACCGACCGCGTCGACCAGGAACTCGGCGCGCAGCACCTTCGACAGCTGGCCGAGATTCATCTCCGGCACTAACACCGTGTCGTAGCGGCGCAGCACGTCCTCGGTGTTCCGCGGCAGTGGATTCAAGTGGGTGAAGTGGGCGTGCGCGACGTTGCCGCCCTCCTTGCGGATGCGGCGTACTGCCGCGGCGATCGGCCCGTACGTCCCTCCCCAACCGACGACCAGGACGTCGGCGTCCTCGTCCCCCTCGACCTCGAGCTCGGGGATGTCGGCGGCGATGCCGGCCACCTTGCGCGCGCGGATGCGAACCATGTGGTCGTGGTTGTCCGGGTCGTACGAGACGTTGCCGGAGCCGTCCGCCTTCTCCAGCCCGCCGATCCGGTGCTCGAGGCCCGGCGTGCCCGGAATCGCCCACGGCCGCGCGAGCGTCTCCGCGTCGCGCAGGTACGGGAGGAAATGGCCCTCGTGGTTCGGCTGTCCGCGAAGGCGGTGGAGATGTCGGGAAGCGTCGGAAGCGTCCGGGATCGCCCACGGCTCCGAGCCGTTCGCGAGGTACGCATCCGAGAGGAGGAAGACCGGCGTGCGGTACTTGAGCGCGATGCGCGCCGCTTCGAGTGCGGCGTCGAAGCAGCCGCCCGGAGTCGCGGCCGCGACAATCGGAACGGGCGATTCGGCATGGCGGCCGTACAGCGCGAGCATCAGGTCGGCCTGCTCCGGCTTCGTCGGCATCCCCGTCGCCGGGCCCGCGCGCTGGATGTCCAGGATCAGCAACGGCAGCTCGAGCGCGACCGCGAGCCCGATCGTTTCCATCTTCAGGACGACGCCTGGGCCGCTCGAGGTCGAAACCCCGAGCGAGCCGCCGAAGGAAGCGCCGAGCGCCGCCCCGACCGCGGCGATCTCGTCCTCCGCCTGGAACGTGCGAATCCCGAAGTGCTTGTAGCGGGAGAGCTCCTCGAGGATCCCCGAGGCAGGGCGTGATCGGATACGCGCCGAGGAAGAGTGGCAGACCGCTCTGCACGCTGGCCGCCACCAGCCCCATCGCGAGCGCCTGGTTCCCCGTCACGTTGCGGTACGTGCCAGGCGCCAGCTTGGCCGGCTTGACCTCGTACTGCGCGGTGAACGCCTCCGAGGTCTCGCCGAACGCGTACCCGGCCTGGAAGGCGCGGATGTTCGCCTTGGCGATCTCCGGCTTCGTCGCGAACTTCTTCTCCAGGAAGGCGATCGTCCCCTCGGTCGGGCGCGTAAACAGCCAGGACATGAGCCCCAGCGCGAACATGTTCTTCGAGCGCTCGGCCTCGCGCTTGGTTACCTCGAACTCCTTGAGCGCCTCGATCGTCAGCGAGGTGAGCGGGACCGCGTGCACCTGGTACTCGTCCAGCGAGCTGTCCTCGAGCGGGCTTGCCGTGTACCCGGCCTTCTCGAGGTTGCGCTCGGTGAAGGCGTCGGCGTTGACGATGAGCGTCCCGCCGCGCGCGAGATCCTTGACGTTGGTGCGGAGCGCGGCCGGGTTCATCGCCACGAGCACGTGCGGGTTGTCGCCCGGAGTGAGGATGTCGTGGTCGGAGAAGTGGATCTGGAAGCCGGAGACGCCGGGGAGCGAGCCGGCGGGCGCGCGGATCTCGGCGGGAAAGTCGGGGAGCGTCGAGAGGTCGTTGCCGAGGATCGCCGTCTCGCTCGTGAAGCGGCCGCCGGTCAGCTGCATACCGTCGCCGGAGTCGCCGGCGAAGCGGATGACCACCTGGTCGAGCTGCTCTACTGGCTTCGCCATCGCTACTCGGCTAGGTATAGCACCCCCTCCTATGATCCCGCCGTGGCGCTCACGATCGATCCCGACGGCCGCGAGCTCGATGCGCTAGCCCGCGTCGTCGACCTGGAGGGACTTCGCGTGCTCGACGTCGGCTGCGGAGACGGCCGGCTCGTTTGGCGGATCGCGCCGGCGGCGGAATCCGTGCTCGGAATCGATGTCGACGGCGAGCTGATCGAGACCGCGAGGCGCGAGACGCCTCCAAAGCTGCGCGGAAAGGTCGAGTTTCGCGAGTCGAGCGTGGTTGAGCTCGACGAGCATCCGGCGCGCTTCGACCTCGTGTTCTTCACCTGGTCGTTGTGATGACTCGAGCCGGAGAGCGTCGTGAACGCTCTGCGGAACTGCCACCGATTGCTCGACCAGGACGGGATCCTGCTCGACCTCCATCCAATCCCGCCGAGCATGCATGCCTTCAGCCACGGCCGCGATCTCGGCGTTGTCGACGAGCGCGAGTTCTTCCGCGTCGTGCGTGCGACCGAGGCCGAGCTGCAGTGGACGGTCGACGAGGGCCTCTTCGCGCTCGAGGCCGAGACCGAGCTGGACGTGATCGAACGGTTCGAGACTCACGAAGAGTTGTGGGAGACCGTGGACGACTGGGGAGACATCCACTTCTCGAAGCGCCTGCGCGCCCGGATCGGGCGTGCCGCGCCGCCGATTGACCTGCACGAGCGGTTGGTGTTGCGCCGGTATCGCGCCCGCTAGGGCGCCGCTCCGTCAAGCAAGCCGTGCCCGGTAGCGCCGCACGCGCGCCCGGTTCCCGCACGTCCGCGAGTCGCACCAGTGCTCTGGCGGGCTCTGGCTCTCGTCGGAGAAGAACCTCCGGACGGAGGGTCCCGTGGGACGGCCGATTGGACGCTCCGGCCTCTCGCCGCCGTCTCTTGGCGCCTCAACTAGCCTTCCGTCGGCGGCGGAAGAAGGCCCAGGTCGCCTGTGGGTTCGAGACATCGACGCCTTCGCCCAGGGCATCGCCGGCCGCCCGCAGGTCGTCGGGCACGAGCAGCATCAGCTCCTCCGTCGGAGTCGACTCGAGGGCGGCCTCACCGTCGGCGAGCCGCAGCGCGTGCGCGTTCAGCGCCTGCTCGAACAGCGTCCGCGCGAATCGAGCGTTACCGAAGCCCTCGCCGCGGCGCGCGCCGTCGAAGATCTCCCGGAGCGCCTGCTCGGCACCCTCGCCGAGGGTGTACTCGTGCTCGGAGACGAACCGGCGCGTGATCGCGACGAGCTCCTCGGTCGCGTAGTCGGGGAAGTCGATCTCGCGCGAGAAGCGCGAGCGCAGGCCGGGATTCGACTCGAGGAAGTCGTGCATCAGGCGCGGGTAGCCGGCGACGATGACGATCAGCTGCTCGCGATAGTCCTCCATCCGCTTGAGCAGCGTCTCCACCGCCTCGGGGCCGAAGTCCCAGCGCGAGTCACGCGACGCGAGCGAGTACGCCTCGTCGACGAACAGCACGCCGTCGAGCGCCCTGCGGACGACTCGGTCGGTCTTGATCGCCGTCGTCCCGACATACTGGCCGACCAGGCCGGCGCGGTCGACCTCGACGAGGTGGCCGCTCCGCAAGAGGCCCATCGCGCGATACATCTGGGCGAGCAGGCGCGCGATCGTCGTCTTCCCGGTTCCGGGATTGCCGAGGAAGACCAGGTGTTGGCTCATCGCGACCTCGCGCAGGCCGCTCTGCTTGCGCAACGCCTGCACCTGCAGAAACGCGACCAGCGCTCGGACCTGTTCCTTTACCGTCCCGAGCCCGATCAGGCCGTCGAGCTCGACCTGCAGCTCCTCGAGTGTGCGCGGCAGCGGCTCGGGCGCGAATCGATCGCGACCGCGCGGCGCGAACAGCTCGGAGAGCCGCTCGACCTCGCCGACCGTTTCACGCTTCAGCTCCTGGGCCACCTCGGCGATCCGCCTGCGCACGCCCTCGACGGGTCCCTCGGCCATTACCGAGCCTCGGCTAGCAGCGCACGGATGTCGAGCGGTGCCGTGTACATCTCCTCGGGCCACTCCTCGCGTGGCCGGTCGCGGTACAGCTCGATCCCGTTCTGGTCGGGATCGCGCAGGTAGACCGCCTCACTCACGCCGTGGTCGGAGGCGCCGGTCAGCGAGAAGCCAGCGTCCATGACGGCCTTTACCGCCGTCGCGAGCGACTTCCGTGAGGGGTACCGGATCGCGACGTGGAAGAGGCCGGTCGTCCCCGCCGGCGGCGGTGAGCCGCCCCTGCTCTCCCATGTGTTCAGGCCGATGTGGTGGTGGTAGCCGCCGGCGGCGAGGAAGGCCGCCTCGTCGCCGTAGCGGTGCATGACCTCGAAGCCGAGAACGTCGCGGTAGAACTGCACCGAGCGCTCGAGATCCGAGACCTTGAGGTGGACATGGCCGATGTCGGCGCCGGGATCGATCGCTCCTGCCATCGAGAAAGTCTACGGCTCGGGAGCGCGATCGAAATTGCCCTAGCCCTTCTCGCGCTCGCGCTTCTCGAAGCCGAGCATGAGCTTGCGCAACAGCCTCGTCAGCTGCTGCTTCTCGCGGTCGTTCAGGGTGGAGGCGATCACCGCCTCCTTCTTCGCCTGCGCCGCGACCGCGTCCTCCCATGTCTGGCGCCCCTTGTCGGTGAGCACGACCTGGACGCCGCGGCGGTCGTTCGGATCCGGTTCGCGGCGGACGAGCTTCGCTTCCTCGAGCCCGTCGAGACGGTTCGTCATCGCCCCGGTCGAGAGCTCCTCGATCTTCGCGAGCGTACCGGGCGAGAGCCGATGCGGCTCGCCCGCGCGCCAGAGCGTCCCGAGAACCTTCCACTCCCCGTGGTTGAGCCCGAAGCCCGCGAGCGTCTCGTCCATCTCCCGGTGCAGGCGCCTGTTCAGCCCGCCGATCCGGTCGACGATTCCTTCCACGACGAGATCCACGCCGGAGAGGCGGGAACCGAAGTGCTCGAGGAACCGGTCGATGTGGTCCTGCTCGGCCACGCGCGCATATCTTGACATAAATTGTCTTGACGTCAAGTCATTCGAGTGATAGTCTCTCGACGTAAAGATACTCGATCTGGAGAAGGGAGACGTCAAATGCTCGGATACGACACCCGATACGCCTCTATCGCGACAGCCGATCACGCGGACACACTGCGCAAGAGCTATGCCGCCGGACGCGTTCCCTATCGTTCGACCGATGCTGATCGAGAAGACCCAGCCGTGCGGCCCCTACTCGCTCCGGCTTTCGGCACGCCTGGCCACCGATGCGACGCGGACGTTTCGCAACGGGCGGCTTAACGCCGTCCTCCCTGGCGGAGAGCTCGCCTGTGCGTGGCAGAACCCCGACGGAGTGGTCGTCGTCCGGGCGGAGAGCGAAGCGGGCATCGAACGGATGCGCTTCGTCCTCGGCCTGGAAGACGACCACTCCGAGTTCCTCGAGCGCTTCGCGGACGATCCGGTCATCGGGCGCACGACGGGTGTGCTCAAGGGCCTCAGACCGCTGCGCCTGGCCACCGTCGCGCACTCTCTCCTGCGCGCCCTCGCGGGACAGCTCGTCACCTGGCAGCACGCCAAGGAGATCGAGCGGGATGTGATCCGCCGGACTACGGCCCGGCACGCCTGCGGCTTGCATGAGCCGCCTACGGGTGAGAGCCTCGGCCGCGTGGGGACGGCCGATCTGCGCAGGCTCGGCCTCCACGCCCGCCGCGCGGCCGCTCTCGTCCGGTTGTGCCGCTCGGTCGACCTCGAGCGGCTGCACACGCTTCCGACCTACTCGGTCGTCAAGCGGCTCGCCCGGGAGCCGGGCATAGGACCATGGTCGGCCGGCGTCGTCTGCCTGCAGGGGCTCGGGCGGCCCGAGCACGGCCTCGTCGGCGACCTCGGTTTGGTCAAGCTCCTCTCACCGCGCAACGGGCGCAGGGTCGAGACGTCCGAGACGGCAGCTCTGCTCGAGCCCTACGGCGAATGGGCGGGGCTCGCGAGCGTGTACATGCTCGCCGGCCTCGGGCGCGGGCTGATCTCGCTTCCACAGGCTGCCTAGGAGGGTTCGGCGGGATATTGCTCGTCGCCGGGGCGCGTTCCGGCGGCACCGCCCATATTCCGCCGCACCCTCCTACACTTCGTCGATGGACGAGCGGCGCATCGCCGTGCTCGGCGCGGGGACGATCGGCGAGTCCCTGATCTCCGGACTGCTCAGCTCGGGCTGGCGCAGGCCTGGCGAGATCGTGGCGACCGGGCGCAGGAAGGAGCGGCTCGCCGAGCTGGCGGAGCGGCACGAGATCCACACGACGCTGTCCAACACCGAGGCAGTCGCAGGCGCCGGGATCGTCGTCATCTCGGTGAAGCCGCAGGACTTTGCAGTTCTCCTGGGTGAGATCGGGCCGGCTCTCTCGTCCGACCAGACCGTTCTGTCGGTCGCGGCTGCGATCCCTACGGCGCTGATAGAGAGCCGCGTCGCGCCCGGTGTGCCGGTCGTGCGCGCGATGCCGAACGCGCCCGCGGTGGTGCACGAGGGAATCGCGGGCGTATGCGCCGGCGCGCATGCCGACGACGCCCACCTGGAGCTGGCGGAAGAGGTGCTCTCCCACCTCGGCGCCGTCGTCCGCGTCCCCGAGAGCTACATGGACGCCGTAACGGCCGTCTCGGGGTCCGGCCCGGCCTACTTCGCCCTCCTGTCCGAGGCGATGATCGAGGCGGGGATCCTGCTCGGGCTCTCCCGCCAGATCTCGACCGACCTGGTGATCCAGACGATGCTCGGCACGGCCATGCTCCTCCGCGACGAGAAGATTCACCCCGTCGAGCTGCGCGAGGCGGTGACCTCCCCCGGCGGGACGACGATTCGCGCGGTGCGCGAGCTCGAGCGCGCGGGCGTGCGCGCCGCGATGTTCAACGCCATCCAGGCGGCGATGGAGCGGTCGCGCGAGCTGGCGGGAGGCGAGCTGTGAGCCTCAGGCTGGAAGTCGTCGCCGACAGTGAGGCCGCTGCTCGCTTCGTCGCGGAGCGGCTCGCCGAAGCCGCCCGCGCCGGCGGGCACGTCGTGCTCACCGGCGGAGAGACGCCGCGGCGCGCGTACGAGATCGCCGCCCAGCTCCAGCCGGACTGGAGCAAGACCGAGGTCTGGTGGGGCGACGAGCGTTGCGTCCCGCCCGACAACCCGTGGTCGAACTACCTGCTGGCAAAGGACGGGCTGCTCGACCGGCTGGAGATCGGCCCCGCCGCCGTGCACCGGATCCGGGGCGAGGACGACCCCGAAGAGGCCGCCGCGGCATACGAAGCGGAGATGCGCGGCGCGACCTTCGACCTGATCCTGAACGGGCTCGGCCCGGACGGGCACACCGTCTCGCTCTTCCCGAACGCGCCCACGCTGGAAATCCGCGACCGCCTCGTCGTCGCAGCCGATCCCGGCCTCGACCCGTTCGTCGAGCGGATCACGATGACGATCCCCGCCCTCGAGAACTGCCGGACGATGCTCTATCTCACCACGGGTGAAAGCAAGGCAGATGCCGTCCACCACGCGTTCGGCGAGCCGCCGAGCCCGAGCACGCCGGCAAGCCTCGTCCGCTCCTCGCTTGGGGACACGGTAGTCGTGCTCGACCACGAGGCGGCCGCACAGCTCCCGCCGTCCTAACAATCTCCACGTACCGGCGCCGTACCGCCGTCGTCGTAGCGGCACCGTCCCGTCCGGCACCGCGGGTCAAGCACACCGTCGGTTTCATCGAGTCCCTCGCGCTGGACGGCTCCGTTGTCGCGTATGACGTCCAGGGCGAGCAACCGCACGGCGGGCTCCCGGATCGCCTGGATCGCGAACACGGGTGGAAACACCGAGAGCAACGACCGTCTCTTCACCTCCTCGCTCCCCGGGCCTCGCGAGCGGAAGCTGGCTGCGACGATGCGTACGGGCGACGTGGACTGCGTGCTGACCGGCCGCGCGCTCGGAGGGCTCGTCGGGAGCGGAAACCTGCTCGCCTACAACATCTGGGCGACCGCCGCGGCGAGCCCCGGCGACGAGCAATCGTGCGCCACCAAGATCACGAGCGGGTCGCTCCGGCGCATCACCGCGTCCGGTACGTCACCGCTCCGCACGGGCACGGATACGGTCAGTGCCCAGGGCGCCGACGGCATCGAGGCCGTCGCAGTGTCCAAGCGCGCGATTGCCTACGCGTACAACGTGTACGAGCGCGTGCACGAGCCCGCGACGTACCGGGACGCCGGCAATGTCGCCGTCATCCTCGTGTCGCAGCTCGGCTGATCACCGCACGCGAGATCACGGCAACAACCGAGACTCCAGGTCGGCCGCCATGTCGCGCTGCAGGGCCAACGTCTGCAGAACGATGACCGTGTCGGCGACGGGGATGTCCTCGAGGTACTCGTCCCGCGACTCGAACGAGTCGAGCACCGACTCGACGGCCAGCTGATAGCCCGCGACGTCCTGGGCGGAGATCATCGCCATTGAGTCCGCGACGTCGGTGGGAAACCCGTCGTGCGTGCGCAGGTCGTCGGCGAGGACGCGCGCCTCGCGGTCGCGCTCCAGCACGAGCAGCGCCAGGCAGGCCGCGTACTTGCCGATCGGCGACTCGGCCTCGGCCGCACCAACCTCGAGCGCCCACTCGGAAGCAGCCTCCGCTCCGTCCCAGTCCCCGCCTATGAGCAGGCTCTTGATCGCGCCGATCGGGCGTCCCCAACTGCCCGGCGGTGCGTCGGCGAAGCTCTCGCGGTAGCGCTCGGCCGCGAGCGAGAACCACTCGGTCGCCTCGCCGTCACGCCCCTGCATCAGGAGCACGAGGCCGGCGCCACCCGCGGCGTTCCCCATCCGCGTCAGCTGCTTCTGACGGGCATCCGGATCGTCCACATCCGGCAGGCGGGCCTCGCCGTCGCGATAGCGCTCCTCCTCGCGCGCGAAATGCTCCGCCCAGTCCACACGGCAAGCCTAGACTCATCCTGATGGACGTCTACTTCGTGGACGGTGTCCGCACGGCCTTCGGCCGGGCGGGCCCGAAGGGAGCTTTCTGGCGCACGCGCGCCGACGACATGGCCGTAAAGGTCGTCCGGGAGGTCCTCCGCCGAAACCCGCAGCTGCCGCCGGAGCGGATCGGCGACGTCGTCTTCGCCGCCACCGCGCAGGTCGGCGACCAGGGGCTGACGATGGGACGGGACGTCGCGCTGCTCGCCGGCATCCCGCACACCGTCCCCGGCTTCGCGGTCGACCGCATGTGTGCGGGCGCGCTCACCGCTGTGACGGCGGGCGCTGGCGAGATCGGGATGGGCGCCGCGGACGTCGTGCTCGCGGGCGGCGTCGAGCATATGGGCCACCACCCGATGGGCGAGGACGTCGACTTCAATCCCCGCTTCGTCGCGGAGCGGCTCGTCGACACCTCCGCGGTGACGATGGGCGCGACGGCGGAGAACCTGCACGACCGCTTCGCGCAGCTGACCAAGGAGGACGCGGACGCGTTCGCCGTCCGCTCGCAGCAGCGCGCCGCCGCGGCCTGGCAGAACGGGATCATGCGCGAGACGGTCGTGCCGATGGCCGTCTTCACCGACGAGGGCTGGAAGCGGGCCGACCGCGACGAGTTCCTGCGGCCCGACACCTCGATGGACGGCCTGGCGACTCTCCCCACGCCCTTCCGCCCGGGCGGCAGCGTGACCGCGGGCAACTCCGCGGGGCTGACGGACGGCGCGACGGCGTGCATCCTCGCCTCGGACCAGGCTGTGGAGGAGCTCGGGCTGGAGCCGAAGCTGCGGCTGGTCGGCTTCGCCTATGCGGGCGTCGAACCGGAGCTGATGGGAATCGGCCCCGTCCCGGCGACGAAAGCGGTGCTCGAGCGCACCGGCCTGTCGCTCGACGACATCGGCCTCTTCGAGCTGAACGAGCCATTCGCCGTGCAGGTGCTGAGCTGGTGCGACGGTATGGGCGTCTCCCCCGAGGACGAGCGACTCAACCCGTACGGCGGCGCGATCGCATGCGGCCATCCGCTGGCCGCCACGGGGGTGCGCCTGATGGCTCAGCTCGCCTACGGAATGAAGGAGCGCGACGTCCGCTACGGGCTGACCGCGCTCTGCGTCGGCATGGGGATGGGGGCCGCGCTGGTGTGGGAGAACACGCGTGCCTGACACGACTTTCTTCCTGAACCGCGTCGAGACCGAGGCAGGCCCGCTCGCGCTCGTGACGATGGACAACGGCGAGGACTGGACGAAGCCGACGGTCCTGGGCCGCAGCGCCTTCGAGTCCGCGGCCCGGGTCGTCGGCGAGCTCGAGTCCGGCGACTGGGTCGCGATGGTGCTGACGGGAAAGCCCTTCGTCTTCTGCGCGGGCGCGGACATCGACGAGTTCCCGAAGATCTCCTCGCGCGAGGAGGCGATCGAGGGCAGCCGCGCGGGGCACGACCTCTTCGGCCGCATCCGCGCGCTCCCGTTCCCGACGGTCGCAGCGATCAACGGCGCGTGCCTCGGCGGCGGCGTCGAGATCGCGCTTCACTGCGACGCGCGCACGATCGCATCCTCGGTCCGTCACTTCGCGCTGCCGGAATGCTTCCTGGGGATCATTCCCGGATGGGGCGGGACGCAGCTCGTCCCGCGGCTCGTCGACCCCATGACGGCCGTGCGCTTCGTCGTCCAGAACCCGCTGCGTCAGAACAGGATGCTGAGCGGGCCCGAAGCGGTCGAATACGGGCTCGCCGACAAGCTGCTCGAGCCGGTCGAGTTCGTGGACGAGTCGATCGCGTACGCGCTCGAGCTCGTCCGCACGCCGCCCGAGCGGCAGGCACCGGACACGTCGGGGATGGAAGAGTCGATTCGCCGCGCACGCTCCCAGCTGGACGACGCCGTCCGCGGCGCCGCGATCGCTCCGTACCGCGCGCTCGACCTGATCGAGGGAACGACGCGCTGGTCGGTCGAGGAGGGCTACCGCCGGGAGGAGGAGGCGGTCGCCGACCTCATCCTCAGCCGCCAAGCGCAGGCCTCGCTCTACGCGTTTGGCCTGGTCGAGCGGCGCGCGAAGCGGAAGCCAGGGATCCCGGACGTCGAGCCGCGCAAGGTGCGCAAGGTCGGGATCGTCGGCGCCGGCCTGATGGCGCGCCAGCTCGCAGCGCTCTTCGTTCGCCGCCTCGAGCTCCCGCTCGTGATCCGCGACCTCGACCAGAAGCTCGTGGACGAGGCGATCGCGTCGATCGGAGAGGAACTGGACGACGCCGCAGCGCGCGGACGCATCACCGAGGACAAGGCGCGGTTCCTGCACTCGATCGTCTCCGGCACCACCGCCCACGAGGGGTTCGAGGACTGTGACTTTGTTCTCGAGGCGGTCTTCGAGGACCTGGACGTGAAGAAGCAGGTCTTCCGCGAGTTGCGCGAGGCCGTTCCGGCCGAGTGCATCCTGGCGACGAACACGTCATCGCTCTCGGTCGAAGAGATGGGCGCCGACGTCGGCCTGCACTTCTTCAACCCGGTGAAGGTGCTGCCGCTGGTCGAGCTGATCCGAACGGACGAGACCGACGACGTCACCGTCGCGACCACGTACAAGGTCGCGGCCGACCTGGGCAAGCGGCCCGTCCTCTCCAAGGACGCGCCGGGCTTCATCGTCAACCGCGTGCTGACGCGGATGACGAGCGTGCTCATGGACGCGCTCGAGCACGGCAACTCGGTCGAGGAGACGGACGAGGCCGTCCTGCGGCTCGGCCTGCCGATGGCGCCGTCGGTCTTGCTGCAGATGGTGGGGCCCCGCGTCGCAAACCACGTGCTCGAGACGATGAACGAGGCGTATCCCGACCGCTACCCGCTCTCGCCGACGCTCGCGAACTACGCGGACGGCAAGGACGAGATCGTCGTCGCCGAAGAGCAGGCGCGCACGGTCGAGGAGATAACCGACGCGGTGCTGGAGGCGATCGCGGACGAGGTGCGGCACATGCTGGACGAAGGCGTCGTCGCCGAAGCGGCAGACGTGGACACGGCGCTCATCCTCGGCGCAGGCTGGCCGTTCTGGCTGGGCGGGGTGACGAAGTTCCTCGACCAGACGGGCGTCAGCGAGCGCGTCGCGGGACGTCCGCTCGCCGACTACGCGGCCGCGCCCGCCTAGCCTTTCGGCTCGTTCTCTCCCTTGGCGGGAGCCTGCAGATCGACCTCCGCCGGCTCGCCCCTGCGCAGCTCGCGGCTGCGCTCGGTCTCGGCGTTCATCTCCCCGCCGAACAGCAGCGCGAGCCCGGACAGCCACAGCCACATGAGCATCACCACGACCGCGGCGAGCGACCCCCACGCCTTGTTGTACGCGCCGAAGTAGCTGACGTAGAGCGAGAACAGGCCGGATGCGGCGAGCCAGATGAGCACCGCGACGACCGACCCCGGGGTGAGGAACCGCCAGCGCGGGTGATCCACGTTCGGCCCGAGATAGAGGATGCCGGCGAACGCGACGAGCAGTCCGCCGATCAAGATCGGCCACTCCGCGGCCCACCACAGGTCGTTCACCAACCCCTGCTGGCCGCTCGCCTTCCCGACCCAGGTCGCCAGATGCGGGCCGAGAACGAGTAGCCCGAACGTCAGCGTGAAGCCGAGGAGCGCGAAGAAGAGCATCCCCCAGGCGGTGAGCCGGCGGCGGATGAAGCCCCGGGTTTCCTTGCGCTCGTAGGCGATGTTCAGCGCCCACATGACGTTCTGCATCGCGCCGCCGAGCGACCACACCGCGAGCAGTGCGCCGACGCCGAGAAGGGTGACCCCGGTGGCCTGATTCTTGGTCAGGTTGGTCAGGCTCTGGCTGACCAGGTCGACCGCCTGGGCCGGCAACACCTTGTCGAGCGTGGTCACGATCGAGTTGACCGCGTCGGGCCCGGCCACGAGGCTGAACGTTCCCGCGGCAAGGAGCAGTGCGGACGGGATGGCCAGGAACGCGTAGTACGCGAGCGCCGCGGCGAGCGCCGGGATGTTGTCGTCCATGGTCTCTTTCCCCGCGCGCTTGACGATCGCGAGGTAGTCCCGCTTGCTCAGCTTCCGGAGCGTCGGCTCCTGGAGCCGCGCCTCCTGCTTCTCGGGCTGGGGCTGTGGCGCCTTCCGTTCGGCCGCCTCGATGCTCAAGCAGACATCTCCTTGCGCAGCTTGGCCGCCTCCTTCTCCGCCTCCAGGACGGAAGGAGGAAGCTCCCCGGTCAGCCGCATCCAGATCTTGACCGCCGCCCGGCGCGCCACGATGGCCGTCGCGGCCGTCAGCGCGCCGGACAGAAGCGACCACGCCCGTTTGTTGCCGGCGTGCTTCTTCGGATCGTCGCGAAGCGCGTGCCAGAGGTCGCGGAGGTCCTGGCGAACCCTTGCCACATGCTCCGCGACGACCTTGTTGTTCCCAGCCACTCCCCGAATCATTCCCCTCTGCATGAACCTCACACCTCCCGATAGGTTCCCAGACATGGCACAGGATGACTGGCGCGTGCGCGTCGAGATGGAGGAAGAACGGCACGCAACGGATTTTCTCGCCCGGCTCGGGGTCGACCTCGGCTCGGAGGCGCGTGAGCTCGCGAAGGATCTGGAAGCGCATCGCCTGGCCGTCTCGAACGACGAGGACACCGTCTTCGTCTACGCGGCGACCCAAGACGCCGTCCGCAAGGCGCGCGCGGTCGTCGAGGCGGAGCTGAAGGAGCACGGCCTGCAAGCGCAGGAGATTGTGATCGAGCACTGGCTGGCCGACGAGGAGCGCTGGGACGACGAAGCACCGGCGCCGGACACCGGTGAGGAGCTCCTCAGGGAGGGCTATGCGCCCTGGGAAGTGCGCATCGAGCGCGAGTCGGTGGACGAGGCGCACAAGCTGGCCGACGAGCTGGAGAAGGACGGCTATGGCGTCGTCCGCCGCGCGCACTACGTGATCGCAGGGACGGCCACCAAGGAGGATGCCGAGGCCCTGGCCGCGCGTCTCCACGGCGAGGTCGAGCCCGGCGGCGAGCTCGTCTACGAGGTCCAGCCGGACAACCCGTTCGTCATCTTCGGCGGCCTGGGGACGTAACCCGGATCGGATGATGCGCAGCCGCCCCGGCGGCCGCGATGCTCCCGTCCCCGATGCGGAAGGAGAGCGGATGAGCAGCACTGAATCGCCCAGAGGATCGCGCTACGACCTGGAGGACAAGGGAGCCGGCTGGGTGTTCTTCTCCGCCTCCATGCTCGGCCTCGCAGGGATCATCGGCGTGATCCACGGGATCGTCACGGCCACCAAGTCGTCGTTCTACGTCTCGGGCTCGCGGTACGTCTTCAGCGGCCCGTCGACGTGGGGCTGGATCATGATCATCGTCGGCGTCATCACGATCGTCGCCTCGTTCGGCATCTTTCGTGGCGCGCAGTGGGCCCGCTTCTTCGGGATCGGGATCGCTTCCCTGCAGGCGCTGGTGCAGCTGCTGAGCATCCAGGCCTATCCATTCTGGTCACTGTGCGTCTTCGCGCTCGACGTGCTCGTGGTCTACGGGCTCGCCGTGTACGGCGGCCGGCGGATCGAGGTCTGAAGCGGCATGTGCCGGTGGATGGCCTATTCCGGATCGCCCGTCCTGATCGAGATGCTCCTGTACAAGACGAAGCACTCGCTCATCGACCAGAGCCTGCACTCGACGATGGGCGCCGAAACGACGAACGGCGACGGCTTCGGCGTCGGCTGGTACGACCAGACCCATACACCCGGCGTCTTTCACAGCATCGAGCCGGCCTGGAACGACCGCAACCTTCGGGAGCTCGCGCGGCACATCCGCTCGCACCTCATCTTCGCCCACATCCGCGCATCGAGCGGCAGCCCGGTCCAGCAGACGAACTGCCATCCCTTCCGCCACGGGCGCTGGCTCTGGATGCACAACGGAGTCATCCGCGACTTCCAGAAGATCAAGCGCGACCTCGTGCTGGCGATCGATCCCGAGCTCTACCCGTTCATCGAGGGCTCGACCGACTCGGAGACCCTCTTCCATCTGGCGCAGACGTTCGGTCTCGAGGAGGATCCGCCGCAGGCGGTCGCGCGCGCGATCGGCCTCGTCGAGGCGGTCGGGCACGAACACGGCGTCGAGCACCCGATGCAGGGGACGATCGCAACCTCCAACGGCGACAAGCTCTGGGCGTTCCGCTATTCGAGCGAGCACGACTCGCGGACGCTCTTCTTCAGCACTGCGATCGACGCGCTGCGCGAGCTCTATCCGGACAACATGCTCTTCCAACAGGTGGACGAGGACACGAGGCTGGTGGTGTCAGAGCCGCTGGGCGACCTACCGGGCGCGTGGAACGAGGTGCCCGAGTCGAGCTACGGCGTCGTGCAGTACGGGCAGGACGAGATGCACGACTTCACGCCGGTCCCGCCGAGCTAAACGCTGTCTTCGTAGGTACGCGTCGCGCGGCGGTCGAAGATCCACGCGACCAGGAGGAGCGCGCCTCCGAGGACGATGATCATTCCGAAGAAACCCCACCTTGCCCACGCGGCACCGACGAACCAGAAGAGGAGGAACCCGCCGACGCCGACGAGAAGGCATATGCCGAGAACCGAAGCCCAGAACCTTCCACCGAGTGACCCGTCGTTGTCCATAGCAGCTCCTTTCGCGAAATGTCAACGTGAAGCTTAGGAGGAGGAGCGGCCATCCCCCTGATCGGATGATGTGCGCTCCAGGCGAGCTCCTGCCGCGGTCGGCGTCGTGAGCGGCCCTTAGCGCTCTCCCCCGGATCGGCTATGCTTTGGCCCAGCGTCGCCCACCGGGAAGGTGTGGCGTACGAATCACCCTCACGATGCAGCGCCGGAGAAGCGTTGCAGACATGCAGAGGACCAGCGATCATCCGACGACTGCGCCGGAGGCCGCGGACGGCTTGTCCGAGTCCGCGCTCCGAGCGGAAGCGTGGGCGGGCGAGCCCTTCCTGCGCGAAGGCGAAGATCCCGCACGGGTTCTGGCGCCGCAAACCGCGCGGCGCATCGCGCTCGACGCGGCGCTGAAGGAGATCGAGGAGGGCCAGCGCAGCCCGTCCTCGGAGTGGAGGACGCGTTTCGGGCTCATGCTCGGGCTCGAGCGCGTGCTCAGCGAGCGTCCGCCGCGGCTGGCCTCCGGAACGGAGCTTCGCCGCCACCAGATCGACGCGCTGGCCGGAATGCTCACGGAGCTGATCGCCGCCAACCAGAAAGGCTTCCTGGAGGCCTTGAACGGCAACGGCACGGTCACGGCCGAGGAGCTCACCGAGGTCGAGGTGGAGGAGAACGGCGAGTCGATCGAGGCAGAACTCGACGTCGAGCCCGAGTCCGAGAACGGCGTCGCCCAGAAGCCCGATCCGGGCGCCGGTAGGCGCTTCCGGTTCCGCCATCCGACCGCGTCCGGCAAGACGATCGCGGCCGCGGGCTTCGTCGAGGCCGCCCGCACCGTCGGCGTACTCATCCTCACGCACCGCCGCCTGCTCGTCTCCCAGTTCAACCGCGAGCTCGGCGAGGAGGGCTACGGCGACCGGATCGTCCCGGCGATCGAGGGCGGCCAGAAGCCGCCGCGCGACAACCCCGTCACGATCCAGACCTACGCGTGGTTCGCGCGCCACGTCGGCGACCTGAGCCGAGACGCGTACCAGCTCGTCATCTGTGACGAGGCGCACACCGCGCTCGGGGAGAAGACGAGCGCTGCGATCCGCAGCTTCCCCGAGCCGATCTTCATCGGGATGACCGCGACCGAGCAGCTGATCGCCAAGCAGGTCTCGGACGTCTTCCCGGCCTCGGTAGACGACCTTCCGCTGGCGGACGCGACCCGGCGCGGGCTCGTGGCGCCGTTGCGCAACCTGCGCGTCCCGCCGGTCGCGGCCATCCATTCCGTGCCGATCGTCGGAGGCGACTTCGACGAGGGAGCCCTGGCCCAGGCCCTCGACCACCAGGCGCTGAACCAGGCAGCGGCGAGCCTGTACCGCGACCGCTTCGAGAACACGCCCGGAATCGTCTACGCCGCAGGAGTGGATCACGCGTACAACCTGGCGCAGGAGTTCCGCGCCGCCGGCCTCAAGGCCGAGGCGGTGAGCGG
Organism: uncultured Actinomycetes bacterium; assembly: GCA_963717765.1. GTDB lineage: Bacteria > Actinomycetota > Thermoleophilia > Gaiellales > Gaiellaceae > JACDER01. The sequence continues at coordinate 88,472 of CAVQWX010000003.1, read as the reverse complement.
ACGGACCCCGCCCGTGAAGCTGGCCGAGACGCTCGCCGCCTACGAGCGCGGCGAGATCAACGTCCTCATCAACGCGATGCTGCTCGCCGAGGGCTGGAACTCACCCCGCGCGACCGTAGTCATGCACCTCGCGCCGACCGCCTCTCGCCGCGTCTACCAGCAGCGCATCGGACGCATCATGCGCATCCATCCGCGTAAGGAGGCAGGCGTCGTCGTCGACTTCGTCCCCAAAAGCGCGACCCACAACGAGCGCGTGATCACGCTCCACTCGCTGCTCGACGCGGACTTCTACCGCGAGGGCGCCCGCGTCCTCCCCTCCCCACGCCGCCGCTACCAGCGCCGCGCCCGCCGCAAGCTCACGCCGGCAACCTGGCTCGTCCCCGTCACTCCCGACGTGCGGCGCCGGCTCGGCGTCATAACGCGCGAATGGCAGCGGATCGACCCCAAGTTCCTGGACGAAGACGAGCAGCGGTACTGGGCGACGATCGCGGGACGGCAGATCGGCTTCGACGAGCGTGTCGAGTTCGCCAAGAAGCTGGCGGAGGGACGTGCCAGCAAGGCGTGCCTCGAGCAGTTCCTCTACACATGTGCGGCTGAGAACCCGAACCGGCGCCTGCGGCTGACCGCGCTGCAGGACCGCGCGTCGATGAAGGTCGAGCGGGCGGACTTCGACGACCTGGTGACGCTCGTGACCTCGGCGCCGACGTGGGAGAAGGACCGGCTCGCCGGCATCCGCATCCTCCTCCGTGCACTCGGCGAGGAGAAGGCGGACGCGCCGGGGCAGATCCTCTCCCGCTGGACCTGGAAGCTCGCGCACGGTTCGCGCAAAGTGCAGGATCGACGCGCCAGCTCCGAGTTCCCGGAGGCCAAGCGGCTTCTCGGCGCCCTGGCCAACTCGCGGGGTCACCGCCACGAGGAGAACGCCGCCAAGCTCGTCTCCGCCTCGCTCGAGCAACCTCTCAACGTGGGCGTCGCATTGCTGGCCTCGGCGGAGGGGTACACACCGCGCGCGAATCAGCTGATCGACGCAGCCCGCGAGCGGATCGCGCCCCTCCCGGAAGTTGCGAACGCGCTTGCGGACAATCTCCCCGCGCCGAAGATCTCTTCCGGCCGCTCCCGCCGGAGACGCCGCCGCCGCCGCGCCCGCGCGCGCAAGGACCAGGGAACGCAGGTCGTGCAGAACGGCGACGCACAACCAGAAGAAAACGCGGCTGTAACAACCGAAGCGCCCTCCGAGACCTAATAGGAGTCATGGTGCACCGGCCGGCGAATACGGCGCCCTCCGGCGGCTGCAAAGCAGCGCCCGGCGGCGTCCTCAGTCGCGTCCGTATGACGAGGCATACGAACGCTCCCTGCGTCCTTGCCGGGCGGCGGTTTTCGCTCGCCGGAGCATCACCGTACCCGCCGGCCGGTGCACTATGGGCGTAGCGATCGGCTTGGCCTTCGTAGCAGGGCTCATCACGGCGATCTCGCCGTGCGTCCTGCCGGTGCTCCCGATCCTGCTCGCCGGAGGGGCGAGCGGAGGGCGGCGCAGGCCCTACGCGATCATCGCCGGCCTGGTCGTCACCTTCCTGGTCTCCATACTGTTCGCGACCTGGATCCTCGACCAGCTCGGGCTCCCGGACGACCTGCTGCGCAACATCTCCATCGCGCTGCTCTTCGTGATCGCGGCGACGCTCATCTTTCCGCAGTTCGGCGTTCTGATCGAGCGGCCCCTCTCGCGCCTCTCGCGGCGACCTTCGAGCGATCTCGGTGGCGGCTTCCTGCTCGGGTGCGCGCTCGGCTTCGTGTTCGTGCCCTGCGGCGGGCCCGCGATCGCGTTCGTGACGAGCTCGGCCGCAACCCTCGACTTCGGCTTCAAGACCTTCGCCGTCGCGATCGCGTACACGCTCGGAGCGGCCGTCGTCCTCCTCGCCATCGCGCTCGGCGGCCAGCGTGCATCGCGCAGTATCCGCGCGGGCGTCGAGCGGTTCAGGGTCGCCTTCGGCATCCTGATCGCGGCAGCCGCGTTCGCGCTCGTCTTCAATCTCGACACAAAGCTGCAGACCTGGCTGCCGGGGTACACGGACGCACTCCAGCGGCAGACCGAGGCGAGCACGTCGGGGCGGGACGCGTTCTCGCGCGGCAAGAACCTGACCGCGCGGAAGGTCTCGACAGCCTCGGCAAGCGGCATTCCCGATTACGGCCCCGCGCCCGAGTTCCACGGCATCCAGGACTGGATCAACTCGAAGCCGCTCACACTGGCCGGGCTGCGCGGGCACGTCGTCCTCATCGACTTCTGGACGTACTCCTGCATCAACTGCCTGCGCACACTTCCCCACCTGCGCGCGTGGTGGGCGACCTACCACCCGAAGGGGCTCGTGATCGTCGGCGTGCACACGCCCGAGTTCGCGTTCGAGCACGATCCGGGGAATGTGCGCGAGGCCGTGCAGCGGCTCGACGTGAAGTACCCGGTAGCACTGGACGGCGACTACGGAACGTGGAACGCCTGGTCGAACCAGTACTGGCCGGCCGAATACCTGATCGACCGAAACGGCCATGTCCGGCACGCGCATTTCGGCGAGGGCGAGTACGGCAAGACCGAACAGCTGATCCGGCGGCTGCTGAACGAGCAGGGCAAGGCGCTACCGGTCGCCTCGCGGCTGAGCGACCCGACCCCGACCGAGCTGATCAGCCCCGAGAGTTACCTCGGCTTCCAGCGGCTCGAGCGTTACGCGGGGTCGAAGATCAAGCCCGGAGTCGAGACGTCGTACACCTTCCCCAAGTCACTCGGCCAGAACGAGCTCGCGTATAACGGCCGCTGGCGGGTGAACGGGGAGAACATCGTCAGCGGGAAGGGCGCCGCCCTGCGGTTCAACTTCGTCGCGAAGAACGTCTATCTCGTGCTCGGCGGCCAGGGCCGCGTGCAGGTGCTGGTGAACGGAAAGCCGGAGCGCGTCGTGCGCGTCTCGGGCCTGAGCCGGCTCTACACGCTGATCTCCGGTCAGAAGACGCGGCACGGCATCCTGGAGCTGCGCTTCACGCCTGGGATCACGGGCTACGCCTTCACCTTCGGGTAGCCGCTCCTCCCTACTCGGGCTGCTCTTCCTCTTCCTCGCGCTTCCGCGCCTCGTGCTCCTGCAGGTAGCGCGTGAGCTCCGCCGCCAGCGTGTCGCCTGAGGGGATCTGCATTTCCGACTCCTCTTCGGCCTCGTCGGCGCGGCGCTCCAGCTCCTCGACGTACGCGGCCGTCTCCGAGTCGGCTGCGACGGCCTCGCTCACCTGCTCGGCATAAGCCTCGGCCGCCTCGTCGAGATCGGACACGTCCACCTCCGCCTCGAGCAGCTCCCCGAGCCGCTCGCACAGCGCCTTTGCCGCGCGCGGGCTGGGCGTGAGCGAGACGTAGTGCGGAACCGCCGCCCACAGGCTGACGGACTGGATGCCGGCCTCGCGGCAGCCGTCGTGGAGAACGCCGACGATCCCGGTCGGGCCTTCGTAACGCGAGGTCGAGAGTCCGAGCTGCTCGATCAGCGCGGGGTCGGTCGCGCTCCCGGTGACGGGCGCGTCGCGCGTGTGCGGGACGTCTGCGAGCAGCGCCCCGAGGGAGATCATCATCTCAACGCCGAGTTCCTTGGCCAGCCCGACGATCAGCTCCGCGAAGGCGCGCCAGCGCAGGTTGGGCTCGATCCCGAGCAGGAGGATCGCGTCGCGGTCGGCTCCCTCGAGCTGCGCGTGGTAGAAGGCGTTCTCGGGCCAGTCGACCCTCCGCGTGAGCCCGTCGACGAGCGACACGTGCGGCCGGGTCGACTGGAAGTCGAAGAAGCCCTCGGGGTCGATCTCCGCGAAGCGCTCGGCGCCCCACGTCTTCGCCAGGTATCCGCCCGCAAGTGAGGCGCCCTGACCTCCGTCGTTCCAGCCGCGGAATGCGGCGACGAGCACCGGCCGCCGGAGCGCCGGCCGCTCGAGAACGCGGAGCTCGTCGGCCATTTAAAGAGTCTATGTGCGGGCGAGCGAGGCAAGCGGCCGCTGGAAGAGCGCGGCCAGGGCGACCACTCCCACCCACACGGATGCGGCTGTGGCGACGTGGATCAGCACGAGCCACCAGGGCAGATGCGCGTGGTACTGGACGGCGCCGATCAGGATCTGGACGCCGACGAGCCCGAGCACACCGAGGGCGAGCCAGAGGAGCCGCGGTGCCGACGAGCGGCGCGAAACGAGGTAGCCGAGCATGAACGCGAAGCAGATCCCGAAGATCGCCGTTCCCACCGCATGCGCGAACACGGCCTCCTGAAGTCGCCAGAGCCGGTGGTACTTCCGCGAGTCGCCCGGGTGCGGGCCGGCGGCGGTCGCGACCGTGCCGGTGACGAGGAGGATGAGGCAGCCCGCGGCCGCGACGATTGCGGCGAGCCGCAGCTCCTTCGGCACGGGCGACGGAACGGTTCCTCGCTCCGTCCCGAGCGCGCCCACGACAAGCACGACCGCGGCCCCGAGCACGACCGCGGAAAGGAGGAAGTGCGTCATGACCAGGTACGGGTTGAGGTCGAACCGGACGGTCAGATAGCCGAGCGGGGCCTGCAGAAGCGTCCCCGCGAACACGCCCACGGCCGTCCAGCGCGCCCAGCGCGGGAGCGCGTGCACGCGAAATGCCGCAAGCGCGGTCACGAGCGTCGCGACGATCACGAGCCCACCAACCAGACGGTTGCCGAACTCGATGAACGAGTGGATGCCGTTCTCGGGGAACGGCCGGCCGGCTTCGCAGCCTGGCCAGGACTCGCAGCCGAGGCCCGACCCGGTGAGACGGACGGTGGCGCCGGTCACGACGATCAGCCAGAGCCCGGTGGCCGCGGTGATCGCGAGCGTGCGGAAGAGCGAGGGGGATATCTCGAAACTGCGGATGCGCGCGGCGGCGTTCGTGACCATCTACAACGGCTTTAGAACATCGGGATAGCCGTCCGCGCCGTCGAACGGCGTCGGCCGTGAGCCGAGATAGAGCGGGCGGTCCGCGGCGTTGAGGAGTACCGGCATCATGTCGAGTCCTCGTAGGTGGCCGAGGATCCCGGCGGCGCAGTCGAGCTCACCGAAGGCTCGGGCGGAATCTGCGCGAACGCCAGGCCCGGCGAGGACGAACGGCACCGGGTCCCCCGAGTGGATGACCTCCGGGGAGGCCGGCGTGCAATGGTCGCCGGTCACACAAACGATCGCGCGGTCGGTGGGGAGGTCGGCCAGCTCCGCGTCCAGCTCCTCGATCGTCCGCTGCTTCACGCGCGGGTCCTTGGTGTGGCCCGCCTCGTCGGTGGCCTTCAGGTGCACGAAGACGAAGGTGTCGCCGGCGTCGAGCCGCTCGTTCGCGAGGGTGAGACGGCTGCGGAGGTCGGCCGCCGAGTCCGGCGTCTCGGGAGCGGCGATCGTGTCGAGGCCGACGGCGGCGGCGAGGCCGCGCAGAAACGCCGACTCGGCGATGAACGTGCCGTGCAGGCCGTGCCGCTCCGGGAACGACGGGACATCGTGCAGGCGGCCCCACCACTTGAGAGTGATCACGTTCAGGTTCGGCAGGCCGCGCTCGACCCGTTCGGCGTTGAGCGGGTGCTCCTCGAGAATCTCCCGCGTCCGGCGCGTCCATTTGGCGGCGGCCGCGGCGGTGGGCTCCGCGTCCGGAGCGAGTGCCTGCGGTTGGAGGACGGGATAGCGATCACGGAAGAACACATCCGAGTCGGTGATCCGCTCGTCGGCCGGGTCGGGGACGCGGAGGATGGCCTCGCCGCGGCGGAAGTGCTCGAGCGAGAAGGTGAGGCCGTCGACTTCGAGGTGGGCACAGGCGTCGACGAGCTTTGCGGCGTCCTCCTCGTCCTCGCCGTAGCGCGGGCGGCCGGTCAGCCAGAGGCCGTTCTCACGCTGTTCGGCCGGCCGGAGGGCAGCGAAGGCGAACGCGTATCCGGCGTTCACCTCCTGGCCGTGCCCGAGAGCCTCGAAGACCGCGCGGCCCGGGAACTCGTCGGGGCGATAGCCGAGCATCGCCCAGTGCGCGACCTCGCTGGAAGGGGCACGGCCTGGACCGACGGCGTAGATGACGCCGCAGGATCCGTCGAGAGCGAGCCGGTCGAGGTTGGGGGTGGTGGCGGCCTCGTTCCCGGTGCGGCCGCCGAGCTCAGGGTGGGCCCGGTCGGCGAGCCCGTCCAGGAGGATCACGAGGATCGGGTACACGCGGCCCAGGCTAACCAACCACCCCTCGCCTTGACTTTGCCACCGGTTGCACAAAGAATCCACCGCTCGCACTACCTCGGGAAGGGAGGGAGAAATGAAACGATTCATCACACCGGGGCGGGCGTTGGTGCTCGCCCTGGTCGGAGCTGCGCTCATCAGCGTCCCGCTGTCGAGCGCGGTCGCGGGACAACCGGGCCTGCCGAACGTGCTCCTCGGACATATGTCGCAGGTAGCGGCGCTGCACTACTGGACGGCACATCCCGATCGGGCCCCGGAGCGGATCCGCGAGGTCGTCGACCGGGTGAACGCGACGCGCACACCGGCGCCGACTGCCCCGAACGTGGTTTCGACGTTCCCGACACTGTTCAACATCGACAACCTCGGGCTCCCGCAGAACGAGGAGTCGATCACGGCCTGCCAGGAGAACACGAACTACGTGCTCGGCGGGACGAACGACTACCGCGGCCTGCTCGACCCGTTCGAGAACTTCACCGGGTGGCACTTCTCCACGAACGGCGGCAACTCCGTCGCCAAGGAAGGGCTGTTGCCACTGATTCAAGGGATCCCCTCGGGCGGAGACCCGGTGGAGTCCTCCTTCGGGCGCAACTGCGACCTCTACGCGGTCGACCTGAACTACGACCCGAACAACCCGGACACGTCGGCGAACGGTATCGGCATCTACATGAGCGATCCGGCGACGCTGCTGAGCGGGGACTGCAATCCGACGTTCCCGTTCGACGCCGCGGATCCGGATTGCTGGCCGAACCGGCGCATGGTGGCGTTCACGCCGAACAACTCCGGGACCCAGTTCCACTTCCTGGACAAGCCGTGGATGTACGTCGGGACCAGCCCGGGATTCGGACGGGCGGTGTGGGTCACGTACACGGACTTCCGCATGCCCGGCGACAACGGCGACCCGTTCAACGCATCGATCTACGCGGTGCGCTGCGGTGCGAACCTGAACTCCTGCTCCTCACCGATCCTGATCTCGGATGGCGACAGCGACGTCCAGTTCAGCGACGTCACGGTCGGCCCGGACGGGAGCACGTACGTCACCTGGAGCGAGATCAAGGGCGAGCTCGAAGGTGGGCCGCAGACGTTCGTGCACAAGCTGCGGGTCGCGCCGCCCGGCTCGAACGTCTTCGGGCCGACGCGGATCATCCACTCCGAGAGCCTGGCGATCCCGTTCGGCGGCGTCCTGCAGGGGAACGACTTCCGCGTCGCCACGATACTGAAGAACACCGTGGTGCCGGTCGGCCAGGGTCTCGACCAGCGCGTGTACGCGATCTGGGACGCTTGCAAGGAGCGGCCGCTCGACACTGTCTGCGTCGAGCCGGTGATCAAGCTCAAGTGGTCGGACGACAACGGCGCGACGTGGTCGCAGGTCCATGTGGTCTCGACGCAAGGCGCCGGAGTCAACTACTTCCCGACCATCGACTTCGATCCCGTGGCCGCACAGATGGACGCCTGCTGGTACACGAACCGCTTCGACACCGCGTTCGAGAACGCACAGGACGTCGAGTGTGTGACCATCGACCCTGCCACCGGCAACGTGACGAGCCGCTGGCGCGCGACGCCGATGTCCAACGAGACGGAGGCCGATCCGACCCTCGGCGGCTTCTTCATCGGCGACTACTTCGAGGTCGCGGGCTACAACCACACCGCGTATATCGCGTACAACGCGAACTACCGCAAAGTCCCGCTGCTCGGCCCGTTGGGAGTCAGCACGATCCCGGTCAATCAGCAGGACAACTTCCTTATCAAGTCTTCCAACTAGAGCCAGATCCGTTTGCCATCGCGGGGCCCGGCTGGGCCGGGTCCCGCGGGGCATTTACGCAGGTACGCGCTCGGACGACCTGAGCACGCGCGCGACGCCGGGAGGCACGAGCGACTCCCATCCGTCCCCCGACCGCAGGGCCGCGCGCACGTCGGCTCCGGAGACCTCCTTCTCCGACCCCTCGTCCAGCACCACGACCTCGAACCCAGCCTCCCGCAACCGGTCGAGCTTCGTGCCGCCCCAGTCCGAGAACAGCCGGATGTACTGCGTCACCCCCGGCGGCACGTACGCAGGCCACAGCTCCGGCTCGTTCACCGGGAACGGAATCACGTGGACGCACGCCAGATCGAGCCCGAGGTCTACTGCGGCAGCCTTCACCATCAGCATGCGCTCCGCGTACGACCACGGATTCGACTCCGGCAGGTGCCGCGCCGGGTCACTCGCTTCGGGCAGCACCCGCGACGGATCGGGATTCGTGATGCCCACGAAGATCTCGTCCGAACGAGCAGCGGCCCCGCGCAGGTATTCGAGATGCCCGTTGTGGAACGGCTGGAACCGCCCGTGGATCATCCCGCGCATGCCCACGGGCGACGCTACCGGACGACGACGCCGGCGCCGTCCTCGACCCGACCGATTCGCCGGATGAAGAGCCTCCGTGCCTCGAACTCCGCCTCGAGCGCCGGCCCGCGCTCCGCCGGGACGGAGACCAGCAGGCCGCCAGCGGTCTGCGGGTCGTAGCCGAGCGCGACCAGCGAGTCCGGCAGCCCGTCGATCGAGACATGGGAGGCGGCAAAGTCGCGGTTCCGCGGATCCCCGCTCGTGCGCACGCCCTTGCGTGCCAGATCAAGCGCACCGTCGATGGCGGGAAAGCGCTCCGACTCGAGGACGATCTGTGCACCGCTGCGATCAGCCATCTCGTGCGCGTGTCCGAAGAGCCCGAACCCGGTCACGTCGGTCACTGCGTTCGGCCCCGAGGACGACCGGAGCACGTCCGCCGCGTCCTTGTTCAGCGTGCGCATCCACCGGACCGCACGGGTCAGCTGCTGCTCGCCCGCCAGCCCCTTCTTGTATCCGGTCATGATCAGTCCCGTCCCGAGCGGCTTCGTCAGGAAAAGCGCATCTCCGGGGCGAGCGCCGTTCTTCGGCCAGATGCCCTTCGGGTGGACGGTGCCGATCACGGCGAGCCCGTACTTCGGCTCCTCATCGCGAATCGTGTGCCCGCCCGCGAGCAGCCCGCCGGACGCCCGCACCTGGGCGTCAGCGGCGGCGAAGATCGCGGCCAGCATCTCCATCGGGAGCTCTTCCGGGAAAGCCGCGATCGAGAGAGCCAGAAGCGGCGTGCCACCCATGGCGAAGACGTCGTTCAGGGCGTTCGTCGCGGCAATCGCGCCGTAGTCCCCCGGGTCGTCGACGACCGGCGGGAAGAAGTCGAGCGTGAAGATGAGCGCGCGCTCGTCGTCGAGCCGGTACACGGCCGCGTCGTCGGCGGGTGCAAGCCCGACCAGGAGGTTCTCCGCCTCGACGGGGACGAACCCCTGCAGCAGCTGCTCGAGCCGCGCGGCCGAGTACTTCGCAGCGCATCCCCCGCACGAGGCGAGGTCCGTGAGGCGCACCTTTCCGGTCTCGGTATCCATAAGGTCGTGGGAATGTAGCCAGACGAGGGCCAAGGTTCCAACGAACTGTCCTTCCTCAGCATTCCCAGAAACGGCGACGGCGGCCCGAATTCAGGGCCGCCGCCGCTCTCAGGAGAGGAAGGGATTACGCGGCGCTATTCGACCGCGGCCCCCGCTTCCCTGCGCGCGACCGCGCGCGCAATATCGTCGAGCGACTCCGGATTCTCCACCGAGGACAAATCACCGGGATCCTCACCGAGCGCCCGAGCGCGTACAGCGCGGCGCACGATCTTCGCGCTCCGCGTCTTCGGCAGCGCTCGAACGAACAGGACGCGATCGGGCCGGAACGCCTTCCCGAGATCCTCGCCCACAGCGACCGAGACCTCGCCCGCGAGCTCATCCGAAGCTTCGAAGCCGGGCGCGAGGACGCAAAAGAGCCATGCGACCTCGCCCTTGACGGGGTGGGGAACACCAACGGCTGCCGCTTCCTGAACGGCCGGATGGCCGACCGCGGCCGATTCCAGCTCAGCCGGGCCGATGCGCTTGCCGGCAATGTTCATCGTGTCGTCGGAACGGCCGTGCAGGAACCAGTACCCGTCCTCGTCGACCGAGGCCCAGTCGCCGTGGACCCAGACCCCGGGCAGGCGCCGCCAGTACGCGTCGAGATAGCGCTCCGGATCGCGCCAGAAGCCGCGCGTCATCCCGGGGAACGGCTTGCGGCAGACGAGCTCGCCGACCTCGCCGCGCACCGAGTGTCCTTCGGCGTCGACCACATCCATCGCCATGCCGAGCGCGGGCCCGCCCAGCGAGACCTCCTTGATCGGGATGGCCGGCGTAGGCGACAGGAAGCACGCACCGACCTCCGTCCCGCCCGAGCAGTTGATGATCGGGCAGCGACCACCGCCGACGTGCTCGAACAACCACCGATACGGCCCCGGATTCCAGGGCTCTCCCGTCGTGACGATCGTCCGCAGCGAGGACAGATCAGCGGCGGGCTCGCCCTTCGGGATGAGCGCGCGGATGAGCGTCGGTGAGCAGCCGAGGATGTTGACCTGCTCCTCGTCGATCAGCGACCAGAGCCGGTCGTCCGGCCAGTCCGGCGCGCCCTCCATCAACACGAGCGAGCAGCCCATCGCGCCCCCGCCCACCACCGTCCACGGGCCCATGATCCAGCCCATGTCGGTGGCGAAGAGGATGACGTCGCCCGGGTGACCGTCCGCCTGGTAGGCCACCTCGCGCGCAATCGAGACCAGGAAGCCCCCCTGGACGTGGAGCACGCCCTTGGGCTTGCCGGTCGTCCCGGATGTGTACGTCAGGAGATAAGGGTGTTCCGAGTCGACCTCGACGGGCGGCAGCTCACCCGGCCCGAGCTCGACGTCCCACTCGCCCGTCGAGCGGTCCCACTGCACCACCCGCTCGACCGACGGCGACTCCGCCACGGCCTCGTCGGCGATCGCACGCATCGGCAGCTCGCGCCCACGGCGGAAGGAGTGGCTCGCGGTCACCAGCACCTTTGCCTCGGCGTCCTGCAGCCGCTGGGCGATTGCCGGGGCGGCGAAGCCGGAGAAGATCGGCACCTGGACGGCCCCGACGTGCGCGCACGCATGGGATGCCACGGCCATCGCCGGCGCCATCGGCATGAAGATCCCGACCCGGTCGCCCGGCTCGACTCCCAGACCGACAAGCGCCTCTGCGAAGCGGGTCACCTTCTGCGAAAGCTCCGCGTAGGTCCACTCGCGCCGGTCGCCGTTCTCGCCGCGCAGCACGGTCGCCACCGCGTCCGGCGTCCGCCGCGCCCAATCGTGCACGCAGATGCGCGCGATGTTCACCTTCCCGCCGACGAACCACGTCGTCCACTCCGGCCCGCGCGAGTCGTCGAACACGCGCTCCCACGGCTGGGAGAACTCGATCCCCATGTCCTCGATCACGGCCGGCCAGAACCACTCCGGGTCTTCGGACGAGCGCCGCACGAGCTCCCAGTAGTCGTCCGCACCGAGGCGGCGCATCAGCCGGACGACGTTCGCCCGCTCGAGCACCTCCGCAGTCGGTTTCCAGATCACCTCCGCCACGGTGCAATTATCGTCGCACCGTGGAGCTCGAGCGCCTCGTCTTCTTCAGCGACGCCGTCATTGCGATCGCGATCACGCTGCTCGTCGTCACGCTTGCCATTCCCGAAGCGACCGAGAACGTCGGCGACGCGCTGCTCGATCGCTGGCCGCAGATGCTCAGCTACGTCCTCAGCTTCCTCGTCATCGGGATCTTCTGGATGGCGCACCACCGGATGTTCCGCTACGTCGCAACCATCGATCAGCGTCTGATCTGGCTGAACCTGCTCTTCCTCATGTGCGTCGCCTTCATCCCGTTCCCGACCGGCGTGCTCGGCGACCACGACGGCAGCCGCGGGGCGATCATCTTCTACGCCGCCGCGATCGGCCTGACGGGAGCGGTGCTGGCCACGATGTGGCAGTACCTGATCCACGCGGGGCACCTGAACGAGCGGGCAGATCCCAGGATCGTGCGTTACGTGACGCGCAGGTCGCTGGTCACGCCCATCTCGTTTCTCGTCTCGATCCCGCTCTCTTTCGTCAGCCTGCGCCTGGCGGAGGCGTGCTGGTTCGCCCCCTTTGTGTTGGTCGGCGTGATCAACGCTCGGCAGGGCCAAAGTTAGCCTCTGCTAACTTATCTAAGTGAGAGCGCGGCTTCTCGCTCCCGAGAATCGCAAGTGGTGGACGCTCGCGGCGGTCTCGTTCGGCCTGTTCATGATCATGCTCGACAACACGATCGTGAACGTGGCGCTGCCCTCGATCCAGCGCAGCCTGCACATCGGCCTGTCCGAGCTCGAGTGGATCGTGAACGGCTACGCGCTGACGTTCGCCGTCCTCATGCTGACCGGCGGAAAGCTCGCCGACATGCTCGGCCGGCGGAGGATGTTCATCGTCGGGCTGGCGATCTTCACCCTCTCCTCGCTCGCCTGCGGCCTGGCGCCCAACGCGCACTTCCTGATCGGCGCACGCGTCGTCCAGGGCGTGGGCGCGGCGCTCATGAACCCCGCAACGCTCTCGATCATCACGGCGACCTTTCCACCGCGACAGCGCGGGATGGCGATCGGGATCTGGGCCGGCGTGTCCGCGATGGCGCTGGCGATCGGCCCGCTGGTCGGAGGGCTGATCACCCAGTACGTCGACTGGAGCTGGATCTTCTTCATCAACGTGCCCGTCGGCATCGCCGCGATCATCGTCGCGCGGCTCGTGATCGACGAGTCCCGCGACACCTCCCACGAGCAACGACTGGACCTTCCCGGCCTCGTCACGTCCGCGGTCGGCCTCTTCGGCCTCACCTACGGCCTCATCGAGGCGAATCAGTACGGCTGGACGTCCCCGCGGATCCTCGCCTGCTTCGCGATCGCGGCGGTCGGGCTCGGGACGTTCATTTTCCTCGAGCTGCGCCAGCGCGTCCCGATGCTCGACCTGAGCCTGTTCAAGAACACAACCTTCGCCGGCGCGAACGTGACCATCCTGCTCGTCGCGCTGGCCATGTTCGGCGTCTTCTTCTACGTCTCCCTGTACCTGCAGAACATCCTCGGCTACTCGCCGACCAAGGCGGGCGCGAGCTTCCTGCCGATGACGCTCCTGATCATCCTCATAGCGCCCGTGGCCGGCAAGTGGTCGGACCGGATCGGCTCGCGCTGGCTGGTGGGAATCGGGATGCTGCTCGTCGCCGGGTCGCTGGTGAGCTTCTCCCGCCTGACCGTGGACGGGACGTGGTGGGACCTCCTCCCCGGTCTGCTCCTCGGCGGGATCGGGATGGGGCTGACGATGACGCCGACGACCGCGGCGGCGATGGGATCGGTCTCGGTGGACAAGGCCGGCGTGGGATCGGCCGTGCTGAACAGCTTCCGCCAGGTGGGCGGCGCGCTCGGAATCGCGATCATGGGCGCCATCGTCGCCGCTTCTCTGCACGTGCCGCCGACGCACCCGGAGGCGAGGACGCAATTCGTCACGGGCTTCCAGCATGCGCTCGAGGTGGCCGCGGCAATCGCCTTCGCGGGGTCGCTCATCGCCATCTCCACCATCCGCCAGTACCGGCACGAGCCCGAAGCTGTCGAAGCGGCCGCATGAGCGTGCGGATGGCCGCACCGGCGCGACGGGAGGCGCTGATCGACACCGCGTGCGGCGTCTTCGCCCGCTCGAGCTACCGGGGGACGACGACCAAGGCGATCGCGGCCGAGGCCGGCGTGACCGAGCCGATTCTGTATCGCCACTTCCCCTCCAAGCGCGATCTCTACCTGGCCTGCCTGAACGCAGCCTGGGTACGCGTGCAGGCGCTGTGGGAGAAGGCGCTCGCAGGCGAGCCCGACCCGGGAAGTTGGCTGCAGGCGATGGGCGTTGCCTACCTGACCGCCAAGGACAAGCGCACCCGTCTCGTCGACCTGTGGATCCAGGCGCTCAGCGAGGCGAGCGACGACCCCCATATCCGCCGCTATCTGCGCCGGCAGATCCGCGAGGTGCACGACTACGTCGAGGACGTGATCTCCCGCTCGCAAGCAGCGGGCGGCTTCGTCCGCGACCGTGATCCCTCCGCCGAGGCCTGGGTCTTCATCTCCATCGGCCTGCTCGGGACGATCGACCGGCGCCTGAGCATGCTGAACGGCGAGCTCGGCCGCATCGTCGCCGCGCGGCGGAGCTGGATGACGGGCCGATCCGCCTAGGTTCTCTCCCCAGGCGAAACGGCCCGTTAAAGACGGAGGCCCCGGCTGCGGCCCCGGGGCACTCCTGGTGAGGCTTGCTGCCACTCCCGAGGCGCCCGTCGTCCGGCTCTGGGTCTGCGGCCCACCCAGCTGCCGAACAAGTGACCGGCGCGGACTATGTGGCGCACCTCCTTGCTTCCCTATTGGGTCGCAAGCTTGTCTGGCGGCCACTATACGGACCCTCGGTCAACTTGTCAAGCGTAAGAATCAAGTGAGTTCTTCATTCGGTTACTTGCATTGTTGTAACCCGCATGGTTGACTACGTTCAGTGGGGACCTCAACTCTGCGCCTTGCGGGAAACCTAGCGCCTTCGGGCGTCGCTGAACGCCTGCGCACGCTGCGCAAGCACGCCGGCCTGACGCAGGGCGAACTAGCCGGCGAGCGCTTCTCCAAGGAGTACGTCAGCCAGATCGAGCTCGGCAAGACGAAGCCGTCGGCCGAGGCGATCGAATACCTGTCCAAGCAGCTCGACGTCGATCCGCTCTTCCTCGAGACAGGTGTCTCCTCCGACGAGCGCAGCCGCATCGAGGCAACGCTGGCGCGCGGGGAAGCGCTGATCGAGCACAAGCACTACGCCGACGCGGTCGAGCAGTACGCCAGGGCCCAAGCGCTCGTCACCGACGAATGGGTCCCCGAGCTCGACCTGCGCGCGCTCACGGGGGAGGCCTGGGCACGCATGTGGACGGGCGAGGTCAGGCCCGCACTCGAGCTCCTCGCCCGCGCCCGTGACCTGGCCGAGCGTCCGCGATTCTCCGACATCGACCGCGCTGACGTCCTATACCGCATGGGCGTCGGCCGCTACAAGCTTTCGAGCATCCAGACAGCGGTCTCACTCTTTGGCGAGGCGCTAGAGCTGGCGAAGAAGTCCGATCTGCCGTGCGACCGCCTGAAGGCGGACATCTACGGCTCGCGCGCACGCTGTCATCGCCGGCAGCGCGACTGGGAAGCCGCCCGCGAAGACGTCGAGCTCGCGCTCGAGCTCGCCCACAGCGTCGGCGACCCCCGCGCTCTCGCTGACAACCTCTTCCAGGCCTCGCTCGTAGCGGAGCGAAACGGGCACTGGGTGCTCGCGCGCAGCTACGCCGAGCGGGCAAAGGACGAGTACGAGCGGCTAGCCGACAAGCTCAACTACGGCCGGCTCATGAACAACCTGGGCGGCCTCAACTTCCTGCTGGGGAAGCCGGACGAAGCCGCACAGTTCCTCAAGGACTCTTTCCACGTCGCCCTCGACAACGATGATCCGATCGATGCCGGCTATGCCGTCAACTCGCTTGCCCGAGTGCATCTCGAGACCGGCAAACCCGAACTTGGAGAGGAGCAGGCGCGCAAGGCGCTGGCACTGCTCGACGGACGCGAGGACCACCTCGCTGAAATCGGCAACGCCCAACTCGTGCTCGGGCGGTCACTCATGGAGCAAGACCGACTGGCCGAGGCCGACGAGTGGCTGCGGGCCTCGGAGGCGAGCTTCGAGCAGATAGGCTCGCCTGGACACCGCTCCGCGGCGCTCGTCGCCCGCGGTGACCTGGCCCTGACGAACGAGGAGCACGCCGAAGCCGCGCGGCTGTACAAGGTCGCTGCTGAACTGCTCCAGGACGTCCGATTCTGATTGGAGGTGAGAGTCGTGAGAAGCCGCCTAATCCGACTGAGCGCCGTTCTCGTAGCGGTAGTGCCGGTCGTGATGTTCGCGTGGACGATCGTCGGGCTGTGCATACCCGAGCTCGGCATGCACGACGGCAACGGATAACTCCGCGCAAAGTTGCTACAACATTCCCGAAACTGCGAAGGAGGAGGTGAAGTAAGTTGAAGAATCTGCGGGCGCGCACTGATGATCTTCTCGGTAACGCCTGCCGCGTTTGCTGCAGGCTGTTGGATCTCACTTCTTGCTATTCAAGATTCGTGGCTTCCACGACGGCAGCGGCTAGGCTGGCCATGTGCGCAGCCTGCTGGTCCTCGTGGCAGCTCTGCTAGCCAGCGGTTGCGCGGCATCCCACTCTTCTTCTGACAGCACGCGGTCGACTACAAGTCGAGGTGCCGGCTCACTTCGCGCCCTCGCGACCGGACCTCAGGTGGCGCTGGTAGCGGGAGCTTCCGACTTCGCGCCCGGAAGGGTGCGCTACCCCTTTCTGATAGTTGACAACGATGGGGCCTCCATCGAGCGGCCAGAGGCTCGCGTATGGCTCTCCCGCGGCCTAGACAAGCGGCCCTTCCAGCGCCGCATCGCCGACCTCGAGCCCGTCGGCGTCGCGGGTGAGGCGAAGGCAGACGTATCCCATATCTATGTCGTGCACGCAGATATCCCAAGACCGGGGAAATACTGGGTCCTTGCCAAGCCAGTCGGTGGCCGTCCAATCAGCGGACTGGGCAACCTGATGGTTCGACGCCGGACTTTCTCCCCTGCGATCGGCTCGAAGGCGTATCCGTCGCGAACCCCCACGCTACGAAGTGCCCATGGGGACGCGTCGCTCGTCACTACGCGCACTCCACCCGACCGCGCGCTCCTGCAGATACTCGATCGCGGCGAGCATTGATGCGCACAAGCCGTTCGTGGTCGTCTTTGCCACGCCGAAGTTCTGCACTAGCCGAACCTGCGGGCCCAGTTGTGGATGTGGTCGACTCCGTTCGGACAGAAGCTTCGCGCGGAGCGGCATACGCTTCATTCACGTCGAGATCTACAAGAACAACGATCCAGCGAAGGGATTCAACCGCTGGGTAGGCGAGTGGCACCTGCCCACCGAACCGTGGGTCTTTCTCGTCGGCCGAGACGGCAGGCATCAAGTCAAAGTTCGAGGGATCCGTGTCGGTTGTCCGAGCTCATAGCAGCTGTCCAGCGCTACTTAGCCGTAGGACTTCAACAGCGCCCTAGTCCTCGCGACGGCAACCTGATTGCCCTTCTGCTTGTAAAGGGCAAGAGCCTCGCGAGCCGCAACTTCGGCTCGATCGTCGGATCCGCAATCATGCAACACAATGTCCAAGGTGCGAACCTCGCGGTGGCTCTCAAGTCAAGAGACTCCGTCTCGTCAGCAAGAGTGACCGCTTCGCGAGCTGCGAGGTAAGCCTGCTCAGCTTGAAGCGCTCTGGCGCGCGAGAAATCGGGCCCGGACCACGCACAAGTTCACGCGACTTGAGATGTCCTCGCTGGCGCGCTCGTATCCCGACTCCAGGATCGGCAACACGTCCGCCTCCCGAAGTCCGTTCGTCCAACAGCACCATCGCCAGGTGCGACCGCCAGGCCAGTCGCATTCATTGATTCACCGAGCAGCTCGAGCTGTCCTCATGACCATCCGTCAGGACTTGCTCCGCTCCCTCGCGGCTCATCTGCGAAGAAGTTCGATGATTGCGTCGATGGCCGTCGCTAGCCAGCTCGATAATCCGGAAGTCCCAACTCGTCAGGATTCGCCGATTGATCACTGTGACAGCATGCCCGAGCAACCTCGAATTCGCCCTCCATCGCATGAGCCACTGCCAAACTGCGGTAACAGCTAGCATGCGTTCGAGGCGCGGGCTCCGACTGCAGGAGGTCTCGCAGAGCGCGATCACATCTCCGAACTGGCAGCGGGCCGTCAAGCCAGACACTCGGCAGGAGCTTTCGCGGTTCGCCAGGAGTAGTCGTGCTTGTGACCACCTCTTCAATGAGACGTTCCGCGAGGTGGTATGGCCCGGCCAGCGCGTAAGCCCACGCCAACATCGGTTTTGCCTCGCGGCGTAGGTCGGACTAGTGCGATACCCGCTCGGCCCGACGAGCAGCGATGAATGCCGATATCGAAGGCTCTGGTCTGTCTGGAAATCCCGTAGCTGAATTCTCGTTGAGCTCGTGAGATGGAGCTTCGCAAGAGCCGTGTCACCAAGCATTCGCGCGACACGCGACGCCTCATCCAGGTGATCCCTCGGCTTCGCTCCACTCGAGCCGTTTCGCTGGTACGCGTGCTAGTGCCGCTCAAGCACATACCGCTTGTTTAGGGCGCTCAGTCACCGTTACAGAGCTCCGTGCGCGCTGCGAGCAGACTCGATCGCTCCGTGGATATCGTTCGATTGATCGAACTGTCGCCGTCCGCCAGCCGCCGAGGCGTTCGCCCGCTTCGCTTGCCAGCTCATCGAGCTCCTCGGCATCCGGATCGAGCTCCCTCCGCAACTCATATGACCGCTCGAGGTGGTAGCCGACGATCTCCTCGACCTCGCTTGCACGGTCCTTCAAATCCCGTTCCAGCCAGCGCGCGAACTTCTCGTGCAGCTCAGCTCGGGTCGCCTTCAGCACCGACGCATAGACCACGTCCCGTATCAGGATGTGACCGAACCGGTATTCATCCCGCCCGCGAATATCTGGACCGGCAGGGCGAAGCAGGTCCTTGCGAGCCAGCCGCCGGGCGACGGCGGCCAGGTCTTCGTCAGACGCAGCGAGCGCGGCGACGGCGCTCAACGAGAATTCAAGGCCGACGATCGAAGCACTCTCGAGTAGCGAGCGCTCGTCCACCGCAAGTCGGTCGATCCGGGCGGCCAGCACCGCGTTGATCGAGAACGGGATCGCGTCCGACAACGCGTCCGGCTCCTCCGCTGCCAAGGCAACCAGCTGCTCGACGAAGAGCGGATTGCCCTCGGCACGGGCGACGATCTGTCCCCGCGTCTCTTCCGCTGCTCCCAGCACCCGGATCAACTTCTCGCTGCTCGAGTCGGACAGCGGCGCAAGCTGAATTGTCTCCGCATCCAGCTTTCCGCCTCCCCAACCAGGCCTCTGTTCGAGCAGATCGGGGCGAGCCAGACAGACGACAAGGAGCGCCACGCCCTCTGTCCGTTCCACCAGTTCCTCCACGAAGTCGAGCAGCCGGTCCTCGGCCCAATGCAGATCCTCGAACACCAGGACGAGCGGCCGATTGACCCCGAGCGCGCCAAAGAGCTTGCGAAAGGCCCAGAAAGCATCCTCCGCCCGCATCCCGGATCCTGTGCCCAGTGCGGCCGCCAGCTGATCGACGACCGACTGCCGATCTTCGAGATCCGCGAGCAGCTGGAGGAGTACCTCCGGCGTCGTGTCGCCGGCCGCCTGCTTCACCATTTCAGCCAAGGGCCAGAACGCACCGCTGCCGTACGCAAGACAGCGCCCCGTCAGAACCCTTGCGTCGCCTTCCACGGCCCCAATCAACTCCTGAGCCAGGCGCGACTTCCCGATCCCTGCCGGGCCGAGGATCGTCACCAAGTGACTTGTGCTCGTGCTCGCTGCCCAGTCGAACGCATCGCGTAGACGCTTGAACTCCGTCGCGCGACCGATGAGAGGAGCGTCGAAGCGTCTCGCGATCGGTTCTGCTGTCGGGTCGAACGAGAGAAGACGGGAGCCGCTGACCTCTACGGCGTTTCCGAGGGCCTGCCGGCTTCCCGCGCCGAGGATGACGTCTCCGGGGCCGGCCGCGTCAGCCAGCCGGAGCACACGGCTGATGAAGCGTGCGTCACTGAATTCCCGACCGAACACGAGCGCAACTCCGCTGTCCAGGCCGACACGCAGATTTGCGTGGGCGAGCTCCTGTGCTGCACGAACCGCCCGGTGCGGATCGTCTTCCGCGGCTGCAGGCAATCCGAATGCTCCGATGACGCTGCCGGCGGAACCGGAGACGACGGCTCCATGGTCCTCCAGAACCGTGCGCGCGAACTGCCGCCCAGCAGCGACTGAACGCTCGGCTACCTCGGGATCGGAATCGGCGGAAACGACCGTTGCGGCGAGCACGACGGTCACATTCCTGCGTGACGGAGAGCCGTTGTGCGCGCGTCTCCGCGGCGCGGGACGCAGACCCGGGTCGTGCTCGAGGATCCGCTGGTGGAGATCGGCCAGCAAGGGGCTCGGTTCGAGCCCGAGCTCGTGGACCAACCGGCGCCGAGCATGTCCGTATGCCTCGAGTGCCTCTACCTGACGGCCGGCCTGGTAGAGCGCAAGCATCAGCTGGCTCATCAACCGCTCGCGTAGCGGGTTGGCCTCGACTGCAGCTTGCAAATCGGATACGAGCTCGTCGCCGCAGCCGAGCTCGAGCTCCGCGTCTGCCCACGCCTCGAACGCACGAAGCCGTTCCTGCTCGAGCGGCGCAAGCTCTGCACGGAAGGATGTGTTGCTTGCGAACTCCGGCAGAGCGTCACCGCGCCACAGCGCCAGAGCATCTGCGAACTGCTCGGCCGCCACGAGGAGGTTTCCCTCCTCACGCGCGCGGCCGGCGCTTGCGACGAGCCCGCGAAAGGACAGGAGATCGAGCTCATCCGGAGAGACACTGAGCCGGTAACCGTTCTTGAGCGTCTCGATTCGATCGGCGCCGAGCACCTTCCGGAGGTGCGAGACACGGACCTGCAACGAGTTGCGAGCGCTTGCCGGCGGGTCCGTGGGCCAGAGCGCGTCGATCAGCCGATCGGCCGGAACGGTCTCATTTGCGCGGAGCAGCAGAAAGGCGAGTACGCCACGCTCCTTGGCCCCCGCGAGCGACAGCACGTGTCCGCTGTGATGGACGACGAGCGGTCCGAGCAGAGCAAACTCCACTGCTGCTCGAATCGAGTGGAGAGCCACCGTCAGTCGACCGTCAGCTAACCGTAAGCAAGCCGTAAGTGCCGCTCCGCACCTTGGTCTCTGATCTAAACAGGAAAGGAGCCGAAATGGAAGGACGGCGCAGAACTTTCACGAAGCGGCAGCTTCAGGTGATCGAGCTGATCGCTGCCGGCTGCTCGAACGAAGAGATCGGAAAGCGGCTCGGCCTCTCCCCGCGCACGGCCAAGGCCCACTCGGATGCGCTCCGCAGGAAGCTCGGCGTCGCGAAGAAGCGGCAGATCCCAGCGGCATACCGGCTCGTCACCGGACAGGATCCGCTCGAGCAGCTGCCGGCGGCTCTCGGCGTCGGAACGCGAACGCTCAGGCTCGTCCCGGATCGGGACGAGGCTGCAGCGCGGTAGCGGAGGAGACGATGGCGAGGAAGCCGAGTAACACGCCACCGGCGATGACGCCGGCCCAGCGGAGCGTCACCAGCGTCCCGAGCGCGCCTGCGATCGGCCCGGTGATCGCCAGCGAGAGTGGGACGAGCCCCGACGAGACGAACGAGTCGACGCTTGCCACGCGCCCCAGGTACTCGCCCGGCACGGAGCGCTGGAGGAGCGACTCCCACAGGATCTGGCCCGTGATGAGGGAGCCGACCGAGAGCGCGGATACGAGTGCGGCCTCCCACACGGCGCCCGACTCCGCATAGCCGACGAGGCAGAAGGCCGCAATCGCCCAGGCGACGTAGACGACGAAGAGCGGCCTCCGCGGCAGCCCGCGCTGCGCCATCGAGAGCGATGCGATCAGCGCGCCGATTCCGCCGGCGGAGAGCACGAGCCCGAGCCCGCCGGCGCCCCCGTTCAGGTGGTTCTTGACCACGAACGGCATCAGCACGAACACCGGGCCGAGGAAGAACACCATCGAGATGGTGACGCCCAGCAGCGTGAGCGCGAGCCAGCGCTGCGAGAGCACGTAGCGCAGGCCATCGCCCATGTCCCCGAAGACCGTCCCGACGGTCTTCCCCACGGCGCGCGGCACCGGACGGGGGGTCATGAGCACCAGCGCGACGATCGAGGCGCCGAACGAGGCCGCGTCGATCAGGAAGCCGGCGCCCGCCCCGGCCGCGGCCACGAACGCGCCGCCGAGCGCCGGCCCGACTACCCGCATGGTCAGCGGTCGCACGAACTGCCGCAGCGCTGCCGCCTGCACGAGCTGGTCCCGCGACAGCACCTGCGGAACGAGCGCGGTGTAGGCGGGATAGAAGAACGAGTTGCCGATCCCGTACAGCGCAACCAGCACCCAGACGTGCCAGAGCTCGAGCTGGCCCGCGACGGAGAGGATGCCCAGCACGCCGATCGCGGCCGCGCGCAGGACGTCCGCTCCGATCATGAGCAGCCGGCGATCGACGCGGTCGGCGATCACGCCCGCGAGGAGGACTGCGGCGATCTCGGGCAGGAACCAGGCGACACCCACGATCGAGAGGGCGCTCGGGGTGTTCGAGATGTCGTAGACGCCCCAGGCGAGGGCGACCGTGAAGATCCCGTCGCCGAGCGCCGAGATGGTCATTCCCGACCACAGAAGCCTGAAGTCGCGAACACGAAGCGGTTCGAGAATCCTGATGGTCAGTAGTAGGTCGTCCCCCGATTGGCAACATAAACCATTCCGGTTCGCCTCATAGTCGCCGGTTTTCGCCTCATAGTCGCAAACTGGTAGGCTTGGACAGGTGAGGCTGGCGCTCGCCCAGATCAACTCTGTCGTCGGCGACCTGGAGGGAAACCGCGACAGGATCCTCTCGCGACTCGAGGAGGCGCGCGGGCTCGGCGCGGACGTCGTGATCTACCCGGAGCTCGCGGTCACCGGCTACCCGCCGGAGGACCTCCTCCTCCGCCCGGGCTTCATCCGCGCGGCCGAGCGCACGCTCGAGGAGATCGCGGCGGAGACGCGCGACGTGGTCGCGCTCGTCGGGACGCCGCACTACGACGGCGACCTCTTCAACGCCGCCGCCGTGTGCTCGGGAGGCGAGGTGAAGGCGATCGTGCGCAAGCGTTTCCTCCCCAACTACGGCGTCTTTGACGAGGACCGCTACTTCGCGTCCGGGCGCGACCTCGTGCTCCTCCGGCTCGGCGACTGCCAGATCGGCGTGACGGTGTGCGAGGACATGTGGCAGCCCGGCCCGCCCGCTACCGACCTCGCGCTCGCTGGGGCGGAGCTGCTCGTCAACCTCTCCGCCTCGCCCTTCCACGTCGGCAAGGAGCGCGACCGCGAGGAGATGTTCGTCCAGCGCGCGCGCGACAACCTCTGCTTCGTCGCCTTCTGCAACGCGGTCGGCGGGCAGGACGAGCTGATCTTCGACGGGCACTCACTCGTGCTCGACGACGAGGGAGAGGTGCTGGCGCGCGCCCCCGGCTTCGAGGAGGCGCTGCTCGTCTGCGAGGTCGATCCGCACGCGGTGGTCGGACGGAGGCTGCGGGACGTGCGCCGGCGCGCGCTCGCGCGCGAGCGGGAGGAGCTGCCGGCGCGCATGGTCGAGGTGTCGTCGTCGCCGCGCCCGGCACCGCCGGTCGAGCCTGTGATCGTGCCGATCCCGGACGACCTCGAGCAGATGCGCCGCGCGCTCGAGCTCGGGCTGCGCGACTACGTGGAGAAGAACGGGTTCCGCGAGGTCGTGCTCGGGGTCTCGGGCGGGATCGACTCGGCCCTGACCGCGGCGCTGGCCGCAGAGGCGCTCGGGCCGGAGCGCGTCCACTGCGTGTCGATGCCGTCGCGCTACACGTCCGAAGGGACGCGATCGGACGCACGGCGTCTCGCGGAGGATCTCGGCTGCGACTTCCGCGAGCTGCCGATCGGGCCCGTCGTGGACGCGTACTCCGAGGTGCTGGCCGGGCCGTTCGAGGGGCTCGAGCACGACCTGACCGAGGAGAACCTGCAGGCGCGGGCGCGCGGCGTGATCCTCATGGCGCTGTCGAACAAGTTCGGCTGGCTCGTGGTCGCAACCGGGAACAAGTCGGAGCTCTCGGTCGGCTACGCGACGCTGTACGGGGACATGGCCGGCGGCTTCGCGCTGCTGAAGGATGTGTACAAGACCGACGTCTGGCGGCTCTCGCGCTACCTGAACGAGCACGCCGGGCGGGAGGTCATTCCGGCCTCGATCATCGAGCGCGCGCCGAGCGCGGAGCTGCGCGACGACCAGCTGGACGAGGACTCGCTCCCGCCGTATCCCCAGCTGGACAAGGTGCTGGAGGCCTACGTGGAGGAGGACCGCTCGCGCGACGAGCTCACGTCGGATGGGTTCGACCCGGACGTCGTCGAGCGCGCGCTGGCGCTGATCGACCGCGCGGAGTACAAGCGCCGCCAGGCGCCACCCGGCGTGAAGCTGCGGCCGAAGGCCTTCGGACGCGACCGGCGGACGCCGATCACCAACCGCTGGCGCGACTAGCTCGGCCGGCACCGTCCGTTTCGGACGTCTTGCGGTCGGCGGCGAAGCGAGGGAGCATTTGAGGCGACGATGCCGAAGAACCCGATTGACTGCAAAGCGGCAGGCGAGGCGGGAGCATGAGGAGCGACGGCGGCGGCGGTTGCGCCGTCTCACCTTCGGTCTGCTCGGCGGCGCGTAGGCCTCACTAGGCGGGCTCGCCCGGAAGCAACGAGAACACCACCGAGTCGAAGCGCGAGCCGTCGGTCGCGCGGCGAGACGCGCGCTCGATGCCCTCGCGCGTGAAACCGACCCGCTCGGCGAGCCGCAGTGACGCCTCGTTGCTCGGGTCGACGCGCAGCTCGAGCCGCTCGATCCCGTTCTGTTCGAAGGCCCAGCGGGCGAGTAGCCGCAGCGTCCGCGTGGCGTAGCCCTTGCCGCGCGCCGCGCGGGCGAGGAAGTACGAGCCCTCCGCGATGTCGTGCTCGTAGAACCCGAGGTTGGCGCCACCGACGATCTCTCCGTCGACGGTGATGACGAAGACGGCCCACGTCCCCTCGGCCCACGACTGCAGCGCGCGCTCGATGTTGGCGAGGATCTCGGCGTGGTCCGGCGGCGGCTCATCGTCCCAGAGCATCCAGCGGCGCGTGTCCTCCTCGGAGCGGATCGGGAGGAGCGCGTCGGCGTCCGCGGGGTCCGGCGGCCGCAGCAGGACGACGTCATCCTGGAGCGGAGGGTCGGGCGGTGTGAGCGTCCGCACCCGCTTAGGCTTCTCAGTCCACGCGCTGCGGAATATTCGGCACCGACGCCGGGGTGAGGACCTTCGTGACCTCCACGAATATGTACTGGCTGTAGTTCGGCCCGTCGCTGTTGCCCATCGCGGGAGTGCTGAAGATCACGACGGAGAGCTTCTTCGGCGGGTAGTAGGCAAGAATGCCGTTGTAGCCGGCGCAATGCGGGTTCGTGAGGATCCACGAGCTCGCGAAGCCGACGCCCTTCCCGTAATACCGGCTCTTGGTGAGCCCGCCGAGACCGACGTTTCCAGGGCCGACCTGGCTCTCGTGCGACTTCTCCGAGAGCAGCGACCCGGTCCCGAGAACCGGTGCCCACTTGCCGAGATCGGCGAGATTGGAGGTCATATTCCCCGTGTTGGTCGCCCAGCTCGGGCTCCAGAAGGTCGAGTCCTGGTAATCGCCGCGCTCGGGGTCGTATCCGTGCAGCGTGGGGAAGGGGACCTGGGCCGTGGGCTGCATTGCGGTGTTGTCGAGGCCGAGCGGGTCGAGGATCTTCTCGCGGAGCTGGTCCCCGAGCGGCCTTCCCTCGGCCTTCTTGAGAATCTCGCCGAGCAACATGAAGTTCGTGTCGGAAAAGGCCCAGCTCGTGCCCGGCGCGAACAGCGGCTTCTGACTCGTCCCGACCTGGATCAGTTGCATGGGCTGGAACTGCTGGAACGGGTCCTTGTGGTACTCGTCCACGAAGCTCTCCGTCGTGACGTAGTCGACGATGCCGGAGGTGCTGGAGGAGAGCATCCCCAGCGTGATCTGGTCGCTTCTCGGCAGCGACGGGAACCACTTCGAGACAGGGTCGTCGAGGCTGAGCTTGCCGTCGTCGACGTACTGGAGGAGGAGTGTCGTCGTCAGCGACTCGGTGACGTTGCAGATCCGGAAGTGCAGGTCGCGGGTTGCCGGGACGCCCGGCAGTGCCTCGCCGTCCGCGCCGGTCACCAGCTGGTCGTCTCCTTTCCACACGCCGAAGATCGAGGCGTTCAGCTTGTATTTCTTTCGGAGCTTCTCGACCAACCCGGCGACCTGCGTTGCTTTCGGGTCTGAGGGATCGACGCAGACGTTCGGAGTCGTCTGCTTCATGCCCTCGCCGCACGAGGCGCCGAGCGACGAGGTCGTCGTCGTGCCGCCACCGCCGCCCGAGCTGCAGCCGGCGGCGAGCGCCGCGAGCGCAGCGCAGAGACATCCAGCTGCCGCCTTCACGTCCATGTCCGCGACCCTACTCCTTCGCGCCCTCCGCGCGTGTGAGCGCCCGCACCGGCTTAGGCTTCGACAGATGGAGACGTTCGAGGTGCGGGCCGGCGGCGGCATGCTCAAAGGCCACCGTGGAGGCACGGGCGAGCCCGCGCTCCTGCTGCACGGCGGCCCGGGCCTCTCGGACTACACGGAGCCGCTAGCCGAGGAGCTGGATGGCCTCTTCGAGACGATCCGGTACACGCAGCGCGGTACGCCGCCCTCGATGTCAGGCCCGCCTTACACCGTCGAGTCGCATGTCGACGACGCCCTCGCCGCGCTGAACCACCTCGGCCTCGAGCGCGTATGGGCCATCGGCCACTCCTGGGGCGGGCACCTCGGGCTCCACCTCGCGGTCGCGCATCCCGACCGCGTGCGCGGGCTGATCTGCATCAACGCGCTCGGCGCCTACGTCGACGGCCTGGAGGAGTTCAACAAGGAGCTACGCAGCCGACTCCCCACCGAGGACGTCGAGCGGGCGGAAACGCTCGAAGGTCGCGAGCGCCTCGCCCTGCTCTGGCCGGGCTACTTTCCCGACCCGAGCAACGTGCCGGAGATGCCCGACTGGGAGAGCGGCGCCGAGTGCAACACGCAGACCTTCGTGTCGATCCACCAGCACTTCGAGGCCGGGACGCTGGCCGCCGCTTTGCCGGAGCTCGGCCTTCCGGCGCTCTTCGTCCACGGCGAGGACGATCCGTTCCCGGCATATGTGTCCGAGCGGACGGCCGCCCTGATCCCACGCGCACAGCTCGTGGAGATGCCCGGCATCGGTCACTTCCCCTGGCTCGAGCAGCCGGGCGAGGTCCGCCGGATCGTCGAGCGCTTCCTCGGCTAGACGCCGACGTCGAACGGCTCTGCCGGAGGCCCGTGCTCGAGCAGGTCGCGGATGAGCGGCGGGAGCCGGCGCGGTGCGAAGTTCTCGTCGGAAGCCTCGAGCTCGGCGAGCGTCCACCACCTGATCTCGGCGATGTCCTCCGCGGCCAGATCGAGCTGCGGCGCCACCTTGTCGGACTCCACGCGTACGACGTAGTAGCGCTCGATCTGGCGGATGAAATGCGGGCCCCAGTCGAACGCGTGCACGCGCGTCCACACGCAGGGGCCGATCGGCGCTTCGATCCCGGCTTCCTCGAGCAGCTCGCGGCGCAGTCCCTCCTCGTGCGTCTCGCCCTCGTCGAGCGCCCCGCCGGGAGTTGCCCACCAGCCCGCAAGCGTGTGCGGCTGGAGGAAATGCACGAGCAGGATCCGCTCGTCCGGGTCGAAGATGATCGCGCGCGCCGCGATCCGATCGTAGGGGACGCGGTCAGCCAAGGAGCGCGCGGAACGCCTCGTTCGACTCGCCGATGGATCTGGCCACGGTGCGAGCGTAAAGGCTCGTCAGCCGAGGAGTCGCGCCAGCCGCCGGAACCAGCGCAGCCGCTCGGCGTACGGAACGGCGGCGTTCGCGGGCGACGTGGAGGGAAGGACGTACAGGCGTGTCTCGCCGAGCTTCCGTTTTTGCGGGCCGAGCTCTCGGCGCTCGTTGAAGGCGCCGCGGTAGGCCTCCTTGCCGACGAAGGCGATCACGCCCGGCTCGAGCTCGCGGGCGATGCCTTCCAGGCGCTCGGCCGAGCCGGCGAAGTCGCCGCGGCGGAGGTCGCCGGATCCCGGCGTCGTCCGGTAGGCCGCATTCGTGAGCCCGTACCCGTAGCGGGGGAGATCGAACTGCTCCTCGGGCGTCATGAGGCGCGGCGTGAACCCGGCGTCGCGCAGCAGCCGCCAGAAGTCGTTGCGCGGATTGGCGAAGTGCGCGCGGGCCGCGGCCGAGACGCGACCCGGGTTGATTCCGCAGAAGATCGCCTTCAGGCCGGGAGCGAGGACGTCCGGGACGTCACTGGCACCGCCCGTGGCGCTCACCGCGAGCGATGGGGCCGCAGCGCAGGCGCGGACGCGGGCCGAGCCGCAGCTTCGGCACGGTTGGGGTGCGCCGGCGGAGTCGGATGCATGTCTTCCGCACTATGCGGCTTCCCGGTCCCGCCGGTCGAGCCGCCCCTCGAACAGCCGGCGGATCTGCTCGCCCGACAGCCTGCTGACCAGCCGCGGACGCCTCTTGATCACCACGATGTGGCGTGGCCCGCCGTAGCAGCGCTCGTAGCACTCCGCCTCGGTCATCGGCTTCCGCCCCCACCGCACGGGTCCGAAGCCTAGGTCCACTCCCGGACGTCGCCCGGAACGAGCAGCGGCGCGAGCCGTGCGACGAGGCGGCGGGCGTCGAAAGCCTCGGCGGGAGCGAGGGCGCCCGCCCCGCGCTCCTCTCCGGCCATGAGCGCCTCGGCACCGCGTGCGATCAGCAGCCCGGTGAGCCGGTAGACATCGGTTCCCGTCAAGGTCGTGCGTCGCGTGCCCTGCGCGCCGCGCGCTTCCGCGACAACCGTGAACGTGGCTTCCTGCCGCCTCGCCTCGTCCGGATCCTTGCGACCCGCCGCGGCGCTCAGGCGGAAGAGCGGGGCGACGATTCCCGCGGCCGGCGCGAGCCGAACGGCCACCCGGGGAGCTCTGACGTACGAGCGCACCTCTTGGACTTCCGTGTGTCTCGGCACGGACAGCGGCTCGGTCCCGCTCCACTCGACCACCTCGCGCTCGCCGAACGGGAACGTCACCTTGCGCGACGTGGCGGCGAAGCGGGAGGGGACGAGCTGCCCGCCGCTCCAGGCGACAAGGGGCTGGCGCATGATCTGCGCCATCGAGCGGCGCGTGCCGCGACTCGACTTCGTGCCGGAGACGGAGCAGGCGACCGCGATCTCGTGGAGCGGCTCGAGGCCGTCGGCGGCGAGCCGCGCCGCCAAGTCGCCGGGGACGTACTCGAACCCGAACGACGTGAGCAGCACCACCCCGCGCCGCTCGGCCTCCGGCCCGTACTGCTCGTACACGATGCGCGCGTAGGCTTGCTCACCGCTCGTGTCCAGGTAGTGCGCGCCGGCGTGGATCGCCGCCGCGACCGGCGCATGGCCGAGCTGCAGGAACGGCCCCGCGCACGACGCGACCACGATCGCGCCCTCGAACGCGCTGACGAGCGACTCCTCGTCGCGGGCATCCGCGACGCGGATCTCCTCTCCGCGCGCCATTGCCTCGAGCGCCTCGCGTCGGCGGCCGACGAGCCGGAGCGGGATCCCGAGCGCGCGCGCTTCGTCGCAGACGAGCCCTCCCGTGTATCCGGTCGCGCCGAGAACGGCGAGCACGGACGCAAAGATACGGTTTGGCGATGCCGATCCGGGTGAAGCCGAAGCACTACGCGGTCGCTCTGGAACGCTCCGGCGTCATCACGGCGGAGGGGGACGAGCTCCATGCGGACGCCGGCTGGACGCCCGAGCACCTGCTGCTGGCAGCCGTCGCGCGCTGCGGCGTCAACTCGCTGACCTGGTTCGCGCGGAAGGACGAGATCGAGGTTCAGGCTTCGGCGACGGCGACCGGCGTGGTCGCGCGACGGGACGACGCGCGCAACGCGTTCGTCGACATCCAGTGCCGGCTCGACGTCGAGCTGACGCCGGAGCCCGAGGACGGCAAGCTCCGTCCGCTGCTCACGCGGGCCGAGCGCGGCTGCTTCATCGGCAACTCGCTGAGCCCGCACCCGCGATACTCATGGGTCGTGAACGGAAAGGAGATCTCGTGACGGTCGAAGCCCGCCTCGACATCGACGCGGTACGCCGCCGTTTCTCGGCGCTCGACTCGCCGCTCGCCTTCTTCGACGGCCCCGGCGGGACGCAGGTGCCGGACGAGGTGATCGACGCGATCGCGCGCTACCTGCGCGAGTCGAACGCGAACGTCGGCGGCCCGTACGGGACAAGCCGCGCGACGGAGGCTCTGATCACGCAGGCGCGGCTGACGGCGGCCGACTTCCTCGGCTGCACGCCGGAGGAGACGATCTTCGGCGCCAACATGACGACGCTCAACTTCGCGCTGACGCGCACCGCCGGGCGCGAGCTCTCGCGCGGCGACCAGGTGCTCGTGACGCGCCTCGACCACGACGCGAACGTCTCGCCGTGGCTCGAGCTCGAGCACGACCTCGGGATCGAGATCGGCTTCGTGGACATGGACGACGAGTGCAAGCTCGACCTGGACGACCTCGAGCGGCAGCTGTCCGAGCGGACGAAGGTGGTCGCCTTCCCGGTCGCGTCGAACGCGGTCGGGACGCTGGTCGACGTCCCGCGCGTCGCCGAGCTCGCGCATTCGGTGGGTGCGCTCGCCTGGGCGGACGCCGTTCATTACGCGCCGCACGGCCCGATCGACGTGGCCGCGTACGGCGCCGACGTCCTCATCTGCTCGCCCTACAAGTTCTACGGGCCGCATCTCGGGACGGCCTTCGCGCGGCGCGAGCTACTCGAGCGCTGGCGTCCGTACAAGGTGCGGCCCGCGCCGGAGGAGCCGCCCGGGCATCGCTTCGAGACCGGGACGCTTCCGCACGAGCTGCTCGCCGGATACGTCGCGGCAGTCGACTACATGAGCTCGATCGGCTGGGAGGCCATCCAGTCGCATGAGAACGAGCTCGGCGAGCGCTTCCTCACCGGCCTGCCGGAGAAGGTCGAGCTGTACGGGCCGCGCACGCTGGAAGGCCGCGTGACGACCTTCGCCTTCAACGTACAGGGCCGAGGGGCGCGTGAAGTCGCCGAGCGGCTGGGCGAGGAGAACATCGCCGTCTGGCACGGGAACTACTACGCGGTGGAGGTCATGCGAAGGCTCGACCTGGAGCCGGAGGGCGCGGTCCGCGCAGGCATCGTCCACTACAACACAGCCGAGGAGGTCAACCGGCTAGTGGAGGCGCTAGAACGGATTTAGGGTCGTTCGACGCGCTCAGCCGCCCTCGATCGTCCGGTCGCCCGCGAGGGCCCACTGATTCCGCTCGAGTCCGCGTCGCGCTCGAACGGAACCCCGGTATGGGGACGCAACGACGTCAGCAAGAGCCCGAACACGAACGACAACCGCGGGAAGTGCAAGGTCGTCTCCACGACGCTCGCCGAGGACGCGTCGAGCGCGACGCTCAGGGTCGAGGTCAAGAGCGTCCGTGCCTGGCCCGGCGGCTACCGGATCGCGAACGTGAACCGCAGCGTCACGTTCACCGTGACCGATACGGACACGATTCAGCTCATCCGCCCCGACCCCACTCCGGCCGCAACCACCCTCTCGCTTCAGCGGCTGGTGAACGCCAAAAGGGAACACCGCTGACCGTCACGGCCTCGCCCGCCCCGGCCACGCTCGCCGCTCACCTCGGGGGAGGCCTCTTCGACGCCGCCACTGTCGTCCTCAAGCCCGCCTAAGCCCGAACGTCCAGCTCGGATGCCTCGAGAGTTTGCTGCGGATCAATTCGCGACCTCGAGCGTGTGAGGATGGCGCGAGCGCTGAATGCGACGAGGTACGCGCCCACGAGGACGGCGGCGATGGAAGCGCCTGCGGCAAGGCCGCCGTAGTAGGAGAGATAGAGCCCGCCCACCGACCCGCTGACCGCGATGGCTCCGCCTGCCATCATCATCGCTCGAAGCCGGCGGGTGAGGAGCCTTGCGGTCGCGGCAGGTCCGATCAGGATGGCAACGACGAGTAGGTTGCCGAGCGCCTGCACCGCCACCAGGATCGCCGCTGCGACAAGCACGATCAGCGCCAGCTCGACGGGAAACGGCCGGACGCCCAGCGCCCGTGCGCTGCCGCGGTCGAACCCGACCACGAGCAGCGGGCGGTCGAGCGCGAACAACGCGCCGAGGCAGAGTGCGCAAACCGTCCCCGTCACGACCAGGTCTGTCGTCGAGACCGCGAGCGGATCGCCGAAGAGCAAGCCCTGAATCCCCGGCGGCGAAGAAGGAGCTAGAGCGAGCAGCACCCCGACCCCGAAGAGCGTGGTGATAACGATCGCCACCGCCGTGTCCCTGCCCACCGTCGGGATCGTTCCCGCCATCGCGATCGCGACGGAGGCCAGTGCCAGCCCTCCGGCCGCCCCGCCAAGGATGGGCAGGCCAAGGAGGGCCGCCGCGACGACGCCCGGGAAGAGCGCGTGGGCGAGCGACTCGGTGCTGTAGGAGAGCTCGTAGAAGACGATCCAGCACCCGAGGACGCCGCTGAGCACGCCGACCAGGATGAGCTCGAGCAGCGCGCGCTGCATAAAGCCGTGCTGCCAGGGCTCGATCAGCGCGTGCATCAGTGGTGGTGGGGAGGAAGTACCGCGGTCCCCTCGCCGACCAGCACCAGCTCGCCTCCGTACGTCTCGGCGAGCACCGCAGGAGTGAGCACGTCGGCCGGGCGGCCGAAGGCGACCATGCGACGATTGAGGCAGAGGACGCGATCCCAGGCCCGGGCCTGCTCGAGGTCGTGCGTAGCCGCGACGATCCCGCGACCTTCCGCCGCGAGTTCGCGCAGCAACGCCTCCAGAAGCTGTTCGCTCAAGCGGTCGACGCCCATGAACGGCTCGTCGAGGAGAAGGATCGGAGCGTCCTGCACGAGCCCCCGCGCGACTAGGACACGCTGGCGCTGTCCACCTGAGAGGTCGCCGAACTGGGCGTCGGCGAGGTCTGCAAGACCGACGCGGGCGAGCGCCGAGCGCGCGAGCTCACGCTCGCGCCGGCTTGGCGGGCGCCACCAGGAGCCTCGCGACAGAGTTCCCATGAGTGCGACGTCCAGCGCGCTCACGGGATAGTCGAGACGCGATCGCTCGGTTTGGGGCACGTACGCGAACGCGCGATGCGTCGAGACGCGGCCGGCTAGGAGCGGAAGCTCTCCGAGCAGGAGGCGGAAGAGCGTGGTCTTGCCGCCGCCGTTCGGCCCGAGAATGGCAAGCCGCTCGCCCTGCTGCAGATCGAAAGTAACGCCGCTGAAGACGGGCGTCCGGCCGTATCCGGTTGCGGCGTCGTGGACGTCTAGGAGGAGAGATGGCACTTCAACCGCCCTCCCGTCAGCCCGGCGGCGATGGCATTCGCGTTCGCGGCCTCCATCCCGAGGTAGCTCTCGCCGGCGGACCCCGGCGGTCCGAGGGTGTCGCCGTAGAGGGTGTAGCCCGAGCTCGCGCCCGTCTCCCGTGCGATCGTCTCGGCGAGCTTTGCGTTGATCGAGCTCTCGGGGAAGACCGCGTTCACGTGGTCCCGCCTGATCACGTCGATCAACCGCGCGATGTCACCGGCGGACGGTTGCGCCTGGGTCGTCTGCGATGGGATAACCGCGCCGACGACCTCCAGCCCGTACCGGTGTGCGAAATAGCCAAAAGCGTCGTGGTCGGTTACGAGCTTGCGCTCGGAAGAGGGCACCCGCCGCATGCAATCGTGGATCTGCTGGTCGAGCGCGTTGAGTAAGGATGAATATCGAGCCGAGCGGCGGCGGTAGGCCGCCGCGTGTGCGCGATCGGCGCGCGCGAGGGCTTCCCCAATGTCATGCACGGCCGCGATCGCATTACGCGGGTCGTGCCACCAGTGGGGGTCGTTGCGCGAAGCTTCGGGGCCGCTCGTCTCTCCGGGCAGCTTGATTGGCACACGGTCCCCGAGGACGTCCACGGTCGGGCTTCCTCCCGCCTCGGAGACGACCTTCGACATCCAGGCGTCGAGCTCGTCGCCGTTTTCGAACACGACCTCGGCGCCCGCGGCCGCCTGTACGTCGCCCGGTCTCGGCTCGTAGTCGTGCGGGTCGGTGTTCGGCTGGAGGATCTGATGGACTTCGACGGTCGGCCCTCCGACGCGGCGTGCCCAATCGGCGATCTGCGTGGTGGTCGCAACGGCTTCGAGCTTCCCACTTGATCGGCTGCTGCTGGCGCATCCTGCAAGCACGATCGCGACGGCCCCCAGCGCCGCGACGGCCGAATATCTGCGCGGGAGCATCCGCCATGCGGCTGCGAGCGCAAAGCAGGAGCCGGCAAGGACCGCGATCGCGGCACCCGGCGGCACGTTCCACTCCACCGATAACCAGATCCCGATTACGCCTTCCACCGCGACGAGCGCGACGGAGCCGACCTGCAGCGGGAGCACGCGACGCGTGAGCAGTCGGACCGTCGCCGGCGGGACCACGAACAACGCCGTCACGAGGAGCGAGCCGACGGCGGCGACAGAGACGGTGGCGCTGAGCGCGATGAGGACCAAGAGGGCAGCATCGGGGAGCCACGAGCGCATGCCAACCGCGCGGGCGTACTCCGCGTCGAAGCCGGCCGCCACCCAGCGTCGGCCGAGGAGCGCGACCAGCACGAGCGTCGCCGCAGCGGCGATTCCCGCAAAGAGCAGGTCTTGGTCGCCGATCACGAGCAGGCTGCCGAAGAGCAGCGTCTCGATGTTCGAGCCGGAATAGAAGACGTCGCTCGCGAGGATGACCCCGAGCGCGAGTGCGCCTGCGAGGACGAGGGCCGTCAGGCTGTCGTAGCCGACGAGCCTGCGGCGAGAGGTCCGCTCGACACCCGCTGTGAAGACGAGCGCTGCGGCCAGTGCGCCGACCAGCGGGTTGAAGCCGAGGCCGTCGGCGAGCACGAGGCCAGGGAAGGTGGCCGTCCCGACCGCGTGCGTGAAGAACGAGAGCCCGCGCAGCACCACGAAGCTTCCGACGAGCCCCGCGCTCAGCGACAGGAGGAGCACTTCGATGATGCCGCGTTGAGCGAAGGCGAGGCGAAAGGCGTCGAACACGCGGCCAGCGTACCAGTTTCAATAATCGGTATCATTATCACTGTGACCAAGGTGTGGGCATCCTTTGCCAGCGACGCCCTCCGTCGTTCGGGCGCACGGTCCGGTGCGGCTCGCGAGGCTGTGATCGCCTACCTGGCGAAGCAGCAGTGCTGCCTCTCGGCCCAGGACGTCCTGGACGGCCTCCGCGCGGAGGGCCGCTCTGTCGGGATCGCAAGTGTGTACAGAGCGCTCGATCAGCTTGCCGAGTTAGGTCTCGTCCACCGCATCGACCTCGGCGAGGGGCTAACTCGGTTCGAACCTGCCCAGCCGGGCGGCGAGCACCATCATCACCTCGTCTGTGCCGCCTGTGGGAAGGTCGACACGTTCGAAGACCAGGCGCTCGAGCGGGCGATCTCCGCAGTCGCCGGCTCGCATGGCTACGCGCTCGGCCATCATGACGTCGTGCTGCGCGGTGCGTGCGGCGACTGCCGGGGTTAGCCGTACCCGAGCCTGAGTCAGTCTTGCAAAGGCGGTCACTCGACTATCGTCCAGCGATGCGCAAGGCAACCTGTACTCCTGTTCGGCCTCAGGGGTGACGGCACAAAACAAGAGCCTCGTCTGGACTGCCGGCCACTGCGTTCACAACAACGGCGAATTCATGTCCAACATGATCTTCATCGCCGGCCGCAACGGTCCACCTCCACCACCTCCGCCGCACAAGAAGGCGTACTGCCTCGTCCCGCGCGCGATCGGCAAGAGCCTTCGCGCAGCGACCAAGGCGATCAGCCGAGCCCACTGCAAGGTGGGAAACGTCCGTCGACGCCACGCACACGTGCAGAAGAGCCAGGTCATCAAGCAGACGCCGAGAGCCGGAAGACACCTGCCGGCAGGGAGCGCAGTCGCTCTCGTGGTGAGCCTCGGATCAAAGACGTGAGCGCCGGCCTGCCGGTAAAGCCGATCTCAGAGAGCTATCCCAGGGCCGGCAGCGGATCGACAGATGCGCCGCGTAGCCGCACCTCGAAGTGCAGGTGCGGACCCGTCGCATCTCCGGTGTGGCCGACCAGGCTGTTACGGGCCCGAACGGACTCGCGATCGGCCCCTCGAGCGGCCAACCCAGCCGAATGGGGCAATGCGCGGGAGGTCTGCGGAGCGCACGCCACGTCGCCGGCCCGACCCGGCCGTCCGCACGCAGGCCGGACCACTCCTGAAAGCCGACGACTGCGCTCTCGACGCGCGGGCCGAAGACGCCGTCGAAGGTCCGTGATGGAAAGCCGTGCCAGGCGAGTTCGAACTGAAGCGCGGCGACGTCCCAGCCGAACGCGCCGCGGCCAAGCATGCTATGCGTGCGCTACCCGCTCCCCACGCCGGGCCCGCTAGAGCGAGCGCGACGGCGACGACGGCGACGAATGTCACCCCCCGGACCGCCATCCGTGCCTCTTCGACGGCGCTCGGGCCTTCCCTCGCAGTAGTTCTTGTTCCGTTTAGGTCCGAGTAGCATCGAAGCGTGCAGCTGCTGGTCATTGGTGGGACACGGTTCCTGGGACGGGCGCTTGCAGAAGACGCGCTCGCGCGCGGGCACGACGTCACGCTCTTCAACCGCGGCCAGACGAACCCCGAGCTCTTCCCCGAGTTCGAGCGCATCACCGGCGACCGCGACGGCGGGCTCGCGGCGCTCGAGGGCCGCTCCTGGGACGCGGTCGTCGACACGTGCGGCTACTTCCCGCGCATCGTCCGCGCCTCGGCGGAAGCGCTCCGCGACGCCGTCGGGACCTACGTCTTCATCTCCACGATCTCGGTCTATGCCGACCTGTCCAAGCGGGTCGACGAGTCGAGCCCGCTGGGGACGATCGAGGACGAGACGGTCGAGGAGTTCGGGCCCGAGTTCGAGAACTACGGCCCGCTCAAGGCGCTCTGCGAGCAGGCGGTGCAGGACGTATACGGCGAGCGAGCGCTGATCATCCGCCCCGGCTTCATCGTCGGGCCGCACGATCCAACCGACCGCTTCACTTACTGGCCAGTGCGCATCGCCCACGGCGGCCCGATGCTCGCGCCGGGCCCGCCAGATCGTCCCTTCCAGTTCATCGACGTGCGCGACCTCGCCGGGTGGATCGTGCGGATGGCCGACGAGGGCCGGAGCGGCGTCTTCAACGCGACGAACGAGGGCGTGGCGCTGATCGAGCTCCTGCACGGAGCCGACGTGGTCTGGGCTCCCGACGAGTGGCTCGTCGAGCAAGGCGTCAGCGAGGAGGACCTCCCGCTCTGGAGCCCCGATCCCCGCCTCGCCGCACTGCACGAGGCCGACGTCTCCGCCGCGGTGGCGGGCGGCCTCTCCTTCCGGCCCGCCGAGGAGACCTTCCGCGACACGCTCGAGTGGCGCGGCGCGGCGCCGGAGCTGGCAACCGGCATGAGCGCGGCCCGAGAGTCCGAGCTGCTGGCCGAGTGGCGCAACCGCCGATCCTCGTAACCGGGATGCACCGGTCCGGGACGACCTGGGTCGGGCGGATGCTCACGGCCTCCCGCCAGGCGGTCTACTTCCACGAGCCGCTCAACCCCGAGGTCGCGCCCATGCTCCTCAAGCGCCCGGTGGAGACCCAGTACCTCTACCTCTCCGAGGACAACGAGGACGGATATCCGGAGGCATTCACGCGGCTGCTCGGGATCCCCCTCGGTACCGTTCGCGCCGAGCCGATCCACCGCCAGCGCCCGAAACGGCTCGCCCGCCTCCTCCATGCTCGGCTCACACGCGCCCGCCCGCTCCTCAAGGATCCCTTTGCCCTCTTCTCGATCCCCTGGTTCGTGAAGCGGCTGGGAGCGACCGTCGTGGTCGTCGTGCGCCATCCGCTCGCGATCGCCGGCAGCACCAAGCGGCTGGCCTGGGGATTCGACACCAGCTGGCTACTGCGCCAGCCGCTGCTGATGCGCGACCGCCTCGAGCCTTTCCGGCGGGCGCTAGAGGCTCAGCCGATCACGCTCATCGGCCAGGCTGCCCTGCTTTGGCGGATCCTCTATGAGACCGCAGGCGAGTACGCGCGCGAGCTGCCGCAGGTGCATGTGGTCCGGCACGAGGACCTCTCGCGCAATCCGCTGCGCGAGTTCGAGCGCCTCTACGCCACGCTCGGGCTCGAGTTCAGCCATCACGCGGCCCACGTGGTGAGCATCGCGTCGGAGCCAGGGAACCCGATCGAGACGAGGGTCTCCGAGCCGGGCGAGATCAGGCTCGACAGCCGCGCCAACCTGGACCGTTGGAAGGAGCGCCTGACCGGTGAGGAGATCGAGCTTGTCCGATCCGAGACGGACGAGCTCGCCCGGACCTTCTACTCGTAGGCCGCCCGGGCGCGCGCCCAGCGCTCGTCGTCGCGGCGGATTCGGTCCGGGTCGACGCCGCGCGCCGCGGCGAGTTCGACGGTGAGGACCTGGAAGCGCACGATGTCCACGACCGGGTGGACGGTTGGAACGAGCGTTGCGTCGCACCCGAGCGCCCCGAGCGCGGCGACCGCGCCGCGCGCGCGCTCGGCGGCACGGCCCTCGCCCTCGAGGACGAAGCAGCGAACACGCTCGTCGATCGCCGCCAGGTAGCCGTGGAGCAGCTGCTCGGTCTCGTAGGGCTCGGCCGCGACGAACGCACCTTCGCGCAGCTTGAGCACGGCCTCCTGCGCCGTCGGCCAGTCGCGGCCGGCACCGGCGACGAGCCAGCGTTCGTGGTCGGACACGGGAAACGGGTCGGCGATGGCCGCCGCAACGGCGCCGGACAGCCACGCGACATCCTCGCCGCGGAGCGCCGCAAGTGCCGCCACCGCGCATGTGTAGCTCGCGGTGTGGCAGTAGCTCTTCTCCACCTCGGGCGTCGAGACGATCACCTCCTCGCACAGCTGCGCGATCGGGCTCGCCGCGACGGCAGTCACGCACCACTTGGGTCCCGGGAAGGCGCGTGCGGCCTCGAGCGTCAGCGGCGTCTCCCCCTCGTGGCTGAGCAGGACGAGGAGCTCGGCGTCCCGGCGCGGCGCGAGGACGAGCTCGAGCGCCTGCACGGCCTCGCCGCCGGTCTGGGCGGCGTGGTAGGACGTCCCGCAGCCGGTGAGCAGCACGCGCGCGTCCGGGAAGCGGCGGTCGGTCGGCACCTGCGTCAGCCACGCCGGCTGCGCCTGGATCCCCTGCTCCGTGAATTCTCCGTTCGGCATCGCCCAGCGACGATACTGCCCGCGTGAGCCTCCTGTACCTCGTCCGTCACGCGCAGGTGCTCCTGCGCGGCGACCAGCCGATGCCCTCCTGGCACCTGTCGCCGACCGGCGAGCAGCAGGCACGCGACCTCGCGCGCTCGCCGGTGTGGCGCGACCTGACCCTGATCGCGTCCAGCCCGGAGGCGAAAGCGGTCGCGACCGCGCAGCCGATCGCGGGGACGACCGGGCTCGACCTGCGCATCGATCCCGACTTGCACGAAGTCGACCGCGGCACGACGCCGCTCGTGAGCCAGGACGAGTACCACGCGCTCGTAGCCGCACACTTCGCCTCTCCAAACGACAGTGTGTCCGAATGGGAGACAGGAGCCGAGGCTCGCGCCCGCGTCGTCGCATGCATCGACCGCTTGACGGACAGCGCGGCGGGCGACGTCTGCGTCGTCTCGCACGGCCTCGTCCTCAGCCACTACCTCGCGAACCTGCGCGGCATGGACGCACCGAACCTGGAGGAGTGGGCCGCGATCCCGCTGCCCGGCGTCGCCACCGTCGACCTGGTGACGAAGGAGCTCGTCCAACCGTTCGCCTCGCTGATGGAGTTCACCGGCCTGGCATGAGCCTGCGGATCGTCCGCCGCGAGCGAGTCCGCTTCCGCGACTGCGACTCGCTCGGCCACGTGAACAACGCGGTGTACCTCACGTACCTCGAGGAGGCGCGCGTCGATCTGCGCAACGAGTTCGGCTTCGACTGGACGCAGATGATCCTGGCCCGCTGCGAAATCGACTTCCGCGACCAGGTCTCGGTCGGCGAGGTGGTGGAGGTGACCATGTGGCCGACGCGAGTGGGGAACAAGAGCTTCGACCTCGGCTACGAGCTCAAGGTCGGCGACCGCATCGTGGCGGAGGCAAAGACCGTGCTCGTCGCCTTCGACTACGAGCGTGGGGAGTCGGTTCCGCTCCCGGATGATTGGCGTAAGCTGCTCTCGGAATGAGCACCTACGAGCGCCACACCCTCGCGAACGGCCTGCGCGTCCTGACCGCGCCGCTACCCCAGGCGAAGTCCATCACCTGCTTCATCATGGTCGCGTCCGGCTCCCGCTACGAGACCAAGGACACGAACGGGATCGCCCATTTCACCGAGCATATGGTCTTCAAGGGCACGGAGCGGCGCCCGACGGCGCGCGACATCGCGGCCGAGGTCGACGCGATCGGCGGGGAGTTCAACGCCTTCACGAGCAAGGAGTACACGGGCTACTACGTCCGCTGCGCGGGCGAGTCGCGCGAGATTGCCATGGACGTCCTCGTGGACATGCTCCGCAACTCGAAGTTCGAGCCGGACGAGATCGAACGCGAGAAGGGCGTGATCATCGAGGAGATGAACATGTATCTCGACACGCCGCGCGACCTCGTCGACAACGTGTACGAGGAGGTGCTGTACGGCGACCAGCCGCTCGGCTGGATGGTGCTCGGCCGCAAGGAGGCGATCCGCGCCGCCAATCGCGAGACGTTCCTCGACTACCTCGGCCACTGGTACAAGCCGGGACGTGTCGTCGTCGGGCTCGGCGGGCTCATCGAGGGCGACTTCCTCGGCCAGATCGAGGAGCTGCTCGGAGACCTGTCGGGGAACGGAGCCGACGGGCCTGCGCCACTCCAGCCGGTCGGCGCGGAGCACACGCGGATCAAGCTGCACACGAAGGACTCCGACCAGGCGCACCTGTGCCTCGGCACGATCAGCTACCCGCTCAAGCACCCCGACCGCTACGCACTCCAGCTGCTCGCGGTCGTGCTCGGGGGCGGAATGTCCTCGCGTCTCTTCACCGAGGTGCGCGAGCGCCGCGGCCTCGCGTACTACGTCTTCGGCACCAACTACAGCTACACGGACACGGGGACGCTCTACTCACAGGCAGGCGTCGACCTGAACCGGATCGACGACGCGATCTCGACGGTGGCCGGCGAGCTGAAGAAGATGGCCGACGAGCCGGTGCCTGCAGACGAGCTCGAGAAGGCGCGCTCCTTCGCGAAAGGGCGCTTCACCCTGCAAACCGAGAGCCCGCAGGGTCTCCTCCAGTTCGGGCTTCGGCGCGAGGTGCTCGAAGGCGGAGCCGTCGAGCCGCAGGAGGTGCTGGACGGATTGGACGCGGTCACGGCCGAGGACGTCCAGCGCGTCGCGCAGGACGTGATCGGGCGCAACGCGTTCACGCTCGCCGTCGTCGGCCCGTTCGACGACGAGGAGCGCTTCGCGAAGCTCCTGAACTAGTGGTTTGGCCGGTAACGTTGCCCGGTTCCTGGGCCGGGAGCACCAAGCCAGGCAAGGACGCAGGGAGCGGGCGGGCTGGTTAGCCCGTCCGCGACCGAGGACGCCGCATGGCGCAGCGTGATCGTGGGCCAGGGGCCAGGCGGACGTTGCCGGTCAGACCACTAGAGCTCCTGAACTAAACGGAAGATTCGCGCCGGTCCTGCCGTCTTGCGGTCACACGATCGGAAGGGGCAGAAAATGAAGCGCACCCGCCAGATTCGCAACTCCGTCCTCCTCATGGTTTCGGTAGCAGCGCTGGTCGCGCCGGCCGGAGCGATGGCCTATCCCGTCATCGGCGACGATCCGTCCACCGCGCCGTCCCAGGCCGAAGGACACGCCTGGTACCTGAAGTACACGAAGAGCCGCAGTCTCCGCGTCAAGCCGGCGAGCAAGCCGAACACGCTCTGCCCGGGCAAGACGATCTGCCGGAAGCCGTAGCCGACCCGACACGCGAGGAGTCGTCCCTGAGAACGGGGCGACACCTCTGCGGAGACGCGGAGCTACTCCACTTCTACGCGGCGTTTGAAGAAGCCGCCCGGCTTCAACTCACCCTCGGGGCCGATGGGCCACACGATCACCGTCTCGTACTCGTTGGGGTCGCTGACCTCCTCCGGGTCCGTCACGTAGATCTCGCGCGGCGAATCCGCCGGCGTCAGGCCGTTCTCCTCCATCACCTCGCTCATGAGGCGAT
Source organism: uncultured Actinomycetes bacterium (assembly GCA_963717765.1). Classification (GTDB taxonomy): domain Bacteria; phylum Actinomycetota; class Thermoleophilia; order Gaiellales; family Gaiellaceae; genus JACDER01. The sequence continues at coordinate 46,492 of CAVQWX010000003.1, read as the reverse complement.
AGGACTTGCCGAGGGCGGTGTAGGCGCCGACGTGCTTCATCACGAGCGCCCGCGTCGCCGGGAGTGTCGTCGGCTCGATCCGGCCGCGGCCGGCGACGTCCTCTGCGACCGGCCAGCCGATCTGCGTGTCGAGAGTGCCGTCCTCGTTCGGGAACGGGCAGACGCAGAACGGCGGCCCGTGGAAGCCGAGACCGAGCTCCTGCACATACGCGTGCACCTCCGCGATGTCCCTCGGCACGAGCTCGGACATCTCGTCCTGGTGGACGTGCTCGCGTACCACGAGTGCCGTCACCTCGTCCAGCTCCTGGATTCCGATTTCGAACTTGACCATCTCCTTCTCGGGCACGAGCGGCTCCTCTCCGTCGATCAGTCGGGACAACTCCTCGAGCGTGTGCCGCAGCTCGACCGCCCGTCCTTCGAGCCGCGCGCGGTGCGCCTCGAGCCCTTCGCGCAGGGTCTCGGACGGCGCGTGCAGCAGGGCACGCACCTCGTCGAGCGGGACGTCCAGCTCGCGCAGCCTCCGGATCGCCTCGCCGTCGCGCGCCTGCTCGAGCGTGTACCAGCGGTAGCCCGTGTCCTCGTCCACGTGCGCGGGGACGAGCAGACCGATTGCGTCATAACGACGGAGCGTGCGGATGGTCAGACCGGTCGTGCGGGCGAAGCGGCCGATCGAGAGGAGCTGCGCCGTGGAGAGTGTCATCGCCGCGAGCGTACGGCCTCTCCCGAGGGGAGAGTCAAGGCAGCGTCGACAGGTCTTCTTCCAGATGCTCGCGGTCGTGCTCGTCGGCGACCTTGGCCGCCAGCTCGCGGGAGCGGTCCGCGTAGCGCTTCGCCTCCTCCTCGTTGCCCGCAGTCAGCTGGGCGCGGGCAAGCGCCTCGTACGCATACGGAATGTCCCAGTCGGCGATGCCGTCCTGGCTCGCCTCGCAGTACGCCAGGCAGCGTCCGGCGTGGTAGAGGGCGGGCTCGGCGCGGCCCAGAGTGACGTAGACGCGCGAGATCTGCCACTCGCCGCGCGCGAGGTTCGCGCCGGTCCCAACTGCGGCCCAGTGGTGCCGGGACGCGTGGGCGGCGTGGATCATCTCGTCGTCCTGCTCGGGCGTCCGCTCGGGCAGCTCCATCAGCGACCACGTGTGGTTGAAGAGCTCGACCGCCGTCTGCCGCTCTTCCTGGGCATGCATAACGAAGAGGCTATAGCGGAAAGAAGGAGCTATGGACACCCTCGCCACGCCGATCGCGCTCCTCGCCGCGCTTTTCTTCGCACTCGCCACCGTCCTCGAGCAGAAGGGCGCGATGGAGGAGCCGGAGGACGGCGCGCTCCATCCCGGGTTCCTCGCGCGGCTCGTGCGCAAGCCGGTCTGGCTCGCGGGTCTCGGCGCGGACGCTCTCGGCTACGGGGCGCAGGCAGCGGCGCTCGGCTTCGGGCGGCTCGTGTCGGTGCAGCCGCTGCTCGTCGCCAGCGTCGTCTTCGCGCTCCCGCTCGGCGCCAAGATCACCCACCAGCACATCGGCCGGCGCGAGATCCTCGGCGCAGCGGCCGTGTGCGCAGGGTTGATCGTCTTTCGCCTGGTGGCGACGCCCTACGGTGGATCGTCCGACGCGACAGCCGCAAGCTGGCTGCTCGGCGCGGCGATCATCGGGGGGCTCGCCGTCCTGCTCGCCCTCGCGAGCATCGGCCGAAAGCCGAGCGTGCGCGCGACCTTCCTGGGAATCGCCGCGGGAATGATCCTCGGCGGCCTCGTCGCGGCGCTGACGAAGTCCACCGTCGACCGCTTCGACGACGGCTTCGCGGCCGTGCTCGCCGACTGGCACGTGTACGCGCTCGCAGGCGTGGCGCTGACCGGCTTCCTGCTCGCGCAGGCCTCCCTCCAGACCGGCGCGCTGGCGCCGGCGATGACGAGCGAGACAGTGCTGGAAGCCCTCGCCGGCGTGGTCGTCGGCATTACCGTGCTCAACGAGCGCCTCGACCAGAGCTCCGCCGAGACGGTCGTATCGCTCCTCGGGCTGGCCTTGGTCGTCGCCGGACTCCTGATCCTGTCACGCTGCCGCGGCTCGGTCAGGCGTCGTGAACCATCCACACGTTCGGCTCCCAGTAGCGGCCGGCGTCCCGCTCTCGGTCGATCTCGAGCGTAGCCAGCCCGCCCGGAAAGACGTATTCGCCGCTCTCGGGAAACGGCATCTGCGTCCACTCCTCCCACTCGGAGACGGTGCCGGTGATGCGCAGCGACTGCGGCTCCGGCTTCAGCACCGTTCCGCCCGCGCGCTCGTGCACGCGCATCCACGGGTCGAACAGCAGCCCGTCGTCGCGCCGCCACGCCGCGTAGCGCTCGATCGGAACGAGCGGATAGCGGTCCTTCCAGTTCGGCCGCACCGGTGCGATGAGACAACCGAGATCGTTCGACCGCGCGATTTGGACCATCGCGCGCAGCGCCTCGGCGCTCAGCCCGCGGCCCTGAAGGCGGCCGGGCACGACGATGAGCAGCGCGCAAAGGACGTCGGCGCCCTCCTCGTCGAAGCCGCGTGCGATGGCGCCGTCGATGCCGGCGGGAAGGTCCTCGACGGTGCCGTCCCAGCGGACGGGGACGCAGCGCGCCCGGGCGAGGATCTCTTCGCCGTCAACGAGATGGAACTGGAACTCGGGCCGCTCCTCGGTCAGGCGGCCCCAGTAGCGGTTGAGGACGTCTCCGTGGTTGTTGTACTCGGGGAGTTGGTCCTTGACCGCCTCCCACGCGGGCTCGGCCAGGTCGGGCCGTTCGGCGACGGTCAGCGCTCTGACGATGCGCGCTCCTTGATCTCCTCGACCACCGTCGGGTCTGCGAGCGTCGTCGTATCGCCGAGCTCGCGATGTTCGGCGACGTCCCGCAGGAGGCGCCGCATGATCTTGCCGCTGCGCGTCTTGGGCAGCTCGGGCGTGAAGACGATGTTCGCCGGCTTGGCGATCGGGCCGATCTTCTTGCCGACATGGTCGCGCAACTCCTCGAGCTTCTCCACGGAGCCCTCCGCGCTGCCCTTGAGCGTCACGTAGGCGACGATCGCCTGGCCGGTGCGCGGGTCGCTCCGCCCGCAGACCGCCGACTCCGCCACTTCGGGATGATCGACCAGCGCGCTCTCGACCTCGATGGTCGAGATCCGGTGGCCGGACACGTTCATGACGTCGTCCACGCGGCCGAGCAGCCAGAAGTCGCCGTCCTCGTCGATGCGCGCGCCGTCGCCGGCGAAGTACACGTCGCCGTAGCGCGACCAGTACGTCTCCCGGTAGCGCTCGTCGTCGCGGTAGATGCCGCGCAGCATCGCCGGCCAGGGGCGCTTGAGCACGAGGTAGCCGCCTCCGCCGGGGCCGACCTCGTTCCCGTGCTCGTCGTAGACCGCGGCCTCGATGCCGGGAAACGGCTTCGTTGCCGAGCCGGGCTTGACGCGCGTGATCCCGGGAAGCGGCGAGATCAGGATCATCCCCGTCTCGGTCTGCCACCAGGTGTCGACGACCGGGCACGCCCCGGCGCCGATGTGCTCGCGGTACCAGACCCAGGCCTCCGGGTTGATCGGCTCGCCGACCGTCCCGAGCAGCCGGAGCGAGGAAAGGTCGTGCTTCTCGGCGTGCTCCGGCCCCCACTTCATGTGCGTCCGGATCGCCGTAGGCGCCGTGTACAGGATGTCCACCTTGTAGCGCTCGACGATCTCCCACCAGCGGTCGCGCTCAGGGAAATCCGGGTCCCCTCGTAGATCACGCCGGTCGTGCCGTTGCACAGCGGGCCGTAGACGATGTAGCTGTGCCCGGTGACCCAGCCGATGTCGGCGGCGCACCAGTACACCGACTCGGGCTTGACGTCGAAGATGTAGTAGTGCGTGGCGGCGACGCCGACGAGGTAGCCGGCAGTCGTGTGGACGATGCCCTTCGGCTTCGCGGTCGTCCCGCTCGTGTACAGCAGGTAGAGGAGATCCTCCGAGTCCATCGGCTCGCACGGGCACTCGGAATCGTCGGTCGCGACGTCGTGCCACCACACGTCCCGGCCCTCCGTCCAGTCGACGTCCCCGCCGGTGCGGCGGAGGACGACCGCCTTCTTCACCCCCGGCGAGTCGGCCAGCGCCTCGTCCGCGTTTGCCTTCAGCGGAACCTTCTTGCCGCCGCGCAGCCCCTCGTCCTGAGTTATCAGTAACTCACACTCCATGTCGTTGAGCCGGCCGGAGAGAGAATCGGCCGAGAACCCGCCGAAGACGACCGTGTGCGGCGCGCCGAGACGCGCGCAGGCGAGCATCGCGACCGGCAGCTCGGGAACCATCCCCATGTAGATGCCGACCGGCGTCCCTTTGCGGACGCCGAGGCTCTTGAGCGCGTTCGCGAAGCGGACGACCTCGCGCCGGAGGTCGGCGAACGTGAGCGTGCGCCGCTCGCCCTCGGGCTCGCCCTCCCAGTGGTAGGCCACCTTGTCGCCGAGACCCGCCTCGACGTGCCGGTCGACGCAGTTGTAGGCGACGTTCAGCTTCCCGCCGAGGTACCACTTTGCGTACGGGAGGTTCCACTCGAGCAGCTCGTCGAAGGGCTCGAACCAGGTGACACGGTCGCGGCCCTCGCCTTCCCAGAGCTCGCGCCAGTCGCGCTCGTAGATGTCCGGCTGGGCGTTCGCCTGCGCGGCGAACTCCGGCGGCGGGTCGTAGTGGCGCTCTTCGAGGAAGAGCGTCTCGATCGCCTGGTCGCTCAAGGAGCGAGGTCGTACGGGAACTTCGTCAGGTTCTCGTATCCGTCCTCGGTGACGAGGATGAGGTCCTCGAGACGGACGCCGCCGTAGCCCTGCCGGTACAGGCCGGGCTCGATCGTGACGACGTCACCCGCCACGAACGGCTTTTCGCCGAGCAGCCCGAGCCCGGGCGCCTCGTGCACCTCCAGGCCCACGCCGTGCCCGAGACTGTGGAAGAACCCCTCGTCGAGCGGCTTGCCCGGTTCCTTCGTCCGCTGCGTCTTCTCGCCGGCCTCTTCGAAGATGTCGCACGCGATGTCGAAGAGCTCGCGGCCGGTCACGCCGGGCCTGATCGGCTCGATCGTCCGGTCGACGGCCTCCTTGACCAGCCGGTGCCATTCGACGATCTCCTCGTCGGGCTCGCCGACCACGAACGTCCGCGTCATGTCCGCGTAGCAGGCCGATTCCTTGTCCTTGGGGAAGAGGTCGACGACGACGGGGGAACCGGGCTGAAGCTGTCCCGATCCCGTGTCGTGACCGCGCGCGCCCTGCTCGCCCCAGGCCACGATGAAGTCGTCGCTGGTCGCGCCGCCGTCCATGAAGGCCTGGCTGATTGCGACCTTGACGCGCTCCACCGTCAGCGGCTCGCCGTCCAGCACGAGGCCGCCGTCGCCGGGCTCGGAGGCACGGAGCATGTCCGCTACCGCTTGCATCCCCGCCTCGGTCGCCTTCTGCGCGCGCCGGATGCCCGCGATCTCGGCCTCGTTCTTGGAGCGCCGGCGCTCGTCGAAGAGCTCCTCGTCGGCGCGCAGCTCGACTCCGTTCTCACGCAGGAAATCGGCGAGATCGACGGGGAACCAAAATGGAACGGACGCGTCGGTGATGCCGAGGTCGCGGCAGGCGCGCAGGAGCAGCTCGTTGCGAATCTCCGGCGGCTTCTTCCCGGACTTGAGCAGCTCGTCGATCCCGTAGTCGTCCGGCAGCCGCGTCTCGATGCCCAGCTTCCTCATCTTCTCGATCTCGAGCACGTTGGTCAGGACGTAGCGCGACCCGTTGTTCTCGGCGTAGAGGAAGGCGTCGCCGATCGCGACCGGAAGCTCGTGGCGGAGCTCGGGCGAGCGCTCGGTGTCCGCGTAGATCAGGACCTGGTCGGCCACGGCGGGGATGCTATCCGCTCTGCGTAGACTCCAAGAGATGGACGACGTGCTCGATCGAGCCCGGAAACTGTTCGAGTCGTACGACGAGGAGCTTCGCCGCGAGCTGCCCGCGGACGCAGAGATCTTCGACGCCCACACCCACCTCGGGAACGACATCGACGGTATGAGCGGGAAGTACGAGGAGCTCATGGGCATCACCGATGACTACGGGATCTCGCGCTGCTTCATGTTCTGCATGGACGAGCCCGACCGGCATCCGGCCTTCCGCGCGCCGAACGACCGCAGCCTCGCGTACGCCGAGCGGTCAGGAGGACGTTTCATCCCGTTCGTCCGGCTCGATCTGAGCGAGGAGCCGGTCGAGGAGGCCACCCGCTGCCTCGACCTGGGCGCGCGGGGGATCAAGCTCCACCCGCGGGCGCAGCGCTTCCTCCTGAACGACAAGCGGCTCGCGCCGATCTTCGGGCTCGCAGCCGAGCGCCGGGTCCCGATCCTCATCCACGGTGGGCGCGGGCTGCCGCCGATCGCCGACCATCTCGCGCGCCTCGTCGACGCTCACCCGGACGCGCAGCTGATCATCGCGCACGGCGGAATCGCCGACCTGGCGGCCCTGGCCGAGCGCTTCGGGGGCAAGGCAGGCGTCTTCTTCGACACCTCCGTCTGGAGCCCCGTCGACCTGCTGGACATGTTCCGGCACGTCTCACCCGAGCAGGTACTGGTGGCTTCCGACTACCCGTACGGGCAGGAGCCGGCGTCGCTGCTGATCGCGCTGCGGACGGCACGCGCTTCGGGCCTGGACGAGGACGACGTCCGCAACATGCTCGGACGCAGCGCCGCGCGCATAGCCGCCGGCGAGCCGCCGCTCGAACCGACGAGACCGCGCGGCGGCGACGTCTTCACGCAGCCGATGATCTTTGCCCGTATCCACCAGTACCTGTCCATGGCGACCCCGCTTCTGTGGACGCGGCAGCCGGACACGATCGGCGTCCTCGACCTTGCCCTGAACGCGACCAACGAACGGAACGGCAAGGTGCCGGAGGATCTCGACCGCGTCAAGGAGCTGCTCTCAGCCGCCCACGGCCTGTGGCGCCTGGCCCCGGAGATCGAGGACGAGCAGGAGAAGCGCCAGCTCAGCAGGATGACGTTTCGCCTCATCCACCTGGCGGACATCTGGGCGGTCACAGCGAATGTCTGAGGTCACCATCAACGGGCAGCGCTATCCCCTCACGGCGAGCGTCGGGCGCTCGCTCGCATCCGTCCTGCGCGACGACCTCGGCCTGACGGGGACGAAAATCGGCTGCAACGAGGGCCACTGCGGCGCCTGCACCGTCCTGCTCGACGGCGTGCCCACGCTCTCCTGCATCACGCTCGTCCACACGGTCGACGAGCGCGAGGTAACGACGATCGAAGGCCTGCGCGACCATCCGCTGGTCGACGCCTTCGTCCGGACCGATGCGCTGCAGTGCGGCTTCTGCACACCTGGGCAAATCGTCTCGGCCGCGGCGCTCGTCGAGGCCAATCCGAGCCCCAGCCGCGAGGAGATCCGGCACGCGATGTCGGGGAACATCTGCCGCTGCGGCGCCTATCCCAAGATCGAGGAGGCTGTTCTGACGTGGCAAGGCTGATCCGCACCGAGAAGGAGGTCGAAGGCAACTACACCGAGCAGTGGATCGTGGTCGACGAGGACCCGGTCCCACAGTGGCCGGCCGGCCCGCTCGAGATCGTCGGCCGCCCGCTCGAGCGCGTCGACGGACGCGAGCGCGCACGGGGCGAGGCCGTCTACACGGCCGACGTCCAGCTCCCGGGAATGCTCCACACGGCCGTCCTGCGCAGCCCGCATGCGAATGCGCGCGTGACGAAGCTCGACCTCTCGCGCGCGCTCGAGGCGCCCGGCGTGCGCGCCGCTCTCACCCCCGACGACCTCGACGTGCTGACGCGCGAGCCTGGGTATCCCGGCGCCGCGGTCGCCGCGATCGCGGCAGACACGCTCGACCAGGCGGAAGCCGCGCGCGAGCTGGTCGACGTCGAGTGGGACGTCCTCCAGCCGCTCCTCGACCCGGAGGAGGCGGTCGAGAAAGGGTCGCTGATCGACGAGCCCGAGCGTTACGAGCGTGGCGACGTCGAAAGGGGCCTCGCCGAGGCCGACATCGTGGTCGAGGCCGAGTACCGGACGCAGACCGTCCTGCACAACTCGATGGAGACGCACCAGTCGGTCTGCCAGTGGGAAGGGGACGTCCTCAACCTGTACACCTCCACGCAGTTCATCTGGGGAGTGCGCGAGGAGACCGCCGAGAAGCTCGGGATCCCACAGGACAAGGTGCGGGTCATCTGCAACTACATGGGCGGCGGCTTCGGCGCGAAGAACCATCCCGGCGAGTACACGTTCATCGCCGCCGAGCTGGCGAAGCGCACGGGCCGGCCGGTTCGCTGCGCGCTCACGCGCAAGGAGGAGAACCTCTCGAGCGGCAACCGGCACGCGACCGTCCAGCGGCTGCGCGCCGGCGCGAAGGCGGACGGGACGCTCACCGCCCTCTCCGGCGACTTCGTCATGGCCGTCGGCTTCCGCGGCTTCAAGAGCTGGACGGCGGGGCCGATGAAAATGCTGTACGCGTGCCCGAATGTCTCGACGGTCGAGTACGGCGCGAAGCTCAACACCGGCCCGAACGCAGCCTTCCGCGCCCCCGGATTCGTCGAGGGGACGTTCGGCCTCGAGTGCCTGCTGGACGAGCTCGCCGCCAAGCTGGAGATGGATCCGCTCGAGGTGCGGCGCCTCAACCACGCCGACAGCGACGTGATGGAGGAGCGGCCCTTCTCCTCCAAGAACCTGATGGAGTGCTACGCGCGCGCCGAGCCGCACTGGGCGAAGCGCGAGGAGGTGCGCGCGCGCTCGGAGGGCCCGTGGAGGCACGGCATCGGCATGGCGAGCCAGATCTGGTTCGGCGCCGGCGGCCCCCCGTCGTACGCGTGGGTGCGCGTCGGGTCGGACGGCCGCGCGGTCGTCGTCACCGCGATGCAGGACATCGGCACCGGCTCCCGCACTGCAATGGCCCAGATCGCGGCCGAGGAGCTCGGGCTCCCCGTCGACCGCGTCCAGGTCTCGCTCGGCGACTCGGCGCGCGGCCCGTATGCGGCCATTTCCGCCGGCTCGTCCACGACGCCCAGCATGGGCCCGGCGGTGCGCGCGGCGGCCCATGACGCGGCGCGGCAGATCATCGAGATCGCGGCGCAGCGCTACCACCTCGAGGAGCGCGTCCTCTCGCTCAAGAACGGCAACGTCGTCTCCACGGACGGCGGGTCGTGGCCGGTCGAGGAGGTCACGGGACTGCTCGAGGACGCGCAGATCCTCGGCAAGGGCGCCCGCGGCCCGAACCCGACCGGGATGCGCGTCCTCACCTTCGGCGTCCAGGTCGCGGAGGTGGCCGTGGACGTGGAGACGGGCGAGGTGCGCGTGGACAAGATCGCGGCCATCCACGACGTCGGACGTGTCATCAACCCGCTGGGCGCGTCCAGCCAGGTCGAGGGCGGGATCATCCAGGGCCTCGGGCACACGTTCTCGGAGAACCGCCTGCTGGATCCCAACACCGGCGCCGTTCTCAACCAGACGCTCGACGCGTACAAGATGCCGACGATCGCCGACGTGCCGGAGCTCGTCACCGAGCTGGTCGACATCCCCGACGAGCACCTCACCAACCTCGGCGCCAAGGGGCTCGGCGAGCCGCCGATCATCCCGACGTCCGCCGCCATCGCGAACGCGATCCGCGACGCGACGGGCGCCGACGTCCGCGAGCTGCCGATCACGCGCGAGGAGATGCTGCGCGCGCTGGCAGAGGCGAAGGAAAGGGAGAAGCAGCGTGGAGCTCCTGCAGCCGTCTAGCCTCGAAGAGCTGGACACGGCCGGCCCCGGCCTCCTGCTCGCAGGAGGGACGGACGTCGTGCCGATCATCCGCAACCGGCTGATCGACATCGACACGCTCGTTGACATCCGCGCGGTCGTCCCGCGCGGGATCGACGGGACGACGATCGGCGCGGGCACGACTCTGGCCGAACTGGAAGTCGACCCGGAGATCCCAGCCGCGCTGCGCGAGGCGTGCGCGTCCGCCGCATCCCCGCAGCTGCGGGCGATGGGCTCGATCGGCGGCAACCTGCGCCAGGCGACCCGCTGCTGGTACTGGCGGATGAAGTTCCCGTGCTACCTGCACGGAGGCGACCGCTGCTATGCACAGACGGGAATGCACCGCGAGCACTCGGTGTTTGCCAACGACCGCACGGCCTCGGCCCATCCCTCGGACCCGGCGGCGGCGCTCCTTGCGCTCGGCGCGCACCTGCGGACGAACCGGCGCGAAATGCCGATCGCGGAGCTCTACCGGCTCCCGAGCGACGACAACCGCGACATCGTCACCCTCGACTACGACGAGGTCATCCTCGACCTGGACGTACCTCGACCGGACGCGAGCACCTACCTGAAGGCCGCCGACCGGCAGAAGTGGGCGTTCCCCCTCGTCGGTGTCGCCGCGGCGCGTTTCGGCGAGGACGTGCGGCTCGGGCTCGCCGGCGTGGCGCCGATCCCCTGGGCCCTGGACTCTGCAGACGGTCTCGAGTCGGCGACGCCCCTCGACGGAACGGCGTACAAGCTCGAGATCGCCAGAGCCTTGATCAAGCGTGCGGTCGAAGCGGTTCGCTAGCGCCGCCGCCGTCCTGCTCGCTGTCCTGGCGGCGAGCGCGTGCGGTGGCAGCGGCGGGGGAAGCACCACGCAAAGCGGCGGCTGCACCGACGTGTCCACGCCGTCACCCAAGGACGAGTCGAATCACCAGGCACCCACGTCCGCGCTCGACGCCGGCAAGACCTACCGCGTCGCCGTCGAGACGAATTGCGGAAAGTTCACGATCACGCTCGACACCAAGGCCTCGCCGAAGACGAGCGCGTCCTTCGCCTCGCTGGTCGACGACGGCTACTTCGACGACACGACCTTCCACCGCATCGTGCCGGGATTCGTCATCCAGGGCGGCGACCCGACCGGCAAGGGAACCGGCGGGCCCGGGTACACGACTATCGAGCCCCCGCCGCCCAGCACGGCATACGTCCACTACGTGGTGGCGATGGCAAAGGCGGCGTCGGAGCCGCCGGGCGCGGCCGGGAGTCAGTTCTTCGTCGTCACGGGGGCGGACGCGCAGCTTCCGGCGGAGTACGCCCTGCTCGGGAAGGTGACGGACGGCCAGGCGGTCGTCGACCGGATCGGGAAGCTGGGGGATCCGAACACCGAGGCGCCGACGCGTGCGGTCGTGATCCAGAAGATGTCGGTCGAATCTGGCTAGTGCACCGCCCGGCAAATACGGCGCGCTCCAGCGGCTGCAAAGGCGCACCGGGCGGCGTCCTCAGTCGCGCCCGTAGCCTCCGGCTACGAACGCTCCCTGCGTCCTTGCCCGGCAGCGCTTTTCGCGCGCTGGAGCATCACCGTACCCGCCGGACGGCGCACTCCTGATAGTCGCTGTCGTCCTCGCCGCCGGTGCGGCTACCCGGTTCGGCTCTCCCAAACAGCAGCTGCTGCTGGCGCCGGTGCTGCAACGCGTCCGCGCAAGTGAGGTGGACGACGTGCTCGTGGTCATCGGCGCCTACCAGGTCGAGACGGAAGCGCGGACGGTCAAGTGCCTCGAATGGGAGCGCGGCCCCGGCGCGTCGCTGCGCTGTGGGCTCGAGGAGCTGGGAGACGATGTCGAGGCCGCGATCGTCGTCCTCGCCGACGGGCCGGACCTCCACCCGCGGGCGATCGACCGCGTGATCTCAGCCTGGGAGGACGGTGCAGGGCCGGTCGTGGCCGCGACCTACGGCGGTCAGCGGCTCCATCCGGTGCTGATCGACCGTTCCTCCTGGGACGAGGTTCCGGACGAGGGGCTGCGCGACGTCCCGGCCGACCTGGTCGAGTGCGGCGACCTGGGCGAGCCCGGCGACGTCGACACGCCTGCAGACCTGCGGTAGCCCACGAGCAGCCCGGCCAGCACCGGCGGAGTTGCCGCGATCGGCGAGGTCGCGATGAGAAGGAGGCCCCAGGCCCAGCCGGCGACGGCTGTCGCGGCCGCTGCGGGAACGCGCCGCACGACAAGGAGGCCGAGCAGGGCTGGAGCGGCGAAGTCGAGCCAGCCCATGGTGGCGTCGCCCAGGACGGCCTGTTGCAGGGATGGCAACGGGCGGCCGAAGCTGGGCGGCGCCGTATTGAGCAGCGTGTTCATGGCGGGCCCGACCGAGCGGTCGCCCCAGACCAGGATGCAGTCCAGCACGACGAGCAGAACGAGGCCGAGGACGAGCCACGAGCGCGGCGCGAGCGCGGCGACGACCCCGGTCACGGCGAGGCAGGCGCCGCAGATGAGCGCGACCCCCGCCAACTGGCCGGCGTAGCTGGCGGGCGTGAGCCACGCGACTGCGTAGACGCCGGGCACGGCGAGCGCCGGCAGCCACGGCCGCGGCCAGCCGCGCGCCCAGCCTGCACCGGCGGCCAGGATGGGCGTGACGACGGCCGCGAGTGCGGTAAGAAAGTCCGCGCCGCCGGTCGAGCTGGCGAGCGCGACCCCGACCGCCATCGCCGCAGCCGGGATGAGAAGGCCGAGAGCGCGGGACGAAGCAAGCCGATGAGGTCGTCCCGGGACGAGAACGAGCGCGGCTTGGACGGCGACTAACAGCCCGTACGAGGGCACGAGACCCATGAGAAGACGGTAGCGCCGCGCGTCTCATCAGCCCGACGCATATACGTTACAATCGTGGCATGCGCTGGTGTCTGGCGCTTGCGACTGCCATCTGCCTCTTCGCCGTTCCCGCCGCGGGAGCGAAGACGCTCACGAAGATCGTGGTCGTTGGCGCTCGCGGTACCTCGGTCGAGCTGACGGGACTGCGGCCGGACGACTGGGCAGGCTCGCCGGCTCGGATCGCTCCACGCGGTGCGTACCTGCTCGTCTACACGCTTTTCGACCAAGACATTGCCGGACAGCCCGGGAGGTACTACGTAGACCAGCATGCGCTCTGCTTCTCCTGGGATCGGAGGTACGCCGGCCGCTGCTACGCAGCGCCGGCTGCATTCGAGCAAGGGGTGGCGGCGATGCCGGCCCTGAGCAAGCAACTGCCGTACGTGCGGAAGATCTGGGTTGTCGGCAAGAGGAAGAACGACTGGTCGAACGGCGCCGTATCGATCGAGCTTGCCTTCAACCGGCCGAGCCTGGCCCAGCCGCTTGCCACGCGACCGCAGAAGTGCCGCGCCGTCCGCGCATCGTGGAGCGCCGCCGGAAGGCCGAGCCACTTTTGGGCATGCGCAGGCGGAATCTGGGCCGCCGGCAAGCTCTACCCGAGCGGCCGGCTGCTGTTCTGATCAGACCAGTCAGAGCAGCGGCGTGCGCAGCGAGGAGAGCCGTTCCTTGAGCTCGGGATCCATCTCCTCGCTCGCCGCCTGCTGCACGAACTGCCGGAGGTTCTCCTCGAACCGGTACCGCTTGGCGCAGTAGCCGCATTCGTCGAGGTGCGTCTGGGCCTCGGCCCGCTCGCGCTCGGTGAGGTGCCGGTCGAGGTAGGGCTGCAGCACCTCCTCGCACCACGCGCACGGGTCGAAGGTAGCGCTCATTCCCCTCCCACCGTCGCTTCCGCCAGATGCCGCTTAAGGATCCGGCGGCCACGATGAAGCCTGGACATGACGGTGCCGACCGGGATGTTCAGGATCTGAGCCGCCTCCTGGTACGAGAAATCTCCGATGTCCACGAGCACGATCACGTCACGGAAGTCGTGTGGCACCGCGGCGAGCGCATCAACGATGTCATTCTGGGAGAGCCGCTCGAGAAGCCGCTCTTCGTCGTCGGCCGAGTCGTCCTCGAGCCGGTTGTACAGGAAGTAGTCACTTTCCTCGAGATGTGTCGTGTCCGGAGCGCGCTGCTGGCGCCGTCCGCGGTCGATGTTCAGGTTGGTGAGGATGCGCAGCATCCAGGCGCGTAGGTTCGTCCCCGGCGTGTACGACCGCCAACTGCGGAACGCTCGCGCGTACGTCTCCTGCACGAGGTCCTCCGCTTCCTCCTTCGAATGGACGAGCCTTCGAGCCACCCGATATACCTGATCGGCTAATTGGAGCGCCTCCTCCTCGAAGCGCACGCGGTCACGTGCCTCCGTCGCAAGTTCACGTGCCTGGGTGTCCGGCGATTCCCCCATCCGGGCCACCCTAGCGGCCTTTCCTACGTCGATGGTGAGAACGCCCGGACGCGGCGGTGTATTCCCGCTCTTTGCGGGGTACGGGCCTGTGAACGGCAAACAAGGAGGCCTCAGTGGAGGGTTACGACGTCGTCGCGAACGACGACCACAAGATCGGACACGTAGTCGGAACGGAAAACGGATACCTGATCGTCGAGAGCGGGATGCTGCGGAAGTCGAAGCATGCGGTGCCGCTCGACATGGCCCGGACGGACGACGACGAGAAGGTCGTCCGCCTGACGGTGAGCAAGGAGATGGTCGACGGAGGGCCGACCGTCGAGGACGGCGGCTGGCAGGCCGTAGACGACTACTACGGGCGAAGCGCGGCGCTCGAGGGGCAGGCCGCGGCCGACATCCCGCAGGCCGACCAACAGCGGGCGGAGATGCGCGAGCAGCTCGCCGGCCCGGAGCAGGAGCTCACGAGCCCCCGAAAGGGCTCCGTCGGCATCCACCAGGACGAGTGGAGCTCTAAGGAATAGGCGCGAACCCGGCCTGCTGCATCGCGGTGACGAGCGCGTCGCGATCGGTGCGCTCGTCGTCCCACTGAAGGGTCACGTCCCCCATCAGCGTCGCGTTCGCGAACTCCAGGCCTTCGTGCCCCTGCAGGGCGGCTCCGAGCCGCATCACGCAGCGCTCGCAGCGGATCCCGCTGACCTGGATGGTCTCCGTCTGGACAGGCACTACCGAAAGTCTACGGTCCGCTCGACCAGGTCCCGGCAGGCGGCTTCGAGCCCCTCATGGCGACCGACCTCGAGCAGGCGGTCGCCCTCACAGCGGTCGAGCGGAATCGCGTCGAGCAGCTCCTCGGTGCCGAGCTCGCGCGTGTAGGGACGGATGCGCTCGAGCAGCTCGGCCGCGAGCTCGGGGACCTCGACGGCCCGGCCGTCGTCGGGATGGATGAAGGTCGCGCGCGGCCCGAAGCGCGAAGCGGCCCAGCGGTTCTGGTCGTAGACGACGCGGAAGCCGAAGTCACGCACGCGGCGGGGCTCTGCGAGCGCATGGGCGCACAGCGCCTGGAACAACGCAACGAACGCGCCTGTGAGGGCGACGGCGGTGGGCTGGTCGGGGCTGCGGATCTCGAGCGTCCCGAACTTCGGATGGATCCGCGCGTCCCACCAGATCGCGGTGTAGTCGGAGACGAGTCCCGTGGCGACTAGGCGGTCCATCAGCTCCTGCCACTCCTCCCAGGACGCCAGGGCGGGCGGGGCGCCGCGCCGCGGCAGGAGCCCAAGGATCTCCGCGCGGTACGAGGCCATCCCCGTCTCCTCGCCGCCGGAGTAGGGCGAATTCGCCGACAGGGCCAGCACGAGCGGGAGCCAGGGAAGGATGCCGTCGAGCACGTGCAGGCTCTCCTCCGCACCCGGCATCCCGACGTGGACGTGCAGCTCCGTTAACGCCCTGCCGTATCGCGGAGACGCCGGCGTATTCGACGAAATCGAGGTAGCGCTGCTCCTGGACGATGACGAGATCCTCGGCGTGCGCCAGCGGATGGGCACCGGCTGCCGCGATGCGGAGCCCGTTCTCGCGCGCGACCTCCTCGGCCGCGGCGCGCAGGGCCTGTACCGAGGCGAGCACTTCCATTCCGTCGCTCGCGACCGCGGTGTTCAGCTCGACCACCGAGGCGTGCAGCTCCGTCTTGAGGACGCCGGGCAGCGCCGTCTCGGCGGTGCCCTCGACGAGGGTCGCGACCTGCGGCGCCGGCATGAGCGTTTCGCCGTCGAGGATCATGATCTCCTCCTCGACTCCCAGCGAGAGCGGATAGCTCTGGCCGAAGCGGTGCTCCATCACCGCCGGATCCCGTGCACCGGACGTCCCGCCGCCTCCCAGGCGTAGTAGGACGCGCTCGGGCCGTACGAGCTCCGGTAGTCGACGACGGACGGGTTACGCCCGACCTCCTTCGCACGCTGCGCGTGGCGCAGCAGGTTCGGGTCGTCCCGCTCTTCCCACACGAGGATCAAGTGCACCGCCGTCATGAAGAGGGCGACGAAGTCGCAGCCGGCCGCGGGGCACGGGAACGGATCGGTGCTGACGCAGAACCAGCCGCTGTGGTCCTCCCCATCCTCCTCGATCCACAGCGTCTCTTCGAGGATCGACTCCACCCGGGGAGTCTAGGTAGAGCGCCCGGCCCCGACGAAGTCAGAGCCGGGCCGTCAGGCGGCTAACCGAGGGAAGGGGGAGTCGTCGCGGGTAGCCGCCCAAGCTTGAGCTCGAGCCTGTACTTGGTCCTGCCTCGCTGGATCTCGACGGCAACGGCGTCACCGGGTTTCTTCGATGCGATGAGGTCGCGAAAGCGGGTCTCGGAGTTCACCGGAACGCCGTCGAGGCTCGTGATGATGTCGCCGCCGACCATGTAGCTCTCCCCCTCCACGATCTGGTCGACCGTACCGCCCCTGATCCCGGCATGAGCGGCGGGGGAGCCCTCGTAGACGTTCTGCACGAGCAACCCCTGCGACACCGCGAGGCCGTACAGGTGGTACAGCTCGGGTGTGATCGCGGCGACTGAGACGCCGATGTACGGATGCGCGACCTTGCCGGTGCTGATCAGTTGGTTGGCGACGTTCGTGACCGTGTTGATGGGGATGGCGAAGCCGATCCCGACGTTGCCCGACTCGCCTGTGTTACCCGTCGAGATAGCGGCGTTGACGCCGATCACCGCGCCGCTGGCGTCGATGAGCGGGCCGCCGGAGTTGCCTGGGTTGATCGCGGCGTCGGTCTGGATGATGTGGTCGATCGTCTGCGCGTTCGGGGACTGGATGCGGCGCTGCAGCGCGCTCACGATCCCGGACGTGACCGTTCGCGAGTAGCCGAACGGATTGCCGAGTGCGACGACGGCGTCACCGATGCGAACGGCGTCGGAGTTGCCGATCGGGAGCGGCCTGAGAGCCCGCGACTTCGTCCCGACCTTGAGCACGGCTACGTCGGTCGAGGGATCCGACCCGACGACCCGGGCCACGAGGCTGTCGTTGTTGGAAAAGCTCACGCGGATCGAAGACGCGTGCTCGACGACGTGGTAGTTGGTCACGATCACTCCCGCTTTCGAGAACACGAAGCCCGACCCGAGCGCCTTCTCCTCGGACAGGAAGCCGTTCGGTGTCCCGAAAATGGGATCACGGTCCTCCGTGTAGATCTTGGCCGTGATCTGCACGACGCCGGGTGCGTCGCGCTCGTAGATCTGGCCGATCGACATCGCGTGGCTCTCTACAACGCTGGACGGGGGCGGCGTCGCAGGCTGGAGCACGTACTGGGGCACGGTCGTCGTCCCGTTGCCAAAGCCGCCGACGAGCCAGGCACCAAGGAGCGCGACGGCTCCTCCAGCGGCCGCGACACCGAGTAGCCCGGCGCCTTTGAGCACCGTTGTGGATCCCCCGTCAGACATCCGTCCGTCTTATAACCGTCCTGCCCTTAACCCTTTGTTCAGTTGGGTTAAGGCTCCGTTAACGCGTTTCGGCCGCGGCGAGCGCGGTAGGTCCCGTTCGATGATCGAACTCGGCTATTCACTCTCGAGCGAAGAGCACGACGCCGCCACGCTCGTCAAGAACGCTCGGGCGGCCGAAGAGGCCGGGTTCACCTTTGCGCTCGTGTCCGACCACTTCCACCCGTGGATCGACAAACAGGGGCACAGCCCCTTCGTGTGGAGCGTGGTCGGAGCGATTGCACGCGAGACGAAGAGCCTCCGGCTCGGCACCGGCGTGACGTGTCCACTGATCCGCATCCATCCGGCGATCGTCGCGCAGGCAGCCGCCACATCGGCCGCGCTCATGCCGGACCGTTTCTTCCTCGGCGTCGGCACGGGAGAGAACCTGAACGAGCACATCCTGGGCGACCGCTGGCCTGCCCCGGACGAGCGGCTCGAGATGCTGGAGGAGGCAATCGAGCTCATGCGTGAGCTCTGGAAGGGTGAGAAGACGACTTTCCGCGGCAAGCACTACACCGTTGAGGGCGCGCGCATCTACACACTCCCGGACGACCAGCCGCCGATCGCCGTAGCCGCCGCCGCGCCGAAGGCGGCCGAGTTGGCGGGACGCGTGGGAGACGCCTTCGTCGGCGTCGCTCCTGACTCCGACCTGATCGGGAAGTTCGAGCAGGGAGGCGGCGAAGGAAAGCCGCGCTACGGCCAGCTCACCGTCTGCTGGGCCGAGGATGAGAAGGAGGCGCTCGAGACCGCCTACGAGTGGTGGCCGAACGTCGGGCTGGAGGGCGATCTCACCCAGGAGCTTCCGCTTCCCGAGCACTTCGAGCAGGCGTCGGCAACCGTACGCAAGGAGGACGTCGCCGAGGCCATCCCGCTCGGGCCGGACCCGCAGCCGTACGCAGACGGAATCCAGGGATACATCGACGCCGGCTACGACCACGTGTACCTCCACCAGATCGGCCCGGAGCAGGAGAGGTTCCTCCGTTTCTACGCCGAGGAGGTCGCACCGAAGGTCTCAGGCGTCAGGGAAGACGCACTGACAGGACGTTGAACGCCGGCACCGGGCGGGGGAATCCCTTGAGGGTGAACTCGCCGACGGGCTCGACCTCCACCGCCTCCTCGACCTCGGCCAGCAGCCGCTGCGCGATCAGGATCTGCCCGCCGGTCGCCTCGTCCGACAGACGCGCCGACAGGTTGGTAACGGAGCCGATCGCGGCGTAGTCGGAACGGCCCTCGAAACCGATCTCGCCGCAGGTTGCGTATCCCAGCGCGATCCCGACACCGAAGTCGAGCTCATACCCGCGCTTGCGCCAGCGCTCGAGCAAGCCGGCCATCTCCGCGCGGAGCGAGCACGCGAGCTGCACGGAGCGGAGCGGCGCGTCGGGAATCTCGATCGGGTCGTTGAAGAAGAGCTCGACGCCGTCTCCCTGGAGCGAGCCGACCGTCGCCTCGTACCGCTCGACCAGTTGGCCGATCGTCGCGTGGAACTCGCCGAGGACGCCCATCAACTCCTCCGGCTCGACCGCATCCGCGAAATTGGTGTAGCCGCGCAGGTCGCAGAACAGCACCGTCACCTGTCGCCGGTGACTGCGCAGGACGGAATCGTCGCCCGAGACGACGATCGCGTCCGCGAGTTGCGGCGAAAGGAATCGCTGCAGGCGCCGGAGCCGCTCCAGCTCCTCGACCTGGTCGTGGACGCGCTGCTCGAGCGTCCTGTTCAGGTCCTTGATTTCGTCGTGGTAGCGCTTGATGCGCAGCAGCGAGCGGACGCGGGTCAACAGCTCGTCGTGGTTGAACGGCTTGGGGATGAAGTCGTCCGCGCCGGCCTCGATCGCCCTGGTCTTCTCCTGGCCGATGCTGGACGTGACCATGATCACGGGCAGAACGGCAGTGTCCTCATGCTCGCGCAGGTGCGTGCAGACGGCATAGCCGTCCATCTCCGGCATCATCACGTCGAGGAGGATGAGGTCGGGGCTCTCGGCCTCGACGACGCCGAGCGCCTCGCGGCCGTTGGTCGCCGACACGACGTCGTAGCCGCGCGGGACGAGCACCGCTTCCATCAAACGCACGTTCTCGGGGACGTCGTCGACGACGAGGATCTTCGCAGCGCCGTTCTGGCTATCCACCGTCTCCCTCGCAATAGCTCGGCGACGGTCTGGATGAACTCCAGCACGTCGACCGGCTTCGAGATGTACCCGTCGAAGCCGGACTCGAGGAAGCGTTCGCGGTCACCGGACATCGCCTGTGCGGTCAGCGCGACCACCGGAATCGCTTTCGTTCGCTCGTCCGCCTGAATTCGTCCGAGCGCCTCGATCCCGTCGATCCCGGGCAGCTGGACGTCCATGAGGATGAGGTCGGGGACTTGCTGCGTCGCCAGTTCGACCGCCTGTTCCCCGCTCGTCGCCTCGAGCGTCTCGTACCCCTTGGCCTGGAGGACGTCGCGGAAGAGCTTCATGTTCTTCTCGTTGTCCTCGACGACGAGGATGCGCCGGCCGCTCATGAGGCTGACCCTACGGGAATCGTGAAGGTGAACGTGCTGCCCGTGCCCACCTCGGACTCGACCCAGATGCGCCCTCCGTGCAGCTCGACCAGGCTCCTGGACAGGGCAAGGCCGAGGCCGGTTCCCTCGGGGCGCTCGCCGTTCGTATCCCGCGCCTGCTGAAACTCCTCGAAGATGCGCGCCTGGTCGTCGGGGGAGATGCCGGGGCCGGTGTCGCGCACGGCGATCCTCACCTCGCCGTCCTCCTTGGCGGTGAAGACGTCCACCCGCCCGCCGGAGGGCGTGAACTTGACCGCGTTGGAGAGCAGGTTGAAGACCACCTGCTGAATGCGGCGCTCGTCCCCTTCCACCAGGTCGACCTGCGGGTCGAGCTCGAGCGAGATCTCGACGCCGTTCTGCACTGCCCGCTCCCTGACCATCACGACCCCGCGCTCGAGCGCTTCGCGCAGTGAGAAGAGCCGGCGCTCGAGCTCCACCTGACCCGCCTCGACCTTGGACAGGTCGAGGATGTCGTTGATCAGTGCGAGCAGGTGGTCGGCCGAGGAGAGGATGTCGTCCAGGTACTCGTCCTGCTTCTCGTTGACCTGGCCGAACAGCTTCTCCTTCAGCACCTGCGAGAAGCCGACGATCGCGTTGAGCGGCGTCCGCAGCTCGTGCGACATGTTGGCCAGGAATTCGGACTTGTGCTTGCTGGCGACCTCGAGCTCCGCGCTCTTCTTGGCCAACTCGCTGACGTCGGTGTAGATGCCGTAGTAGCCGACCTGCTCACCGCCGACGTAAATGGGAGCCGAGACGAGGTCGATGTCGATCAGCGTGCCGTCCTTCCGCTTGCGTTTGGTCACGATCTGAACGACCTCACCCCCAGCGGTGCGAGCGCTGACGTCGTTCGCCTCCTCCAGCAGCTCAGGATCCGGCGCGATCAAGGGGTCGAGCGTCTTTCCGAAAACCTCCTCGCGGGTGTACCCGAAGTACCGCTCGGCCGCGGGGTTCCACGAGGTGATCGTGCCCTCCAGGTCCACGGTGACGATCGCCGTGGGGCTCATCTCCAGCAGCGATTCGAAGTAGCGCCGCTGGCGCTGCAGCTCTCCGATGTCGGTGAAGATCCCGTAGTACCCGACCTGCTCCCCGTCGACGAAGATCGCGCAGCCGACGACGTCGACATCGACGAGCGTCCCGTCCTTGCGCGTCCGCCGCGCGACGACGTGGACGTCTTCTCCCGCGCGCGCCCGGCTACCGACCTCGACGGCCTCACTATGGAGGTCCGGGTGAGACGCGACCAGGGAATCGATCTTCCGGCCCATGGCTTCGTCGCGGCTGTAACCGAACAGGCGTTCTGCGGCGGGGTTCCAAGACGTGACGACGTCGTCCATGTCAACGATCGCGATCGCGGAAGGGCTCCTCTCCAGCAGCGACTCGTAGTACCCGTCCGGTCGTGCGCTCACGACCGTGCCTCCACCGGCAGCGTGAAGCTGAAGGTCGAGCCCTCGCCCGGCTCGCTCTCGACCCAGATGCGCCCTCCGTGGAGCTCGATCAGGCTCCTGGACAGCGCAAGGCCGAGGCCGGTGCCTTCCGGGCGCTCGCCGTTGGTGTCGCGCGCCTGCTGGAACTCCTCGAAGATGCGCTCCTGGTCTTGGGCGGCGATGCCGGGACCGGTGTCCCTGACCGCGACCAGCACCTCGCCGTCCTGGCGGACGGCGGAGACATCTACTCTGCCTCCCTGCGGGGTGAACTTGACGGCGTTAGAGAGCAGGTTGAAGACGACCTGGCGGATGCGGCGCTCGTCTCCCTGCAGAAGGTCGATTTCAGAATCGAGCCGAAGCTCGACCTGCACACCGTTTCGGGTGGCTCGCTCCCTGACCATGACCACGCCGCGCTCCAGCGCTTCGCGCAGGGAGAACAGGTCCACTTCCAGGTCGACCTGACCTGCTTCGACTTTGGACAGGTCGAGTATGTCGTTGATCAGGGCGAGCAGGTGGTCGGCCGAGGAGAGGATGTCGTCCAGGTAGTCGTCCTGCTTCTCGTTGACCGGCCCGAAGAGCTTCTGCTTCAGGACCTGGGAGAAGCCGACGATCGCATTCAGAGGCGTGCGCAGCTCGTGGCTCATGTTGGCCAGGAAGTCGGACTTGTGCTGGGAGGCGATCTCGAGCGCCCTCGTCCGATCGGCCACGCGCTTCTCCAGGCCGGAGATCAGCTCCTGCACGCGCTCTGCCATCTGGTTGAAGGTCGCGGCCAGAGCTCCCAGCTCGTCCCTGCGATCGAGCGCGATCCGCTCGTCGTAGGCGCCGGCGCCGATCGCCTCGGCCGCCACCTGCAGGCGCTTGATCGGGCGCACCAGCCGGCGGGCGAGCAGGATGGAGAGCGCAACCGCGGCGGCGACGAAGGCGGCGATCAGAAGCGCGGTCTTCCAGATCTTCCCGCGCAGGGGAGCGAAGGCAGCTGACTCCGGCTGCTCGACGAAAACCTTCCAGCCGGTGGAGGGCACGGTCGCCCAGGCGGTGAGGACCTTGCGCCGGCGCAGGTTCTCGCCGGTCGCAGAGCCGACGGAGGCCCCGGAGCCGAGGGCGAGACGGACCTGGGGCAGGTCGAGCTTCTTGGGGTACGTGGTCGTTTGCTCTATGTCCATGTCGGACTGCGTCTTCAGGAGCTTGACCGGATAGTCAAGGACGAGGCCGTTACCCGCGAGGGCATATGCGTAGCCTCGCCCGAGGTGAGGCTCCGTGAAGAGCGTGGTGAAGATGCTCTTCGGAAGCACCACTCCCATGACTCCGGGCCCGTAGTTCTCGGGCCCGGCGACGTAGAAGACGGGCTCGGGGTCGCCGTCCGGGTCGGGAATTTCGAAAACAGGGCTGATGTAGACGCCCTGCTGGGCCTGGTCGAACTGGCGCTTCGACAGGCCTCCGATGACCACGATGGTCGGGCCGTACCGGGGTTCTGCGCCGGGGCTGTGAGGGCCGGTGGCGGCGACCATCCTGCCCTTCGCGTTCATGTAGAAGGCAGTGAGCGGAGTCAACGCGCTCACGACGAGGGGTCGCAAAACGAGAGCGAGCTGGGCTTGACTCAGCCCGTCGCCATGCGTCGAGCGGAGTCGGTCGGCGACGTCGATGAGCATCTGGTCGATTTTGCCGGCGAGTGCCTGCGCCTGAGCTTGCTGCTGATGGATTAGCGCGGACTTGCTGTCGTTGTACGAGGCGTCGAGCAGGTACCAGCTGATACCGATGGCGGGAACGGCCACGAGCAGGGTGAAGAAGGCCACGTACTTCGCGGTCAGCGAGGTCATCCAGCGGGAAAGACGCTCGCGCATGCGCCGATCCTCTCACCGCGCGGCAATCGCGTCTAGCCGGGTACCGAGCAGCCGAAGGGGCGGATAACCCCCCTGCGCAAGCCCTGGCTGGCACGCTTGCCGCCGGCGCGGCCGAGGTGCATAGTCACTGGAGATGGAGCCCGGTGGAGCCAAGATCCTCGTCGTCGACGACATCCCGGAGAACGTGCGGCTCCTCGAGGCGGTGCTCGTTCCGCGCGGATACGAGGTCCTCACCGCAATGTCGGGTGAGGAGGCAATGCGGCTTGTCGAGGAGCACGACCCCGACCTCGTGCTGCTCGACGTCGTCATGCCCGGCATGGACGGCTACGCCGTTTGCCGCAGCCTGCGCGCGAACGAGGCGACCGCGCTCCTGCCCGTGATCATGGTCACGTCGAGCATCGGGCCGGAGAAGACCGAGGCGATCGAAGCCGGCGCCGACGACTTCATCCCAAAACCGTTCAACCACGGCGAGTTGCTCACGCGCGTCCGCTCGCTCCTGCGCATCAAGCGCTACCAGGACGAGATCAAGGAGCTGAACCGCACGCTCGAGCAGCGCGTGCAGACCCAGGTGGACGCGCTCGAGCGCCAGGCCGACGAGCTGCGGGCGTCACGTGCACGGATCGTGGCCGCAGCCGACTCGGAGCGGCGGAGGATCGAGCGCGATCTGCACGACGGCGCACAGCAATATCTCGTCGGGCTCGCCGCGAACCTGCGGGCGGCGCAGGACCTGATCTCCTCGGACCCCGAAAAAGCCCGCGCGATCCTGGAGCAGCTCTCCGGCACCGTCGGCCAGGCCATGCAGGAGTTCCGTGCTCTCTCCCACGGGATCTACCCTCCCCTCCTTCAGGATCGCGGGCTCGGGGAAGCGCTCTCGAACGCGGCGCGTGGGCTTCCGATTCCCGCGAAGGTCGATCCCGGCGGGATCGGCCGCTACGGCCCCGAGGTGGAGGCGACGGTCTACTTCTGCTGCGTCGAGGCGCTCCAGAACGCCGCCAAGCACGGGGGCGGAAGCGCGACTGTGCGCCTGTGGGAGCAGAACGGCGACCTGCGCTTCGAGGTCGCCGACGACGGGCCGGGCATCGATCCGGCGCGGGTCGCGGCGGGCGCGGGGCTCACCAACATGCGCGACCGGGTGGGCGCGATCGGGGGGACACTCGAGCTCGCTCCCGCAAACGGCGGCACTTCCGTGGTCGGCTCGATTCCGCTTCAACCCTCCGCGAGGTAGAGCAAGACCGCCTTGACGCGGCGGTTGATGTCCTCCTGCCAGGTCAGCCCGAGCTTCTGGAAGATGGAATGAACGATCTTCTCCACCGAGCGCTCGGTGATCACGAACGAGGCCGCGATCGCGGCGTTCGTCTTCCCCTGCGCCATCTGCTCGAGCGTCTCGCGCTCGCGTGGCGTCAACTCGTCGAGCGGTGAGCTCCTGGCCGTGCGCGCGCCGACGAGCGCCTCCACGACCCGCGAGTCCACCACCGAGCCGCCACGCGCCACCTCGCGGATTGCGGCCGGGATCTCGCCCGCATCGCTCACCCGGTCCTTCAGCAGGTAGCCACGCCGTTCCGCTCCTTCGGCCAGGAGCGCGAGCGCGTACTCGGGCTCGGCGAACTGGCTGAGAGCGACGACGCCGGTCTCGGGGCTCGCGGCACGCAGACGGTTGGCGACCTGGATTCCCTCGTCCGAGTTGTCCGGGGGCATGCGGATGTCCGTCACCACCACGTCCGGGCCGTGCTCGGCGATCGCGCGCTCGAGCGACGGGAGATCCTCACAGGCTGCGACGACTTCGAGGTCGTCCTCCTCCTGGAGCAGCCGCAGAACGCCCTCGCGCACGAGGTAGTTGTCCTCGGCCAGGACGACGCGGATCGTCACCTGTGTCCCCGCTCGATGATGACGGCCGCCAGATGCAGACGCGGGTCCTTGATCGACGGGAGGACGACCGGGTAGCCCGCTGCGGCAACGGTGGCCAAGCGGAGATAGTTTGGCACCGTGCTCGGCGTCGTGGGCAGCCTGTCGCTCGACCTGGTGGACGGCGGGCCGCCCCGTCCTGGAGGCGCGGTGTTCTACGCTGCGGAAGCGCTGCGCCTGCTCGGCCTTCCGGCACGGATCGTGGCCAAGTCGGCGCCCGCGGACCGCGTCGACCTGGGGGTGGACGTCGAGTGGCTGCCGGCGGAGACGACCACGGCGTTTGCATTCTCGTACGAAGGCGACCACCGGACGATGTCGGTCCTGGAGGTCGGCGACCCCTGGCGTCCCGGGGAGGTCGCGGACCGTCTCGACGGCGTCGAGTGGGTGCACGCAGGCGGCCTCCTCCGCTCGGATTTCCCGTTCGACACGATCGAGGCGCTCGCGCACGGCCGCCATCTGTCGCTCGACGGGCAAGCGCTCGTGCGGCCCGGCCGGACCGGCCCGCTCCTCCTGGACGGCGACGTCGACCCGCGCATCCTCGCTGCCGCGCAGATCCTGACCCTGTCCGAAGAGGAGGCGGACGTCCTCGGCGATGTTCCCGTGCCCGAGGTCGTGGTCACCCTCGGCTCCCGCGGCTCGATCCTGTACGCGGGCGAGGAGGAGCTCCGGATCGAGGTCGAGGCGGTGCGTGAAGCAGACCCCACCGGGGCCGGTGATGCCTTCGCTCTCGGCTACCTGGCCGCACGCCATGCGGGCGAGCCGCCGCCCGCTGCCGCGTCCAGTGCCTCGCGACTCGTCTCCGAGCTGCTCTCCCGGCGATGAGGGCGTTCGTCGAGACGGTGGACGGCGTTTTCGAGGTGGACGTCGAGGAGGAAGAGGTGCTCGACTTCGAGCCGGGCGGGTCGCTGCCGCGCCTCGAGCCGCTCGAGCTGCCGCTGCCGGGCGTCGTCGACGCGGATGCCCACGGCTCCACCTTGGTCGCGGTCGTCGACCGCAGGCCGCCGCTCGTCGTCTCCTACGACGCGGGGCTCACGTGGACGGAGACGGGCGGCGGGCTCCCTGCGGGCTGCGCGGTGGCAGTAGCAGACGGCAATCCCGACCTCGTGCTCTTCGCGGCGCGTAACCGGCTGTATCTCTCCCGCGACGGCGGCCGGTTCTGGGCGAGCCTCGCGCCTGAGCTCCCCGAGATCCGGGCTCTGTCCTTTAGGGCAGCCTGAACTCGCCGCGCGCGACGATCACGGCCGAGCCGCCGACCGCGACGCGCTCGATGTTCTCGGCCGATCCGTCCACCCGGGCGTGCAGCGTGGAGGGCCGCGCGATCTCCGCCCCCTGCGAGATCCGGATCTCCTGACCGAACTCGATCCGGCCGTGCCGGGCGACGTGGAGCGCAAGCGGCCCGGCCGCGGAGCCCGTGGCGGGATCCTCGGGGACGCCTCCGGCCGGCGCGAACATCCGCGTCTTCCACCGGGCTCCCTCGCCGGCGATGCAGTTGATCCCCATCACCCCGGGCAGGTCGGCCAGCCGGCTCATGTCAGGCCGCAGTGCGGCCACCTCGTCCGCCGAGCCGAGCGTGACGTAGACGTGCTTCAGCCCGTTGTCGTAGACCTCGACCGGCAGCTCGGACCCGGAGATGCGGAGCGCCGCGAACAGCTCGCGCTCCCCGGCAAACGGCTCGACGGTCGGGATCGGCTGCTCCATCCAGCCGAAGATGATCCGCGCCCCCTCGCGCTCGAGCGCAACCGGCACGATGCCGCTGCCGGTCTCGAGCCGAATCTCGATCAGCTGCAGCGGCGCGGCGAGGACGAAGGCGGTTCCCAGCGTCGGATGTCCCGCGAACGGGATCTCCTGTACGGGCGTGAAGATGCGAATGCGCGCGTGCCCTCCACTCTCGGGCGGGAGGACGAAGACCGTCTCGGACAGGTTCGTCTCGCGCGCCAGCTTCTGCATGCGGTCGGTCTCGACGCCGCTGCCGTCAGTGAAAACCGCGACAGCGTTCCCGGCGAGCGGCGAGTCGGTGAAGACGTCCGCGATGACGTACCGCAAGTCCACGGTCCAACTCTACGCAGGACGACGCGGGCGGTTGTCCGCCCGCGCCTCCTGCTTCGTTGCGACGCGTTACGCCGGCTGCGGTCCGCGCCGCTGGCGGGAACCGACGAACCCTGCTCCGAGGATCAGGAGCACGAGCCCGCCTGCCAAGGCGGCTTCTCCGCCCCGGCTCTCGATGAAGCTCTGGCCTCCCCCGCCGGACGCCGCCTCGGTCACCTGCCGCGGCCCGCTGCTGGTCGCGTCCGTGACGAGGTTGGAGACAGTACCCGTCTCGCCGGTGGCCTCGATGGCCGACAGCTGCTGCGCAGGCGTCAGCCCTTCGAGGGCCGGGCCGGCGCTGCTCGTCGTGTCGGTGACCAGGTTCGAGACCGTTCCCTCTTCGGTCGAGGCCTGTGGCCCGCTGCTGGTCGCGTCCGTGACGAGCCCGGAGACCGTTCCGGCCTCTGTCGAAGCCTGCGGCCCGCTGCTCGTCGTGTCAGTGACGAGTCCGGAGACGGTGCCGGCCTCGGCTGCGGGCCCGCTGCTCGTGGTGTCGGTGACGAACGCGGCAGTCGCGCCGCCGCCTCCGCCGCTTTCTCCCAGCGGATTGGCGGGCATGGCGCCCGCTGCTCCGGCGGCAATGCCGGCCGCGGTGGCCGCGGCGACCGTGAGGATGGCCATCCGCTCCCGCAGTCCCTGCGCCTCGACGTCCGGGTCGTCGAACATCCGAGCGAGCTCGTCCGGCTTGAAGGCGAACGTCACCTCGTCGCCGGTGGTCGAGCCGAGCAGCTTCTCCAGGTCGGCCGGTTCCCATGAGACGGTGATGCGGTGCTCTGCCTCGCGCTCGCCGTCGCGCTCACGGGCGACGTCGATGAAGAGCTCCGAGGTCGTGCCGGTCTGCAGCGCCTCCTCGACTTCCGCGCGGGGGACGCTGGTGGCGATCACGCCTTCGCCGTCCCCGAGCACCGCCGGGTCGACCAGCGCCGCCTTTGCTGTTAGTGCCGTCATTGGCACCTCCTTCCGTCGGCGCCGCTCGATGCGACGCACAACCCCTAGACGGGTCGGGGCGTCTCGATCTTCCCACGTTGTGTCGGAAGACGCAATTTGTTTGGCCCGCTGTCGAGCTCGAGCAGAGCTCGCTCGGCGTACAGAACCTCCGCCCGCTCGTCCGGCGAGAACCCGTAGACGACGAGCGGATCGACCCGGACCGGCGCGTGAAGCTCGCTTCTGCGCCACTCAGTAGGACTGCGGCGGATGCGGAAGGTCTTCAGGCGCGCGCGCCCGTAGATCCCGAGCGTGTGGCCACCGATCGCGCCGGGATCGGTCTCGTCCCCCACCTCGTAGCGAAGCGAGACTCCAAGGCCACGCGCTTCGACGCTTCCGCGCTTCACCGTGATCCGCGACGGCGCGAACGGAGCACCCATCAGCACCCCGATCAGCCCGGGCAGGGTGACCCGCGTGACGAGGAAGTAGACCGCTTGCTCGCCCAGGTGTTCGACGTAGGTGCGGATGTTGAGCTGGCGGTAGCGGAGAGCGCCCTCCTGGCACATCGCGACCACGGAGATCAGGTACCGGCCGTCGACGGCGGAAGGCTCGAGCCCGGGCGGGAGGAGGCGCTCGGCGTCTTCCCGCACGATCGGCCAGCTCACGACGACGAGGTCGCGAGTGCGGAAGGAGACCTGCACGGCGCCGTCTATCCTGCCAGCGCATGCAGCTCTACCTGGTGCGGCACGCGGATGCGACGCCCGGCGACCCGGACGAGCTCCGTCCGCTGAGCGACGAAGGGCGCGAACAGACGCGCGAGCTCGGCGAGCGGATGCGCGAAGCCGGCGTAGTGCCCGACGTCGTGCTGACGAGCCCGCTCTTGCGCGCACGGGAGACGGGCGACGCGCTCGCGCGCGCGACCGGAGCAACCTCGGAGGCGGATGA
This sequence comes from uncultured Actinomycetes bacterium, assembly GCA_963717765.1. GTDB lineage: Bacteria > Actinomycetota > Thermoleophilia > Gaiellales > Gaiellaceae > JACDER01. The sequence continues at coordinate 17,381 of CAVQWX010000003.1, read as the reverse complement.
GCGACTCGCTCCCGGCGCGACGGCGGAGACGTTGCGCGAGGCGATCGCCGGCCGCGGCGAGCACGTCGTCGTGGTCGGCCACCAGCCGGACTGCGGGCGAATCGCGGCCACGCTGAGCGGCGAAGAGGAACCACCCTTCCCGCCGGCGGGCATAGCCGTCATCGAGCTGTGACGGCAGCGGTATCCGTCGCCGGCTTGACGAAGGCATACCGTGGCGTCGAGGCGATTCGCGGAATCGACTTCGAGATTCTCGTGGGCGAGGTCTTCGGCCTCCTCGGCCCGAACGGCGCGGGCAAGACGACGACGGTCGAGATCCTCGAGGGCTACCGGAAGCGCGACGGCGGCGACGTGACGGTGTTGGGTGAGGACCCCGAGCGCGCCGGCACCGAGTGGCGGCAGCGCATCGGTGTCGTTCTCCAGTCCTCCGCCGTCTATCCCACCCTCTCCGTGCATGAGATGCTCGCCCTCTTCGCGGGCTACTACAGCGACCCGTTGCCCGTGGACGAGGTCGTCGAGCTCATCGGCCTCGTAGAGAAGCGCGACGCGCGCGTCAAGAGCCTCTCCGGTGGCCAGGCGCGACGTCTCGATCTTGGACTCGCGCTCGTGGGAGATCCCGAGCTTGTCTTCCTCGATGAGCCCACTACGGGCTTCGATCCCGGCGCGCGCCGGGCCGCGTGGGAAACGATCCGCTCGCTGCGGTCCCTCGGCAAGACGATCCTGCTTACCACCCACTATCTCGAGGAAGCCGAGCACCTCTCAGACCGTGTCGCCGTCCTGCGCGAGGGACGGATCGTCGCGGCGGGGCGGCCCGCCGAGCTCATGGGGCGGAGCCGCGAGGCCGAGATCCGCTACTTGCGGGACGGAGAGGAGGTCGTCGTCCGCACCGATGAGCCGACGCGCGTCCTGCACGAGCTGACCGAGGCGGCGGTGCGCGAAGGAGTCGAGCTCGAGGGGTTGGAGGTGCGCCGGCCGACGCTCGAGGACGTGTACCTGTCGCTGACCGAAAGGGAAGATGAGTCTCTTCCTGCATGAGCTGACGGCCGAGCAGCGCCTGTACTGGCGCAGCCGGGAAGCCGCGTTCTTCACGTTCATCTTCCCATTGCTGCTCTACGTGCTCGTCAGCGCGTTCTACACGGGAAAGATCGACGGAGCGCCGGCGGGACGTGTGCTGCTCGCGGGGCTGCTCGGGTATGCGGCAGCGACGACGACCTTCGCGGGGATCTCGATCTTCCTGGTCGTGAGGCGCGAGAACGGGGTGCTCAAGCGGCTGCGTGCGACGCCGCTGCCGCCCCGGGTCTATATCGCGGCGCTGCTTGTTTCCACCCTGCTCGTCTTCGCGCTCGAAGCGGCCGCGATGATCCTCCTCGCCCGCGCTGTCTACCACGTCGGAGTTCCGGGCCGGATTGGATCGCTCGTGTTCTCCCTGCTCCTCGGCGCCGCCGCCTTCACCGCGCTCGGCATCGCATTGACCGCCGCGATCCGGTCGGCCGAGGGCGCCTCCGCGATCGTCAACATCATCGTGCTGCCGATGGCCTTCCTCTCCGGGGCCTTCGGCCCGACCCGGCACTACCCGCAGTTCCTGCGCGCAATCGCCGACGTCCTCCCGCTCACGTACCTGATCAGGCTCGTCCGCGGAGCGATCGTCTTCGACCAGCCCTTCTGGCACTATCCGACCGCGGTCGGCGTCATAGCGGCTTGGGGGCTGCTCGGCCTCGTGCTCGCCCTCAGGTACTTCCGCTGGGAGCCGACCGAGCACGGTTAGTCCCTCGGAGGTCTGGGTAGGACGGCAAGCGTGGTCGATGCCCTCATCGCCTTTGCGTCGCACGTGCATGACGCGCCCGTAGTCGAAGTCCGGGTCAACTTCGGCATGCTCGCGGGCCGTGAGGCCACGCCGGCCGAGATCGACGATCTCGCCGCCATCCTCCTGAAGGCCGCGCCGCAGGTGTCGATCATCTCGGAGCAGCGGCACGAGATCGGACGCCACGTGGAAGCCTCGCTCCACCAGGTACGGATCGAGCTGCAGCACGTGGTCGACGACGACCCCGCCGAGCTCGACTCGCTCGAGCGGGCGCTGGTCGAGGCGGCCGAGCGCTGGGCGGTCGACTGCGCCGCGTCCCGCCACGTCGACGTGTAGAACTGCGCGGGTGGAAGTTCGGGAAGCGCGCGCGTCGGACTGGCCGGCGGTGTCGGCCTTGCTCGCCGAGCTCGGCCGCCCGGACGTGCGCGGACGCGACGACGAGGAGGACCACCGCGGCCGTTTCGAGGACTACCTCGCGCGTAGCGACACGATGGGCCTGGTCGCGGTCGACGACGGTGAGGTCGTGGGGTTCATCGACCTGGAGTTCCGGCTGCGGCTGAACTTCGCCCAGGAGGAGGCGTGGGTTCCCGACCTTGTCGTCGCGGAAGCCTCACGCAGCCGCGGCGCGGGAAGCGCGCTGCTGGCGGAGGCGCTGAAGCGTGCCCGCGAGCGCGGCTGCTTCGCGCTCGAGCTCGAGTCGGCAGTCTGGCGCGAGCGAGCGCACGCGTTCTACGTGCGCGAGGGGATGACGCACTCGGGCCACGCTTTCACCAGGCTTTTCGTCGAGATGGAGTGGCCGCCGTCTCCGCCGCGCTGAGAGGCTCCAGCAGCCGCTATCGCACCCACATCTGATCGAGCAGCGCGAACAAGACGGGGTTGAACTGGTAGTTGCCCACCCGTTTCGAGACGAAGTTGACGTGCCGGATGCTGAGGAGAGGGACCCAAGGCGCCTGTTGCATGACCTCGCGATCGATTTTTGCCCACCGAGGTCCCGATGCTGAAAGGTCGGTGACCTGGAGGGCGATGGCCTTCCGCACGTCTCGGTCGATGCGCGGATCGCAGAACTCGCTCTGGTTGTCGTTCGACGGACTGTTCGGGACGAACGACTTACAGGTGAGCAACGCGCTGAAGAAGGTCGAGGGAGCGGGGTAGTCGGCGCCCCAGCCCCAGCCGCCGATCTGAACCCTGTTCTTCGAGTCGCTGATATACGCAGCGAACGTATCCAGGTCCTTGAGGAACCGGATGCGGGGGCGGTAGCCGAGGGTCTGAAGAACACCGGCGAGGAGGCGGGCTACGCGGGGTCCGGCGAGGCTGCTCACCTCCCAAACAGTCACCGGCATTCCACGTGTGCCCGACTCGCGGACGAGCTTGCGCGCCTTGGCGAGATCGGGCGCGGTCCAGTTGCCGCGGTCGCTGGGGTCGCGGGTGTACGGACAGAACTGGTGGTAGCCGAGAAAGCCCGGCGGCAGGATCTGGCAGGTGATGCTGTCCGGGTGTTGCCCGAAGAGTTGCACCACCTTTCTCCGATCGACGGCGTAGTTCAGGGCCTGTCGAACGCGGACGTCGTCGAACGGGGCCAATCGCGTGTTCATGAAAAGGAAAATCGTGCTGAGCAGTGGGCTGAAGTGGACGCGGCTGCGATAGCGCGTGAGGATCTCGTTCAGTAGTGCCCTCGGGATCGTGCCGGGCTGATCGATGTCAGCGAAGTCGGCGCGGCCCTGAACGACGGCCCTGACCGCAGCGGCCGGGCTCTGCGATACCTCAAAGACGAGCTTGTGGATGTAGCCGGCCGGTTTCGCCGCGCGCGACCACTCCTGGAAGTGCGGGTTCAGGACGAATTCGAATCGGCCAGGGCCGGTGCGACCGACCATGTAGGGGCCGGTGCCCGGCGGGGGATGACGGTTCAGGATGCGGATCGGAGTGCCCGTAGGAACTGCGGCGGCTGCGCGCAGCGCAAGCTTGTACAGGAAGTCGGGATCCGGTCGCGTGAGGTGAAAGGTGACGGTATTCGTCGTCCTGTCAGCCTCGATCCCACGGCGCAGGTTGCACCTGTGCGGCTCGGTCCGGCAGGCAGCGGCGCCGACGATCGTCTCGTAGTAGCCGCCCGTCGATCCGAGGCTGAGGGAGCGCTCGAGCGCGTAGCGGATGTCTTCCGGCTGCACCTCGCGCCCGTTCGAGTAACGGATCCCGGACCGGAGCCGAAATGTGTACGTCAGGCCTCGGTCTGTTGCTATGGGAAGCTGGGTGGCGAGGTCCGGTACGAGCTGAGTGCCCTCGCTGCCTCCGACGCGCCTGAACCCCACCAGGCCGTCGTAGAGCTCGGCGGACGCCGCCGTTGTCGTATTGCTGACGACAGCCGGGTCGAGCGTCAATTGTCCGTGACCGAGCAGATACGTCAACGTGCCGCCCCGGTGCGCCAATCGGGAGGGGCCGGATGCGACGTAGACGTTCGACTGCCCGGCGGCGATCGCGGCGGGTGCGCTTCCGACGTGGATGCGAGCCGTCACGGTTCCGTCACCCTCGCCGTCGATCTGCCACACACTGTCGCCGGACTCATTTCCCACCCAAACGAACCCGCGCTCGTCGACGGCGAGGCTCGTCGGCTCGGGGCCGACGCGCACGAGGCCGATCGGCCGGTACGTACGCGCGTCGATCTGATCGACCGTGTTGTCGAGGCTGTTTGCCACCCATACGCTCCCGAACGCGGCCGCGACGGCGGTGGGGCCGCTCCCGGCCGGGACCGGCTGAATGACGCGATTCGCATGCGGGTCGATGGCCGAGACGGTGTTCCCCGACCGGCTCGTCACCCAGACCGTGGGGGGCTCGCTACTGACCGCGACGCCGCTCGGGTCCGCCCCAACCGCGATCGGCTCTCCGACTTTGTCCGTCTGCGCGTCGATCCGGACGAGCGTGGCATCGCCTGCGTTCGCCACCCAGACGGCGCCTGCTCCATAGGCGAGTGCCGATGGACCGTTCCCGACGTCGATCGTGTCGACCCTCTGGTCAGTCACGGGATCGATTCGCCAGACGGTGCCGTCGAAGTTGTTCGCGACCCATACGGCATCGGGGCTCACGACGACGGCGCTCGGCGCCTGGCCGACCGGAATCGTGTCGATCGCCTGATGCGTCTCGGCGTCGATCTTCGTGAGGGTGTTACTTCCGCCGTTGGCGACCCAAATGGCACCCTCACCGTAGGCGACGGAGGTTGGGTTGACGCCTCCGGTCTCGACGGTCGAGCTGAGCTTAGCGCTCGCCGAATCGATCACTCCGACGGCATCGGCGGGGACTGTCCCGGCCCCTGCCTCGCCGGAACCGCCGGCGAACGCGAGGATCGGGATTGCGACCGCTGCCGCGATCACGCCGGCGAGAACGCCCCAGAGGAGCGAGCTCCGGCGGTAGAGGCGCCGTCCGGCGACGGCCTCCTTGGCCGCCTCGGCCAGCTCGCCCTCGCGGCCGGCGAAAGCGGTCTCGGGCTCTGCCGTCCTGAGCGGTGGAAACTCGCTCGGGAGGCCCTCGATGTCCAGCTGGTAGAGCCGCTCGGGACGATCGAGATCCTTCAGGTGCTGCTCGCCTAGGTCGCGAAGCGAGACCCCGTCGGGAAGGTCGTCCTCGACGAGCGCACGCGTCACCTCCGAGACGAGCACCTGACCCCCGTGACCGGCGTTGCCGATGCGAGCGGCACGGTGAACGGACAACCCGAGGTACTGCTCGCCGGCGAGCTCCGCCTCTCCGGTGTGGATGCCCATGCGGACGAGAAGCCCGGAGTCCGGAGGCCACTCGTGCGCGTGCAGGCTCCGTTGGGCCTCGACCGCTGCCGAGACGCAATCGGAGGCCGAGCGGAACGCCACGAAGTACGCCTCGCTCTGGCGATCGATCACCTCCCCACCCGCGTCGGCGATCGCGGCCTCGAGCGCTTCCTTGTGGACCTCCAGGACCTCCGCATACATCCTTCTCCCGAGCCCCTTCAACAAGCGCGTCGAGCCCTCGACGTCGGTGAAGAGGAAGGTGATTGTCCCGGTCTGGAAGTCAGTCGCCACTTAGGGCTTTCTTCCCGCAGGATCTCTCGCCGGCTGGAGCGTGTCAACACACGTGCTGTACCGCGTCCAGGACCAGCGCACGGACGACGCCCTCTGGGGGACCACCACCAGCCTGGCCACCGTGATGGCATGGGTCAACGTCGGTCATGTCGTGCTGACGAAAGCCTCCGGCGGCGACGGCGACTACGTCGTCAAGCCTTAGCCGTTTGGGCGCCGCTCAGGGGTGGGAGTCGCTGTGGCCCCCACCCGCCAGCCGAAACCCTTGAACGTGACTCACCGCGCTACAATGGGCCAGCGCGTGGAGTAAAAATCCCTGCATGACGGGGCTTTTGCCCCCGTAGCTCAGTGGAAGAGCAGCGGTTTCCTAAACCGCGTGCGCAAGTTCGATTCTTGCCGGGGGCATCCGCTCTTCCAGGCCAAATCGCGCATGGTTGAGCCATAGGCGGCGAACCTTGTAGCACGAACGCTTGTCCGCTCAAGACCGCTCAAAACCGCCTGAATGAGGGCCTCACTGGCGCGCGACTGGCGCGCGCAGGCGAGCTTGCTGTGTTTTATCCGGATAGATAGTGGACGTTTTGTTCCGGATACATCCTTGACGTTCCGGATACATCGTTGACATCGCCGTACGGGCCGATCGGCTTCAGCCTTGGCCGCGCAGAGCAAGCGAGCGCGGGAGGCGGCTGTGGCCCTGGAGGTGGTGTCGATGGAGGAGTTGAAGTTGCAGGTGTTGTTCGAGCCGGAGCGGACGGGCGACTCGGTGGCTGAGGTGTGCCGGCGGCGCGGGATCTCGAGGGGAGCTTCTACGCGTACAGGCGCCGGTACGAGCAAGAAGGCGTGGACGGACTGGCACCGAGGTCGCGGCGGCCGCGCTCGCATCCGAGCCGGATCCCAGCCTTGCTCGAATTCGAGATCTGCGCGCTCAGACGGCAGAAGCCGCGCTGGGGAGCGCGCAGGATCCGGGCTGAGCTTGCCCGTAGGGATGGACATGCCGACGGTGTCAACCATCCACCAGGCTATACGCCGCAACGGGCGGACAAGCGCTTCGAGCGGGCGGCCTCGAATGCTCCCTGGTCGATTCCGTCGCTCCAAGTTCGCCCTCGATCCTCGGGAGGGACTCCGCCGCACCTCTGAGATCCAAAGGAGACCGTCAGCGGAACGGGTCGTTTGCGTACGCGACGACCCGCGGTTCGACGAGGCTCTTCGCTGAGCGCGTCTCGACTTCGTTAAGCGGCTCGCGTCACGCGCGCGACGAGCTCGAGCGGCCGCTGGGTGTACACGCTCTATACGCGCCCGGGCGGAAGGCCGTTCGTCCATGCCCTTGACGCGGTCAAGCGCCGGGCCGTGTGCGTTGACTTGCCCTGGCGCGGATCGCAGGCTGCCGTGTGGTCGATGCGGCTGGCGCTTCGATCGGGAGGAACCTGCGATGCGTCGAGCACCTGATGCCTACCGTGCCGGGAGGCGTGGTCGTGCGATGGTATGGGCGTGGCTGGTGGCCAGGACGAGTTCCGCTACGCGATGAGCGGCTCCGTCGCAGTCGCGTATGCGACTTACGGGACGGGTCCGCCTGACATCGTCTTCGCGCACGGCTTTGCGGGCAACATCGAGATCGAGCGGGAGACGCCGTTTCAGCGGGCGTTTCAGGATCGCGTCGCTTCGTTCTCGCGCTTCATCCTATTCGACCGCCGAGGCACCGGTCTGTCTGATCGACCGCGGGAGCCGGCGACGCTAGAGGCTCGGATGGACGATGTCCGCGCGGTGATGGACGCTGTCGGATCAGAGCGCGCGGTGCTGTTCGGCACTGTCGAGGCGGCCGCCATGTGTGCTCTATTCGCGGCCACCTACCCCGAACGGACTCTGGGGCTCGTGCTCTACAACACGTACGCAAAGGGCACCTGGGCTCCGGACTACCCATGGGCAGAGACGCCTGAGGAGCAACGGCAGCAACTCGAATCCTGGGTCCGTACGTGGGGCAGCTACGAGCGCGCCGAGGGGACGGTACGGGCGGTCGCTCCATCGCATGCCAACGATCCAGAGTTCGTCGCTCGCTGGGCTCGCCACGATCGGCTATCCGCCAGTCCGGCGGCCGTCGCCACCTTGCTGCGAATGATGGCCGACGTCGACGTACGCGACGTGCTCGGCGCGATCCGGGTGCCGACGCTGGTCGCTCACCCGCCAGCATTGCGTGAGGAGGCCGAGTACATGGCGGCCCGGATCGCAGGCGCGCAGCGCGTCCAGATGCCAGGACCCGACATAGCGATCTACCTGCAAACCGAGACGCTGCTGCCCGAGGTCGAGCGGTTCGTGCACGGCCTTGACGAGCGCGAGCCCGAGACGGTGCTGGCTACCATCCTCTTCACCGACATCGTCGGCTCGACGGAGAAGCTCGCCGAGCTAGGTGATTCGCGCTGGCACCAGCTCGTCGAGCGACATCACGCTCTCGTCCGGCAACAGCTCTCCCGCTTCCGCGGCCAGGAGATCGACACTGCCGGCGACGGCTTCTTCGCCCGCTTCGACGGGCCGATCCGAGCGATCCGCTGCGCGAAGGCGATCCACTCCGCAGTGCGCGAGCTCGGCATCGACATCCGCGCCGGACTGCACACTGGTGAATGCGAACTTGTCGGCGACAAGATCGCTGGACTCGCCGTGAACATCGGCGCCCGGATCGCCGCGCTCGCCGAACCCGGAGAGGTGCTCGTGTCCTCAACCGTCAAAGACCTCGTCGCAGGCTCCGAACTGCGATTCCACGACCGCGGCAGCCCACACCTCAAAGGCGTTGCCGGCGACTGGCAACTCTTCGCCGTCGCCTAACTACCCGGATCCTGCGGTAGCGACGTAGAGGCCATAAAGGGAACGTCCTCCCTGCCGCTCACGATGGGTGTTGACAAGACATCCAGCGAAGCGGAGGGAGGACACTCTTGAAGGTGAAGGTAACAGAGCGGTCGGCGCTGGTCCAGATCGCAGCCTCAACACAGCAGATCACAGCGCACGCGGGCCTCGTCTTGGTGCGCGAGTTGGCCGCCGCGCTCGGCGTTGCCGAGCTGCTGGACGGGTTGACGGTGAAGAAGCGCGCTCGCGGCTATTCGCCCGGGCAGCAGCTGTTGGCGTTGTGCGAGACCTTGATCGCGGGGGGTGAGTGCCTTGACGATGCGGCGCTTCTTCGCGCCGACGCCGCCCAGGCGCAGTTGCGCGGTCACGCCGTGCCCGACCCCACCACCCTCGGACGCTTCTTGGCCGGCTTCAACCTCGGGCACCTGCGCCAGTTCGACCGCGCCCTGGACGAGCTGTTTACGCGCACGCACCCGCTGCTGGATCGCGAGACGATGACGCTCGATCTGGATGCCACGCTCGTCGAGCACCACGGCCCCGTGGGCTCGCGCCAGGGCACGCGCGGCACGTACACGGGCAAGATCGCCTGGCATCCGCTGCTCTGCTTCGTCGGCGAGACGGGGAGTGGCTGCACGGCAAGCTGCGCAACGGCCACGCCGCCGCCTCGCGCGGGAGCGCCCGCTTCCTGGCCGAGTGCCTCGACCGCGTGCCGGCCGGCGTGCGCCTGTACCTGCGCGTCGACGAGGGCTTCTGGGGGCAGAACTGCCTCGCTCCCCGGTCCCGTGTTGACAGGTAGCTGGGTTGACGCGTCGGACGATCTCGGAGGGGCGTAGCCGCGGAGAGATCGTCCGGCGGTCGGCTCAGGATGGGCCGCTCGACCGAAGGGAGACTGGGTTGAGCGAGCAACGGAAGTACCGGAGTTGGACGGCGCAGCAGAAGATCGAGATCGTGCTGGCCGGGCTGCGCAGCGACCGGACGGTGAAGGAGGTCTGCCGGGAGCACGAGATCTCGGAGACGCTCTTCTACGGCTGGCGCGACAAGCTGCTCGAGGGCGGGCGCGAGGTGCTCGCGGGCAAGGACGAGCGCAACGGTGAGAAAGAGCTGCGGCGGAAGATCCGTGAGCTCGAGCGGGCGTTGGGTCGGAAGACGTACGAGCTCGAGATCGCGGGGGAAGCATTGCGGGGCTGGGAGTGAGCGAGCGCGTCGCCCGGTCTCGCGAACTGGTCGCACGCGGCTTCGCCGCGGCGGCGGTGGCGCGCGTACTGCAGATCACCCGGCAGGCGATCTATCGAACGCCGACCCCGCGGACGCTGCCGCAGCGTCGGCCGCCGGCGGACGCCGTCGAGGCCGCGATCGTCGAGGAGGCGCTCGCGAACCAGACGGACGGCTACCGGATGGTGACCGCGTTCGTTCGCCGCAGGCTGGGACGGCCGGTCAACCGCAAGCGGGTGTTGCGGGTGATGCGGGAGCGGAAGCTGATCCAACGCCGCCGGCCGCTCGAACGGCGGAAGCGGCCCGGCTTCTTCCGGGTCGAGCGACCGCGCCAGCTCTGGCAGCTCGACATGACCTCGGTCTGGGTCGCCGAGCACGGCTGGACGTATCTGAACGCGATCATCGACTGCTGCACCCGCGAGATCGTCGCCTGGCAGCTCGAGCTCCGCTGCCGCGCCGACGAAGCGATCGCGGTCGTCGAGCGCGCCGCCGCCGCACACGGAATCGAGCCTGGCGAGCTGACGCTCGGCTCGGACAACGGCTCGGCCTTCACCGCACGTCGCTTCAAGGCGAAGCTCGCCGAGCTCGGAATCAAGCATCGCCGCGGCGGCTACCGCGACCCCGAATCGCAGGCCTTCATCGAGAGCTGGTTCGGGAAACTCAAAGAACGGGAGGTGTGGCTGAACGAGTACGAGACCCTCGACGACGCCCGACGCGGGATCGGCGGCTACGTGGACCGCTACCACCACCGCCCCCACTCGCGGCTGAACTACCGCACACCCGACGAGGTCCGCCAGACCTGGGAGGATCTACACGAACACCAAAAACAAGCGGCCTAAGCTGTCAACACCGGCGGGGAGCACGTCAAACCGGCTCCGAGTGGCAACTCCACGCGCTTGACTCGACCCATCCACGGGTGACGCATGCCTACTCGCATCGACGCTTCGACCGCCGTTCAATGCCGGCTCGTTGCTTCTTTGGCGGCAAACGGCTGCGCACACCCCGCGCCGGATTCGCGCGCATATCCGTCTATAGACGGAAATCGCTTTCCGCGCAACCGTGCGGCTTTGCGCGGCGATATCCGTCTAGATTTCGCCGCGCACAGGCCCCTCGATGGTCTTTTCCGTCCAGGAGCTCCCGCTCGAGCGCTCTACCTGACCGGTATCTGCGCCGCATGCCTAGTGGCGTGTATGGTCGGAGCGAAGACCACAAGTGGGCCAGTGCACATGTCTCGCTTGCGACCACCGTGTCAGCATGCAGCGAAGAGGTTGCGCGATCCCCCACGAAGTGTCCGTCCCGGCAAGAATGGAGCCGAGCGCGGTCCCGGACCCGGACCCGTCTCGAGCACAGCCGTCGCTGAGCTCAGAGCAGACGACGGACGCGCTCCAGCTTTTCTTCAAAGACATGGCCAGGTTCGACTTGCTCAGCGCGGCGCAGGAGGTGGAGCTGGCGAAGCGGATCGAGCGCGGAGAGCATCGCGCCAAGCAACAGTTGGTCGAGGCGAACCTGCGCCTTGTCGTGTCGATCGCGAAGCGCTACCGCAACCAGGGTCTGCCGTTCCTCGACCTGATCCAGGAGGGGACACTCGGGCTCGTGCGCGCGTGCGAGAAGTTCGACTACCGCAAGGGGTTCAAGTTCTCGACGTACGCGACCTGGTGGATCCGCCAGGCGCTCGCGCGTGGGCTCGCGGACTCGGCGCGCACGATCCGGTTGCCGGTGCACATCGTCGAGCACCTGGTCAAGATGAAGCGCGCCGAGCGCACGCTGTTGACGCGGCTCGGGCGTGAGCCGACGCTCGCCGAGATCGCCGCGGAGGCGCACCTGACGCTCGAGCAGGCGCAGCGGGTGCGTGCCGGCGCGCGTGCCTCGGTCAGCCTCGACCAGCCGGTCGGGAACGAGCAAGACACCGTGCTCGCGGACTTGCTTGCCGGAGACGAACCGCCGCCCGAGGAGGCGGCCCAGGTGGCGCTGCGTCGCGAGAGCGTGCGTGCCGCGCTGAGCTGCCTGCCCGACCGCGAGCGGAAGGAGGTGATCGCACTGCGTTTCGGGCTCGAGGACGGCGAGCAGAAGACGCTCGAGCAGATTGGCCGCCGCGTGGGGCTGACGCGCGAGCGCGTGCGCCAACTCGAGGTGCAGGCGCTCCGCCGTCTCGCGTCGGTCGCCGAGCTACAGGACGACGACCATCACTTGCACGCGCGCTTAAACGGGTAAGGCGGCGCCCAAAAAGGGAGCGCCCGTCCTGGGTCGGAGCGCGCGAGCCCCTGCTATGGCTGATACAGCACGGCTGTCTTCGCCGCCATGACGAAGTCGTTGCGATGCAGGCCCCTGATCTTGTGCGTCCACCAGGTGACTGTCGTCCTGCCCCATTCGGTCACCAGCGCGGGGTGATGACCCTCTTCATCGGCGAGCTCGCCCACCCTGTTCGTGAATTCCAGCGCCTGCGCAAAGTCGTCGAATGAAAAGACGCGTCGCAGGCCTTTGAATCCGCCCAGATCCACTATCTCCCAGTCAGAGACTTGGGGATGAAATTCGGCGATCTCGGCATCCGTCACGGTCGGTGCGTCCTTGCGGCAAGCGACGCACTTCATCTGCGCCAGTGTCTCCATTCGCCCTCTCTCCGCTTTGAATCGGCAACACGCACGGGCCACTCGCGCAGTCAGGGTACCGCTCGCAGTGACGACCCCAAGCAGCCGCTCCGCGCGAGCAACCCGTCCGTTCTGGGTTGTGCCGCTCCAGAGGCACAAATCGGCCTCCCAGGCGCGCGAGACAACTAAGCGGACGTCATTGCCTAGCCAGGTTGCGGCTGTGCACTCGCGCCGCCGGGCTTTCGGAGCGCCTCCTGCCTGCACACCCGCGCCGGAATCGCGCGCAACTCCGCCGGCCCTTCCGGAGCCAGCGCCGCTGTGCAACCACTATCTCGTCCGGACGCCCGGCGTGGTGCTCGTAGCGAACGTAGTCGACGAAGCCGACGTCCCGGCCGTCGCTCGCGCGAACGGCGTAGCGCGCACACGCCGCAAGCTGACGCCCCACCTCCGCGTCCAGTTGTGAGTTTCGCCCCTCACTCCCCATGCGTGCCTCCATCTTGCCCGCATGCTCAGGTGCAGGCAGCGTGGCGCACGCCGGGTTCTGGTACGTGGACACTGCTCCATTAGCGGTTCCGGGCGAAGCGCTCGGCCTGACGACGGTTCTTGCAGCCCTGCATGTCGATGATCTTGCCGTCGCGAACGCTCACGACCTGGTAGCGCTCGTGGCGCCTGCCCGCTTGATCGTGCCAGCGGGTCGAACCGATCACGACGTTCCCGCTCACCTGCGTGAACTCGGGCTGGACGGCGATGCGCTCGCCGCCGCGCTTCCTGATCTGGAACTCCAAGACCGCACGGGCCTCGTCAGGCCCGCGTCAGGAGGAGGTCCTTTTCCACCACAGGTGTCCGTGCGAGACACCGCGCCACTGTGCGTCCTCGGCGAACAGCGACGCGAGAGGGTCGGGATCTCCTCTGTTCAGCGCGTTGGCTGCGGCCCGTAACTCGTCGATCACCCAAACAGCATGCCACGGCGGCTGCGCGTACTGGGCCCACCTCGAGCCAGGCTCCAGCTCAGCGAGTGTGGGGTGCGAGACGCCCTCGGCCAACGATTCTGCCGCGAAGGTCGTGACCGCCACGGCGAATGTCCGCGTACACGCCTACCTTCCCGACCCGGCACCGACCGAGAACGACCCGGAGAACAAGGCGCGCCTGACGGAGGCCATGTTTCAAGCACCTGACCGTCAGAGGACACGCTCGATGACGGAAAGTCCATCAAGCTGGCTGTCGTCGCTGTCATCTGACGGATAACACGGCACAAAGCCGCACGGTTGAGCGGAAACGCGTTTCCGTCAACCTGACGGATTCGCGCGCGACACCGGCGCGGGGAGTGCGCAGACCGACCCCGTCAAAGAAACTAGGGACCACGCGACCTGCCTGGTCAGCGGCAAACCTGCGGGTCACGTGCGTTGACATTAGAGAGGCGTCCATTCGGCGGCGTTGCCAGCGCGAACGACACCGCGTCGGCCTCGCTCAGCGCGCGGCCGGCCGCCCGGGCCGCCGCGACCGAGGGTTGTTGGAGTCGTTCATGAACCGCCGCAGCGGCTTCCTCGAACGCTCGCTTTGCGTAGGGCTGTGCCTGCTCGCCGATCCGCTCCTCGACATTCTCGGCCGCACCCAAGAGTCGCGCGGCGGGTCTCGATCTCGCCGTTCGCGACCGCGACGCACCCGAGCCCGCACAGGCAGTAGGCGATATTGAGCGGCCACCCTGTTCGGCGCGCGCTTTCGAGGCTTTCGACGAAGATCGCGAACGGCGCGCACGGAGGCGTCTAGAATCGGCAAGGCCACGCCAGCGCAAGCGGGAAGGTGAGTCAGAGGTGGCAAAGGTTCTCTGTGTCTTGTACGACGATCCTGTTGACGGGTATCCGACTTCGTACGCTCGCGAGGCGATTCCTAGGATCGAGCGCTACTACGAGGGTCAAACGACGCCGACCCCCGAGCGGATCGACTTCGAGCCCGGTGCGCTTCTGGGCAGCGTCTCCGGGGAGCTCGGGCTGCGGCGGTTCCTCGAGGAGCGCGGCCACGCGTTCGTTGTCACGTCGGACAAGGACGGGCCAGACTCGGTCTTCGAGCGAGAGCTCCCGGAGGCTGAGATCGTAATCTCCCAGCCGTTCTGGCCCGCCTACCTGACGGCCGAGAGGATCGCAAAGGCACCGGGGCTGAAGCTGGCTGTCACGGCCGGAATCGGCTCGGACCACGTTGACCTGAAAGCGGCGATCGAGCGTGGGATCACCGTCGCCGAGATCACCTATTCGAACAGCATCAGCGTGTCCGAGCATGTGGTGATGATGATCCTGTCGCTCGTGCGCAACTACATCCCGTCGTATAAGTGGGTGGTCAAGGGCGGATGGAACATCGCCGATTGCGTCGCCCGCTCATACGACCTCGAAGGAATGCAAGTCGGGACGGTCGCTGCCGGCCGGATCGGTTCCGCTGTCCTCAGGCGGCTGAAGCCATTCGAGGTGGGACTGCACTACACCGATCGGCACCGACTCCCGGAGACGGTCGAGCGTGAGCTCGGCGTGACCTACCACCCGGACGCCGAGTCGCTGGTGCGTGTGTGCGACGTAGTCACGATCAACGCGCCCCTGCATCCCGAGACCGAGCACCTCTTCGACGACGCCCTGATCGCCAAGATGAAGCGCGGCGCGTACATCGTCAACACCGCCCGCGGCAAGATCTGTGACCGCGACGCGATCGTGCGGGCGCTGGAAAGCGGCCAGCTTGCCGGGTATGCCGGAGACGTCTGGTTCCCGCAGCCGGCGCCCAGGGATCATCCCTGGCGCTCGATGCCCCACCACGGGATGACACCACACGTGTCGGGGTCGTCTCTGTCCGCGCAAGCCCGCTATGCAGCCGGAGTGCGCGAGATCCTCGAGTGCTGGTTCGACGGTCGTCCGATACGCGAGGAATACCTGATCGTCGACCGCGGCACCCTCGCGGGCACCGGCGCTCACTCGTACAGCACCGGCGACGCCACCGGCGGATCCGACGAGGCAGCACGCTTCAAGGATCGCTAGCCCGTCGAGCGTCAGGGTGGTGCTGGCGGTGGGCCAATCCCCGCCGCCCCGCTCGCGATCGCCGCGGGCGCGGGGGCCTCGCCGAGACCACGCAACGGCGCCTTCGGAAGCGGAGTCACACGATCATCGAACCCTCTCGAGCCGCGCCTACCCGCCGCCCACGCCGGAGGACTCGCGGGCCTGCCAGCCGGCGGCGAAGCGCCGCACCGCCTCGAGGTTCGCGAGCGCGGCCGTGACCGCGAGGCCGAGGAAGGGCTGAAGCGCGACGGCGAAGACGGCGATCAGGAGGAGGCGTACGTCGCGGCCGGCGCCGAGGCGATGGAGCGAGGCCGGGAGCGGGCGCGCGAATGCCGCCTCGTAGCTCGCGCGTATGTACGGCACCTGGAGCGTGCCGAAGAGCGCGGCCGCGAGCAGCGCGTAGGTGGCCGTGTCCAGGCCGGCTGCCACCGCCAGCCCGACGAGGACGGCAGCGTCTCCGGCGCGGTCGAGGACGGAGTCGAGGAAGCCGCCGTAGGGGGAGGTGCGCAGTGAAGCGCGCGCGATCTCGCCGTCAACCCCGTCAGAGACGGAGGCGAGCTGCACGAGGACGCCGCCGGCGATCAGCGCGAGCGGCCACAGGCTCCCGAGCGCGAGCGTGGCGGCGGCGGCGAGGGTGAGCAGGAAGCTCGCGATCGTGACGGCTGTGGGTGAGACCCCGTGGCGGACGAGCAGGAGCGAGAGCGGGCGGGACAGGCGGCGGTTGAGCTGGCGTGCGACCGGGCCGTCCGCGCGCTTGGCCGCCGCCCGCTCGACGAGCAGCCACTCCGCCCGCCGCGCCTCCTGCGGTGTGTCTACGTCGATCCAGAACGCCCCCTGCAGATCGACTGCCTCGAGCTCGTGGCCCTCGGCGATGCAGCGCCGCCTGACCGCGTTCCAGCTCCCGCCGCCGTCCGCGATCGAGCGCTCGGCCACCTGGAGCAGGTCGGTGTCGCAGACGAACATGCCGGCGTCGACGGCGTCGAAGCGCTCGAGCCCGCGGCCGAGGTCGACGACGCGGCGGCCGTCGAGGCGCACCTTCGTCGCCTCGGCGACATCGCAGTACCGCGGCTGGCTGTCGACCGCCACGGCGAGCCGCGCTGGGCAGGCGACGAGCTGGGCGAGCGCGGCCGCATCGACGATGTGGTCGGCCATTGTGACGAGGAAGCGCTGGCCTGCCGCGCGCCCGCCCATGAGGGCTGAGGAGCCGTTCCCGCGCGGGAAGTCCGCGTTCCAGACGAGCTCGACGTCGAGGCGTCGCTCGGAGACGAAGCGCTCGACAAGCTCGCCCGCATGGCCGACGACGACGATGACGCGCTGCACGCCCGCCTCCCGGAGCGTCCCCACGGCGCGCTCGAGCAGGGTCACGCCGGCGACGCGCAACAGCGGCTTGCACGCGCTGTTCAACCTCGTGCCCGTTCCGGCGGCCAGGATCACTCCGACCGGCGTGACGCGGGTATACGCAGAGATCGGCTCGCGAGCCAGGGTGATCGACACGGCTGTCTCCTCGATTGGAAAGGGGCCGCGTGACCCTACAGCTGCTCCCGAGCCCCTGCCGTGGGCCGACCCTCGTCAGTAACGGTGCACCAGCAGGAGCGGGACGGGGGCGCTCCCTTTCGGGTGCCGCCTCACCCGTCTTCAGCCCTTCTGCAAGTGACGGTCCTCGTCCTGTAGCCCGGCGACCGACGCGAGGCGGCGGAGCGCCTGCCTTTCGAGCTGGCGCACGAGGCGCGGGGTGTGCATGTAAGGCTCCCCCAAAGAAAACTCGGCCGCGCTCTTTCGCAGACGAGTGACGCCGCAAACTTGGAGTTGTTTAACGGCGATGCGGCCCCTTCTGTGAGAACTCTGTTTCGACCTCGAGCACGGACCACCTCGGACGGATACTCGGCGATTA